>NZ_CP109473.1:3714242-4952323 GCF_036227405.1 Streptomyces sp. NBC_01460
CCGGGAGACGAGCGGCCCGAACGCGATGCACAGCACCATCAGGAAGACACCCGCGAGGAACGTGGACAACCGGGTGCGGGCGCCGGAGACCTTCACGTTGATCATGGTCTGGCCGATCATGGCGCAGCCGCCCATGCCTCCCAGGAAGCCGGTCACGATGTTGGCGATGCCCTGGCCGACCGACTCACGGGTCTTGCTGGAGTGGGTGTCGGTGATCTCGTCGACCAGCTTGGCCGTCATCAGCGACTCCATCAGGCCGACCAGCGCCATGGCCAGCGCGTACGGCGCGACGGTGGTCAGGGTGTCCAGCGTGAAGGGCACGTCCGGCAGGCCGGGCACCGGCAGGGACGAGGGCAGTTCGCCCTTGTCGCCGACGGTCGGTACGGCGATGCCCGCGGCCACGGTGATCGCGGTCAGGATGACGATGGAGACCAGCGGGGCGGGGACCGCCCGGGTGATCCTCGGGAAGAGCACCATCAGGGCCAGGCCGCCGATGACCAGCGGGTACACGGGCCAGGGGACGTCGCTCAGTTCGGGGACCTGGCCCAGGAAGACCAGGATCGCCAGGGCGTTGACGAAGCCGACCATCACGCTGCGGGGCACGAACCGCATCAGCCTGGCGACGCCGAGCGCGCCGAGGACGACCTGGAAGACCCCGCCCAGGATGACTCCCGCGATCAGGTAGCCGAAGCCGTGCTCCCGGTTGAGCGGGGCGATGACGAGGGCGACCGCGCCCGTCGCGGCGGAGATCATCGCGGGCCTGCCGCCGACGACGGAGATGACGACGGCCATCGTGAAGGCGGCGAAGAGGCCGACCGCCGGGTCGACCCCGGCGATGATCGAGAACGAGATCGCCTCGGGGATCAGCGCCAGCCCCACGACGAGACCCGCCAGGGCCTCCGTGCGGAAGACCTTCGGGGACAGCCAGGACGGGCGGAAGCCGCGCGGCAGGCCGGCCCGGGACAGTACGGATGTGGACAAGGGAAGCGTGACCTGACGTTGCTCGGGCAGGCCCGGCGGACCGGGGCGTGCGGGGGGCGGAGGCCTGGCGGCGTCCCGCGGATCGTCCGCGTCGGCGGACGGAGGCATGGGGGACAGCGCACGACTGTCACCGGGGTGGTGGGCGGCGGCGAGGCGCGCGCTCCACCGGGGAGCAGGTCGCGCCGGGTGACCGAGTCCGCCGGCACCGCGGTGCGCCGGAGGCGTCATCGGTCCCGGCATACTGGCGACGGGCAACTCTACCCTAACGTTAGGGTAGAGACGGGAACGCCGTCCGCCCCTGGTCACGGCGTGAGTCGAGAGGTCGCATGTCCACCGTGAGCAGCGAGCACATGCAGATCGGCGAGGTCGCCGCGCGCACCGAGCTGTCGCTGCGCACCATCCGGCACTACGAGGAGACCGGGCTCGTGGCCCCCTCCGCCCGCTCCCGCGGCGGGTTCCGGCTGTACACCGAGGCGGACGTGGCCCGGCTGATGGTCATCCGCCGGATGAAGCCCCTGGGCTTCACCCTGGACGAGATGCGGGACCTGCTGGAGGCGGTCGACCGCCTCGACGCGGGCACGGAGCTGTCGACGGACGAGCGCGACGAACTCCTGGAGCGGGTCCGCACGTACGAGCGGGCCGCGTCCGAGCAGGTCGCCAAGGTGCGGGTCCAGCTGGCGCGGGCCGAGGAGTTCGCCCTGACCCTGCGCACGCGCCTGGAACGGGGCGGATCGCCGGAGGCCTGACTCCGGAGCTGCTCCTCGGGGGTGTGCTCCGGTTGTGTGCTCCGGGGCCCGGGGGATGCATCGCGCCCGGGTGCGGGACGCACCGGCCGCCGAGATGATTCTTCGGCCATTCATTGAAGCCCCGGCATGGATGACCTGCTGCTGACCCTGACCGTTCCGGCCGTGGTCGTGGCGAGCGGGTTGTACGCCGTCTGCGACTGCCGACGCCGGCGGCGGAACCCGCCACCGCCCTTCACCCGGCGGGCGTCCCGCCTCGCCGCACGCGAGGCGGTGATCCTGGCGGAGGCCGTCGTCGACAGCGCGTGCACGGCCCTCGGCAGGCTCTACGCCGACCCGGCGACCCCCCACCCGGCCGTCAGCGGCGCACCGGACTCCAGCCCGGATCGCGGCCCGTCACGGCCAGCGCCCGCTCGAAGGCCGTAGCCCCGGGCGATACGGGGAACGGCTCACCGAACACCTTCATCTCCCGCGCCTGCGGGGCCATCGCCTCCAGACCGGGCTCCAGTTCCGCCACCACGGAGGCGTCGGGCTCGAAGTCCTGGCCCGTCGCCCGGGCCAGGTCCCAGGCGTGCACGGTCATGTCCCCCAGCACCATGAGCCCGACCGTTCTGGCCGGGATCCCCATGCGTCCCGGCGTTCCTTCCTCCGCCCCCGGCTCGGCCCACGCCTTCGCCAACAGCGCCGACACGTCGCCGAACCGGCCGCGCCAGTCCCCCGTGACGACATCATCCGTCCGGCTGAAGTCGGTCGATCCCTTGACCGCGAGTGCCTGGAAGTTCTCGATCACGACGAAGAGATGGTTCAGCAGGGCCCGGACGTCGTAGTCGCTGCACGGCGTGGGCCCGGACAACTGGGCGTCGTCGATGCCCCGTACGACGGGGACCGCCCGCGCGGCGGCTTTCTCGAGGAGTTCGCTGATCGTCTTCATGTCTCCGACGATGCCTCCGGCCGGGCGCGACGTCTTGAAGAAACACGACAGCGCACCCGGCCGCCCGCCCTAGGATCCGACCATGGCCGGACCAGGACGCGAGACACGGGGCATCGTCGACGCCTCCGACCTGTTCACCCACGTCCGTTTCCGCCTCCGCGACCCCGCCCCCGCTCTCCGGACACATCTGGAGCACTACTGGCTGATCGACTGGGACCTCGCGGAGCCCTACATCTCGCAGGTGGTGCCGCACCCGAGCGTCCATCTGGTCTTCCAGCGCACGGATTCCGGCAGCGAGGCGGAGCGGGCCGGCTTCGCCGAGGTCTACGGCGTCGTGCAGGGCCTGTTCAGCCAGCGGCTGGAGGGCCGGGGACGGGTGTGCGGCGTGAAGTTCCGGCCGGGCGCCTTCCGGCCGTTCGCCCCTGGCCGGCCCGTGTCGGAATGGACCGGGCGCCGGGTCCCCGCCGACGAGGCTCTGGCCGCCCCCACGGACGGCCCTCCGGCCTCGGGGACCGCGCGGTCCGTGCTCGGCCCGGCCGACGAGGACGCCCGGGTCGCGGCACTGGACTCGTACCTGCTCCCGCTCGTGCCCCCGCCGGACCCGCAGGCGGAGCTCGCGACGGCGCTCGCCGAGCTCGTGCGCACGGACCGCTCACTGCTGCGCGTGGACGCCCTCGCCCGTGCGGGAGGCATGTCCGTGCGCTCGCTGCAGCGCCTGTTCTCCGCCTACGTGGGGGTGGGGCCCAAGTGGGTCATCCTCCGCCACCGCATCCACGAGGCCCTGCAACGCGCCGGGACGGACCCGGACCCCGACTGGGCGGAGCTCGCCGCCGATCTCGGCTACAGCGATCAGGCGCACCTGGTCAGGGACTTCACGGCGACGGTGGGCGTCCCCCCTGCCGCCTTCACGCAGCGCTGACCCCACGCCGGGCGGAAACCTCTCGCCGCCGCGCCCCGCACAATGGCATCCTGACCAGGTGAACGGACCCGAGATCAGCCTCGAAGTAGCCCCGGAACTGCGGCTCTTCGTCGCCCACGACCGCCGCCGGGGACGCACGGCCGTCACCACGGACGGCTCATCGACCCTCGGACACGTCGTGGAGTCGCTCGGCGTCCCGCTCACCGAGGCCGGACAGCTCCTCGTCGACGGCCGTCCCGTGCCCGTGTCCCACATCCCCGGCGCGGGCGAAGTGGTCGAGGTGCGGGCGGTGCGACGCCCCCAGCAGGTCCCGGGGGCCCCGCTGCGCTTCCTGCTCGACGTCCATCTGGGCACGCTCGCACGGCGGTTGCGGCTCCTGGGTGTGGACGCCGCGTACGAGAGCGAGGACATCGGCGACCCCGCGCTGGCCACGCTCTCGGCGGAGCAGCGGCGCGTCATGCTCTCCCGGGACCGGGGGCTGCTCCGACGCAGGGAGATCTGGGCGGGGGCGTACGTCTACAGCGACCGGCCCGAGGAGCAGCTCCGCGACATCCTGGGCCGCTTCGCCCCCGCACTCGCACCGTGGACCCGCTGCACCGCCTGCAACGGGCAGCTCACGGAGGCGGACAAGGAATCCGTGAGCGACCGCCTGGAGCAGGGCACGCAGGCGTCCTACGACGTGTTCGCCCAGTGCACCACCTGCGGCCGGGTGTACTGGCGGGGCGCCCACCACGCCCGCCTGGAAGCCGTCGTGGCCGAAGCGGTACGTGAATTCGGCGGGGCGGGGAGCCGGACGCCGACCGCCTGAGAAGACGCGGGCCGCCGTCGGTTCCGCAGACGTTGGACGCCGGCGGTTCCGCAGAGGTTGGGCGCCGGCGGTCCGGCGAGGGGCGGCTGCCGCCCGCCCTCAGGGCTGTTCGGCCGTCAGATAGCGCTGGACGGTGGGCGCGAGCCAGCCGACGACCTCCTCCCGGGACATCGTGACGGCGGGCTCGAACCGCAGGACGTACCGCGCGAGCGCCATACCCAGGATCTGCGACGCCACGAGCGCCGCACGGCGGGGGGCGTCGGCGGGATCGGGGCAGACGCCGGCAGTGATCGGCCCGAGCTGCTCGGCGAAGACGGCCCGCATCCGGTCGGCCCCCGCCTCGTTGGTGACGCCGACCTTGAGCAGGCCCGTCAGCACGTCGTCCTGCTCCCAGCGGTCCAGGAAATGCCCGACGAGCACCGCGCCGACGTGCTTGCCGGGGAGCGCCCCCAGGGCGGGAAGCCGCAGATCGAACGCGGAGGCGGCGGCGAACAGCCCCTCCTTGGAGCCGTAGTAACGCATGACCATGGACGGGTCGATCCGGGCGTCACGGGCGATGGCCCTGATGGTGGCGCGCTCGTACCCGTCGGCGGCGAACCGCTCACGGGCGGCTTCGAGGATCGCCGCCCTGGTGGCGTCCGAGCGGCGGGGGGCGGAGGAGGCGGCGCGCGCTGTCATGCCAACAAGTGTAGGCCAACAACCGTTGACAAGCCAGAGGCGCCCGCCTACCGTTGCCAACAAGCGTTGACCAACAAGCGTTGGCATTTGCCACTCGGAGGCCGTCATGACCGGCACGTCCAGCACCGGAACCAGCTACTCCGCCACCACCGATGTCGTCGTCGTGGGCGCGGGCCCCACCGGCCTGCTCCTGGCGGGCGACCTCGCCGCCCAGGGCCTGTCGGTCACCCTCGTCGAGCGCCGCCCGCACGAGGCGGGCAGCCTCACCCGGGCCTTCGCCGTGCACGCGCGGACCCTGGAGATGCTCGACACCCGGGGCCTCGCCGACGCCCTGATCGAGACCGGCACCCCGCTCACCCGGATGCGCCTCTTCGGGCGGCTCTCGCTCGACCTGACCCGGCTGCGGAGCCGCTTTCCGCTCCTCCTCATCACCCCGCAGTACGAGGTCGAGCACCTGCTGAGGGACCGCGCGCTCGAAGCCGGCGTGGACATCCGGTACGGGGCCGAGCTGACCGGCCTGAGCCAGTCCGCCGACGGCGGCACGGTCACCGCCTCGATACGCGACGCCGAAGGGGCCGTGTCCACCGTCGAGGCCCGGTACCTCGTGGGGACGGACGGGGTGCGCAGCTCCGTCCGTGAGGCACTCGGACTGCCCTTCCCCGGCCGGTCCGTGATCAAGTCCATCGTCCTGGCCGACGTCCGGCTCACCGAGAAGCCCTCCGCGCTCCTCACGGTCAACGGCGCGGGGGACGCCTTCGCCTTCATCGCCCCCTTCGGCGACGGCTGGTACCGCGTCATGGGCTGGAACCGCACCCATCAGGCCGGGGACGGCGACCCGGTCGAGCTCGACGAGTTGCGCGAGATCGCCCGTACCGCGCTCGGTACGGACCACGGCATGCACGACGCCCGCTGGATCTCGCGCTTCCACAGCGACGAACGCCAGGTGCCCGCCTACCGCACCGGCCGTGTCTTCCTCGCCGGGGACGCCGCCCATGTCCACTCCCCGGCGGGCGGCCAGGGCATGAACACCGGCCTCCAGGACGCGGCGAACCTCTCCTGGAAGCTCGCCGCCGTCCTGCGCGGACACGCGGCCGACCCGGAAGCGCTGCTCGACAGCTACCACGCCGAGAGGCATCCGGTCGGCTCCCAGGTCCTGCGTGCCAGCGGCACCCTCATCCGCCTGGCCATGGCCAGGACACCGTCGCAGCGGCTCGCCAGGACGGTCGTCACCCACGCGTTGTCCCTCGTCCGTCCGGCCTCGGACAAGGTCATCGGAAGGATCTCCGGGGTGGGGATCTCGTACCCCGCACCGAGGGGCAGCCACCGGCTCACGGGCACCCGCGCCCCCGACCTGCGACTCGCGGAAGGCCGCCTCCTGGAGCTCCTGCGTGAGGGCGCCTTCGTCCTGGTCACACCGCCGGACACCCCCGGCTTCACCGGGCCGGCACCGCTCGTCCACGCACACTGGACGGGCGACCGCACGACCACCCTGCTCATACGCCCCGACGGCTACATCGCCTGGGCGGGCGAGCACGCCGACCCGGCCGCGCTGCGGCAGGCCCTCGGCGGCTGACCGCCCGACCGGGGCCGGCACCGCCCGGGACCACCTCAGAAGACGTATGCGTCACCCGTGGAGAGGGCCAGCACCTCATGCGTGTCGTTCCGCCGGTTCCGGTCGCTCGCGCCGCCGTTCCAGACGGTGTCCACCCGGACCACCACCTCGGCCGGCCGGCCCGCGAGGCGCAGGCCGAGGGCCGTGCGCCGGGCGTCCCCGGCCACGCGCAGCGGACCGGTCTCGCACAGGACCGTGCTGGTGCCGCCGCGCATACAGCCCTCGGGCAGCCGCTGCCAGGTCGCCAGCGGCGCGGAGAAGCGCAGACGCACGGTGGCGTCGGCGAGCGCCGACGGCCCCCGGTTCCCGGTCCGCAGCTGGATCCCGATCCGCTCCTCCGCGAGCGAGACACGCCCGTGGTGGGACACGTCCGCCTCCGGCGCGATCCCCCGCGGCGCGCTCTCCTCCGGTGCGATCCCCCGCGGTGCCGGCTCGGCCACGGCGGACAGCCCCGGGCCCAGGACCACGACCGTCATCAGCGCCGTCACGACAGGCACCCTCAGCACTGCTCCACACGTCACTCGCATGCGCAGAAGATACCGATAGCACCCAATTATCCCTATGTGATGACCGGTTCGCCACGATTCCCCCACTCGCACGGCCCACTGCCGACGGCGCCCCCGCCCGCCCGTCCCCGGCGCCCGCGTCCCGCCCCGCATGACACGCTGGCCCCATGCTCGTCGCCCGTTCCGTCGCCCTCTTCGTGGTCGCCGCGCTCTTCGAGATCGGGGGCGCGTGGCTCGTCTGGCAGGGCGTCCGTGAGCACCGGGGCTGGATCTGGATCGGCGCGGGTGTCATCGCCCTCGGCGCCTACGGATTCGTGGCCACGCTCCAGTCGGACGGGGACTTCGGCCGCATCCTCGCGGCCTACGGCGGGGTGTTCGTCGCCGGGTCGATCGCCTGGGGGATGGTGGCCGACGGCTACCGCCCGGACCGGTGGGACGTGACCGGCGCGCTGGTCTGCCTGGCCGGCATGGCGTTGATCATGTACGCCCCCCGCGACCACTGAACCCGGGCCCGGACCGCCCGCCTATCCTGGCCCCGTACCGATCAGCTGCCCGAGGAGTTCGCATGGCCGCCACCCCCATCGCCGTCATCACCGGCGCGAGCAGCGGCATCGGCGCCGCGACCGCCAGGCAGCTGGCCGCCGCCGGATACCGCGTGGTGCTCACCGCACGCCGCAAGGACCGGATAGAGGACCTGGCCGCCGAGCTCACCGAAGCGGGTCACCAGGCGACGGCGTACGCCCTGGACGTCACCGACCGTGCGGCCGTCGACGAGTTCGCCACCGCGTTCCGGTCCCTGGCCGTCCTCGTCAACAACGCGGGCGGCGCGCTGGGCGCCGACCCCGTCGCCACGGGCGACCCCGCCGACTGGCGCCAGATGTACGAGACCAATGTCATCGGCACGCTCAATGTCACCCAGGCCCTGCTCCCCGCCCTCACCGCGAGCGGGGACGGCACGGTCGTGATCCTCTCCTCGACGGCCGGCTTCTCCACGTACGAGGGCGGTGGCGGATACGTCGCCGCGAAGCACGGCGAGCACGTGCTCGCGGAGACCCTCCGGCTGGAGATCGTCGGCACCCCGGTCCGTGTGATCGAGGTCGCGCCCGGCATGGTCAAGACCGAGGAGTTCGCCACCACCCGATTCCGCGGCGACTCCGAGAAGGCCGCCAAGGTCTACGCGGGGGTCGACGCGCCTCTCACCGCCGACGACGTGGCCGAGACGATCACCTGGGCCGTCACCCGCCCCAGCCACGTCAACATCGACCTCCTGGTCGTCCGCCCCCGCGCCCAGGCCTCCAACACCAAGGTCCACCGCACGCTGTGACGGCAGGCAGCTGACGACTGCCCGGCTGCCCGGCTGCCCGCTGACGACTGCCCGGCTGCCCGGCGGCCCGGCCACCTGCTGACTGTCTCCTGCTGACGGTCGCCTGCCGCCCGCCGACGGCTCGTGCGAGCCCCGGATCCCCAGAAACCGCCACCAAGGGCCCGGGGCTCCCGTGCGTGGCCGTGTCCGGGGCCGAAGTCGCCCCGCACGGACCGGTGTCGGGACCGCGCGCTCCGCCTGGCACCGCACGTCGGCCATTCGGCCGCTGTTGCCTCGCGCCCGCTACCGGACCGCTGTGGGGTGGACACGGATGCGTGCCGAGGTCCAGAGGTCCAGGTCGGGTCGTCGGAGGTCTCGGGCGCACAGTCGCCAAGAGAGGCCGGAGCATGCCCCCACACCCCCTGCGCGGATTCATAGCGAGCCGCCGACGTCACGCCGCGGTCGTCGCCGCCGTCATGATCTGCTCGACGGCAGTGACCGGGCAGGACGGCGCCGTGGCCGGCGGTGCGCCCTCGGTCCCGGCCCCACAGCTGCACTGGAGTCCCTGCGTCCAGGACAGCCCGTACGACTGCGCGACCGCCGAGGTGCCACTCGACTACGGGAACCCGGGCGGCCGCTCCATCGAGCTGGCGGTCGTCAAGCGGAAGGCCACCGGCCCCGGACGCCGCGTCGGCACCCTCTTCTTCAACCCCGGGGGCCCCGGTGGCCCGGGGACGGTTCAGATGCCGCAGAACTACGAGTCCTTCCCGCGCGAGGTGCGGGAGCGGTTCGACATCGTCAGCTGGGACCCCCGCGGCATCGGCAGCAGCACCGCGGTGAACTGCTTCGAGAACCCCGAGGCGGCCGCCGACTGGGCCGCGGGCAAACCGGCCGGCTTCCCGGTGGGCGAGAAGGAGCGGGCGACGTTCATCGCGGCGTACGAGGACCTCGTCCGGCGCTGCAGACAGCGCGACCCCGAGCTCCTGAGCCACGTGTCGACCGCCGACACCGCTCGCGACCTCGACCAGCTCCGCCGGTCCGTGGGCGATCCACAGCTCACCTACTACGGAATCTCCTACGGCACGATCCTGGGCGCCACCTATGCCAATCTCTTCCCCGGCAAGGTCCGCGCCATGACCCTCGACAGCAACATCGGCCCGGGGGCCTGGACGAACGACGCGTCCGACGACGCCCGTCTCACGACGTTCCTGCGCGTCGGATCGGACCGCAGCGCGGCAGCGACCCTGGACACGTTCCTCGACCTGTGCGGTTCCACCACCACCGCCCGCTGCGCCTTCTCCGCCGGTACCCCGGAGGCGACCCGGGACAAGTTCGACCGGCTGACCGAGCGGCTGCGGAAGGAGCCCGTGGACACGTGGACGTATGCCCGTACCGTCGCCGACACGGTGAACAGCCTCTACCTGGTCAGCGGATGGGCCGACCTCGCCGGCCGGCTGCAGGAGCTGTGGCAGGGCCGCGCACCGGAACCCGCACCCTTCCCGCCCGCACCGCCGGTCCCCGATCCGAGCCCCTACCTGGGCGAGGAGCAGGCGGCGGCCGTGCTCTGCGGCGACAGCCCCAATCCGCGTGACGCCGGTGCCTACCCCGCCCTGGAAGAGGCCTCGGCCGCCCGCGCGGGCGACGCCGGGCGCTTCTGGACCTGGGCGACCGCGGGGTGCACCGCCTGGCCCACCTCCCCCGATCGCTACACCGGCCCGTGGGACAGACGGACCGCCAACCCGGTCCTGGTGGTCGGCACCGCCTACGACCCGTCCACCGCATACCCGAACTCGCGGGCCATGGTCGAGGAGCTCGCCGACGCCCGCCTGCTCACCAACGAGGGATACGGACACACCGCACTGCTGAACCCGAGCACCTGCGTCCAGGAGTACGAGAGCCGCTACTTCGTCGACGGCACGCTCCCCCCGGTCGGCACGACCTGCCGACAGGACACGCCGCCCTTCTCCGCGCCCGAGCCCAGCGGCGGGGTCGCCACCGGCGGTGGCGGCATGGCTGCCGTCGTCTCCTGACCCCACGTCCGTCCACCGCGGCACGGAGCGGAGACGGGGTGGACACCGGCAGGCGCCGGACCGCGATCGGTCCGGCGCCTGCCGCTCCCATGAGGTGGCGGGCCCCAGCCCCGGGCGGCGGGCCATGACCGCCGGAGCGGCCCTCAGCCCCGGGAGGCGGCCCTCAGCCCTTCACGCACACGAGCTGCTTGAGCTTCGCGACGACCTCGACCAGGTCGCGCTGCTGCTCGATGACCTGCTCGATCGGCTTGTACGCCGCCGGGATCTCGTCCACCACACCGGAGTCCTTGCGGCACTCCACGCCCCGCGTCTGGTCCTCCAGGTCCTGCGTCGAGAACCTCCGCTTGGCCGCGTTCCTGCTCATCCGCCGGCCCGCGCCGTGCGAGGCGGAGTTGAAGGACTTCGTGTTCCCGAGCCCCTTCACGATGTACGACCCCGTCCCCATGGACCCGGGGATGATGCCGAACTCCCCGGAGCCCGCCCGGATCGCACCCTTTCGGGTGACGAGCAGATCCATGCCGTCGTACCGCTCCTCCGCCACGTAGTTGTGGTGGCAGGAGATGACGGGCTCGAACGTGACCCGGGCCTTCTTGAACTCCTTCCGGACCACGTCCTGGAAGAGGCCCATCATGATCGAGCGGTTGTACTTGGCGTACTCCTGCGCCCAGAACAGGTCGTTGCGGTACGCCGCCATCTGCGGGGTGTCGGCGATGAAGACCGCCAGGTCACGGTCGACGAGGCCCTGGTTGTGCGGAAGCTTCTGGGCCTGTCCGATGTGGAAGTCGGCGAGTTCCTTGCCGATGTTCCGGGACCCGGAGTGCAGCATCAGCCAGACCGAACCGGCCTCGTCGAGACAGAACTCGATGAAGTGGTTTCCGCTTCCGAGCGTCCCCATCTGCTTGGCGGCCCGCTCCTGACGGAATTTGACCGCCTCGGCGATCCCGTCGAAGCGCGACCAGAAGTCGTCCCAGCCACCGGTCGGGAAGCCGTGGAGCTTCCCCGGATCCACCGTTTCGTCGTGCATCCCCCGGCCCACCGGAATGGCCTGCTCGATCTTCGACCGGAGTCGCGAGAGGTCCCCCGGCAGGTCGTTGGCCGTGAGCGACGTCCTCACCGCCGACATCCCGCAGCCGATGTCGACGCCCACTGCGGCCGGGCAGACCGCGCCGTGCATCGCGATCACCGAGCCGACCGTCGCGCCCTTGCCGTAGTGGACGTCCGGCATGACGGCCAAGCCCTTGATCCAGGGCAGCGTGGACACGTTCCGCAGCTGCTGCATGGCGCCGTCCTCGACGGACGCCGGATCCGCCCACATACGGATGGGAACCTGCACACCCGGTACCTCTACATACGACATAACCCCTCGATTCCCCCGAAAAGACTGAAAGCGCAAAACCGGTGCCGAGGTCGGCATAAAGGTCGGCCGACCGGCATTCACAGCGGCGCGTGCGATACACATTGTGTCCACCGGCCGCCATCGAGCGGCAACCCGTTTTCGTACCGAAGGGAGCCTGGGACCGTGCGACACATGGCGTACGTACCCGGCGTCGCGCTTCTCGCAGCGCTCGTCGCCGGCTGCAGCGCCGGCTCCGACGCCGACGACCCCGACGCCGACAGCAAGCCCGGCAGCCCCACGGTCACGGCCGCGCCTCCCGGGAAGTACCGGACGCTGCCCGAATCCTGCCGTGCCGTACCGCGTTCCACCCTCAAGGACCTGCTGCCGGGCGCCGCCGAGCTGCCGGAGGAGCAGCAGGAGAAGGTGTACGAGGGCACGGCCACCGTCACCTACGACACCGACCGCAAGGTCGGCTGCCGCTGGAAGTCGGACGCCCCTGACGCCGCCCGGAATCTCTCCATCGACTTCGAGCGCGTCGTGTCGTACGACCCCTCGGTGAGCGACGACGACCGCGCCCGGGACGTGTACGCGAAGAAGCAGGAGGCGGCAGACCTCCCGGCACCGGGCGGTGCCACCCCCAGCGAGACGCCCGACGGATCGGGTTCCGCGTCTCCGGACAGCACACCGTCCGGCTCCCCGACCGGCACCGCTCCCGCCACGCCCTCCGCCGACCCGTCGGGCAGCACCATCGGCCCCGGCGAGGACCTCCGTCCGCGGCTGCTCGACGAGCTCGGGGATGCCGCGTTCCTGGACGACGCGCTCACCCGGGCGGGTTCCGCCGCACAGCACCGCACCGTGAGCGTGGTATTCCGCACATCGAACGTCATCGTGACCGTCGAGTACACCGAGCAGCCCGCCCGCATGACCGAGGTTCCCGACAGCAAGGAACTGCAGGAGAAGGCCCAGGCCCTGGCCCGGAAACTGGCCGAGACCCTCAGCGAGTGACCGGCCTCCGGCAGGCCCCCACCGGGGCCCCCGGAGCATCCCCGGGCGTCCGGCCGAAGGCGGCATCCGCGCGCGGTCCGTCGTACCGTGGCCCCCGGCCGTCGCACCGGCCGACGTGCCGAGCGGCGTGCCGCCGCGACGTACGACCGGGCGTCCCGGCCGACGCGACCGCCCGACCGCTGTACCGTCCGACCGCTGTACCGCCCGCACGACTGCCCGCCCGCACGACCGACACCGCCGTGCCGTCCGAGTGAAGGAACCATGCACCGATCAGCCCCGCGACTGTCCCGCATACTCGCCTGCGCCGCCGTTCCGGTGATGCTCGTCGTCGCCGGCTGCTCGTCGGACTCCGGCGACGCGAAGGAATCGGGCTCCTCGTCCGCTCCCAGCGCGAAGAAGTCCGAGCCGACCGTCGAGCCCGCGAAGTACGCCGCGCTGCCCGACGCCTGCACGTCGATCGCGAAGAAGACGATCGAGGACCTGGTCCCGAAGGCCAAGACCAAGGGCGGCACCCCGGGCACGTCCAGCGACACCGCCTCCCGCGGCAGCTGCTCCTGGAACGGCCTGGACGACAACGGCGTCAAGGGCTCGCAGTACCGCTGGCTCGACGTCGGCTTCACCCGCTTCGACTCCGACCAGTCGCTGGGCAGCGGCGCCAAGCGCGCGACGGACGAGTACACCAAGCAGGTCGCCAAGGCCCAGGCGACCGAGGGCGCCGAGAAGCCCGCGGCCAAGCCCGTCGCCGGGCTCGGTGAGCAGGCCACCGCCGTGACGTACGGCCTCAGCAAGTCCGACGAGGACTTCGAGTACGCGACGGTCCTCGCCCGCACCGGCAACGTCGTCGTCAGCGTCACCTTCAACGGAGCAGGCTTCGCGGGGGCCAAGACCCCGTCCGCGGCCGACATCCTCAAGGACGCGCAGAAGGCCGCCAAGGAGGCCGTCGCGGCCGTGGGTGCCGACGGCGCCGACGCCCCGGACAAGTCCACGGCCTCCCCGTCCCCGAAGACGTCCTCCAAGGCTCCGGCCAAGGCATCTCCCAAGACGTCCAAGACGTCCGCGAAGGCGAAGGCCAGGGCGACCTCGAAGACCTGACGGCGCCCGGGCAGGAGCACGAACTCCCCTGCCCAGCGGTGCCTTGACGAAGCCCGGTGCTCCCGCGAGCACCGGGCTTCGGCCCCTCCCCACGCAGCACGCCCGCCAGGCATGTGCCAGGCTGTGCCCGCCCCGGATGCCGAAGTGGAGCCGGGTTCATCGAAGTCGGGAGGGGATCGCGGGTGGCCGCCATGCAGCTGACACGCACGCACCGCGTACTCATCGGGGTCGTCGTCGCCGGCGCCGTGCTCATCGCAGCGATCGGTTTCGCGGGCTCGTACGCCGCCGTGCGTGAACTCGCCGAGGAGAAGGGCTTCGGGAAGTTCTCCCTGGTCTTCCCGATCGGCATCGACGCGGGCATCTGCGTCCTGCTCGCGCTGGACCTGCTGCTGACGTGGATGCGCATACCCTTCCCGCTGCTGCGCCAGACCGCGTGGCTGCTGACCGCGGCGACGATCGCCTTCAACGGCGCCGCCGCCTGGCCCGACCCGCTGGGCACCGGCATGCACGCGGTGATCCCGATCCTGTTCGTCGTCGCCGTCGAGGCCGCACGGCACGCGGTGGGCCGTATCGCGGACATCACGGCCGACAAGCACATGGAGGGCGTCCGCCTCACCCGCTGGCTGCTCTCCCCCGTCCCCACGTTCAAGCTGTGGCGCCGGATGAAGCTGTGGGAGCTGCGGAGTTACGAGCAGGTCATCAAGCTCGAACAGGACCGGCTGATCTACCAGGCCCGCCTCCAGGCACGCTTCGGCCGCAACTGGCGCCGCAAGGCACCCATCGAGTCGCTGATGCCCCTGCGTCTGGCGAAGTACGGTGTCCCGCTCGCCGAGACCGCCCCGGCCGGCCTCGCCGCCGCAGGCATCGAGCCGGCGCTCCTGCCGCCGGCCCCCGCCGCCGTGGAGACCGCGCAGCAGCACCCCCAACTTCCCTACGCCCCTGAGACGCAGGGCGAGCCGGAGCACGGTTCCCGGCAGGACCACCGGTACCGCCAGGACGAGTACGACCAGCAGGACCGGTTCGTCCAGCAGGACGAGTTCGAGCAGCAGTACCCGCACGAGGGCCCCGGCTCGCACAACAGCCCGTGGTTCGCGGCACCCAAGGACGAGGTGTACGAAGGCGGGTACGACCCCGAGTACGACGAGGGCACGGGCTCCAGCCCCGTGATGATCCCCTCGGGCCCGGGCCGGACCCGCCCGCTCGGCAACGTCGGCACGATCGGCGCCTTCCCGCACCCGCGCGCCCCGGAGCCGGAGGCAGGACCGCTCCAGGAGCAGCCCCAGCCGATGCGCCAGGACGCGGACCGGCAGGACCCGGACCGGCAGGAGGCCGACCCGGCCGAATGGGCCCAGACCGAGATCGAGTTCGGCGAGATCGCGTACGACGTGTTCACGGCGTACACGCATCAGCACCAGGACTACCCGAGCGCCGAGGTGCTCGACATCCACCTCTCGGACGGCCACAACGTCCGCCACCCGCACAGCGCCGCACTCCTCCGCAAGCTGCTGCCCGGCTTCAAGCAGCGCTTCGACAACGAGATGGCCGCCGACCACATCGCGTAGGGACGGCGACGGACATGAGGACGGGCGAGCCGCTCAGCGGCCCGCCCGTCCTCATGTCCGTGGTGCTACGCGCCGAGCAGGGTCCGCACCCGGTCCGCCCCGACCGCGAGGAGCAGCGTGGGCAGGCGCGGCCCGGTGTCACGGCCGACGAGCAGCCGGTACAGCAGAGCGAAGAACGAGCGCTGGGCCGTCTTCAGCTCGGGCGTCGGCTTGGCGTCCGGCGCCAGGCCCTCCATGACCTTCGGCACCCCGTAGACGAGGGTGGTCAGGCCGTCCAGCGACCAGTGCGTGTCGAGCCCCTCCAGCAGCAGCCGCAGCGACTCGCGGCCCTGCTCGTCCAGGGAGCCGAGCAGCTCCTTGTCCGGCTCGTCACGGACGATCGTGCGGGCCTCCGCCGGGACCTGGGTGGTGATCCAGTTCTCGGCGCGGTCGAGCCGGGGGCGCGCCTCGTCGAGCGAGGTCAGCGGGTTCTCCGGGTCGAGCTCGCTGAGGATGCGCAGCGTCTGGTCCTCGGCTCCGGCGGTGATGTCGGCGACCGAGGCCAGCGTGCGGTACGGCAGCGGGCGGGGGGTGCTGGGCAGCTCCCCCGCGGCCGTGCCGACGGCCCGGGCGTAGGCGGCGGCGTCGGCGGGCAGCACCGTGCCGTCGGCCACCTTGCGGGCCAGCGAGTCCCACTCGTCGTAGAGCCGCTGGATCTCCTGGTCGAAGGCGATCTTGAAGGACTGGTTCGGCCTGCGGCGCGCGTACAGCCAGCGCAGCAGCGGCGCCTCCATGATCTTCAGGGCGTCGGCCGGGGTCGGCACCCCGCCCTTGCTGGAGGACATCTTCGCCATGCCGGAGATCCCGACGAACGCGTACATCGGCCCGATCGGCTGGACGCCGTCGAAGACCTCGCGCACGATCTGGCCGCCGACGACGAACGACGAGCCGGGCGAGGAGTGGTCCACGCCGCTGGGCTCGAAGATCACGCCCTCGTAGGCCCAGCGCATCGGCCAGTCGACCTTCCAGACCAGCTTGCCGCGGTTGAACTCGTTGAGCCGGACCGTCTCGGCGAAGCCGCAGGCCGAGCAGGTGTAGTTCAGCTCGGTCGTGTCGTCGTCGTAGGACGTGACGACCGTGAGGTCCTTCTCGCAGTTGCCGCAGTACGGCTTGTACGGGAAGTAGCCGGCGGAGCCGGAGCCGCCGTCGTCCTCGTCCGCCGCGCCCGAGCCCTCGGCCGCTTCCAGCTCGGCCTCGTCGACCTTCTTCTGCTGCGGCTTCTTGCCGCCCTTGGCCCCCGCCGCACCGTCCTTCTTGGTGCGGTAGCGGTCCAGGACGGCGTCGATGTCCGCCCGGTGCCTCATCGCGTGCAGGACCTGCTCGCGGTAGGTGCCCGCCAGGTACTGCTCGGTCTGGCTGATGCCGTCGTACTCGACGCCCAGCTCGTCCAGCGCCCGGGTCATCGCGGCCTTGAAGTGCTCGGCCCAGTTCGGGTACGCCGACCCGGCCGGGGCGGGCACCGAGGTCAGCGGCTTGCCGATGTGGGCCTGCCAGGAGTCGTCGACGCCCTCGACGCCGTTCGGCACCTTGCGGTAGCGGTCGTAGTCGTCCCAGGAGATCAGGTGACGCACGGTGTACCCGCGGCGGCGGATCTCGTCGGCGACGAGGTGCGGGGTCATGACCTCGCGGAGGTTGCCCAGGTGGATCGGGCCCGACGGGGAGAGGCCGGACGCGACGACGACCGGTTTGCCAGGCGCACGTCGCTCCGATTCGGCGATGACATCGTCCGCGAAGCGGGAGACCCAGTCGGTCTCGGTGCTGCTCTGACTCGAAGCCACGGTCGGCACGTCCTTCTCTCGTGTAGGACTCGTAGGGGACGCCCACGAAGGGCACCCCCATTCTCCCAGGTGCCGCCCGTAGCGCGAAAACGGCTTTGCACCCCGTGGGATACTGGGGTGATCCTTTGTCTCCTACGGAAACGGCAGCCGTCTCATGGCTTCGGTCCCTTCCCTCGCTTCCACGCTCGAGCAGCAGCTCGCGGACGCCCTGACGGCAGCACTGCCGGATGCCGGCGCCGCGGACCCGCTGCTGCGCCGAAGCGACCGGGCCGACTTCCAGGCCAACGGCATCCTCGCGCTCGCCAAGAAGCTCAAGGGCAACCCGCGTGAGCTGGCGTCCCAGGTCACGGCGGCCCTTCCGGCGGGTGAGCTGATCAAGGACATCGAGGTCTCCGGCCCCGGCTTCCTGAACATCACCCTCACCGACCGGGCGATCGTCGAGACGCTCGCCGCGCGTGCGGCCGACGGCGACCGGCTCGGCGTCCCGCTGAAGTCCTCCGCGGGCACGACCGTCGTCGACTACGCCCAGCCGAACGTGGCCAAGGAGATGCACGTCGGCCACCTGCGGTCGGCGGTCATCGGCGACGCCGTGGTCCAGATCCTCGAGTTCACCGGCGAGAACGTCGTCCGGCGCCACCACATCGGCGACTGGGGCACGCAGTTCGGCATGCTCATCCAGTACCTCTTCGAGCACCCGGACGAGCTGAAGCACGAGGACGACCAGGCCGACGGCGAGGCGGCGATGTCGTCGCTGAACCGCGTCTACAAGGCGTCGCGGGTCCTCTTCGACTCCGACGAGGAGTTCAAGGCGCGCTCCCGCGACCGGGTGGTGGCCCTCCAGGCCGGCGATCCGGAGACCCTGGCGCACTGGCAGCGCTTCGTCGACGAGTCGAAGATCTACTTCTACTCCGTCTTCGACAAGCTCGACATGGTCATCGACGACCCCGACATCGTCGGTGAGTCCGGCTACAACGACATGCTCGAGGAGACCTGCCGGATCCTGGAGGAGACGGGCGTCGCCGTCCGCTCCGAGGGCGCCCTGTGCGTGTTCTTCGACGACGTGAAGGGCCCGGACGGCAACCCGGTCCCGCTCATCGTGAAGAAGTCCAACGGCGGCTACGGCTACGCGGCCACCGACCTCTCCGCCATCCGCGACCGGGTCCAGCAGCTCAAGGCCGACACCCTGGTCTACGTCGTGGACGCCCGGCAGTCCCTGCACTTCAAGATGGTCTTCGAGACGGCCCGCCGCGCCGGCTGGCTCGACGAGGGCGTCACGGCGCACCAGCTGGCCTTCGGCACGGTCCTCGGCAAGGACGGCAAGCCCTTCAAGACCCGTGAGGGCGTCACCGTCCGGCTGGAGGACCTCCTCGACGAGGCCGTCGAGCGGGCTACCGCCGTGGTCCGGGAGAAGGCCGAGAAGGTGGGCCTCTCCGAGGACGAGATCGTCGAGAACGGCCGGTACGTCGGTGTGGGCGCCGTGAAGTACGCCGACCTGTCGACCTCCGCCGTGCGGGACTACAAGTTCGACCTGGACCAGATGGTGTCGCTGAACGGCGACACGTCGGTGTACCTCCAGTACGCCTACGCCCGGATCCGCTCCATCCTCCGCAAGGCGGGCGACGCGAAGCCCGCCGCGCACCCGGAGCTGGAGCTGGCCCCGGCCGAGCGCGCGCTGGGCCTGCACCTGGACCAGTTCGGCGCGGTCCTGGAGGAGGTGGCCACGGGGTACGAGCCGCACAAGCTGGCCGCGTACCTCTACCAGCTGGCCTCGCACCTCACCACGTTCTACGACCAGTGCCAGGTGCTGAGCGACGAGAACCCGGCGGAGGTCGTCGAGAACCGGCTGTTCCTCGTCGAGCTCACCGCCCGCACCCTCCACCAGGGCATGAAGCTGCTCGGCATCAGGACGCCCGAGCGCCTCTGACTCCGCCCCCGGCAGCCGCTGCGGCAGCCGGGCGCACCACGGGAATCGCCCGTGCGGGACACCGTCCCGCACGGGCGATTCCTTTCGGGACCCGGTCAGTCGAGCGCGGCGGCGAAGGCGCCCGGCTCGTAGGAGCCGCCCTTCTGGTGTGTGATCACGGCGAGCCGGTTGGCCGCGTTGATCAGGGCGACCGTCGCGATCAGTGCGGCGGTGGCGTCGTCGTCGTAGTGCTCGCGCACCTGGGCCCACGTCTCGTCCGACACGCCCTGGTGGGCGTCGGCCAGCCGGGTGCCCTCCTCGGCGAGCGCCAGCGCGGCCCGCTCGGCCCCGGTGAAGACCGTGGACTCGCGCCAGGCGGCGACCAGGTGGAGCCTGGCCGCGGTCTCGCCCGCGGCGGTCGCTTCCTTGACGTGCATGTCGACGCAGTGGCCGCATCCGTTGATCTGGCTGGCGCGCAGCGCCACCAGCTCCTGCGTGGACCGCGGCAGCGGCGACTGCTGGAGCACCAGGGCCATGCCGGCGAACCGCTTGGCGAACCGGCTGCCGACCTCGTTCTCGAACAGGTTGAACCGTGCGTTCATCGTGTCGTCCTCACTCGTGTGTCCTGCACCGGATGAACAAGAGATGCCGACGGCACGCACGGTGTGACAGGCCGCCCGTGTGACGAGCACCACCGCGCCCGGCTGTCACAGATCGGCGGGGCGCGGTGTCCTGTGCACGGGAGACCGTCGAGAGCCGACAGGCAGGAGCATCCGGTGGAGAGCGAACACACAGGCACGGAGCAGCAGCCGGTGGAGAGCGAACACACACGCGCGGAGCAGCAGCTCACCGACGAGGGACGCGCCGATCCCGCCACCGAGGCGTTCGTCGCCCATCGCAACCTGCTCTTCACCGTCGCCTACGAGATGCTCGGCTCGGCGGCCGACGCCGAGGACGTCCTGCAGGAGACGTGGCTGCGGTGGGCGGGCGTCGATCTCGGCACGGTCCGCGACCGGCGTGCCTACCTGGTGCGGATCACCACCCGGCAGTCGCTCGGCCGCCTGCGCACGCTCGGCCGCCGCAAGGAGTCCTACGTCGGCACCTGGCTGCCCGAACCGCTGCTCACCGCGCCGGACGTGGCCGACGACGTCGAGCTGGCCGACAGCGTCTCCATGGCGATGCTGCTGGTGATGGAGACACTCGCGCCGGGCGAGCGTGCGGTGTTCGTACTGCGCGAGGTGTTCGACCTCGGGTACGAGGAGATCGCCGACGCCGTCGGCAAGAGCCCGGCCGCCGTCCGCCAGACCGCCCACCGCGCACGGGCGCACGTCGCGGCGCGCCGGCCGCGCGGGACCGTCTCCCGGGCCGAGACCCGGGACGCGCTCGACGCGTTCCGCCAGGCGACCGAGACGGGCGACCTGCAGGGCCTGCTCGACGTCCTCGCCCCGGACGTCGTCCTCCTCGGCGACGGCGGCGGGATCAGGCAGTCCGTCCTCCGCCCCGTCGTCGGGGCCGACAAGGTGGCCCGGCTGCTGGCCAACGGACTCGGCAGGGCGGTCGGGCTGACGATCCGGCCGGCGCAGGTCAACGGCTCACCGGCCCTGGTCCTCCGGCTCGACGGCGTACTCGACACCGTCGTGGCGGCGCATGTCCACGACGGCCGCATCACCGGCCTCTACGCCGTGCGCAACCCCGAGAAGCTGTCCCGCATGGAGCGGGAGACCTCCCTGCACCGCTGAGCCGGACACGCCTCCGGGGCGGACAGGGCCGAAGGTCCCGCGCCCCGGCCGCCGGGGCGCGCGTCCGAACGCCCCGGCGCCCTGGTCACTGCTCGGCCGGCACCCACTGAGCCGTGTCCGAGCGGTAGTAGTACTCCGGCCGGGCGGTGAGGCCGCTCGTACGGAACGGCTTGCCCCCGTCGTCGACGCGCAGAACGCCGCTCCGGCCTCCGCTGGTCCACTCCAGCTCCAGGTACCAGGTCACGTCGTGCCCCTCCACGTGCGCGTCGAGGTTGAAGACCTCGACGTCGGTGGAGCTCACCCGGTACGGGAAGTCCTTCGCGGGGACGACCGTGTCCCCTTCGGTCCCCGCGACGGGCTTCGAGCGTGGCCGGCTGTCGTCCAGGTCGATCTCGAAGGACTGCGGCGTGATCCCGCTCCCGCAGCCGTTGCCCATCGAGTACGCGGACCGGGCGAGCGCCGCGTCGCGCCCCAGCACCCGCACGTGCAGCCCGTTCAGCACGACCGCCTCGCCGGACGTTCCCTGGACGGTGAGTTCGAGCTTCATGTCACCCCCGTCCACACCCCCGAGAGCCCGCGCCCAGCCACGGGTGTCCTGCGGCGGGGGCGGCGGGGGGACGTCGTCGGGCTCCTGGTCGAGCATGTAGTACTGCCCGCAGGGCGACTCCCAGTTGTACGAGCTGATGGTGGCGTGGACGGGGACCCCGTCGCTCTGCGGCCCGCGTGAGGAGGGCGAGGGCGTCGCCCGGCCACCGCGCGCGCCACCGGGCGAGGACGTGCTCGTACCGGGCGTCGCGGACGGACTGCCGCTGGTGCTCGGCTTCCCGCTCGTGCTCGCGCCCGCACGGCCGCTCGGCCCCACGGGGACGTGGCTGAACGCCGCGTCCGACTGCTTGCCGTCAGCCGGCGCGTCGTTGCCGAGTCCTCGTACGACGAGGGCCACCGGCACGGTGAGCGCCACGACCGCCACCGCGGTGAGCAGGACCCGCAGTCTCCGGGTGGTACGGCGGCGCGGATCGGGGACGGCTCCCGGGCGGGGTCCCTCGGGTGTCACGTCCTCCGGTACGGATTCCGCTTCTGGTCGATAGCTTGATTCCGCTTGAGGTTCCGCACCGACGGGAGCCGCAGCCTCGGGCACCGGCGTGGCCGGCTCGGCTTCGGCCGGTGGCGGCACGGCGGGACCAGAGCCGGCGAGGGTGGGCAGGGCAGCGGCAGGGGTGCCGGAACCGCCGGCGGCAGCGCCCGCCTCCGGCTTCCTCGCCCCGCGCCGCTTCGCCTCGTCGGCGAGGATCCACTTACGGTGCAGCGCCACCAACTCGTCGCCGGACGCCCGGCACACGCGCGCGAAGCGCTCGACGGGCGCGTAGTCATGAGGGACGGCATCCCCGTTGCAGTACCGGTGCACGGTCGAGGTGCTCATGTGCAGCTTCTGGGCGAGCGCCCCGTAGCTGAGCCCGGACCGCGTCTTCAGCCCCCTGAGCAGCTCCGCGAAATCCTGGATCTCTGTGCCCACCCCGACCGTTCCCCTTCCGTTCCTTCCCGGAAAGGCATTCCAGGGAGGTGATGTCCGCGCAGGTCAGAGGGTGCGAACGCGTTCCGGCGTCCCGCATGCCCCGGCAGCCGTTGCGACCGGATTCCGGGGCTGGAAAGGATGTGGACACACCGCGGCGTTCCCCGCGACCCGTACATCCCACCCTCACCCGTCCCGGGAGCCGCCGTGCGCAATCGACCTGAGCTGAGCCTGACCGACGTGGTCGCCGTGGGAGTGCTGATCGCCTGCGTCGCGGTTGTCATCGCACTCCTGTAACGCCTCTGATCATGCGTCACCGCTCAGTACACCCGCCCGCACCTCAGGGCGCCAACTCGGCGCTCCGGGCAACTCATCACCATCGAACGGGGAGAACCACTCATGCGTGACCTTCGCTTCCGCCACGCCGCCCGCACCACCACCCTGGGCACCGCCGCACTGATCGCCGCCCTGTCCCTGACGGCCTGCCAGAGCGGGAGCACGGAGCCCGCGGGCGGCTCCGGCGACCCTGCGGCCCAGGCGCCGGCCGCGGGCACCTCCGCGGCCCCGGTGGCGGACACGGGCACGGAGACGACCGGAAAGCCGGGCACCACCGACTCCGGTTCGGGTGACGGAAAGGATTCCGGTTCCTCCGCCGTACGGCCTGCCGCGAAGCCTGCGGCCGAGCCGGCGGACAGCAGCGGCAAGGGCGGCACCGGTACGTCCCCGGCCACCTGCACCGGCGCCGACACGAAGCTCACGATCACGAGCGTCCCGCGCCCCGTCAACCACATGCTGCTCACGGTGACCAACACCGGCTCGACGTCCTGCTCCGCCTACTCCTACCCGTTCCTCCGGTTCGGCGAGGCGCAGTCCGTGCCCCAGGTCGTAGAGGACAGCGTGCCGCAGTCCGTCGTCGTCCTCGCCCCCGGCGAGTCCGCGTACACCGGCGTCATGACCTCGTCCGCCGACGGCAGCGGCACGGGCGGCTACTCGGCCAAGGACCTGACCGTCGGCTTCCAGGGGCGCGACGGCGGCTCGGCGGGCCCGATGGTGAACGTCCCCCTCGGCAAGAAGGTCTACGTCGACAGCACGCTGGCCGTGACGTACTGGCAGACCGACATGGACGACGCCCTCATGTACTGACCAGCTCGAACGGGCAGTGCAGGGCAGGGCCGCGACGGGCTCCCGGAACGCCGCGACCCTGCCCCTGTGGCATTGATCACAGCGAAACCACAGGCAGGGAAGGCAACTGCACCCTTTCGCCTTTTCTGTCCGCCGCAAGGATGTGGTATGAGCGGGAGCGTGTGAAGAAAGCGTGACGCTCGATTGCCTTTCCGGTCATACGATCAGCTCACGTCGCATCTGCGTGCCCCATTTCCGCTGCGACCCCTTCTTCTTTTTCTTGTTCCGTACCCCGAAGGGTCCTTGTGAAGATTCGCCGCATTCTTGCCACCGCTGTTGCCGCCGCCGTCACCACGCCGGTGGTCCTGCTGTCGGTCACCCCCGCGTTCGCAGACGACAAGCCGGCTGCGCAGACGCAGAGCAAGCCGTCCGTCGCGGAGCTGGAGAAGGCCGCCGCCGCGGCACAGGCGCTGTACGACGACGCCTCGGCGGCCGTGGACGCCGCCGAGGCGGCCATGGAGGCGGCTGCGTCCGACACCGCCCCCCTGGCCGTGGCCGCCAAGGCCGCCCAGGACACCGCAGTGGCGGCCGCCACCGCGAAGACCACCGCCGACCAGGCCGTCCTCGACGCGCAGGCCGCGTTCGACGACCTCTCGGACACGGCCACCGACGAGGAGAGGAGCGCGGCGGAGACCGCGCTCACCGACGCGAAGGCCGCCGCCAAGGCCGCTGATGAGGCCAAGGTCGCCGCCGACGCCGAGGCCGAGAAGGCCGGGACCGCGCTCGACGACTACCGGGTCGCCGCCTCGACCGAGCTGCACAGGACCCGGAAGGCGCTCGAGCAGGCGCTCGCCGACAAGAAGGCCGCCGACGAGGCCCTGGCCAAGGCGAAGGAGGAGGAGGCCGAGGGCGACGGCGAGGACGAGACCTGCGTCCCCGAAGCCAAGCTCACCACGGTCGTCACCGGTCTGCCGTCCACCGTCGTCGCCGGTACCAAGACCGACTTCAAGCTCCGGGTGACCAACGGCACCAAGAAGACGATGGACGAGGTGTACCCCTTCGCCTACGTCCACGCGACCGACAAGACCGGCCTGAAGGACCTCGACCACCTGGTGCACCTGCAGTGGTCCTCCGCCTCGTCCACCACGTGGAAGAACGTGGACAACGAGAACTACATGGACCGCATCAGCCCGCTGAAGGCCGGTGCCCACGCCGACATCAAGATGCGCCTCTCCATCGACGCCAAGGCCCCCGCGGGCAACGGCGTCACCTTCGTCGCCGGTGACTACTGGAACGACAACGGCACCTGCGGCGGGAGCCCCGACCTCGAGGGCTACGAGTTCATGATCGCCGCGGCGGGCAGCAACCCCGGCAAGGTCCCGGACGCCGAGCCCAGCACCAAGCCCAACTCCAACCTCACGCCGCAGACCGGCGCGTCGGCCACACCGGCGAGCGGCACCCTCGCCGCCACGGGCGCGTCCGACGCGACGTCGCAGCTCGCCCTCGCGAGCGGCGCGGCCCTGGCGATCGGCGCGGGCGCGGTGTTCGTCGTACGCCGCCGCAAGGCCGGCACCCACGCCTGACCCCTGAGGCGGGATGCCGGCCAGGCACCCCACCCCGGGCGATGACCAATAGGCGGGCCCGGCACCGGACAACGGTGCCGGGCCCGCCGCTGTGTCACGACCCGCGCCGGCCGCCGGCGCGACCCGCACATGGGCGCGGTCCTCACTTCGGCGCCGTCCTCACACCGGCCCGGTCCCGGAGAACGCACCGCACGACCGATATGCGATGCTGCGGACGCAGGCCCTCGACACCGACGCCACGAAGGGCCTGTTGGACCGGCTGCGAGGAGAGCAATGAGCACCGCACGTACGTGGTTCAAGTCGAGCTACAGCGGTAGTGAGGGCGGCGAGTGCCTCGAAGTCGCCTACGACTGGCGCAAGTCCAGCTACAGCGGTAGCGACGGCGGCAACTGCCTCGAAGTCGCCGCGCATCCCTCCGCGATCCACGTCCGCGACTCCAAGAACCCTGACGGCCCCACCTTCACCGTCGCCCCCGCAGCCTGGTCGTCCTTCACCGCGTACGCCGCGGGGCGTTGAGCCTCGAAGCCGTGGCGGACGAAGCGGGCGAGATCGAGCTGAGCACGCAGGACCTGCGTGAGGTGACGGCGTTCGCCTCAGCCTGCGCGGACAGCGCGCTGGAGGCCTTCGAGGCCGAGCAGCCCGACGACACGCGCCCTCGTGAAGCGATCGGCGCCGCCTGGGAGTTCGCGCGGGGCGGCGAGCGCGGAAAGGCTCTGCGCGACACGGCATGGGCGGCGCTCAAGGCGGCGAAGTGCGCGGACACCCCGGCCGGCCGCGAGGCCGCCCGGGCGGCGATGGCAGCCGCGGGTTCCGCCTATCTGCATCCGCTGCCCAAGGCCACCCAGGTCAAGCACATCCTCGGAGCAGCCGCCCACGCGGCCAGGACGGCCGAGCTGCTCGCCGGCGACGATCCAGCCGTGGGCGCCGCTCACGTCGAGCGAGCGGTGGGACGCGCGACACCGGGCGTCGTGGACGTACTCGCGCGCTATCCGGCGGCGCCGACCGGCGGCGGACGCGTCGGGGAGCTGATCCGCATGCTGGACGACGGCCTGCGCCGGTGACGCACGGCACAGCCCTCACACGTCTGTGACCAGCGGTTTCTCCCTTAGGCTGGAGTTCCATGGCAACAGGCACATCGCTTTGGTCCTTCGCCCTCGTCGTAGGGCTCCTCACTCTCACACCCGGCCTGGACACGGCCCTCGTCCTGCGCACCGCGGCCCTCGGCCGACGGGCCCGCGCCTGGGGAGTCGTCCTCGGCATCCAGTCCGGCACCCTCGCCTGGGGCGCGCTCACCTCGCTCGGCGTGACCGCTCTCTTCACCGCGTCCCACATCGCCTACGAGGTCCTGCGCTGGGCGGGCGCCGCGTATCTGCTCTGGATGGCGTTCCGGATGGTCCGCGACACCTTCCGCGACCGGGCCACCGCCGAGACCCCGGCCGCGCTCACGACCGGCGCGGACACCCTCTCCGCCGGCTGGCGGCAGGGCGCCCTGACCAACCTGCTCAACCCGAAGATGGGCGCCTTCTACGTGGCCGTGCTGCCGCAGTTCGTTCCGGCCGGCGCCGACCACTTCTCCACGGGGCTGGTGCTGACCGGCGTCCACATCGCTCTGGGCGTGGTCTGGTCCGCCCTCCTCATCGCCTTCGCCACCGTTCTGGGCACCTGGCTGCGCAAGCCGCGCGCCCGCGCGCTGCTCGACCGGATCACCGGTGCGGTCATCGCGGGCTTCGCGGTGCGGCTGGCCCTGACCGACTGACGGACAGCGCGGCGAAGCCCGTGGCCGGGCGCTGTCCGGGTCAGTCGGCGGCGGGCTCGGGCCGGGTCCGCGCCGGGAAGAGCACAGGGCTGAGCAGATGCCGTGTGCGCTCCGGCGCCGGGCCGAAGGCCAGGCGGGGGACGATCACGGCACGCAACTCGGCGATCAGCTCCTGGAGTTCGTCCGGGTCGAGCCACAGCGCATGCTGGCGGAATCCGACCAGGTCGGCGGCCGGGTCGGCCCACTCGCCGTCGAGGTAGGCGTGGAACTCCGCCGTCAGGGTGGCCATGGCGACAGCGAAGGCCCGGCGGTAGTCCTCGGGCGACAGGGACGCCGCCGTCGCGGCGTCGATCACCGCGCGGTCCCGTAGCAGCCGGTAGCGCCGCTCGACGGCGCCGCGCACCCGCTGCTCCTCCTCGACGGCCAGGAGACCGCCCTCCGCCAGGAGACCGACGTGCCGGTAGACGGTGGCCTTCGAGACGTCGGGCAGCAGAGCGCAGAGTTCGGTCGTCGTGCGGGTCCGCCCGTCGTGCATGGCGTGCACGAGGCGCATCCGTACCGGGTGCAGGAGCAGATCAACCGTTTCCATGGACGCATGTTCTCATCTTCGATACCTTTCTCAAACTTGAGAAAGGAGGCGCACCCATGCCGCGCCCCACACCCGGAGCGACTCGCCCCCACCCCCCGCTGGGCCACCTGTACGGGGTCTCCGGCCGCCGCCTGATGCTTCACCGCTCCGGAGAGGGCGGCCCCGCGGTGGTGTTCCTCCCGGGGGCCGGCCTGGTGGGGCTGGACTACCTGAACATCCACAACCGGGTGGCCGAAGCGACCACCAGCGTGCTCTACGACCGTGCCGGCACCGGCTGGAGCGACGCCGCCGCACTGCCCCGCCCCGCCGCCGACGTCACCGCCGAGCTCCACGCCCTCCTCCGCGCAGCGGGCGTACCGGGCCCGTACGTGCTCGTCGGCCACTCCCTGGGCGGCGCGTACGCACGCCACTTCGCCCACCGCCACCCCGCGGACGTGGCGGGGCTACTCCTGCTGGACCCCTTCCACGAGGACCTCCACGGGCTCGCCCCGCAGGAAGCACGCGAGCGGCTCACGGAGCTCCACCGCATGGACATCCCCGACCTGACGCCGCATCAGCTGGACCAGGCGCGCAGCCAGGCCGCTCCCCTCTTCGCCCAGTGGCCCGACTCCGTGCGCGAGGCACTCGTCGAGCACCACGCCACCGCGGCCTGGAAGGCCGGGCTGTACGAGGACCGCAACCTCTACGACGAGGTCGCCGAGGAGCTCAGGACCGCACAGGCACTGCCCGACATCCCCCTGATCGTGGTCACCGCCCAGGGCCACGACGACGCCCAGGCCCAGCTGTGGTCGGACGACGTGCTCCGGTGGATCAACGCCACCAAGTCGGACCTCCACGGCCGGCTGGCGTCCTCGGTACCGCGCGGTGAGCACCGGACCCTGCCCGACGCGGGCCACGGCTGGCTGCACGAGGAGAGCCAGGACGACGTGCTCCAGGCGGTCCTGACTCTTCTCGCCCGGCCGTAGCGCCGCCGGTCACCGCCCTCGCAGGGTGTCGAACCAGCGGATGATGTCCGGTGTGGCCGCGACGTTGGACCCCGCGTGGCGCGACCCTTGGTGGTCGATGGCGCCGACGTCGACGACCGGGGCGTTCACGCCGTTCCTCCGCAGGGCCGACCGGCACTGTTCGGTGTTGGCGGTGACGGCCTGCTCGTCCCCGGTCGCCATGTACAGGCGCACCGGGGCATCCGGCACCCAGTCGGTGCACACGGCGTCCGTCGTGCGCAGTGCGTCCGCCAGCGCGCCCCTCGGATGCTCCAACAGCTCCCGGCCGTGGTCGGTCAGCAGATCGCCCACGGTCCCGGGGGTGCCTCCCATCAGCTGCGGCCCTGTGTGCGCACCGTCGAAAAGCTCCTCGATGCCGTCGGCGTAGGCCTCCTCGAAGACGTCATGGGGGCTGTCGTAGACCGGGTGGAGACGATTGAACGCCACCAGCGTGTACGCCGCGTAGACCGCACCGGACTTCGGGTCCACGTCCCCGCCGAACAGCGCGGGCAGCTCCGTACCGCCGAAGTCGTACGCGCCGCTGACCGGCGCCAGAGCGCCCAGCCTGAACCACCGGTCCTCCCCCGCATCGAGGGCCCGCCCGAGCCCCAGGGCTGCGGAAGCTCCCTGCGAGAAGCCGGTGAGCAGGACATCTCGCTCCAGGACGTGACCGGTGCGGGGTACGAACGCGCGGGCGGCACGCAGCATGTCCAGGGAAGCCGTGGTCTCCGAGCCGATGTCCATCCATGGGTGCGGACCTGGCCCCTTGCCCATCCCCAGATAATCGGGGGCCACCCCGGCCGCACCCGCCGCCGCGTGCGCGACGACCGGTGCCGACAGGAACGCGGCACGCCGCATGGACGGGGAGTCGTCCTTGTGGACGCCCGTACCGTGCGCGAAGGAGACGGCATGCAGACGCCGCTCCGAGGCGAGCGGCAGCACGAGCAGCCCGCTCGCCTTCGTGGGCCGTCCGTACACATCGACCGTCCGGTGGACCAGCCGGTACGCGACCACACCGTGCCGGGCGGTATCACCCCCGAAGCCCGCCGCGGCCAGTTCGGTGACCACGTCCTCCGGGGTGGCGAGCGTGTACAGCTTCTCCGCGGAGATCAGCGAACCTCTGACCTGCGTTTTCCTCTCCTCGTGGAGCGGTCGCACATGTCCGGACGACGGAGCTGCCGCCGCTGCGGCGACCGGCCAACTCGACATGAGCGCGCAGCAGACGGCGGCCACTGACGCCCTCAGCCGCCGGTGCCGGGTGCGGGTACGAGCCCGGGTGCTCGACGACGTGGACACAGAGACGGTCATGATCCCCCCAGGATGCGTCGGGATGACGGTCTGCCAAGCCTCACAAGCAGCGTCGTCCCACGCACTGGTGCGGCCCCCCGGGCCGTCGTGGGGGCTTGCCCCCGCGGCCCGTCGGCGCCTCATGCGCTGGCCGGCCCGGTCGGTCCCGACGCACCGGTGTCCGATCCGTTCAAGACGATGACACCGCAGGCTGGGTAGCGTCGCTGCCATGACCCCCTCCGATGCCGGAACCCGCCACCTCAGCATCCACATCGACCGGCCCGCCGGCCAGGTCTACGCCTATGCCTCGGAACCGTCCCACCTGCCCGCATGGGCTGCGGGGCTCGGGGCGTCGATCGAGGAGACCGACGGGCAGTGGATCGCCGACTCCCCCATGGGACGCGTCGTGGTCGACTTCGCGCCCAGGAACGACTTCGGCGTCCTCGACCACCACGTCACCCTGCCGTCGGGCGAGACCGTCTACAACCCGGTGCGCGTGATCGCGGACGGCCCCGGCTGCGAGGTCGTGTTCACGCTGCGCCGCCGACCGGGCGTGAGCGCCGAGGAGTTCCGCCGCGACGAGGCCGCGGTGTCCGCCGACCTCGCGACGCTCAAGCGGATCGCCGAACAGGCCTGAGGCTCCGGCCCCGGCGACCGGACAGGCCTCGGACTCCGGCCCCGGCGACCGCACGGGCCCGTGCCTTGCGCCCCGTCAGGAGCACTGTCAGTGGCTGACCCTAGGGTGACCCGTCATGGCGACCCTTCCCAACCAACTGCCCGCGCTCGCCCTTCCTGGGGGCACGCTCGTGGACACCACCTGCGACGGACCGTGGCACGAGCCCCTGCTCTGGTACGCGGACGCGCCCGCGCGACCCGGCGACTGGGCCCGGCTGCGGGCCACCGGCCGCCCGCTCGGCCTGCTCCCGGTGCTGATCGACACCGGTCGGCGCGACGAGGGCCCCCAGGAGTGGGAGCTCAGCCCGGCCGACACCACCTACCCCGGCGCCCACGACGCCGAGGAGGTCCTCGCCGAGGCCTGGGACGCCTACGCCTCGGACGAGCTGGAGGAGGCCGACCGGTGGCCGGGCCTGGCCCCCGCCCCCTCCGTGAGCACCCCGGAGAACCCGGACGAACTGGCAGCCGAGATCGCCGACATGCTCACCGCCACCGTGCGCGCGGCCCTCGTGCCCGCCCGGCGCAGTGCGGACATCCCGGCGGCCATCGGCTGGTCGGGCCCGCTCAACCACGAGAACGACGTGGCCCGGCTCTGCGCCGTACTGCGCTCGTGGGAGGACCGCTTCGACATCCGGGTCGTCGCGCTCGGCTTCGACACCCTGACGGTGTCCGTGGGACGGCCTCCCACCACCGCGGCGGAGGCCCGGGCCCTGGCGGCCGAGCACTTCGCGTTCTGCCCGGACACCATCGAGGCGGTCCCTCCGAACGGCCTGGACCTCTACGCCGAGAAGCACCTCCTGGGCCAGGAGACATGGTCCTTCTGGTGGGATTGAGCAGCACGACCGGTAAGGTCGCGATCTTCGGCCGGCGGAAGCCACCGGAGTCCCCGAGGTCGTGCTGCCACCGATGAATTACGAAGCCACTCCCGCCCGCCTCCGGCTCGACCGGGCCCTGGACCGGTTGACCGTCACCTTCCGAGGCATGACGGCTCGCCCCGACGAGCCCCAGTGCACCTGCCACTGGGGCAGCGAGGAAGAGCTCGCCCTGTTGAAGGTCCCGGGGGTGGAACTCGACCCGGACCTCCTGCGCCGCACCTGGGACGCCCCCGACTGGACCGACCACGACTCCGTGCTGCGCCGCATCCTGCCCCAGTTCGCCAGGGCGCTGACCAGCGGCGACGTGAAACCCATGTTCGGCATGTACGAGGTCGGCAAGTCGTTCGTCCGAGGCCACTGGCAGCAGTGGCCGGAGCCCCAGAGCCTGGCGGTCCAGGAATTCCTGGACGCCTGGTGGGCCCACACCCTCGTCGAGCCGGAGCCCGCGGTCCCCGCCCATGAGCTCCTCGCGCTGTGCGTCGAGGCCTCCTGCACGCTCACTCCGTGGCTCGACACCTGGGAGGCACTCGACCATCCCGTCGCCGACCGGCACCTGGCCGAAGCGGCTGACCACTGGGAGTACGAACTGCTGGGGGACGGGCTTCCGTGGGACGGGTGGGACACCGACGAGGACGCCCTGCGCATCGAGCTCGCGGCCTGGCTGGTCCGCCACGCGCCCGCGCGGCTCCGGGCCCACGGCGCTCCCGAGGAACTGCTGCACCGGATACGGCTCATCGGGCTCACCGGCCCCGCCCGCTGGGAGGACCCGCACTGGCCCGAACGCCGCTACTGAGGCAGCGCCCTCAAGGGCTCAGGGCGCCTTGAGCAGGTCGCGAAGCCCGGCGACGTACGTACGGACATCCCGCTCGGCGGGCAGGACCTCGGGAGCCGGGTCCGCTTCGCGTCCTGACCGGCGGCAGTTCCGGCAGAGCCCGTCGGTGAGGGCACCGGGGCGGCCGGGGGCGCCGCACTCGGTGCATTCCATCATCGCCCGGCGTACGGGCGTGCCGGAACGCGGGCGGCTCCGGGGCGGCGGGCACCTGCGGCGGGATCTTGCTCATGAGACGGCGGCGGACGAAGCCGACCGGCGAGTCGACCTGCGGAGGGAGCCCCGCTGCCAGGGCCTGCTTGAGGTAGTCGGCGTCCACGCCACGCGCGAGCCACTCGGCGGCCAGCGGCTCCAGCACCGTGCAGTCGGCGGCGGAGAGCGCCAGACGGGCATCCGTACGGCCGAGTTGAGCCAGCGCGGCGTACGCGGGCGAAGGGCCCTGCGGCGCGGGCGGGGCGGAATCCTGGGCCTGCTGCTCCGACGCGGGCTCCTGCGCCCGGTCCTGCGTCCGCTGCTGCGGAACACCCACCGCACTTGACCGCCCTCACCCCCGACCAGGCACCGCACGCGGCGCAGATACCCGACGATCGAGAGGGGGAAGCGGGCCACGGCTCCCCGTGACCCGCCTCGGACGTACCGGCGTTCAGCGCCCGAGCTTCTGCGCGACCTCCGTCGCCCAGTACGTCAGGATCATCTGCGCGCCCGCGCGACGGATGCCCGTCAGGCTCTCCAGGATCGCCGCGTCCCGGTCGATCCAGCCCTTCTCCGCGGCGGCCTCGATCATCGCGTACTCACCGCTGATCTGGTACGCCGCGACCGGCACGTCCACCGCGTCGGCGACCTTGGCCAGGACGTCCAGGTACGGGCCGGCCGGCTTGACCATGACCATGTCGGCGCCCTCCTCCAGGTCCAGCGCCAGCTCCCGCAGCGACTCGCGGACGTTCGCCGGGTCCTGCTGGTACGTCTTGCGGTCGCCCTGGAGCGAGGAGCCCACCGCCTCGCGGAACGGCCCGTAGAAGGCGGAGGAGTACTTCACGGTGTAGGCGAGGATCGACACGTCCTCGTGGCCCGTCTGGTCCAGCGCGTCGCGGATCACACCGACCTGGCCGTCCATCATGCCGCTGGGGCCCACCACGTGCGCGCCCGCGTCGGCCTGGACCTGGGCCATCTCGGCGTACCGCTCCAGCGTGGCGTCGTTGTCGACGCGGCCGTCCGCCGTCAGCACCCCGCAGTGCCCGTGGTCGGTGTACTCGTCCAGACAGAGGTCGGACATGATCACCAGGTCGTCGCCGACCTCCTCCCGCACCGCGCGCAGCCCCACCTGGAGGATGCCGTCCGGGTCGGTCCCCGCCGTGCCCCGGCCGTCCTTCTTCTCGTCCAGCGGGACGCCGAAGAGCATGAGCCCCGAGACACCCGCCGCGACCGCGTCGACGGCGGCCTTCCGCAGCGTGTCCAGGGTGTGCTGCTGGACGCCGGGCATGGCCGAGATGGCGACCGGGGCGTCGACGCCCTCGCGCACGAACGCGGGCAGGATCAGATTCGCCGGGTCGAGCCGGGTCTCGGCGACCATGCGCCGCATGACGGGGGTCGTCCGCAGCCGGCGGGGCCGCGAGCCGGGGAAGTTTCCGTAATCGGTCATCCTTCGAGACTAGACCCGCACAGATCACCGATTTACCGACACCCGAGCCGGAAAAACGGCCCCGGGCGACCGGCCGGACCGCCATTCCGCCCGCATAGGGTGACAGCGGACGACACCCTGAGCCGACCTGCGGGAAGGCCAGGAAACAGGGGGAACGGGGATGGGCGAGGACAACACCGTCGTACGGCGTACCAGGACAGTCAGAGCCACCGTGTCCGCGGGCATCCGCGGGCGCGACGGTGATCGGCATCGGCGCGGGGGCGCTGCCCTGGTGGCAGGTGCTGGCACTCGCCCTGCCCGCGACCGGGCTCGCGGGCTGGGCCGGATCGCGGATCGGCCGTATCGACGGCATCCGCGCCGCCCGCCTGGAACCAGGGGAACGCGTGCTCGGCACCTACGCGGTGCGGCCCCCGTACACCGAGCACACCCCACCGTCGCCCCACGAGGGCGCCCGGTACCACCTCCGCCTCACCTCACGCGGCGTGGAGCTGTGGGAACGCGCCGAGCTGCTCCGGAAGCACCCCTGGCCCGAGCTCCGCGTGATCGTCGACGGTCCCCGCCTGCGCATCCACCACCTGGGGCAGGAAGCCGGAACGATGCTGCTGGAACAACCGGGCGCGGTGACCGAGGTCCGGCCGGCCGCCCAGCGCCACGGCGTCGCCTGACGATGAGGGGACCTGCCCAGGACAGCAGCGGGCCCGGCCGCCTCCCGTAAGGAAGCGACCGGGCCCACACTCACACCGTCGGCCTCAGGTGGTCGTCCGGCGGCGCCGGGCGCCCGGGCGCCGCTCGCTCGGCCGGGTCACCGGGTCGCCGGCCTCCTTCGCCGCGTCCCGGCGCTGCGCGCCGAAGTCCGCCAGCGCCTGGGCCAGCTTGTGCACCGAAGGCTCCGGGGACAGGACGTCGACCCGCAGGCCGTGCTCCTCGGCGGTCTTCGCCGTGGCGGGACCGATGCACGCGATCACCGTCACGTTGTGCGGCTTGCCCGCGATACCGACCAGGTTGCGGACGGTCGAGGACGAGGTGAAGAGCACCGCGTCGAAGCCACCGCCCTTGATCGCCTCGCGGGTGTCGGCCGGCGGCGGCGAAGCGCGGACCGTGCGGTACGCGGTGACGTCGTCGACCTCCCAGCCCAGCTCGATGAGCCCGGCCACCAGGGTCTCCGTGGCGATGTCCGCCCGCGGCAGGAACACCCGGTCGATCGGGTCGAAGACCGGGTCGTACGGCGGCCAGTCCTCAAGCAGACCCGCGGCCGACTGCTCGCCGGACGGCACCAGGTCCGGCTTCACACCGAAGTCGACGAGCGCGGCGGCGGTCTGCTCACCGACGGCCGCGACCTTGATCCCGGCGAAGGCACGGGCGTCGAGCCCGTACTCCTCGAACTTCTCCCGCACGGCCTTCACCGCGTTCACCGAGGTGAAGGCGATCCACTCGTACCGGCCCGTGACCAGGCCCTTGACCGCCCGCTCCATCTGCTGGGGCGTGCGCGGCGGCTCGACGGCGATCGTCGGGACCTCGTGCGGCACGGCGCCGTAGGAGCGCAGTTGGTCGGAGAGCGACGCCGCCTGCTCCTTGGTCCGCGGCACGAGCACCTTCCAGCCGAACAGCGGCTTGGACTCGAACCACGCGAGCTGGTCGCGCTGGGCGGCGGAGCTGCGCTCCCCGACCACGGCTATGACGGGCAGGTGCCCGTCGGGCGACGGGAGGACCTTCGCCTGCTTCAGGACCTGGGCGATCGTCCCGAGGGTCGCCGTCCAGGTGCGCTGGCGGGTCGTCGTCCCGGCGATCGTGACCGTGAGCGGGGTGTCGGGCTTGCGGCCCGCCGAGACCAGCTCACCGGCGGCCGCGGCCACCGAGTCCAGCGACGCCGACACGACGGCCGTCGCGTCGCTCGCGCCGACCTCGGACCAGCAGCGGTCCGACGCCGTACGCGCGTCGACGAAGCGCACGTCGGCACCCTGCGCGTCGCGCAGCGGCACACCGGCGTAGGCGGGGACACCGACGGCGTTGGCGATGCCGGGCACGACCTCGAACGGCACACCCGCGGCGGCGCAGGCGAGCATCTCGGCACCGGTGTTGCCGTCCAGGCCGGGGTCGCCCGAGACGGCACGCACCACCCGCCTGCCGCCCTTCGCCGCCTCCATGCAAAGATTGGCGGCATCCCTGAGAACGGGTACTCCGGCGGGTGTTGACGCCGCGTCAACAACCGCCAGCTCAGGCGTGCTTACCCCTGCCCGCGCATGGCAGCGAACGACGTCGAGAACGTCCGGTTCGGCTACAAGGACGTCCGCGCTCGCAAGCGCTTCGACAGCGCGCAGAGTCAGCAGTCCCGGGTCGCCGGGACCGGCGCCGAGGAAGGTGACATGCCCTGAAGCCAGGACAGGGAAGTCGGATACGACAGGGCCGGTGGGGCTCAAAGTGCTCGCTCCCCCATAAGACCGGCCGCACCCTTGGCGAGCATCTCGGCCGCGAGCTCGCGACCGAGGGCCGCCGCGTCGTCGTGCGACGTGGGGACGGGACCGGTGATGGACAGCTGCACCAGGGAAGTGCCGTCGGTCGAACCGACGACACCGCGCAGGCGCAGTTCGTTGACAACCTGCGCGTCGGCCAGGAGGTCGGCCAGCGCACCCACAGGTGCGGAACAGCCGGCCTCCAGGGCGTTGAGCAGGGCGCGCTCGGCGGTGACGGCGACCCGGGTGTACGGGTCGTCGAGCTCGGCGAGCGCCGCGGCGAGGTCCGTGCTGCTTTCAGCACATTCGATCGCCAGTGCTCCCTGGCCGGGAGCGGGCAGGACGGTGTCGGCCGGCAGGAAGTCGGTGACCTCGTCCGTGCGTCCGAGGCGGCTGAGCCCGGCAGCGGCGAGTACCACCGCGTCCAGCTCCCCGCTCCGCACGAATCCGATGCGCGTATCGACATTGCCGCGGATCGCGACGGTCTCTATCTCGAGGCCGTGCGAGCGGGCGTACGCGTTGAGCTGCGCCATGCGGCGCGGCGAACCGGTGCCGATGCGGGCACCGGGCGGCAGCTGCTCGAAGGTCAGCCCGTCCCGCGCCACCAGTGCGTCACGCGGGTCCTCGCGCACCGGCACGGCGGCCAGGACGAGACCCTCGGGCTGCACGGTCGGCAGGTCCTTGAGCGAGTGGACCGCGAAGTCCACCTCGCCGCTCAGCAGCGCCTCGCGCAGCGCCGCGACGAACACACCGGTCCCGCCGATCTGCGCCAGGTTCTCCCGGGAGACGTCTCCGTACGTGGTGATCTCCACGAGCTCCACGGCACGCCCGGTCACCTCACGGACCGCGTCGGCGACCATGCCGGACTGCGCCATGGCGAGCTTGCTGCGCCGGGTGCCTAGCCGGAGCGGTGGTGGTGTGGTCTCCCCGCCCAGGGATGTGTTGTCGGTCATGACCGCCCTCTATTCGGGTCGTTCAGGTCTGCCCGTGAGACGGCGGCCACCGTCTGCGGGTCGAGGTCGAAGAGTTCCCGCAGCGCATCGGCGTACCCGGCGCCGCCGGGCTCGCTGGCGAGCTGCTTGACCCGCACGGTGGGCGCGTGCAGGAGCTTGTCGACGACGCGGCGCACGGTCTGCGTGATCTCGGCGCGCTGCTTCTCGTCCAGGTCGGGGAGGCGCCCGTCGAGCCGCGCGATCTCGCCGGCCACCACATCGGCGGCCATGGTGCGCAGGGCGACCACGGTCGGGGTGATGTGGGCGGCGCGCTGCGCGGCTCCGAAGGCGGCGACCTCGTCGGCGACGATGGTGCGCACCTGGTCCACATCGGCGGCCATCGGGGCGTCCGCGGACGCCTCGGCGAGCGACTCGATGTCGACGAGGCGCACACCGGCGACGCGGTGGGCCGCTCCGTCGATGTCACGCGGCATCGCGAGGTCGAGCAGGTGGATCCGGGCGGGTCCGCTGCCGGCCGGGCGCGGCACGACCCGGCGCACGGCCCGGTCCTGCGCGGCGGCGGCCGAGCCGTTCTCCACCCAGGCGGCGTGCTGGTCCAGCTCGTCGGGCGCGGGGACCGCGGGGGCCGTGGGCGCCTGCGCGGCGCTGTCGAAGTCGACGCCGAGCGCGTCGGCGACGGCCTCCGCGCTCAGGACGAGCCCGGTCGCGCCGGTACAGGACACCACGATGTCGGCACGTGTCAGTTCGTCCGTCACCCGGGCCATCTCCACGGCGCGCGCCGTCGGCACGCCGGCCTGGCCGAGGATCTCGACGAGCCGGTCCGCACGGGCCCGGGTCCGGTTGGCGACGACGATCTCCTCGACGCCCGCACGGGCCAGGGTGGCGGCGGCGAGCGAGGACATCGAGCCCGCGCCGATCACCAGGGCACGCTTCCCGGCGGCCCACTCGGTGACCTCGGCGCCGTCGGCCAGCTGCTCGAGACCGAAGGTGACGAGCGACTGCCCGGCCCGGTCGATCCCGGTCTCGCTGTGGGCGCGCTTGCCGACCCGCAGGGCCTGCTGGAAGAGGTCGTTCAACAGCCGGCCCGCGGTGTGGAGCTCCTGCCCCAGCGCCAGCGCGTCCTTGATCTGGCCGAGGATCTGGCCCTCGCCGACGACCATCGAGTCCAGCCCGCACGCCACCGAGAAGAGGTGGTGGACGGCACGGTCCTCGTAGTGCACATAGAGATACGGAGTGAGCTCGTCCAGCCCGACCCCGCTGTGCTGGGCGAGCAGGGTGGACAGCTCGGCGACACCCGCGTGGAACTTGTCCACGTCCGCGTACAGCTCGATGCGGTTGCAGGTGGCCAGGACGGCGGCCTCGGTCGCGGGCTCCGCGGCGAGGGTGTCCTGAAGCAGCTTCGTCTGCGCCTCGGCCGCCAGCGACGCCCGCTCCAGCACGGAGACGGGGGCGCTGCGGTGGCTCAGTCCGACGACCAGGAGACTCATGCCGGCATCACGGCGGGCATGTCCCCGTCAGGTCCCTTCCGGCCGGTGGGGGTGGCGCGCATCGGAGGCGCCTCGTCCTCGTCGGCGTCCAGGACGGCCCTGCCGTCGGCGGCTGCTTCCTCGCCGGCCTTGCGCTGCTCGTGGAAGGCGAGGATCTGCAGCTCGATCGAGAGGTCGACCTTGCGCACGTCGACACCGTCGGGCACGGAGAGCACCGTCGGCGCGAAGTTCAGGATGGAGGTCACCCCGGCGGCGACGAGCCGGTCGCAGACCTGCTGGGCCGCGCCGGGCGGGGTGGTGATGACACCGATCGACACGCCGTTGTCGCTGATGATCCGGTCGAGGTCGTCGGTGTGCTGCACGGCGATCCCGGCCACGGGCGTGCCCGCCATGGCGGGGTCGGCGTCGATCAGGGCGGCGACCCGGAAGCCACGGGAGGCGAAGCCTCCGTAGTTGGCGAGGGCGGCGCCGAGATTACCGATGCCGACGATCGCGACCGGCCAGTCCTGGGTGAGCCCGAGCTCACGGGAGATCTGGTAGACGAGATACTCGACGTCGTACCCGACACCACGCGTGCCGTAGGAGCCCAGGTAGCTGAAGTCCTTGCGCAGCTTCGCGGAATTGACTCCCGCCGCCGCGGCGAGTTCCTCGGACGACACCGTGGGAACCGAGCGCTCGGAGAGCGCCGTCAGTGCGCGGAGATACAGCGGAAGCCGGGCGACGGTGGCCTCGGGAATTCCTCGGCTACGGGTCGCCGGTCGGTGAGTTCGGCCAGTTGCCACGGTGCTCCTGCGGGATGAGCGGGGCTGCAGGCGGCCGTATGTCCTATGACCGCCCCGTCGACAGCAGGCTATGTCTTTGTGAACGCGTGCACAAAGATGGTGTCCGTTTTGTCTGGTCAAAGTGACCGGGGTCACGCGTATTCCCTGCGCGATCCCGGAACCCGGGACGCCATCAGCCCGTTGCGGGCCCGAAGGGGGCAAGACGGTACACACTCCTCATGTCCACGCCCCCGAGACCACTCAAAACGCCCATGATGTTACCGGGTTTCGCCAAGGAAGCCCCCTCACGTACGCAGGGCCGTGCGCAGCCTGACCGGATCCACGCGCCAGAAGGTGTGCTGCTCGTCGTCGATGAGGACCACCGGGATCTGCTCCCAGTACTCCTTGTAAAGGGCCTCGTCCTGCGTGATGTCCTTCTCCACCCAGGACGCGCCGGTCTCCTCGCAGACCGCGCTCACCACCCGTCGCGCGTCGTCGCAGAGATGACACCCCGGCTTCCCCACCAGGGTCACCACCCGGTCCGCGGGCTTCCTCTTCGTACGACGCAGCAGTGCACTCATACCTTCATTCTGCGCCCCCGGCCGGGCGGCCGGAGGCGCGGAATCACCCGTTTAACGCCCCGGTCCCGGAGAGTTCACAGCGCCGCATCCCGCCGGGTCGGGAAGAGCCGAACAGAATGGCTATGCTCACGACATGGCCGCTCTTGGATGGCTCACCCCCCGCAGGCGCCCCGCCACGGCACGCAGCGTGCTCGCAGGCGAGGCCGCAGCCGAGGCCGCGCGGAAGTCGGCCCTCCCCTCCGGCACCGAAGAGCTGTCGGCCGTCTCCGCCGAGGCCGGGGAGCCCCCCTTCCCGGTGGCCGGGGACACCCGGGCCGCCGCCTTCTTCGATCTCGACAACACCGTGATGCAGGGCGCCGCGATCTTCCACTTCGGCCGCGGCCTGTACAAGCGGAAGTTCTTCGAGCGCCGCGAACTGACCAGGTTCGCCTGGCAGCAGGCGTGGTTCAGGCTGGCCGGGGTCGAGGACCCCGAGCACATGCAGGACGCCCGCGACAGCGCCCTGTCCATCGTCAAGGGCCACCGCGTCTCCGAGCTGATGTCCATCGGCGAGGAGATCTACGACGAGTACATGGCCGACCGCATCTGGCCCGGCACCCGCGCCCTGGCGCAGGCCCACCTCGACGCGGGCCAGAAGGTCTGGCTGGTCACCGCCGCCCCGGTGGAGACCGCCACGATCATCGCCCGCCGGCTCGGCCTCACCGGCGCCCTGGGCACGGTCGCCGAATCGGTCGACGGCGTCTACACCGGCCGGCTCGTCGGCGAACCCCTCCACGGCCCGGCGAAGGCCGAGGCGGTCCGCGCGCTGGCGTCGGCCGAGGGGCTGGACCTCGAGCGCTGCGCCGCCTACAGCGACTCGCACAACGACATCCCGATGCTGTCCCTGGTCGGTCATCCGTACGCGATCAACCCGGACGCCAAGCTGCGCAAGCACGCCCGCGCCCTGGACTGGCGACTGCGCGACTACCGCACCGGCCGCAAGGCGGCCAAGGTCGGCATCCCGGCAGCGGCCGGCGTCGGCGCGCTGGCCGGCGGCACCGCGGCCGCCGTGGCGCTCCACCGCCGCCGCCGCTGATCCTCCACCCCGCTTCCACGACGCCCGGCCGGACCCCGTCCCGCCGGGCGTCGTGACGTCACCCCTCCCTCCGTCCCGCCGCACGTCCGCCGTCCCGGGCGGGCGGAGAGCGGCACGCCCGGAGACGTACGGCCAATCGGGAGCGGAACACCGGGCACGGACACCCATCGCTCCGGCCAGTCGCGTTGCGTGCGGGCGACCACAACCCGTCGCCACCGCAGGCAGATCACGAAGCCATTCGATCAATAACCGGTCACGATGTGCCACTTGAACCGTCACTTAGAGGTCACGGAAGCGACGGAACCGGTGATTTGAGCAACTGGGTGTAGCACTGCCTGTACGAAGCGTTATTCTCCTCAGACGCACAAGGAGCCCGCCACCCGCTACCACGAGTGACGGTTTTCGAACTGCACGTGATGGAAGCTCTGCCTCTGGGAGTCCCGTGTACCCACACGTCGGGGTTGACACCTCGGGCCTGGCTACGCTGCGCGCAACGGTCCTCGACCACTTGCGCGGCTTCGTCCCCACCGCGTACGCCGTCCCCCAATTTGCCACCCCTGTACCTGCCGGCCCTTGCTATGCGCTGGCCGAACGCAGCGCGGCCGTCGGAAGACGGAGCAACCGCGTCGCCGCGACCGCCGCGTCGTCGGCCCCGGCCCGTCGGCCGGCGGCCGACAGCGACAGCGCGCGCATGATGGATCTCGTCGAGCGCGCGCAGGCCGGTGAGGCCGAGGCCTTCGGCCGCCTGTACGACCAGTACAGCGACACCGTGTACCGGTACATCTACTACCGCGTGGGAGGGAAGGCGACAGCGGAGGACCTGACGAGCGAGACGTTCCTGCGCGCACTGCGCCGCATCTCCACCTTCACCTGGCAGGGCCGCGATTTCGGTGCCTGGCTGGTCACGATCGCTCGTAACCTGGTCGCCGACCACTTCAAATCCAGTCGATTCCGGCTGGAAGTGACCACCGGCGAAATGCTCGACGCCAACGAGGTCGCGCGGAGCCCGGAGGACTCCGTCCTGGAGTCCCTCTCCAACGCCGCGCTGCTGCAAGCCGTACGCCGGCTCAACCCGCAGCAGCAGGAGTGCGTGACCCTGAGATTCCTGCAGGGCCTCTCGGTCGCCGAGACCGCCCGGGTCATGGGAAAGAACGAGGGCGCGATCAAAACCTTGCAGTACCGGGCCGTGCGGACGCTCGCACGACTCCTGCCGGACGACGCCCGCTGACATCACCATCCGTGACGTGTTCGTGACACACCGATCGGATCATCTTTCGTCCGTAACCCAACTGCCGCGCCACTCGTTGTGCCGGATGCAGGCCCCCTGTCGCCTCGCCAGACCGTTTCCACTCGCTCGATCGTGTGGAAACGACTCCGGTGGGCAACCTTCCGGACCCTCAGGGGAGTCGACCGTCATGACGAGAGGAGGTGCCGCCAGTGATCGCAAACGTTTCGGCACACCGGCGGGCGAACGCCTTCGCCCAGGCCCTGGAGGACCAGTCCCCCCAGGGTGCGGCGGCCGTACAGCCCGAGGACCCGGCCCAACCGGCCGACCACGGAACGCTGTTGGCCCTGGCGAACGGCCTCGGTGAGCTACCGGCGCCGCAATTCGATCCCGAGGTCAAAGTGGTGCAGCGAGCACAGCTCGTCGCCGCCATGGAGACCATGTTCGCCGAAGGCGGTGCGTCCACGGGCCCTACGGTGCCCGAACAGCGGAGCAAGGGAGCCCACCGGGCCTCCCCGATCCGGAGGCTGCGTCCCCGCTCCCGCTGGGCGAAGGGCCTCACCGCGGGCGGGCTCACGGTCGGTGTGGCCGCGGGAGCGTTCGGCGGAGTGGCCGCTGCCAGTTCCGACGCCCTGCCGGGTGACTCCCTCTACCCGCTCAAGCGCGGGATGGAGGACATCAACCTCGGCATGGCCGACGGCGACGCCGACCGCGGCGAGGCCTACCTCGACCAGGCGTCGACCCGCCTCAGCGAAGCGCGCCGGCTCATGGAGCGGGGCCGTGGGGGAGGGATGGACCACGAAGCGATCGGCGAGGTCAGACGCGCGCTCGACGGTATGACGCACGACGCCACCGAGGGCCACCGCCTGCTCCACAGCGCCTACCAGCGCGACGGATCCATCGGCCCCATCCAGACGCTGGACTCCTTCACCCGCTCGCACCGCGCGAGCTGGAGCAGCCTCCGCGACCGACTGCCCGTCCAGCTGACCGACATCGGCGACAAGGTCAGCTCCGTCTTCGAGGCCATGGACCAGGAAGTCGCGCCGCTGAAGTCCCTGCTGCCCCGCACACCGGGCACCGGCCGGGACACACCACCGGCCGGCTCCCCGCAGGAGGACCAGGGCTCCTCGGCCCCGGACCGCAAGGCGCCTTCCTCGTCCGCCGCCCCGGACGACAGCGCGTCCACCAGCGCCCCGCCGAAGCCCTCCGGCTCCGACAGCGGTCCTGCCGGCGACCTGCTCGACGGCGGCACGGACGGCCTGCTCGACGACCTCCCGACGGACGGCACCACCCCGTCGTCCCCGGGCGGCACCTCCGGCGACTCCCCCGCGCCGGACGTCACCCTGCCTCCGCTGCTCCCGGGCCTGCTGCCCGGCCTGGGCATCGACGGCGAGGACATCGAGCCGTAGCGGTGACGACCGCATACGGGGAGGGGGCCGTCCCGACCGGACGGCCCCCTCCCCGTACGCCCGAGTGCGGCACAGCCGTGTGGTGCCGGAAGGGACCGGCCTCAGAAGAAGACCGACCGGCGCTGCACCAGCAGCTTGTACAGCGTGTGCTGGATCTGTTCGCGCACCTGGTCCGTCAGGTTGAACATCAGCATCGGGTCCTCCGCCGCCTCCGGCGGATACCCGTCCGTGGGGATCGGCTCCCCGAACTGGATGGTCCACTTCGTCGGCAGCGGCAGGGCCCCCAGCGGTCCCAGCCACGGGAACGTCGGCGTGATCGGGAAGTACGGGACTCCCAGGATCCGCGCCAGCGTCTTCGAGTTGCCGATCATCGGATAGATCTCCTCCGCGCCCACGATCGAGCACGGCACGATCGGCACCCCGGCCCGCAGCGCCGTCGACACGAAACCGCCCCGCCCGAAGCGCTGCAGCTTGTACCGCTCGCCGAACGGCTTCCCGATCCCCTTGAAGCCCTCCGGCATCACCCCGACGACCTCACCGGACTGCAGCAGCCGCTCGGCGTCCTCCGCGCACGCCAGGGTGTGCCCGGCCTTCCTCGCCAGCTCGTTGACGACCGGGAGCATGAACACCAGGTCGGCGGCGAGCAGCCGCAGATGCCGCCCGGCCGGGTGGTTGTCGTGCACCGCGACCTGGAGCATCAGCCCGTCCAGCGGCAGCGTCCCGGAGTGGTTGGCCACGATGAGAGCCCCGCCGTCGGACGGGATGTTCTCGATGCCCTTGACCTCGACCCGGAAGTACGTGTCCGCGAGCGGCCTCAGCACCGACATGAGGACCTGGTCGGTCAGCTCCTCGTCGTAACCGAACTCGTCGACCTCGTAATCGCCCGTCAGTCTCCGCCGCAGAAAAGCGAGCCCGCCCGCGATCCGCCGGTCCCAGCCGTTCGCGGGAACCTCCCTGTCGTCCCCTGAGGGGGCCCCGGCGGCCTCAGCGGCCCCTTCCGGCACCTGACCGCCCGGAAGGGCGCTCACGGGCGCGGGGACGGCCGACGCGGGCGTCTGCACCCGGCCACCGCCCGGCACCAGACCTCTGCGCCGTCCCGCGCCGGAGCGCGAGCGGTCGTCGTCGAAGGGAATGACCTTGGCGTCCGCCATCGTCGGTCGCGCTCCTCTACCTGGCGCCGTGAGTCGAATGTGTCCTGCCGGCCGGTCCCCCGCCGAGCGGCAGCTCGGCCAGCCTCCCGACCGCCCTGCCCACCCGCTCGGGAGGCAGCAGCCCCGGCCCCCTGCTCCGCGCGAACTCCGCGAAGGTCTCGGCCGTGGTGAACTTCGGACGGAACCCCAGCGTCTCGCGCATCTGCACCGTCGAGACCACCCTGCCGTGGGTGAGCAGCCGGATCTGCTCCGGCGAGAAGTCCGTCATACCGATCGTACGGAGCGCCGACCCCACCCAGGTGACCGCCGGCAGCAGCACCGGGACGGTCGGCCGCCCGAGCCTCCGCGAGCACTGCGAGAGCAGCAGCACACCGTCACCGGCGATGTTGAACGTGCCGCTGTTCAGCGTGCCGCGCCGGGGTTCACGCGCGGCGATCTCCAGTACGTCGACGACGTCGTCCTCGTGCACGAACTGCAGACGGGGGTCGTACCCGAGGACCGTCGGCAGGACCGGCAGGGCCAGGTAGTCGGCGAGCGGCGAGTCGGGCTCGGGGCCCAGGATGTTCGCGAACCTCAGCACGCACACGGCCACGTCCGGCCTGCGGCGCGCGAACCCGCGGACGTACCCCTCGACCTCCACCGCGTCCTTGGCGAAGCCACCGCTGGGCAGGGACTTGGGCGGCGTCGTCTCGGTGAAGACCGCGGGGTCACGCGGGGCGGAGCCGTAGACGTTCGTGCTGGACTTGACCACCAGCCGCTGGACGGACGGGGACTTCTGGCAGGCGCCGAGCAGTTGCATCGTGCCGATGACGTTGGTCTCCTTGACCGTCGTCCGGCCGCCCGTGCCGAGCGCCTTCGCGGACACGTCCAGGTGGACGACCGTGTCGACGGAGTACTCGGCGAGGATCCTGGCGATCGCCGACTGCCGGATGTCCGCCAGGACGAACTCGGCGTCGCCCAGCTGGTGCGCGGGCGCGACGGCGTCCAGGGCGATCACCCGGTCCACACCGGGATCGCGCTGGACACGCCGCACGAAACGGCCTCCCAGCTGCCGGGCCGCGCCTGTGACGAGCACGATCTTCCCCAAGATCAGCGCCTTCCGTCGATCGTTCACCGAGCGGGGTCTTCCCCTGGCCGTCACCGTAGTCGGTGGATGTTGCCCTGTGATGACCCCAGGCGGGCTTTACCGAACCGATGGCGGGAATCCACCGGACCGCCGCACGGAGCCGGAGCCAGGAACCCCCACCACCGGTCCCCGAACGCGCCGAGGCCCTCCCGCCAGGACGGCGGGAGGGCCTCGGTCTCACGAACCGCGTTCGCTTACTTCTTGTTGCGACGCTGAACGCGCGTGCGCTTGAGCAGCTTGCGGTGCTTCTTCTTGGCCATCCGCTTACGCCGCTTCTTGATAACAGAGCCCACGACTACCCTCGCTCACTTCTTCTTCACTGGTGCGGGGCGTCTGGGCCCACACGACCTACGTCGGCCTAGCCTACCCGCCACCGGGTGAGGGACGTAATCCGAGGGCGACGTCAGGCCGACTCCACCCCCACGAAGGACTCACGGAGATACTCGTGAACCGCTTGCTCCGGGACCCGGAAGGACCTTCCCACCCGGATCGCCGGCAGATGACCACTGTGCACCAAGCGGTACACGGTCATCTTCGACACCCTCATGACAGAGGCGACTTCCGCCACGGTCAGAAACTTGACCTCGTTGAGAGGCCTCTCGCTGCCAGCAGCCATGACCCACCTGTACCTTCCGCACGAGACGCGCACCGGCTTCCCCTCCGGTGACTCTTCGTCGTTGTGCGCTCACTCCCCAGATTAGGGGCGGGTGATGCAGTGGGGAAGAGGTGAGGCGATCGGCCGCCTACTGTGACAGACACGCCCGATTGAGCACATACCGAGCGAGAGGCCGGTAGTGGTCCGCCTGCACCCCGTCATCCAGCGGAACGGCTACGGACACCCGCCCCTCCGCCTCACCCACGAACAGCGCGGGGTCGTCCGTGTCCGCCAGCCCGATGGCCTCGATACCCAGCTGACCTGCCCCGCAGACCCACCCGTGGTCCCCGACCACCAGCTCGGGCACCACCCCCCGCGCGTCCACCGCCGCCTCCAGCACGGCCCTGACCGGCAGCGGGGAGTGGGTGTGTGCGCCGGTGGCACTCCCCGGAGCCCGCACGCCCGGTTCGCGCACCAGCGCGACACCCCGTACGTAATCAAGGTTGTACGTGCGTACGCCGAACCGGGTCGTCATGTCGACACATCGCCCCTGCGCGGGGGTGAGCACCGCGCACCCCGCCGCCGACAAAGCGTCTGCCAGACCGGCGTAGAACCCGAGCAGCCGGTGCGGATGCCCGGTGCCGAACAGCACCGGAGCCCGCCTCTCCGCAACCCCGGCGAGCCGTTCCGCGAAGGCGTCCAACGCGGCCAGGGTCCGCTCCGGATCGATCACGTCCAGCCCTGACACATGATCAGGATCGGCCGACACCCCGCACTTGTCGGCCATCAGCCGCAGCAGGTCACGCTCGCCCCAGACCCGGTCCGGATCGAGCCCGAGCATCACCCGGGGGTCCCGCGCCGCGAACAGCCGGTAACTCCGCAGGCTGGTCTCCCGGGGCGTGGCCACAGGGCCGGCGAGCCGGGCCGCCAGCAGATGAGCGCGCAGCGCTCCGGTGCTCAACACCCTCCCGATGCTCCCGCACCGGGGACACCCCCGGGCCGGAACCCGGATACCGCCCCACCGTTGGCGTAACCGCCTCAGGCCAGCAGCCCCCGCAACGGGAACGCCGACCGCCGGGTCGCCAGCACCGCCTGGTCCAGCCGGTCGGCCGGGTCGTACCCGTCCTCCCACGGCTTCCACGTCGGCGTACGGCCGTCCGTCATCCGCGCAGGACCCAACTGCCGCGTACGGGCGTAGACCTCGTCCCGCCACGAAGCAGGAATCACCGACTCCGGGTCAACCGGGGCATGGGCGGCGATCCCCACGAGATGGGTCCACGAGCGCGGCACCACATCCACCACCGCGTACCCCCCTCCGCCCAGCGCCACCCAGCGCCCGTCCTCCACACAGGTGTGGGCGAGCTCGTGACAGGCCTCCATGACGGACCTCTGCGCGTCCAGCGACACGGCGAGATGGGCCAGCGGATCCTCGACATGCGTATCGGCACCGTGCTGGGTCACCAGCACCTGCGGCCGGAAGTCCTCCAGCAGCTCCGGCACCACCGCGTGGAACGCCCGCAGCCACCCCGCGTCGCCCGTACCGGCCGGCAGCGCCACATTCACCGCACCGCCCTCACCCGCCCCGGAACCCGTCTCCTCGGGCCACCCGGTCTGCGGGAACAGCGTGCGCGGGTGCTCGTGCAGGGACACGGTCAGCACCCGGGGGTCCTCCCAGAACGCCGCCTGCACCCCGTCCCCGTGGTGGACGTCCACATCCACGTACGCCACGCGCCGAGCGCCCAGCTCCAGCAGGCGGGCGATGGCGAGCGCCGGGTCGTTGTACACGCAGAAGCCCGAAGCACCCCCGGGCATCGCGTGGTGCAGTCCGCCGGTGAAGTTCACCGCGTGCCCGCTCTCCCCGCGCCAGACCGCCTCCGCGGCCCCGACCGAGAGCCCGGCGATGAGCGCCGACGCCTCGTGCATCCCCCCGAAGGCCGGATCGTCGACGGTCCCGAGCCCGTACGCCTGGTCGGCGGACCCCGGATCCGCCGACGCCGCACGGACGGCCGCCACGTAGTCCTCACGGTGCACGAGCCGCAGCGTGGAGTCCCCGGCGGACTTGGCCGACCTGACGTCCACCGCCCCGTCCAGCCCGTACGCCCGCACCAGCCCCATCGTCAGGGCGAGTCTCACCGGATCCATGGGGTGACCGGACCCGAAGTCGTATCCCGTTACTGCCTCATCCCACATCAGCTGCGCGCGCCCGCTCATGCCCGCCACCGTATCGGGCGGGTTCCGCACCGAACGACCGGGCGTACACCAGCGTCGCGAGGACCAGCACCATGGGCACGAGCATCGCGCCGCGGTAGCTCCACGCGTCCCCGAGCGCCCCCACGAGCGGCGACCCGACGAGGAAGCCCACGTAGTTGAAGACGTTCAGCCGGGCGACCGCCACATCGCTCGCCCCCGGGAACATCCTCCCCGCGGCCGCGAAGGTCTGCGGCACGATCACACACAGGCCGAGCCCCAGCAGCGTGAAGCCGAGCATCCCCCACCAGGCACCGGGCGACACCGCCACCACCGCGAACCCCGCCGCGGCCAGCACACTGCCGCCCCGCACGACCGCCACCGCACCGAACCTCCGCACCCCCAGGTCGCCGACGGCCCGCCCCAGCAGCGTCGTCACCATGTAGACGTTGTACGGAACCGTCGCCAGCTGCTCCGAACTGCCCAGCACGTCCTGCAGGTACTTCGCACTCCAGTTGGAGACCGTCGAGTCCCCGATGTACGCGAACGCCATCACCAGGCAGAGCGGCAGCAACAGCCTGAACGGCACGGACGCCCCCTGGCCTCCTCCAACCGCCGTCACACCGTCGCCGGCCTTGCCCTCCGTGTACCACCGGCTCCCGATCAGGGCCGCGGGCAGCAGGACGGCCACCGCAGGCAGATAGGACACCAGCAGCGACAGATCCCAGTGGGCCCCCGCCCACGCCATCGACGCCCCGGCTATCCCGCCCAGACTGTAAGCGGCGTGGAACCCGAGCATGATGCTGCGCCCGTACGCCCGCTGGAGACTGACGCCCATCATGTTCATCGAGGCGTCCAGGGCACCCACGGCCAGCCCGAACACGCCCAGGGCGAGGGCCACGTGCCACATCTCGCCTCCGGCGCCCACACCGAGCAGCGCCAGCATCACGACGGGCTGCGCCCACCGCAGCACGACCCCGGGCCGCACCCGGGCGACCAGCTTCTCGGTCGCCACGCTGGCGACCCCCGCCAGGACAGGAACCGCGGCCAGGAAGGCGGGCAGGAGCCCGTCGGATATCCCGTAGCGGTCCTGAATGGCGGGGATGCGCGTCACGAGCAGCGCGAAGGCCACTCCCTGCACCAGAAAGCTCAGGGCCAGCGAGGCTCTGCCGTACCGCAACCGCGCATCCGTCATGGCCGCGAGCGTAGAGCCCCGGTCTACCGCTGGGTAGATCGATCAGCCGAGAAGTTTGGGGAGCTGGGACATGTCGGAGAAGTGCCCGGTGACGCCGACGAGCCGGTCCGCCGGCATCATCGAGGTGAAGCCGTACACGTCCATCCCCGCGGCCCGGGCCGCCTCGACGCCGAGCGGGCTGTCCTCGATCACGACGCACCGCTCGGGGGCGATGCCCATCCGATCGGCGGCGTGGAGGAACAGGTCCGGCGCCGGTTTTCCCTGACCGACGTCCTCGGAGCTGAAGATCCACTCGTCCTCGAACCACTGGTCGAGCCCGGTGTTCAGGTGTCCGGCCGCGATCTTCTGGTGGCTTCCGGACGAGGCGACGCAGTACGCGACCCCGTCGGCGACGAGCTCGCCGAGCAGGTCGTGGACCCCGTCCACCGCCGCCAGCCGCTCCTGCTGGAACGCCGAGAGGGTACGACGGTGGAGCTCCTCGTCGAAGTCCGAGGGGAGCTTCTGGCCGGTCCGCTCCTCCACCAGGTCGTGGACCCGGTGGATCGCGGCCCCCATGTAGTCGCGGAGGGACTCCTCGTACGAGGTGGGGTGGCCGAGCTCGGTGAGGTAGCCGGCCAGGACGGTGTTGGAGATCGGCTCACTGTCGACGAGCACGCCGTCGTTGTCGAAGATGACCAGTTCGTAGCGCATGGTTCGACCCTAGACGCTCAGAACGCAGAAAAGCCCCGTGCCACAAGGGCACGGGGCTTTCCCGGAATAATTGTTCGGCGGCGTCCTACTCTCCCACAGGGTCCCCCCTGCAGTACCATCGGCGCTGAAAGGCTTAGCTTCCGGGTTCGGAATGTAACCGGGCGTTTCCCTAACGCAATGACCACCGAAACACTATGAAATTAACCAACACCGGGCAAAAACACGGCCGTTCGTTATTTCAGAACTAACACAGTGGACGCGAGCAACTGAGGACAAGCCCTCGGCCTATTAGTACCAGTCAGCTCCACCCGTTACCGGGCTTCCACATCTGGCCTATCAACCCAGTCGTCTACTGGGAGCCTTAACCACTCAAGGTGGTGGGAATACTCATCTCGAAGCAGGCTTCCCGCTTAGATGCTTTCAGCGGTTATCCTTTCCGAACGTAGCCAACCAGCCATGCCCTTGGCAGGACAACTGGCACACCAGAGGTTCGTCCGTCCCGGTCCTCTCGTACTAGGGACAGCCCTTCTCAATATTCCTACGCGCACAGCGGATAGGGACCGAACTGTCTCACGACGTTCTAAACCCAGCTCGCGTACCGCTTTAATGGGCGAACAGCCCAACCCTTGGGACCGACTCCAGCCCCAGGATGCGACGAGCCGACATCGAGGTGCCAAACCATCCCGTCGATATGGACTCTTGGGGAAGATCAGCCTGTTATCCCCGGGGTACCTTTTATCCGTTGAGCGACAGCGCTTCCACAAGCCACTGCCGGATCACTAGTCCCGACTTTCGTCCCTGCTCGACCCGTCGGTCTCACAGTCAAGCTCCCTTGTGCACTTACACTCAACACCTGATTGCCAACCAGGCTGAGGGAACCTTTGGGCGCCTCCGTTACTCTTTAGGAGGCAACCGCCCCAGTTAAACTACCCATCAGACACTGTCCCTGATCCGGATCACGGACCCAGGTTAGACATCCAGCACGACCAGAGTGGTATTTCAACGGCGACTCCACAACCACTGGCGTGGCTGCTTCAAAGTCTCCCACCTATCCTACACAAGCCGAACCGAACACCAATATCAAACTATAGTAAAGGTCCCGGGGTCTTTCCGTCCTGCTGCGCGAAACGAGCATCTTTACTCGTAGTGCAATTTCACCGGGCCTATGGTTGAGACAGTCGAGAAGTCGTTACGCCATTCGTGCAGGTCGGAACTTACCCGACAAGGAATTTCGCTACCTTAGGATGGTTATAGTTACCACCGCCGTTTACTGGCGCTTAAGTTCTCAGCTTCGCACACCCGAAAGTGCACTAACCGGTCCCCTTAACGTTCCAGCACCGGGCAGGCGTCAGTCCGTATACATCGCCTTACGGCTTCGCACGGACCTGTGTTTTTAGTAAACAGTCGCTTCTCGCTGGTCTCTGCGGCCACCCCCAGCTCACCGAGTAAATCGGATCACCAGTGATGGCCCCCCTTCTCCCGAAGTTACGGGGGCATTTTGCCGAGTTCCTTAACCATAGTTCACCCGAACGCCTCGGTATTCTCTACCTGACTACCTGAGTCGGTTTAGGGTACGGGCCGCCATGAAACTCGCTAGAGGCTTTTCTCGACAGCATAGGATCATCCACTTCACCACAATCGGCTCGGCATCAGGTCTCAGCCTTAATGTGTGACGGATTTGCCTACCACACGGCCTACACCCTTACCCCGGGACAACCACCGCCCGGGCTGGACTACCTTCCTGCGTCACCCCATCGCTTACCTAGTACAAGTCTGGTTCGTCGGCTCCACCACTACCCTCAACTCCGAAGAGATCGGGCCGGCTTCACGGACTTAGCATCGCCTGATTCAGTATTGGGCGTTTCAAAGCGGGTACCGGAATATCAACCGGTTGTCCATCGACTACGCCTGTCGGCCTCGCCTTAGGTCCCGACTTACCCTGGGCAGATCAGCTTGACCCAGGAACCCTTAGTCAATCGGCGCACACGTTTCTCACGTGTGTATCGCTACTCATGCCTGCATTCTCACTCGTGAACCGTCCACAACTCGCTTCCGCGGCTGCTTCACCCGGCACACGACGCTCCCCTACCCATCCACACAGGCGTTGGCCCTATATGTGTGAATGACACGACTTCGGCGGTACGCTTGAGCCCCGCTACATTGTCGGCGCGGAATCACTTGACCAGTGAGCTATTACGCACTCTTTCAAGGGTGGCTGCTTCTAAGCCAACCTCCTGGTTGTCTCTGCGACTCCACATCCTTTCCCACTTAGCGTACGCTTAGGGGCCTTAGTCGATGCTCTGGGCTGTTTCCCTCTCGACCATGGAGCTTATCCCCCACAGTCTCACTGCCGTGCTCTCACTTACCGGCATTCGGAGTTTGGCTAAGGTCAGTAACCCGGTAGGGCCCATCGCCTATCCAGTGCTCTACCTCCGGCAAGAAACACACGACGCTGCACCTAAATGCATTTCGGGGAGAACCAGCTATCACGGAGTTTGATTGGCCTTTCACCCCTAACCACAGGTCATCCCCCAGGTTTTCAACCCTGGTGGGTTCGGTCCTCCACGAAGTCTTACCTCCGCTTCAACCTGCCCATGGCTAGATCACTCCGCTTCGGGTCTAGAGCGTGCAACTCAATCGCCCTATTCGGACTCGCTTTCGCTACGGCTTCCCCACACGGGTTAACCTCGCTACACACCGCTAACTCGCAGGCTCATTCTTCAAAAGGCACGCAGTCACGACTGACAGCACAAGTGCTGCCAGCGACGCTCCCACGGCTTGTAGGCACACGGTTTCAGGTACTATTTCACTCCGCTCCCGCGGTACTTTTCACCATTCCCTCACGGTACTATCCGCTATCGGTCACCAGGGAATATTTAGGCTTAGCGGGTGGTCCCGCCAGATTCACACGGGATTTCTCGGGCCCCGTGCTACTTGGGTGGTTCTCAAGCAAGCCGTTGATGTTTCAGCTACGGGGGTCTTACCCTCTACGCCGGACCTTTCGCATGTCCTTCGCCTACACCAACGGTTTCTGACTTGCCGACCAATCGGCAGATTGATCAAGAGAACTCCCACAACCCCGCATGCGCAACCCCTGCCGGGTATCACACGCATACGGTTTGGCCTCATCCAGTTTCGCTCGCCACTACTCCCGGAATCACGGTTGTTTTCTCTTCCTGAGGGTACTGAGATGTTTCACTTCCCCTCGTTCCCTCCACACTGCCTATGTGTTCAGCAGCGGGTGACAGCCCATGACGACTGCCGGGTTTCCCCATTCGGAAACCCCCGGATCAAAGCTTGGTTGACAGCTCCCCGGGGACTATCGTGGCCTCCCACGTCCTTCATCGGTTCCTGGTGCCAAGGCATCCACCGTGCGCCCTTAAAAACTTGGCCACAGATGCTCGCGTCCACTGTGCAGTTCTCAAACAACGACCAGCCACCCATCACCCCGCCCAAACAGGCGAGTTCACTGGGGCCGGCAACCGAAGATCCAGACTCAACGAGCCCGTACCTTCAGATACCCAACAGCGTGCCCGACCCGACCAACCCGATCCTGTTTTCCACGCCGAAGCAGTACTCACAGAACCGTGCTCATCGTGCCGAATAATCAACGTTCCACCCATGAGCAACCACCGTCGAACATTTGCCGACGTAATGGTCTCTGGATTCCCCGAAGGAAACCTAGATGCTCCTTAGAAAGGAGGTGATCCAGCCGCACCTTCCGGTACGGCTACCTTGTTACGACTTCGTCCCAATCGCCAGTCCCACCTTCGACAGCTCCCTCCCACAAGGGGTTGGGCCACCGGCTTCGGGTGTTACCGACTTTCGTGACGTGACGGGCGGTGTGTACAAGGCCCGGGAACGTATTCACCGCAGCAATGCTGATCTGCGATTACTAGCAACTCCGACTTCATGGGGTCGAGTTGCAGACCCCAATCCGAACTGAGACCGGCTTTTTGAGATTCGCTCCGCCTCGCGGCATCGCAGCTCATTGTACCGGCCATTGTAGCACGTGTGCAGCCCAAGACATAAGGGGCATGATGACTTGACGTCGTCCCCACCTTCCTCCGAGTTGACCCCGGCAGTCTCCTGTGAGTCCCCATCACCCCGAAGGGCATGCTGGCAACACAGAACAAGGGTTGCGCTCGTTGCGGGACTTAACCCAACATCTCACGACACGAGCTGACGACAGCCATGCACCACCTGTATACCGACCACAAGGGGGGCACCATCTCTGATGCTTTCCGGTATATGTCAAGCCTTGGTAAGGTTCTTCGCGTTGCGTCGAATTAAGCCACATGCTCCGCTGCTTGTGCGGGCCCCCGTCAATTCCTTTGAGTTTTAGCCTTGCGGCCGTACTCCCCAGGCGGGGAACTTAATGCGTTAGCTGCGGCACCGACGACGTGGAATGTCGCCAACACCTAGTTCCCAACGTTTACGGCGTGGACTACCAGGGTATCTAATCCTGTTCGCTCCCCACGCTTTCGCTCCTCAGCGTCAGTAATGGCCCAGAGATCCGCCTTCGCCACCGGTGTTCCTCCTGATATCTGCGCATTTCACCGCTACACCAGGAATTCCGATCTCCCCTACCACACTCTAGCTAGCCCGTATCGAATGCAGACTCGGGGTTAAGCCCCGAGCTTTCACATCCGACGTGACAAGCCGCCTACGAGCTCTTTACGCCCAATAATTCCGGACAACGCTTGCGCCCTACGTATTACCGCGGCTGCTGGCACGTAGTTAGCCGGCGCTTCTTCTGCAGGTACCGTCACTTTCGCTTCTTCCCTGCTGAAAGAGGTTTACAACCCGAAGGCCGTCATCCCTCACGCGGCGTCGCTGCATCAGGCTTTCGCCCATTGTGCAATATTCCCCACTGCTGCCTCCCGTAGGAGTCTGGGCCGTGTCTCAGTCCCAGTGTGGCCGGTCGCCCTCTCAGGCCGGCTACCCGTCGTCGCCTTGGTAGGCCATTACCCCACCAACAAGCTGATAGGCCGCGGGCTCATCCTTCACCGCCGGAGCTTTTAACCCCGCCCCATGAGGGACAGAGTGTTATCCGGTATTAGACCCCGTTTCCAGGGCTTGTCCCAGAGTGAAGGGCAGATTGCCCACGTGTTACTCACCCGTTCGCCACTAATCCACCCCGAAGGGCTTCATCGTTCGACTTGCATGTGTTAAGCACGCCGCCAGCGTTCGTCCTGAGCCAGGATCAAACTCTCCATGAATGTTTTCCCGTAATCGGGAGAGCACCATAGAAGAGCGGGACGACCGATCCGGAATAGGGATGGTCGTCCACAGCGTCCTCGCTGATGTTGCCTACCCGCCACATGGGCCGGTAGGACTTCAAAGGAACCACCAACCCACCGAAGTGGGCCGGGGTATCAACAAATTTGGCGTTGATTTTTGGCACGCTGTTGAGTTCTCAAGGAACGGACGCTTCCTTCGGTCCCGTTTCACCGGGGCCCTCCGGGCGCTTCCCTTCGTTCTTGCGTTTCCGACTCTATCAGACTCTTTCGTGTCCGATTCCCGGCCGAAGCGGGTTCCTGCTGTTTCGCTTTCCAGTTCTTCGCTTTCGCGTTTCCCTTTCCGGCGAGTCCGACTCTATCAGATCCTTTCGGGCCTGATTCCCAGTCAGCGGGGTTCGTCTTCCCGGCCCTTGGGCCGTTCCGACGAGTGAGACTTTAGCGGAATCCCCGGCCCCGACGCTAATCGGGTCACCCTCGAACACTGATTCCTCATTTCGCACGTGCGCACGCAAAAGGACGCGACAGATGTCGGTCGATTCGAGTGGTTCCTGCGGCATGGCTGTCCGGGGACCGACCGGGGTCGGCGCTCACGTCGGACAACTCGGAGCACACTACGGACCGGGGCAGGGCGTGTCAACCCCCCTCCGGTCCGCCCCTGTCGTGGAAGGCCAGCCTGTAGTCGCGCGGGCTCGTGGCCAGGTGGGTCGCGAAGTGCTGGCGCATGGTGACCTCGCTGCCGAACCCTGCGCGTCGCGCCACCTCCGGCAGGGGCAGGTCGGTTCTCTCCAGGAGCTTCTGGGCTGCGGCGACGCGCTGGGTGATGAGCCAGCGCATCGGCGTCGTACCCGTGGTGGCCTGGAAACGGCGGGCGAAGGTGCGGGCGGACATCCCGGCCCGGGCGGCCAGCGCCGGCACCGTGTGCGGTTCGGCCAGACGGGTCAGCGCATAGGCGCGGGCTTCCGCCAGTGCGTCCGCGTCCCGGTCGGCGCGAGGCGTGGGGTGCTCGATGAACTGTGCCTGGGTCCCCGTACGGAACGGAGCCGTGACCATCGAACGCGCGATCGTCGCCGCCGCTTCGGCACCGTGGGTCGTCCTCACCAGATGGAGGCAGAGGTCGATCCCCGCCGCCGTGCCGGCCGAGGTCCAGATGTTGTCCTCATGGAGGAAGAGCGCGTCGCGCATCACGGTCACCCGTGGATGCCGGGTCCGGAGCAGCTCGGTGAGGTTCCAGTGCGTGACGGCCCTTCTGCCGTCCAGGAGCCCGGCCTGGGCGAGGGTGAAGGCCCCGCCGCAGAGCGCGGCGAGCGGCGTGCCCCGGTCGTGGGCGCGGCGCAGGGCGTCGAGCACCGGCTCTGGCGCGGGTGTCACATGGTCGTCGAGGCCGGGGACCACGATCAGGTCCGCGCGGGTGAGCCAGGACAGCGTCCGGTCGGGTGTGAGGGACAGGCCTCCACGGAGGGGGACGGCGGCCGGCTCGCTCGCCACGCGGCGCAGCTCGAAGGCCGGTACGCCGCGGTCGGTGCGGTCCACCCCCCAGACCTCCGTGATGACCGAGACGTCGAAGGCGCGGACGCCGGGGAACGCGACCAGGGCGATACGGCCGGGGCGGTGCAGGGGCACGGTCATCGTGGCAGTAAAGCATCGATCGATGACTTTCCCGGTCCTGGGAACGGGCGGCCACCGCGAGGAGAGTGGTGCGCATGGAGATCGCGGAGAACGCAGCGCTGGTGGTCGTCGACGTACAGCAGGGATTCGAGGAGGAGGCGTACTGGGGTCCGCGCAACAACCCGGAGGCCGATCGGAACATCGCCGGTCTGATCGATGCCTGGCAGGAGAGCGGCAGGCCCGTCGTCTTCGTGCGGCACGACTCGCCGAAGCCGGATTCGCCCCTGCGGGAGGGGTACCCGGGGAACGCGTTCAAGGAGTACGTCGAGGAACGGCGAGGGAAGGGCCGGGGGCCGGAGCTGTTCCTGACGAAGTCGGTGAACTCCGCCTTCTACGGGTCACCCGATCTGGATGCCTGGCTGCGGGAGTCCGGGGTGCGGCAGTTCGTCGTGGCGGGGATCCAGACCAACATGTGCGCGGAGACGACGGCGCGCATGGGCGGCAATCTCGGCTACGAGGTGTTCTTCGCCTTCGACGCGACGTACACCTTCGACCAGGTCGGCCCCTGGGGCTGGAAGCTGAGCGCGGAGGAGCTGGCCCGGGCCACCGCCGTGACGTTGCACGGCGGTGGGTTCGCGACGGTGGTGCGCAGCGAGGAGCTGGTGGCCGCGGTGAAGTGAGCCGGGTGTGGCGGGTGGGGGCGGTCAGCCGTTGCCGGTGGCCAGCTCGCGGCTGCGGTCGCGGGCGGCTTCGAGGGCGGCGATGAGCGCGGCCCGCACGCCGTGGTTCTCCAGCTCGCGGATGGCGCTGATGGTCGTGCCGGCCGGGCTGGTGACGGCCTCGCGGAGCTTGACGGGGTGCTCGCCGCTGTCGCGGAGCATGACGGCGGCGCCGATGGCGGCCTGGACGATGAGGTCGTGGGCCCTGGCGCGGGGCAGGCCGAGCAGGATGCCCGCGTCGGTCATGGCCTCGACGAGGAAGTAGAAGTAGGCGGGTCCCGAGCCGGAGAGTGCGGTGGCCGCGTCCTGCTGGGACTCGGGGAGGCGGGCGGTCTTGCCGACGCCTCCGAAGATCGCCTCGGCGTGGTCGAGGTGCTCGGCGGTGGCGTGGCCGCCCGCCGAGATGACGGACATGCCCTCGTCGACGAGGACCGGGGTGTTCGGCATGACACGGACGACCGGGGTGCCCTCGGCCAGCCGCTCCTCGATGAAGCCGGTCGTGATGCCCGCGGCGGCGCTGATGACCAGGCGGTCGGCGGCGATGTGGGGGGCGAGTTCGTCGAGGAGCGTGCCCATGTCCTGGGGCTTGACCGCGAGGATGAGGATGTCGGCGCTCTTGGCCGCCTCCGCGTTGGTGACGGTCTGGACGCCGTAGCGGGTGCGGAGCTCCTCGGCGCGCTCGGGGCGGCGTGTGGTCACCAGCAGGTCGGCGGCCCGCCAGCCCGCCCGGATCATGCCGCTGAGGAGGGCTTCGCCGATCTTTCCGGTGCCGAGGACGGCGACTGTCTGGGTCATGCGGTTCATCCTCCGGGTGGCGCTGCGCGGTACTCGGTACGTGTCGTGGCCGCCATCCTCGCACCGCGTCGTCAGGTGGTGCGGCGGCGGAGGGTGGCGGCGCCCAGACAGAGGACGAGCAGGGCGCAGCCGGCGACGACCAGGACGTCCCGGTAGAAGTCGGCGGTGATGTCGGTGTGCGCGAGGACCTGGTTCATCCCGTCGACGGCGTACGACATCGGCAGGACGTCGGAGACGGCCTCCAGGACCGGGTGCATCTGGTCGCGCGGGGTGAACAGCCCGCAGAGCAGCAGCTGCGGGAAGATCACGGCGGGCATGAACTGGACCGCCTGGAACTCGGAGGCGGCGAAGGCCGAGACGAACAGGCCGAGCGCCGTGCCGAGGAGCGCGTCGAGCAGGGCCACGAGGAGCAGCAGCCAGGGCGACCCGACGACGTCCAGGCCGAGGACCCAGACGGACAGCGCGGTGGCCAGGACGGACTGGACGGCGGCGACGGTGCCGAAGGCCAGCGCGTATCCGGCGATCAGGTCGCCCTTGCCCAGGGGCATCGCGAGCAGGCGTTCGAGGGTGCCGGAGGTGCGTTCGCGGAGGGTGGCGATCGAGGTCACCAGGAACATCGTGATGAGCGGGAAGATGCCGAGCAGCGAGGCGCCGATGGAGTCGAAGGTGCGCGGGTCGCCGTCGAAGACGTAGCGCAGCAGCGTGATCATCAGGACCGGGACGACCAGCAGCAGCGCGATGGTGCGGGGGTCGTGGCGGAGCTGGCGCAGGACGCGTCCGCAGGTGACCAGGGTCCTGGCCGGGGAGAGTGCGGGGGCGTCGGTGCTCATCGGCTGGTCTCCTGGCGGGTGGCGGCGGCTTCGCTCTCCGTGGCCTCGTTCTCCGTGGCCTCGTCCTCCGTGGCCTCGTCCACGAGGTGGAGGAAGGCCTCTTCGACGGTGGCGGATCCGGTACGGGTGCGGAGGGCGTCGGGGGTGTCGTCGGCGAGGATGGTGCCCTCGCGCATGAGCAGCAGCCGGTCGCAGCGCTCGGCCTCGTCCATGACGTGCGAGGAGACGAGGATCGTGGTGCCCCGGTCGGTGGCGAGGGTGTGGAAGAGGTTCCACAGATCACGTCGGAGCACGGGGTCGAGGCCGACGGTGGGCTCGTCGAGGACCAGGAGTTCGGGGGTGCCGAGCAGCGCGACGGCGAGGGAGACCCGGCTGAGCTGGCCGCCTGAGAGGGTGCCCGCGAGGGCGTCGGCGTGGCTGGTGAGGTCGACGTCGCCGATGGCGCGGACGACGGCTTCCTCGCGTGCGGTGCGGTGGGCGCGGCCCGGCCGGAGCACGGCCGCGAAGTAGTCGAGGTTCTGGCGGACCGTGAGGTCGGTGTAGACGGACGGGGCCTGGGTGACGTAGCCGACGCGCGGCCGCAGGGACGGGTGGCCCGCGGGGCGCCCGAGGACGTCGAGCGCTCCGGTGACCTGGGCCTGGGTGCCCACGACGGCCCGCATGAGCGTGGACTTCCCGCAGCCGGAGGGGCCGAGGAGGCCGGTGATCCTGCCCGGCTCGACGGTGAAGTCGAGGCCGCGCAGGACCGTGCGGCCTCCCCGTACGACGGTGAGGGCGCGGGCGTCGACGGCGCTCGCGCCCGCGGTGCGCGGCAAATTCATCATGTGATGAATATTGATCCCGTCGCAGGGCCGCGTCAAGGGAGGCGGTGGGCCCGGCGTCGGGTGGTCAGCCCCTCAGCACCGCGAGTTCGACCACGTAGCGCTCCTCGACCGTGCCGTCGGGGAACACGGCGGCGAGGTGCCCGCGCTCCTCGTCCAGGAACCGGCGGGTGGACTCGCCGTCGGCACCGCCGCGCACGAGGAAGGCGGAGTGGGTGGCGAGGTTGGCGAGGTGTGTGTCGACCGGGACCGTCCGGGACCAGGGGAGCAGCTGTCGCGCGAAGTCCCCGGGCAGGGTCCCGAGGTTCCGCGAACCGGAGCCCCCCGGCGTGCCGTGGGCCCCGTCGCCGGCGCCGAGGTGACGGCGCAGCCGGAGGTCCTGATCGGCGATCCAGCCCGCGGAGTCGTCGGAGACGTTCCACCAGAGCGCCAGGGAGCCGCCCGGCCGCAGGACGCGGCGCGCCTCGGGCAGGGACAGCGCGGGGTCGGTCCAGTGCCAGGACTGGGCGTAGGTGATCAGGTCGGCCGAGGCGGTGGCCAGCGGAAGGTGGTTGCCGTCACCCCGGACCACGAGGACGGACGGCAGCGACCGGTGCAGCTCCCCCGCCATGCCGGGCCCCGGCTCGACGGCTGTGACGCGGGCGCCGCGGGCGAGCAGCAGCCGGGTGGCGATGCCCGTCCCTGCACCGACGTCGACGGTGCGGGCGCCGTGCAGCGGGCGGGCGGCCAGCTCCTCGACGGCGTCCAGGAGCGCGGGCGGGTAGCTGGGACGGTAGGCGGCGTACTGGGCCGCTGCGGTGTCGAACGACAGGGCACGGGGCGTGGTGGCAGACATGGGTTCATGCTGCATCCGGAACGGCCGGTGCGGGCGAGGATCGCGACAGCTTCACCGCCGCCCGGGGCGGCCGACCGGGCCCGGAGGGTGTTATCGGCGCCCGGGGCGCTTGCCCTTGGGGGCCTTGCGGGCCGCGGGGTTGCCGGTGCGGGACGAGCGTCGCTTCACGAAGCGTGCGAGCGCCGCCTCGTACTCGGTACGCCGCAGCTTCTCGCCCGGTGCCTCCCGGAAGGAACGGAGGAAGTAGGCGAGGAGCGAGCCGATGAAGCCGATCGACTTGAGCCCGCGCAGCCTGTCGTCACCGGCCGGGTCGGCGGGGCGGCGTGTGAAGCCCTCCCAGGTCTTGCGGAAGGCGATGGCGCTGCAGACCGCGAACATCAGCACGACGAGCATGCCGACCAGGCTGCCGACCTCGGCGATCTCCAGGCCCTGGTAGGCGAAGCGCAGGACGAAGCAGGAGGCGACGGCGGCGACCAGCGAGCCGACGGTGACGGCCGCGCGCCGCAGCCCGTACCCGCCGTCGTGGTCGACCCAGGTCGTGCCGAAGAAACGGAGGGGTTCGGGCTGCGGCCCCGGCGTGGTGGTGCCGCCCGAAGGCGCGGCCGAGGAGGTTCCTGGGGCTTCGCTGTTCTCGCTCACGGAATCGATTGTCCCAGGACGCGGGCCGGTGCCGTCGGCGGCGGCACGGCAGGGCCGGCCGCCGCCGCGGAACCGTCAGTCGCAGCGCGGCGCGATGTAACCGTCGCTGCCCGTCTTGACGTAGGCGTCCGAGACGAACTGGCCGTTGGCGATGTTGTCCCAGAGATTCGTCGTGCCGTACGGGCCGGACACCCGCTCGCCCGGCTTCTGGCAGTACACCGGGACGCTCATCCCGTACGGCAGCGTGCGGACGATCCCGTACTGCGTGCCCGGTCCCCGCCGGACGTTGACGCGGTAGCCCGGAGCGATCGGGTAGACGACGGTGTCCGCGGCGAGCGTCGTCACCTCCTCCGCGGCGACCGTGGCGGTGTCCGCGGTGACCGTGCCTACGGCGTTCTCTTCAACACCCATGAGGGCCTCCCCCGTTGAAAGCGATGCGTGTGACGCGCAGGCTAACAAGCCCCACGGTTCTCGCACGCACCATCGACTAGGCTCCGTGCGTCGCGCTTGCGCACGAACACACGGGGGTGGGCGATGCCGCCGCTGCGAGGGACCGGATCACATCCGGAAGCGGAGCATCCTGAGTACGCCGGGCAGTACCGGCTCGAGGCATGTCTCGGAGCGGGCGGGATGGGTGTCGTCCACCTGGCGCGCTCCGCCTCCGGGCTTCAGCTCGCGGTGAAGGTGGTGCACCGCCAGCACGCGGCGGACCCCGAGTTCAGGGCGCGTTTCCGGCAGGAGGTCGCCGCCGCCCGGAGGGTCAGCGGCGCGTTCACCGCGCCGGTGGTGGACGCCGATCCGACGGCCGCCCTGCCCTGGATGGCCACCCTGTACGTCCCCGGCCCCACGCTCTCCGCGCAGGTGAAGCGGAACGGGCCGATGAGCCCCGCCGAGCTGCGCAGGCTCACGGCCGGGCTCGCCGAGGCGCTGCGCGACATCCACCGGGCCGGTGTCATCCACCGGGATCTCAAGCCGAGCAACGTGCTGCTCCCCGACTCCGGGCCGAAGGTCATCGACTTCGGGATCTCCCGGCCGTACGACAGCGATCTGCGCACCGAGACCGGCAAGCTGATCGGCTCGCCGCCGTACATGGCGCCCGAGCAGTTCCAGCGTCCCCGCGAGGTCGGTCCGGCCGCCGACGTGTTCGCGCTCGGGGCGGTGCTGGTCCACGCGGCGACGGGCCGGGGGCCCTTCGACTCGGACAGCCCGTACCTCGTGGCCTACCAGGTGGTGCACGACGAGGCCGATCTGGCCGGGGTGCCCGCGAGCCTGGCGCCTCTGGTCGGGCGGTGCCTGGCCAAGGACCCCGGGGAGCGTCCCACCCCGGACGAGATCATGGACGCGCTGCACCCTCCGTCGTACGAGGCCGCCGCCTTCATCCCGGTGCAGCGGAGACCGGTCGCCGCCGAGTCGGTGGAGACGGCCGAGGGGACCACACACGTGCGGGCGGCGGACGGGCTGCCGTCCGGGCCGGGGGCGGCGAAGGGACGCCGGACGCTGCTCCGGATCGCGGTTCCGGCCGTGGTGCTGGTGCTGGTGGCCGGGGCACTCTGGGCGGCCGCGGCCCGCGGCGGCTCCGGCGCGCCCGGGAGGAAGGCCGGCGAGGAGCACACGGCGGCGTTCGTGCCGTGGGAGAAACCCCTGCCGTCGCGGAGCGGCTCCACTCCGTCGTGCACCGCGGGGACAGGGACGGAGCCGGCGCTGTACTGCGTCTCCGCCGCTTCCTCCGCGGCGCGGCTGGATCCGTCGGACGGCCGGGTCCTCTGGTCGCACGGGGACACCTCGTCGAAGGCCGCCGGGGACGCGGCTCCCGGGGGCCCGGCCTGGACCGTCGTGGCCGGCGAGGAGCTCCGCGCGTACTCCGCCGACGCGGGCGCGCGGCTCTGGCGTACGGACCTCTCCGCGTATCTCGACACCCCCGTGCCGGCGGGCGACGTCCTTTTGACGGTCCGCCAGGACGGGACGTCGCAGGCGCTGGACGCGGAGACCGGCGCATCCCGTTGGAGGCGTGCCCTGCCGGGGCACGAACGTCCGGGCTACGGCCTGTACGACGCCGGGACCGGGCTCGCGTACGCCTTCGAGAGCTCGGCGCAGGGGTCCAGCACCCTGGTCACCGCCGTCGAGGCGAGGACCGGCGCCACGGCCTGGCAGCGCAGGCTGGACGGGATGCTCACCCCGGCCGGGACGTCGGGCGGGGCTCTCCTGCTGACCTCCATGAACGAGAAGGCACAGACCACCGGGCTCGTCCGCTACGACCCGGCGTCGCGGAGCACGGCCCGCATCGCGCTGCCCTTCCGGATGAACGGACCGGAGACCGTCGTGGACGGGGACACCGCGCTGCTGCTGGAGCGCGGCGGGACGCTGCTGGCCGTCGACGTCGGTCCGGGCGGCGGACGGGCCGAGCGGTGGCGGCTGGAGACGGCGGTGGGGATGACCTCGGCGCCGGTCCTCGGAGCGGGCGGCCGGCTGTACTTCTCGGCCGCCGACGGGCGGCTGCTCGCCGTCGACACCGAGCGCGGAACGCTGCTGGGCCAGACGCGCCCGCGGCTGAAGGACGGCAGGCTCAGCCACGCCTCGTCCCTGCCGGCTCCCGTCGTACTGGGCCGGAGCGTCGTCGGCACCGCCCCGGACGGATCCGTCTTCGCCGTGGACGCGGACGACCCCGCCGCCTGGTAGGACCAGGGACGGGGCCGGACGGAACGAACGCGGGGCGGCCGGGCTCCTCGGAGCCGGGCCGGGGCCCGTTGGGGGTCAGCCGAGCTTGGAGACGTCGCGGACGGCACCCTTGTCCGCGCTGGTCGCCATGGCCGCGTACGCGCGCAGCGCCTGGGAGACCTTGCGCTCGCGGTTCTTCGGCGCGTAGACGCCGTTCAGCGCCTCACGGCGGGCGGCGAGGTCCTCGTCGGCGACGAGGAGCTCGATCGAGCGGTTCGGGATGTCGATCCGGATCCGGTCGCCGTCCTCGACGAGAGCGATCGTGCCGCCGGACGCCGCCTCGGGCGAGGCGTGCCCGATGGACAGGCCCGACGTGCCGCCGGAGAAGCGGCCGTCGGTGACGAGCGCGCAGCTCTTGCCGAGGCCGCGGCCCTTGAGGAACGACGTCGGGTAGAGCATCTCCTGCATGCCGGGACCGCCCTTGGGGCCCTCGTAGCGGATGACGATGACGTCGCCGTGCGTGATCTCCTTGCGGAGGATCTTGTCGACGGCGTCCTCCTGCGACTCGCAGACGACGGCCGGTCCCTCGAAGGTCCAGATCGACTCGTCGACGCCCGCCGTCTTCACGACGCAGCCGTCCACGGCGAGGTTCCCCTTGAGGACCGCCAGGCCGCCGTCCTTGGAGTAGGCGTGCTCCATGTCCCGGATGCAGCCTCCGGCAGCGTCCGTGTCGAGGCTGTCCCAGCGCTCGGACTGCGAGAAGGCGGTCGCGCTGCGGACGCAGCCCGGGGCGGCGTACCAGAGCTCCACGGCCTCGGGGGACGGGGAGCCGCCGCGGACGTCCCAGTTCTTCAGCCACTCGTCGAGGCTGCCGGAGTGGACCGCGTGCACACCTGCGTTGAGCAGCCCGCCGCGGTGCAGCTCGCCGAGGAGGGCGGGGATGCCGCCGGCCCTGTGCACGTCCTCCATGTAGTACGTCCCGCCGGGCGCCACATTGGGGGCGACCTTCGCGAGGCAGGGGACCCGCCGGGAGATCTCGTCCATCTCCGGGAGGCCGAAGGCGAGCTCGGCCTCCTGGGCCGCGGCCAGCAGGTGGAGGATCGTGTTGGTGGAGCCGCCCATCGCGATGTCGAGGGCCATGGCGTTCTCGAACGCCTCGCGGGTGGCGATGCTGCGGGGCAGGACGGAGTGGTCGTCCTCCTCGTAGTGGCGCTTGGTGATGTCGACGATCGTGCGGCCGGCGTTCTCGTACAGCGCCTTGCGTGCGGTGTGGGTGGCGAGGACGGAGCCGTTGCCCGGCAGGGCCAGGCCGATCGCCTCGGCGAGGCAGTTCATCGAGTTGGCGGTGAACATGCCCGAACAGCTGCCGCAGGTCGGGCAGGCGTTCTCCTCGATACGGAGGATGTCCGCGTCGGAGATCTTGTCGTTGACGGCGTCCGAGATCGCGTCGACGAGGTCGAGGGTGCGGACCGTGCCGTCGACCAGGGTGGTCTTGCCCGCCTCCATGGGACCGCCGGACACGAACACCGTGGGGATGTTGAGGCGCATCGCGGCCATCAGCATGCCCGGGGTGATCTTGTCGCAGTTGGAGATGCAGATCAGGGCGTCGGCACAGTGGGCCTCCACCATGTACTCGACGCTGTCCGCGATGAGGTCGCGGGAGGGCAGGCTGTAGAGCATGCCGCCGTGCCCCATGGCGATGCCGTCGTCCACCGCGATGGTGTTGAACTCACGGGGCACCGCGCCCGCGGCCTTGATCGCCTCGGAGACGATCCGGCCGACGGGGGCGAGGTGGGTGTGCCCGGGCACGAACTCGGTGAAGGAGTTGGCCACCGCGATGATCGGCTTGCCGATGTCCTCGCTGGCTACGCCGGACGCCCGCATAAGGGCGCGGGCGCCCGCCATGTTGCGGCCGTGGGTGACAGTGCGGGACCTCAGCTGGGGCATCGTCTCTCGCTCCTTCGACAGAAAAGACTCTCCCCGAGCGTACGCCCCGGCTCCACGATCTGGACACTCCGTCCGGAATGCGGGACAAAGCGACCGGTGGGTGGTCGTTCCCGCGGCTCGCGCCGGGGCGCGGGCGGAACCGGCTACTCCGTCAGATAGCGCTGAAGTGTGGGTGCCACCATCGCGATGATCTTCTCGGGATCCGCGGACGCCAGCGGCTCCGCCTGGATCACGTACCGCAGGATCGCGATGCCGATCATGTGCGAGGCCGCGAGCTCGGCGCGGAAGGTCGGTTCGGGCACGTCCAGCTCCGCCGCGATCCGCTCCAGCAGCCGGCGCAGCACGAAGCCGCGCAGTACCTTCGCCGCCGCCTCGTGCGTGAGCGCCGAGCGGACGATCGCCAGCAGGGGCGCCCGTGACACCGGGTTCTCCCACACGCCGATGAAGTAGCGGGCCAGCCGCTCCCCCATGTCGTCCACGGGCCCGTCGAGGATCTCGGGGAGGACCAGGGCCGGCTCGAAGGAGACCTCGACCGCGGCGGCGAAGACGTCGTCCTTCGTACCGAAGTAGTGGTGGACCAGGGCGGCGTCGACGTCCGCCTCCTTGGCGATGCCCCGGATCGACGTCTTGTCGTAGCCGCGCCGGGCGAACTCCGTGCGGGCCGCCTCCAGGATGCGGGTCCTCGCGTCGGGGCCGGTGGCACCGGACGCACGGGAGGGCCGGCCCCTGCGCCGGGGGGCGGGGCCGTCGGCGCCGGGGGTCACGGGCGGGGCGCCCGCGCCGGGGACGCCAGGTGGAGACGGGTGTAGGCGAGCGCCTCCGCGAGATCGGCCTCACGCTCGGCCGACGACATCGCACGGCGGGTGTTGACCTCGATGACCACGTGGCCGTCGAAGCCGGTGCGGGCCAGCCGCTCCAGCAGCTCCGCGCAGGGCTGGTCGCCCCGGCCGGGCACCAGGTGCTCGTCCTTGCCGGAGCCCTTCCCGTCCGCGAGGTGGACGTGGGCGAGCCGGTCGCCCATCCGGTCCACCATGGCGAGGCTGTCGGTGCGCGCGGTCGAGGTGTGCGAGAGGTCCACGGTGAAGTGCCGGTAGTCGTCGTTGCTGACGTCCCAGGCGGGGGCGTAGGCGAGCATCTCGCGGTCCCGGTAGCGCCACGGGTACATGTTCTCCACCGCGAAGCGCACATCGGTCTCGTCGGCCATGCGCCAGATACCGGAGACGAAGTCGCGCGCGTAGTTGCGCTGCCAACGGAACGGCGGATGGACGACCACCGCCGACGCGCCGAGTTTCTCCGCGGCGGCCCTGGCCCGCTGGAGCTTCACCCACGGGTCGGTGGACCAGACCCGCTGGGTGATCAGCAGACAGGGCGCGTGCACGGCCAGGATCGGCACCTGGTGGTAGTCCGACAGCCGCTTCAGCGCCTCGATGTCCTGGCTGACGGGGTCGGTCCAGACCATGACCTCGACACCGTCGTAGCCCAGGCGCGCAGCGATCTCGAAGGCCGTCGCCGTGGACTCCGGATAGACGGAGGCCGTCGACAGGGCGACCTTCGCATCCGGGATGCGCACCACTGGTTCTGCCACGTGGACAGGGTACGGGCAGCGCGGCGCCCGGCCGAGGGAGCCCGGCTGAAAGTGAGAAGGACCATGAGGGGCGGACGCCGCGACCGGACCGGGGCCGCCGGCACCGCGACCGGACCGGGGGCGCCTGCTCGCGGGGGCCGCGATCAGGCCTGGGCCGCGCTCACGGGACCGCGATCAGGCCGGGGCCGCGTGCTCACGGGCCCCGTCCTCAGGCCAGGGCCGCCTGCTCCGTCGGCAGGTGGTCGAGGCGGCGCAGGATGACTCCCTCCCGCAGCGCCCAGGGACAGATCTCCAGCTCCTCCACCCCGAACAGGTCCATCGCGCCCTCCGCCACGAGCGCCCCCGCGAGCAGCTGCGCGGCACGCCCCTCGGTCACCCCCGGCAGGTTCCCCCGCTGCTCGACCGTCATCGTCGTCAGCTTCGGCACCCATTCCTCCAGCGCCTTGCGGGTGAGGACGCGCTGGACGTACAGCCCCTCGGCGGAACGGGCGGCTCCCGAGATCCTGGCGAGCTGCCGGAACGTCTTGGAGGTCCCGACGACGTGGTCGGGCGGCCCCAGCCGGGTGAACTCCCCGACCGTACGGGCGATGCCCGCGCGGACGTGGCGGCGGAGCGCCCGCACGTCCGTCGGGTCGGGCGGGTCGCCCGGGAGCCAGCCGGCGGTGAGCCGGCCCGCTCCGAACGGCAGCGACACCGCGGCGTCGGGCTCCTCGTCCATCCCGTACCCGACCTCCAGCGAACCCCCGCCGATGTCCAGGACCAGCAGCTTCCCCGCCGACCAGCCGAACCAGCGACGGGCCGCCAGGAAGGTCAGCCGGGCCTCCTCCTCACCGCTGAGGACGGCCAGGGCCACACCGGTCTCGTCCCGCACGCGCGCCAGCACCTGGTCCGCGTTGCCCGCCTCGCGCACGGCCGAGGTGGCGAAGGCCAGCACGTCCTCGCAGCCCTTGTCCTCGGCGGCCTGGAGGGCGTCGGCGATCGTCGTCACGAGACGGTCGACGCCGTCGGGTCCGATCGCCCCGTCCTTGTCGAGGAGTTCGGCGAGCCGCAGCTCCGCCTTGTGCGAGTGCGCGGGCAGCGGGCGCGCACCGGGGTGCGCGTCGACGACCAGCAGATGCACCGTGTTCGACCCCACGTCGAGGACTCCGAGTCTCATACCGGAACGCTACTGCGGCTTACTCTGGGCAGGTGCCAAAGACGAAAAAGGCGAAGCCGGACAAAGCCACGAAGAAGCAGCAGAAGACGAAGCAGGAGATGCAGCAGCCGGAAGCAACGGGGCCGGGCGGGCCCGACGAGCAGGAGCTCGACTTCGCGCGGGCCTGGGTCGAATTCCCCGACCCGGCCGACGACGAGCAGATCTACCGCTGCGACCTGACCTGGCTCACGTCCAGGTGGAACTGCATCTTCGGCAGCGGCTGCCAGGGCATCCAGGCCGGCCGCGCCGACGACGGCTGCTGCACCCTGGGCGCGCACTTCTCGGACAAGGACGACGAGAAGCGGGTGGCCGGGCACGTCGCGCGGCTCACACCGGAGATCTGGCAGTTCCACGACGTCGGCACGGACACCGGCTGGGTCGGTGTCGACGAGGACGGTGAGCGCCAGACGCGCCGCTGGGAGGGCTCCTGCATCTTCCAGAACCGGCCCGGGTTCGCCGGCGGCATGGGCTGCTCGCTGCACATCCTCGCCCTCCAGGAGGGCAAGGAGCCGCTGGAGACCAAGCCCGACGTGTGCTGGCAGCTGCCGGTCCGCCGTACGTACGACTGGATCGAACGGCCCGACGACACGCGCGTGCTCCAGATCTCCATCGGGGAGTACGACCGGCGCGGCTGGGGCCCCGGCGGTCACGACCTGCACTGGTGGTGCACGTCGGCGACCTCCGCGCACGGGGCCGGCGACCCGGTCTACGTGTCCTACCGCCCCGAGCTCACCGAGATGATGGGCAAGGAGGCGTACGACAGGCTGGCCGAGCTCTGCGAGCAGCGGCTGGCGTCGCTGCTCCCGATGGCGCCCCACCCGGCCGACCCGGCCTGAGGCGGGGTCCGGCCCCCGCACTCGACGACGGCGGCCCGGTGCGCGCGGCGGACGGACGTTCCGGCGTGCGCACCGGGCCGCCGTCGTGCCGTGAGGACCGGGCCGCCGTCGTGCCGTGAGCACACCGGGGCCGCCGTTCCGCATCAGCCTGCCGGTCCGGGCGGCTCGCCCGGAGCCGTCGACGGGGCGGGTTCGGTGGTCTCGTCCGTCGGCGAGGGTGTGGGGCCGGGAGAGCCCGGTGGCTCCGTCGGCGGATCCGTCGGCGTGGGGGTCGGGTCCGGCGGGGCGGTGGACTCCGTGGGCTCGGGGGTCGGGTCCGTCGACGGGGCCGGGGAGGACGGCGTGGGGCGCGGAGGGCCGGACGACGGATCAGGGCTCCCGGGGCGCGGAGCCGTGGATCCGGAGCCGGTGATCGCGACCGCCGACCCCGACGGGGAGAGCACGACGCGGGCGCTCCACGGCCCCCGCGGCTCGGCCGACGGGTTCACGAACACATGGAGGGTGGCGCTCCGGCCGGGGGCGAGCGTGCCGGACGAACGGCTGAGGCGCAGCCACGGGGCGTCCACCCGGGCCGACCAGGCGACGGCTTCGTCCCCGGTCGCGGTCAGGACGATCGTCGTACGGCCGTGCGACGGGCCCGGACGGACCGCGACCGAGAGCGCGCCCCTGTCGGGGCCGGGCCCGACACTGACGACCTCGGCCGACACGTCCGGGGTCCGGACACCGTCCGTGAAACCGCCGTCGTCCTCCGGGCGTGCGTTGCCCGCGTTCTCGTAGGGGCCGTACGGATCGCCGTCGGGGCCGGCCTCGCCGTCCACGTCCGTGGCGGTGACCGCGGTGTCCCGGCCTTCGCCGGTCAGCGGCGCGCCCCGGTAGGCGGCCCACAGCGCGATCACCGGGGCCGCCACGACCGTCGCCACGAGCGTCGTCGTCACCACCCGGGACCGCAGCCTGTCCCGGCGCGCGGCATGGTCCTTGGGATCCAGCGGGAAGCCGCTCCGGCCGAAGCGCGGGACACCGGACCGCGACCGCCTGGCGTGGGTCAGGGCGACGCGCACGGAGGGGCGGGGCGCCTCGACGACCGGCAGGGCGGCGGCCGGGGCGACGGTCGCGCCGGGCCAGGGCCCGGAGGCGCCGGCCCGCTCGGCGGCGCGGCGGCAGCGGGGACAGTCGTCGACGTGCCGGACGAGCTCCCGGCGCAGGGTCACCGAGAGCAGTACCTGGGGGGCGCCGGTGAGCCGGGCGACGGTGGGGCAGTCCCCCTTCTCCACGACGGCGAGGGCGGCGCGGGTCCGCTCCACCTCGCAGGCAGCGCCCGCCAGGAGCTCCCGGGCGCCGGCGGGGTCGAGGCCGAGGACGGCGGCGACGGCACGCGGCGTGAGCCCGTGGCGTACGGCGAGCTCCAGCGCCTCGCGCTGCTCGGGGGTGGTGCCGGCGGCCTCGGGCCACGCCAACTGCGCGAGCTCACGCCGGCGCGCCTCGGCCGCCGGGGACTCCGGTGGACCGCCGGATCCGGCGGCCTCCTCCGGCGTGCCGTGGGCCCCCCGGCCGCCGGCCGGCCAGGTCCCCCCGACCGGGGTGGCACCCCGCGGGGCGGACGGGCGACGGTGCGCCCGGCGGCCGCGCCGCTGCTCGGTGAGCGCCCGCAGGCACGCCCACCTGGCCAGGGCGTACAGCCAGGATTTACGTTCCTCCTCGGCCTGGGGGCACCGGCCGTCCTGCCGTTCGGCGATCGCCAGGACCGAGCCGAGCGCGTCGGTGGCCGCCTCGTGGTCGCAGAGCACGGAGAGGCAGTAGGTGAACAGGCCGTCGAGATACGGCTCGTCACGTGCGGGCGAACGCGGCGCCGAAGGCCGGGCCTCGCGGCGGTGCGCCCGGTGTGCGCCGGTGGTGTGCGTAGGGGTCCCCATCCTGCTGCTCGTCACGTGGCGACCGTAGGCAGATACGGGTGGAACCCTGACAGTACTTTCCTCCATTTAATCCTTACGAGTGACGGTCTCCCTCCAAAGGGGACGGGAATCCCGCATTCCCCCGGAAATACCGCATCGCCCGCACGTTCGATCCCCGTGCCCACGGCCGGTGCTGTCAGACCTCACCTATACGGTGACGCCATGGCTGCCCGTACGAAATCCGCGAAGGACAGGCCGTCCTACCGCTGCACCGAGTGCGGCTGGACGACCGCCAAATGGCTCGGCCGCTGCCCGGAGTGCCAGGCCTGGGGGACGGTCGAGGAGTTCGGCGGCGCCCCCGCGGTCCGTACGACGGCGGCGGGCCGCGTCTCCACCGCCGCGGTGCCGATCGGCCAGGTCGACAGCCGGCAGGCCACCGCGCGCTCGACCGGGGTCGGCGAGCTGGACCGGGTGCTCGGCGGCGGGCTCGTACCCGGCGCCGTGGTGCTGCTCGCCGGGGAGCCCGGCGTCGGCAAGTCGACCCTCCTGCTGGACGTGGCGGCCAAGGCCGCGAGCGACGACCACCGCACCCTCTACGTCACGGCGGAGGAATCCGCCAGCCAGGTGCGGATGCGCGCCGACCGGATCAACGCGATCAACGACCACCTGTACCTGGCCGCCGAGACGGACCTCTCCGCCGTCCTGGGACATCTGGACGCGGTCAAGCCGTCCCTCCTCGTCCTCGACTCCGTGCAGACCGTCGCCTCCCCGGAGATCGACGGCGCGCCCGGCGGCATGGCGCAGGTCCGCGAGGTCGCGGGAGCGCTCATCCGCGCTTCGAAGGAGCGCGGCATGTCGACCCTCCTGGTGGGCCACGTGACCAAGGACGGCGCGATCGCCGGACCGCGGCTCCTGGAGCACCTCGTCGACGTGGTGCTGTCCTTCGAGGGCGACCGGCACGCCCGCCTCCGGCTCGTACGGGGCGTCAAGAACCGCTACGGCGCCACGGACGAGGTCGGCTGCTTCGAGCTGCACGACGAGGGCATCACCGGCCTGGCCGACCCTTCCGGGCTGTTCCTCACCCGCCGCGACGAGCCCGTCCCCGGCACCTGCCTGACGGTCACCCTGGAGGGCAAGCGCCCGCTCGTCGCCGAGGTCCAGGCGCTGACGGTCGACTCCCAGATCCCCTCCCCCCGGCGCACCACCTCGGGCCTGGAGACCTCCCGGGTCTCGATGATGCTGGCCGTTCTCGAGCAGCGCGGCCGGATCAGCGCGCTCGGCAAGCGGGACATCTACAGCGCGACGGTGGGCGGTGTGAAGCTCACCGAACCGGCCGCGGACCTCGCGATCGCCCTGGCCCTGGCCAGTGCGGCCAGCGACACACCGCTCCCGAAAAACCTGGTCGCGATCGGCGAAGTGGGCCTCGCCGGGGAGGTCAGAAGGGTGACGGGTGTCCAGAGGAGGCTCGCGGAGGCGTACCGTCTCGGGTTCAAGCACGCCCTGGTCCCGAGGGACCCGGGACAGGTCCCGGCCGGTATGAAGGTCACGGAAGTGGCCGACATGGGCGACGCCCTGAGAGTCCTCCCCCGCCGGTCTCGGCCGGACGGACCACAGGAGGACGGCGCACGCCGGTAGACTTTGCCCTGGTCTCGCCCGCCCGTACGAACGGTATGAGGGACGCAAGGGCACCGCAAACCTGTGACCGGAGGAGTGCAGTGGCAGCCAACGACCGGGCAGCATCGCCCGGAAAGTCCGGCCAAGGCACCGGTAACGAGGCGCTGATGCGCGCCTCGTTGAGCGCGGTCGCGCCCGGAACGGCCCTCCGCGACGGACTGGAGCGCATCCTCCGCGGCAACACCGGCGGCCTGATCGTCCTCGGCATGGACAGGACCGTCGAATCCATGTGTACCGGCGGTTTCGTCCTCGACGTGGAGTTCACCGCGACGCGCCTGCGCGAACTGTGCAAGCTGGACGGCGCGATGATCCTCGACAAGGACATGACCAAGATCCTCCGGGCCGGCGTGCAGCTGGTCCCGGACGCCTCCATCCCCACCGAGGAGACGGGCACCCGTCACCGCACGGCGGACCGGGTGTCCAAGGCCTGCGGCTTCCCGGTGGTCTCGGTCTCCCAGTCGATGCGGCTGATCGCGCTGTACGTGCACGGGGAGCGGCGGGTCCTGGAGGAGTCCTCCGCGATCCTGTCCCGCGCCAATCAGGCGCTCGCCACCCTGGAGCGGTACAAGCTCAGGCTGGACGAGGTCGCCGGCACCCTCTCCGCGCTGGAGATCGAGGACCTGGTGACGGTCCGGGACGTGACGGCGGTCTCCCAGCGGCTGGAGATGGTGCGCAGGATCGCGACCGAGATCGCCGAGTACGTGGTGGAGCTGGGTACCGACGGCCGGCTCCTGTCGCTCCAGCTGGACGAGCTGATCGCCGGTGTCGAGCCGGAGCGGGAGCTGGTCGTACGCGACTACGTGCCCGAGCCGACCGCGAAGCGTTCCCGCACGGTGGCCGAGGCGCTGGCCGAGCTGGACACGCTCACCCACACCGAGCTGCTCGAACTTCCCGTGGTGGCACGGGCGCTGGGATACAGCGGCTCACCCGAGACGCTGGACTCCGCGGTCTCCCCCCGGGGCTTCCGGCTGCTGGCGAAGGTGCCCCGGCTGCCCGGGGCGATCATCGAGCGGCTGGTGGAGCACTTCGGCGGCCTGCAGAAGCTGCTCGCCGCGAGCGTGGACGACCTCCAGGCCGTGGACGGGGTCGGCGAGGCGCGGGCCCGGAGCGTGCGCGAGGGGCTCTCGCGGCTGGCGGAGTCGTCGATCCTCGAGCGGTACGTCTGAGAGCGGTGCCGGGGATGCCCGTCCGGGCCCCGTGAGGGCGCTCCCGGGGGCATCCCTGCGCTTCCGAGGACACTCCGGGGGCCGGCTTCCGAGGACACCCCGGGGGGCCAGCTCCCTGTGGCCGGCTCCGACAGGTCAGTCCTTGGCCAGGACGAACGAGGCCCGCTGGACGGTCTCGCCCGGGACCTTGGCCTCCAGCAGGTAGGTGCCCGGGGCGGCGGTGCCGGTGGGCGGTGTCGCGCACCGGGGCGCGCTCCCCTTGCGGTCCCACTTCACGGTGTGGACGATCGTCGCTCCCGCCGGGACCCTCAGGAAGAAGGCGCCGTTCTTCGGGCAGTCCTTCGAGGACCACACCTGGTCGTCCTCCTCACCGGCCTCGGTGATCGTGAGCACGGCGCTCTTGGGGCCGAAGTCGGCCTTGCAGTCGGCCGCCGAGGTGTTCCTGGCGCTCAGCCGGAACGCCGGCTTGTCGTCGAGTCCGAAGCTGAGATCCGTCTTCAGGCTCAACTGGAGGACGGCGGGCGTGCAGTTGGGGAGCGAGGAGCCGGCCGGCACCTGCTGGCCGCTCGTTCCGCCGCCGCCGCTGCCCGCGCCCGTACCCGCCGCCGCGGAGCCACCCGATCCCGCGGCGCCCGATCCGGAGGAACCGGCTGATCCCGCCGATCCCGCGGCGCCGCCCGTCCCGGTGTCGCCGCCGCTCCCCTCGGAGCCGCCGTCCGTGCCGGAGTCGTCCGACTCGTCGCGTCCGCCGGGGGGTTGGCCGACGACCGGGCCGGAGCTCGACGGTCCGGGGGTGATGGACGGAGGGGGAGCGGATTCCCCGGGCTTCCCGTCGTCCTTCCCGCCGCCGCTGCCGCCCCCGGAGGTGACGGCCCACGCGATCACGGCCGCGAGCAGCGCGATCACCAGCACCGCCACTGATCTCCGACGCCAGTAGATGCTGGAGGGAAGCGGCCCGACCGGATTGCGCATAGATCCCACGGCCCGAACTCTACGAGAGATCAAGGCCAACTCCGGCCCCCAACCGCCGCTCTGATCCACAAGTTTTCCGGATCATCATCACGGGGCGGCCGTTCACGGGTGCTTCCAGCCGCTTTGCACCGGATCGGACATCGTCCGCCCCGTACGAAGGGACAGAACGGGTGGCGTTATCACCCCCAGAGCCCTCGGCGGGGCCGACACCCCCGCAACCGTGCGCGACGCCCCCTCTTCCGTGCCAGGATCGTAAGTGCGATGACTGCCACGACTTCGACACAGACGCCCCCCGCCTCCCTCCATACCCCCGTCATCGGGTGGTTCGAGCAGCACGCCCGCGATCTGCCCTGGCGCCGCCCCGAAGCGGGTGCCTGGGGTGTGATGGTGAGCGAGTTCATGCTGCAGCAGACCCCGGTGAACCGAGTCCTCCCGGTCTACGAACAGTGGATGGCCCGCTGGCCCCGTCCCGCGGACCTGGCCGCCGACGCGCCGGGCGAAGCCGTCCGTGCCTGGGGCCGGCTCGGCTACCCGCGGCGCGCCCTCCGGTTGCACGGGGCCGCGCAGGCGATAACGGAACGCCACGGGGGCGACGTGCCGAGCGAGCACGGCCAGTTGCTCGCACTGCCCGGGATCGGGGAGTACACGGCCGCGGCCGTGGCCTCGTTCGCGTACGGGCAGCGCCATGCCGTGCTGGACACGAACGTCCGCAGGGTCTTCGCCCGGGCCGCCACCGGCATCCAGTACCCGCCGAACGCGACCACCGCCGCCGAGCGCAAGCTCGCCCGCGCCCTGCTCCCCGAGGAGGACGAGCGCGCCGCCCGCTGGGCGGCGGCCACGATGGAACTCGGCGCACTCGTGTGCACCGCGAAGAACGAGGACTGCACGCGCTGCCCGATCGCCGGACAGTGCGCGTGGCGGCTGGCGGGGAAGCCCGCCCACCAGGGACCGCCCCGCCGCGGCCAGACCTATGCCGGTACGGACCGGCAGGTGCGGGGGCGGCTGCTGGCGGTGCTGCGCGACGCCGTCACACCGGTGCCGCAGTCCGCGCTGGACTCGGTGTGGGAGGAGCCCGTGCAGCGGGCGCGCGCCTTGGACGGGCTCGTCTCCGACGGCCTGGTCGAGCCGTTGGCGAACGGCCGGTACCGGCTGCCTCTGACCTGACGGCCCACCGGCGGACCGGGCTGTCCACGGCTGTTACACAACCGATGGACAGCCGTGCGTCCGCGTACGGCTGCTCCGCACATCCTCGTGACAACGCCTCCGTAACGTCACCGACGTCGGCGAACGGGACCATCCCGCCGACGGCGGTACACGGGGATTCACGGGGTTCGGAGGCGGTTGTCATGGCGCAGGGCGAGGTGCTCGGATTCGAGGAGTACGTACGGACCCGGCAGGACGCGCTGCTGCGCAGTGCCCGCCGGCTCGTGCCCGATCCGGTGGACGCGCAGGACCTGCTGCAGACCGCTCTGGTCCGGACTCTCGGCCGCTGGGACGGCATCGCCGACAAGTCCCTCGCCGACGCCTATCTGCGCCGCGTCATGATCAACACGCGTACGGAGTGGTGGCGGGCCCGCAAGCTCGACGAGGTCCCCACCGAGCAGCTCCCCGACGCGAGCGTCGACGACGGCACCGAGCAGCGCGCCGACCGCGCCCTGCTCATGGACGTCCTCGGAGTGCTGGCTCCGAAGCAGCGCAGCGTCGTCGTGCTGCGACACTGGGAGCAGATGAGCACGGAGGAGACGGCGGCTGCGCTCGGCATGTCCGCCGGTACGGTGAAGAGCACGCTGCACCGCGCCCTGGCACGCCTGCGTCAGGAGCTGGAGGACCGTGCGGCCCGGAGCCGTGAGGCCGAGGTGGCACCGGCGCGCGTGCCGGCACAGCCGGACAGGCGTCACGACGAGCGGGGGCGGGAGCGGTGCGCGGCCTGACCGGCAGCAGGAGGAGCACGACCGCCGGCCGCGGGAGACCCGTGGCCGGTCCGGTGGCGGGGAGCGCGGCGGCGGCCGGGCTCGCCGCCTTCGGGCTGTTCTGCGCGGGGTGTTCCACCGGGGGCACGGGCACCCGCGACGAGGGCCCCGCCGCCACCCAGCAGGTCGCCCGTGCCGCACCGTCGAGCGCCTCGTCCACGGAGTCGGCCAAGCCCTCCCCGCGGGTCAACGCCGTGATGCTCGTGAAGAGCGACCCGAAGGTGAGCCGTCAGCTCAAGGACGACCTGAAGCCCTGCACCGGCGACGAGTACCCGGTCGACACCTCCTACGGCTCGCTCACCGACGGTGCGGCGGCCGACGTCGTGGTCAACGTGATGACCTGCGGCGATTCGGTGGGGGTCGGCACCTACACCTACCGGCAGCGCGGCGACGGCTCGTACGAGAACGTCTTCGCCGCCGAGGTGCCCGCGGTCTACGGCACCATCGACCGGGGCGATCTGGTGGTGACGACCCAGGTGTACGGGTCCAGGGACTCGGTCGCCTACCCCTCCGGCGAGGACGTCGTCACCTACCACTGGACCGCCGGCCGTTTCACCGAGACCGACCGGGTGCACAACGATTTCAACCGGGCCGTCGGCAGCGGGGAGGGCGACCTCCCCGCACCGCAGACGACGCAGAACTGAGAGCCGCTCGCATGGCTGATACCCATGTCCTCTTCGTCGAGGACGACGACGTCATCCGTGAGGCCACCCAGCTCGCACTGGAGCGGGTCGGCTTCACGGTCACGGCGGTACCCGACGGCCTGCTGGGCCTGGAGGCCTTCCGGGCGGACCGCCCGGACATCGCGCTGCTCGACGTGATGGTGCCCGGCCTGGACGGGGTCAGTCTGTGCCGGCGCATCCGCGACGAGTCGACCGTGCCCGTGATCATGTTGTCGGCGCGGGCCGACTCGATCGACGTGGTGCTCGGCCTGGAGGCCGGGGCCGACGACTACGTCACGAAGCCGTTCGACGGCGCGGTCCTCGTCGCCCGGATCCGCGCCGTGCTGCGGCGCTTCGGGCACGCCGCCGGTGCGGGCGGTACGCCCCCCGGCGCAGACGGGACACCGGACGAGGCGGGCGGAGTGCTGGTCTTCGGTGACGTGGAGATCGACACCGAGGGCATGGAGGTGCGCCGGAAGGGCTCGCACGTGGGTCTGACACCGACGGAGATGCGGCTGCTGCTGGAGTTCTCCGCGGCGCCCGGCACGGTGCTCTCGCGCGACAGGCTCCTGGAGCGGGTCTGGGACTACGGCTGGGGCGGGGACACCCGGGTCGTCGACGTCCATGTGCAGCGGCTGCGCACCAAGATCGGGCAGGACCGGATCGAGACGGTCCGCGGCTTCGGCTACAAGCTCCGGGCATGAGGCGGCTGGCGCTGCGGACCGGGGTCCGCTGGAAGATCAGCATCGCGATCGCCGCCGTCGGCGCGCTCATCGCGCTGGCGCTGAGCCTCGTCGTCCACAACGCCGCCCGCGTCTCGATGCTGGAGAACGCGCGCGAGGTGCAGCTGGAGCGGCTGCTGTTCGCCCAGCGGCTGTACGAGGCGACGAACACCCAGAAGCCCTCTCCGAAGTTCGGCTCCAAGATCAACGACCCGTCGCTGCCCAAGAGCCTGCGGGACCAGATACGGGACAACCGGCGGGCCACCCATGTCGACGAGTACGACGACGGGGTGCCCGACGTCTGGGCGGCCGTGCCGCTGGCCAACGGCGACGTCCTGTCCCTGCACACCCGCTTCGCCGACCGCAGCGCCACGATCATGGGCGACCTCGACCGTGCCCTGGTCATCGGATCGGTCTCGGTCGTCTTCGGCGGCTGCGCGCTGGGGGTGCTGATCGGCGGCCAGCTGTCCCGGAGGCTGCGCAAGGCGGCGGCCGCCGCCGGCAAGGTCGCCCAGGGCAACACGGACGTACGCGTACGGGAGGCCGTCGGCGGTGTCGTACGGGACGAGACCGACGAGCTCGCCCGGGCCGTGGACGCCCTCACGGACGCGCTGAACGAGCGGATCGAGGCGGAGCGCCGGGTCACCGCGGACATCGCCCACGAGCTGCGCACCCCGGTGACCGGGTTGCTCACCGCGGCCGAGCTGCTGCCCCCGGGGCGCCCCACGGAGCTCGTACGGGACCGGGCGCAGGCGATGCGGACGCTGGTCGAGGACGTCCTGGAGGTGGCCCGGCTGGACAGCGCGTCGGAGCGGGCCGAGCTGCAGGAGCTGCCGCTGGGCGAATTCGTCGGGCGTCGGGTCCGGCTGCTGGATCCGGAGATCACGGTGCGGGTGGTGCACGAGTCCTGGGTCTCCACCGATCCGCGACGGCTGGAGCGCATCCTGGGCAATCTGCTGGGGAACGCCGCCAAGCACGGGGCGGGCCCGGTCGAGGTCACGGTCGAGGGCAGGGTGGTGCGGGTCCGCGACCACGGGCCCGGCTTCCCCGAGGCGCTGCTGCGGGAGGGGCCGAGCCGTTTCCGTACCGGGAGCAGCGACAGGTCCGGCCGGGGCCACGGCCTGGGGCTGACCATCGCTGCGGGACAGGCGCGGGTCCTCGGGGCCCGGCTGACGTTCCGCAACGCGGGGCCCGCAGGGGGCCCCGACGGCACGGGCGGGGCGGTCGCGGTGCTGTGGCTGCCCGAGCACGCGCCGACGAGCACCGGAAGCTTCCCGGTGCTGCGGCAGGCGGGAACGGACTGAGGAAAGGGGTGGGCCCCGGAGACGTCCTGTCTCCGGGGCCCACTCGCGTCGGGTGCTCGCTCAGACGGTCTGCGACGCCTTGGCCGCTCCGGGGGTGACGGCGGACGCGCTCGTGTCGGAGCCGTCGGAGGCGGCCTCCGGCTTGGCCGTGCCGCGCAGCGGGACCTCCTTGACGAACAGTGCCGCCAGCAGGGCCACCACCGCGACCGAGCCGCCCACCAGGAAGGCGATGTGGGTGCCGGAGGCCACCGCGTACTCGTACGCCTCGCGCATCGCGTCCGGCAGCTTCGCCAGGCTCGCCGCGTCCAGCTGTGCGGACTTCTCGGTGGCTCCCCCGCCGCCGCGTGCCGTCATCTCGTCCTGCACACGGCCGGTGAACAGGGCGCCCATGATCGCGACGCCGAAGGAGCTGCCGAGCGTGCGGAAGAGCGTGGTCGTGGACGAGGCGACGCCCATGTCCTCGAGCTCGACGCTGTTCTGGGCGACGAGCATCGTGATCTGCATCAAGAAGCCCATGCCCGCGCCGAGCACCGCCATGTAGATGCCGGAGGTCAGGCGCGTGGTGCCGGTGTCCATGGTGGAGAGGAGGAACAGGCCCACGACCATCAGGAGACTGCCCACGATCGGGAAGATCTTGTACTTGCCGGTGCTCGTGGTGATCCGCCCGGCGACCAGCGAGACGATCATCATCGCGAGCAGCATGGGCAGGAGCAGCAGTCCGGAGTTGGTCGCGGACGCCCCCTGGACCGACTGCTGGTACAGCGGGAGGAAGAGCACCGCTCCGAACATCACGAAGCCGGCCATGAAGCCGATCAAGGACATGAGGCTGAAGTTGCGGCTGCGGAAGATGTGCAGCGGCATGATCGGTTCGGCGGCCTTCGTCTCGACGAAGAGGAAGCCGACGAGGGAGGCGACGCCCAGCGCGATGAGCTCCATGATCACGGCCGAGCCCCAGGCGTACTCCGTACCGCCCCAGGTGGTGACCAGCACGATCGCGGTGATGCCGACGGTGAGGAGCGCGGCGCCCAGGTAGTCGACCTTCGCCTTCCGGCGCTCCTTGCGGGGCAGGTGCAGCACGGCGGTGACCATGGCCAGCGCGACGGCGCCGAGCGGCAGATTGATGTAGAAGCTCCAGCGCCAGCCCAGGTGGTCGGTGATGGTGCCGCCGACCAGCGGACCGCCGATCATGGCGATCGCCATGACGCCGGCCATCATGCCCTGGTACTTGCCGCGCTCCCGGGGCGGTACGAGATCTCCGATGATGGCCATGACGCCCACCATGAGGCCGCCCGCTCCGAGGCCCTGGACGGCCCGGAATCCGATCAGCTGGCTCATGTCCTGGGACATTCCGCTCAGCACGGAGCCGATCAGGAAGATCACGATGGACGTGAGGAAGATGCCCTTGCGTCCGTACATGTCGCCGAGCTTGCCCCAGATGGGCGTGGAGGCCGCGGTGGCCAGGGTGTAGGCGGTGACCACCCAGGACAGATGTTCCATCCCGCCCAGATCGCCGACGATCGTCGGCATCGCGGTACCCACGATCAGGTTGTCGAGCATGGCCAGCAGCATCGCGATCATCAGCGCGAGGACCACCACCCGGACGCTGCGCTGCTGTGGTTCCGCTTTGCCGCCCGCCGTCGCTTTCCTGAGGTCTGCCATGCCGTCCGCTCCCCTGATCCCCTGATGTCCGGTCCGCCACCGGACAGACACTTACTTGCCGCCCGGCTAGTTGGCTACACTGAGGAAAGTAGACCCGTAACTAGCCGGGCGTCAAGTAAGTTCTTGGGAGAGTCGCATGGGCAGCACGCCGCAGCCGCGCCGGGGCAACACCCGCCAGCGCATTCAGGACGTCGCCCTGGGTCTCTTCGCCGAGCAGGGGTACGAGAAGACCTCGCTCCGCGAGATCGCCGAGCAGTTGCAGGTCACCAAGGCGGCGCTGTACTACCACTTCAAGACCAAGGAAGACATCCTCGTCAGCATCTTCGAGGATCTGAACAGGCCCGTGGAGGCCCTTCTGGAGTGGGGCGAGCAGCAGCCGCGCACCCTGGAGACGAAGGTGGAGATCCTCGTCCGTTACAGCGAGGCGCTCAAGGCCGCCGAGCCGCTCTTCGTCTTCATGCAGGAGAACCAGGCGACGGTGCGGGAGCTGAGCATCGGCCACACCATCAAGCACCGGATCATCGCCCTGGTCGACCTGATCAAGGATCCCGACGCCCCGCTCACCGACCAGGTGCGGTGCTTCAGCGCCCTCTTCACGATGCACGCCGGGATGATGGCCCTCAAGGACGCCGAAGGCGACCCCGAGGAGAAGCGCAAGGCTGCTCTCGAGGTCGCCGTCGAACTGGTGACCAAGGCCCATGACCCGGGGCCCGCCGCCTAGCGGCTACGGGGTGTGCGCGTCAGACCTTGACGTGCACGGTCTTCAGGTACGAGACCGGGTCCAGCGCGGAACCGTAGTTCGGCGAGGTCCGGATCTCGAAGTGCAGGTGCGGACCGCTGGAGTTACCGGTGTTGCCGGACAGGGCGATCTTGTCGCCCGTCTTCACGCGGTCGCCGACGTTGACCTCGATCTTCGACAGGTGCGCGTACTGCGAGTACTTGCCGTTGGCGTGCTTGATCACGATGGCGTTGCCGTACGCGGGGCCGTCGCCGCCACCATTCGGGCCGGCCTTGACGACCCGGCCGGTGTGCGCGGCCTCGACCTTGGTGCCGATCGGCACCGCGAAGTCCTGGCCGGAGTGCTTGTGGGCCCAGCGGTCGCCGCCGGTGCCGTAGGTGGCGCTCAGCTCGTAGTGGCTGACCGGGGCCTCCCACGAGGCGGCCTTCTTCTTGGCAGCGGCCTTCTTCTTCGCGGCCGCCTCCTTCTTCGCGTCGGCCTTCTCGGCCTTGTCGGCCTTCGCCTGGGCGGCGGCCTTGCTCTGCGCAGTCGCCTGCTGGGAGACGGAGCTGGCGGTGGCCGCGCCGGCGAGGGCCGCGGTGTCCGCGGTGCCCGTCGTGCCGGACGCGAACGCCGCGCCCGCGCCGAACACCATCGATGCACCCAGGCCGGCGGCCACGACGGCGCCACTGACGCGGGACACGGACGGGCGGCGGGAGTGCTGGAACGTAACGCGCTTCGACATGCGGTGAGTACCTCCGGGGTGACTGGACCCGGTGCTCGACCGGGCTTGCTCCACCTTGGTAACCCGCGCCCCCCACAACACTCAAACACCCCATCTACGACCAAAAGCCGTAGGTGAGGGAGTGGGAATCGCCTGCGGACAACCGCCCGGGCGTCGCCGGGACGATCTTCCGAACATTCTTCGCGAAGCGCGTTTAGCACCAGCTCGAAACGCATCCTTCCAGCACACAGCCTTGCATTGCGGACATAACAACCTAAAAACCGAAAGTCTCACCCGGAGCGGGCCGAAGGTCCCTTCGCCGGTCACCCCAGCCGCTCCTAGCGTGCCTAGTAGGCCCGAAATGGCCTGTGCGCCTTGTCACCGCCGGTGGGCCCGAAGCCTGCCCGTTTCGGGACCTTCGACCCTGCGCCCCTGAGGCCCGGCCGCACCGGCGTCCATCCGCGCCTGCCGGGGGCGTGCTGCTCGGTACGCCCGCCAGGTTCCGCGGCAGCGCGGCGGCCGGCGCTGGAGCGCGAGGAGGACTCCGCGACCTCCATCGGCGCCGCGTAGCGGCGTAGCGGCGTACCGGCATACGAAGATCTTCCGCCTGGCCGGGCTGGGGCGGCAGGATGCGGAGTGACGTCTGGGCACGGCCTGTCCGGACCTGGGGGCACAGTCCCAGCCCCGTCACGCCCCCCGTCACGCCCCCCGTCACGCCCCTCGTCGGTCCCCGGCGCGTCGACGTGCCGCCCGGACACGCGCTGTGTCGCCACGGTCCGCCCGTCGGCCGTCGCCCCCGGACCGGCTCCGGTCCGGGGGATGCGAAGAACTACGGCTTCCGCCGATGCGGAACAAGGACGTCCAGTCCTTTGTGGCGTCCCGGCCCCGGCGGCACGGACGGCCGAGGAGGAAGAGGACCGCGAGAGGACCACCTCGCTCGCTGTGGCGTGCGGAAGTCCCTCGCCGGCCTGGGCCACGCGGACCTCCCCGCGCAGGCTGTGCCCCTCGCTCACCCACCTCCCGCCGATACCTCCCCCCGGGCGACGGCCGTGCCGCACCGGGCCCGCGGACGAGAGAAGGGGCTGCCCCGGACCGTTAGCGGTCCGGGGCAGCCCCTTCGATGCTCAGGCGCTATGCGCCCTACGCGTCCTTCGTCAGGTTCGGGCCGCCGCCCGCTGCCTGCTCGATCGGCGGGACGTCGGGCAGGGCCGACTTCTCCTCGCCACGGAACGAGAACTTCTTCTCGTCCCCTTCGCCCTCGGTGCCCACGACCACGATGTGACCGGGACGCAGCTCACCGAAGAGGATCTTCTCCGAGAGGATGTCCTCGATCTCGCGCTGGATCGTCCGGCGCAGCGGCCGGGCGCCCATCACGGGGTCGTAGCCCTTCTTCGCCAGGAGCGACTTGGCCTCGGCACTGAGCTCGATGCCCATGTCGCGGTCCTTGAGGCGCTCGTCCACCTTGGCGACCATGAGGTCGACGATCTGGATGATGTCTTCCTCGGTCAGCTGGTGGAAGACGACCGTGTCGTCGACACGGTTGAGGAACTCGGGCCGGAAGTGCTGCTTGAGCTCTTCGTTGACCTTGACCTTCATCCGCTCGTAGTTCGTCTTGACGTCGCCCTGGGCGGCGAAGCCCAGGTTGAAGCCCTTCGAGATGTCCCGGGTCCCGAGGTTGGTCGTCATGATGATGACCGTGTTCTTGAAGTCCACGACCCGGCCCTGGGAGTCGGTCAGACGACCGTCTTCCAGAATCTGGAGCAGGGAATTGAAGATATCGGGGTGGGCCTTCTCGACCTCGTCGAAGAGGACGACGGAGAACGGCTTGCGGCGCACCTTCTCGGTGAGCTGGCCGCCCTCTTCGTAGCCCACGTAGCCGGGGGGCGAACCGAAGAGGCGGGAAACCGTGTGCTTCTCGCTGAACTCCGACATGTCGAGGGAGATCAGCGCGTCCTCGTCGCCGAAGAGGAATTCGGCGAGCGTCTTGGAGAGCTCCGTCTTACCGACACCGGACGGGCCGGCGAAGATGAACGAGCCACCGGGGCGCTTCGGGTCCTTCAGACCGGCTCGCGTACGGCGGATCGCCTGCGAGAGGGCCTTGATGGCGTCCTTCTGGCCGATGACGCGCTTGTGGAGCTCGTCCTCCATGCGCAGCAGACGCGAGGACTCCTCCTCGGTCAGCTTGAAGACCGGGATACCGGTGGCGGTGGCCAGGACCTCGGCGATGAGCTCGCCGTCGACCTCGGCGACGACGTCCATGTCGCCGGCCTTCCACTCCTTCTCCCGCTTGGCCTTCGCCGCCAGCAGCTGCTTCTCCTTGTCGCGGAGCGAAGCTGCCTTCTCGAAGTCCTGGGAGTCGATGGCCGACTCCTTGTCGCGGCGGACACCGGCGATCTTCTCGTCGAACTCGCGGAGGTCCGGCGGCGCGGTCATCCGGCGGATGCGCATCCGGGAACCGGCCTCGTCGATCAGGTCGATCGCCTTGTCCGGCAGGAAGCGGTCCGAGATGTACCGGTCGGCCAGGGTCGCGGCCTGGACCAGCGCCTCGTCCGTGATGGAGACCCTGTGGTGGGCCTCGTAACGGTCGCGCAGACCCTTGAGGATCTCGATGGTGTGCGGCAGCGACGGCTCCGCGACCTGGATGGGCTGGAAGCGGCGCTCGAGCGCGGCGTCCTTCTCCAGGTGCTTGCGGTACTCGTCGAGCGTCGTGGCACCGATGGTCTGGAGCTCGCCCCGCGCCAGCATGGGCTTGAGGATGCTGGCCGCGTCGATCGCGCCCTCGGCGGCGCCCGCACCCACCAGGGTGTGGAGCTCGTCGATGAACAGGATGATGTCGCCGCGGGTGCGGATCTCCTTGAGGACCTTCTTCAGGCGCTCCTCGAAGTCACCTCGGTAGCGGGAGCCCGCCACCAGGGCGCCGAGGTCCAGGGTGTAGAGGTGCTTGTCCTTGAGGGTCTCGGGCACCTCGCCCTTGACGATGGCCTGCGCCAGGCCCTCGACGACCGCCGTCTTGCCGACGCCGGGCTCGCCGATGAGGACCGGGTTGTTCTTGGTCCGGCGGGACAGCACCTGCATGACCCGCTCGATCTCCTTCTCGCGCCCGATGACCGGGTCGAGCTTGGACTCACGAGCGGCCTGAGTGAGATTCCGGCCGAACTGGTCGAGCACCAGGGACGTGGAGGGCGTGCCCTCCGCGGGGCCGCCCGCAGTGGCCGACTCCTTGCCTCCCGAGTACCCGGAGAGCAGCTGGATGACCTGCTGCCGCACCCGGTTCAGGTCGGCGCCCAGCTTCACGAGGACCTGGGCTGCGACGCCCTCGCCCTCGCGGATCAGGCCGAGCAGGATGTGCTCGGTGCCGATGTAGTTGTGGCCGAGCTGAAGGGCCTCCCGGAGCGACAGCTCCAGGACCTTCTTGGCCCGGGGAGTGAAGGGGATGTGCCCGGACGGGGCCTGCTGGCCCTGACCGATGATCTCCTCCACCTGCTGGCGGACCGCCTCGAGCGAAATCCCGAGGCTCTCCAGGGCCTTAGCGGCGACACCCTCACCCTCGTGGATCAGGCCCAGGAGGATGTGCTCGGTGCCGATGTAGTTGTGGTTGAGCATCCGGGCTTCTTCCTGAGCCAGGACGACAACCCGCCGCGCGCGGTCGGTGAACCTCTCGAACATCGTTAATCGCTCCTCAGAGCGGTCAGGCAGTAAGGGGTCGGTCCCCTCCCTGTCCTTCCGCAGCTTAGTCCCGCAAGCGGGGACCGCTCATTTCAACTGCCGACACCCGGCCCTGCTGCCTGGCGGATCCCCCGCCCCGAACGCCGACAACTGCTCCAACCCGATGGTGCGAGACGATGTTCCCGCAGGCCAGGCAGATAGCCCTTTCGCCAGTACGCCGATGGCGAACGTGAGACGCTTTTGCCCGCGTGTCGCCCCTTCCCACTAGGGATGTCTTACCCGCACTCACTGACAGTCCATGCGGCGCACCCCCGTTTCCTCCGCTACGGGCGAACAACTTCGTGCCGTCGAGTGCTCCCGCACGCCCCCAGCGCGGACACACTGGGCGATCGATCATGAACGGGGCGTAACTCCGGGACGCGTCCGGGGGTTCATCGGACATGGCAATCCTCGTCCCGCCTCCCCGCTCGTCGCCGGGAACCGACGCATGGGCACGGTGGTACACCCGCGAACTGGGGTGGGCCACGACGGGCACCTCGCCGGTGCGGCTGCTGACGGGGCCGCGCTTCGACGTCCTGGAGCTGCCGGCGGCGGCAGGTCACGCGGCACTGCGCAGGGTCGGGCGCACCGGCCCCGTGGTGGTGGCGGCGGAGCGCATGTGGCTGCTGGTGGCCGCGGGCACCGCGGACGAGCTGCCCGGACTGCTCGACTGGCTGGAGTGGGGCGGGATCGCTCTCGACCTGTCCGCCGTCGGCGTCGGCGGGCACATCCCGGCCCCCGCGCCGCCGGGCGGGGCGACGGGCTCGCCGGGGGCCGCCTGCTGGCTGCGGCCCCCCGGATCGCGCCAGGAGGTGGAACTCTCGCTCCCTGCCCTCGGCGGCCTCGGGAGCAGGGGTGGGGATACTCCCGATCTCGTACGACTCGTGGACGCGGCGGCGACGGAATGCCACCGGGCCAGGCTCGTGCGTGCCCGGAAAAACCTGTGGGCCCATCGGCCGACAGGTCAGCCGTTGGCCTTCTCGTAAGCCTCACGGATCTCGGCGGGAACGCGGCCGCGGTCATTCACGTTGTGGCCGTTCTCGCGCGCCCACCGACGGATCTCGGCCGTGTCCTTGTTGCCACCGGTAACGGCACGGCCCTTGCCGCGGCCGGTCGCGGCGCGGCCACCGGTGCGACGTCCGCTCTTGGTGTACGGCTCGAGAAGACCACGAAGCTTGTCCGCGTTGGTCGTCGTGAGGTCGATCTCGTACGTCTTGCCATCCAGAGCGAACGTGACGGTCTCGTCCGCCTCGCCACCGTCGAGGTCATCAACAAGAAGGACCTGAACCTTCTGTGCCACCGGATTTCCTTTCATCGAAAAATGGAGTACGCGGAAAGGAAACCGCTTTTCCCCGGAAAACACAAACCCCCGGGAGAGGTTCAGGAGCGCAAGAACACGGGAAACATGCGCGATTCGGACATAGGGTTCCGGCGCGTTCCGCCGTTCACAGGTGCAGAAGCATCCGGCTGTTGCCCAAGGTGTTCGGCTTCACTCGTTCGAGACCCAGGAACTCAGCCACGCCCTCGTCATAGGAACGGAGCAGCTCGCTGTACACATCTCCGTCGACCGGCGTCTCTCCGATCTCGGTGAAGCCGTGCGCCGCGAAGAAGTCCACTTCGAAGGTGAGGCAGAAAACGCGGCGTACGCCCAGCCAGCGCGCCGTCTGCAAGAGCTTGTCCAGGACCTGGTGCCCGACTCCCGCTCCCTTGATGGCGAGGTCGACGGCGAGAGTACGGACTTCGGCGAGGTCCTCCCACATCACGTGGAGCGCTCCGCAGCCGATGACACGGCCGTCCTCGTCGCGTTCGGCGACCCAGAACTCCTGGATGTCCTCGTAAAGCGTCACCGTCGCTTTGTCGAGCAGGATGCCTTGGGAGACGTAGCCGTCAAGGAGTCCGCGGACGGACGCCACATCACTGGTCCTGGCACGACGGACGGTGATGGCCGGCTTATTTACCGACGGGCCGGTATGAAGATCTGCGCGAGATCCGGTTTCCGGCCCGGTATGGGCCCGGGTTTGCGACGCGGTGCCGTGCTCGGCTTTCGACTGCTCTGAGGACATCCCCCGACGCTATCGCCCGCTCTCCGGCGACGCTTCATCGGCCGCCGCCCCGTCATCGGGCCGGCTCTCGGACGGTTCGGGGAAGGTGGGTGCCACGACACGGATCGCATCCCTGAGAGCTTCGCGTTGCTCCACGGACATCATGCCGAAGAAGGCGACCAGCGCGGCCGCCGGGTTGTCGCTCTGCGACCAGGCTTCGTTCATCAGTGCGGCCGCGTATGCGGCGCGGGTGGAGACCGCCGTATAGCGATATGCCCGGCCGTCCACTTCCCGGCGGACCCAGCCCTTCTGATGGAGATTGTCCATTACCGTCATGACGGTCGTGTACGCGATGGACCGTTCCTGTTGAAGGTCCTCGAGAACTTCCCGCACGGTGACCGGGCGGTTCCATTGCCAGACCCGCGTCATCACGGTGTCTTCCAGCTCTCCCAATTGGCGAGGCACAGCATCACCTTAGTGCTAGATGTCTGGAATGGGATAATTCCGGAACGGCAAAAGGGCGCACGGCTCGTCGAGCCGTGCGCCCTTCGTCCTGAGGTGCGGGTCAGGCGCTCCCGGGCCTCGGAGCCTGCTTGGCCGCCTCGGCCCGGGCGAGCGCCGCGTCCACGGCGGCGTCCTCCTTGGCCTTGTTCGGGCCACCCTGGCTCTTGATGATCGTCCTGACGAGGCCGATGAAGAAGACGGCCATCACCACGGGGGGAACGAGCGCGGATACGTAGTCCATGCCGTCCAGGGTAGCGAGCCCGGCATTCCGCCCACTCCCGGGCACCCCGCAGGCGCGTCGGCCCCCTCAGGACACGGCCCGCTCCTCCTGCGGGGGCGTCGGCGCGGGACGCCGGCGCGGAGGGAAGACCTCGGACGGTTTGGGCATCGGGCGCTCGCCGGGGGCGGCCGGACGGGCCGGCACGGCAGGCTTCGACGGGGTCCGGGGCCGCTCCGGCTCCTTGGCCGCCGCGAGGCCGCCGGGCAGGGCCAGCAGCCGGCTGCGCGGCGCGGGCGCCACGGCGGGCACCGCGCGGCCGGCGAGGCGTGCCCGCACCGAGCGCTCGGCGACCACCTGGCAGCGCTCCAGGAGGGCCGCCGCGACCGGCCCGCCCCGGAGGGCGCGCAGGGCGGCGAGGTCGTCGGGCCGGGGGTCGTACCCGGCCGCGAGGGCGTCCTGGAGGAGTTCCAGATAGCCGCTGAGCGAGCCGGGGAGGGCATCGCGGTAGCGGGCGAGGTCGGCGAGGAGGAAGGCGCGCAGCCGGCCCGCCTCGCTCACCACCTCGTCCACCGCGCCCGCGAGCCGCAGGCAGTCCTGGACATCCTCTTCCGGCAGGGGCGTGGGGTGGAGGGCGTTGGCGAGAGCGCGTCGGAGCACCCGGAGCTCGTCCGCGCTGAACGCCATGCCGCCGCGTGATCCGTAGGGCGTGGGCATGGTGTGACATTACGTGCTAAAGGGACAAAATCCTCTTAACTAACCGCTCGGCGGCGCGGCGTCCCACGCCGCGCCGCCGGGCCGTTCCCGCAGGTGGTCGCGGGGGCGTCCTACATCCGCGCGATGTTGCGCTCGTAGACGAGGCGCAGTCCGATGAGCGTCAGCCAGGGCTCGTGCTCATCGATGACGGAGGAGTCCTTCAACACCATCGGAGCAAGGCCGCCGGTCGCGATGACGGTCACCTCGTCGGGGTCGGCCGCCAGTTCCTTCTTCATGCGCTCGACCACGCCGTCGATCTGGCCCGCGAAGCCGTACACGATGCCGGACTGCATGGCCTCGACGGTGTTCTTGCCGATCACGCTCCGGGGCCTCGCGAGCTCGATCTTGCGGAGCTGGGCCCCCTTCGCGCCGAGGGCCTCCACCGAGATCTCGATACCGGGCGCGATCACGCCGCCCGCGTACTCGCCGCGCGCCGACACCGCGTCGAACGTGGTGGCCGTGCCCAGGTCGACGACGATCGCCGGACCGCCGTAGAGCTCGACGGCGGCGACCGCGTTGACGATGCGGTCCGCGCCGACCTCCTTCGGGTTGTCCATCAGGACCGGCACACCCGTCTTGACGCCCGGCTCCACCAGGACCGCGGGCACGTCGCCGTAGTAGCGGCGGGTCACCTCGCGGAGCTCGTGCAGGACGGCCGGGACGGTCGAGCAGATCGCGATGCCCTCGATGCCGTCGCCGAGCTCGACGCCGAGCAGCGGGTGCATGCCCATCAGGCCCTGGAGCAGCACGGCGAGCTCGTCGGCGGTGCGGCGGGAGTCGGTGGAGATCCGCCAGTGCTCGACGATCTCCTCACCGTCGAAGAGACCGAGGACGGTGTGCGAGTTGCCGACGTCGATGGTGAGCAGCATCAGGCGCCGGCCCCGTCGGCCGGCGCCGCCGCTTCGCGGAAGTCCAGGCCGATGTCGAGGATCGGCGAGGAGTGCGTGAGCGCGCCGACGGCCAGGTAGTCGACGCCGGCCTCGGCGTAGGCGCGGGCGGAGTCGAGGGTGAGACGGCCCGAGGACTCCAGCACCGCGCGACCGCCGACGAGGGCGACCGCCTCGGCGGTCGCCGCCGGGGTGAAGTTGTCCAGGAGGATGAGGTCGGCGCCGGCGTCGAGCACCTCGCGGACCTGCTCCAGGGTGTCGACCTCGACCTCGATCGCGAGCTCCGGGAAGGCCTTCCTGACCCGCTGGAACGCCTCGGCCACGCCACCTGCCGCGATCACGTGGTTGTCCTTGACGAGCGCCGCGTCCACGAGCGACATCCGGTGGTTGACCCCGCCGCCGCAGCGCACCGCGTACTTCTCCAGTGCGCGCAGCCCCGGAGTGGTCTTGCGGGTGTCGCGGACCGACGCCTTCGTGCCTTCCAGCACATCGGCCCAGGCACGGGTCGCGGTCGCGATCCCGGAGAGCCTGCAGAGCAGGTTGAGCGCGCTGCGCTCGCCGGTGAGCAGGTCGCGCGTGCGGGTGGTGACGGTGAGGAGCTTCTGGCCGGCGGCGACACGGTCGCCGTCCTCGACGTGGCGCTCGACCTCGAACTCGTCGGTGCAGACGATGGAGAGGACCGCCTCCGCGACCCGCAGACCGGCGACGACGCCCGCCTCGCGCGCGGTGAAGTCGCCGGTGGCGACGGAGTCCTCCGGGACGGTCGCCACGGTGGTGACGTCCTCGCCCCCGTCGAGGTCCTCCTCGATCGCGACGTGGGCGATGTCCTCGACCTGGACCGGGTCCAGTCCGGCCTCGGCCAGGAGCTGGGCCAGCGCGGGGTCGAGGCCGCACTCCAGGCCGTCGGGGTCGTAGCCGTCACCGCAGCCGCAGCCGTCGCCGCAGCCCCCGGACTCGGCGGGTGCGCCGATGTGGATCAGCGGTACGTCCACGGGTGTGGGGCGCGGATTCTCTTCGGGCGTGCTCACGGTTACGGCTCCTCGGGGGCGTCGGCGGGGTCGGTGCGAAGGCTGGTGTGCGGTGCTGTGCCGGTGGGGTCCTCGGTGTCCCCCGGGCATACGGGCGGGAAGGCGGCACCGTCCGTCGCGCGGACCACGGGCTGCCCGTCCGCGGTGACGCGTACGACGAGGTGGCGGCGCCAGGCGGTGTCGTCGCGGTCGGGCCGGTCCTCGCGCCAGTGGCAGCCCCGGGTCTCCTCCCGCTCCCGGGCGGCGGCGACCAGGACCCTCGAGACGAGGAGGAGGTTCGTGGCCTCCCATGCCTCGACCCCGGGTACGGCGTCCTTGGGACCGCCCTCCTCCGTGGCGGCCGCGTCCCGCCGGAGCGCGTCCAGCGCGTCGGCCGCCGTGGCGAGGCTGCCGGCGGAGCGGATGACTCCGGCGCCCCTGGTCATGATCCGCTGGATCGGGGTCCGGGACTCCGCGGTGAGCAGCGGGACGGTGCGGGCTCCGGCGGGGGCCGCCACCGGGGTACGGCGGGGGGCGGCCCCCGAACCGGCCCCGGATCCGGCCCCTGAACCGCTCCGGGGACCGTCCGTGAGGTCGGCCGCGCCGGTGATGTCGGCCGCGATGCGCTCGGCGAAGACCAGGCCCTCCAGGAGGGAGTTCGACGCCAGGCGGTTCGCGCCGTGGACCCCCGTGCAGGCGACCTCTCCGCAGGCGTACAGGCCGGGCACCGTGGTACGGCCCCGGAGGTCCGTACGCACGCCGCCGGAGGCGTAGTGCGCGGCGGGGGCCACCGGGATCGGCTGCGTGACGGGGTCGATGCCGTGGGTCCGGCAGGCCGCGAGGATCGTCGGGAAGCGCTGCTCCCACATCGTGGCGCCGAAGTGCCGGGCGTCGAGATACATGTGCTCGGTGCCCTGGAGCTGCATCTGGCGCGTGATGGCCTTGGCGACGATGTCCCGGGGCGCCAGCTCGGCCAGTTCGTGCTGCCCCAGCATGAAGCGGGTGCCGGACGCGTCGACGAGGTGCGCGCCCTCACCCCGGACCGCTTCGGAGACCAGCGGCTGCTGTCCCTCGGAGTCGGCCCCGAGGAACAGGACGGTCGGGTGGAACTGGACGAACTCGAGGTCGGACACCTCCGCGCCCGCCCGCAGCGCGAGAGCGACTCCGTCGCCCGTGGAGACCGGCGGGTTGGTGGTGGCGGAGAAGACCTGGCCCATGCCGCCGGTGGCGAGCACCACCGCGGGGGCGTGGACGGCGCCGACGCCGTCGTGCTGGCCCTCGCCCATGACGTGCAGGGTGACGCCCTCGGTACGGCCCTCGGCGTCGGTGAGCAGGTCAAGGACCAGGGCGTTCTCGATGGTGTGCAGGGCTGCCGAGCGGACCGCGTCGACCAGGGCGCGGGAGATCTCGGCGCCCGTCGCATCGCCCCCGGCGTGCGCGATGCGGCGGCGGTGGTGGCCGCCCTCACGGGTCAGGGCGATGGCGCCTGTCTCGGTGGTGTCGAAGTGGGCGCCGGTGTCGATCAGACGGCGTACGGCGTCGGGCCCCTCGGTGACCAGGGCGCGCACCGCTGTCTCGTCGCACAGCCCGGCCCCGGCGACCAGGGTGTCGTCGAGGTGCTGTTCGGGGGTGTCGCCCTCGCCGAGCGCGGCGGCGATGCCGCCCTGCGCCCAGCGGGTGGAGCCGTCGTCGAGGCGGGCCTTCGTCACGACCACGGTCGCGAGGCCGGCCGCGGCGCAGCGCAGCGCGGTGGTGAGACCGGCCACGCCCGAGCCGACCACGACGACGTCGGCGTCGATGGCCCAGCCGGGGGCGGGGGCGGTCAGCCGTATTCCGGTCACGTGGTGGCTCCGAGGGTCAGCGGGATGTTGTCGATCAGGCGGGTGGCCCCCACCCGCGCCGCGACGGCGAGGACCGCCTCGCCGCTGACGCGGTCGTCGGGGACCGCGGTGAAGTCCGCCGGGTCCACGAGCGCCACGTAGTCCAGGGTGAGCGGCACCTCTTCCCCGGCCGCCTCGTCCAGGACGGCCCGGGCGGCGGCCAGCACCGCGGAGGGCGCGACGGTCGGCCGGGCCAGCGCGACGGCTTCGGTGTCGGCGGCCGCGCGGGCCTCTCCGAGCCGGGTGAGCCCGGCGGCCCGGCCCTCGCGCTCCGGGACCGTCCGGGCGCGGGCGTGGAGCGTCTGCTGGGCGACCAGCCGGTCGCGGGCGGCGAACAGGGCCCTGGGCAGGGCCAGCGCGGTGCGGCGCTCCTCGGCGGAGAGGAAGCGGTTGCGGCTGGAGAGCGCGAGCCCGTCCGGGTCGCGGACGGTCGGCACCGCGACGATGTCGATGCCGAAGTTGAGGTCGCGCACCATGCGGCGGACCAGGGCCAGCTGCTGGGCGTCCTTCTGCCCGAAGAACGCGGCGTCCGGCCGGGTGAGGTGGAGGAGCTTGGCGACGACGGTGAGCATGCCGTCGAAGTGTCCGGGGCGGGAGGAGCCCTCCAGCCGCTCGCCCATGGGGCCCGCGGTGATCCTGACCTGGGGCTCGCCGCCGGGGTAGACCTCCTCGACCGGCGGGGCGAAGACCGCGTCCGCACCGGCCTCGGAGGCGACCGCCAGGTCGGCCTCCAGGGTGCGGGGGTAGCGGTCGAGGTCGGCGGCCTCGCCGAACTGGAGCGGGTTGACGAAGACGGTGACCACGACCTGGCCCCCGGGCCCCGCGGCGGCCCGCGCCGCGCGGATCAGGGTGGCGTGGCCGTCGTGGAGGGCGCCCATCGTCATCACGACGGCGCGGCGTGCCCCGGCCGCCCGGCCGAGGGCGTCCAGCTCCGCGGCGGAGCGCAGCAGGGTGGCGGGTGCGGTGGTCATCGCTTCTCCCCCGGTCCGGACTCGCCCGGACCGTGTGTTCCGTTGGTGCCGTTCACGGCGTCGGTGCCCGACAGGACGCCGAGGAGGGCCTCCGCCGACTCCGGCTTGAGCAGGCCGTGGTCCAGCGCCCGGTCGGCCGTGGCGCGGGCCATGGCGAGGTATCCGGCCACCGTCTGCGGAGCGTGCGCGCGCAGCTCCCGGATGTGCGCGGACACCGTACCCGCGTCGCCCCGGGCGACGGGGCCGGTCAGGGCCGCGTCACCGGAGCGCAGGGCGTTGTCGAGCGCGGCCCCGAGCAGGGGCCCGAGCATCCGGTCGGGGGCGCCGACACCCGCCGTGCGGAGCAGCTCCATGGACTGGGCGACCAGCGTGACCAGGTGGTTCGCGCCGAGGGCGAGAGCCGCGTGGTAGAGCGGGCGGGACTCCTCGGCGATCCACTCGGGCTCGCCGCCCATCTCGATGACGAGCGCCTCCGCCGCGAGTCTCAGCTCCTCGGGGGCGGTGACCCCGAAGGAACAGCCCGCCAGCCTCTGGACGTCGACCGAGCTGCCGGTGAAGGTCATCGCCGGGTGCAGGGCGAGCGGGAGGGCGCCGGCCCGCAGCGCGGGATCGAGCACCTTCGTCCCGTAACGGCCGGAGGTGTGGACGAGGAGCTGGCCCGGTCGCACGGCGCGGGTCTCGGCGAGGCCCTCGACCAGACCGGGCAGCGCGTCGTCGGGGACGGTCAGCAGCACGAGCTCGGCGCGTGCGAGGACCTCGGCGGGGGTGACCAGGGGGACGTCGGGGAGCAGTGCGGCGGCCCGGCGCACGGATGCGTCGGAGACGCCCGACACCGCGACCGGGCGGTGCCCGGCGAGCTGCAGCGAGGCGGCGAGGGCGGGGCCGACCCGTCCCGCCCCGACGACGCCGACGGTGAGGCGGGCGGGGCGGTCCCTCGCGTCGAGGGTTTCCTTCGAAACTGATGCGTTCACGCGGCGATGGCCTTCCGTTCCAGTCCGCGGGGGGTACCGGACGATTTCTCTGCATGCTACGCCAGCGTTTCGCCCCACCCCCCAACTGTCCACAGCCTGTGGATAACTTCCGGCGACAGGGGGAACCCCGGGTGGGTGGTGTCAGCGGTCCGGGTGATGATCGTCCCATGGGAGTCACCGATGAGCAGAAGCAGCGGCACCGCAGGCTGACCGCGTGGCAGCGGTCCGGAAAGGTGCTGGCACGGGCCTCCGCGGACCACACCCTGGCCGAGCGGCTGGCCGCGCTGGCCGCCGACGCCGGCACGGTCCACGACCTGGGCGAGTGGACGGACGTGTACGGCGACGGGGTCGTCGCCGAGGTGGAGCGGCGCACCGCGGAGCTGCTCGGCATGGAGGCCGCCGCGTTCTTCCCCACCGGGACGATGGCCCAGCAGGTCGCCCTGCGGTGCTGGGCCGGGCGCACGGGAAATCCGACCGTGGCGCTGCACCCGCTCTCCCACCCCGAGGTGCACGAAGGCGGCGCGCTGACCTCGGTGAGCGGACTGCGCACGGTGCACCCCACGCGCGCGCCCCGGCAGGCGACGGCGGACGAGATCCGGGACTTCCCCGAGCCGTTCGGCACGCTGATGGTGGAGCTGCCGCTGCGCGACGCCGGCTTCGTCCTGCCCCTCTGGGAGGAGCTGGAGGCCGCTGTGGCCGCCGCCCGGGAGCGGGACGCGGTGGTGCATCTGGACGGGGCGCGGCTGTGGGAGTGCACGTCGCACTTCGGGCGCGGACTGCCGGAGATCGCGGCGCTCGCCGACAGTGTGTACGTGTCGTTCTACAAGTCCCTGGACGGGCTGTCCGGGGCGGTGCTGGCGGGCTCCGAGTCGCTGGTCGAGGAGGCGCGGACCTGGCGCCACCGGTACGGCGGGCAGGTCTTCCAGCAGTACCCGGCGGCCCTCTCCGTCCTGCTGGGCCTGGAGCGCGAGCTGCCGAGGCTGCCGTCGTACGTGGCACACGCGAAGGTGGTCGCGGAGGCGCTGGCGGAGGGCTTCACCGACTCCGCGGTGCCCTGGTTCCGGGTGCACCCCGAGCCGCCGCACACCCACCAGTTCCAGGTCTGGCTGCCTTACACGCCCCAGGTGCTGGACGAGGCGTCGGTGCGGCAGTCCGAGGAGACGGGCGTGACCCTGTTCCGCCGCTGGTTCGCGGCTCCCGCGGGCCCGCCCGGACTCTCGTACACCGAGGTCACGGTCGCGGCGCCGGGGCTCGAGTGGACCGCCCGGGACGTGAAGGAGGCGGTGGCTGAGTTCGTCGCGCGCCTCGCATAGCCGGTGCGGTGCGGATCAGGCGAGGGGCGGCCGGTGGGCGGCCGTCCAGGCGCGGACGCGCCTGCGGATCCCGCGCAGGACCTCCCGGTCGTGGGTGCCGGGCAGCGGGGGCGGCACCTCACCGGTCCGCGCGGCGCGGTAGCTGTCGAGCATGTGCTGCTGAACGGTGTCCATGCGTCCAGCGTGGCCCCGTCCCGTCCGGACCGCCCGTGGATTGACGACTGCGGTCAAGCGGCGGCGCGGCCCGCACCCGCACCCCGCACCATGGAGGGGTGAGCGTGCACATCGACATCGCGGGCCTGCCCCCCGAGCGCATAGTCTTCGAGACCTCCCCCCTCGCCGAGCTGGGGCTCGCCCTGCACGCGCTCTCCGAGCCCGGACACCACCCCGGGCTGCACGGCTGGGCGACCGCGACGGCCGCGGGGCTGGAGCCGGACCTGGCGGACCGGCTGCACGAGGCGGAGTTCCTGTGGCGGAACACCTTCTCCGACATCTTCATGCCGTTCGCCGGAGTCCGCGGCGGGGACGGCAGGGCGGGCGCGACCCTCGCCGAGGACCTGCACATCCTGGACCGGCTCGACGACGAGCGGTTCGTGTCGGCCGCACTGGAGTTCAGCTACACGAACCTCTACGCGACGGGGGCGCCCTCGCCGCTCACCGACGCGACGATGCGGACACGCGCCCTGGACATGGCGTCGGCCAGGGGACCGAAGCAGCTGGACTTCACCCGGCAGCTCCTGGCCGATCCGGGCTCCGTGCGCGGCTGGGTACGGCGCCTCTTCGAGGACTGCGACCAGGCCTTCTTCGCCGACACCTGGCGGCGCGCCCAGGTCCAGCTGACCGCCGACGCCCGCCACAAGGCCGAGATACTGCGGCGCAGGGGTGTCGGCGCGGCACTGGGCGCGGTCTCCGCCGCCCTGTCGCTGGACGAGGAGACCGGCAGGATCAGCGTCGACAAGCTGACCACGGGCCGGACCGAGGCCACGGGCTCGGCCGCGGGCACCGGTCTCACCCTCATCCCGACGAGCTTCGGCTGGCCGCACCTGATGGTGCTGCACGCCCCGGGCTGGCGTCCGGTGATCCACTACCCGGTGCACCGCCCCGAACTGCCCTCCCCCGCCTCCGTCGAGCTGCTCCAGCTCCGGATGGAGGCGCTGGCCCACCCCATGCGGATGCGGATCTGCCGCAACCTGGCCCGCTCCCCGTACACCACGGGCGAGCTCGCCGACTCGCACGGCATCACGCCCCCCGAGGTCTCCCGCCACCTGGCGCTGCTCAAGAAGGCCGGCCTGGTCACCACCCGCCGGCGGGGCCGTTACGTCCTGCACTCCCTGGACCTGACGGTCGTGGCCCGCCTGGGCAGCGACTTCCTGGAGGGGGTCCTGCGGTGACCGGAGCGGCAGAGAAACGCTGCCGAGGAGCGCCTCAGCCCGCTCCGCCACCCGCCCTGACCAGCCCCGTCTCGTAGGCGAGGACGACGACCTGGACGCGGTCGCGCAGGCCCAGCTTGGTGAGGATGCGCCCGACGTGGGTCTTGACGGTCGCCTCGGACAGCACCAGCCGGCCCGCGATCTCGCCGTTCGACAGCCCCTGGGCGACGAGCAGCATCACCTCGCGCTCGCGCTCGGTCAGTTTCTCGACGTGCTTGTGGTGCGGGTCCTTCCTGCCGCTCGGCAGCATCGGCGAGAACCGGTCGAGCAGCCTGCGGGTCGTGGACGGGGCCACGACGGCGTCCCCGCTGTGCACGGACCGGATGGCCGAGAGCAGTTCGCCGGGCGGCACGTCCTTGAGCATGAAGCCGCTGGCCCCCGCCTTCAGGCCGGAGAACGCGTACTCGTCGAGATCGAACGTGGTCAGGATCAGCACCTTGGGCGGATCGGTCCGCGCGCAGATGCGCCGGGTCGCCTCGACGCCGTCCAGCCGGGGCATGCGCACGTCCATCAGCACCACGTCGACCTCGGTCGCCCCCAGGACCTCGATCGCCTCGGCACCGTCGCCCGCCTCCGCGACGACCTCCATGTCCGGCTGGGCGGCGAGCACCATCCGGAAACCGGTGCGCAGCAGCACCTGGTCGTCGACGAGCATCACGCGGATGGCCATGAGGTGTCCTGTCCTTCTGTCACTGAGCCGGCTTGAGCGGAAGCAGGGCGCTGATCCGGAAGCCGCCGCCCTGACGCGGCCCCGCGTCCAGCGTGCCGCCGACCATGCCGACCCGCTCACGCATGCCGATCATTCCCTGGCCCGCGCCGTCGGCCCCGCCGTCCTCGTACAGCTCGTGGGGGGCGCCGCGGCCGTCGTCCTCGACCAGCAGGCCGAGCCCGTCGTCGAAGTAGACCAGCCGTACGCTCGCCCCGGCGTCCGGGCCGCCGTGCTTGCGGGTGTTGGTGAGCGCCTCCTGCACGATGCGGTACGCGGTCAGTTCGACCCCGCTGGGCAGGGGACGCGGGGTGCCCTCGATCTTGAAGTCCACCGCGAGGCCGGTCTCCCTGACCTTGCCGACGAGCTCCTCGATCTGCTCGACGTCGGGCTGGGGGACGTACTCCCCGCTCTCCGGGGAATCGCCGGTCCTGAGCACTCCGAGCAGCCGCCGCATCTCCGCGAGCGCCTGGCGGCCGGTGGCGGAGATCGTCTCCAGCGCCTGCCGGGCCTGATCCGGGGACGCGTCCATGACATATGCGGCGCCGTCGGCCTGGACCACCATCACCGAGACGTTGTGCGCGACGACGTCGTGCAGTTCGCGGGCGATACGGGCCCGTTCGGCGGCCACGGCGACCTTCGACTGCGCCTCGCGCTCCCGCTCCAGCCGGGCGGCCCGCTCCTCCAGCTGGCTGAAGTAGGCCCGCCGGGTGCGCATCGAGTCGCCGAGCACCCAGGCCAGGACGAACGGCACGGTCATGATGACGACGTAGCCGGCCGTCTGCACCCAGCCGCCCTCAGGGGCCTCGTCGGGCCAGCGCAGCCGCGACAGGCCGGCCGCGGTCAGGCTGCATCCGAGGGCGAGCCGGGACGCCCAGCGGTCCCCCACCGTGGCCACGGTGTACGTGATCACCAGCATGGCGAAGTCGGCCACGCCCGGCCGCACCCCGAACAGCAGTTGGGCGAGCCCCATCAGGATCGCGAGCAGCAGCATCTTCTCCGGCGCCCGGCGGCGCAGCGCGACCACGGCGCACAGCCCGAGGGCGATCGGCACGGCGGCGACGCGCTCCCGGCCGCCACCGACCTGCTCGGCCACGATGGACACGCCGGAGAACCCGAGGAGGAGGACAGCCCAGAAGGTGTCGACGCCCGTCGGGTGTCTGCGGATGAAATCGTAGAAGCGCTGCACGTTACCCAGCGTAGGGACAGCAGATCGGTGCCCGGGTCAGCCGAAGGGCCGATCCGGGTCCTGGGACCGTACTCCCCAAGGTGGAGACTTGCCTACGTGACGTATGACTGGTGCCGCTGGCGGGAAGCCGCCGAGACCGCTTTGTACGGGGAAGAGGGGTTCTACCGGCGTCCGGAGGGCCCCGCGGGCCATTTCCGCACGTCGGTGCACGCCTCCCCCCTCTTCGCCACCGCTGTCGCCCGGCTGCTGGCCGCGACGGCACGGGAGCTGGGGACGGACTCCGTGGGCCTGGTGGATGTGGGAGCGGGCCGCGGAGAGCTGCTGACCGGGGTGCTGGCCGCCCTGCGGGCCGGGTCCCTGGCTCCCGGCCTCACCGTGCGGGCGTACGCCGTGGAGATCGCCCCGCGCCCGCCGGGCCTGGACCCGGCCGTCGAGTGGTGCTCCGAACCCCCGCAGGGCGTGCGCGGGCTGCTGTTCGCCAACGAGTGGCTGGACAACGTCCCGACGGACATCGCCGAGGCCGACGCGGACGGGGTGCCCCGCTACGTCCTCGTGCGGAGGGACGACGGCACGGAGCGGCTCGGGGAACCGGTGACCGGCGAGGACGCCCGGTGGCTCGGCCGCTGGTGGCCGCTGTCCCGGCCCGGGGACCGTGCGGAGATCGGCCGGCCGCGCGACGAGGCCTGGGCCGATGCCGTCGCCTCGCTCGCCGGCGGGACCGCGGTGGCGGTGGACTACGCCCATGTCCGTGCGGCGAGACCTCCGTTCGGGACACTGACCGGCTTCCGGGAAGGCCGCGAGGTGCCGCCCGTGCCCGACGGGAGCTGCGACCTGACCTCCCACGTCGCGCTGGACGCGTGCGCGGCCGCGGCGGGTGGCGAGGCCCGGCTCCTGGACCAGCGGACCGCGCTGCGGAAGCTGGGCATCAGTGGCGAACGCCCCTCCCTGGCACGTGCGTCGGCCGACCCGGCCGGCTATGTGCGGGCCCTCGCGTCGGCCGGTGAGGCGGCGGAGCTCACGGCGCGCGGCGGGCTGGGCGACTTCGGCTGGCTGCGGCATCGGGTCCCGGACCGCGAGGAGGGATACTGTCCGGCATGACGGAGACGACGATCGGCATCGGCGGCGCGGCGGAGAGCACCGACATGGTGCTGAACATCGGTCCGCAACACCCCTCCACCCACGGTGTGCTCCGGCTCCGGCTCGTCCTGGACGGTGAGCGGATCCAGCAGGCCGAGCCCGTCATCGGCTACATGCACCGGGGCGCGGAGAAGCTCTTCGAGGCCCGGGACTACCGGCAGATCATCATGCTCGCCAACCGGCACGACTGGCTGTCGGCGTTCTCCAACGAGCTCGGGGTCGTCATGGCCGTCGAGCGGATGCTCGGCATGGAGGTCCCGGAGCGCGCCGTCTGGACGAGGACGCTGCTGGCGGAGCTGAACCGGGTCCTCAACCATCTGATGTTCCTCGGCTCCTACCCCCTCGAACTCGGCGGGATCACCCCGGTGTTCCACGCGTTCCGGGAGCGCGAGGAGCTCCAGGCCGTGATGGAGGAGGTCTCCGGCGGCCGGATGCACTACATGTTCAACCGGGTCGGCGGCCTCAAGGAGGACCTGCCCGCGGGCTGGCTCGGCCGGGCCAGGGACACCGTGGCGTCCGTGCGTTCCCGGATGGACGTGTACGACCGGCTGGTCCTCGGCAACGAGATCTTCCGGGGCCGCACCCGCGGCGTGGGCGTGCTGTCGGCCGAGGCGGTGCACGCGTACGGGGTGTCCGGGCCGATCGCCCGCGCCTCCGGGGTCGACTTCGACCTGCGGCGCGACGAGCCGTATCTCGCCTACGGCGAACTGCGGGACACCCTCGAGGTCGTCACCCGGACCGAAGGCGACTGCCTGGCCCGTTTCGAATGCCTCCTGGAGCAGACGCACAACGCGCTGGACCTGGCCGACGCGTGCCTGGACCGGATGGCGGACCTGCCTCCCGGTCCCATCAACCAGCGGCTGCCCAAGGTGCTGAAGGCACCGGAGGGCCACACCTACGCGTGGACCGAGAACCCGCTGGGCATCAACGGCTACTACCTGGTGTCCACGGGCGAGAAGACCCCGTACCGGCTGAAGCTGCGCTCGGCGTCGTTCAACAACATCCAGGCGCTCACCGAGCTGCTGCCGGGCACGCTCGTCGCCGACATGGTGGCGATCCTGGGCTCGCTCTTCTTCGTCGTCGGGGACATCGACAAGTAGCCGGGCCCGGCCGAGGAAGTCCTCGGACGGCCTCCCGCCACGAGCCGCCGCCACGAGCCGCCGCTACGAGGAGATCGCGCTCCGCAGCTCGACGACGTCCAGCTGCTCGGTCTCGTCGTGCGCCGTGAGGTCGATGACCTTGCCCACGGCGCGGTTCTCGGCCGTGCTCGTCCGGTGCGCCGCCAGCGCCTCCTCGCCCACGACGTCCGCGAGGTCCTCGTTCTGCACGGACTCGATCGCGGCGTCCGCCTTCTGCGTGCCGAAGAAGTCGAAGCTTCCCTGCGGCACGAGGTGGCGGCGCGCCGCGGCGTACGGGACGACCGTGGACGCGGCCGGCACCGCACGGGGCGGACGTACCGACGCGGGGGACAGCCGCGGTGCGGGGAGGGCTGACTGGGGGCGACGGTGCTGGAGGTCACCCGCTCCGCCGACCGCCGCGTGCTTCCCCTGGGAGCCGCCGCTCTCCGTGTCCCGCTCCGCCGACCGCTCGGCGATGTCGCGCTTCCTGGCCAGCTCGGCCGTGCGGCGGGCCTCCTGGAGTGCGGCGTTGCGCGGCAGGTCCTTCAGGGCCTGCGCGGCCCGCAGATAGGCGCCCGGGGTCGGTGTGGACCGGGCGGGCGGGAGCTCGCGCGGCGCGGACGCCTCGATGGCGAGCTGCCTGCGGCCTTCCAGCGCACCGGCCCGCTCCGTCTCGGCGTTGGCGTACCGGCGCAGCAGCGCGGCGTGTTCGCCCCGCAGACCGGCGAGCTCCACGCGCTTGCGACGCACCTTGGTCTCCAGCCGGGTGCGCAGTTCCCGTGATTCCTCGAGGTCCGCCTCGAGTTCGGCTATGCGCTCCTCGGTCCTCCACTCGTCACCGGCCCGGGCGCGGGTCAGCTCCGCCACGCGCAGACCCGCGGCCCGGTCCCAGCTCCGCATCATGCAGGCGCCGGTGACGGCGGCGGCCGCCGTCACGGCCACCAGGGCGCGCAGGGCCAGAGGTTCCGCCAGGAGCCAGGCTCCGGCGGCACAGACGACCGGCGCTCCGGCCACCACGGCGGGAGGCAGGATTCTGTGGAGGGGCGGCGAATGGCGGTGGCGTCCTCGTGGCATGGCCCGAAATTTACCGTGCGCACGAGTCACTTGGGAGGCCGCCCGGCAATCTGTTCCCCGCCGGTTACCTGGCCGGGCCCGGGAAGCCTCTCAAGTGCCCCTTCCGGACGCCTTTTTACTTCTTGATCAGCCCCTTCGACCGGAGATAGTCCCCGGCCGCGTCCGCGGGCTTCGCACGCTCCGCGTCGACCTTGCGGTTCAGTTCCGCGAGATCCTCGGTGGTGAGTGCTTCGGTGAGCTTCCCGAGTGCCTCGGCGATCTCCGGGGCGCCCGCGTCCTCGGCATTCAGAACCGGAAGGACGTTGTCCGCGTTCTGGAGCTTCTTGTCGTCCTCCAGGAACACCAGCCCGTAGGTGTCGAGCACCGCGTCCGTGGTGGTCGTGAGGACGAGCTGGTCCTTGCCGTCCTTGACGGCCTGCTTGGACTGCGGGGTTCCGACACCCTTGGGATCGATCCCCGTGACGTCGATGCCGTACGTCTTCTTCAGTCCGGGCGCGCAGAAGGGGCGCACCTCGCACTCGTCGCCCGCCGCGATCTTCACCTTGATCTTCGAGCTGCCGAGATCGGAAAGCGTCGTGAGGCTGTTCTTCTCGGCGAATTCCTTCGACACCGCGAAGGCGTTCTGGTCGACGGCCTCACCCGCCGGGAGGACCTTCAGCCCGAGCGGGCCGGCGAGCTTCTCCAGAGCGGTGACGGTGGCCGCCACGTCACCCGAGGCGACCGGCTTCTTCTCCGCCTCCGCCGCACCGTTGACCTTGGCGTTGAGGAATTCCGCGAGCGTCGCCGCGTATTCCGGGACGATGTCGATCTCCCCCTTCTCGAGGGAGGGCTCGTACAGTTCGCGGTTCTTCACCGTGGTGACCGAGGTGTCGTATCCGGCGTCCCCCAGGATCTGGGCGTACAGCTCGGCGAGCACCTTGGACTCGGTGAATCCGGCGGCGCCCACGACGAGCGAGCCCTTCTTGGAGTCGGCACCGGCGCCCGTGTCCGAACCGCCCTCCTTCTCCAGGCTGTCGCCGCCGCAGGCGGCGAGCGACCCTGCCAGCGCGACCGCGCCGATGACCGCACCCGCTATGCGCGAGGTCCTGCTCATGTTGTTCTCCGTCCGCGAAAAATGGTGTGCACAGTCCGAAAAGTCCGCCCGCTCATGGAGTACGCCCGCTCATACGGTCCGGCGGCGGCGCAGGGGTGACAGCAGCCGGTCCAGCGCCACGAGGACGCCCTCCACCACCAGGGCCAGCAGGGCGACCAGCACGGCGCCCGCGAAGACCTGCGCGGTGTCGTAGGTGTTGAATCCGGCGGTGATGATCCGGCCCAGGCCGCCGAGGCCGACCATGGCCGCGATCGAGGCGGTCGCGATCACCTGGACGGCGGCGGACCGGAGGCCGGTCATGATCATCGGGTAGGCGAGCGGGAGCTCGACCCGGACGAAGAGCTGGCCGCCGGACATCCCCATGCCGCGCGCGGCCTCCAGCACCGACCGGTCCACCTCCGTCATCCCGACGTAGGCGTTGGTCAGCAGCGGCGGCACGGCGAACAGCACCAGCGCGACGACCGTGGGCAGGTAGCCGGAGTTCCGCAGGGGCGTCATCATGAAGAGGGCCAGCACAGCGAACACCGGGACCGCCCGGCCCACGTTGGAGATGTTGACGGCGAGCCCGCCCCCCTTCCCCACGTGCCCCAGGTACAGCGCGACCGGCAGGGCGATCAGGCAGGCCACCGCGAGGGCGATCCCGCTGACGTACAGGTGCTCGGCCAGCCGGTGCGCCGCCCCGCCGTCCCCCGACCAGTTGGAGCCGGTGGTGAGCCAGACCCATGCCTCTTCGACGACTCCCATGGATCAGCCGGCCTCCGTCTTCGCGATGCCCGCCCCGGCGGGCGTCCGTATCCGGGTCCAGGGCGTGAGCAGGCGTTGCACGCCGAGCAGCAGCAGGTCCGCGGCCACCGCGAGGAGCACGCAGAGCACGGACGCGGTGAGCACCTGCGCCTTGAAGAAGCTGGGCAGGGCGTCCTCGATGAGGTTGCCGAGCCCGCCCTTGCCGACGAGGGAGCCGACCGTGGTCAGCGCGACCGTCGACACCGTCGCGATGCGCAGCCCGGCCATCAGCGCGGGCAGCGCGAGGGGGAGTTCGACCTCCCAGAGCAGCCGCACGGGCCCGTAGCCCATGCCCCGCGCGGCCTCCCTGGCCTCCTGCGGGACCGCTTCCAGGCCCGCCAGGATGTTGCGTACGAGGATGGTCAGCGAGTACAGCACCAGTCCGGTCACGACGAGTGCCGCCGACAGCCCGAAGAGGGGCAGCAGCAGCGAGAACATCGCGAGCGACGGCACGGTGTACAGCACGGTGGTCAGGCCCAGCACCGGCCCCGCGAAACGCCGGCCGCGGCGCGCGAGCAGCGCGAGCGGAAACGCCACCGCGAGCCCTATCAGCACCGAGACCGCCGTGATCCAGATGTGCTGGACGGTCGCTTCGGTCAACTCATGGCTGCGGGAGCGCAGATACTCTCCGCAGATCCAGTCGTTCGCCACCAGGCAGTTCTGCTCGGCCACCCGCCCCCACCTCCTGTTTGCCCTCGCGACGCCGCCCCGGGTCCGGTCCTGGGTGACCCTATCCTCGACCACCGACAATCGCCGAGGCTGTCGTATTCCGGCAACATGGCCTTCACAGAACCCGCGTCACAATGGGGAATCATGATCCGTTTCGAGCACGTCACCAAGCGGTACGCGGACGGCACCACCGCCGTCGACGACCTTTCCTTCGAGGTCGCCGAGGGTGAACTGGTCACGCTCGTCGGGCCTTCCGGATGCGGCAAGACGACCACCATGAAAATGGTGAACCGCCTCATCGAACCGACCGACGGCCGGATATTCCTCGACGGGGACGACATATCCGCCATCGACCCGGTCCGGCTCCGGCGCCGTATCGGCTATGTGATCCAGCAGGTCGGCCTCTTCCCCCACAGAACGGTCCTGGAGAACACGGCGACCGTTCCCCATCTCCTCGGCTGGGGACGGGAAAAGGGCAGGAAGCGGGCGGCCGAACTGCTCGACCTCGTCGGACTGGATCCTTCCGTTTATGGCGGCCGCTATCCCGAGCAGCTTTCGGGCGGTCAGCGCCAACGGGTCGGTGTGGCCCGCGCCCTGGCCGCCGATCCCCCGGTCCTGCTGATGGACGAGCCTTTCGGCGCGGTGGACCCGGTCGTACGGGAAAGGCTGCAGAACGAATTCCTGAAACTGCAGGCGCAGGTGCGCAAGACCGTGCTCTTCGTCACCCACGACATCGAGGAAGCCGTCCGGCTCGGTGACCGGATCGCCGTGTACGGCCAGGGCCGCATCGAGCAGTTCGACACCCCCGCCACGGTGCTCGGGGCTCCGGCCACACCGTACGTCGCCGACTTCGTCGGGGCGGACCGCGGCCTGAAGCGGCTCTCGGTGACCCCCATCGAGGAGAGCGACCTCGACCAGCCGCCGGTCGTCCACCTCGACGATCCGCTGGCGGGGGCGACCGAGCGGCTGCGGGCCGACGGCGCGCGCTGGGCGGTCGTCCTCGACGGCCAGGACAAGCTGCACGGCTGGATCCCGGCGGTCGACAGGCCGGCGGCCACGGGCACGGTCCGTGAACACGCCCGTCGCATGGAGGCCTGGCTCCCGCTCGGCGCACCGCTCAAGCAGGCCTTCGCCACGATGCTCCAGCACGACGCGGGCTGGATCGCCGTCACGGACGAGGAGGGCACCGGCCGCTTCCTCGGCGTGCTCACCCCGGCCCGGCTCCACGAGGCACTGCGCCGCTCGATCGACGCGGACGCGCAGGACGTACCGCGGGCCGAGGTGGCTGTGGAGACCGTGGCGGGCGTCGGCTCCCCGTGAGGGGCTGCCGCCCCCACCGTCCGTCCGGCTGAACGCGACACGAGCGGATCCGGGCCCGGCGGATCCGCGGCGGCTGTCTCCGGACGGCAGCCCCCTCGGGGGCGGGCCGCTCCCGGGCGCCGGGTGCGGCGGTGGCCACCGCGCCGGCGCGGCCCGGCCTCCCCCTTCCCGGGCCTAGGCTGGTCGCATGAGTACGTTGCGAGGACGGGGAACGGTGCGGGGTCTGCCGGAGTGGGACCGCTGTGCGGTCATGGGCGTCGTCAATGTGACGCCCGACTCCTTCTCCGACGGGGGCCACTGGTTCGACACCACGGCGGCGATCAAGCACGGCCTCGAACTGGTGGCCGAAGGTGCGGATCTGATCGACGTCGGCGGTGAGTCGACCCGCCCGGGCGCGAGCAGGGTGGACGAGGCCGAGGAGCTGCGCCGGGTGATCCCCGTCGTGCGGGGGCTGGCCTCGGAGGGCGTCACCGTCTCCGTGGACACCATGCGCGCCGAGGTCGCCGCACAGTCCGTCGCCGCAGGTGCCGCCCTGGTCAACGACGTGAGCGGTGGCCTCGCCGACCCGGCGATGATCCCTGTCGTCGCCGATGCGGGGGTGCCGTTCGTCGTCATGCACTGGCGCGGTTTCAGCGAGTCGATGAACAGCCGCGCGGTCTACGCGGACGTCGTCGGCGAGGTCGTCACGGAGCTCCGGGAACGCATGGAGGCCGTGATCGACGGCGGCGTGGACCCGGAGAGGCTGGTGATCGACCCGGGCCTCGGCTTCGCCAAGAACGCCGCCCAGGACCTCGCACTCGTCGCGCACCTCGACCGGCTGCGCGAGCTGGGCAGGCCGCTGCTCGTCGCCGCCTCCCGCAAGCGGTTCCTCGGGCACGTCCTGGCGGGCGGGGACACGACCCCGCCGCCGGCCCGTGAACGTGACGCCGCGACGGCCGCGATCTCCGCCCTCTCCGCCGCCGCCGGCACCTGGGCGGTCCGGGTGCACGCGGTACGGCCCACGGCGGACGCCGTGCGCGTCGCCCGCGCCGTCGAGGGAGCCGCATGAGCGCCCCGCGCGACGAGCACGAGGAGGCCGCCGCCGACATCGCGGCGGTCGAGCAGGCCAACACCGCCTTCTACGAGGCGATGGAACGCGGCGACCTGGACGAGCTCTCCGGCCTGTGGCTGCCCGGCGAGGACCTCACCGTCTCCTGCGTCCACCCCGGCTGGCCCGTCCTCACCGGCCGTGGCGAGGTCCTGCGGAGCTACGCACTGATCATGGCCAACACCGAGTACATCCAGTTCTTCCTGACCGACGTCGGGGTCGCGATGACCGGTGACACCGCCCTGGTGACCTGTACCGAGAACATCCTCAGCGGCGGCCCCGCCGAGGACGGGAACGCCCTCGGCCCGCTCGTCGGCCAGCTCGTCGTCGCCACCAACGTGTTCCGGCGCACACCGGAGGGCTGGAAGCTCTGGTCCCACCACGGCTCCCCCGTACTGGCCGAGACCGGTGAGGAAGAGGACGAGGAACCGACTGTCTGAGCGGAGCGTGCGGTCGTGGGGATTGGGCCCCCCGATCACGGGGTATACGCGGCTACCAACCCCCCGCCGGGTCGGTCCGCGCCCCCGCGGGCGGAAGCTGTCGGTGCTCGCGGGTAGATTCGAAAGACGGCACTTCGCCGCCCGCACGCGGCCGGGTGCCTCCAGAGACGACGAACAGCAGGAGTGATTCGCGTGGATCGTGTCGCGCTGCGCGGCCTCAAGGCCCGTGGGCACCACGGTGTCTTCCCCAAGGAACGGGAAGAGGGCCAGACCTTCATCGTGGACCTGGTGCTCGGCCTCGACACCCGCCCCGCGGCAGCCGCCGACGACCTGTCGCAGACCGTTCACTACGGCGTGGTCGCGGAGGAGGTCGTCGATGTCGTCAAGGGTGAGCCGGTGGACCTGATCGAGACCCTCGCGGAACGCATCGCGCAGCGGTGCCTCAAGCACGACGGGGTCCAGGAGGTCGAGGTCGTCGTCCACAAGCCGGACGCCCCGATCACCGTCCCCTTCGACGACGTGACCATCACCATCACCCGGAGCCGAGCATGACTGCATTTTCCACCGAGGGGCAGAGCGACCCGACCGTACAGCCGGTTCCCGCAGCAGTGGTCGAGCAGGTCGACGCCGCGGACGTCACCCTCTCCAACCCCAAACGCGCCGTGATCTCCCTCGGCTCGAACCTCGGCAACCGCCTGGAGACGCTCCAGGGCGCCATCGACGCCCTGGAGGACACCCCCGGCCTCCGGGTCAAGGCCGTCTCCCCGGTCTACGAGACGGAGCCCTGGGGCGTCGACCCGGGCACCCAGCCGTCGTACTTCAACGCGGTGATCGTCGTGAAGACGACCCTGCCCCCGTCCTCCCTGCTGGAGCGCGGCCAGGCCATCGAGGAGGCGTTCGACCGGGTCCGCGAGGAGCGCTGGGGTCCGCGCACCATCGACGTCGACATCGTGTCGTACGCCGACGTGGTCTCCGACGACCCGCTGCTGACCCTCCCGCACCCGCGCGCCCGCGACCGCGCCTTCGTGCTCGCCCCCTGGCACGACGTGGACCCGGAGGCCCAGCTGCCCGGCGCCGGCCCGGTCGCCGACCTGCTGGCCGGTGTGGGCCGCGACGGAGTGCTTCCCCGGCCCGACCTGGAACTCCGCCTCCCCGAGTAGTCGTTAGGCTCAAGGACCCCGACCACGGGCGAACGACACGGTCAAAGGCGACGAAGGGCGGCACTCTCGGTGAAGCAACTACGGCTCGGGCTCCTCGCCGGACTCTTCGCCGGAGCCGGGGTGCTGTCCTGGGGCGCGGCCCGCCTCTGGGACTCCCTGGGGACACTGCCGAGCGTGCCGCTCGCCGCCTCCGTCGTCCTCGCCGTGATCGCCGTCGTCCTGCTGGCCACGGCCCTGTCGATCCGGGCACGGCTGCGCGCCCAGCGGGAGCGGCGTCCCGGAGCGAAGGGCGTGGAGCCGATGATGGCGGCGCGTGCCGTGGTCTTCGGCCAGGCGAGCGCCCTGGTGGCCGCTCTCGTCGCCGGGATGTACGGCGGCACGGGCGTCTTCCTGCTCAGCTTCCTCGACATCCCGCCCCGCCGCGACCAGGCCATCTACGCGGGTGCGGCGGTTCTGGCGGGCATCGGCGTCATCGCGGCCGCCCTGTTCCTGGAGCGCGTGTGCCGCCTCCCGGGGGACGGCGAGGACGACAGGAACACGGCCCAGGCCGCCTGAACCGTCCGGCGCCCGTCCGGCGCTCTCAGTCGGCGATCGGGTTCTCGATCAGAGTGACCCGGTTGCCGTCGGGGTCGTGGACGGCGGCGAACCGCACCCCACGCGACCCAGGCTGGGTCTCCCCGGCGGTGATCCCCCTCCCGGCGAGGTCCGAGAGGGTCCGGTCCAGGTCGTCGACCACCAGATTCACCAGCGACCCCCCGGCCTGCTCGGGCGACTGGAACACCTGGAGCCAGGCGTACGGGGAGATGTGCCAGTCGGCCAGCCCGTCCATGGGCCTCACGTCGGCGGGGCGGCCGAGAAGCCGTTCGTACCACTCGACCGCCGGTTCGATGGCCATCACGGGCGCTACGGCGAGCACATGGGTGAATGACATCAGGAAGTTCCTCTCCTCATGGATCCGGCCGTCCGGCCTCTCCCACCGGGTCGACTCTCCCCGCCCCACGCACGCGGCGCTACCGCGCCGGCCCCGCCCGTCCGGTGCTCAGCGCGCCATGACGAGGCTCATCGCCTCGGCCCGCGTGGCCGGGTCGCGCAGTTGCCCACGGACGGCGGACGTGATCGTCTTCGCCCCCGGCTTGCGGATTCCTCGCATCGACATGCACATGTGCTCGCACTCGACGACCACGATGACCCCGCGCGGCTCCAGGATCGCCATCAGGGACTCGGCGATCTGCGTCGTGAGCCTCTCCTGGACCTGGGGGCGGCGGGCGTAGACGTCGACCAGCCGGGCCAGCTTCGACAGTCCCGTGATCTTGCCCGAGGTCGCCGGGATGTACCCGACGTGCGCGACACCACGGAACGGCACCAGGTGATGTTCACACGTGCTGAACACCTCGATGTCCTTGACCAGCACCATCTCGTCGTGGCCGAGGTCGAACGTCGTCGTCAGGACGTCCTCCGGCTCCTGGTGGAGGCCCGCGAATATCTCCTTGTACGCGCGCGCCACCCGGCCCGGGGTCTCACGCAGCCCCTCGCGGTCCGGGTCCTCCCCGACCGCGATGAGAAGCTCCCGTACGGCGGCCTCGGCCCGCTTCTCGTCGAACACGCCGATCGAGCCCTGCCCGTCCAGCGTCACCGGGTCCGTCATCCTGTGCCTCGTTCCTCTGTGCAGTCACCACGCGCGGGCCCGCCAGGACTTCGCGGAATACAGCAGGCACAGCGCCGGCATACGAAAAAGCCGCGCCCCCACAGGCTAGAACCTGGGGGGCGCGGCATCCATTCCGGGCCTGGTGGAAGCCCCGTGACAGGGGCCACACCGGTCGGGCAGGGGCTAGCTCTCGGGGCGATCCTCGGGGAGCGCCTCGCTGGAGGTGCCGGTGTTCTTCGACGTGATGTCCGTCGGGGCGATCTCCGGAGTACCCGAACCATTGGCGGTGCCGTTGGTGAGGGCCAGCTCCTTGGGAGACAGCACGGGCGGACGCGTCGACGGGGTACGCCGCGAGGAACCGGTCCACGCCGGGCGAGCCGGGCGCTTCACGATCGGGGCGAAGATCTCGGCGATCTGCTCCTTGCCGAGCGTCTCCTTCTCGAGGAGCTCGAGGACCAGGGCGTCGAGGATGTCGCGGTTCTCGACGAGAATTTCCCACGCGTCGTTGTGCGCGGTCTCGATGAGCTTCTTGACCTCTTCGTCGACGAGCGCCGCGACCTCTTCCGAGTAGTCGCGCTGATGGCCCATCTCCCGGCCCACGAACGGCTCGGTGTTGTCTCCACCGAACTTGATCGCGCCGAGCCGCTCGGTCATGCCGTACTGCGTGACCATCGCGCGGGCCGTGGCGGTGGCCTTCTCGATGTCGTTCGCAGCACCGGTCGTCGGGTCGTGGAAGACCAGCTCCTCGGCCGCGCGCCCGCCCAGCATGTACGCCAACTGGTCGAGCATCTCGTTGCGCGTCGTGGAGTACTTGTCCTCTTCCGGGAGCACCATCGTGTAACCGAGGGCACGGCCGCGGGAGAGAATCGTGATCTTGTGGACCGGGTCCGACTGGGGTGAGGCCGCCGCGACCAGGGCGTGTCCGCCCTCGTGGTACGCGGTGATCTTCTTTTCCTTCTCGGACATGATCCGGGTCCGCTTCTGCGGTCCCGCCACGACGCGGTCGATGGCCTCGTCGAGCATGTGGTTGTCGATCAGCTTCTTGTTGCTGCGCGCCGTGAGGAGCGCGGCCTCGTTCAGCACGTTCGACAGGTCGGCACCGGTGAAGCCGGGCGTACGACGGGCGACCGCGTTGAGGTCGACGTCCTCCGCGACCGGCTTGCCCTTCTGGTGCACCTTGAGGATCTCGAGGCGGCCCTGCATGTCCGGCCGGTCGACGGCGATCTGCCGGTCGAAACGCCCGGGACGCAGCAGCGCCGGGTCCAGGATGTCCGGCCGGTTCGTGGCGGCGATCAGGATGACGCCGCCCTTCACGTCGAAGCCGTCCATCTCGACGAGCAGCTGGTTGAGCGTCTGCTCGCGCTCGTCGTGACCGCCGCCCATACCGGCACCGCGGTGCCGGCCCACGGCGTCGATCTCGTCGACGAAGACGATCGCCGGAGCGTTCGCCTTGGCCTGCTCGAAGAGGTCACGGACACGGGAGGCACCGACACCGACGAACATCTCGACGAAGTCGGAACCGGAGATCGAGTAGAACGGGACGCCCGCCTCGCCCGCGACGGCGCGTGCGAGCAGGGTCTTGCCCGTACCGGGCGGCCCGTACAGCAGGACGCCCTTGGGGATCTTGGCGCCGACGGCCTGGAACTTCGCCGGCTCCTGGAGGAATTCCTTGATCTCGTACAGTTCCTCGACGGCCTCGTCCGACCCCGCCACATCGGCGAACGTCGTCTTCGGCGTGTCCTTGGTGATGAGCTTGGCCTTGGACTTGCCGAACTGCATGACCTTGGAGCCGCCGCCCTGCATCTGATTCATCAGAAACAGGAACACGACCACGATCAGGACGAAGGGCAGCAGGGAGAGAAGGATCGAGACGAACGGGGACTGCTTCGACGGCGAGACGGTGTAACCCTTCTCGATGTCACCGCTCTCGAACTTCTTCTGCAGCGTGTCGGCGAGCTCGACACCCTGGTTGCCGATGTAACTCGCCTGGAACTTGCTGCCGGACTCGCCCTCGAGCTTCTGCTTGTCCTTCAGCTCGATCTTCAGGATCTGTTCGTCACCGGTGGTCAGCTTGGCCTGCTCCACCTGGTTCTTGCTGATCGCCTGGATCACCTTGCCGGTGTCCACCGTCTTGTAGCCGCCGGACGAGCCGACGACCTGCATCAACACGACCACGGCGAGGACGGCCAGCACGATCCACATGACCGGCCCACGGAAGTATCGCTTCACGTCCATCCATACGGAGCGAAGACGCCCCGTCCCTCCTGCCCGTAGGTAAATGCTGCTGTGAGAAAAGACTGTTCTTCGGACGGTACCCCAGCATTGTCACCCGTGACCGCAGGGGAGGTCCGGCAAACCCGTCTTCGAAGGCTCCAACGGCCCGAACGCCACAAGGGTTCCCGGCGGTCCGGCCGGGTTCGGCCGGGTACCTGTCGGGGCGGCTGCCTCAGCCTCCGTAGACGTGAGGGGCGAGCGTACCGACGAAGGGGAGGTTGCGGTACTTCTCCGCGTAGTCCAGCCCGTAGCCGACGACGAACTCGTTGGGGATGTCGAAGCCGACCCACTTCACGTCGATCGCGACCTTCGCGGCGTCCGGCTTGCGGAGCAGCGTGCAGACCTCCAGGCTCGCGGGCTCGCGCGAACCGAGGTTGGTCAGCAGCCAGGACAGCGTCAGCCCGGAGTCGATGATGTCCTCGACGATCAGGACGTGCTTGCCCTTGATGTCCGTGTCGAGGTCCTTGAGGATCCGGACGACGCCCGAGGACTGGGTGCCGGCGCCGTACGACGAGACGGCCATCCAGTCCATGGTGACGGGGGTGGACAGCGCGCGGGCCAGGTCCGCCATCACCATCACCGCGCCCTTGAGCACGCCGACGATGAGCAGGTCCTTGCCCGCGTACTCCGCGTCGATCTTCGCTGCCAGCTCGACGAGCTTCGCGTCGATCTCTTCCTTGGTGATGAGCACCGACTGAAGGTCGGTGCCCATGTCCTTCTCGTTCACCCGCGTCTCTTTCTCTGCCCTGCCGGACCGGAGTGCTTCCCGGGCCGGACCGGCGTTTCGCCTGCACTTCAGCCGCTTGCGCTTCAGCTCTGCCGAATCACCAGTCTGCCACCCTGGCGCCGGACCTCGACGCGGCCGGGGAGGTTGATGGCGCCCTGACCCCGCCAGCCGGTGATGAGCCGGTCGACTTCCTCGATGTGCCGGGCGAAGAGCGAACCCGCGGGGGATCCGGCGTCGATCACGGCCCGGCGCAGCACCCGGCGGCGTACCGCGGGCGGCAGGACGGAGAGCTTGGAGCACTCCAGCCGTCCGTCGTCGTCGCGGACCGAGCGGGCGGCCTCGGCGGCCCAGGTGTCCAGGGCGTCGGCATCGTCGCGGGAGAGCTGCGCCGTGCGCGCGAGGGCTTCCACCACACCTTTGCCGAGGGCCTTCTCCAGCGCGGGCAGACCCTCGTGGCGGAGCCGGGAGCGGGTGTAGGCGGGGTCGACGTTGTGGGGGTCGTCCCAGACGGGGATCGACTGGACCAGACAGGCCTTGCGGGCGGTCTGCCGGTCGAGCTGGAGGAAGGGGCGGCGGTAGCGGCCGGCGGGGCCGGAGGCGGCGGCCATTCCGGAGAGGGAGCGGATGCCCGAACCCCGGGCGAGCCCCAGCAGGACGGTCTCCGCCTGGTCGTCGCGGGTGTGGCCGAGGAGGACGGCGGCGGCGCCGTGGCGCTCGGCGGCGGCGTCCAGAGCGGCGTAGCGGGCGTCACGGGCGGCGGCCTCGGGCCCGCCGTCCCGGCCGACGTGCACGGCGACGGCCTCGACCGGGTCGAGCCGCATCTCGGCGAGGCGGGCGACGACCTCGTCGGCGCGGAGCCCGGAGCCGGGCTGGAGATTGTGGTCGACGGTGATGCCGCCGGCGCGGACGGGAAGCTTGCGCGCCTCGAAGGCGAGGGCGGAGGCGAGGGCCATGGAGTCGGCGCCACCGGAGCACGCGACGAGCACCAGCGGGGTGTCAGGCCGTTCCGGAAGCGCCGAACACCGCCCGCCCGCCCCGGCTTCGGCGAACTCGGCGCGTCCGGCCTGTTCGGTGTGACGGTGGTGTTCGGTGACGACGTCGTGGAGTACGCGGCGGACCGCCAGGCGTATCGCCGCGACCGCAGGATGGGGACCCATGTCCGGTGCCCTTCGGGGTGAAGTTTTGGGGGGTGCCTCGGGGTGCGCGGGACGGAGCCCCGTCACTCAGAGTGCGTCGATGGTGACAGAGACAAGCTGCCCACCGAGCATTGCACGCCTTCCCATGCCTCTATGGTCCCTCGGATGGGTGATTGGAGAGGCAATCTTCTGCCGCCGGAGCCGCCAGGATCACGAATCTGCCTTACGGTGCACCCGCGCCACCCAGTCCGCCGGTGCGGCGATCTCGGCCTTCGTGGGAAGGGTGTTGGGGGAGGTCCACACCCGGTTGAACCCGTCCATCCCGACCTCGTCGACCACGGCCCGGACGAACTTCTCGCCGTCGCGGTACTGCCGCAGCTTCGCGTCGAGGCCCAGCAGCTTGCGCAGGGCCAGGTCCAGCCGGCTCGCGCCGCGCGCCCTGCGCTGCTGGAACTTCTCCCGGATCTCGGCGACGGAGGCCACCACATCGGGGCCCACCCCGTCCATCACGAAGTCCGCGTGCCCTTCGAGCAGGGACATCACGGCGGTGAGACGTCCCAGGATCTCGCGCTGGGCGGGCGTCTGGACGATTTCGACGAGGCTGCGCCCGCCGTCGTCGCCCTCCTCACCCTGCTCCCCCTCGGGACGGCTGCCCCCGGAGAACGCCTGCGCGGCCTCGCGGAGGCGTTCGAGCACGGTCATCGGGTCGACGTCGGTCTCGTCGAGGAACGACTGGATTTCGCCCTGGAGATGGTCACGGAGCCAGGGGACTCCGGTGAACTGGGTTCGGTGCGTCTCCTCGTGGAGGGCCACCCAGAGCCTGAAGTCGTGGGGATCGACGTCGAGTTCGCGTTCGACATGGACGATGTTGGGTGCGACCAGCAGCAGCCTGCCGCCCCCCTTCGACGACGCCGGGAACTCCCGCGTGGCGGGGGCGAAGGTCTCGTACTGCCCGAGGACGCGGGAGGCCAGGAACGACAGGAGCATGCCCAGCTCGACCCCGGTCACCTTGCCGCCGACCGCGCCGAGCACCGCGTTGCCCGGGCCGCTGCCGCGGCGTTCCTGCATCTTCCCGAGGAGGGGACGCAGCAGCTCACGGAAGCCCGCGACGTTGGCCCTGATCCAGCCCGCCCGGTCGACGACCAGGACGGGCGTGTCCTCGGGTTCGTGGCCCTCCGGGATCATCCGGGTGAAGGAACGGACGTGCTCCTCGGAGGCCTTGGCATGCCGGCGGAGCTCCGCGACGACGGCACGGGCCTCCTCGCGGCTGATCTCGGGACCAGGCCGCACGAACCGGGTCGCGGTCGCGACCGCGAGATTCCAGTCGACCATCTCGGCACCACCGATGCTCGTCATGCGTCAACCGTACGTGAGGTGGTCGCTCCGTGGTGGGGTGTCAGCCGCTCAACGGGTGCCTTTGGTGAGGGTGGTGGCCAGGGCGTCCAGTGAGGCTTCCGCTTCGTCCGGTGAGGTGGTGCCGGAGGCCAGGAAGGCGAAGGCGAGCAGCCGGCCCCGCGCGTCGACAGCGGTCCCGGAGAGGCTGTTCACCCCGGTGAGGGTGCCCGTCTTGGCCCTGATCAGGCCGGTCGCGGGCGATGTGGCGGCGTAGCGGTCGCCGAGCGTGCCGCTGAATCCGGCGATCGGCAGCCCGGTGAGGACGGGGCGCAGCTCGGGGTGGTCCGGCCCCGCGGCGAGCGCGAGCAGCCGGGCCAGGAGCCCCGCCGTCACCTTGTCCGCCCGGTCGAGGCCGCTGCCGTCGGAGAGCCGGGCACCGGTCAGCGGCAGGCCGAGCGCCTTCAGCCGGGCGGTGACGGCGCGGCGGCTCCCGGCGAAGGATGCGGGCTCGCCCGCCTTCAGCGCGGTCTGCCGGGCCAGGGCCTCGGCGATGTCGTTGTCACTGTTGGTCAGGGCCCGTTCGACCAGGTCGGAGAGCGGCTCCGAGAGGTGTGTCGCCACCGTGCGGGAGCCGGCGGGGGCCCGCCCGGACGCCGGGACGGACCGGGTGTCCACACCGGCCTGGCCGAGGAGGCCGGCGAAGAGGCGCGCGGCGTCGCCCGCGGGGTCGGAGGCACGGGGCGCCGGCCCCTTGTCGCTCGTGTCGAGCCGGCCCTCGTCGGCCATGAGGGCGCTGACGGGCGCGATGTTCTCGTTGGGGCCGATGGGGTGGAGGGCCGGACCCGAGTACCGCGAGGTGTCGTACCTCAGCCGCACCGGCCCGGCTCCGCCGTCGCGCAGGGAGCGCGCCGCGTCGGCCGCGAGGGAGCGCAGCGCTCCCTTGTCCAGGGTGGGGTCGCCGCCGCCGACGAGGGTGAGCGTGCGGGAGTCCGGGGACAGCGTGACGGTCGTCGCGATGCGGTGGGTGGGGCCGAGCGCGGAGAGCGCGGCGGCGGTGGTGGCGATCTTCACCGTGGACGCCGGGGTCATCGGGGTGGCGGCGCCCCGCGCGTACAGCTGCTTGCCCGTGGTGGCGTCGATGACCACGGCGGTGCGTACGGAGCCGAGGGCGGGCGTGTCCAACAGGGGCGTGAGGACGGCCTCCAGACCGCTCGCGCCCACCGGGGACGTGCTCCCGGAGGCGGCGTCGAGGGCCTTCAGGACGGCGGGCGCGCTCGGTGCGGGCTTCGGCCCGCCGGGCGCGGTCCCTTCGTGATGTGCGCCACCTGCGCTCTGCCGGACGGCCACCCGGTCCCGCTCGGCCTTACGCTGACCGGAGTCCCAGGGACCGGCGGCCAGGGCGGCACCGGCGGCGACGACCAGGCCGAGCACCGCGGAGCCTGCGACGAGCCGGAGGTCGTGAGGTCCGCTCCCGCGCTTCAGGTACTTCGGGGCTTTCCACTTGCCCCACCTGGTCAACGGTTCGTCCGTCGGTCTCTGCACCGGCTCGGCCACCGTCGACCAGCCCCTTTCGCGAGCACTCATCTGCGTGAGGGACACTTAACCACCAGTCGTATGTGTTGATCATGGAGGAGCCACCCGTGGAGTTCGACGTCGTTATCGAGATCCCGAAGGGTTCGCGGAACAAGTACGAGGTGGATCACGAGACCGGCCGGATCCGCCTGGACCGTCGACTCTTCACCTCGACCAGCTACCCGGCGGACTACGGTTTCGTCGAGAACACCCTCGGCGAGGACGGCGACCCGCTGGACGCGCTCGTCATCCTGGAGGAGCCGACCTTCCCGGGCTGCCTCATCAAGTGCCGCGCCATCGGCATGTTCCGGATGACCGACGAGGCCGGCGGCGACGACAAGCTGCTGTGCGTCCCGGCGTCCGACCCCCGGGTGGAGCACCTGCGCGACATCCACCACGTGTCGGAGTTCGACCGCCTGGAGATCCAGCACTTCTTCGAGGTCTACAAGGACCTGGAGCCCGGCAAGTCCGTCGAGGGCGCCGACTGGGTCGGCCGCACCGAGGCCGAGGCCGAGATCGAGGCCTCCTACAAGCGCCTCGAGGCGCAGGGCGGCAAGCACTGACGTAATCCCTCCGGCTTCCGCTTACGGGCGGGGGACGTGGATCGCGGCGCACGGGGCCGAGCGGCCCAGCGAGGCGTACGGACAACGGGCGGCGCACCTTCACCGGTGCGCCGCCCGTTGCGTGTGGCGGCTCATGACCGTGCTCATACTGGGCAGAAGCGCTCCCGGAACGGGCGGTCGAGGAGGAACGAGGTCGAGTGGTGGCGGAACAGGGCGGTCCCGAGGACCAGAAGCCCCAGTCCGACGAGGCGCACAGCGCCTTCGTCCCACCGGCCGGTGTGGGGCAGCCGACGGCTCCGTCCGAGGACGACCACCCCACATCGGAATTCGCCCTTCCGGTCGGGCTGCACACCGATCCCTCGGCGCCGTCCGGCTCCGGGCAGGGTTCCGCTTCCGGGACGGGAGGCGGTTCGGGCTCCGACACGCTGTCGTCCGCCTTCGTTCCGCCGTCCGGGTACACCGCGCAGCATCCGCCGCCCGCCTTCACCCCGGCGCACGGCATCCCGATGGTCCGGCTCACCAAGGAGGCCCCTTGGCAGGACCGGATGCGCACGATGCTGCGGATGCCCGTGTTCGAGCGTCCGGCGCCCGAGAGCGTGCAGAAGACCGACGACTCGGGGCCGGCGGTACCGCGCGTCCTCGACCTGACGCTGCGTATCGGGGAGCTGCTGCTCGCGGGCGGCGAGGGTGCCGAGGACGTCGAGGCGGCCATGTTCGCGGTGTCCCGTTCCTACGGGCTCGACCGCTGCGAGCCGACGGTCACCTTCACCCTGCTGTCCATCTCGCACCAGCCGTCCCTCGTCGACGACCCCGTGACGGCGAGCCGGACGGTACGCCGCCGGGGCACCGACTACACCCGGCTGGCCGCCGTGTTCCAGCTGATCGACGACATCACCACGGCGGAGCACGTGGAGGTCTCGCTGGAGGAGGCCTACCGGCGCCTCGCCGAGATCCGCCGTAACCGGCACCCCTACCCGGGCTGGGTGCTGACGTCCGCCGCCGGACTGCTCGCCGGCTCGGCATCGGTGCTGGTCGGCGGTGGTGTGCTGGTCTTCCTCGTGGCGGCGGCGGGCGCGATGCTCGGCGACCGGCTGGCCTGGCTCTGCGCCGGGCGCGGGCTGCCCGAGTTCTACCAGTTCATGGTGGCGGCCATGCCTCCGGCCGCGATGGGCATCGCGCTGACCCTCACCCATTCGACGGATATCCGGCCCTCCGCGGTCATCACCGGTGGGCTCTTCGCGCTGCTGCCCGGGCGGGCCCTCGTGGCCGGGGTGCAGGACGGCCTGACCGGCTACTACATCACCGCGGGGGCCCGGCTCCTGGAGGTCATGTACTTCTTCATCGGCATCGTGGGGGGCGTGCTGCTGATGCTCTACCTGGGGGTCCAGCTCGGCGCCGCGCTCAACCCGGAGGCACGGTTCGAGCCCAACGACCGGCCGGTGCTCCAGATCCTGGCCTCGATGGCCCTCACCCTGGCCTTCGCCATCCTGCTCCAGCAGGAGCGCTCCACGGTGCTCGCCGTGACCCTCAACGGGGGCGTGGCCTGGATCATCTACGGGGCGATGGCCCGTACCGGGGGCATCTCGCCGGTGGCGGCGACAGCGGTCGCGGCCGGTCTGGTCGGGCTGTTCGGCCAGCTCCTGTCGCGCTACCGCTACACCTCGTCCCTGCCCTACATCACTGCGGCGATCGGCCCGCTGCTGCCCGGCTCGGCGACCTACTTCGGTCTGCTGGGCGTCGCGCAGAACGAGGTGGACGACGGACTGGCGTCGCTCTTCACCGCTGTGGCGACGGCCCTGGCGATCGCCATCGGGGTCAACCTGGGAAGCGAGATCTCCCGGCTCTTCATGCGGGTGCCGGGCGCGGTCGAGGGCGGTGCCCGCCGGGCCGCCAAGCGGACCAGGGGCTTCTGACGGACGACGGCGCCCGGTCCCTCGGGGGACCGGGCGCCGTCGTGCGTACGCGGGAAGGCTCAGCGCCTGTTCTGCCACCCGTACTGACCCGGCTCGCCGTCCTGGTCCTCACCGTGGCCGGGCGCGGAACCGTCGCCCTGGTGGCCGCGGCCACCGTCGGCGTACGGACCGGGCCGGGCGGCGCCGTACCGGCCGTCGTGTCCGGCCTGGTACGGAGCGCCCTGGCCGCTGCCGTACTGACCGCCCTGGTCGTACTGACCGGCCTGTCCGTACTGACCGGCCTGTCCGTACGGCGCGCCCTGTCCGTACTGCTGGCCGGCCGGGCCGCTGTTGTACTGCTGACCGGCCTGGGGCGCGCCGTACTGGCCGCCCTGGTCGTACTGGCCGCCGCCGTACTGGCCGCCCTGGTCGTACTGACCGTCGCCGTACTGGCCACCGGCGTACTGGCCACCGGCGTACTGGCCGCCCTGATCGGCGCCGTACTGCCCCTGGCCGCCGTACTGCTGACCGCCCTGGCCGTTGCCGTACTGGCCGCCGCCCTGGGGCGCGCCGTACTGGCCGCCGCCCTGGGGCGCGCCGTACTGGCCGCCGCCCTGGGGCGCGCCATACTGGCCCGCCTGGCCGCCGTACTGCTGACCGCCCTGGCCGTTGCCGTACTGGCCGCCGCCGTACTGGGCGCCCTGGTCGTACTGACCCGCCTGGCCGTACTGACCCGCCTGGCCCTCGTACCGGCCGCCGCCGTCGTACGGGGCGGGCTGGTCGTCGGCGTACCGGTGGGCCGCGGGGCCCTGGCCGCCGTCGCCCGCTCCGCCGTACGGGCCCTCGCCCGGGCCTCCGTCGGAGGGGTCCTGGCCGTCGCCCCGCTGTGCGGTGCCTTCCTTCTTCGACTTGCCGCGCGCCCGCAGGAACTCGATCAGGATCGGCACCACGGAGATCAGCACGATCAGGATGAGGATCATCTCGATGTTCTCGTGCACGAACGCGACGTTGCCGAGGGCCGCGCCCAGCAGCGTCACCCCGACGCCCCAGAGCACGCCGCCGATGATGTTGAACGTGATGAACGAGCGGTAGTCCATCCGGCTCACACCGGCGATGATCGGCGTGAAGGTCCGGACGACGGGCACGAAGCGGGCCAGCACCAGCGACTTCGGGCCGTACTTCTCGAAGAACTCGTGCGCCTTCTCGACGTTCTCCTGCTTGAAGAGCCGGGAGTCCGGGCGCTTGAAGAGGGACGGGCCCACCTTGCGTCCGAAGAGATAGCCGACCTGGTCGCCGATGATCGCCGCCAGCGCGACCAGGAGGCAGACGAGCCACAGGGGGTACTTCAGGTCGCCGGTCGTGACCAGGAGGCCCGTGGTGAACAGCAGGGAGTCACCGGGGAGGAAGAAGCCGATGAGCAGCCCCGACTCGGCGAACACGATGAGCAGGAGGCCGGGGAGCCCGAAGGTGTTGAGCAGGTAATCCGGGTCCAGCCAGCTCGGGCCGAGCGCAAGCGTATTCAAGGGTCCGGGCTCCAGGGTGGGTCGATGTGCGGCGGCTGCGTGGCCGTCCCAAGCTATCAACGCCGGGGAGGACGCCAGGGTTCCACCGGCGTACGCGCGGATGCGCACGGCCCGGACCAGGGGAAAGCTGTCCGCAGGAGGTGCCACATCATGGGCATTGAGGACTTCGGTGGCGGACAGACACCCCAGGCGGACGTCCTGGTCGTCACCACGAACGACGTTCCCGGCCACCAGGTGACGCAGGTCATCGGCGAGGTGTTCGGACTCACGGTCCGCTCCCGCCACCTCGGTAGCCAGATCGGCGCCGGCCTGAAGTCGATGATCGGCGGCGAGCTGAAAGGGCTCACCAAGACCCTCGTCGAGACCCGCAACCAGGCGATGGAGCGGCTCGTCGACCAGGCCAGGGCGCGTGGCGCGAACGCGGTGCTGATGATGCGGTTCGACGTCAGCGAGGCCGCCGACGTGGGCACCGAGGTGTGCGCCTACGGAACGGCCGCCGTGATCAGCAGGTCCTGACCGCACACCCCCTTTCCCCACCACCGGAGGTTCCCGCATGCCCACGTCCGTCAACATCGCCGTCGTCTACTACTCCTCCACCGGCACCGTCTCCACGATCGCCAAGGCCATCGCCGGGGACGCCGAGCACGCCGGTGCGCACGTGCGGCTGCGCAAGGTCGCCGAGCTCGCCCCGCAGGCCGCCATCGACTCCAATCCGGCCTGGGCCGAGCACGCCAAGGCGACCGCCGGCATCCCCGAGGTCTCGCCGGACGACATGGTCTGGGCGGACGCGGTGATCTTCGGTACGCCCACCCGGTACGGCAACGTCACGGCCCAGCTCAAGCAGTTCCTCGACACACTGGGAGGCCTCTGGCAGGCGGGGAAGCTCGCCGACAAGGTCTACAGCGGTTTCACCGCGAGCAGCACCGCCCACGGGGGTCAGGAGTCGACCCTGCTGGCGCTGTACAACACGATCCACCACTTCGGCGGCATCCTGGTCCCTCCGGGCTACACGGACCCCTCGAAGTTCGTCGACGGCAATCCGTACGGCACCTCCCACGTCTCGGGCCAGGGCGACATCCCGGTCGCCGAGCAGACCCTGACCGCCGCGCGCGTCCAGGCCGAGCGCGTCGTGAAGTTCACCCGGGCCATCAAGGCCGGACTCGCGGCCGAGGACTGAGGGGACCGTCCGCCGATGCCACTCCACCAGGGTTCTCACGGCAAGCCCGCTCCGTCCGAGGAGCACCGCAGACTGGCGCTCAACCCGTTCTTCGGGGAGGCCGACCCGACCGCCCCCATGATCGCGGCGCCGCCGACGCACGTCCTCCCGGACGGCCCGCTGCCCCCGTCGACCGCGTACCGGCTCGTCCACGACGAGCTGATGCTCGACGGGAACTCCCGGCTCAACCTCGCGACCTTCGTCACCACCTGGATGGAGCCCCAGGCCGGTGTGCTGATGGCCGAGTGCCGGGACAAGAACATGATCGACAAGGACGAGTACCCGCGCACCGCCGAGCTGGAACGGCGCTGTGTGGCGATGCTCGCCGACCTCTGGAACGCCCCCGACCCGTCGACCGCGGTGGGCTGCTCGACGACGGGGTCGAGCGAGGCCTGCATGCTGGCGGGGCTGGCGCTCAAGCGGCGCTGGGCGGCCAGGAACGCCGACCGGTACCCGGGGACCGCCCGGCCCAATCTGGTGATGGGCGTCAACGTGCAGGTCTGCTGGGACAAGTTCTGCAACTTCTGGGAGGTCGAGGCACGCCAGGTCCCCATGGAGGGGGAGCGCTTCCATCTGGACCCGCAGGCGGCAGCCGAGCTGTGCGACGAGAACACCATCGGCGTGGTCGGGATCCTCGGCTCCACCTTCGACGGTTCCTACGAGCCGATCGCGGAGCTGTGTGCCGCTCTGGACGACCTCCAGGAGCGCACCGGGCTCGACATCCCGGTCCATGTCGACGGGGCCTCGGGGGCGATGGTCGCACCGTTCCTCGACCCGGACCTGGTGTGGGACTTCCGGCTCCCCCGGGTGTCCTCGATCAACACCTCCGGGCACAAGTACGGCCTGGTCTACCCGGGGGTGGGGTGGGCGCTGTGGCGCTCGCCGGCCGAGCTGCCGGAGGAACTGGTCTTCCGGGTGAACTACCTGGGCGGTGACATGCCGACCTTCGCCCTGAACTTCTCCCGGCCCGGCGCGCAGGTGGTGGCGCAGTACTACACGTTCGTGCGGCTGGGCCGGGAGGGCTACCGGGCCGTCCAGCAGACGTCCCGGGACATCGCGGGGCGGCTCGCCGGAGAGTTCGAGGCCCTGGACGACTTCAGACTGCTGACCCGGGGCGACGACCTCCCGGTGTTCGCCGTGACGACGAAACCTGAGGTGAAGGCGTACGACGTGTTCGACGTGTCGAGGCGGCTCCGGGAGCGCGGCTGGCTGGTGCCGGCGTACACCTTCCCCGCCAACCGCCAGGACCTCTCGGTGCTGCGCGTCGTGTGCCGCAACGGATTCTCCTCGGACCTCGCGGAGCTGCTGCTGGACGACCTGCGCAGACTGCTGCCCGAACTGCGCGGGCAGGCGCACCCGTTGCACCGGGACCGGCAGGCCCAGACGGCCTTCCACCACTGAGGCCCCGCGGGGCGGTGGTCATCGGTCGATCCGTGCGAACCTCCTCACGGCCAGGGGGAGGAACAGGACGAGCAGCGCCACCGGCCAGGCCACGGCGAGGAGTCCGGCGTGTTCGGCGGCCCAGGAGCCCGAGGCTCCTCCCGGGTTGCCGAACAGGCCGCGTACCGCTGTCGCCGTGGCCGACATCGGGTTCCACTCGACCACCGCGCCCAGCCATCCAGGCATCGACTCCGGCGAGGCGAAGACGTTGGAGAGGAAGCCGACCGGCCAGACCAGGATCTGCACGGCCTGCACCATCTCGGGCCGGCCGGCCACCATCGCGAGGTGGATGCCGATCCACAGCATCGCGAACCGCAGCAGGAGGAGCAGCCCCAGCGCCGCCAGGGCCGCGGCCGTGCCCTTGTGCCAGCGCCAGCCGAGGGCGTACCCCACTCCGGTCATCACGGCCAGCGCGGCCACCGACTGGAGCATGTCGGCGGCACTCCGCCCGGCCAGGACCGCGCCCGAGGCCATCGGCATGGAACGGAACCGGTCGATGACGCCCTTGTTCAGGTCCTGGGTGACCGCCAGCATCGTGCCCTCCAGGCCGAAGGCCATGGTCAGCGCGAGCATGCCGGGCACCAGGAAGTCGGTGTTGTCCCCGTCGACCCCGGAACCGCCGCCCACCAGGTAGTTGAACATCAGGAGCAGCATCACCGGGAAGACCAGGCCGACGACCACCTGGACGGGCTGCCGTGCCCAGTGCGCCAGTTCGCGCCGGGTCATCGTCCAGGAGTCGGTCAGCGCCCAGCCGACGCGCCCCGGGCCCGCCGTCGCCGTACTCATGCCGCCACCTCCGTGTCGATGGGTGCGGGGGTCCCGCCCCCGGTGAGCGAGAGGAACACCTCGTCCAGCGTCGGGCGGCGCACCGCGATGTCCTCCGCCTCGATGCCCGCCTCCTCCAGCGCCCGTACGGTCCGGGTCAGGGCCGCCATGCGGTCCGGGGCGGGCGCGCGGAGCAGCCGTCTGTCCGCGTCCACGGTGACCCCTTCGCCCAGCAGTCCGGCCGCTTCCCCCAGGCGGTCCGCGTCGCGGACGACCACGTCGACGCGGTCGCCGCCGACCATCGCCTTGAGCCGGTCGGCCGTGCCCTCCGCGATGACCCGGCCGTCGTCGATCACCGAGATCCGGTCGGCCAGCTGGTCCGCCTCCTCCAGGTACTGCGTGGTCAGCAGCACGGTGGTGCCGCCGACCGCGAGGGAGCGGACCGCGGCCCACACCTCGGCCCTGCCCCGCGGGTCGAGCCCCGTGGTGGGCTCGTCGAGGAAGAGCACCTCCGGGTCGGTGATCAGCGACGCGGCCAGGTCGAGGCGGCGCCGCATGCCCCCGCTGTACTGCTTGACCGCCTTGCGGCCGGTGTCGGCCAGCCCGAACCGCTCCAGCAGTTCGTCGGCCCGCCGCCCCGCCCGGCGTGCGCCCAGGTGGTACAGGCGGCCGAACATCTCCAGGTTCTGCCGGCCGCCGAGCTCCTCGTCCACCGCCGCGTGCTGCCCGAGCAGCCCGATCCGCCGCCTGACCTCGGCGGGCTCGGACCACACGTCGAACCCCGCCACCTCCACCCGGCCCTCGTCGTGCCGCAGCAGGGTCGTCAGCACGCGCACGGCGGTGGTCTTGCCCGCCCCGTTCGGACCGAGGACCCCATGGACCGAACCGCCGCGGACGGCGAGGTCCAGGCCGTTCAGGGCGCGCTTCCCTCCGTACCGCTTGTGCACTCCTTCGACGACGATCGCGTCGCTCACGGTGCCCACCAGCCCCTCCCACTCGCGTAGTCAAACTTGACTACCAGGCCGAAGGTAAACCCGCCGACCTCATTAGTCAAACTTGATCAGCGCGTATCCCCGGCGTCGGGGACGCCCGTCGCGTAAGGGTTCTCCTGCCCCTCGGAGAGCACTCCGACGAAGGGCTCCCCCTCACCCGCGAAGGTGTACGCCCCCGCCTCGACACGGGCGATCAGACCCCGGGTCCACTCGGCACCGGCATCCGCGGAGTGGACCCACATGTTCATGATCTCGCCGATGTGCCCGAGCACCTCCGGGCCCTCGGACGGGGTGTAGTGCTCCGTGACCGCCGCCCTCCACCCCTCGATGGCGGCGACGCGCTCCCTCAGGAGCGAGACCGCCTCGGCCCGCTCCAGATCGACGATGAAGCCGATGCCGGCCGAGAGCACGTCCACGCTCTGGTCGTACGAGGTCAGCGAGGACCGCAGCAGGGCGAAGAACTCCTCCGTACCCCGGTCGGTGATCTCGTACTCGGTGCGGGGCGGGCCGCCGGCCGTGGACGGGGCGATCTCGTGGGCGAGCAGCAGCCCTTGCTTCGCCATCTGCTTCAGCGCGTGGTAGATCGACCCGGGCTTGGCGCTGGACCACTCGTGGGCGCCCCAGTACTCCAGGTCGTTGCGCACCTGGTAGCCGTGCGCACGGCCGTGCTGTCGCACGGCCCCCAGGACCAGGAGACGGATCGCCGACATCGCACCCACCCTCTGTAGTCAACTTTGACCAGGGTAGCCCGCCTCTTCGGCGCCCGGATCGAGGGCCACCCCGGCGACCGACGTCCGAGCGGCCCGGGTGCTCGCCGCCTCCGGGACCGCGTCGGAATCAGAAGGGAAAGACCGTCCGCCCGTGCTGCACCGAGATCCACTTCCGGGTGGTGAAGGCCTCCACAGCGGCCTCGCCGTTCAGCCGTCCCATTCCGGAACTCTTCTCGCCCCCGAACGCGACCGCCGGATCGTCCTGCACGGTCGCGCCGTTGACGTGGAACATCCCGCCCGAGATCCGCCGGGCGAACCGCACACCGCGCTCGGCGTCCGCCGTGTGGACGGCGCCGCTCAGCCCGTACGGGCTGTCGTTGACGATGCGCACGGCGTCGTCCTCCCCGTCGAACGGCAGCAGGAGCGCCACGGGGCCGAAGATCTCCTGCTCCAGGAGCGGTGACCCCTCCGGCAGTCCGGCCAGCACGGTCGGCTCGACGAGGTTGCCGCGCGTGCGGCCCCGGACGAGCGGGGTGGCGCCGGCCTCGATCGCCCCGTCGACCAGCGCGGTGAGCGCCTCGGCCTGAAGGGCGCTGATGACCGGCCCGATGCGGGTGTCCGGGTCCCGCGGATCCCCCGAGGTGAGGGCGGACACCGCCGCCGTGAACCGCTCGGTGAACTCCCTCTCCACGGAACGGTCCACCAGGATGCGGTTGGCGGCCATGCTGACCTGCCCCTGGAACACGAAGCGGCTGTAGACCGCGGCCCGGACGGCGTGGTCGAGGTCGGCGTCCTCCAGGACGACCAGGGCGCTGTTGCCGCTCAGTTCGAGGATGGTCCGCTTGAACAGTCCGGCGGCGACGGCGGCCACATGACGGCCGACCCGGTCCGAGCCGGTGAACGAGATCACCTTGGGCACAGGGTGCTCGATGAAGCTGTCACCTATCTCGGCGCTGTCGGTGACCACGACGTTGAGGAGCCCGGCGGGCAGCCCCGCGTCCTCGAAGATCCGGGCGACCAGCCCCCCGCCGGCGATCGGCGCGTTCTGATGGGGCTTCACCACGACCGCGTTCCCGAGCGCGAGCGCGGGTGCGACGGTCTTCACCGTCACCAGGAAGGGGAAGTTGAAGGCACTGATCACCCCGACGACCCCGACGGGCAGCCGGTAGACCCGGTTCTCCTTGCCGTCGGTGACCGAGGGAAGCAGTCCGGCCATCGGGCGGGTCGCCTGACCGGCGGCCTCACGCAGGAATTCCCGCGCGGCACGCACCTCGTACGCGGCCCTCGGCCGGGTGCCGCCGAGCTCGTCGACGATCAGCTCGGCGATTTCCTCGGCGCGTTCCCCGACGAGCCGTGCGGCGTTCTCCAGGACGCCCCTGCGCGCATAGGGGCCGACGGCCTCCCATTCCCGCTGCGCGCGTTCGGCCGCCCGATAGGCCCGGTCGACCTCCGCCGCGGTGGCCACGGTGATGGAGCAGAGTTTTTCGCCGTTGTAGGGATTGAAATCAATGATGTCCCACTCACCGTTGCCGGTCAGCCACTCGCCGTCGATGTACTGGTGGGCCAGTTCATTGAGGAAGGACATGCAATCCCTTACTGCAGGCGCAGACTCCTGTCGGTCAGTCATCGTACGTGGAAATCAGGTCAGTTGAAGGAGTCCGCGAAGAAGATCCCGGCTCTCCTCGGGGCCCGGACTGTCCTCGTGGAGCCGGATCATGGCCTTTTCGTACTGGGCGACTTCTTCTGCCTTGTCCAGATAGAGCGCACTTGTCAGCTGCTCCAGATAGACGATGTCCGACAGATCGGATTCCGGGAAGCGCAGCATGGTGAACGCCCCGCTTTCACCGGCGTGCCCGCCGAAGCTGAAGGGCATCACCTGGAGCGTGATATTCGGCTGCTCCGACATGTCGATCAGGTGCCGCAACTGCGCGCGCATCACGTCCCGCCCGCCGTACGGACGGCGCAGCGCGGCCTCGTCGAGCACCGCGTGGAAGCGCGGTGCGCGTTCGGAGACGAGCGCCTTCTGCCGCGCCAGCCTCAGCGCGACCCTGCGGTCGATCTCGGCCGGCGGCGCACCCGGCATCCCGCGCGCCACCACCGCGTGCGCGTACGCCTCGGTCTGCAGCAGCCCGTGCACGAACTGGACTTCGTAGATCCGGATGAGCGATGCCGCCCCCTCCAGACCGATATACGTCTGGAACCAGCCGGGCAGCACATCGCCGTAACTGTGCCACCAGCCCGCCACGTTGGCCTCACGGGCCAGACCGAGGAGGGAGTCCCGCTCCGCCTCGTCCGTGACTCCGTACAGCGTGAGCAGGTCCTCGACGTCCCTGGCCTTGAAGCTCACCCGTCCCAACTCCATGCGGCTGATCTTCGATTCGGAGGCGCGGATGGAGTAGCCGGCCGCCTCACGGGTGATGCCGCGCGACTCACGCAGGCGCCTGAGCTGTGAGCCCAGCAGGATGCGCCGCACCACAGAACCACTCGACTCGCCTGCCGACACCGGCTTACCGACCCTCCCCATCGCTTCCCGTACTCCGGGGCTCCCCCGAACCCCGGAGGCGGATTCTGCCACCAAAACGCTTCAGCCCGTACTCATTCGATTACAGAAATGGCAAGACTTTCCGAAAGCTCCAAAACTGTGAAGCGGAAGAAATGAGTCCGAACCGGCACGCTACGGGCAGAACGCGCCGCGTGCACGTGCATCTGCCCTTGCATCTGCCCTGCGCATTGGGAACCATGGTCCTCGCGCACCTGCATGCTCGTTCGTGTTGTGCCGCTGTACCCGCAGTGCCCGCTAGAAGCAGTGCCGCTACAGCCGCGAATCCCGGGAGTGCCTCGCATGGGGACGAATGGATCGACGATGCTCGAGCCGTTACGGCAGGGGCCTCCACCCGTCGACCCCTCGGCGGTCGCGGGCTCGGCCACCTGCACGCTTCCGGCCCGGTTCGAAGCGGTGGGCGGGGCACGGAGGTTCACCCGTACGACACTGGCCTCCTGGGACCTGGGCGACCACTTCGACGACGTCGCCCTGGTCGTGTCCGAGCTGGTCACCAACGCGCTGCGGCACGCCCTGCCGGCCGATCCCGCGCGGGATCGCCAGGACACCACCGTGCGGCTGCACCTGATGCGCTGGGCCTCGCGCCTGGTGTGCGCGGTGCGCGATCCCAGCGAGAAGGGTCCGGTCGCGGGCGAGGCGCCCGATTCGGCCGAGTCCGGCCGGGGCCTGTTCCTGGTGGAGTCGTTCAGCGACTGCTGGGGCTGGCACCCCTCGCCCGTACCGGCCGGGAGCCCGTCACCCGACGGAGGGTTCGGCAAGGTGGTCTGGGCGCTGTTCCGGCTGACCGACCACACGGTGCCCGAGCCCGTCCCGGCCGAGGCATTTCCCGACAGCCTGTAGTCGGCGCCCCCCGGGCACAGGGGGCGCACATCGCGCACGAAGGGCCCTGCGGGCATACGTGTGCCCCGGGCCGCCGGACGGACGCGCGGTCAGGCGCCGGCGGCCAGGTGGTCGAACTCCCCGTCCTTGACGCCCAGCAGCAGCGCCTCGATCTCGGCCGGCGTATAGACGAGTGCGGGCCCGTCGGGGTGGCGCGAGTTCCGCATGGCCACATTCCCTCCGGGCAGTTTCGCGAACTCCACGCAAGATCCCTGGGAGTTGCTGTGTCTGCTCTTCTGCCAGACGACCCCGCGAAGCTCTGTGGCCGCCATGCCGTTGTACACGTGGTGCACAGGACGCTCCCCGAGTTGCAAGGTGCAAGTGTCAACTAGCTCGGATCATAGCTGTGTTCATATGCCAATGCATGAGCAGATGCACGTGCACGGGCGGTGCGCACGTGATTACAGTTTTCCCCTGATCCGCCCACCCGCCCGTTCACCCTTCCCCCACCTCTATGAGGAAGAGACGAACGGAACGCCAATTTGGCTCCCACTTCACGGAGTTGTTCTCTTCGCTCCTGGTAGCTTGGCGCGGACTTTCGGCCGCGAATCCACACGGGGGAACTCCACATGGGCAGGCTTCCGCGCTCCGGCGCCCTTCTCGCAGCCGGTCTCGCCGCCGCCTTCTCGCTGACCGCCTGCGGAAGTGACGGTCCCGCCGCGGCCCCGGACGGCGGGCGGGGCCCCGGACGGAGCACCCCGTCCGCCGCGGGCGGCGAGGACGCCGCGCCGGAGCACGCGGACGTCGCGGCACTGGAGGGCACCTGGGCGGGCACGGCCGACGGCTCGCCCGTCGTCCTGTCGGTCGCCTCGGGCAAGGCGGCGCTCGTCGCCGGCCAGCACGTGTGCCAGGGCGAGGTGAAGGACATGGGCGGGACGATGCTCGTGCTGAAGTGCCTCGACGGGAACACCGAGCGGACCATGGGCGCCGTCGACTCCGACGGCGGCGAGAAGCTCGTCGTCTCCTGGGACGACGGCCCCGAGGACACCCTGACCAGGACCGAGGCCGACGAGCTGCCGACGGGCCCGCCGGAGGCGCCCGAGGCCTGACCCGCCTCCTCAGGCCCGCCCGCTGCTGATCTCCAGCGCCCGCGAGAAGTCCTCCAGGGCCCGGAGCAGCAGCGTGGCCCCGTTGCGTACGAAGGAGTCGGGCGGCGGCCCCTCGTCGGCGTCCCGCCGGGCCAGCGCCTGTCTCACCGGCTCCCAGTCCGGGACCCGGCGCTCCCGCACCGCCTTCGCACCCTCCTCGGTGGCCCGGCGCAGCGCGTCGGCCAGGCCGGCCGCCTCGGGCACGGGCGTGGCCGACGCGGCGGGCAGATGCGCCTCCATCAGCATCGCGACCCGGCCGAACTGGGCGAGCGCGTCCTGGGCGTCCGCGGCGGAGGTCCGGGCGATGCCCCGGTGGCGGACCGGCTCGTGCCGGGCCCTCTCCAGCGCCTCCTGCCAGGCGACTCGGGCCTCCCGGGTGGTGAGCAGGGCAGTGCGCACCTCCTCCAGGCTCCTGGACGCGGGGTCGGCGTACCGGTCGAGGACCGTGGCGGCGTACCGCCCGTCCGTGATCACCCAGCCGGCGAGCCGGTCGCGCAGCCGCGGGGTCTCCCAGGCGGGATAGACGGCGTACGCCACCATCGCGAGGAGTCCGCCGATGAGGGTCAGGACGACCCGCTCGGGGACGGTCTGCGACCAGTCGTCGCCCGCCATGCCGAGCAGGAAGACGACGTAGGCGGAGACACAGACCTGGCTGACCGCGTAGCCCGTCCGCATCAGGAGGTACATCAGGCCGGCGCACACCACGGCGAGCAGGGCGGAGAACTCCGCGTTCGGGTGGGCGGCCTGCACGATCCCGGTGGCGACGGCGACGCCGAGCACCGTGCCCATGAAGCGGGCCACGGCGCGCGAATAGGTCTGGGTGAACTCCGGGCGCATCACCATCACGGCGGTCATCGGCGCCCAGTAGCCGTGCCCGAACGGCAGCACCGCCCCCAGGAGATAGCCCGAGGCCGCCACCGCCGACACGCGCTCCGCGTGCCGCAGGATCATCGACCCGCGCCGCATCTCCCGGCGCATGGAGCGGTAGATGACCGGGACCAGTTTCAGCAGGGTGGGCCGGCGGCGGTGCGGGACGAGCGGCTCGCCCGGTGTCCTGTCGTCCGTACCGGTGCCCTCGGCGATCTCGATGACGTCGGCGAGCAGGGAGGCGAGCCGGTCGGCGGCCCGGCGGGGCGGGCCGGTCAGGATGACCTCGGTGTCGGGGGACTTCAGCACCGACAGCGCCGTCTCGTCCAGGCGTACGGGGTCGCCGTGGCGCACGGCGCGGGCCGCGGAGTCGAGCAGGGAGCCTGCGGCGCCGAGGATCTCCCGCGCCCAGTAGCGTTCCGGGCCCTCGGCCGGGACCCCCAGGGCGGGATCGGCGAGGGAGGCGAGGACCGGCCGCAGCCGCTCGGCGACCCCGCGCGCGCCGTGCAGGTCGGCGGGGCGCCGCCGGGCCTGGCGGGGGGTCACGGCGGCGGCGTTGCGCGCGGCCATCAGCGGTACGGGGTCGAAGGGCGCGACCGGGTCGTGGCGCAGCCTGCGGGCGTAGTCGGCCTCGCCGGCGAGGGCGTCGGCGAGCGCGTCGCGCTGGGCGCCCCATCGGCGTACCGGGAACAGCACGATCAGCGCCGCCTGGACGAGCCCGCCCAACGCCATCATCGCGGCGTGCGCGGCGGCGTCGGCCACGGAGGTCGGCAGGGTGATCGTGACCAGCATGATCGCGACGTTGGAGCCGGCGATGATGCCGCCCGTCGGGCCGGTCGCCCAGGCCATCCCGGCGGCGAACGTCCAGACGACCAGCAGGGCCAGGAACAGCAGGGTGTGGGACACGGTGAGGTAGCCGACGAACGTCGACACGGCGAGGCTGGCACCGGAGACCAGGGCGAGCACCGGCCGGGGGCGCCAGCTGCGCTGGAAGGTGGCGATGGCCGCCTGGAAGGCCCCGAAGGCGGACCCGGCGGCGATCGCCGGCCCGAAGAGCTCCAGGCTCACCCCGACCACGAGCGCGAGGCCCGCGGCGCCGCGCACCGCGATGAGCGGTTCGAGACGCCGCCGCTCGATCGTCAGCCCCGAGCGGGCGGTCTCCCTCAGCGCCCGGAGCCAGCTCATGGACCGAGCCTAACCGGATTCTCCGACAACCCCGACTTATGCCACTCCTCTTGACCTAGCGGCGGATTTCCGGCTCTCCTCCGCCCATCCGGGCCCGGTCGGCCGCCGCCGTGCCGTGCGTCCAGCCCTCGACGTCCGTCGCCCCGCGCAGCCGCGTCGTGGTGGTCCGGGGGAACATCCGCTCCGCGGTGTCGGTGACGGCGACGTCCCGGGCGGCCAGGACCGGCAGCAGGGCTCCGGGGCCACGGTCGGAGCCGTCGGAGCCGGAGCCCTCGGAGCCGGCCGCGGCGGTGACCCGCGCGGTGTCCGCCGCCAGGCGGCTCCCCAGCCGCTGGGCGTACGCCATCAGGAAGGACTGACGGAAGGTCTTGGTCCGCTTGCGTCCGCCGGCCCGCTGGCCGGCCTCCGCCTTCGTCATCGCCGCGTTGCCCTGCACCAGCAGCGAGGTGAAGAGCAGCTCCACGGCCTCCAGGTCCGGCTCGAAGCCGACGACCGTGGTGAAGCCGAGATCGCTGTTCCACACGGCCCGGCAGCGGTTCGCCGACGCGACCGCGTCGAGCAGGACCGCCTTCGCGCTCTCGTACGGCGCGTCGACCCCGATCCGCAGGGCGCCCGGCGCGTCGGCGCTGTGCGTACGGGCGGCGAGGAGCGCCTCGTCGATGCTGTGCCGGGCCATCAGCTCCTGCGCCTTGGTGGTGAGCGCCTCGGCCTCCTCCGGGAAGCCGGTCGCCTCCGCCTTGGCGAGCAGGGCCCGGATCCTCGTCAGCATGCGGGGCTCGCCGTGCGCGGGCGGACCCGCCGGAGCGTCGGCGGGGGACGTGCCGGGCCGCGGTCCGGCCGGCTCGATGACCGGCAGCCGCAGCAGCAGCCGGTACAGCTCCAGGAGCGCGGAGGCGTAGGTGAAGCGGTCGGGCCGGTTGCGCGGTGCCGGGGCGGGCATCGCGGCGAGCTGGTCCGCCCAGCGCGGGGGGAGCTGCCCGTATCCCGCCGTCTCCGCCGCGACCAGGGCGGAGACGAGCGCGGCACCGGAGTCGTCCAGCTCGCGCCGGACGGTCCGTACGACGTCGGCGGGCTGCCAGCCGCGCGCCCAGGCCCGCCGGACGAACTCCTCGCCCCGGCGGTGCAGCTCGTCGTCGGCGGAGGGGTCCGCGGCGAGGAGGGAGGCGCCGGTGTCCAGACCCGCGTCACCGTCCGAGTACAGGGCCGCGGCACACGCCCGGTCGATCACCGATTCCATGCGGCAAGGGTAGGCGGCGGCCCGCCGCTCAGTGGCCCCCGGGGAGCAGGACGAGCTTGCCGCGCGCGTGCCCGGCCTCGCTCAGCTCCTGGGCCCGTGCCGCCTCACCGAGCGCGAAGGTCCGTTCGACCGGGATCCGCAGGCCGCCGACCGCCGCCGCCTGCGCGTACGCGCCGAGCCGCCTGCTCTCGTCGGGGTCGTACCCGCCGCCCGACGAGAAGGCCACACCGAAGCGGGCCGCGTCCGGGTCGGCGATGGTGGAGATCCGGTCGGGTGTCCCGCCGCGCAGCTCCACCGAGTCCGCCAGCGCGCCCTTGCCGGCGACGTCGAACACCGCGTCCACACCCTGGGGCGCGGCCTCCCGGACCCGGGCCACCAGCCCCTCCCCGTACGCCACGGGGATCGCGCCGAGCACCCTCAGGTAGTCGTGGTTGGCCGGTGAGGCGGTCCCGACGACGGTGGCGCCCCGGGCCACGGCCAGCTGGACCGCGGCGGAGCCGACCGCGCCGGACGCCCCGTGCACCAGGAGCGTCTCGCCGTCGGCCACCCCGAGTTCGTCCAGCACCCGGGTGGCGGTCGCCGTGGCGACCGGCAGCGCGGCGGCCTCCGCCCAGCCCAGGACCTCCGGCTTGCGGGCGACGGCGCCCACGTCGGCCAGCACGTACTCCGCGTACGCCCCCGTGGTGCTCCGGCCCAGGACCTCGTCGCCGACCGCGAACTCCGTGACGCCCTCCCCCGTCCCGTCGACGACCCCGGCGAACTCGCTGCCGGGTGTGGCGGGCAGCGGGGTGGGGAACGCCGCCTCCATCCAGCCGTTGCGGATCTTGTGGTCGACCGGATTGACCCCCGCGGCCCTGACCGCCACCCGGATCTCCCCGGGACCGGCGTGGACGTCGTCGACCCTGGCCAGGCGCAGCACCTCGGGACCGCCGAACTCCTCGTACACGATCGCTTCCACCTGCGTCTCCTCCGCGTCCTCGTCGCGCGCAGCACGCGCCGCACCCCCGATCCTCGCGCCAGTCGGGCGCTCCCGCCCGGCGAGCCGGGCCGCTGTCAGTGACGGGTGCAAGACTCGTTTCATGACCGAACGTTGGGCTCTGGCCACCGCGGAGGGGGGCGGCGCACTCCTCGTGCCACTGACGCGCGACGGTCTGCCCGCAGGCCCCGTCCTGGCCGAGCCCGACCTCGTCGAGTCCGTCCGCTCCCGCCCCGAGGTGCACCGCTGGGTCTGGCGGTCGACCGCCGGGATCTACCCACGGCTGCTCGCGGCGGGCGTGCGGGTCGAGCGGTGCTACGACATCGAGTGCGCCGAGCTGCTGCTGCTCGGCCACGCGGGGCGGCTCGGGGAGCCCCGCTCCGCCGCTGCGGCCTGGGCCCGGCTGCGCGACGCCCCGGTCCCGCCCGATCCGCCGGCCCGCTCGGCGGAGCCCGGCTCCCAGTCCTCCCTCTTCGAGCCCCGCTCCGGCACCGACCTGCCCTTCGAGGCGCTCCTGGAGGTCTACGCGGAGCAGCTGCGCCGCCACGAGGGGACGGAGCACCCCGGCAGGATGCTGCTGCTCACGGCGGCGGAGTCGGCGGGCACGCTGGTCGCCGCCGAGATGAACGCGGCCGGGCTCCCCTGGCGCGCCGACGTGCACCGCGAGGTGCTGAACGGCCTGCTCGGCGAGCGGTACGCGGGCGGCGGCGAGCCCCGCAGGCTGGCCGAGGCCGCCGACGAGGTCTCGGCGGCGTTCGGCAGGCGGGTCCGCCCCGACCTGCCGGCCGATGTCGTGAAGGCGTTCGCGCAGGCCGGGATCAAGGTGAGATCGACCCGGCGCTGGGAGCTGGAGGAGATCGACCACCCGGCGGTGGAGCCGCTGATCCGCTACAAGAAGCTGTACCGCGTCTGGACGGCGCACGGCTGGAGCTGGCTCCAGGACTGGGTGCGCGAGGGCCGTTTCCGCCCCGAGTACCAGCCGGGCGGCACGGTCAGCGGGCGCTGGACGACCAACGGCGGCGGTGCCCTGCAGATCCCCAAGGTGATACGCCAGGCGGTCGTCGCCGACGACGGCTGGCGGCTGGTCGTGGCCGACGCCGACCAGATGGAGCCGCGCGTGCTGGCCGCGATCTCCCGCGACCGGGGGCTGATGGAGGTGGCCGGTCATGAGGGCGACCTCTACAAGGCCCTGTCCGACCGGGCCTTCCACGGCGACCGCGACCACGCCAAGATCGCGCTGCTGGGCGCGGTCTACGGCCAGACCTCGGGCGACGGCCTGAAGAACCTGGCGGCCCTCCGGCGCCGCTTCCCCCAGGCCGTGGCCTACGTCGACGACGCGGCGAGGGCCGGCGAGGAGGGCCGCCTCGTCCGCACCTGGCTGGGCCGCACGAGCCCGCCCGCCGCCGGGGCGGGCGAGGACGAGGAGGCGGGCATCCCCCAGGAGAGCGAGGTACCGCCGGCCGGGGAGAGCGAGGGGACCTACGGCTTCACCCCGGGCTACGCCTCGTCGAACGCCCGCGCGCGAGGACGCTTCACCCGCAACTTCGTGGTCCAGGGGAGTGCCGCGGACTGGGCCCTGCTGCTCCTGGCGGCGCTGCGGCGGACGCTCGCCGCCGAGGGGATGCGGGCCGAGCTGGTGTTCTTCCAGCACGACGAGGTGATCGTGCACTGCCCCGCCGACGAGGCACCCGCCGTGGTGGCGGCGATCCGCGAGGCCGGGGAGCTCGCCGGACGGGTCGCGTTCGGGGAGACGCCGGTGCGCTTCCCGTTCAGCACGGCCGTCGTCGAGCGCTACTCGGACGCCAAGTAGTCCCCGGGACAGGGCGCGTGCGGGAGCGGGGCGCCCGGACCGGTGAGCGCCCCGTGTGACGCGGTGTCAGATCCGCTGCCAGAGCGCGGGCACGTTCGGCGGCTGCCAGCCCGCCTGCGCCTGATGCCCCTGGAGGCAGCGGTAGCTCGCGCCGCCGTACGTCACCACCGCGCCGGTCGCGTACGTCGTGCCCGCCGCCCAGGTGCCGCCCGGCTCGGTCGGCGGGTCGGTGGGATCGGTCGGCGGGTCGGTCGGCGTACCGCTGGTGACGAGGGTCAGTCCGTAGGCGGCCAGCGCCGGGTTGACCGGCTGGTAGTACGTCGTACCGCCCTGGGAGCAGTTCCCGGAGCCCCCGGAGGTGACGCCCTGCGCCTGGCTTCCGGAGAGGAACGAGCCTCCGGAGTCGCCGGGTTCGGCGCAGACGCTGGTGCGGGTCACGCCGGAGATGGTGCCCTCCGGGTAGGTGACGCTGCTGCCGTGCTGCTGGATCGTCCCGCAGTGCCATCCGGTCGTGGAGCCCGAGCGGCAGACCGAGGAGCCCACCACGGCCTGGGTCGATCCGGTGACGGTCACGTCGCCGTTGCCGTAGCCGTTCACCAGGGCGCGCGGGGTCCAGTTCGCGTTGGTCGCGACCCAGGCGTAGTCACGGCCGGGGAAGGTGGAGCCCTGGAAGGACCCCTGGGCCCGCTGGTCGAAGCCGGTGGTGGTGACGCCGGGCGTGCCGCAGTGGCCGGCGGTGACGAAGCCGTTCTGCGTGCCTCGCCTGACCGGGAAACCGCTCGAGCACCGGCCCGAGCCGTTCATGTAGTACGCGTCGCCACCGCGCAGATCCGCGTAGGCGCGGGGCTGTTCGGCCGAGCGGACGACCCGCACGAGGTCACGCGGGACACCCGCGGCGGCGAGGAAGCCCTCCGCCGCCCCCGTACGGGCGGCGTTCACCACCAGGCGGTTCGTGCGGATGTCCACGTACCAGGAGGGCACGTCCTTCGGCGCCTTCTCCAGCGCCACCGCGTCCAGCGCCCCCTTGGCCGCTTCGAGGCGGTCCAGGCGGTGACCGACGACCTCGGCGCGGGCTCCCGCGGCGGTGATCCGGGCGACGTCGGCCCGGTCGGTGGTGGCGACGGTGAGGACGGCCGTCCCACCGCTCAGCCGGGCTCCGGCGAAGTCCGCGCCGAGGGACTTCTCCAGCGCCGCCGCCACGGCAGCCGCCCGGTACTCGTCCGCTATTCGGGCCCTGGCCTCGCCGGCGTCGAGGCCTAGGTCGCGCCCCATGGCCTCGATCAGTCCGGGCGAGAGCCCGTCGGCGGCGGGCGCGGCCCCGCCCGCCTGTCCGGCCGAGGCGACACCGGTCAGACCGGCGAGGGCGAGCGCGCCCACCGCCACGACGGCGGTTCCCGCGGCGTACGCGCGTCTGCGGAGCGTGGTTGTCTCCACGTCACTCTCCTTGCGTTCGGGGGTGTCGAGCTCCGGGGGAGCGGGGCTCGCAGGTGGCGGAACAGTCGAGAACGTAGCCGCGCGCTCCCCGCCGCAGGAGCTCCCGTCCGCCCCCTACCGCCGCGTTATGGGGTGCTCCGGCAACGGGGTCCAGGACCGTCCGCACCGGGGCCGGGTGGACGTACCCGGCGCGCCCCGAGCCGTACCCGGGCAGCGCACCGTGCCGCTATAGGCTCCGGCCATGGCGACGCACGAGCACGAGATCACCGAGCCCGTCGACCTCTGCCTGCCCGACGGGGGCCTGAATCCGGCGGCGGTCGGCTGGTCCCGGACTCCGCTGCACCGGGCCAACCTGCGGGGCTGGGGCCGGACGAAGCGGTGGGAGCACTGGTGCGTGACCACGCCCACCCACCTGGTGGCCCTGACCGTGAGCGACCTCGACTTCCTGGCCCTGAACACGGTCTACGTGCTGGAATTCGGCCCGGGCGGGCGCGAGTTCGAGTGCTCGTCGATCGTTCCCGCCGGCCGGGGCGTCCGTCTCCCGGACACCATCGCCGGGGCGCCGGGGTCCGAGGACGTGGTCGTCGGCCCGGCGCGGCCGACCGGCGGCAAGGTCCGTGTCGAGATCCGCGACGAGAACGCCGGGACGCGGCTACGGGCCCGCTGCCTGACCCCGGAACGGCTGCCGCTGGAGGTCGACCTCCTGGTGGCACGGCCGGAAGGACACGAGTCGCTCTCGGTGGTCGTGCCCTGGAGCGAGCAGCGCTTCCAGTACACCTCGAAGCACACCGCGCTCCCCGCCTCCGGCCGGGTGCGCGTCGGCAGGGAGATCCTGACGTTCGGCGGCGAGGGCAACGAGACCTGGGCCGTCCTGGACCACGGCCGCGGCCGCTGGCCACGCACCGTCGACTGGAACTGGGGCGCCGCGTCGGGCCGTACGGACGGGCACACCGTCGGCCTCCAGTTCGGCGGCCGCTGGACGGAGGGCACCGGCTCCACCGAGAACGGCCTCTGTGTGGACGGCCGGCTCACCAAGATCGGTGAGGAGCTCGACTGGCAGTGGTCCGTCTCGGAGCCGCTGGCTCCGTGGACCCTCCGCACGCCCTCGTCGGGCCAGGTCGATCTGACGTTCACCCCGTTCCACAACCGGGCCGTGCACACCGACGTCGGTCTGATCGCCAACCGCACCGACCAGCGCTTCGGCCACTACAACGGCCGGATCCGCACGGACCACGGTGGCGAGATCGCCGTGGAACAGCTCCTGGGCTGGGCCGAGGACGTCCACATGCGCTGGTGACTCCCCCGGGCGGGACGGTCACGGGTAGGTTTCCCCCCATGCATATAGGCCCACTCCTGGGCTCGGGACGCACCGCCGACGTGTACGCACTCGACGACTCCTGGGTCCTGCGCCGCTACCGCAACGGCATCGACACCACCGGCGAACTGGCCGTGATGTCGTACCTCTCGGCCTCGGGCTTCCCGGTCCCGCGCATCGGGCCACCGGCCGAGGCCGCGCTCCCCACCGACCTCGTGGTGCAGCGGCTGACCGGCCCGACGCTGGCCGAGGCGCTGCTGGCGGGCACGGTGACCGGGGACGACGGCGCGGAGCTGCTGGCCCGGCTCCTGCGGGAACTGCACGCGATCCCCCCGCGGCTCTCCCAGGACCCCGCGGACCGGATCCTGCACCTGGACCTGCACCCGGAGAACGTGATCATGGCTCCGGAGGGCGCCATGGTGATCGACTGGATGACGGCCTCCGAGGGGCCGCCGGCGCTGGACCGGGCCATGACCGCGCTGATCCTGGCCCAGGTGGCCCTCGCCCCCTCGTTCCCCGCGGGTGATCAGCTGCGGGACCTGCTGGCGACGCTGCTCTCCCGCTTCGCCGACGACGGCGGTGTCCCCGCGGCGGCGCTCGCCCGCGCGACCGCCCTGCGGGCCGCGGACCCTGGGCTCACCGCACACGAGACGGCGGTGCTGGACGAGGCCGCGGGACTGGTCACCTCGCTGACGGGCTGACCCTCGGCTTCCGGCGGGACCGGTCGGCCCGCCGACGGGCCGGCAGATCGCTCCGCGCCCTTGTCGCGGAGCGCTCCCGGCCGGGCGGGGCTCACTTCCGCAGGTAGGCGAGCACGGCCAGGACCCGGCGGTTCGTCGCGTCGGTGAGGGAGAGGTCGAGCTTGGTGAGGATCGAGCCGAAGTGCTTGCTGACCGTGCCCTCACTCACCGTCAGCGCCTTGGCGACCGAGGCGTTCGACCGGCCCTCCGCCATCAGGGCCAGCACCTCCTGCTCCCGTGCCGTCAGCCGCGACAGAGGGTCGCGGCGGTGCCTCAGCAGCTGACGCACCACTTCCGGGTCGACGACGGTCCCGCCCTCGGCGACCCGGTGGAGCGCGTCGACGAACTCCTCCACCTTTCCGACGCGTTCCTTGAGGAGGTAGCCCACGCCCGTCCCGTCGCAGGAGTCGAGCAGCTCCTCGGCGTACGCGCGCTGGACGTACTGGCTGAGGACCAGCACGGGCAGCCCGGGCCGGGTCTCCCGCAGGGCCACGGCGGCCCTGAGCCCCTCGTCGGAGAAGCCGGGCGGCATCCGCACGTCCGTCACGACGATGTCCGGGCCGTGTTCGGCGACGGCGGCGGTGAGGTCACCGGCGGTGCCGACGCCGGCCACCACCTGGTGGCCGAACCTCTCCAGCAGGCCGACGAGGCCCTCCCTCAGGAGCACGCTGTCCTCGGCCAGCACGATGCGCAGCATCCAACCCTCATTCGACCAGGTGAGCGGGGGCCCGGGGAACATCCAGCCGGAACACGGTCGGCCCCCCGGCCGGGCTGGACAGTAGCAGCCTGCCGTCCAGCACGGAGAGCCGGTCGGCGACCCCCTGCAGCCCGGTGCCCCCGGTCGTCGCCGCACCCCCGGCACCGTCGTCCCGCACCTCGACGGTCAGCCGCTCCCCGTCGTCCCGTCCCGTCACCCACGCCCGGCTCGCCCCGCTGTGCCTGGCCACGTTGGCCAGCGCCTCGCAGAGCGCGAAGTACACGGCGGTCTCCACCGGCCGCGGGAGCCGCTCCGGCAGGTCGAGGTCCACCTCGACGGGTACGGCCGAGCGGTCGGCGACGTCCTCGACCGCCGCGGCCAGACCGCGGTCGGTGAGGACCCGCGGGTGGATGCCCCGGATGAGCTCCCTGATCTCCACCAGCGCCTCCCCCGCCTCCTCGTGCGCCTTGGCCAGCAGTCCGCCCAGCGGCTCGGCGGGGCTCTCCAGCCTGGCCAGCCCGAGCGTCATCGACAGGGCGACCAGCCTCTGCTGCGCCCCGTCGTGCAGATCGCGCTCGATGCGGCGGCGCTCCGCCTCGAAGGCGTCCACCAGCCGCATCCGTGAGCGTCCCAACTCCTCGATCCGGGCGTCGAGTCCGTCGGCACCCCCCGACAGCATCGCCCGTGTCAGGGCCCCGCGCGCCACCGCGGCCCACCCGAGCGGATGGGCGAGGACCGGCAGCAGCACCAGTCCGAGCAGGGCCAGGGCGAAGGCCTGCGGATACGAGTCCGCGAGGTACAGCTTGAGCACCCGCACCTCCTCGCCGCCGGTGACGGCCGCCATGACGACCGGCGTCGCCAGCAGGGCCCCGCAGACCGCCAGTACGCCCCCGACGACCAGGGCCTCCAGGGGCCAGAGCACCCCGGCGAAGAGCAGGGCGTACCCCAGCTCCCGCCAGGTGGCCCGCTCCCGCAGCCGGGTCCGCAGCCAAGCCCCCAGACCGGCGCGCGCCGGGGCCCGGTGCGGATCACCGAGCGGCACGGGGTCGACCAGCCGCAGCCTGCGCCGCTCCACGGCGGCCACCGGTATGCCGATGAGGGCGAGCACCAGCAGGAGGGGAAGGCCGACGAGCACGAGGGCGAGGGCGCCGCCCACCGCCGCCAGCAGCAGGACGGAGACGAGGAGGACCATCCCGGCCGGGACGCCGCTCAGCAGGTACAGGGCCGCGCGCCACGGCCAGCCGCCGAGGAGGTAACGGCGCCCCACGAGGGCCTGCCGGAGGGTGAGTGAGCTCATGGGCCGCACGGTAGACAGCGAGGGCCGTCCGCCACCACCCGGCGAGCGGGGGGACGGAGGTGGAGCCGGCTCCACCCCGAGGACTCCTCCTCGCTGCGATGTGGGCGCCGCACGCCGAGGGTTGGCTGGAACCCATGAATCAGCACCCCGCAGCCATCCGGCTCGACGCCGTCACGAGGTCCTTCGGCAAGGCCGCCGACGCGGTCACCGCGCTGGCCGGAGTCAGCCTCTCCCTCCCCCGCGGCTCCTTCACCGCGATCATGGGGCCGTCCGGTTCGGGGAAGTCGACCCTCCTCCAGTGCACGGCCGGCCTCGACCGGCCCACGTCCGGCCGGGTCTTCCTCGGGGACACGGAGATGACCGGGCTGAGCGAGCGGAAGCTGACCCTGTTGCGCCGCGAGCGGATCGGATTCGTCTTCCAGGCCTTCAACCTGCTGCCCGCCCTCACCGCCGAGCAGAACGTGGCGCTCCCCCTCCGGCTCGCGGGCCGCAGACCCCGGCGCGCCGAGGTGCGCGAGGTGCTGGAGCGGGTCGGCCTGGGCTCCCGGGCCCGGCACCGGCCCACCGAGCTCTCGGGCGGCCAGCAGCAACGCGTCGCCCTGGCACGGGCCTTGGTCACCCGCCCCGAGGTGCTCTTCGGTGACGAGCCGACCGGCGCACTCGATTCCCGTACGGGGCGGGAGATCCTGGCCCTGCTGCGGTCGATGGCCGACGCCGGCCAGACCGTGATCATGGTGACGCACGATCCGGTGGCCGCCTCGTACGCGGACCGTGTGGTGTTCCTGGCCGACGGAGCGGTACGGGACGAGCTGTGCGACCCGGTCGCCGAGCAGGTCGCCGCGCGCATGACCGCCCTGGCGGTGGTCCCGTGCTGACTACGGCCCTGCGCTCCATGCGGACCCGCTGGGTCACCTTCATCGGCTCCTTCGTCGCCCTCGCCCTGGGTGTCGGGCTCATCGCCATGACCGGCCTGGCCCTGGCCGCGACCTTCGACGCACCGGAGCACGCACCGGAACGCTTCGCCGGGGCGCCGGTCGTGGTGGCGCCGTCGGACACCCTCCGGGTCACCACCCCCGTCGGGGAGCGGACGGCCCGGCTCACCGATCCCCGCCCGGTCCCGGAAGCCCTGGCCGACGGGCTCTCCGCGCTGGGACGCACGGCCGAGGACCGCTCCTTCGCCGTCGGCCTGGCCGGCACGGAGGCCGTCGGACATCCCTGGTCCGTCGCCGGCGAAGCCCCGTACCGCCTCACCTCGGGCCGTGCTCCGGGCGCGGCCGGTGAGGTCGTCGTGACGGAGGACGCCGCGGCGGGCCTCCGGGCCGGTGCCCGCATCCGCATCACCACCCCGGGCACCGCCGGGGGAACGGGCACCCGGACGGTCGTCGGCACCGTGGCGGGCACGGGGTCGGAGACGGCGGTGTTCTTCGACGACGCCGAGGCCGCCCGCCTCCACCCGGCCGTCGACGCGGTGGCCGTGCACGCCGGAGCGGACGCCGTGCGGCAGCTGACCGGGCGGTTCCCGGGCATGAGCGTGCTCACCGGCGACGCCCGGCACCGGGCCGACCCCGATCCCGACCGGGACAGCGAGGCGTTGACGGCCGTCAACGCCCTGCTCGGCACGGCGGCCGGCATCACCGGCTTCGTCTCGGTCTTCGTCGTCGCCTCGACGTTCTCCTTCGCGGTGTCCCAGCGCCGAAGGGAGTTCGGGCTGCTCCGCACGGCGGGCGCCACACCGGGCCAGGTGCGGCGCACCGTCGTCGTCGAGGCCCTCGTGATCGGTGCCCTCGCATCGGCCGCCGGCTGCCTGCTCGGCCGGGCCGCGGCACCCCTGCTGGCCCGCCGGCTGGTCGACGAGGGGTTCGCCCCGGCCTGGTTCGCCGTCGGCGACGCGACCTGGCCGCTGCACACCGCCTTCTGGGCCGGGCTCTTCGTCGCCCTCGCCGGGGTCGCCGTCTCCTCCCACCGGGCGGGCCGGATCCGGCCCGTGGAGGCGCTCCGTGACGCCGCCGTCGACACCGGAGGGATCCCGCTGAGCCGCCTCCTGACGGGCGCCGCCGTCCTGCTGACCGGGCTGGGGCTGCTGGGCTGGTCCCTGGCGACCGACCCCGGGGACGTGCTGAAGCGGAAGACGTACATCCTCCAGCCCATGTGGATCATCGTCGGCGTCGCGCTGCTCGCACCGCTCCTGGCACGGCCGCTGACACGGCTGCTCACCTGGCTGCCCGCCCGGCTCCCCGGCGCCACCGGCCTGCTGGCCCGGCAGAACGCGTCCACGAGCACCGGCCGTACCGCCGCGGTCGCCGCCCCGGTCCTGATCACCGTCGCGCTGGCGGGCTCGCTGCTCGGCACGGTGGCCACGATCAACGAGGGCAAGGCCGCCGAGGCGGCGGCCACCGTCTCGGGCGTGGACTACGTGGCCGGCGGGGACGGCCCGCTGGACCCCCGCTTCGTGGAGCGCGTGCGGAGCGTTCCCGGAACGGTGACCAGTGCCTCCCGCTCCACCGGGGTCACCGTCCTCGAAGAGGGCACCGCGCTCATCTCCTCGGAGGCACGGGCGGCCGAGCCCGCGGCCCTGGCGGCGACCGCCCGTCTGCCCCTCGTCGCCGGCCGGATCAGCGACCTGGACGACGATTCCGTCATCGTCAACGAGGAGTGGGAGACGCGGGCGGTGGGCCGCCGCGTGAGCGTCTGGCTGGGCGACGGCCGCACGGTGTCGCTCCGCGTCGCGGCCGTGATGCGGACCGGCACCGGGAGCAACGGGGTCTACGTGACCCCGTCGAACGCGGCCGGCGCCGAGATCGACCGTGTCGACGTGAAACTCCTCGACGGAGCGGATCCTTCGGCCGTCCGCGCCCTCCTGGAGAAGGCGGGACGCGACACGGACACCCCGGTGATGACGAGGGAGGCCTGGGTCGAGGCGCACCACCCGAGCACCGGCGGCAACACCCGGGCGGGCCTGCTGCTCATCCTCGGCATCGCCCTGCTGTACACGGGGATCGCCCTGGCGAACACCCTGGTCATGGCCACCTCGGACCGGGTCCGCGACCTGGCGGTGCTCCGGCTCACCGGTGCAACGAAGGCCCAGGTGCTCCGGCTGGTGGCGGTCGAGGCGCTGCTGGTGGTCGCGGTGGGAGCGGTCCTGGGAGGAGCGGTGGCCGGAGTGAACCTGCTGGGGGTGAAGGGCGCCCTGGAGCTCCTCGCGGTGAGCTCCCCGGTGTCCGTCCCCTGGGCGGGCGTCGGCGCGGTCCTGGCCGCGTGTGCCGCGGCGGCAGCGCTCTCCGCGGTGCTCCCCGCGCTCGCCGCCCTGCGCACGCGGCCCGTCGAGCTGGCGGGCACCCGCGAGTGAGACGGCGGGTCATGGGCCGGGCTCGTGCCCTCGACCCCCGGCCCTCCACGGGCCGGACTCATGACGCCGAACGGTCACGGGCTACGGGCTACGGGCTCGTCTCGTGACCCAGAACCGGCTGCGGGCCCGTCTCGACCGGGAGTTCCGAGGGCAGGCCCCATTCGCTCCAGGACCCGTCGTACACGGACACCTCGCCGTACCCGGCGAGTTCGGCCCCCAGCGCCAGGACGCACGCCGTGACGCCCGACCCGCAGCTGACGACCAGCCGCTCCCGGCTCCCCGCCGACGCCTGGAACACGGCGCGGAGTTGCTCCGCCGGGAGCATCCGGCCGTCGCTCTGGAGCGCGCCGAAGGGAAGGTTCACCGCCCCCGGCATGTGGCCGCCGCGGAGCCCCGGCCGGGGCTCGGCCGCCGTACCGGCGAACCGTTCACGGGAGCGCGCGTCGAGAACGGCCGCGCGCGGGTCGGCCAGGGCCTCCACGACCGCGTCGCTGCCGACCAGAGCCCCGGGGCGCGGGCGGGCCGTGAAGTCACCGGCCCGCCCGGCGTCTCCCGGCTCACGCTCCTCCACCGGGTACCCGCCCGCCTCCCAGGCGGGCAGTCCTCCGTCGAGCACCGCGACGCGGTCGAAGCCCATCGCGCGGAGCATCCACCAGGCGCGGGCGCTGGAGTAGATCCCCGCGGTGTCGTAGACGACGACGGTGTCCGTGCCGTCCACGCCCAGGGCCCGCATCCGCTCCTCGAACTCCGCCGCCCCCGGCATCGTGTGCGGCAGCGGTACGGAGTGGTCGGACAGCGCGCCGTCGATGTCGAAGCGCCGGGCCCCCGGGATGCGCCGGCCGGCCGCGCGGTGCGCGCCCACCGAGGCGTCGAGGACCACGGTCCCCGGCCTCGTGAGCCACTCGGCGAGCAGGTCCGCGCCGACGAGCGGGCCGGGCAGGCCCCCCGCGTCGGCTGTGGTGTGTCCCCCGTGCTCGGTGGTCATACCGGCATCCCCCGTGTCGATGTGTTCCACGTGCCCCTGCCCCGGCCGGCGCCTCACCGCACACGCCCCGTCCGACGCTCCCCACGAGGCCGACGGACGCGCTGCCACCGCCTGTCGGCCAAAAGCAAAAGCCCCAGGTCACGGCGAGTGAGTCCTGAGGCTTCCACAGAGCCGCCTTCGGGATTCGAACCCGAGACCTACGCATTACGAGGGCTTGCATGATCGTCCCGGGTGGTGCTGGACCGTGCCACGCGCTCTCGTTTTCGCTGGTCAGAAGCGTGCGGCCAAGACCTGCGTGCCGTCCGATCCATCCTGTGCCACCCCATCCGCTCACGCAGCGCTCCCGCAAATCCTTGTGGCGCGCTGCAAGCTGAGGTGCCTGTGGCGGGACGGACGCCCGTCCCACCACAGGGCATCTCTCATGCGGTGAACGTCACGTGGCCCCAGACATCCGTCTGCTCGAAGGTGACATTGGTACCCAGGGCCTCGAAGTGTTTGCGCCCACACTTGATCTTTCCCAGCTCTTCCGGTCGGAGAAGGCTCTCCTGCTGGGTGCCCTTGGTCTCTATCACCAGGTAGAGGCGTTGCTCACCGTCGGGAAGGCGACGCACGATAGCCCAGTCCGGATTGTATGTGCCGAGCGGGGTGGGGACTTTGAACCAGGACGGGAGCTTGGCGTACACCTCGACGTCGCTCGCCGACTCCAGATCCTCGACGAACTTCCGCTCGGTCTCGGAATCGTAGCGAACTTCCTCGTAGACACTCTTCGCCGCAGGGGTCAGGTTCTTGCCGAGATAGCCGTGCAGCTCCTCGGTAAGGAAGAGCTCCTGGGCGTAGACGTCGCTCTCTCCGAGCTTGACGTACTTGATCCCGTCGACAAGCGCCGCACGCCGAGCCTCCGTGATTTTCTCGACGGCGAGGGACACAAACTCCTGCGGGTTGCGCTGGAAATCCCGGAAGCGGCCACTCTCAGAAAGGATCCGATGGATGGTGCGTCGGGTCAGCTTGGTCTGCTCAGCCAGTTCGCCGAGGATATCTGGCAGCGGGATGTCTCCCTGGTCGACCAGTTGCGGAGCCGAGGTCGCTGCAGCGCCGGTTTCGATGCCACGCTCGCTTATGGCCAGCGTCGTTGATGTCCACACCATTCGAGCAGGCAGAATCTGACGGGCCTCCTTTAGAGCCCCCGCTGCGTCCGCGATCAGCTTCTCCGTGTCAAAGTCCACCCGGTAGGTGGTCCTCTGCTTGATGCGGTTCCACAGTTCGTGGAACTGCGGGTTCTCGAAGACCTGCTTACGGACCTTGACCGTGCGTCGTTCATCCCGGTCGTTGATTGTGACACCCTTGGCGCGCTGCTGGAGCCGTTCCACCACTGCAGTCTCCAGGCCGACGAACTCTTCAGGCAGCGTGAACGTGTCTTCTGCGAGAGCCTGTTGGAGCAGCTGCATGTCGATCTTGCCGTTGCTCTGGATGTAACCGGCCTCCTGCAAAGCAGCGAAGAGCCGCTGCGAGCCCTCGCTGCCCAGGCGCTTTCCGTCACCGTCGGGAAGGAGGAGGCTGGAGAACTGATGCGGCTCGATTCGACCGAAGCTGACCTTGGCGTCCTGCTCGTACTCGGTCTGCAGAGAGGTGGCGAACTGCTCCAGGCTCTCAGTCGCAACGACCGTAAGGGTGTTTACGTCGAAGCCGTGGAGCCGCTGACCCTCCTGATTCACAGCGAGACGTAGACCGCGACCGATGGTCTGCCGACGCTGCCGCTCGGTGCCCATCTCACGCAGGCTGCAAATCTGGAAGACGTTCGGGTTGTCCCAGCCCTCTCGAAGTGCCGAGTGGGAAAAGATGAACTTCACCGGCTCGTCAAGGCTAAGCAGGCGCTCCTTGTCCCGCATGATCAGGTCATACGCGCGCTCGGCGTCCGCACCGTCCTGGGCCGCTCCCTCCTTGATGTCCTTGGGCCTGCCCTTGGCGTCGCGAGCGAAATAGCCCTCGTGGACGGCGCTCGGCTCGGAGTCGAGATCCACCCCGCCGAAGAGGGTCGAGTAGCGGGGGTTGCGCTGGAGCCGCGCATACTCCTCTTCGAAGATCTTCGCGTACTCGCCCGGGACCGGAGCGCCATCCGAATCCTCGGCGCGGTAGCGGTCCACCCGGTCGATGAAGAACAAGCTCAGCACCTTGATGTCCCTGGAACGAAGCTCCAGTTCCCGATCAAGGTGCACTCGGATGGTCTTGTTGATCAGATGCCGTGCCCGCTCGAGCACCGGGATGTCGCCGTAAGCCTCGCCTTCCCTGAGGTACTCGTCGATTCCGCCGCCATGGATCTGGATGAACCCCGGCTCACTCCTCCCACGGTTCTTCGTGACGTCGCCGACCAACAGGCCCTCGTAAACACGGTTGTCGGTGATCGCCCCAAGGTCACTTCCGGGGTTGACTCTCTGCGTCTGGCGCACGACGCGCCCGGACCTCATCACGTCGACTTCCACGGTCGCCGTGTAGTCGTTCTTGCGCGTGCTGACCTTCTCAAGGCGGATGTAGGGTCGGCCGTGCGCGTGCTCCACGGTACCGCCGGCCACCTCGATCTGCTTGACCAATCCCGCCTGGTAGGCGTCAATGGCGTCCAACTTGTAGACCATGTTGAACACGTCGACATGCGTCGCCGAATAGCGCAGGCTGAACAGCGGGGCCATCGTGCGCAGCGCCTGCCGACCCCGGCCCTGGGGACCGCCGTCCACGCTCTGCGGCTCGTCCACGATGAGGATCGGCCGCACCTGCTTGATCAGTTCGATCGGCGCCTCTCCACCGGTCCGCTCACTGGGCTGATAGATCTTCGCGGTCGCCTGCTTGTTGATCGCGGCGGCCGTCACAATCATCAGCTCGATGCTGGAGCTATAGGCGAAGTTCCTCACCTGGCCCAGCTGCGCCGAGTCGTAGGGGAAGTAGTGCAGCGGGGTGCCGTCGTAGAGGGCCTTGAAGTGGTCCTCCATGATCTGCAACGACTTGTAGACACCCTCCCTGATCGCCACGGACGGCACGACAACAATGAACTTCGTGAAGCCGTAACGCTTGTTCAGCTCGTAGACCGTGCGCAGGTAGACATACGTCTTGCCGGTGCCAGTCTCCATCTCGATCGTGAAGTTCAGGTCGCGCTCGTCCGCCAGATCAGACAACGGGGAGAGCGGCAGACCATTACGCTCCTGGACCTCGTTCAGGTTCGCATGCACCTGATCAGGAAGAATTCGCAGCCGGTTCCCGACGCCGGCCACGGGCGTGAACAGGTCGTCGTTGTCTCCGCTGACCGTGAACAGGCTGTGTCCGCTCTCCTGCCCGTGGAATAGATCGCACACCGCATCCACGGCCGCCTTCTGATGCGGCAGCTCGGAATCGAAATGAAGCTTGGGCTTTTTCATCTTGACGTCCCCTCGGCTCACAGGCTCTTCACGACGAAGGGGGACTCGTGCTGTTCGAGGATCGCCACGAGGTTCGCCTTGGCAATGTCGTCGCCGAAGGCTGCGTCCTTAAGGAAGACAGTCACGTCCGCCTCAGGTTGCAGCTCGTCACGCCAAGAAATGATGCCCTTGGCAATCTCCTCCGAATTACCTGCATTAATTGAACCGGAGGGGGGAAGGCAGGCGAAGAGTAGGCCCCCGCCAGTCGCGAATACCTGGGTGCCGGCAAACACGCGCGATTCCACGGACGAAGCGAGATCGAGTCCTTGACTCAGCAGCAGCTCGAAAAGCACGTCCCATTCCGCACGGTCTTCACGGATGTTATCGATCTGCTCGAACGCTTGCTGCTCAAAATCTTGCCGGGAGGTATCCCAACGAACAATATTTCCTGCACCCAGCGAGAATGACCGAAAACCGGTGTCCGCCGTACTCGAAGTGCTGGCGGCCGCTTGAGAGGACGACCGCAAACGAGCACGCGTGATGTCCGCAATCGTGGCGAAGTCACCGAACCCCGTCGGCTCCGGAAGCTGGGCAAGAATAAAGCGGCGGTCTCCAGCACCCTCAGAGTTGGACTTCAGTACCGCCTCACCCGTCGATCCAGATCCCGCAAAGAAATCCATGACAATATCTCCCGGATTGCTACCGATGCGGATCAGTAGACGCAGGAGATCCACAGGCTTGGGTGTATCAAAGATGGACTTTCTCCCAAATAGCACCTCCAATTCTCGGGCGGCATGCTGATTAAATGGCATGTCCGGGAGGATTGAGGGGGTTGTCATACCATCTTTAGCCTCAGAGCGGTACAGTTTCCGCATAGGGGTGGTGGCTGTGCCATTAACACCCCAATAAAGTCGCCCATCAGCCTGCAGTCGCTCCATTTCTTCCTGCGAATGGCGCCAACAAGTGCCTTCGCGAGGGTAGACCACCTCTCCCGTATGCGGGTTAGTTAGGCCATAGTGGAGTGAAGCAACGTCGCGTCCCCCTTTGGCATTAGCCGTCGTGTCAATTTTACGGAAGGCGCCTCGCGGATCCGGGCCACCCGGCTCACGAAAAACCTGATACTGCGCATCTGCCTTGGCCGTGCGCGGCATGAGGTTGAAACGCTCTTCGGCTAGTGTTCGTGTTGAATTAGGCGCCAACCCCTTCCCATACACCAGGATATGATCGTGCACGGAGCCGACAGTTCGATCGTTGGGGGCCCCATCACGCTTCCGCCAGATCAGGTCGATGACAAAGCAATCGCCACCGAAGATCTCATCGCAAATAAGGCGAAGGTTGGCCACCTCGGTGGAATCGATAAAGATGAAAATTGCACCGTCTTCGCTTAGGAGCTGTCGAGCGAGGAAAAGGCGGGGATACATCATGTCCAGCCAGGCGCTGTGGTAACGCCCAGAGGTCTCGGAGTTGCTGCTCAGCCGTGTTCCATCTACGCCAGTCTGGCCTGTGAGCTCAAGGTAGTTCTGGACGCCGTCCTGGAAGCTATCCGGGTAGATGAAATCCTTTCCGGTGTTGTATGGCGGGTCAATGACGATGAGCTTGACCTGGTTTGCATAGCTCTTTTGCAGGAGCTTCAGGACCTCAAGATTATCGCCCTCGATCATGACATTCTGGGTGCTGTCCCAGCTCAACGATTCATCCGGGCGCGGCATGAGGGTCGCTGTGCTCGGCTTGAGGGCAATGCGGCGGGCGTTGCGCTTGCCGAACCAGGTCAGCCCGAACTTCTCGTCGCCGTCATCGGCGGCGTCGCCAAGCAGCTCGCGCAGCGCTTCAAAGTCAACCTTGCCCTCTGTGAAGGCAGACGGGAAGATCTTCCGGAGCTGTTCGAGGTTCTCCGCCACGAGGTCCTTGGAGTGGGTCTCCGGGTCCCCCGGCTCAACCGTGTGCATCGTCACCCTGATCGTCCCCTGCTTCACTACGGCACCGTCCGGCTCACCCGGTGCCCTCTTCTTGACCGTGCTCTTCGTACCTGCTGCGTTACTACGCCAGACGCAACTTATCGTGCGCCGCTGACAAAGCGATCCTCTTCACCTTGATCTGATCCTGTAGCTCGATCCTGCGAGGGATCTGCTTCTCTTTCTTGATCTGGGTGACCAGCTTGTTGATCTCTGCCTCGAGTCGGCTGCTCTCCGTCAGGGCAGTCAGCTGGGTCTGTGACGCATCCAAGGTGCCCGCGAGCGCAAACTCTCCGATCGCCGCAGCGACACGCAAGGCAACCGTGGAGGCCAGCCAACCCTCGTAGACCGTGCTGAGGTCGCTGCGCGGTTGTCGGTCGAGCGGCAGCGCGCTCAGGAAAGCATCGCCCACCGGCGCGGGGACGTCTCCGACGGAAGCGGTCACAGGCGGACTGTCCAATGTGACCTCATCGTTCCGACCATGTGACATGCGCTTGAGTGCAACCGAAACACGGGGTCCGGACTCCTGTTCGCTAACGAGCAGGATCGGGTATGGCACGGCTCGATGGAGGAGTTCTTCCATGCGAGTGAGCTTGGTTCCGGTCCGGGCCCGCAGAGTCATGACGTGGAGCTCTGGAATGCGCCGACTGCCATCCGGGGCCGTGTACGCAGGGATTCCCACGGCATCAGGGCGTATCGCGGCGGCCCAGCGCAGGGTGTCGATGCCATCCTGCAGCAACCGCCGATCAGCGGCGCTGAAGTCGGAGTGCGCCTGCAACTGAGTCTTGGGCACCCGGACATCCACAGCGCAGTCGGCAGGCAGCCCAAGAGCGTCGACCACGTCGTCCGGAGTCATCGCTGGGCTTCTTGGTCGTCGTGTGTGGCGGGTCCGACAAGTTCGGCGTCGACACTGGGCAAAACGGCGAGAAAGGCGAGTACTTCGAAGTCATTGGTCCCGGCGAAGCCTCCTGCGGCAGCGGCCTGGGTGCCGTCCAGGCTGAACAGGCTGGCAACCGCGCGCTCTTCCTCCTTGCCAGTGATGGAGCGTACAGCGGCAGCAAGGGCCTTCCGGGCTACCCCCATGTCGGCGCCGCGCCGGGTCCGGGCGTCGAACAGCGCGGTGAGCCCCGGGTCAACCTGGCCCTGCTCGGCACTGACCCTGCGCACCCGGTCGAGGATGCGCTTGGTCTGGGTATGGCTGAGCTGCACCACCCCCTCCTCCCCGACGTGGATGAGGTAGTGAGGGGCAAGTGGGTCGCCGGCCTGCACGGCCCGATCGGCAGCCTGGCCTTCGGCACGTAGGCAGAAGATCAGTCCGGGTGGGACGTCACCATCGGCGTCCGCGACCGCGTGAACTCCGAGTGGCTCCGCATCCAGCTCGCCGGGGTGTCGCTTAGCGTAATCGGCGAGGTCGATGCGCAGATCGGTGAGGGTGAGGTCAGCGATGGACACACCGGTCGACAGGTCCTCAAGGTCGAGGACGGAGTCCTGGAGCTTGAGGAGTTGTGCGCGCCGGTATTCGAGATCGTTCATCGGGTCGCCGACACTGGTCTCGATGACGTTCTCTTCGCCGGTGGCGGAGATGTCGAGGAGCACCATGCGGCCCGTGACTCGCTGCTCGAGGCCGATGTATTCCTCCAGGTCCATCTGCGGCCAGAAGTTGACGAGCTGGATCCGAGCGCTGCGCGAACCGAGGCGGTCGATGCGGCCGAACCGCTGGATGATACGCACCGGGTTCCAGTGGATGTCGTAGTTCGCGAGCCAGTCGCAGTCCTGCAGATTTTGGCCCTCGGAGATGCAGTCCGTGGCAATGAGCAGGTCGAGCTCGCCTTCTCCAGCCAGGTCGTCCGGGCGTTGCTTCGAGCGCGGGGAGAACGCAGAGAGGATGCCGGGAAGATCGCGGCGCAGCTTGAGCGTGGTGCGGTTATTCCCGGATCCCGTCACCAAGCCAGCCTCGACGCCGAGTTCGGCCCGCGCCCATTCGGCGAGCTCTTCATACAGATAGGCGGCGGTGTCCGCGAAAGCAGTGAACACGATGGCCTTGCGATTGCCCGGGTTGACGGGGTTGCGAACCTTGTCCGCGATCAGCTGCTTAAGGTGGCCTAGTTTCGCGTCACGCTCTGGTATCACCTGCTCGGCCCGGTACAGCATCGCGGAGAGGCGCTCATGGTCCTCCAGGAGGTCCTGGCGCCAGCGGATCAAGTCCATGTCCGCGATGAGAACCCTGATCTTGCCACCACCGATCGCCAGCTCGTCCGAGCGCAGGTCGTCGCGCTCCTCCTCGTCGAGAGAGTCAGAGCGGTAGTAGGTCTCGTGGCGGTCGATCGCACCCAGGTGCGCGTCGATGCGCTCCAGCTGCCGGCTCACCGTCAACCGGAAGGAGTGGACGGAACTCTCCAGCCGCTTGAGGATGTTCACCCTCATCAGGTTGACCAGGCTCTGCTCTCGGTCGGCCTGCTGGAAACTACCCTTGCCACTCTTCAGGCGAGTCGCGTACTTATCGGCGTACTCGGCCCGTTTGTCCGGTCGCAGGTAGTGCATGGGCGAGTACGCGGCCAGATTGAGCTTGCGGATCTGGTCGTTGAGTTCCCCGATGGCACCGAAGTCACCCTGTGTGTCGATATCCGACTTCACGTTGAGCGGCGCGAGGCGCTCGGGGAAGGATCCAGTCTCGGCAGTGCCGTAGTACTTCTCGATGTGCTTGCGCGAGCGGGCGATGGTCAGCATGTCGAGCAGCGTGAAATAGTCGAAGCCCAGCATGTCCACGAGTAGGGCTGGGGTACGCCCCTCTGGGCCAAGTTCCTGCCACCGCTTGAACTGGCGCTGCGCGACGCGTACGGTCTCGGCGATGCTGGCGATACCGTACGGCGCCAAGGCCGTGTCGTCGTTCTCGGTAGCGAAGGCGATCTGGTTGCGCAAGTCCGCAAGCCGGTTGTTGACCGGGGTGGCCGAGAGCATCAGGATGCGGGTCTTCACGCCCTCCTGAATGATCTGGCGCATCAGGCGGTCGTAGCGAGTCTCGCCGTTCTGCTTCGGAGAGTTGGCGTTGCGGAAGTTGTGCGACTCATCGATGACCACCAGGTCGTAGTTACCCCAGTTGACGTGCGCAAGGTCGATGTCGCCCGAGCTGCCGGACTCACGGGACAGATCGGTGTGGTTGAGCACGTCGTAATTGAAGCGATCTGCAGCGAGGAGGTTTCGGCGGTCGTTCGCCGTGTACATCGTCCAGTTGTCTCGCAGCCGCTTCGGGCAGAGTACTAGCACCCGGTCGTTGCGCAGCTCGTGGTACTTGATCACGGCGAGCGCCTCGAAGGTTTTCCCCAGGCCGACGCTGTCCGCAATGATGCAGCCGCCGTAGCGATCCAGCTTGTCGATCGCACCGATGACGCCGTCCCGCTGGAACTTGTACAGCTTTCCCCACACCACGGTGTCGTGGATGCCGGTCTTCGCATCGATGACCGTGTCCTCGTCCAGCTCCCCGCCAGCAGCGCTAAACAGATGGTGGAGCATGAGGTGGTAAATGCGCTCCGGGTCGCGATAGCGCCCGAGGGCACGCATCTGCTCCAGCAGCGGGCCCGCTTCAAGAGAAGCGGGCGTGCTCTCCCACATCGCCTCGAAGAGTGCAGGAGCGAGAGCGGCCGCCTCGCTCTCGTTGTCGGAGCGCAGGATCGACGTGTACGGATTACCAGGGGCCAGGCCGAGGCCGGCACGATCGAAGCCGAAAGAGCCCTGGGCCAGCGAAATCACTTCACCCGAACCCGCGCGGGCAACCAGAACACCCTGGGGAAGAGCGTGGAACGCCGCATGCCGCATCTCGGCCCGCCGAGCCAGCCACTCGGCGCACGACGCAGCAAGGTAGCGGCTCGACAGGCGGTTGCGGGCAGCGCGATCAAGTTCGCCGCCCAGCAGGTGCAGATCGGCGCCTGCGCCCGGAAGCAGAAGTCGAGCCTGTTCCAGCTTGGCCAGCTCGTCGCGGAGCTCCTCGAATGCGTACACAGAGAAGGTCGACGAGGCGAGGTCCACAGCCCCGCCTGGTCTCAAACTCGGACGTACCGCGTCAATCAAGCGGTCGCTTCCTTTGTTACTTACGACCTTCAACGCATCCCCCATGACGTCGGTCCGAACCACCGCCTCGCTGAGGCACGTCTAGTCAGCCTACTAACACCGTCACTGCGTATGGGACGCTGGCGGAAACCTTGTGCAGCTGTCATCGAATGCGGTGGCTTGGACCGAGTGCACCCCGGGCAGGGAGCCATACATGGGCGATCTCATCGGGGACTGGGCGACGCACATCACGAGGGCTAAGCTCGGCTACGCACTTCCACGGAGGTGGGCGCATACGCAGGGAGTGGCATTCCGCGCCGCCGAAGTAGGCCCGGCCCTCAACCTAGACGCTGGCCTTCTTGTAGCCGCCGCCACGCTGCATGACATTGGGTATGCGCCTCGCCTGGCGGTGACGGGGTTCCATCCGCTGGACGGAGCCCGGTTCCTTCGTGACAAGCATGGCGCCGACGAGCGGCTGGTGCGGCTGGTCGCAAACCACTCGTTCGCACTGTTGGAGGCCGAGGAGCGGGGCCTGCGGGAGGAGCTCGCGGCCGAGTTCCCCTTGCTGGATGAGCCGCTGCTGGTGGACGCCCTCGTGTACTGCGACATGACCACCACGCCCGACGGCGACCGAACCACCGCGCAGGACCGGGTCGCGGAGATCCGCAGCCGCTACGGGGACGACAGCATGGTCGGGCGGTTCATCCGCCGGGCGGCACCGGAGATCTTTGCCTCCGTGGAGCGAGTGGAAGCCGCCCTGGCAGCTCACCCGAGATAGGGGTAGGTGCCGGCGAGGTAGTCCCCGATCTGCTGGCGCATGCTCGGGTGGATGTCGTACTGGTCCAGGTCGGCCGGCTGGACGTAGCGGACGCCGTCGGCCTCGTCGTTGATCGTGGGTGCTCCGCCGACCGGGCGGCCGATGTAGCTGTTCTCGTACTGCTGGCGAATCTCGCCGTCGGTGTAGGCGACGATGTGGTTGGGGTTGGTGTAGACGCCGAGGAAGCCGGTGATCTCCGCGATGATGCCGGTCTCCTCCAGGCACTCACGCACCGCGCATTCGGCCGCGGTCTCGCCGATGTCCTGGGCTCCGCCGGGAAGCGCCCACTGGCCTGTATCGCGGCGGCGCTGGAGGAGTATGGCGCCGGTCTCGTCGACGACGAGCAGGTTGCTCGCCGGGATGAGGGTGTTCGCCTTCGGGGCGGTGGGGTCGTTGTAGTACTCAGTCCTGCCCATGGCCGGCAGTCCTCTCCTGGTCAGGTGCCCACGACCGCGCTGCGGCCCAGACGGCGTCGAAGCTCTGAGCGTAGTTGTCGAACCAGCCAGTGCCGTCAGTCCTCTTGAGGTGGAAGAGAGGGTTGGCGCTGGCCGGTTGGCCCCAGACGTGGGGGTTGACGAGCAGGTTGTCGTCGTAACGGAACATGGACGTGTAGAGCGTGGTGTCGTGGAGCCGCACGGCACACCCTGTCTCGCCGAGCAGCGGGCGGTAATACGTCAGTGAGGCGCGGATCTTCGCGGCGAGGGTGTCGCCGATTCCCTCCTCGCGGCCCCGGAGCGCGACTGCCTGCCCGTCCGGGTCGCCGAAGCACAGGCGTACCCGCACCCCTTCTGCCGCACGCTCGGAAAGCATCTTGGCGACATGGGGGTTGGACTGAGCGAAGAAGGTGCCGGAGAAGACCAGGACGGCGATCTCCTTCCGGGCCTCTCGCAGCAGTGTGAGCCAGACGTCCCTGGGCACACTGGCCCGGTTCGGGTGGGTGCCGACGAGCTCGGAACCTGAGCCGTCCTGTGGCCGACCGAGTCTGTTGGATGGTTCAGGCCACAGGAAGGTCTCCTCCACACGCAGGTGTCGCGCGACGCGGAATCGATGCCGGGCGTGGGGGATGCGCCCGCCGAGCCACCGGCTCACGGTTTTGGGGTCTACCTCGCAGACCTCGGCCAGCGAGTCGGGCGATACGCCACGTTGGCCGAGCACAGTGCGCAGTCGGTCGTTCACAGAGCCAATCGAATCGCCACACAGCGTGATCGCGCAAGAACGTTTTGGGACGCTACGGCTGAAACGCGCCCCCTGAGTCTGTCTACGCTGGCGGCATGGAGCTCTTCGTCCTGTGGGACATCGACCACACCCTCATCGAGAACGCGGGGGTGAGCAAAGAAATCTACGCCGCCGCCTTCGCCGCCCTTTCGGGCCGCGAGCCAGCGGGGCCGGCGCGAACTGAGGGGCGTACGGATCGACTGATCATGAGCGACATGTTCATCCGCGAAGAGCTCCCCGTACCCGACTGGCACTTCGTCGAGACCGCACTCGCCCGGGCGGGGGAAGTGCGCCTGGATGAACTGAGCAGGCGCGGGACCGCCCTGCCCGGTGTCCATGAGGCGTTGAAGGCCGCTTCCACCCAGAGCGGGTGGACCTCCTCCGTCCTCACCGGCAACATCGCCGCCAACGCCCGAGTGAAGCTTGCCGCGTTCGGCCTGGATTCCCTGCTGGATCTGTCAGTGGGGGCATACGGGGCGGACGCCGAACTCCGCCCCGATCTGGTCGCTGTCGCCCGCGAGCGCGTGCTCCGGCTTCGTGGCGTTTCTGCCGACGTTCCCACCGTCCTCGTCGGAGACACCCCTCGTGATGTGGAGGCGGCTCTCACGACGGGGTCCCGGATCCTCGCGGTCGCCTCCGGCATCCATGCTCCGCAGGAGCTGACCGCTGCCGGCGCAGCCGAAGTCCTGCCCGACCTGTCGGACACGAAGCGTCTCCTCGGCATCCTGGGGTCTTTCGCAGGCCGCTGAAACGTCCCAGGACGTCCTCGGTCCGTCCCTGAACGCGGTGCCGAGGTCCCGGGGCAGAAGGCCACTATCAGGCTCCCAACAGGCAGTCAGCCGAAGGAGCCGATGTGATCGGGGAAGTCACCGGGATCAGGAAGATCCGAATGCTGTACCTGCAGCTGCTCTACCGCTGCAACTTCACGTGCCTGCACTGTTTCCACGGCAAGCGGCTCCAGTACGCCGACGTGTTCACCGTCGACGAAGCGACAAGCCTTCTCACCCTGATGCGGGACGAGTACGGCACGGAGGCAGTGACCCTGCTCGGTGGGGAGCCGTTCGTTCACCGCCACCTCGCGCAGGTCGTCCTCCACGCCAATGTGGAGCTGGGCCAGCGGGTCGAGATCTGCACCAACGGGTACCGGATCGAGCGGCGCCTGACCGAGATCGCTCCGTACCTGGACATGCTCAGGGTCTCGCTGGAGGGAGTCGGATCGACCAACGACGGCATCCGCAGGCAAGGCAGCTACCAGAGCGCCTTGAACTCGCTCAGCCTTGCCCGGGACCTCGGCGTTCCGACGGGCGCCACCATGACCATCACTTCGCGGAACATCGACGAGGTCCTCACTCTCGCCGGCGTGCTGGCGCGGCTCGGGGTCCGACAACTCAAGCTCCACCACCTGCGGCCGGTCGGCAACGCCGCTGACCACCCCGAGCTGCTGGTCACCGCCTCCTCCGCGTACGGCCGGCTCCGCGAAGAGCTCGCGTCTGCCGATCTGCCCCTGGAGGTGATCGTCGACGAGGACCTCTCCGAGCACGGCGCCCCGCAGGTGTGCACGCCGTCCGACGGACCTCGCGAGATCGACCGCATCGAGGCCGACCCACGGGGTGCGCTGACCATGTCCTGCAAGGCGGTCGGCAAGGACTCGCACGCCTTCTGGTACGAGAAGGCCGCCGGACGCATAGTCCACAAGCCCTCGGAATCCGACGAACTCACTCTCGCGGTACCGGACGTGGTGTACTCCCGTGCCTGAGCGCCCGCGCTTCGAGAGCCTGGAGGGATTACGCGGCACCGGCAAGTCCACCCTGGCACCGATGCTCGCCGCTGCCCGACAGGCCGTCCTCGTCCCCACCGTCCCATCCCTCTACCAGCCCCTCAGACACGCGGTCGATGAACGGACCAACGTAGAGGCGCGGATGTGCCTCTACCTCTCCGCGCTGTTCACCGCGGCCGAGGAGATCCAGCACCATCTCGACGCCGGCACCTCGGTCGTCGTCGAGAGCTACTTCGCCCGGTGCCTCGCCACCCACCGAGGTCTGGGTGCCCGGCTCGGTGTCACCCTGCCGAACCTGCTGCCGACACCCGTCACGTACCACCTGGTCTGCCAAGACGCCGAAAGACAGCGCCGCCTCGCCGGACGGAACAAACCCGCCTCGCGATGGGACGTGCTGGTCGAGTCCGCTTCGGACCGAGTGATGGACGCCTACGTCTCATTCCCGATGCATCACGTCGACACGACCGGGCGGGGGCCCGACGAGGTCCTGCGCGTGATCATGGACACCGATAGACAAGGAGCGCACTCCCATGCAGACACAGAGCCTGTGGGAGCACACCCTCACCTTCTTCCCCCAGTTCCTCGCAGCCTTGCGGGAACGCGTCGCCCCTGACGCCACGGTCGCGGTAATCGGCGCGAGTGACGGCAAGTTCGTCCTGCCCCTCGCCGCCGCCGGATACCACGTCATCGCAGTCGAACGCGATGCGGTCGCCCTCCACGGGGGCGATGTGCATCTCCCGGGTGACAGCCAGGCGCACGCGCTGGGCCTGATCGACCGACTGAAGCTCGAAGAACTCCACGAACGCGTAGAGGTTGTTGAGGGGGACTTCCTCGAAAACACCCCCCTGGGCCGGCAGTGCGCGGCGGTCTGGACGAGCTGCTCCTGGCACTACAGTGCCAACCACCACCGCCCGCTCGCCGAGTTCGTCGACCGCATGCAGCGCCTGGTCCGTCCGGGCGGTGTGTTCGGTGCGGAGTTCATGATGCCCGTCGAAAGACGCCACCACATGACCGAGCACTACACCTCACCCGAGCGCCTGCTCCCTCGCTTCCTCAGCGACTGGGAAGTCCTGCTCACCCTGCGCACGAACGAGTTCACGGAACGGCCCCACGTCGGCCAGCCGAACGACCACACCCACCGCATGGGCCTGCTCATGGCAGCCCGTACGTCCACCCTCACTGACCACTTCTGAGAGAAGGACACATGAAGCACGAGTACGAGGCGAAGTTCCTGGCCGTCGACGCCGACGGCCTCCAGGCGAAGCTGGCCGCCCTCGGCGCCGACCGGGCGCTCCCCCGCACACTCCTCACCCGCAAGATCTTCGAGAACGACTCTCTGGACGGCGGGGCCTGGATCCGGCTGCGTGACGAGGGCACCCGCTCGACGCTCACGCTCAAGCAGGTCACCGACGCTACGACGATCGACGGCACCAAGGAGATCGAGACCGAGGTGTCCGACCTGCACGCCATGGCCGACATCCTGCGCCAGGTCGGCCTCACGGAAGTCCGGTACCAGGAGAACTACCGCGAGGAGTGGCGCCTGGGTGAAGTCGCCTTCGACTTCGACACCTGGCCTGACCTCCCCACCTTCCTGGAGATCGAAGGGCCCGATGAGACATCGGTCCGTCAGGCCGCCGCCCTGCTGGATCTCGACTACTCCGAGGCCCGGTTCGGCAGCGTCGACGAGATCTACAAGAGCGAGTCCGGCCGTGACATCCTCGCCGAACCCACCCTCCTGTTCTCTGACGCCGAAAAGCACGAGGACGCTGCCGCGACGCCCCAGAGCCTGTGAGTCCGGGGCGGACGAGCGAATGCTGACGGAACCCTCCTGGCAGCACAGAGTGATCCCCGGAATCATCGAATTCGCCCGCGGAGGGCTGCCCACGCCCGCGTACACCGACGACGGCAACGAGTGGGTCGACGGAATGTGCTGGCTCTACTGCGGGCAGCAGTGGACTCGTGTCCTGTGGGTTGGCCCCGCCACGGTCGCCGGCGCTCAGGCGCCGATGTACGCCTGCGGCCCGTGCATCCGCGAGCTGCAGGAACGGGTCTGGCAGTCCCTTCTCTGTGAGGACCGGCCGGTCCACTCCGTCCAGTCGGGCACAGCCACCGCAGTGGCAGCCCCAACCTCCACCGGGAGGGCCGGAGAGCACCGGGGCCCGAGCAGGTTCCTGCACCGCCGCTGAGCTCCCGTCCTGGTTACGTGGGTCGTCCGCCGTCCCCTGCGGCATGAGCCCGTGACCAGGGCGGGTCTTGGCGCGCCTTCAACAAACGCTTTCGAGGCGGGCCGCACCACTCGACCCGCCGACACCAACTTCCACCCATCCTGACTGTCCGGGAGGAGCAGACATGACACAGCAGACCACGGACGAGCGGCCGGGCATCGCCGCCGCCATCGTCGTTCACGAGGGCCGCGTTCTCATGGTCCGCCGCCGGGTGAGCGAGGGGCAGCTCTCCTGGCAGTTCCCCGCTGGCGAGGTCGAGCCCGGCGAGGCACGTGAGGCCGCTGCCGTACGGGAGACCCAGGAGGAGACAGGGCTGACCGTGGAGGCGATCCAGCTGCTCGGCGAGCGCGTGCACCCGAAGACGGGCCGACTGATGTCGTACACCGCCTGCCGAATCCTGAGCGGCACAGCTCACGTCGCCGATACAGAGGAGCTGGCCGAGATGGCGTGGGTTTCCCACGGCGACCTCCCGGAGTACGTGCCGTACGGGCTGTTCGAGCCGGTGCATGCCTACCTTGACTTGGCTCTGTCTTCCTGAACGGCCCGGAGCAAGGGAGCACCGTGTCGGGGCTGGGGCGGCTGGACTCACCACAGCCATCGTTCTCGCCGAGATCGGGGCTCCGGTGTACGTGATCGCCGAGCAGATGCCCGGCCAGGGCCCGGCGTAGTCGCGTTGCGTCCGTTTTTGATCAACCGAGGCCGAGGAGCGCGAGGGGGCATCAGGAATCGCGAGCGTTGCGTGCAGACCCGCGACGCAACGTTGAAGCGCAACGGTCTCTTAAAGCGGGTCGCCGCAACTCATACAGGTATCTTCGCCATCGTCGTACATAACGCCGCAGCAGTACGTGGGGCCGCCGCTGACTTCATAACAAGAGGTGCACATCTGAGACTCGTCGTCCCAGTCTGTCGCGTTCTCGACGGGATCGTCGCACCCTGTACAGACAAGCGCTGTCACCTCGCTTCACCCCAGCAATCGGAGGAGGTAAACGGAGAGCAGTAATCACTGTCGTGTCGTTCGGAGTAGTCGCTCATGTTGGCTGTCGCCTTACCGCAGTTCGGACACGTGGGGTGTTCACCCGAACATGTGCGATTGTTGTGCCCATCGAGCCCGCACACCCTGCATGCCATGACGACAGAGTAGATGAACCTCAGCCGTCGGACCCAAGACTTCGGCAAAGACTGGATGACGTCCGGCTTGCGATCATGCGAGGCCGAGGAGCGCGAGGGGCGGCAGACGTTGCGTTCATTGCGATGGAGTCCGGCGGCCACGTTCTTGGCATCCTGCCCGCCACCTCCCCGAGCCCGTCGCCGGACTGCTCGCGGAGCTGGTCACAGGCAGGCGGAATCGGCGATGGCACGTCGGCAAGCACGATCTCCCCGGTAGGTCACGGGCGTAGAGGGCTCCATGATCTCGGAAATCCGTGCCTGCCCTGCCTCCGGGACGTCCAGCAGCCAACGAAGCGTCATAAATCGGACCGGGGCCGACTACGCCGAAGCCCTGGGGGTCCGGCAGCACGTCGGCGGCCGCCGGGGTTGTGGGGACCGTACTTGCCGGACGGCTAGGCCAGTTTGACCAGTCGGTACAGCGGTCGCTGGAGCTTTACGCCACGCCATTCACAGGACGCCATTTCCGGTAGATACGAACGATAGAGGCGCCGGAACCCAGGCGCCCCAGGGCAGGCTCGCAGTGGATTCCAGCATCTTCAAGAGACAGTTGGACCTCCATCGCGTTCCCCTTACTTAGGCGCGTGCGCTGCGTCTTCATCAGTCCCGCCATCATTTCCTCCCCGCTCAGCGGTGCAGCTGCCCCCGAGTCGTGCGGATCGACCTTCCACCCCTCGAGGAGGCATGCCATCTCGACTGCGCGCCAAGTCTTCGTCAGGTCGCGGCGGGTCAGGGTGATCGATTCGATATCCGAAAGGCGTTCACGGATCAAGTCTGTAAATCGAGAGATGCGACCATCAACAGACATGACTCCCCTTAACAAATTAGGAACTGGGGTCGAGATCGAAAGACTCACCTAATTAGAGAGCACACCTCACCTAACCGTCAACCCGAACGCCCGAGAAACCTGCAGACCCAGATAAGCCCAGGCCAGAGGCCACGCTCAACCTCTCAGCGCCCAAATTAAATCGACCTCAAACCCTTCGAGACAATTAAGGCTCGCGATTTCCGAGAAATATTCATGAACATTATTCGAGGGCGAGTTATTTCGGACACGCGCGAGTCGGCTACTTGGCAGGTCTCCTCATGGAGATACACCTCCCCTCACACACCGTGGGCACCATGTCTCAGAAGGGAAGACTGATCTGCTCTGCCCTGTGCACCACTACAGCTGCCGACGACGGTTGCTCTCCCCCGGAACGACGGCCGGCCCTACCGGCATGGCCATGTGTTCCCCGTGGCCATGCCTCTGGATCCCTGAGAGCGTCGAGCAGCGGCGGGCGGCTTCAGCGCGGGGGTTGGGGGCAGAGCTGTGGCTGGTGTGCTGGATGCGGGTGATCAGGACGCGGGCGGGCTGGCGAGCGCTCGTGAGTTCGCGCTGAGCAGCGGCTTCCTTGAGGAGCTGGTGGGGCTTGTGACCGCCGGCTTCAGCATCAGCCAGGACGGTGGCGAGGGCCGGCCAGACGGGGTCGGTGAGCACGCGGTCGGCGTGGTCGGGGATGGCAGCCCGGACGTCATGGGCCAGAGTTCGGCTGGCCTGGTCGCTCGGCTGGCGAGCGGCGAGGGTGTCGATGACCGGGACGAGGGCGTGGTCGGCGGCGGCGTGTAGATGGTGCAGTGCCTGACGGGCGGCTTCGGCCTGGTTGGCGTGGTTCTTCGCCTCGTGCCAGCGGGCGGCGACGATCGTGGCCCAGACGAGGGCGGCGAGGAAGGCGGCGAAGGCGCTGCCGTCGGGGCCGACGGCGGTGTGGGCGATGTCGCGGGCCGCGCGGCGCAGGGTGTGGGCGGCCTCGTCCTCGGCTCGGATCTGGGAGCGCTGGGCGCGGCCGAATGTCCCTACCGCGGTTCGAAGTTCGGCTCGGAAGTGATCAGGCGCCCTCTGGGCGGTGGCCTCGATGAGTTCGCCGAGCGCCGTGATGTGGGCCTGGGCGTAGGTGTCGTCCGCCATGCCCTGGTGAAGGGTGTCGAGGGCGTCGGTGGCGTGGTGCCAGGGAGTGGTGGGGCGCTGTCGGCGTGCGGTGGGGTGTTCCTCGGGTGCAGTGTTTTCCAGGCGGGCCTTGAGCTTGGGCAGGGTGAGGTCGGGGGCGATCTTTCCGCCGGGGTGGAAGATCTGTTCGCCGTTCTTGTTGAGGTCTCCGGGGCGGCCGGCGGCGTAGCCGAGGAGGTCTCCGGACGGTCCGCGGCGGGGTTTGATCGCGATGCCGTCGGCTTCGAGGTAGGCGAGGAGTTCTTCCGTTTTGCTGGCATGGGGGATGGCGGCGCGGATGCGGTTCTGGAGCCAGTCGCGGCTGGTCTGTTCCCAGCCGAGGCGCTGGGCCTTGTGCATCTCGGCCTGCGTGGGGCGCTTTCCGGCGGTGCGGTCGCCCTTCTTCAGTTGGCGCAGGCTGTAGTCGGTCTCGATCTTGCGGCAGGCGTCGCCGACGCGGACGCCACTGCCGTGGAGCTTCGGGCGGCGCCCGTCCTCGCGCACGGTGGTGGCAAGAATGTGGATGTGGTCGTCCGCGTGGCGCACGGCGATCCACCGGCAGCCGAGGTCGTCGCCGGGCGGGGCGATGCCGGCGGCCTCGACGATGCGCTGGGCGATGTCGGCCCACTCGGCATCGGAGAGGTGCCGGTCCCCGGGGGCCGCACGGACGGGGCAGTGCCAGACGTGGTCGGTGATCTTCTTCCCGAACTCGCTGTTCCGGATGTGCACCGGCTCGTCGAGGTGGTGGGCGAGCTGGGTGAGGGAGGCGTCCGGGTTTCGTCCAGGGTCGGGCATGCCGAACATCGCGAAGCCAGCGACGATGTGCGGGTCGAGGTGCTCGTCGTGGCGGCCGGGCCCGTAGAGGTAGGCAAGCAGACCGCGGGTGTTGGCTCCGGCCGGTTTGATGGCGGCTATCACGCGGCCTGCTCTTTCTCCGCCTCGGCGGGTTCACGCAGGGCCTGGGCGATCAGGTCCAGCAGGTGGTGGAGCTCGTCGAGACGGTGACGTACGTCGGGCGGGGTGGAGTCGCTGTTGAGGGCTCGGGCGATCTGGTTGACGTTGACGCCGATCCGGTTGAGTTCACGCAGCACCTGGGCGCGGAACATGTGGGTGCGACGACGGTCCTCGGACAGCGGCAGGTTCGCCGTGAACCGACCGGCGACGAAGGCGAGGGTGACGTCTGCGGTGAAGCCGGATACCCCTTTGTAGCCGTGCTCGGCTGCGGCCTCCTGGAGCGCGGCGTGCTCGTCGCCGGTGAAGAGCAGGGGTCCGACACGGACGGTCCGCTTGGTGCCGGTGAAGCGGCGAATCGTCGGCTGCACGCTCTGCGATGCTCGTTCGCCGGCGGTGGGTTCAGTGGCATGTGCGGGGCGAAGGATCTGCTGCTGAACGGCGTAAAGCTCCTCCTGGTCGGGGCTGCCCTCGGTCCCGACCTCCCGGCCAGGCGCCCCTTGGCGCTGGGCCGTCTCCGCCACCCCCGGGGCGGAGATCCCCGAAGACCGGCCTTGAGTCGGACTCGGAGTACTACTGGCTCCGCCCGGGGCCGTCCTCCCAAATGCCCGACGCAGGCGGGACAGCAGCGTAGGGGACTGTGCTGAGGCAGGCGGCTCAGCGGGGGTGTCGTCAGGTAGGTGCTGGCTGTGCTGCATGGAAGATGCTCCTGATACGGCTCGGCGAAATTGACCTGGGCGCCCCACTGGCATGGGCCCGCGTGTTGTCCACAGGTGTGGAAATCCGCGGCGCGACCGGCGGGTGCTCGGCTGACCGGAAGGGTTCCGGTCACCCGAGCACCCGAGACGTCAGCCGCCGGAGACCTTGATGCCAGCGGCTTCGAGTTCCGGCCGGAGCGATCCCATGACTTCGGTCTGCCGCGCGCTGCCGATCGTCAGGTTCCGATCCTTCACGGCAGCTCGCAGCAGGTCACGCGTGAGTTTGCCGTGCTGATGACCGGTGGTTCGGCCGATGTCCACCAGTTCCGCGATGGTGGCCTTCGGCGGACGGCCGCCGACTGGTTTGGCCTTTGGCACCAGGGACGTAGATTCCGTCCGCTCGTCGCCAGACACTTGCGAATCATTGGCGGAAGCGTCCTGCCATAGACCCTCACCCTGTTCACCGACCGGCCGGTTCCGCCCGGCTACGGAACCGATACCGGAGGAGGCATCGGCCGGGACGACGAGTTGGTGGATCTGTCGCATCAGCACGCCGAAGGCGACCATCGCGGCGGCCGGAGGGACGGCAGCGACCACGTAGTCGAGGAGGGGGACGCTGCGTTCGTTGTCCGTGCCGCCGACCCCGGCGACGTTCAGCGCGATGGAGCCGACCGATCCGGTAGCGGTTACGGCGATCGCCCAGAGGTCGGTCGTACGCCGAAGCGCGGCGCGCAGCATGAGCAGTTCACCCGCGACGATGAACGCGTCCAGGGTGGCGGGCCAGGCCCACCGGCGGATGGGGGATGCGCCGAGCCCGTGCTGGCCTGCGACATCGGCGAGGTGCGCGTAGGACAGCCAGAACGCTCCGGCAGTCAGGGCCACGATGACGACGCCGGCCGCGCCGAGCGCGAGCTGCTCTGCGTCGGCATGCTTCGGTCGCTGCTCTGCGGCTGGGACGTCATCTCGTGTATGCGGCGATGACGTGATGAGGTGCGGGGCGGTCAAGCGGGAATCTCCTTGGGGTAGTGGTGAGGTGCGTCTTTGCCGTCTTGTGCGTTGCACGTGCAGGTCAGCGCGGTACGGCAGCGCGCCGGATGTGCCGTCTTGGCAGGGAGCGCTCACGTCTTGTTCCGACTCGGAACAAGACGTGAGGCGTAGTCCACCCCGGCTTGTGTCCGAACGCCTGCACCTGCTGGGACGAACGTGCTTCGGCAGCCGTCCCAGCGAGCAGGGCTGTGACCTGCGGCGATACGGCGAGGACGCCTGGGACGGGGCAAGACGGATCTGGACGCCGTCCCAATGCTGGCTGCACGCGCTCAGGCGCGTGCGCTGCCGTCTTGCCTTCGACTGCCGTCTTGCTGATGTGTGCCCTGACCTGCACGATCACGGCAGGGACGGCAAGTACGGCAACCAGGGATGTGGGGTCAGCCTTCGCCGCGAGGATCGTCGACCGGGTGGACGGTCGGGCAGTAGCGCCGCCAGGCGTCCAGGAGCTTGTTGCGCGTGTAGCCCTTGCGCTGAGTCCGGTCGGCCATGCGCACGTTGCCGGGCCGGATGTCGTAGTCGCGCAGCATCCTGCTGAGCTGCCGGGAGGTCAGGCCGTAGCGTCCACGCTCTCCCCACGGGGCTTCGGCGTCCGCGTTCAGGTGGTGCAGGAGGTCTTCGGTGGAGAGGCTGTCCGCCTCCCGCTGCGCGAAGAAGACCCGTCGGATGTCAGCGAGGATTCGCGCCCCGCTCGGGTGGTCCTCCTCGGCCGCCACCTCGGCCGCGACCATCCGTGCGCACGCGATCCGCGCGAGCCGTGGCCAGCGGCCGTCGGCCAGGTCCGCGACGATCACAAGAGGCTCCCAGGTGTCGGCGGCTCGATCCTCGACCGGCATCTCCGGCTCCAGGCTCGCAGCGTCCTCCAGTAGCGGGAGGGCCCAGGCACGGATTCGGTCGCGCAGTTCGTGCAGGGCCGGGATGTCGCGTCGCGAGCGGAAGGGTTTGACCTTCTCCCCCTCGGCCCTGCGACGCATACGGATGACGACCGATCGATCCATGACGGTGTCCGGCAGATCACCGATACCCGCGATGGCCGCCATCGCGAAGGTGGCGAACTTGTGCGGGGTGTGGTCGTTGCCGACGACCCGGGTGACGTACCGGCCGCGCTGATGGCCAGCATTGAGGAGGCCGCGTGTCTCCTCGTTCTTCTCCGCGACCTTCGGGCCGAAGATGGTGTCGGCCTCGTCCACCAACAGCGTCGGCGGCTCCTCTTCGTTGATCGAGCGGAAGATGGCCGCTGGTGTGGTGTTGATGGTGAGCATCGGCCCGTGGACCGTCTCAGTCAGCACGTCCAGGAGCCGCGACTTCCCGCACCGCTTCGCAGGACCCACCACTGCCAGCCGTGGCGCGTGCTGCCACGCGGGCTGGAGCTGCGTCGCCGCCACCCACAGAGTGATCGCGTCCAGCGCTTCGGAAGAAGGCGGGATCACGAACTGGGCTATCTGGGAGCGCAGTTCATCCAATAGTTCCGAGCCCGGCGTCGGCTCCCCGTCGGGGATGGCCTCCAGGCCCTTCGCAGGGTCCGGCTCGCTGCTGCCGTCGGCCGGGCCGTCGTATGCCTCCGCCGTGGCACCGTCGGCCTGGGAGGGGCGCAGGTGAGCGCCGGGCTGGCCGGGGATGGCTGTGGCAGGCCAGGCCGCTCGGGCGGAGGCGGAGGCGGAATAGGAGTCGGGGTTCTCGGGTTGCACTGGGCGGCTCCTCGTCTGGCGGTATCGGGCTTGCACGCCCCTGCCGCCGGGTCGGATCTCACGGGATTGCTGGGGAGTTTCGGGGCCTCCGGCGTTGCACCGCCGGAGGCTCTCCCTTTGCTCGCGGGGGTTTCGGTACCGCGAGCGACCACGGACAGTACGTCCACGCCGTGCCGGAGTCCAGCGTTTCTGTGTCAGCTCAGCGCAAAAGGGCCTGTGGTGCGCCAAGCGCCTCACGCGGCCAGCCCAAGCAGGGCCAACAGGTCTGCGGTCACCACCCGGTAGGCGTTCCCGAGCCGGAGCACCTTGCACGGGTACTGACCGCGCTTGGCCAGCTCGTACCCCTTGCTCCGGCCGAGCCCCAGCGCTCGGTTACCTGTCTCCAGGTCAATGGCTGCAGGGAGGTCCAGAAGTTCCCCGCGGCTCATCCCCTTCGCTCGCCCGGCTTCCTCGTTCTCGCGCATGCGCACTCCATCCATGACTGAGCCCACGGCGAACGCGACCTCCGCGCCCGTCTCCAGGTCTTGGAATCAACGCTAAGCGAGCTAATGTGTCTTCATGACACAACGCCGTACCCATCCTGAAGAGAAGAAGGCCAACGAGGGGGACGACGTCCCGGAGTGGGTGGACCAGGTCATGTCCACCGTGGCCGGCGAGGTCCGCAGACGGCGGAGGGAACTGGGTTGGAGCGCACAAGACTTGGCCGACAGATGCGCGGAGATCGGCCATTCGATCCCCCGCAACGTCATCGCCAACATGGAGTCCGGGCGCCGCTCTAACCTGCCCCTGGTCGACGTCATGGTGCTGGCCGAGGCGCTGAACACCCCGCCCATCTGCCTCCTCTATCCCGTCGGCTACGTCGAGGACGTACAGCGGCTCCCGCTCCAGCACCCCATCACGGCGCTGGACGCGCTGCGCAGGTTCACCGGGGAGGAGACCGACCTCGGCGCGGACGACGACATGCTCCGCTACTTCCGGGCCCACCACGCCGCCCAGGAGCAGATGCGCCGCGCGCAGCAAGACGAGGAGCACGCCCGCTACCTGGCCAAAACCGCCCACAACGCGGATCGAAAGGCTGAGGCCCTCAGAGCCCAGGCGCAGGCCGCCGTAGCCGCTGAGAAGGCCAACAGGCGCCTGCACCGAGTCCGCGCCTTCATCGAGGAAGAAGGCGTCACACCCCCACACCTGTGGCCCGACGTCATCAGCGCCATCGAATCCACCGCCACCGGACCCGACACCACCGAGGAGAATAATCTTTGAAGGGCTCCACCTACCGCCGCTGCTCCTGCCGCGACTCGAACACCGGCAAGGAACTCGGCTCCTCCTGCCCCAAGCGCAACAGCAGGAACCACTGCACCTACTCCGTACGCCAGGAGCTCTCACCCCGCGAGGACGGCAGCCGCCGCTCCTTCGCCCGGGGCGGGTACGCCAGCCTCAAAGCCGCCCAGGCCGACCTCGACCACGTACGCGCCCTCCTCGGGCTCGCCGATTCGGACGACCCCGAGGGCACCGAACTCATCGCCGAGATGCTGGCCGAGGTCAGCCGCGAACGCTCGCCCCTGCCCGAGGTCGAGGAGACCAAGCGGCGCCTCAACGCCGGCCAGGACCTCATCGGCAGCCTGACCGTCGCCGAATGGCTCGACCGGTGGCTGGCCGGCAAGCGCATACGCAAGTCCGGCCTCAACCGCTACGAGACCGATATCCGCGTCCATCTGAAGCCGCGCATCGGCAACCGGCGCCTGGACCGGCTGCGCGTCAGCCACCTCAGCGAGATGTTCACCGACATCCGTGAGGCCAACGCCCAGATCTTGGAGGACAACGCCCAGCGACGGACCGCACTCGACAACCTGGCGACGGTGCCGTGGAAGGGCGTCGGGAACCGCGCCCGCCGCAAGGCCATGAAGGCCGCGATCGACGAGATGCCGCCCTTCAGGCGTGTCACCGGACCGGCCACGCGCCTGCACGTGAAAGCCACCCTCCGGGCCGCCCTGAATGACGCGATCGGGCAGCAGATCATTACGTTCAACCCGGCCGCCCACGTCGAGATCGACCCTGTACGCAAGCCGAAGGCGCTCGTGTGGACCGATGAGCGGGTCGCCAAGTGGGAGCAGACGGGCGAGAAGCCGTCACCCGTGATGGTCTGGACTCCTCAGCAAACCGGTGCCTTCCTCGACTTCGTCGCCGAGGACCGGCTGTACGCGATGTGGCACCTGATCGCCTTCCGGGGCCTGCGCCGTGGCGAGGCATGCGGGCAGCCGTGGTCGGAGACGAATCTCGACACCCACTTCCTCACCGTCTCCTCTCAACTCGTGCAGGACGGTTGGGAAGTGGAGGCGTCCGATCCTAAGACCGACAGCGGTTCCCGCGTGGTCGCCCTTGACGACGACACCGTCGATGTCCTGAAGCACCACCGAGAACGGCAGGACAAGGCCCGCGAAGAGTGGGGTACAGCCTGGATCGAGACCGGCCACGTCTTCACACAGGAAGACGGCTCCTGGCTCCACCCCGGCAAGGTGACCGACCTCTTCGAGCGCCTCGTCGCCGCCTCCGGCCTCCCGCCGATCCGCCTGCACGACCTGCGGCACGGCGCGGCCACCCTCATGCTCGCCGCTGGCATCGACATCAAGATCGTCTCGGACACGCTCGGGCACAGCGACACCCGAATCACGCGGGATATCTACCAGAGCGTCCTCCCCCACGTCGGCAAGAGCGCAGCCGAGGCCACCGCGAAGCTCGTCCCCCTCCAGCGCAAGACCGAGGCCGAGAAGGCCGCGCGCAAGACCGCGAAGGCCGCCAAGAAGGCCAAGACGGAGAACCAGGCCAAGCGCAAGAAGAAAGACAAGGTCAAGAAGCCCAAGAAGGAGGGCTCTCAGTAGTGAGAGCCTTTTCCGGACGGCCGCCTGCCTCAGGAGCCGGACAGACCTATCAGGTCTATGCGGGGCCAAGGTTCACTAGCACCGCACCTGCAACTCGCTTATCGGCCGGTTCCCCCTCAGCACCACGGATCATGGCTCGCACCCGCTGAGGAAGCCGGCGCACTGGACGGTCCGCCATCTCCCGTAGCTGTACGCGAAGGGCACGTTCGGTACGACTAAGCGGCGCTGCAATACGCGTCGTCTCGTGATCGGACCACCAGCGGTCCTCCTCGCCGTCGTGCTGATGACGATCAACCCGGCCCAACTCGTTTGAGCTGGAGGACCTGATCGGAAGCCTAGCCACTCCTGAAGGAGCTTTCGAAAGTTCTGCCTCCTCCTCAAGCTCCGCAAGAGCTGTTTGGTGCAGACTCAGCACCCTCCCGTAAGCAACTTCCAGGCTCGGCGCATGGGATTCACTCCCATCACAAAGGATGCGATTCCACGGACGACTGCGATGCTTCACATATCGCGTGCTCACGCGCTCTCCGCGAAGGGTCTGCTTGACAACCAGGGCCGACGCTATGGTGCATCCCAGCTGCCCCTCGGTGAAGGGGCCATGGTCGCAGCCCACCCACGGCTTGCCTGGTCGAATCTGTGGCCAGTTGAGGTGGTTGTAGAAGACGTAGGCAGGGATGCAGCCTGCCTTCATGGCGTCTTCGATCAGAAGATCATTCTGATACCTGTCGCCGTCGGGTCGATACCGCAGGTCGTATCCGCCATTCCGATTGGCACGCTTCGCTTGGACTCGCATGCCGAACCCCACGGCCCCAGAATGAAACCACCACTCCCAGTCCGCCCCATTCGAGCGCTCCTCGTCGCTCGCGAACGGACGGATCGCCACCCGGTCTCCATGGGCCCGATCGATGGCCCGGAGATTTTCCTCGGTGTGCGTCACTTCGCTCGATGGCCAGCCCCTACGGTGTTCGGCAGCCAGAGCTGCGAAGGTTAGTTCGGCCCGCCGAGCCAGAGTTCCGCACAGTGAGCCGACCATAGATGTGCGCACACCACAGGCCCGACAAAATGTGTCATTCTCACCAACCTGCTGCCCGCAATTGCAACGCGCCAATGCACCTTCACCCCTCCACGTTTCACCTGCCCAGCTTCGTCACTCTAGGCTGCTGCGGCCTTGCGTGAGCCCCATCAAAGCACTGCAGATTGGATCTTCGAGCATCCGATCGCGCCCCTTCCGCTCGGCGGCACTCGCCGTCCCAGGACTCCTCACCACGGGCATACACATCAAGCGTGAAGCGCGCGCCCGAGGATACTCAGCGATGCGGCAGACGGATCGAAAGTGATGCTTTATCGCTCAGCGAATCGCATTGTTTGCGCCGCCAGCGTGCTCTGGTCGGCCCCTACTGGGCCGCTCCGCTCACGCATCGCTCACGCAAGCACTTCCACGGCATCCCCGTCGCGCGGTTCGACATGCCCTGGGCATGAAAAAACCCCAGGTCACGGCGAGTGAGTCCTGGGGTAATTCCGAGCCGCCTTCGGGATTCGAACCCGAGACCTACGCATTACGAGTGCGTTGCTCTGGCCAACTGAGCTAAGGCGGCACGCTCTGTCGCACCATGGTGCGGTCAGCAGCGACGCCAAGTCTACACAGTTTCGAGGAGTGCTCCGTACCGCCCGCCTCCGAAGACGTATCCGCAGGTCAGCTGCACTTCTTGCCGTCCTTGGGCGGTGTGCCGTCCAGCAGGTAGGTGTTGATCGCCGTGTCGATGCAGTCGCTGCCCCGGCCGTAGGCCGTGTGTCCGTCGCCCTCGTAGGTGAGCAGGGAGCCGGACGAGAGCTGGTCCGCCAGGGACTCGGCCCACTTGTACGGGGTGGCGGGGTCGCGCGTGGTGCCGACCACGACGATCGGCGCGGCACCCTCCGCCTCCGTGCGGTTCGGGGTGCCGGTGGGCTCGACGGGCCAGGAGTCGCAGTTCAGGGCCGCCCAGGCGAAGCCCCTACCGAAGACCGGGGAGGCCTCCTCGAACTCCGGGAGGGCCTTCTCCACCGCTGCGGGGCCGGAGAAGGCGGGGGGCAGGTCCAGGCAGTTCACGGCCGCGTTGGCGAACATCAGATTGGCGTACTCACCGTTGGGCTGGCGCTCGTAGTAGCTGTCGGCCAGGGACAGCAGGCCGGAACCGTCACCACGCCGGGCGCCGGCGACGGCTTCGCGGAGCTGGGGCCAGGCGGCCTCGTCGTACATCGCCGCGATCACACCCGTGGTCGCCAGGGACTCGGTCAGCTTCCGGGTCTCGCCGGTCGGCACGGGCGCGGAGTCCAGATCGTCGAAGAGCTTCTTCAGGGCGGTCGCCGCGTCGGCGGTGGACGTGGTGCCGAGCGGGCAGTCCTTCTGCTTCACGCAGTCCGCGGCGAAGGACTGGAACGCGGCCTCGAATCCGGCGGTCTGATCGCGGTTGATGTCGATCGCGGGGAGCGAGGGGTCCATCGCTCCGTCCAGGACGAGCCGGCCCACCCGGGCGGGGAAGAGGTCGGCGTAGGTCGCGCCGAGGAACGTGCCGTACGACGCTCCGACGTAGTGCAGCTTCTCGTCACCGAGCAGGGAGCGCAGGATGTCCATGTCGCGTGCCGTCTCGATCGTGGAGACGTGCGGGAGGATCTTCCCGGAGCGCTTCTCGCAGCCCTTCGCGAACTTCTCGAAGGACGTGTTCAGCGCTTCGACCTCCGCGCGGTCGTCGGGGGTCTGGTCCACCTGTGTGTAGGTGTCCATCTCCTTGCCGGTGAGGCACTCCACGGGTTCGCTGCGGGCGACCCCGCGCGGGTCGATCGCCACCATGTCGTACCGGGCGCGGACGGGGGCGGGGTAACCGATGGCCGCGTACCCCTGGAGGTAGTCGACGGCGGAACCGCCGGGACCGCCGGGATTCACCAGGAGCGAGCCGATGCGCTTGCCCGGTCCCGTGGCCTTCTTGCGGGAGACGGCCAGCCTGGCGTCCCCTCCGTCGGGCTTCCCGTAGTCCAGCGGCGCCTTCATCGTGGTGCACTGGAAGCCCTCCACGCCGCAGTCCCGCCAGCGCAGCGTCTGCCCGTAGTACGGCTCCAGCTCCTCGGCGACGGCCGATCCCGTCGCCGACGCGCTGGGCGCCGAACCGCCGGTGCTGCAGCCGGAGACGAGGAGGCCGGCAGTGCCGAGCCCGGTGGCGAAGATTCGGAGCAGGCGCCTGGTGTCCATCCCCGGAGCGTAGCCGCCACCTGACGACTCGACCGATTCCCTGCTCATACGGGTGAATTCGCACGCTCCGACGACGGACGGGGCCCTGCCCCCGGGGCGGTGACGCGCGCGAGACGTCGCCGTGGGGGCTGTGACGCACGGCGTGTGTCGAGCGGGGAGGACGGGGCGTCAGCCCGCCCGGAGCGCCACCGCCATCGCCTCCACGGCGAGCAGGGGCGCGACGTTCCGGTCGAGCGCGCGACGGCAGGCGATCACGGCCTCGATCCGGCGCAGGGTGCGCTCGGGGGTGGACTCCTCGGCGATCCGGTCGAGGGCGTCCCGTACGTCGGTGTTGGCGAGGGCGATCCGGGAGCCGAGCTGGAGCGCCAGGACGTCACGGTAGAAGCCGGTGAGCTCGCTCAGCGCGAGATCGAGGCTGTCGCGCTGCGTACGCGTCCTCCGGCGCTTCTGCCGGTCCTCGAGCTCCTTCATCGCACCGGCGGTCCCGCGCGGCATCCGGCCCCCCGCCACGCCGCCGAGCGCCGCCTTCATGTCGTCCGTCTCCTTGACGTCGACCTCCTCGGCGACCTGCTTGGCGTCGTCCGTCGCCGTGTCGATCAGCTCCTGCGCCGCCTTGAGGCAGCCGCCCACGTCGTGGACGCGCAGCGGGAGCTTGAGCACGGCGGCGCGGCGGGCGCGCGCCCGCTCGTCCGTGGCCAGGCGGCGCGCCCGGCCGATGTGCCCCTGCGTGGCACGGGCGGCGGACGCGGCTCGCTCGGGGTCGATGCCGTCGCGCCGGATCAGGACGTCGGCCACGGCGTCCACGGGCGGGGTGCGCAGCGTGAGATGGCGGCAGCGGGAGCGGATCGTCGGCAGCACGTCCTCGAGGGACGGGGCGCAGAGCAGCCACACCGTGCGGGGCGCGGGCTCCTCCACGGCCTTGAGCAGGACGTTGCCCGCGCCCTCGGTGAGACGGTCCGCGTCCTCCATGACGATGACCTGCCAGCGCCCCACGGCGGGGGACAGCTGGGCCCGGCGGACCAGCTCGCGGGTCTCCTTCACGCCGATCGAGAGCAGATCCGTGCGGATCACCTCGACGTCCGCGTGGGTGCCGATCAGGGCCGTGTGGCAGCCGTCGCAGAAGCCGCAGCCCGGCGCCCCGCCCAGGGCCCGGTCAGGGCTGGTGCACTGGAGCGCCGCAGCGAAGGCGCGGGCGGCGGTGGACCGGCCGGACCCGGGCGGGCCCGTGAACAGCCAGGCGTGGGTCATCTTCGAGCCGGGCGGGACCGGCTTGCCCTCGGACTGAGCGGTGACCAGCGTGTCGGCGTCCCGGGCGGCGCCACCGAGCTGCTCCTGCACCCGGTCCTGTCCGACCAGGTCGTCCCATACGGTCATGGTCACCGCCCTTCCGTGGTGTGCTGCGGGAACGCCGGGACTCCCGGCGCTTCCCCATTGTGCGGGAAGGGTCCGACAATCCCGGCGTTCCGTGCGCGGTCCCTCCGGCCTACCGCCCGTCAGCGGCGGGGGCGGCGCCCGCCGCGGCCGGAGCCGCCCTGGTCCTCGTCCTTGTCGCCGAGCAGTTCGTCGGCCAGGGACGGCAGATCGTCGAGCGGAGTCTCCTCGGCCCAGTCGGAACGCGGCCGCTTCTGGCGGCCGGACGTCCCCTTGGCCGCCCGTCCGGCCTGCGGATCGTCGCTGACCTGGGGCAGCTCACGCGTGCGCTCGTTCTCGCTCTCGGCGGCGGGAGCCCGGCGCTCGTCGCGGAACACACCCGGCGGCACCCGGTCCGAGGGGTCCTCGTCGCGCACGGGCCGCAGGACGGCCGTCTCGTCCGCGTCGCGCACGGACGGCAGCACGGTCGTCTCGTCCGCGTCGCGGTCAGGCCGGTCCGGCCGGGCGACCGGCACGGGCTGCGTGATCTCGTTCGGATTGACGACCGGGGTCGGGACGGTGAGCTCGTTGTCCTGCACGGACGGCCCGGAGGCCCCGGAGCCGGGCCGGCCCGATTCCCTGGAACGCTCGGCTGCGGCGGCTGCCGCTGCTTCCTCGGCCCGGGCGGCCGCCTCGGCCTCGGCGCGGCGGCGCGCCTCCTCGGAACGGATCAGCGCCTCCTCCGCCCTGCGCTGCTTCTCCAGGCGCAGTTCCTCCGCCTCCTTGCGCAGCCGCGCCTCCTCCTGCGCCTGCTGGCGGAGCCGCTCCTGCTCGGCCTCGCGCACCCGCTCCTCGGCCTCGAGCCGGGCGCGCTCCTCCTCCGCACGGCGACGGGCCTCCTCGGCGCGCTGCCGCGCCTCCTCCGCCTGCCGTTCGGCCTCGCGCTGCCGCGCCTCTTCCTCCTCGCGGCGCCTGCGCTCCTCCTCCTCGGCACGGAGCTTGGCGAGCTGGGCCTGCCGCTCGGCCTCCAGCCGCTCCTCCTCCGCCTTGCGGGCGGCCTCTTCCTCGGCCTGGCGCCTGATCTCCTCCTCGGCGGCCTTGCGCGCCTCTTCCCGGGCCTTGATCTCGGCCTCGGAGAGCGGGAGGACCCGGTCGAGCCGGTGGCGTACGACGGTGGTGATCGCTTCCGGTTCCTGCCCGGCGTCCACCACCAGGTAGCGGGCCGGGTCGGCCGCCGCGAGGGTGAGGAAGCCCGACCGCACCCGGGTGTGGAATTCCGCCGGCTCGGACTCCAGCCGGTCGGGTGCCTCGGTGAAGCGTTCCCGCGCGGTCTCCGGGTCGACGTCCAACAGCACCGTCAGATGCGGTACGAGCCCGCTCGTCGCCCAGCGCGAGATACGGGCGATCTCCGTCGGGGCGAGGTCCCGGCCCGCGCCCTGGTAGGCGACGGACGAGTCGATGTAGCGGTCCGAGATGACGATCGCGCCGCGCTCCAGGGCGGGACGGACCACGGAGTCCACGTGCTCGGCCCGGTCGGCGGCGTACAGCAGGGCCTCGGCCCGGTTGGACAGGCCGGCCGACGAGACGTCGAGCAGGATCGAACGCAGCCGCTTGCCGACCGGGGTGGCCCCCGGCTCGCGGGTCACGACGACCTCATGGCCCTTGGCACGGATCCATTCGGCGAGCGCCTCGACCTGGGTGGACTTGCCGGCTCCGTCGCCGCCCTCCAGGGCGAGGAAGAAACCGTTCGCCGCGGGCGCGACCGCGGGGTCTCCGCCCCGCAGTGCCTCGCGCAGGTCACGGCGCAGCGGCACACCGGCCCGGTCGTCGGTCCTGGCGAGGACGATGACCGCGACCGGCAGCAGCAGCGCGCCGATGAGCATCAGCGCGAAGGCCGCACCGCCGTGCGCGAAGACGAAGTCGCCGGACCCGAGACGGTGCCGGCCGATGGCGGCCGCGAGCAGCGGGCCACCCACCGCGCCGAGCGCGACGAGCACCCGGACGACGGCCTGGAGGTGCTCGGTGACCCGCGCCTGGTGAGCCGCTTCGGTCTCCTGGTCGATGACCGCGTGGCCGATGTGGGCCGCGACGCCCGCCGAGTAACCGGCGAGCAGGGCGATCAGCAGCCCGGTCGCGGTGTCGGGCACCAGACCGAGCGCGAGGAGCGACACACCCGTGAGGGCGACCGCCAGCGCCAGCAGACGGCGCCGCGACAGGGCGGGCAGCACCTTGGGCGCCGTGCGGATACCGAGCGCGGTGCCGCCGGTCAGGACCAGGATCAGCAGGGCGAAGGTGGCGGGACCGCCATCGAGGTCGGAGGCGTGCAGCACGGAGACGGACGCGGCGGCGGCGATCGCCCCGGCGACCGCGGCGCACGCGGCGACGACCAGCGGGATGCTGCCGGTGCGGCCCTTGTCGGAGCCCGCGCCCGTGGCCGGCCTGCGCAGCCCCTCCAGGGGCGAACGCGGACGAGGGGTCCGGGTGGCCGGCAGTTCGAGGAAGTACAGGGTCGAGACGGAGGCGGAGAAGAGTCCCGCCGCGATGTACGACCCGAGAGCGGCCTGGTGCACGGAGAACCAGTCGAAACCGGTGCCGAGCAGTTCACCGACGAGCGCGGCGACGACCAGTACGGCCGCGGCCGCGGGAACGGCGAGGAAGTTCGTCCGCAGGGAGAGCCTGCGCAGGGCGTCGAGGTGGTCCGGCAGCGGGCGCACGGCGGCGCCCTCCGGCGGCGGGGCGGGCAGCAGCGCGGGGGCCGCGCTCTCCTTGGCCACCGCCCACAGCCGCTCGCCGACACCGGCCACGAAGACGGTGATCAGGATCATCATGAGTGCCTTGTCCGGCATCCAGTCGATCCACAGGGGCGCGACGATCAGGAGCGCGAGCCGAAGCCCGTCCGCCCCGATCATCAGCCAGCGGCGGTCGACCGGACCAGCGGGCGCGGTGAGCGCGGTCAGAGGCCCCAGGAGTACGGCTCCGAAGAGCACGGTGGAAAGGATCCGGGCGCCGAACACGGCGGCGACGGCGAAGGCCGCCCCGCGGTATCCGGCCCCGAATGAGCCCTCGAGGACCGCCGCCTGCAGCGACAACAGCACAAGCACGAGAAGGGCGAGTGAATCGCCGATACTGCCGACGAGCTGGGCGCTCCACAACCGCCGGAGCGGGGGAACACGCAACAGGGCTCGTACGGCGCGCTCGCGTGAGTCTGCGGCAAGTGGGTCGGAGGTGGGGCTCACGACCAATGGCTGCTCGGCTCGCGTCATCCGCCCAGCCTATCGGCAGCGGTGCGGTGCCCGGGGGCCGCGTCCGAACATATGCCCCACAGGCACACGGACCGCACGCCGGGAGACACGCCGGAAGGGCTGAAGGGCCCAGCGAGGCCCCAGCCCTTCCGGCGTTCCGTGTGTGCCCGACCGTTCCGTGTGTGCCCGACAGCCGTTGTCCCACGCCTGCACGGACGACGGCGGGTGATCCGACGGTGGGTGATCCGTGATCCGCGCCACCGGGCCGACGGGCCGACGGGCCGACGGGCCGACGGGCCGACAAGCCATCGGGCCGACCGGCGGATCGACGCCGCCTACCGCGCGGGTGATCCGCCCCGCCCGGACGGCGATCGGCTCACCGCTCCGGGCGGCCCTACAGCCGGATCGGGTTTCAGCTCTCCTCGGAGGAGGACGTGGCCGTCTTCCTCGCCGCGGCCGTCGCCTTCTTCGCAGGTGCCTTCTTGGCGGCGGTCGTCTTCTTGGCGGCTGTCGTCTTGGTGGCGGTCGTCTTCTTCGCGGTCGCCTTCTTGGCCGTGGTGGCCTTCTTCGCCGGCGCCTTCTTGGCCGGAGCCTTCTTGGCGGTCTTCTTCTTCGCCGGCCCCTTGGCCCGCTTCTCGGCGAGCAGCTCGTAGCCGCGCTCCGGAGTGATGTCCTCGACGCTGTCGTCGGTCCGCAGCGTCGCGTTCGTCTCGCCGTCGGTGACGTACGCGCCGAAGCGCCCGTCCTTCACGACCACCGGCGCCCCGCTCACGGGGTCCGTGCCCAGCTCCTTCAGCGGCGGCTTGGCCGCGGCCCGCCCGCGCTGCTTCGGCTGGGCGTAGATCGCGAGGGCCTCGTCGAGCGTGATGTCGAAGAGCTGGTCCTCCGAGGTGAGCGACCGCGAGTCCGTGCCCTTCTTCAGGTACGGGCCGTAGCGGCCGTTCTGCGCGGTGATCTCGACGCCCTCGGCGTCCTCGCCGACCACGCGCGGCAGCGACATCAGCTTGAGCGCGTCCGCCAGGGTCACCGTGTCGAGGGACATCGACTTGAAGAGCGAGGCCGTCCGCGGCTTCACCGCGTTCTTCCCCGTCTTCGGCGTGCCCTCGGGCAGCACCTCGGTGACGTACGGGCCGTAGCGCCCGTCCTTGGCAATGATCTGGTTGCCGCTGACCGGGTCCGCACCGAGCTCGAAGTCACCGCTCGGCTTGGCCAGCAGCTCCTCCGCCAGGGTCACGTCCAGCTCGTCGGGTGCCAGGTCCTCGGGCACGTCGGCGCGCTGGTGGCCCTCGGAGTCCTTCTCGCCGCGCTCGATGTACGGGCCGTAGCGGCCGACGCGGAGCTTGATGTCGTTGCCGACGGGGAACGAGGAGATCTCCCGGGCGTCGATGGCGCCCAGGTCGGTCACGAGCTCCTTCAGACCGCCGAGGTGGTCCCCGTCGCCGTTGCCCGCGTCGGAGGCCGCGCCGGCACCGGCCGTGTCGTCGCCCGCGCCGAAGTAGAAGCGCCGCAGCCACGGCACGGACTGGGCCTCACCCCGCGCGATGCGGTCGAGGTCGTCCTCCATGCGGGCGGTGAAGTCGTAGTCGACCAGCCGGCCGAAGTGCTTCTCCAGCAGGTTGACCACGGCGAAGGAGAGGAACGACGGGACGAGCGCCGTCCCCTTCTTGAACACGTATCCGCGGTCGAGGATGGTCCCGATGATCGAGGCGTAGGTCGACGGACGGCCGATCTCGCGCTCTTCGAGCTCCTTGACCAGCGAGGCCTCGGTGTACCGGGCCGGCGGCTTGGTGGCGTGGCCGTCGACCGTGACCTGGTCGGCGGTCAGCGCGTCGCCCTCGGCGACCTGCGGCAGACGGCGCTCACGGTCGTCCAGCTCGGCGTTCGGGTCGTCCGCGCCTTCGACGTACGCCTTCATGAAGCCGTGGAAGGTGATCGTCTTGCCGGACGCGGAGAACTCGGCGTCGCGGCCGTCGCTCGCCCGTCCACCGATCTTCACGGTGACGGAGTTGCCGACGGCGTCCTTCATCTGAGAGGCGACGGTCCGCTTCCAGATCAGCTCGTAGAGCCGGAACTGGTCACCGGTGAGGCCCGTCTCCGCCGGAGTGCGGAAGCGGTCGCCGGAGGGGCGGATCGCCTCGTGCGCCTCCTGCGCGTTCTTGACCTTGCCGGCGTACGTCCGCGGCTTGTCGGGCAGGTAGTTCGCCCCGTACAGCTGCGTGACCTGCGCCCGGGCCGCGGAGACCGCGGTGTCCGAGAGCGTCGTGGAGTCCGTACGCATGTAGGTGATGAAGCCGTTCTCGTACAGCTTCTGCGCCACCTGCATCGTGGCCTTGGCCCCGAAGCCCAGCTTCCGGCTCGCCTCCTGCTGGAGGGTCGTCGTGCGGAAGGGCGCGTACGGCGAGCGGCGGTACGGCTTCGACTCGACCGAGCGGACCGCGAACGTCGAGTCGGCGAGCGCCGCCGCCAGGGCGCGGGCGTTCGTCTCGTCGAGGTGCAGCGTCTGGGCGGAGCCCTGCTTGAGCTGTCCGTCCGGGCCGAAGTCACGGCCCTGGGCGATGCGGCGCCCGTCGACCGCGCTGAGGCGGGCGGTGAGCGTCGAGGGGTCGGAGGCGTCGCCGGTGCGTCCGGTGGCGAAGGTGCCCGTCAGATCCCAGTACTCGGCGGAGCGGAAGGCGATGCGCTCGCGCTCCCGCTCGACGACGAGGCGGGTCGCGACGGACTGGACACGGCCCGCGGACAGCCGCGGCATGACCTTCTTCCACAGGACCGGCGAGACCTCGTAGCCGTAGAGACGGTCGAGGATGCGGCGGGTCTCCTGGGCGTCGACCATGCGCTGGTTGAGCTCGCGCGGGTTGGCGACGGCGGCCCTGATCGCGTCCTTGGTGATCTCGTGGAAGACCATCCGGTGGACCGGGACCTTGGGCCTGAGGACTTCCTGCAGGTGCCACGCGATGGCTTCGCCCTCGCGGTCCTCATCGGTGGCGAGGAAGAGTTCGTCGGATTCGGCAAGAAGCTGCTTGAGCTTCCTGACCTGGGCTTTCTTGTCTGCGTTGACGACGTAGATCGGCTGGAAGTCGTTTTCGACGTCCACACCGAGGCGGCGTACCTCACCGGTGTACTCGTCCGGCACCTCGGCGGCGCCGTTCGGCAGGTCGCGGATGTGCCCGACGCTCGCCTCGACGACGTATCCGGGGCCGAGGTAGCCCTTGATCGTCTTCGCCTTGGCAGGCGACTCGACAATGACGAGTCGGCGGCCTGCGGTCTCGCTGGTCGGGGACAACTTCGCTCTTCTCTCCGGTCGGCACTCGTGGGCATCCGGGCAGCGGTAGGGCGCTGCTCGCGGTGCTGTCGCTGCGGAGTGTGACGGTACAACCCGCCCCCGTGTCAAACGGCAAAAGCCCGCAACGGCCACTCGAACGGTAACCCGACTTCCGCCATTCCTGCCGCCCGGACCGACCGGTCCGCTCCTCGCGGTCCTGTCGCCTGCGGGTTTGGCGCCCCTGTCCGGGAACCCCCGCGACCGCTGCCCGGGGGCCGCCGTCCGTGCCGGAGAAGTGGATCAGATGCGGGTGAAGCACCACACGCCGAGGACGAGGAAGAGTACGCCGAAGAGCGTCGCAAGAGCGGTGGAGGCGACGGGGCTCACACCGAGCGCCACCGGCGCGCGCTGGATGCTGCGCGCCCCCGTCCAGACGAGGAGGGCGGCACCGAACAGCGCGAACGCGACACCGGCGAAGACCGCGGCGGCACTCTCCATGTCCGAACCCCTCTGCTCTTTTCCCGGCTGCCGTGGCGCTCGTGCGCCGCCGTACCGGCCGTGGCCCCCCGAGCCCCGCACCCGGCGGGCGGCTCGGCAGAGGGAGGCTGCCACGCCGGGGCGTCCTCGGCGCGAATCCCGGATGAACACCGTGCGGCCGCCCGGGGAACGACCATGAGCGGAACCCGTCGACCGCACCGACGGGGTCGTCGAGCGGTCACGAAGTCGCTGCTCAGGACGGTGTTGAGCGCCGGAAGACGCCCCCTGGCCCACGGGACCGGAGCGCGGGGACGATGCACGGGAGGGGAGCGTCGGAGCGGTGCGTGAGCAAGGGGACGGAGCACAGGGACGATGCCCGGGCACGAACCGCCGGACCGGTTGAGACCGGGAGCGGGGCGTGGGGACGTGCTCGGGAGCGGGACGCGTCCGTGTGCCGGGAAGGCCGGCCCCACGCGGAGGAGGCCTGCCCGCCTCGGAGTGGCGCGCCGCCGGTCAGCGCACGGGGTCCAGAAAGCCTTCCTCCACCAGCAGCCGGATCGCCTGCGGAGTGCGGTCGCGCAGCAGCACCGGGTCCTCGGCCATCAGCTGGGCGATGGCGTCCAGGATCCTGCCCGCGGGGAGTGACCCGTCGCACACGCCCGCGAATCCGGCGCCGACCGCGTCGACCTTGGTCGCCCGCCGCATCCCGCGGTGCTGACGCAGCACCACATGCTCCGGGTCCTCGGCGCCCGGCAGCCCGACCTGCTCCTGGACGATCTCCTCGGCCAGGGTGAAGTGGGCGGCGAGCAGGGCCGCGTCGTCGTGCTCCCGCAGATAGTCCTGCCGCGCGAAGTGGGCCTCGACGGCGGACCCCAAGGGCTGTTCCACCGCGTGCGGCCACTCCTCGGCCACGAGCGAGGGACTCCCGGCGGCGGCCGCCGCGGATTTGCGAAGCGTGATCCAGCCGAAGCCGACGGCCTTGGTGCTCCGCGCCTCGAACTCGTCCAGCCAGGCCTCGTACCGCTCGGTGTAGAGGGCGGGATCGGTGCGGTGGTCGCCGCTGTCGCGCAGCCACAGCTCGGCGTACTGGGTGATGTCCTGCACCTCACGCTGCACGATCCAGGCGTCACAGCCGGCGGGCACCCAGGAGCGCACCCTGTCCTGCCACTCCTCGCCCTCCACGTGCTGCCAGTTGGCGAGGAACTGCGCGTACCCGCCTTCGTTGAGCCGGTCCCCGGCCTGCTGCACGAGCGTCCGGCACAGATCGTCGCCGCCCATGCCACCGTCGCGGTACGTCAGCCGGGCACCGGGCGAGATCACGAAGGGCGGGTTGGACACGATCAGGTCGTACGTCTCGCTGCCGACCGGCTCGAAGAGGGACCCCTCCAGCAGCTCGGCGGGGGTCGTTCCGGACAGCGCGAGGGTGAGGCGGGTGAAAGCCAGAGCGCGCGGGTTGACGTCCGTGGCCGTGACCCGGGTGGCGTGCTGCGCGGTGTGCAGGGCCTGGATGCCTGAGCCCGTACCGAGGTCGAGCGCGGAGGTGACGGGCCTTCGCACCGTGATGCCGGCGAGCGTGGTGGAGGCCCCGCCGACCCCCAGGACGACGCCCTCCTCGTGCGAGCCGATGCCACCCGCCCCGCCGACGGCGCACCCCAGGTCGGACACGATGAACCAGTCCTGGCCCTCGGGCCCTCCGTAGGGCCGGATGTCGACGGTGGCCCTGACCAGGTCCCCCTCGATGACGGCCCAGCCGTCCTCCACGCATTCCTCCAGCGGGAGAGCGGCGGCGGCAGCAGCGGCCGGGACGGAGCGCTGCAGAAGGAACAGCCGCACCAGCGTGTCGAGCGGTGAATCCCCCCGGGTGGCCCGGAGCGCGGGGACGGTCTCGCTGCGGGCGAGCGCGGCGTACGCGGGCGCGCCGAGCCGTTCGAGGAGGCCGTCGGCGGTGAATGCCGCACGGATCAGGGCTTCGCGGAGCCGGGGGGCGTGGTCGGATGCGGGAAGGCTGGTCGTACTCACCCGCCCATTGTGGCCGCTCCCGCCGACAACGGCAGCGGCCCGGCGCCCACGAAGGAGGGCCGGGCCGCTGTCTGCGGGTCTTCTCCGCTACGACTGCGCGTCGTTCACGGCTCCCGACAGGTGCGAGCACCCCGCCGCCCCGGCTGCCCACACCCGGCCGTCACGACGTTTCGCGCCCGGCCGTCACGGCTTTCGGCGCCCGGCCGTTGCGGCTTCCGGCACTCCGCCGACGCGGTTCGCGGCGGCCCGCCCTTACGCCTTCTCGCTCGCCGAGGCCGAGGGCGATGCGGACTTCGACGCCGGGGCGGACGGAGCGGAGGCAGGCGGAGCCGAGGCCGTCGGCTTCTGGCAGCCCTTCTGCTTCGCCATCGCGGAGCCGACCTCGCCGGACTGCAGCTTCTTCAGCGCCTGGTCACCGTTGGTGCTGATCTTGTTCAGCTCGTCGGCAATCCCCTTGAGACCGTCGGCGAACTTCGCCTGGTCCTTCGTGTCGAGGTCGTCGACCTTGGTCTTCAGGCCCGCGTAGGCCACCGAGGAGGCGTTGAGCTCCTTCACGGCCTCCTTCTGCGTGGTCTCCCCGCCGTCCACGGGCGGCGCGCCCGCCGACTGCACGGCCGTGCCCAGCGCCTTGTAGGCCTGCGAGATCTGCTGGAAGGCGGCCGAGTCGGTCTTCTGGACGTCAGCGGGCTTGCTGTTGTCGGCCGTCTGCTGCTGGATCGCGGCGTTGGCGTTCGCGATCTTCTGCAACTGCGGCTGAACCTGGTCGCAGACCTTCTTCGCCCAGTCATTCACCTTGTTGTCGCTGTCGTCGCTACAGCCCGACAGCGTCAGTACGAGTACCGCACCGCCGGACAGTGCGGCTGCAAGCTTCTTGTTCACCGGATTGGGTCCCTTCCAAGGCTCTCGGCCCCGGAACTTACACGCCAAGTGGGCGACAATCAGGCGCCGTGCATCCGATATATATTCTTTTGCAGCCATTTGCACCAAGGGGAGTGAGGGAGATACAACTCACCTGCGCGCTCGGACACACATGCGGCTCCCGCTCTTCGGCAGAAGCCGTGGGGCACGGAAACGGCGGACGGCGCATCAGCATGCGCCGTCCGCCGTGTCACTGATCAGCTGTCACGTGCTCTGTCGCCCTGCCGCCTCACGAAACCGCCGCAGGACCGGTGGACTTGGCGGGGCCGCCTCCACCCCCGTCTCCACCCCCACCGTCGCCCGGGCCCTCACTGCCGTCGCCCACGGCGATTCCCCGCCGCTTGGACACGTAGACCGCGCCGACGATGACGACGATCGCGACGACGGCCACCAGGGCCCGCACCCCTGCGCTCGCGTCATCGCCGTAACTGAACTGCACCACCGCGGGCGCGATGAGCAGTGCGACGAGATTCATCACCTTGAGGAGGGGGTTGATGGCCGGGCCCGCCGTGTCCTTGAACGGGTCGCCCACGGTGTCGCCGATGACCGTGGCCGCATGCGCCTCGCTGCCCTTTCCCCCGTGGTGGCCGTCCTCGACGAGCTTCTTGGCGTTGTCCCACGCGCCACCGGAGTTGGCGAGGAAGACCGCCATCAGGGTGCCCGTGGCGATCGCACCCGCGAGATACGAACCGAGGGCCCCGACCCCCAGGGTGAACCCCACCGCGATGGGCGCCAGGACGGCGAGCAGCCCCGGGGTGGCCAGCTCGCGCAGCGCGTCCTTGGTGCAGATGTCGACGACTCGTCCGTACTCCGGCTTCTCCGTGCGGTCCATGATCCCGGGGTGCTCCCGGAACTGCCGGCGCACCTCGTGGACCACGGCCCCGGCCGAGCGCGAGACCGCGCTGATGGCCAGCCCGGAGAAGAGGAAGACGACAGCCGCTCCGAGGATCAGGCCGACCAGGTTGTTCGGTTGCGAGATGTCCAGGCTCAGCCCGAGCTCCCCGGCCCGGGCCCCCACGTCGTCCACCGCGGTGGCGATGGCGTCCCGGTACGAGCCGAAGAGCGCGGCGGCCGCCAGGACCGCTGTGGCGATCGCGATGCCCTTGGTGATGGCCTTGGTGGTGTTGCCGACGGCGTCCAGGTCCGTGAGCACCTGGGCTCCCGCACCCGTGACGTCCCCGGACATCTCGGCGATGCCCTGGGCGTTGTCGGACACCGGACCGAAGGTGTCCATGGCGACGATGACACCGACGGTGGTGAGCAAGCCTGTCCCCGCCAGGGCCACCGCGAAAAGGGCCAGCATGATCGACGTACCGCCGAGCAGGAACGCCCCGTAGACGCCGAGACCGATCAGGAGCGCGGTGTAGACGGCGGACTCCAGGCCGATGGAGATGCCCGCGAGCACGACCGTCGCCGGGCCGGTCAGAGACGACTTCCCGATGTCCCGGACGGGGCGCCGGCTGGTCTCGGTGAAGTAGCCGGTGAGCTGCTGGATCAGGGCCGCGAGCACGATGCCGATGGCTACGGCGACCAGGGCGAAGACGCGCGGATCCCCACCGTGCGACGTGATGGCCGCATCGGTGACCCCGTCCAGTTCGGCGTAGGAGGAGGGCAGGTAGACGAAGACGGCCACCGCCACGAGGACGAGCGAGACCACGGCGGACACGAAGAATCCACGGTTGATGGCACTCATCCCGCTGCGGTCGGCGCGCCGGGGAGCGACGGCGAAGATGCCGATCATCGCGGTGACCACCCCGATCGCCGGGACGATCAGCGGAAAGGCCAGCCCGGAGTCCCCGAAGGCGGCCTTCCCCAGGATGAGCGCGGCCACCAGCGTCACGGCGTACGACTCGAAGAGGTCGGCGGCCATGCCCGCGCAGTCACCGACGTTGTCGCCCACGTTGTCGGCGATGGTGGCGGCGTTGCGCGGATCGTCCTCGGGGATGCCCTGCTCCACCTTGCCCACCAGGTCGGCACCCACATCGGCGGCCTTGGTGAAGATGCCACCCCCGACCCTCATGAACATGGCGATCAGCGCGGCGCCGAGGCCGAAACCCTCCAGCACCTTGGGCGCGTCGGCGGCGTAGACGAGCACCACGCAGGAGGCTCCCAGCAGGCCGAGACCCACCGTGATCATTCCGACCACTCCACCTGTGCGAAAAGCGATCTTCATCGCTTTGTGCGAAACGGCGGTGAGATCCTTTTCCGGTTCCCCCTCCCCCGGAGTCGCCTCACGGGCGGCGGCGGCCACGCGCACATTACTGCGCACGGCGAGCCGCATGCCGATGTATCCGGTGGCTGCCGAGAAAAGCGCACCCACCAGGAAGAACAGCGAGCGTCCGGCGCGCTGCGACCAGTTGTCGGCGGGGAGCAGAAGGAGCAGGAAGAACACGACGACTGCGAAGACGCCGACAGTACGCAGTTGCCGGGCCAGATAGGCATTCGCGCCTTCCTGGACCGCTGCCGCGATCTCTTTCATGCGTTCGGTGCCTTCGCCGGCCGCCAGCACCTGGCGTGTCAGCAGCTGGGCGACGACCAGTGCGGCGAGGGCGACGACCGCGATGACGACGACGATCAGCCGGTTGCCATCGGTCAGCACTGCGGCCGCGAGTGGGGTGGAGCGGCCGGAAGGTACGGAAACATGCGCCAGTTCTGCGAGTGGGGTGTTGAAGAACTCCGCCATACGTCCTCCTTGACGCTGAGCGCTCAAGACGTGGACGGATTGTAGGGAGCAGAGCCTGATCAAAACAGTGGGTGGTCAATGAAATCGACTTTCGTCCGCCCAATGACAAATGATCTCGGACGCGATCGGACCCGAATGCAGTAATGGGACAGGAGCATGGCCGCATGGAATTTCCGGATACCACTGATCAGCAACAAGGCAAAGGGCCCTGCTCAGCAGGGCCACAGAACGTGATCACACGTGATCACACGATCGCCTCGAAGGCTGTGCCGACAAGGCGGCCCCCGGAAGCCGGAACGAAAAGTCGGGCGAACGGCGGGACGTACGGCTCCGCGGGTCCACGCGTGCCAGGAGCGCGCTCTACGGATGCCCCGGCCGACGGGAGCAGGAACCGGGGGAGGCGCCAGGCAGAACGGGACAGTCGGCCGTGACGGTCCGACGAGGCCCGATGCCGACACAAGGCGGTGGGCGGCAGCACGAGGCGGGAGGGCCGGCGCAAGGCGGGGGTGGGCGGCACGAGGCGGGGGGGGGCGGCGGCACGAGGCGGGGGTGGCCGACACGAGGCGGGGGGGCGGCGGCACGAGGCGGGGGTGGCCGACACGAGGCGGGGGGGGCGGCGGCACGAGGCGGGGGTGGGCGGCAGCGCGAGGCGGCGGGCGGCGGCACAAGGCGGGAGGCCAGCATGAGGCTGGAGGGCCGGCACAAAGCGGAAGTGAGTCGTGAAAGGCCGAACGGCACCGCACCAGGCGGGGGCCGCGAAAGGCGCACCGGATCACGCGAGGCGGGGTGAACCGCTTCGAGCCGGAGCAGGACCGCGCGAGGCGGGGTGGGTCAGGGAAGCACCACGGCGGGAGTCGTCGGCCAGGTCATACGGATCACTCCGCCGTCTGCCCCCGTGAGGACTTCCACGTCGTCGACCAAGCCGCTGATGACGGCGAGACCCATCTCGTCCTCGCTGTCGGCATCCGTCTCCGGATCGTCCGGGCCACCTCCACCAGGCGTTCCCGGGAGGGAGGAGCCGCTTCCCGAAGCGACGAGCCCGTCGCCGACCTCGATGGAGAAGGCCTTCTCGTCCTCGGTCAGAACGACCGTGACGGGGGCGGCGATGTCATGGCTCCGATGCAGCCCGACGGCACGGCTGCACGCCTCGCCGACCGCAAGTCTGACCTCGTCGAGCACCGCCTCGTCGACGCCGGCCCGGCGCGCCACGGCGGCTGCCACGAGGCGGGCCGTCCTGACGTGTTCAGGCTGAGCGCTGAAGCGGAGTTCAACGGTTGGCATGCCATCCCCCTCGAACGTATGGGCGTGCGTCTCAGGGGCCCGGGCGTGGCGCCCGGTACCCCTGCTCATTCTCCTCCAGGAACCGACGAAGCCGGCAGCCGACCACATGGTCGACCACCTGCCCCTGGCGGCCCGCCTGCTGCCGCCTGCCGGTCCGTCACTGCGTGCCTGTCGGCCTGGGAGCTGCCGGCCTGCACCCGACCGTCAGTCGGTAGCCGCGACAGCCTCGTCGACCGAGGTGTGAATGGGAAACACCTTGGTCAGACCTGTGATCCGGAAGATCTTGAGAATGCGCTCCTGGTTGCAGACCAGGCGCAGCGAGCCCTCATGGGCCCGGACACGCTTCAAGCCGCCCACGAGCACGCCGAGGCCGGTGGAGTCGAGGAAGTCGACGCCTTCCATGTCGACAACCAAGTGGTAGCTGCCGTCATTCACCAACTCGACCAACTGCTCGCGCAGCTTGGGCGCGGTATACACATCAATCTCGCCACCGACCTCGACGACCGTACGGTCGCCACCAGGGCCGGACACATTGCGAGTCGACAGGGACAGGTCCACGGATCCTCCAGCACCTTGCTATCGAGCGGTCGCCCCTCGGTCTCCCCGACGGAGGCCAGGGGACGGATCGCCAGCCGCGATGGCATTCAATCACTTACCAGCAGCCATGCACGACGCCTTGGGACCATTGTCCGTCACGCCAGTGACACACTCGGTGCCGATGGCCAAGAATCACCGCCCCAGTCGACCACCCGAGAACGCGGGCTCGCGCCCCTCTCCCACGGTGGTTCTCGACCGGCTCGCCGCAGCGGCGGGCCGGGCAGCGCGCATCACTCATACGGAGCACTTGCCCCCGCGTGCGGGAACCCATGCCATCTGGCCGGATCGCATCCGGCCAGAAGTGATCTCGGCAATCAGCCGGGCCGGAATCGACCATCCGTGGACCCACCAGGCCGCCGCCGCCGAACACGCACTTGACGGCGAGTCCGTCGTCATCGCCACAGGGACGGCGTCCGGCAAGTCGCTCGCCTACCTCGCTCCGGTACTGAGTACCCTCCTCGACGGCTCGCATGCCCCGAACGGCCGAGGCACGACCGCCCTGTACCTCGCCCCCACCAAGGCACTGGCCGCCGACCAGCGTCGCGCGGTGAAGGCGCTGGCGGCGCCCCTCGGCTCCGCCGTCCGGCCGGCGGTCTACGACGGAGACACGCCGGTCGAAGAACGCGAATGGGTGCGTCAGTACGCCAATTACGTCCTGACCAACCCCGACATGCTCCATCGGGGCATCCTCCCGTCCCACCCCCGCTGGGCCTCCTTCCTCCGCTCCCTGCGCTTCGTCGTCATCGACGAGTGCCACACCTACCGAGGCGTCTTCGGCTCCCACGTCGCCCAGGTGCTGCGCCGTCTCCGCCGCCTATGCGCCCGCTACGGCTCCGATCCCGTCTTCCTGCTCGCCTCGGCCACCGCGGCGCAGCCCTCGGTCGCCGCCGGCCGCCTGACGGGCCTGCCCGTCAAGGAGGTCTCCGACGACGCCTCGCCCCGGGGCGAGATGGTCTTCGCCCTCTGGGAACCGCCGCTGACCGAGCTGCACGGCGAGAAGGGGGCTCCCGTACGCCGTACCGCCACAGCCGAGACCGCCGATCTCCTGACCGACCTGACCCTCCAGGGCGTGCGGTCGGTCGCCTTCGTGCGCTCGCGGCGCGGCGCCGAACTCATCTCCGTCATCGCCAAGGAACGGCTGGCAGAGGTGGACCGCTCGTTGCCCGGGCGTGTCGCCGCCTATCGCGGCGGTTACCTGCCCGAGGAGCGCCGGGCCCTGGAACGAGCCCTGCACTCCGGGGAACTGCTCGGACTGGCCGCGACAACCGCCCTGGAGCTCGGCATCGACGTCTCGGGGCTCGACGCCGTCGTCATCGCCGGCTACCCGGGCACCCGGGCCTCCCTCTGGCAGCAGGCCGGGCGTGCCGGGCGCGCGGGTCAGGGCGCCCTCGCCGTCCTCGTCGCCCGTGACGACCCGCTGGACACCTTCCTCGTCCACCACCCCGAGGCGCTCTTCCAGCAGCCCGTGGAGTCGACCGTCCTGGATCCGGACAACCCGTACGTCCTCGCCCCGCACCTGTGTGCCGCGGCGGCGGAAATGCCTCTCACCGAAGACGACATCGCGCTCTTCGGTCCGGCTGTGCCCGAACTCCTGCCGCAGCTCGAAGCCGCGAAGCTGCTGCGGAGGCGGACGACAGGCTGGCACTGGACACGTCGCGAGCGCGCCGCCGACCTCACCGACATCCGCGGCGGCGGCGGTCGCCCGATCCAGATCGTCGAGGAGGGCACCGGCCGTCTGCTCGGAACCGTTGACGAAGCAGCCGCACACACCGCCGTGCACGAGGGCGCCGTCCACCTCCATCAGGGCCGGACGTACCTGGTCCGAAAGCTGGATCTGGAGGATTCGGTGGCGCTGGTGGAGGAAGCTGCCCCTCCGTATTCGACCAACGCCCGCGACACGACCGCGATCGCCGTGCTGGAGACCGACACCGAGATCCCCTGGGGCTCCGGGCGGCTCTGCTTCGGCTCCGTCGAGGTCACCAACCAGGTCGTCTCCTTCCTGCGCCGCCGGCTGATCACCGGAGAGGTCCTGGGCGAGACCAAGCTCGACCTGCCGCCCCGCACCCTGCGCACCCGTGCCGTGTGGTGGACGATCACCGAGGACCAGCTCGATGCGGCCCGGATCGGCCCCGAGATCCTCGGAGGTGCCCTCCACGCCGCCGAACACGCCTCCATCGGGATGCTGCCCCTCTTCGCCACCTGTGACCGCTGGGACATCGGTGGTGTCTCCGTCCCGCTGCACCCCGACACGCTCCTTCCCACGGTGTTCGTCTACGACGGCCACCCGGGAGGTGCCGGCTTCGCGGAGCGCGCCTTCCACACCGCCCGTACGTGGCTCACGGCCACACGTCAGGCCATCGCGTCCTGCGAGTGCGAGGCGGGCTGCCCTTCCTGCATCCAGTCCCCCAAGTGCGGGAACGGCAACGAGCCCCTGCACAAACGAGGCGCTGTTCGCCTCCTCACCGAACTGCTCAGAACCGCGCCACCGGATCTCGGGGAAAGGCCCCGGCCGCAGACCTCCCAGGAGCCCGGCCCGGAAGGAGCTGAGGGCTGAGGGCATCCGCCTACCCACGGTCCGCGGCGGACAACGCCACCGCCGCGCGCAGCGCCGGCACGGGGATCTCCGCCGGCCCCGCCCTCGACCGGACCGCCGGTGCGTACGGACCGAAGCGCGCACGGGCCGTCACGTCGGCGATCTCGCCCCGGACCCCGCAGCGCACGATCTCCGCTCCCTGGGCCTCAGCGACCTCTCTCGCCGCCCGGCACGCCGTTCCCGCGCCTCGCAGCGCCTGGTCGGCTGCGGCGAGCGCCGCCAGATCCGCCGCACCACCGGCTCTGTGCCGCACGGCCACAGCCTGGCCGAGAGCGAGCACCACGGCGAACACCGCGCAGAGCGTCGCCGTCGTGACGGCGGCCCAGACCGTCGCCAGCCCTTGGTCCCCCGTGCCACCCCTCGGCCTCCTCACAGGTCGGCTCCCACCGTCTCCTCGGCCAGAGCGACCGCCTCGGCGCTCAGAGTCAGGGCCAGTGGGCCGGGCCCCGGCGTCGGCGCCTCCACCCGTACCCGCCACAACTCCCCGACCCGCTCCACCGCGACCCGGGCCCTGCCAGGCGCCGCTTCCCGCGCCGCGGTCCGTACCGCGTGTTCCGGCTCAGACCGGGCCGCAGCCCGCGCTCCTGCCCGTGCGGCGTCCACACAGCGAATCTGATCCGCGGCCGCCGCCAGCGCCCAGACGAGAGCGAGCACGAAGGCCACCAGCACAGGGAGAGCCATGGCGGCCTCCGCCGTCACCGCGCCGCCGTCACGGCACCGGCCCCTCCGCCGCACCTCAGAACTTCGCATCGAGGGCGTCCTTGATCAGCGACTGGAGCGCCGACAACACCGCTCCGCTGGTCACCACCTTGTAGAGGACCGCCGCGAAGGCGCAGGCGGCGATGGTCCCCACCGCGTACTCGGAGGTCGTCATCCCCCGGTCGAGGCAGACGCGCCGGGCACTCCTGCCGAACCTCGCCTCCCAGATTCGGCGCAGCCCACGCAGCCCACGTTGAAACAGCCACACCGCTTTCATTCCAACCCCCATGGTCAGATCTCATGGTCAGATCTCGCGTCGTCTCGTTCGGAACTTCGGTCAAGGTCGAGGTCGAGGTCGAGCACTACGAACAGGCCGGGCCACGGTCCGGGGGGAGCTTCGGGAGCTTCCGCCCGTTCAGTTGCCGTGCAGCAGCCCCGTCGCAAGTCCGATCACCACCGGTGCCACACCCACCGCCAGAAAGGCGGGCAGAAAGCAGAGCCCCACCGGCGCGGTGATCAGCACACCCGCCCGCTGCGCCCGTGCCACGGCCGCACTCGCCCGCTCGGCACGCATCTCATCGGCGATCCGGGACACGGGCTCCGCCGCAGGCGCTCCCGTAGTCGCGGCGCGCTCCAGGCAGCGGGCCAAGGGCGCGGCGCCGGGTATCTCCCCGAACCGCCCCCACGCCTCGGCCGGTTCACCGCCGAGCAGGAGCTCGGCCGCCGTACGGGCCAGCTGTTCGCCGACCGGGCCGGCCATGGATTCACCGACCGCCTCCGCCGCGTCCCTCGGTCCGGCACCCGCCGAGATGCAGGACGCCAACAGATCCGCTGCGAGGGGCAGCTGCCGAGCGACCGAGGCAGCCTCCGCGTCCCGGGCGACGGCCTGCCGCCCTCTCCTGGTGTCGTGCCACCACCGCACTCCGAACGCCACCACGAGGCCGACCACGCAACCGGCCGGTCCGCCGACGAGGATCCAACCGGTCGCCCAGGCCGTCAGGAAGACCATCCACCGCCGGGCGCTGCTTCCGCCCGACGCCGTCAGGCCGGGCCACCCCCGCTTCCTCGCGCTCGGGCGGCAGTCGGTCAGCAGCGCACCCCGCCTCCGCACGGCCCGCTCACGCCGTCGGGTGGTGATCAGCAGGGCGAGATACGCGGCTGTGCCCAGCACCGTGCCGGCAGTTCCCAGGCTCTCCGCCGGACCAGGCATCCCGTTCACGCCTCCGCCGCCCGTACGATCCGCGCGGCCCAGACGAGGCCCGCGGCCTCCAGGAGGCCTCCCGCCGCCAAACAGACGAGTCCGCCCGGGCTGTGCAGCAGAACCCGCAGGGGGTCCGCCCCGAGCGCCGCCCCCAGCCCCATCCCCATCACGGGAAGCAACGCCAGGACCGCGACCGTCGACCACGCCCCTGCCAATTGCGCCCGCAGCTCCTCCCGTCGGCGCCTCTCGCCCCGCAGCGCACTCTCCAGACGCGCCAGACCTGCCGCGAGCCCCGCTCCGCCATCCACGGCCACACGCCAGCAGGCCGCCATCCCCGCCAGACCGTCGAGACCGGGGCCGCTCGCCGCCTGACGCAGCGCGCCGGGCACGTCGCCGCCGAACCGCGCAGCGGCCAGTACAGCGGACTCGGCCGCTCCCAGCGCTCCGGCGCCCCGTGCGGCGGCGAGCAAGGCCTCTCCGGGCTCACGCCCCGCGCGCAGCTCGCCCACCACGGCGCCACAGAGTGACATCACCGCGTCGGTCGCCTGCTCACGCCCACGCCGCCGTGCTCTCCGTCGCCGCCACCGCCTCACTAGCGGGATCGCCACGGCTCCCGCGAGAAGGGGGAGCACCGAGTCGCCCAGCGCAGCGAGAAGGGCCGCCACAGGGGCACACAGCCATTCCTTCCGCCCCTCGAAGAGCGTGCGCAGCATCCCCCCGGCCGCAGGGACCCACCGCGCATCCCGTCCTTGTCGCATCAGAGCCCGCGCTCGTCGTGCCCCCGGGTCCCGCGCCACAGCCAAACCCCCTGCCAGTCCCGTGCAACCCGCCATGACCCAGCCGGGGATCTGCGTCAGGCAGCCGGAGCCCGCCCCCGTCACGCTCGCTCCCCGAGCAGCGCGCCGAGCCGATCCCGGCCCGGCTCGGGCTCGAATCCCTCCGCGCCCCAGCGAAGCGCGGGCACCGTGACGACCAGACCTGCGGAATCCCGCTCGAGCACATGCACTTCGGCAAGCCTCCGCTGCCCGTCCCTGTCCCGTACCAGGTGAAGGACCACGGACAGCGCCGCCGCGACCTGGCTGTGCAGGGCCGCCCGATCGAGACCAGCAGCAGTACCCAAGGCCTCCAGGCGCGCCGGAACATGCTCGGCCGCGTTGGCGTGGACCGTGCCGCACCCACCTTCGTGTCCGGTGTTGAGCGCGGCCAGGAGCTCTGTCACCTCCGCGCCTCGGACCTCTCCCACCACAAGCCGGTCGGGCCGCATACGCAGTGCCTGGCGCACGAGGTCCCGCAGCGTCACCTGCCCGGCGCCTTCCTGGTTGGCGGGACGCGACTCCAGGCGGACCACGTGCGGGTGGTCCGGGCGCAACTCCGCCGAATCCTCGGCCAGCACGATGCGCTCCCGCCGCCCCACCGCTCCCAGCAGGCTCGAGAGGAGAGTCGTCTTCCCCGCCCCCGTCCCTCCACTGATCAGATAGGAGACCCGGGCCTCGACCAGCGCGGCCAGGAACCGGTCACCACCGGGCGGGACCGTCCCCGCTGCCACCAGCTCCGCCAGCGTGAAGGCCCTGGGCCGCACCACCCGCAGCGACAGGCACGTCGAACCGACGGACACCGGCGGCATAACCGCATGCATACGCGTCCCGTCCGGCAGGCGGGCGTCCACCCATGGCCTGGCGTCGTCCAGCCGGCGGCCCGCTACCGCGGCAAGCCTCTGAGCCAGCCTCCGGACGGCCGCCGCATCCCGAAAGGTGACCTGCGTCAGCTCGAGTCCACCGCCGCGGTCCACCCACACGCGGTCCGGAGCGGAAACCAGCACATCGGTCACCGCCGGATCGGCCAGCAGGCACTCGAGCACTCCGGTGCCGACCAGTTCGCCCCGCAGCTCCTCGGCCGCACCGAGGACTTCCGCGTCGCCGAGCAGGCGTCCCTGTTCCCTCAGGGCTGCGGCCACCCCGGCCGGAGTGGGCGCCGCACCGCTCCGGGCCAGCCGTTGGCGTACGGCGTCGAGCAACGCGTCAGTCATGATGTCCCGCCCCCGGACGCCCACGCCGGGGCAGCGTCGAAGCGACCCGGTGGATCCGCCAGGTCCCAGAAAGCCGCGCAGAAGCGAGCCAGTGCGCCACGGGAACTGCCGCCGGGGGGCACGCCGTTGTCCTGGTCCGCGGGCAACCCCGCCTCCATGGGCAGTTCACCGACGAGAGGAAGCGCCAGTGCCTGCGCCACCCACTGCTCGTCCAGACCTGTCGTGTAGGGCCCCCTGGTGACGACCCGCAGGTCTTCCAGGACCATGCCGACCGCCGAGGCCACGCGTTGCGCCGCCGCGACCGCTCTCAGCTCACCGGGCACGACGAGCAGCCCGACATCCAGCTGCGCGAGAGCCTCGGCCACGCCTTCGTCGACCCGACGCGGCAGATCCACGACGACGACCCCGCCGAGCCGACGCGCTGCGGCGAGTACCGACCGCATGGCCTGTGGCGGCACGACCACCTCGTCGCCCCGACCCCAACTGAGCACACGCAGCCCGTGCAACGCAGGCAGTGACTCCTCCAGCGCCCCTCCGCCCACCCTTCCCTTCGAACGGGCGAAATCCGGCCAGCGCAAGCCTTCGGATTCCTCACCACCGAGCAACACGTCGATGCCACCGCCCAAGGGGTCACCATCGACCAGCATCGTCCGCCGACCCGATCGCGCCGCCGACACCGCCAGCGCACAGGCCAGCGTGGACGCGCCGGCGCCGCCACGCCCCCCGATCACTCCCACTGTGAGCGCGGTCCTGCCCACACCTTCCACCGCGTTGGCGATCTGGTCGACGAGCCAGCTCTCGGAATCGGGCAGCCTCAGCACGTAATCGGCCCCGACCTCGACCGCGCGGCGCCATACATCAGGGTCGTCCTGGTCCCTCCCGACGAGCATGACGCCGGGCCGGCGGGACACTCCCCGGCACCGCTGCACCGCGTCGTCACCCACCAGGACGATCGGAGCCCGCTCCCAGCCACCCCTCTCCCCCGGAGGCCCGTGGTGCACCTCGGGTACCGCTCCGGCCGCAGCACACAGCCGGAGCAGATCATCGAGCAGATCCGCGTCCTCGGTCACGATCAACGGCCCGCCCCGCTGCCCTTCGGCGCTCGGCAGGTCCTCCCCTGCGATAGATCCAGCCACGATCTCCGCCCCCTTCTCCCTGTCCCTTCAGTGCGGTTTCGCGGGGATCTCGAACGCTTCCGAGATGCGCGATTCCGGAACCCACGGACTTCGCGGGTGGAATCACCATGCAGCCGCTCGGAAAAACTTGTGGATCTTGCTCAAGAACTGTGGAGAACTCCAGCGCTGTGAATAACTCCATAGCTCGAACAGGGGACTTTCGGAGCGCACCTCTTCCACTACGCACAGTGACGGTGCATGATCGGGTGGATCACCGGAAGAGGAGTGGGAGCGTCAAGGGCACTGCGGGAAGGCGAGCCCGACCCCCTGCCGAAAACGCATCCGGACATGCGACGACCCCCGCCGGGGGGGAGAGCGGGGGTCGTCCCCACGGCCGACTCGGGGGGGGAGGAGTCGGACCGGGTTAGCACGGTCGCGAACGATCCGTGACTTCCATGGTGTACCCGAGCCCCTTCTCAGGCAAACCCACCCGCCGGAGCTTTACGCCGAATGGCGGGCCCCTATGCTCAGCTTTGTGGAAAACTGCTTCTCACCGCGCTCAGCAGCCTTCTTTGACCTGGACAAGACGGTCATTGCGAAGTCATCGACGCTGACCTTCAGCAAGTCCTTCTACCAAGGCGGGCTGATCAACCGCCGCGCCGTACTGCGCACCGCATACACACAGTTCGTCTTCCTTGCCGGGGGCGCGGACCACGATCAGATGGAGCGGATGCGCGACTACCTCTCGGCGCTCTGCAAGGGGTGGAACGTCCAGCAGGTCAAGGACCTCGTCGCCGAGACCCTGCACGAGCTGATCGACCCGATCATCTACGACGAGGCGGCAACCCTCATCGAGGAGCACCACACCGCCGGCCGCGACGTGGTCATCGTTTCGACCTCCGGCGCCGAAGTCGTGGAACCGATCGGGGAACTGCTCGGCGCCGACCGGGTGGTCGCCACCCGGATGGTCGTGGGGGATGACGGCTGCTTCACCGGCGAGATCGAGTACTACGCCTACGGCCCCACCAAGGCGGAGGCGGTCAGGGCGCTCGCCGAATCGGAGGGCTACGACCTCTCGCGCTGCTACGCGTACAGCGACTCCGCCACCGACGTACCCATGCTGGAGTCGGTAGGTCATCCGCACGCCGTCAATCCGGACCGGGCGCTGCGGCGCGAGGCCACCCTGCGGGAATGGCCGATTCTCGTCTTCGACCGACCGGTCCGGCTCAAGCAGCGCCTGCCCGCGTTCTCGATGCCGCCTCGACCGGCCCTGGTGGCCGCCGCCGCACTGGGCGCGGCAGCCGTGACGGCGGGCGTGGTCTGGTACGCCAACCGCCGCCGCGCCGCCGCACTCGCCACCTGACCTGACACAGCACTCAAGGGGCCCCGCTTCCCCGCACCCCGCGCCACAGCCCACCCACGACGTACACCCGGAATGCCTGTCTCGACAGCATTTGAAGGCAAAAGTAAAGAAGCGTGGCCAGGACTTCCGCTCACCCTGGTCCAGGAGTACAAAGGATTCAACGGCCCGCGAGACCGAAGGACATCCGAGAGGATCACCTTTTCACGCAGAGATGGCCCCACGGACCGAGTACGGAAGCCGGGTACCCACGCGACGTCGACCCGTCGATTACGGGCCAGCCGCACCAGGGACGGGCAAAGAACCCGACCTGATGGGCACATATCGAGGACGCTTGGTAACTGGGCGGACGTGCCAGCGGCGGTACCGGAGACGGTACCGCCGCAACCCTTTCGGGGGTATCACGCCGCGCACCCGCAGCCGGCGCCACTCGCCGCATCACCCGCCGCACCGGGATCCAGCGCCACCGCTCAGCCACCACACTCGCGCGCTCGACCGGTTCAGGCCGCGCCGCGCTGCAGCGCCTCACACACCGCCGTGGATTCCCTTACGCCGAGACCCACCGAACGGCCGCAGTGGGCGATCCAGGCGGCCATACCCTCCGGCCTGCCGGAGAGATAGCCCTCGAACGCCGCCACATAGGCCGCACGCCCCTGCTCCGCGTGCCCGACCTCGGCAGGGCAGATCGACTTGGGGTCGAGCCCACTTCCGATCAGCACGATCCGCTCGGCCGTACGGGCGACCAGTCCGTTGTGCGACCCGAAGGGGCGCAATGCCAGCAACTCGCCGTGCACCACCGACGATGTCACCAGGGCGGGCGCCGAGCTACCGGCGATGACCAGCCCGGACAGCCCTTCGAGCCGCCCGGACACCTCGCCCGCGTCCGGGACCGGAGCCTCGATCAATGGCTCGTCGACCGGCTCACCTGCCAGGCGGGGCCGGCCGACCGTGTCATCGGGAGTCGCGCCGCCCGCCGCCACCAGATGCAGCCGGGCCAGAACACGCAGGGGTGACTGCCGCCAGATCGAGAGCAGTTGCCCGGCCTCCGCCGTGAGCCTGAGGGCCGCACCGACGACGCGCGCCTCGGCCTCACCGCTGAAGTCCGTACGCCGACGGACCTCCTCGAGATTCCAGTCGGCCCCCGAGAGCGCCGCCGAACCACGAGAGCCCCGCAGGGCCGCCTCCGCAGTGACCTCGTTGCTGCGGCGCCGCATGACGCGGTGCCCGTAGACCCTGTCCACCGCCTTGCGCACGGAGTCCACCGCGTCGGCCACGCCCGGGAGGTCGGCGAGGGCGGCAAGCGGGTCCGAGGAAGTCGTACTCATAAGTAGGGAGGCTACGCGTCCCACGTCCGGATGCCGCCCAGGAGTGGCCTTCTTCACGAAGAGTGACAGCACTGAGCGATGGCACCGCTACCCTAGGTGAACATGAAGATCGCTTTCGTGGGGAAGGGCGGCAGCGGCAAGACCACGCTGTCCTCGCTCTTCATCCGCCACCTCGCTGCCAATGAAGCCCATGTCGTCGCGGTGGACGCCGACATCAACCAGCACCTCGGAGCCGCCCTCGGCCTGGACGAGACGGAGGCGGCCGCGCTGCCCGCCATGGGCGCACAGCTGCCCCTCATCAAGGACTACCTCCGAGGAAGTAACCCCCGCATCGCCTCCGCGGCGACGATGATCAAGACGACGCCCCCGGGGGAAGGGTCCCGGCTCCTCCGTGTCCGCGAGGAGAACCCGGTCTACGACGCCTGCGCCCGTACGGTCCGTCTCGACGACGGGGACATCCGGCTGATGGCCACCGGCCCGTTCACCGAGTCCGACCTCGGTGTCGCCTGCTACCACTCCAAGGTCGGGGCGGTCGAGCTCTGCCTGAACCACCTGGTCGACGGCCCGGACGAGTACGTGGTGGTCGACATGACCGCGGGGTCGGATTCGTTCGCGTCGGGAATGTTCACCCGTTTCGACCTGACCTTCCTCGTCGCCGAACCGACCCGGAAGGGAGTCTCCGTCTACCGCCAGTACAAGGAGTACGCGCGGGACTTCGGCATCGCGCTGAAGGTGGTGGGCAACAAGGTGCAGAGCGCGGACGATCTCGACTTCCTGCGTGACGAGGTCGGCGACGACCTGCTGGTCGGCATCGGCCAGTCCGACTGGGTACGGACGATGGAGAAGGGCCGCCCCGCCCCGTTCGATCTGCTGGAGGCGGACAACCGGATGGCCCTGCAGGCCCTGCAGAACGCCGCGGAGGATTCGTACGAGCTGCGTGACTGGGAGCGCTACACACGGCAGATGGTGCACTTCCATCTGAAGAACGCGGAGAGCTGGGGCAACGAGAAGACGGGCGCCGACCTGGCTGCCCAGGTCGACCCCGCCTTCGTCCTTCACGAGCACTGCGCGGAAACGGGTGCCGCTCAGCCGGTCTGACCGGGCGGAGTGGCGCCGGGACCGACCTCCTGGTCCGCGCTCCCACCGACCCCCTTGCCTGCCGGCTCGTCCGCCGGCCTGGCAGGCACGGGGCTGGCCGCAGGCTTCCCCGGAGCCGTTCCCGCGAGGAAGGCCGTCCAGCCCGGCTCGGGCTCCTGCCCCACCTTCAGTGTTCCCAGCTTCGCGAGCACCGCGGGATCCTGCGCGTCCAGCCAGTCGGCGAGCTGGCGGAAGGACACACATCGCACGTCCTGCTGAGTGCACACCGTCTTGATCGTCTCCTCGACCGCGCGCATGTAGCTGCCGCCGTTCCAGGATTCGAAGTGGTTACCGATGATCAGTGGCGCACGGTTGCCGTTGTAGGCGCGGTCGAACGCCTGGAGCAGGCCGTCCCGCATCTGGTTTCCCCAGTACTCGTGCTTGTCCGGGTCGCCCTGTGTCGTCGTGCCGGACTGGTTGAACATGAAGTTGTAGTCCATCGACAGCGTCTCGAACGCGCGGCCCGGTACGGGGACGAGCTGCAGCGGGAGGTCCCAGAGCCCGTCCTTCTTCGCCGGCCAGACCTGATTGCCGACGCCGCTGGAGTCGTAGCGGAATCCCATGGTCCGTGCGGCGGCGACCATGTTCTTCTGGCCCTCCAGACACGGGGTGCGTGCGCCGATGAGCTCCTTGTCGTAGTCGAAGGGCAAAGGGGCCTCGCCCTTGAGAGCCGGGGTGTTGGTCTTCCACCCCTTCACGAACGCCTTCGCCTGGCTGATCTCGCTCTTCCACTCCTCCACCGACCAGGTGCCCACACCCCCGTCCGGCCCACAGAAGTGCCCGTTGAAGTGGGTACCGATCTCGTTTCCGTCCAGCCACGCGGCACGCAGCTCCGTCAGCGTGTGCCGAATTCCCTCGGTGTCGTTGAACCCGATGTCGGAGCGGCCCGCCGCGTGCTGGGGCGGGTCGTAGAGAGCCTTCCTCTCCTCCGGCAGGAGGTACACGCCGCTCAGGAAATACGTCATCCTCGCGTCGTACTTCTTCGCGACCTCCCGGAAATGTGAGAACAGCTTCTGGCTGTCCTCGCCCGCACCGTCCCAGGAGAACACCACGAATTGCGGAGGCTTTCGGCCTGGCACGAGACGCTTGACCGCGGGAAGTTTCGGCTGGGCTCCCGTGAAGGCCGTGGAACCGTCACCGATGAGGTCGACCGCCGCCTTCGGCGCCGCCGCCGGCGAGTTCCCCTCAGCCGCTCCCCTCCCGGCTCCGGGGCCGGCAGCCCCCGTGCCGGGGCCCGAACAGCCGGCGAGACCGGCGACCAGGGCCGTGACCACGGCACCCAGGGCGATCCGCTTCGTGGCGGCCATCATCCGTCCACCCTCTTCCTTGCAGGATTCGTGCGGTCAAGTGCCGATGCGGCGCGGCCAACCTCACACGCAGCCCTGCTGGAATCAGTACGACAAGCCGAATGAAAAGCTGCTTATTCACTTGAACGAGTGGCTCATTGGGCTATCTGCTCGAAAACATGGACACCCTTCTTTACTCTCCATTACGATTCATTTACGGAGAGTTGAGAAATCCCGCCGCTGTACCCCACCGCTGCACGCCGTGACCCACGGCCGCTGTCACTCATTTACCGCGACCGCGCTGCCCCGGAGGAGACGGGAACATGTCTGCCTGCGTCCCTACCCGCGACGACCACTCATCCCGCAAGGCGCGCCCTTCCCGCGCCTCGGGATTCAAGCGTCCACACAGTCCGCCGCCACCGCCCCGTCGCGGACGCTTCCGCGTCTCGGGCGCCGATCTGTCCGCATCGATCACTGTCTTCCTGATCGCCGTTCCCATGTCGCTCGGTCTCGCCGTAGCCATGGACGCCCCCCTCGCCGCCGGTCTGGTCTCGGCCGCGATCGGCGGCATCGTCGCCGGGCTTCTGGGCGGCACCCCTCTCCAAGTCAGTGGGCCCTCCGCCGGACTGACCGTGGTGACAGCCGAGTTGATCCAGATCTACGGCTGGCGCACCACCTGCGCGATCACCGTCGGGGCGGGGCTCCTGCAGATCCTGCTGGGTTCGCTGAGAGCGGCCCGCAGCGCTCTCGCCGTCAGCCCCGCCATCGTCCACGGCACACTCGCGGGTATCGGCGTGGCCATCGCTCTCGCTCAGCTGCACATCGTGCTCGGCGAGGCGCCGCAGAGCTCCGCCCTCGACAACGTGCTCGCGCTACCGGCCCACTTGGCGCAGTTCGAGCCGGCGGCGCCTCTCATCGGAGCGCTCACGATCGCCCTCCTCGTCGTCTGGCCGCGTCTGCCCGGACGACTCGGAGCCTCGCTCGGCAGAATCCCTGCCGCACTCGCCGCCGTGGTCGTTGCCACCGCGGTGGCCGCCGTGGCAACCCCCGGGATCGCCAGGGTGGACCTGCCGTCATGGCGCTCGCACGCACTGCCCGAGCTGCCGCAGGGCCCGGTTGCCGGTCTGGCGGCAGCGGTGTTCACGGTCATGCTGGTGGCCAGCCTCGAATCCCTGCTCGCCGCGGTCTCCGTGGACAAGCTGGCAGCGGACCGATCGACCACCACGCCGAAGAACGGATCCACGCCGCCCCCGCCGGTCGAGCGATCCGATCTCGACCGCGAGTTGCGGGCCCAGGGTGTCGCCAACGCGCTCTCGGGGCTGGCAGGAGGACTCGCTGTATCCGGGGGCGCTGTACGCAGCTCCGCGAATGTGCGGGCGGGCGCGGAGAGCCGCGCCTCCACCGTGATGCACGGCGTCTGGGTGCTCCTGGCGGCCGTTCTGCTGGTCACCGCGCTCGAGTGGATTCCCCTGGCGGCGCTCGCCGCCCTCGTCATGGTGGTGGGTATCCAGATGGTCAGCTTCGCCCACATCCGCAAGGTCCACAGACATCGGGAGTTCCTGGTCTACGGCGCGACGATCAGCGGCGTGATCCTCGCCGGGGTCCTCGAGGGTGTGGCGATCGGCATCGTCGTGGCAGTGGCCGTCGCCCTGCACCGGCTTGCCCGGACGAGGATCACCGTGACGGAGCAGGACGGCCGCTACCTCGTGTCCGCCCGCGGTCAGCTGACCTTCCTGGCCGTACCCCGCCTCAGCCGCCTGCTCGGACGACTCCCGCACGGGGTCGACGCCGTGGTCGAGCTGGACGGCTTCTTCATGGACCACGCCGCGTACGAGACGATCCAGGACTGGTACGCGGCGCAGACAGCGATGGGCGGCCGGATCGAGTTCACCGGGCGTTCCGGCGGCCGGATCGCCGAGCCCGCATCGGCGGCCCACTCCTGCTGCCGACCATGGACCCCGTGGCGTAACCACCACTGTCACGACCGTGCGCAGGACGCCAGGCCGACCACCGCCGTGGCCGCTACGCAGACCGCCCCGGAGACCCCTCCCACGGACCGGGCCGCGTCCTCCCGCCATCGGCACGGCGCCCATCGCCTCCTCAGCGGCCTCAGTTCGTTCCAGCGGACCACGGCCCCGCTGGTCCGGGAAGAGCTGGCCAGACTGGCTGCCGAAGGACAGCGGCCTTCGCAGCTGTTCCTCACCTGTGCCGACTCCCGTCTGGTCACCAGCATGATCACGGCGAGCGGCCCGGGAGACCTCTTCACCGTGCGGAACGTCGGCAATCTGGTGCCACCGCCGGGCACCGGTGACGAGTCGAGCAACGACGATTCCGTGGCTGCCGCCATCGAGTACGCCGTGGACGTGCTGGAGGTCGAGTCCATCACCGTGTGCGGCCACTCCGGATGCGGGGCGATGCAAGCCTTGTTGGGCGCGGCGCCGGACACTCCCCGGACACCGCTGTGGCGCTGGCTGCGGCACGGCCTGCCGAGCCTGGAACGCATGCGCTCGCGCCATCACTCCTGGGCGCGCATCGCCGGACGGCTGCCTACCGACGCGATCGAGCAGCTCTGTCTGACCAACGTGGTCCAGCAACTCGAGCACCTGCGTGCGCACGAGTCGGTGGCACGCAGGCTGGCGGCCGGCACCCTGCAACTGCACGGCATGTACTTCCATGTCGGTGAGGCGCAGGCCTATCTGCTGACGGAGGGCGCCAGCTCCGGAACCGGGCCCGATGAGGTCTTCGTCCGGGTCGCCCCGGGCGCGGAATGGAGTGCGGAGTCCGGCGCCGAAGCGCTGCACGCCGCCCCCGGCACCACCGTCGGCGCCTGAACCACTCCCCTACCCGGTCCGTGAGACCTTGTGGTCCCGCTTTCGCGACGCAGAGCGCTGCTCGTGGAAGCGGGACCTCTGACTCCTCAACACGGGACACAGGTCTAAACCAATTCCCGGCAGGCACTTGTCACCTGGCCCGCGGCCTGATGAGCTGTCCTCCGGGACACAACGGACACCCTGGGAATGGGAGATGTCGTGAGTAACGAAAGCCTGGCCAATCTGCTCGAGGAGGAGACCGCAGCATGAGCGAGCCTTCCTCTCTCTCCAATCTGCTCAAGGAGGAGCGGCGGTTCGCGCCGCCTGCCGATCTGGCCGCGAACGCCAATGTGACGGCGGAGGCGTACGAGCGGGCCGAGGCGGACAGGCTGGGCTTCTGGGCCGAGCAGGCCCGCCGCCTGTCCTGGGCCACGGAGCCGACCGAGACCCTGGACTGGAGCAATCCGCCCTTCGCGAAGTGGTTCGCGGACGGGAAGCTCAACGTCGCGTACAACTGTGTGGACCGGCACGTCGAGGCGGGTAACGGCGACCGGGTCGCCATCCACTTCGAGGGCGAGCCCGGCGACAGCCGCGCGATCACCTACGCGCAGCTGAAGGACGAGGTCTCCCGCGCCGCGAACGCGCTGACCGAGCTCGGTGTCACCCGGGGCGACCGGGTCGCCGTCTACCTGCCGATGATCCCCGAGGCCGCCGTCGCGATGCTGGCCTGCGCCCGCATCGGCGCGGCGCACTCGGTGGTCTTCGGCGGCTTCTCCGCCGACGCGATCGCCGCCCGTATCCAGGACGCGGACGCCAAGGTCGTCATCACCGCCGACGGCGGCTACCGCCGCGGCAAGCCCTCCGCCCTCAAGCCCGCGGTGGACGACGCCGTCTCGCGCATCGACAGCGTCGAGCACGTCCTGGTGGTCCGGCGTACCGGGCAGGACACCGCCTGGGTCGAGGGCCGGGACGTGTGGTGGCACGAGATCACCGCACGGCAGCCGGCCGAGCACACCCCGCAGGCCTTCGACGCCGAGCAGCCGCTGTTCGTGCTCTACACGTCGGGGACGACAGGCAAGCCGAAGGGCATCCTGCACACCTCGGGCGGATACCTCACCCAGGCGGCGTACACGCATCACGCGGTGTTCGACCTCAAGCCCGAGTCCGATGTGTACTGGTGCACCGCCGACATCGGCTGGGTGACCGGGCACTCCTACATCGTCTACGGCCCGCTGGCCAACGGCGCGACCCAGGTCATGTACGAGGGGACTCCCGACACCCCGCACCAGGGGCGCTTCTGGGAGATCGTCCAGAAGTACGGCGTGACGATCCTCTACACCGCGCCGACCGCGATCCGCACGTTCATGAAGTGGGGCGACGACATCCCCGCGAAGTACGACCTCACCTCCCTGCGGGTCCTCGGCTCGGTCGGTGAGCCGATCAACCCCGAGGCGTGGATCTGGTACCGCAAGCACATCGGCGCCGACACCTGCCCGATCGTGGACACCTGGTGGCAGACCGAGACCGGCGCCATGATGATCTCACCGCTCCCCGGGGTCACCGAGACCAAGCCCGGCTCCGCCCAGCGCGCCCTGCCCGGCATCTGCGCCACCGTCGTGGACGACGAGGCCCGCGAGGTACCCGACGGCGGAGGCGGCTACCTCGTCCTGACCCAGCCCTGGCCCTCGATGCTGCGCACCATCTGGGGCGACGACCAGCGGTTCATCGACACCTACTGGTCACGCTTCGAAGGCAAGTACTTCGCCGGCGACGGTGCCAAGAAGGACGAGGACGGCGACATCTGGCTGCTGGGCCGGGTGGACGACGTCATGCTCGTCTCCGGCCACAACATCTCCACCACCGAGGTCGAGTCCGCCCTCGTCTCCCACCCCTCGGTCGCCGAGGCCGCCGTCGTAGGCGCCAACGACGAGACGACCGGCCAAGCCATCGTCGCCTTCGTCATCCTGCGCGGCACCGCCACCGCCTCCGAGGAACTCGTCGCAGAGCTCCGCAACCACGTCGGCACCACCCTCGGACCCATCGCGAAGCCCAAGCGGGTCCTCCCGGTCGCCGAACTCCCCAAGACCCGCTCCGGCAAGATCATGCGCCGCCTCCTGCGCGACGTCGCCGAAAACCGCGAACTCGGCGACGTCACCACCCTCACCGACTCCTCCGTCATGTCCCTCATCCAGACACAACTGCCCTCCGCTTCCTCGGAGGACTAGGGCACAGGGGACGGCAGGCGTACCTCCTTCTGGAGCAGGTCCGTCCGCACGCCGTCGAGGGCACCCGGAAGCTGTCCGGGTGCCCTTTCCCGTGCCCTGGATCCTGTGTCCCGGAGCGCAAGGTGCGGCTCAGGCACGTTCAGGCCGGCGCAGGCCCCGTGCCCGCAACGCCCAGGAAGCAGTCGGTGTCGGTACACGCCGTCAGGCGGCGGCCGACGAATCCGGATAGGTTTCCGACAGCCCAGGTAGAGTGGTTCTTCGTCAGCGGAACGCGTCGGCCGAGCACATCGGGTGCGCTTAGCGTGTACGCGAGCACGTCAGGTGCGTTGTACATCCGCGCCGACAGGCCGACACGAGTACGCCGCGAGAAGCGCACCGCGACAACTTCACAAGAAAATCTCCACAGGGGCGCCGGGAAGTCTGGTCGGCATGTGAATCCGCCATGCCACCACTGCCGCAATCCGACCCGGAGGTCTCCCTCGTGGCCCCGCCCGTACCCCCGCCCGGCCGCCGCACCCTGCTGGGCCGGCTCTCCCTCCCCGAGCGCAATTACGTCGCCGAGGCCCTGCGCACCGAGACGGTCGGCGGAGTCCTCCTGCTGGTCGCGGCCGTCGCCGCGCTGATCTGGGCGAACACCTTCGGTTCCGGCTACGCGTCCGCGAGCCACTTCCACTTCGGCCCGGGAGCACTGGGGCTGAACCTCTCGGTCGCCCACTGGGCGGCCGACGGGCTCCTCGCCGTCTTCTTCTTCGTCGCGGGCGTGGAGCTCAAGCGTGAGCTGGTCGCCGGTGAACTGCGAGACCCACGGGCGGCGGCCCTACCGGTCGCCGCGGCCCTCTGCGGCATGGCGGTCCCCGCCGTCGTCTATACGCTGACCGCAGCCCTGGGTGGAGGTTCCTTCTCCGGCTGGGCCGTCCCCACCGCCACCGACATCGCGTTCGCCCTCGCCGTGCTCGCGGTCATCGGCACCTCGCTGCCGGCCGCGCTGCGTGCCTTCCTGCTGACGCTCGCCGTCGTCGACGACCTCTTCGCGATCCTCATCATCGCGGTCTTCTTCACCGAGAACATCAACTTCCTGGCGCTCGGCGGCGCCTTCGCCGGTCTGCTCGTGTTCTACGTCCTGCTGCGCACAGAAGTACGGGGCTGGTACATCTACCTCCCGCTCGCCCTCGTCATCTGGGGGCTGATGTACAACAGCGGTGTCCACGCCACGATCGCCGGCGTCGCCATGGGCCTCATGCTGCGCTGCACCCGCCGCGAGGGGGAGGCGCACTCCCCGGGTGAGCACATCGAACATCTCGTGCGCCCGGTGTCGGCCGGTGTCGCGGTCCCGCTCTTCGCCCTGTTCTCGGCCGGCGTCACCCTCAAGGGCGATGCCCTGGCCGGCGTCTTCACCCGGCCCGAAACGCTCGGAGTGGTCCTCGGTCTGGTCGTCGGCAAGACCATCGGCATCTTCGGTGGCACCTGGCTCGTCACCCGCTTCACCCGGGCCGAACTGAACAAGGACCTGGCCTGGGCGGACGTCTTCGCCGTTGCCACGCTGGCCGGTATCGGATTCACCGTTTCGCTGCTCATCGGAGAGCTCGCCTTCGCCGGCGACGAGGACATGATCAACGAGGTCAAGGCCGCGGTCCTCATCGGTTCCCTCATCGCCGCCGTACTCTCCGGTGTACTGCTGAAACTGCGGGTACGCAGATACAGGACGCTGTACGAGGCGGAGGAGCGCGACGAGGACGAATCGGGGGTGCCCGACGTCTACGAGCAGGACGATCCCGAGTACCACCTGCGCATGGCCGCGATCCACGAGAGGAAGGCTGCCGAGCACCGCCGCCTTGCCGAACGGGCGGGGGCAGCGAGCAGCAAGCCGGACAGTCCGGCATGATCTGACATCGGATGTACCAAAGAGAAGAGGGAGTCAGGGATGAGCGACCCCGGCAACTACGCGGGCAGCACCGACCGTAGTCTCGGACAGCTGTTCGCTTCGGCCACCGCTGAGATGTCCGCGCTGGTGCACGACGAGATCGCCCTTGCCAAGGCCGAGGTCCGTCAGGACGTCAAGCGCGGCGTGATCGGCAGTGTGGCGTTCATCGTCACGGGTGTGCTGATCCTGTTCTCGATCCCCGTGCTGAGCTTCGCCGCGGCGTACGGGATCCACAATCTCGGGCTCGGTCTCGCCTGGTCGTTCCTGATCGTCGGCGGGGCCTTCATCCTTCTGGGCATCCTGCTCGCCCTCTTCGGACTCGCCAAGTTCAAGAAGGTCAAGCCCCCGGAGAAGTCCATCGCGTCGGCCAAGCAGACCGCGGCCGTCCTGCAGGGCGTCAAGCCGCACCCCCGCCCTGTCGTCACCGCACGCGCGATCGAACAGGCGCAGGGCAGCACGCTCGCGGACAAGGCCATCGAGAGCCGCCCTGTCCAGGACAAGGCTCTCCCTGTGACACGCTCGTCCACATGACCGACCCCGATTTCAGCGCATCCGGTCCGGTGGGCCCGCTGGGGCCCGCTCCCGGTTCCGGCGGCCCCGTCCGCATCGACGGGCCCTGGACCCACCGTGACGTGGCGGCCAACGGCGCGCGCTTCCACATCGCCGAGCTCGGTGACGGCCCGCTGGTGCTGTTGCTCCACGGGTTCCCGCAGTTCTGGTGGACCTGGCGCCATCAGCTGACGGCCCTGGCCGACGCCGGGTACCGCGCGGTCGCCATGGACCTGCGTGGAGTCGGCGGCAGCGACCGCACGCCCCGGGGCTACGACCCGGCGAACCTGGCGCTCGACGTCACCGGCGTGATCCGCTCGCTCGGCGAGCCGGACGCGGCGCTCGTGGGCCACGACATGGGCGGCTACCTCGCCTGGACGGCCGCCGTGATGCGTCCGAAGCTGGTGCGGCGGCTCGTGGTGTCGTCGATGCCGCATCCGCGCCGCTGGCGTTCGTCGATGCTCTCGGACCTCGCGCAGTCCCGGGCCGGCTCGCACATCTGGGGCTTCCAGCGGCCCTGGGTCCCGGAGCGTCAGCTCGTGGCGGACGACGCCGCGTTGGTCGCCCGGATGATCCGCGACTGGTCGGGACCCCGCACCTCGGACTTCCCCGACGACAAGACGGTGGACGTCTACCGGCGGGCGATGTGCATCCCGTCGACGGCGCACTGCTCGATCGAGCCGTACCGCTGGATGGTGCGCTCCCTGGCCCGCCCGGACGGCGTGCAGTTCAACCGGCGGATGAAGCGTCCGGTGCGCGTGCCCACGCTGCACCTTCACGGATCTCTCGACCCGGCGATCCGGACCCGTAGTTCAGCGGGGTCCGGCGAGTACGTAGAGGCGCCCTACCGGTGGCGGCTTTTCGACGGTCTGGGGCACTTCCCCCACGAGGAGGATCCGGCCGGGTTCTCGACCGAACTCATCAACTGGCTCAAGGACCCTGAGCCCGACCGGTAGTCGAAACGCACAGGTGTCCGACGCACAGCCACGTGCCTGCCGCATAAGCCAATTGGCTGACTTGCGCACGATTACCGACCTTGGGTCACGGGCAGACGTCGGGGTATGGGCTGGACGCGCGACTTCGATGACGCAGCACGCAACCACCGCTCGACCGCTCTTGCCGGTCCGAGCATTCACGAGGGGGACGGCTCGCTGAGCCGGGTGCACGATGTGAGCGATTTCCATGATCTGCGGCTGGGAATTCCGCGCATTCTCCACCGCCGGGCACGCTGGGTGTCGGCACGCCTGCGCCACCCCCGCGGATGACGTAGGGGCCGCAGGACGTCATGCCGTACGCACGCCCCGGGCCTCGGAGATCTTGAGGTCCGGGGCCCGTGCGTGACCCCCGTACGTCAGGGCCTCAGAGCGCACAGCCCTGGCTGTCGACCTCCTGGGCCGACGACTTGCCGATCTCGATGTCCTCACGGATCTCGTCGGCCGTGAGGGCGTAGCCCGTGTCCGGGTCGTCGAGGGACTTGGCGAACACCACTCCGTACACCTTGCCGTCCGGAGTGAGCAGCGGGCCACCGGAGTTGCCCTGGCGCACCGTCGCGTAGAGCGAGTAGACATCGCGCCGCACGGTGCCCCGGTGGTAGATGTCCGGGCCGTTGGCGTCGATACGGCCCCGGATGCGGGCGGAGCGCACGTCGTAGGCGCCGTTCTCCGGGAATCCGGCGACGATGGCGCTGTCGCCGCTCCCCGCGTCGTCGTCGGTGCCGGTGAAGCGCAGCGGCTCGGCGTCCAGGTCCGGGACGTCCAGTACGGCGATGTCCCGCTGCCAGTCGTAGAGGACGACCTTGGCGTCGTACAGCCGGCCCTCACCGCCGATCTGGACCGTCGGTTCGTCGACGCCGCCGACCACATGGGCGTTGGTCATCACGCGGCGGTCGGAGAAGACGAAACCGGTACCTTCGAGCACCTTGCCGCAGCCCGGCGCCATGCCGACGACCTTGACGATGGACTTCTTGGCGCGGGCGGCGACGGGGCTGCCGACGAGCGCCGGGTCGGGGGGCTCCACCTCGGTGATGGGCTCGTTGGCGAAGGGGCTGAAGACCTGCGGGAAGCCGTTCTGCGCCAGGACGGAGGAGAAGTCGGTGAACCAGGTCGAGGCCTGATCGGGCATCACCCGGGACACCCCGAGCAGGACCGAGGAGCTGCGGACCTCCTTGCCCAGGGTCGGCAGGGACGTACCGGCCAGTGCGGAGCCGATCAGCCAGGCGACCAGGAGCATGGCCACCACGTTGACCAGGGACCCGCCCGTGGCGTCCAGGGCGCGCGCCGGGGACCACGTGATGTACCGGCGGAGTCTGTTGCCGAGGTGCGTGGTGAACGCCTGGCCCACCGAGGCGCACACGATCACGATCACGACCGCGACGATGGCGGCGGTGGAGGAGACTTCCGACCCGTCGGTCGCCTGGTCCCAGATGACCGGCAGCAGGTAGACGGCCACGAGACCGCCGCCCAGGAAGCCGACCACGGACAGGATCCCGACGACGAAACCCTGGCGGTAGCCGATGACCGCGAACCACACGGCGCCGACCAGCAGCAGGATGTCCAGCACGTTCACCGTCTATAGCCTCGCAGATTCGTCACCTGGCCCGTCCGGTTCGACGGGGTCCGGGCCAGGCCCGGAACAGCGCAGCACGGGAGTCAGCCTGTCATGCGCGCCAGTCGAGCGGCACCTGCCTGGTCCTGTCCCAGGGGCGTTCCCACCCCGCGTAGTGGACAATCCTGTCGATCACACCGGCCGTGAATCCCCAGACCAGTGCGGATTCGACGAAGAACGCGGGGCCCGGGTGGCCGCTCGGATGGACGACGGTGACGCGATTGGCGGGGTCCGTGAGATCCGCCACGGTAGCGGTGAAGACCCGTGCCGTCTCGGCGGGGTCGACGGCACCCACCGGACTCGGCTTCCGCCACCACCCGAGGACGGGCGTGACGACAAAGCTGCTCACCGGGATGTAGAGCCGGGGGAGCACGCCGAAGAGCTGGACCCCGTTCGGATCGAGGCCCGTCTCCTCCTCGGCCTCCCGCAGCGCGGCCCTGAGCGGCCCGGTGGTCGTGTGGTCGCCGTCCTCGGGGTCGAGGGAGCCGCCCGGGAACGACGGCTGGCCGGCGTGGGAGCGGAGGGTCCCCGAGCGCTCCATCAGGAGCAGCTCAGGACCACGCTCCCCTTCGCCGAAGAGGATCAGCACGGCCGACTGGCGCCCCGCACCGCTCTCCGGCGGCAGGAAGCGGCTGAGCTGCCCGGCCCGCACGGTCCGCGCCGCCCGCGCGACGGGCTCGAGCCAGGCGGGCAGGCCGTCGGTGGAGACGGTGAGCGCGCCGTCGTGCTGCCCGCCCGTCCCCGTGGGGGCCGCGGCGGCCGCGGCCCGTTTGCTCTGTGTGTGCGTCATGGGCACCCCCGTCGTTGCAACGCCTGTCGTCGGCCAATTCGTTCCGAACGGATCCGGTCCGCCCGGAGGAGGGGCATCGCCTCGCCCCGTACGGATCCGGTCCGCCCGGAGGAGGGGCGTCGCCTCGTTCCGAACGGATCCGGTCCGCCCACCACGGGGCACCGCTCCCCCGTCCGCCGGACACCGGGCCACCGTTCGCCCTCGCCCGCAGGCCGCTCGCACCTCGCCCGTGGAGACCGGGAGGAACGGCCGCTCACCCGGCTCCCAGAGGCGGGGCGGGGATGCCCGGGTAGTCCGGAGGCGGGCTGAGGCGCTGGCCCGGATATCCGCCCATCTCGTACTTCAGGAGCTTCTTCGCCTTCTCGGGATCCGTCTCGCCCTCTCCGTAGGAGGGGCAGAGGGGAGCGATCGGACAGGCACCGCAGGCGGGCTTGCGGGAGTGGCAGATGCGGCGGCCGTGGAAGACCACGCGGTGCGAGAGCATCGTCCACTCGCTCTTCGGGAAGATCGCCGCGACCTCCGCCTCGACCTTCTCCGGGTCCTCCTGCTCGGTCCACTTCCAGCGGCGGACCAGCCGGCCGAAGTGGGTGTCCACCGTGATGCCGGGTACGCCGAAGGCGTTGCCGAGGACGACGTTGGCCGTCTTGCGCCCGACTCCGGGCAGCTTCACGAGATCTGCCAGCCTGCCGGGGACCTCTCCCCCGAAGTCGTCCCTCAGAGCGGCCGACAGGCCCATCAGGGACCGGGCCTTGGCCCGGAAGAAGCCGGTCGGCCGGATGATCTCCTCCAGCTTCTCGGGGACGGCGGCGGCCATGTCCTCCGGCGTCGGATACGCGGCGAAGAGCGCGGGAGTCGTCTGGTTGACCCTCAGGTCGGTGGTCTGCGCGGAGAGGACCGTCGCCACCAAGAGCTCGAAGGGGTTACGGAAGTCCAGCTCGGGATGGGCGTACGGATAGACCTCGGCGAGCTCGCGGTTGATCCGGCGGGCGCGGCGGACCATGGCGAGGTGCGACTCCGGCTTCGCGGGCTTGGCCGCGGGCGCGGACGACGCCTTCACGGGCTTGCCCGACGACTGCGCGGACTTCGCCGACGCAGTTGCTCCCGTTGGGCGATTTGCGGCTCTTTTACCACTTCGACCACCTTGTTCGCCCACAGCGGAATTCCTGTCTCCCGACACCCCATCAGCCCCCTTGGCCTGCGCTCTCACCGGCGTTCCGGACACCCGGCCAGCCTAGAGCCAGGGGCTGACATCCGCCCCGGTCACCGCGTATCCACGCCCAATCGGCCCCCTGCCGTAGGGTCCGGCACGCCCGTGCGTCAAACTGGTTTGTGATCGATCGCACTGTTTTACCGTCCGGCATCATGGAAACCACGCTTCCCTGAACAGGCCGACAAGGAGAGAACTCGTGGACGACGTTCTGCGGCGCGCCCCGCTTTTCGCGGCGCTCGATGACGAGCAGGCCGCGGAGCTCCGCGCCTCGATGAGTGAGGTGACCCTCGCGCGCGGCGACGCGCTGTTCCACGAGGGCGACCCGGGCGACCGCCTGTACGTGGTCACCGAGGGCAAGGTGAAGCTCCACCGCACCTCCCCCGACGGCCGGGAGAACATGCTGGCCGTCCTCGGCCCCGGTGAGCTGATCGGTGAGCTGTCGCTCTTCGACCCGGGTCCGCGCACCGCGACCGCCTCCGCGCTCACCGAGGTCAAGCTCCTCGGCCTGGGCCACGGAGACCTCCAGCCCTGGCTGAACGCCCGCCCCGAGGTGGCCACCGCGCTGCTGCGCGCCGTCGCCCGCCGCCTGCGCAAGACCAACGACCAGATGTCCGACCTGGTCTTCTCCGACGTACCGGGGCGCGTCGCCCGTGCGCTCCTCGACCTGTCGCGCCGCTTCGGTGTGCAGTCGGAGGAGGGCATCCACGTCGTGCACGACCTGACGCAGGAGGAGCTGGCCCAGCTGGTCGGCGCCTCCCGCGAGACGGTCAACAAGGCGCTCGCGGACTTCGCGGGCCGCGGCTGGCTCCGGCTCGAGGCGCGCGCCGTGATCCTGCTGGACGTGGAGCGGCTCGCGAAGCGCTCCCGCTGACGCCTCCGCCCGCCCTCACGCGGTGGCCGGAAGACGGACCGGGCACGGCACCGTCACCGAAAAGGCCCCACCACCCGGTGGGGCCTTTCGCGTGCGCACCCGGACCGGTTCAGATCAGACCGTGCTCGGTCAGGTACTCCATCTGGGCCCGCACCGACAGCTCCGCCGCCGGCCAGAGGGAACGGTCCACGTCCGCGTACACCGCCGCCACGACCTCGGCAGGCGTCCGGTGTCCCGCCTCCACGGCCGTCTCGACCTGGGCCAGGCGGTTCGCCCGGTGGGCGAGGTAGAACTCCACGGCACCCTGCGCGTCCTCCAGCACCGGTCCGTGCCCCGGCAGCACGGTGTGCACCCCGTCGTCGACCGTCAGCGAGCGCAGTCGCCGCAGGGTGTCCAGGTAGTCGCCGAGCCTGCCGTCCGGGTGGGCGACGACCGTGGTCCCGCGCCCGAGGATCGTGTCGCCCGTCAGCACCGCCCGGTCGGCGGGCAGATGGAAGGAGAGCGAGTCCGCGGTGTGCCCCGGGGTGGGGACGACCCGGAGTTCGAGCCCTCCCGTGGTGATCACGTCGCCGGCCGTGAGGCCCTCGTCGCCCAGGCGCAGCGCCACGTCCAGGGCCCGCACCTTCGTGCGTGTGAGCTCGGCGAACCGGGCCGCGCCCTCCGCGTGGTCGGGGTGGCCGTGGGTGAGCAGGGTGAGGCCGACGCGCTTCCCCGACCCCTCCGCGGCGGCGACGACGGCGCGCAGATGTACGTCGTCGAGCGGGCCGGGGTCGATCACGACCGCGAGGTCGGAGTCCGGCTCCGCGACGATCCAGGTGTTGGTCCCGTCCAGGGTCATCGCCGAGGCGTTGGGGGCCAGGACGTTGACCGTACGGGTCGTGGCGGGTCCGGAGAGGACCCCGCCGCGGGGCTGTCCGGGCAGGGCGGCCGCATCGCTCATGAGGGGTTTCCGTCCGTGCCGGTGCCCGCGGGAGGCGAGGCGGGCCCGCCCGCTGTCGGGACGTGTTTGGTGAACTCGTCGTGCCCCGGCCAGCTCAGCACCAGCTCGTCACCCTCCATACGGGCCTCTGCCAGCACCGGAGCGAGGTTCTGGGCATCCGCTGCCTTCAGCGCCTCCGCGGCCGTCCCGTACGGCCTCAGCGCCCGCAGGGTGGCCACGGTGGGCGGCATCATCAGCAGTTCGCCCTTGTCGTAGCCGTCGGCGGCGTCCCCAGGGCGGATCCACACCGTCCGGTCGGCCTCGGTGGAGGCGTTCCGGGTGCGCTGGCCCTCCGGGAGCGCGGCCACGAAGAACCAGGTGTCGTAGCGCCGCGGTTCGAAGGCCGGGGTGATCCAGCGTGCCCACGCGGCCAGCAGATCGGAGCGGAGCACCAGGCCCCGGCGGTCCAGGAAGCCGGCGAAGGACAGCTCACGGTCGACGAGGGCCTGGCGGTCGGCCTCCCAGTCGGCGCCCGTGGTGTCACTGACGACGGTGCCGGCGGTCGGCCCGGCCAGCAGGACACCCGCCTCCTCGTACGTCTCCCGGACCGCGGCGCAGACCACGGCCTGGGCCTCCGCCGCCGAGCCGACGCCCAGCCGCACGGCCCAGGTCTCCAGGGACGGCCCGGCCCAGCCGACGAGGTGGTCGTCGTCCCGCGGATCGACCCCGCCACCCGGATAGGCGTACGCGCCCCCGGCGAAGGCCATGCTGGTGCGCCGGCGCAGCATGTGGACGGACGGACCGGCGGTGCCCGGTCCCGAGGTGTCGTCCCGGAGCAGCATCACCGTGGCCGCGCGCCTGGGGGGCACAGCTGTCAGCTCGCCGCTGGCGAGGGCCCGGATCCGGGCGGGCCATTCCGGTGGGTACCACTGACCGTTCGACATGGCCGGAGGCTATCCGGAACCGCGCCGATGTTCGAGGGGTCCGCAGATCGATGCATGCCCCTTACACACATGACTCCGCCAGGTCATGACACGGGCGATCCCGCCCGGTCGGGGACCGGACGGGATCGAAAGTGCGGGATCGGGCGGTACGGATCAGGCGTCGACGAGCTCGACCTGGACCTCGACCTCCACCGGCGCGTCCAGCGGCAGCACCGCGACGCCCACGGCGCTGCGGGCGTGTACACCCTTGTCGCCCAGCACGGCGCCCAGCAACTCGCTCGCGCCGTTGATCACGCCCGGCTGCCCGGTGAAGTCCGAGGCCGAGGCGACGAAGCCCACGACCTTCACGACACGGGCGATCCGGTCCAGGTCACCGGCGACCGACTTCACGGCCGCCAGGGCGTTCAGCGCGCAGGTCTTCGCGAGCTCCTTGGCCTCGTCCGCCGTCACCTCGGCGCCGACCTTGCCGGTGACGGCGAGCTTGCCGTCCACCATCGGGAGCTGGCCGGAGGTGTAGACGTACACCCCGGACCGCACGGCCGGCTGGTAGGAGGCCAGCGGCGGCACGACGTCGGGGAGCGTCAGGCCGAGTTCGGTGAGCTTCGCCTCGACGGCGCCCGCCACTACGGCTTCTCCCGCTTCAGGTAGGCCACGAGCTGCTCGGGGTTGTTCGGGCCGGGAACGACCTGGACCAGCTCCCAGCCGTCCTCGCCCCAGGTGTCCAGAATCTGCTTGGTCGCGTGCACGAGAAGGGGCACGGTCGCGTATTCCCACTTGGTCATGCAGCCGACTGTAATGCCTGGCACACGCGGCCTCGTGCGTAGCCTGCCTGCCGACTGGTTAGGCTCGAAGACGTGAGCAGGTTCCAGGTCGTCAGCGGCAAGGGCGGGACCGGTAAGACCACGGTCGCCGCCGCACTCGCGCTCGCCCTCGCGACCGAGGGCAGGCGCACTCTCCTCGTCGAGGTCGAGGGCAGGCAGGGCATCGCCCAGCTCTTCGAGTCCGAGGCCCTCCCCTACGAGGAACGCCGGATCGCCGTCGCGCCGGGCGGCGGCGAGGTCCACGCCCTGGCGATCGACGCCGAGCGCGCACTCCTCGACTACCTCCAGATGTTCTACAAGCTCGGCAGCGCGGGCCGGGCGCTGAAGAAGCTCGGGGCGATCGACTTCGCCACCACCATCGCGCCGGGAGTCCGGGACGTCCTGCTGACCGGCAAGGCCTGCGAGGCCGTACGCCGCAAGGACAAGCAGGGCCGGTTCGTCTACGACTACGTGATCATGGACGCGCCGCCCACCGGTCGCATCACCCGCTTCCTCAACGTGAACGACGAGGTGGCGGGGCTGGCGCGGATCGGCCCGATACACAATCAGGCGCAGGCCGTGATGAGAGTGCTGAAGTCCCCCGAGACCGCCGTCCACCTGGTGACGCTCCTGGAGGAGATGCCGGTCCAGGAGACCGCGGACGGCATCGCCGAGCTGCGGGCCGCCGAACTGCCCGTGGGCCGGGTCGTGGTGAACATGGTGCGGCCCCACCTGCTGGACGAGGAGACGCTGCGCACGGCGTCGGGGGGCCGCCGCAAGGAGATCGCGAAGACGCTCACCCGGGCCGGCGTGACGGGTTCCGCGGCGCTGGTCAAGCCGCTGGTCGAGCAGGCGGCCGAGCATGCACAGCGGGTCGGCCTGGAGCGTGAGCAGCGCGCGGTGCTGGCCGGGCTCGGGCTGCCCATGGCCGAGCTCCCGCTGATGGGCGAGGGAGTGAGCCTGCCGGCGTTGCACGAGCTGGCGGAGGAGTTCCGCAAACAGGGTGTCGGCGACGAGACCGCGGACGCGGCGGGGCAGACGTCCCCGGGCGGGAAGCGACGCGGCTCCGGACGAGGGGTGGGGTCATGACGCCGGAGACGGACATCGCACCGGGACTGAGGACGGACGCGCTCCTGGACGACCCGGAGATCCGCATCATCGTGTGCTGCGGATCCGGCGGCGTGGGCAAGACCACGACCGCGGCGGCGCTCGGCGTACGGGCGGCCGAGCGCGGACGCAAGGTCGTCGTCCTCACCATCGACCCGGCTCGCCGGCTCGCCCAGTCCATGGGCATCGACCAGCTGGACAACGTCCCGCGCCGGGTCGAGGACATCGCGGGCAAGGGCGAGCTGCACGCCATGATGCTCGACATGAAGCGCACCTTCGACGAGACCGTCGAGGCGCACACGGACGCCGAGCGGGCCCGCGCGATCCTGGAGAACCCCTTCTACCAGTCGCTGTCGGCCGGGTTCGCGGGCACGCAGGAGTACATGGCGATGGAGAAGCTGGGGCAGCTGAGGGCGCGCGACGAGTGGGACCTGATCATCGTCGACACCCCGCCGTCCCGTTCCGCGCTGGACTTCCTGGACGCGCCGAAACGTCTCGGCTCGTTCCTGGACGGGAAGTTCATCCGGCTGCTGATCGCTCCGGCGAAGATCGGCGGGCGGGCCGGGATGAAGTTCCTCAACGTCGGCATGTCGATGATGACGGGGACGCTCGGCAAACTGCTCGGCGGCCAGTTCCTGCGCGACGTACAGACCTTCGTCGCGGCGATGGACTCCATGTTCGGCGGATTCCGTACCCGGGCCGACGCGACGTACAAGCTGCTCCAGGCGCCCGGCACGGCGTTCCTCGTGGTGGCGACGCCGGAGCGCGACGCGCTGCGTGAGGCCGCCTACTTCGTGGAACGGCTGGCCGCGGAGGAGATGCCGCTGGCCGGCCTCGTCCTCAACCGGGTGCACGGCAGCGAGGCCTCCCGGCTCTCCGCGGAGCGGGCACTGGCCGCCGCGGAAAATCTTGAAGACGCCGGCATTGTGGATCAGGCGGCCGGGAAGGCTGGCCTTGGTGACCCGGCGGACCCGGCGGCCGCCACCTCTCCCGAAGCCCCGGAGTCGCCACTCTCCCCCGAGCACGACGACGAGTCCTCCCCGCACGAGCCGCTACAGCAGGAGCCGCCCCGGCACGACCACACGTCGCGCACCCCTGAGCCGCAGAGCCGTGGCCGAAAGTCGACTGACCCGTCCGGACCACCCGCGATCGCGGAGGTGGACGGGCACGACGGAGCCGACGCGGACGTCGCGTCCGTCGAGCAGCTGACCGCAGGCCTGTTGCGGCTGCACGCCGAGCGAATGCAGGTGGTCGCGCGCGAACAGCACACACGCGAGCGCTTCACCACACTCCACCCCGAGGTCCCGGTGACCGAGGTGGCCGCACTGCCCGGTGACGTGCACGACCTCTCAGGCCTCAGGGCCATCGGGGAACGGCTCGCGACCGGTTCCACCCCGGCCGGAGCTGCGTAGGACCCACCACCGGGCCTCCCTCGCGGGAGCCCGTGGCACTACCCCACGGCGGCGAACGTCTCGTGCAGCTCGTCGTCGTGCAGGTCGTCTTCATGCAGATCGTCGTCCAGGCCCACCGCTGCGGGCAGCATGCCCGTGGACCGCTCGTACTCACTGCGCGCGGTCTCCAGCAGGCGGCGCCAGGAGGTCACGGTGGGCCGTCGCCTCAGCAGTGCGCGGCGCTCCCGCTCCGTCATTCCACCCCACACGCCGAACTCGACGCGATTGTCCAGCGCATCGGCCAGGCACTCGGTCCGCACCGGGCATCCGGTGCACACCGCCTTGGCCCTGTTCTGCGCTGCCCCTTGTACGAACAGTTCATCCGGATCGGTAGTGCGGCAGGCTGCCTGCGCACTCCAGTCGGTTACCCAGCCCATGCCGGCGCCGTCCTCTCCCGAATCGAGGCTCCCCCACGGCGGTAGCGGCATATTCACCGCTGCCAGTTGAGGACGTTACGGAAGGTGGCGACAGCACAACACCCCCTTCGGGCCCAATCTTGAATGGCCCGAACGGACTATGCGTACGCGGCAGATCACCCAGGGGAGTGATGCGAGGACATGCGCGACCATCCCGACCGAATCGGGACAGGAACCCCCAAGTCGCTACGGACATTCAGCAACACATGGGGCGATTTCGGGAACGCCTCGACAGGTGGCTGAATTCCGGTGAGGGCCGTGCAGGGGGGTTGATACAAAACCGGACTGCTGTGACAGTTGGGAGCAGCTTAGGCCAAGGCCTATACGTATGTCCGGCGAATGAGAACGTAGGCTGCCCCCATGCCAAAGAAGCGCTCAGGCGGGGGTCTGACGACGACCCAGCAGGCCGCCAAGTTCCTCGGTGTCGCCGCGCTCTCCGGAGCTGTGCTGGCGGGCATCGCGCTGCCGGCCGCCGGCGCACTCGGGCTCGCGGCCAAGGGGACGGTCGAGGGATTCGACGAGATCCCTTCCAACCTCAAGACCCCGCCGCTGAGCCAGCGGATCACGATCCTGGACAACGAGGGCGGGCTCATCGCGACGGACTACTCGCGTGACCGCACCGTCGTCCCGCTCAAGGACATCTCCCCGTACATGCAGGACGCGATCATCGCGATCGAGGACTCGCGCTTCTACGAGCACGGCGCGGTGGACCTCAAGGGCATCCTGCGCGCGATGAACCGCAACGTGCAGGAGGGCGGCGCCGCGCAGGGCGCCTCGACCCTCACCCAGCAGTACGTGAAGAACGTCTTCGTCGAGGAGGCGGGCGACGACCCGGAGAAGGTCGCCGAGGCCACCCAGCAGACCCTGGGCCGCAAGGTGCGTGAGCTCAAGTACGCGATCCAGGTCGAGGAGGAACTCGGCAAGAAGAAGATCCTGGAGAACTACCTCAACATCACGTTCTTCGGGCAGCAGGCCTACGGGATCGAGGCGGCCTCCCAGCGCTACTTCTCCAAGCACGCCAAGGACCTGAAGCTGGAGGAGGCGGCGATGCTGGCCGGCCTCGTCCAGTCGCCGACGCGCTACGACCCGGTCAACGACACGGAGGAGGCGACCAAGCGTCGCAACACCGTGCTGCTGCGCATGGCCGCCGTCGGCGACATCTCCCAGGACGAGGCCGCGAAGGCCATCGCCGTCCCGGTCGAGCTGAAGGTCAGCAAGCCGAACAGCGGATGCATCACGGCCGTCAGCGGCGCCGGCTTCTTCTGCGACTACGTACGCAAGACCGTCCTGAACGACCCCGCCTTCGGCAAGACCCACGAGGAGCGCACCAAGCTCTGGAACCTCGGCGGGCTGACCATCAGGACGACTCTCTCGCCGCGCGCGCAGCAGGCCGCCAACGAGGCCGCGACCTCGAAGGTCAACAAGGGCGACAAGGTCGCCGCGTCGGTGGTGCAGGTCCAGCCCGGCACCGGAAAGATCCTTTCGATGGGCCAGTCCAGGCCGTACGGCCTGGACCAGAAGAAGCACCAGACGATGCTCAACCTCGCCGTCAGCAGCGCCATGGGCGGCAGCACCTACGGCTTCCAGGTCGGGTCCACCTTCAAGCCGATCACGGCCGCCGCGGCCCTGGAGAAGGGCATCAACCCGGCGCAGAGCTACAGCTCCGACTGGAAGATCTCGGTGCCGATGGACTCCTACCGGAACTGCGCGGGATCGCCGGTCGGGAGCGGCAACTGGGACCTCCAGAACGAGTTGGAGTCCGAGAAGGGCGCCTTCGACATGACGAGCGCGCTCGGCAAGTCGATCAACACCTACTTCGCCAAACTGGAGCAGCAGGCCGGACTGTGCGAGACGGTCACCATGGCGAAGAAGCTCGGCTACGAGCGGGGTGACGGCAAGCCCGTCTCGGACAGCCACCCGTCGATCACGCTGGGCGGCACGGAGAGCACGCCGCTCGGCATGGCCTCCACGTACGCGGCGTTCGCCAACCGCGGCACGTACTGCACGCCGATCGCCATCGAGGCCATCACGGACGCCAACGGCAAGAAGCTCGACGTGCCCAAGTCCTCGTGCTCGCGGGCGATGAGCGAGAAGACGGCCGACACCATCAACCAGATGCTCAAGGGCGTCGTCGAGGACGGCACCGGCACCCAGGCCGGCCTGACGGACCGCGACAACGCGGGCAAGACCGGTACCACCAACGACCGCGTGGACGCCTGGTTCGTCGGTTACACGCCGAACCTCTCCACGGCGGTGTGGGTGGGTGCGGACGTCGGCAAGAAGGTGCCGATGTACAACATCACCATCGGCGGCCAGTACTACGACAAGGTCTGTGGCGGCTGCCTCCCCGGCCCCATCTGGAAGACCGCGATGACCGGCGCCCTGAACGCCTCGGAGACCCCGGCCTTCAACCCGGTCTCGGTGCCGCGCGCCAAGGAGAAGGAAGAGGACAAGGAGAAGGGCGACGGCCGCGGCGAGGGCAACGGCGGCGGGAACGACAACGGCAAGCCCGGCACCTCCGATCCCATCGGCGGCATCACCCTGCCGCCCGGCATCATCGGCGGGAACGACGGCGGCGGGCGCGGCGGGAACGGTCCCTGACCCCCGGCCCGTGTGACGGCCCTCCAGCCGTCCGGGCCAGCGACCACAGCACGAAGGAGGGCGCCTCCCCCACCGGGGAGGCGCCCTCCTTCGTGCGCCACGCCGTACGCGCTTGCGACGGGGCGAGTCGGCAGGGGCATGCGCCCTCGCCGCCACCTTCCCCACGGGCGCCGTACTCACGGCCCCGCACCGCACCGCACCGCACCGCACCGAGGGCACAGCGTGACGTACCTCACGTGACTCATGGTGAAAGAAACGAGACTTCACCTCGGTCGCGAATCCGAAAATTCCACTCACAGAAGACTTTGCGACCACTGCATTTCACCCAGCGCAGTACTGGACCATCTCGTTCCGGTCGCTTCGAGAATAATGCATGCGCAAACGCATCAAGGAGATCTATGATCGATCGAACAAAGGGTGCGGATGATATTCGCCTACCTGCGGGACCGCACAGAGCAAGGGTGTAAAGACGGTTGCGAGTCATTGACAGAGCAAGAGTGGTCTCACTCCTGATAGCGACTTCCCTACTTGCCACAGGCTGCGGATCCTCCCAGGATTCGCGCACGGGGGCCGAGGTCGAATTCCGGGACGTGAAGCCGGGAACTCCGCTCTTGGAGGTCGTGGACGAGGTGACAGCCGCAGGGCTGGGCCTGTCCCTCCGTGACGCCACCTTCCTGAGCAGATACATACCTCCGGAGATGACTCGGGAGTACGCGGTCTGCTTCACGGAGGACAAGCCGGACTACGGTGCGATCGACCTGTTCGTGGTGCCCTCGGCGGAGGACTGCCCCACGAAGAAGGGCGCTGTCGTGCCGCGACCTCCGGTCCCCGACGTCACGGGCAGGACCACCGCCGAGGCCGCCGCGCTGATGGCGTCGACCGGCTTCGCGCCCGACCGAATGACGGCCCTGGACCAGGGAGCCCCCTCCGAACCGCTCGACTCCAAAGCGGCAAGGAATTGGCGGGTGTGCTCCCAGTCCCCTGTCGCGGGAAAGCCCTTCAGGGCTGATGAGAAAGTCCTGATGCGCATCTCGGCGAACTGCCGCACCACTGAGAAATCTCAATCCGAACGGTGAAGAAGCAGGACATCGCAGAATTCATCATTCTCTTATCCGCATCTCCGATGCCCAACGGGAAGACGTCCACATGCGTAACGTCATGCGTGCCATAACCATCGCCTCCGCAATCGCACTGGCAGGAGGAATCACGACGTCCTCGGCACAGGCCGACGACCCCGCCGTGAGCATCTACACCACGTCCAAGCTGGGGCAGGCCAAGTTCGAACCGTACGGCGAGCACCTCTACGTGACGGACCTGGTCTCCGACGGCAAGTCGACCGTCGCCCGGCTCATCGTGCAGGGCGACACCACGTACTACTACTGGAACCGGACCAAGGCCGGCTCCACCCGCCACGTGGACATGTCCCTCCCCGAGGACCGCCACATCACCCTGGTGGCGTACACGGGCGTCTGGGACGGAACCACGACCGGCGGCATCCACTGGGACAGCTACGACCACATGCTGGAGCACGTGACGACGTTCAGCTGATCCAGGTCGCCCGCAGGGTCACGACCCCCGGTTGATCCAGGTCGCCCGCGGACCGGCGAGCTTCGAGCGCGTCGGTCCGCGGGATTCGCGACCCGGTGATCAGCCGGCGAGCAGCTTCTTCACCGTGGTGGCGACCCGGCCGCCCTCGGCCAGCCCCGCGACCTTGGGGTTGACGATCTTCATGACGGCGCCCATGGCCCGCGGCCCCTCGGCGCCGGCGGCCTTCGCCTCCGCGACGGCCTGCGCGACGATCGCGTTCAGCTCGTCGTCGGTGAGCTGCTTGGGCAGGTACGCGTCGAGCAGTTCGCCCTCCGCCTTCTCCCGCTCGGCCTGCTCCGTCCGGCCGCCCTGCGCGAAGGCCTCGGCCGCCTCGCGGCGCTTCTTCGCCTCCTTGGCGATCACCTTCTGCACCTCGTCGTCGGAGAGCTCGCGCGACGTCTTGCCGCTGACCTCTTCCTTGGTGATCGCGGTGAGGGTGAGCCGGAGGGTGGACGAGGTGAGCTCGTCACGCGCCTTCATGGCCGTGGTGAGGTCTTCCTTGAGCTTGGACTTGAGCGTGGTCATGCGGCGATTGTGACAGGTACGGGGCACCTGCCGCCCGCCTGTTTTCGTCGCACCGCACCGTTTCTGCGACGATGGGCCCATGCGCGCACGCTACGGAGTACCCCTGAAAGTCACGGCAGTCGGCGCAGCGGTCGGTGCCGCCGGCCTCGCGTACGCGGCCGGGTTCGAGGCCCGCTCGTTCCGCCTCCGCCGGATCACGATTCCCGTACTCCCGCACGGAGCACGCCCGTTGCGCGTACTGCAGGTCTCCGACATCCACATGGTGAGCGGCCAGCGCAAGAAGCGCGCCTGGCTGCAGTCACTGGCGGGCCTGCGTCCGGACTTCGTGGTGAACACCGGGGACAACCTCTCGGACCCGGAGGCCGTGCCGGAGCTGCTCGACGCGCTCGGCCCGCTGATGGAGTTCCCCGGGGTCTACGTCTTCGGCTCCAACGACTACTACGGCCCGAAGCTCCGGAACCCGGTGCGCTACCTCCTGGAGAAGACGCAGGGCAAGCACGGGCTCAACGGAAACGCACCGGCGGTCAACGTCGTCCACAACCCGTGGGAGCCCATGCGGGACGCCTTCGACGTGGCCGGCTGGCAGAACCTCTCGAACACGCGGGGCCGGATCAAGGCCGACGGGCTGGAGATCGCCTTCACCGGGCTGGACGACCCCCACATCAAGCGGGACCGTTACGCCGAGGTCGCCGGCGGCCCCGAGACGGGCGCGGACCTCTCGATCGGCGTCGTCCACGCCCCGTACCTGCGCTCCCTGGACGCCTTCACGGCGGACGGCTACCCCCTGATCCTGGCGGGCCACACCCACGGCGGGCAGCTCTGCATCCCCTTCTACGGCGCCCTCGTCACCAACTGCGACCTGGACACGGACCGGGTCAAGGGCCTCTCCGGCCACACGGTCGGCGAGCGGCGTGCCTACCTCCACGTCTCGGCGGGCTGCGGCACGAACCGCTACACCCCGATCCGCTTCGCCTGCCCGCCCGAGGCGACCCTGCTGACCCTGACGCCCCGGGACTGAGCCCCCGCCCTGGCACACAAACCGGATTTCGCCTCCGGGCGCGGGTGGGCTAAGGTTATCGATGTCGCCGGGACAACCGGTGGACATCGGGGTGTAGCGCAGCTTGGCAGCGCGCTTCGTTCGGGACGAAGAGGTCGTGGGTTCAAATCCCGCCACCCCGACAGCTGAAGTAGCAGGTCAGAGGGCCCAGTGTGTAAGTTGCACTGGGCCCTCTGACGTTGCTGCATGTAGTTCTGCGTGACTACCGCTCGTGACCGCCCTTGAAGATGCCATCCATGACAACGGCGATCGATCCGGCTGGAGCTATGGATCGGAAGTTCCCCGTGCCACGACCGCGCCAGATGCGGGGACTCGCGGGGAACTGCGGGCGCCGGCGGGGGCAATGACAGACAGATGGCGACGTCGGGATCGCGCAGGTCAGGCCCCGATTCCCTCACCTCGCTCCTGAAGCGGTGATCTACGCCTGGCGCATGAGAGCATCCGCACATGGCGGACGCGCGACTACCCCAGGGATGGACCCTTCAGCAGATCCGCGATGTATCGGGAGACCGAGAGGCTGTCGCCTTGGATCTCGATCGGCCGGTGAAGTGGGTCAGCGTCGGTGAAACCCACGAGATGTCACGCCCAGAGATCGTCCTCGGATTCCGCGGCCTGTGCCTGGTGAAGCCTGTTGATGACGACGACTGGTACATGGGCAGCCTGTACGACGACGGCAGCATCGACTGCTGGACCCCCTACGGCAGCCTGTACGAGGCGCTACGCGGCCTGTAGGAGCTCTTGCGCCACGGCTCCGGTGGATGGCGCATTGAGTGTCTGACTGCGTGACAGCCACGACGTACAACCGCGAACGACCGCGGACCATCAGCGCAGGTGAACGGCGCGTCGACCCAAGGGCGACGAGCTTCCCGAGTTGCTTCGGTACAAAGAGGTCGTGGGTTCACATCCCGCCACCCCGACAGCTGGGAGACCAGGCCCTTCCTGCGTTCCGACGCCGTGAAGCGCGGCGCAGGGGCGATGACGGAGGGCGGGTACCGAGTCCGGTACCCGCCCTCCGTCATCGCGCGGCCGTGCGCAGGGGTCAACCCGTCGCGGAGACCGGGCGGGCGAGGTCCTCGTCGGTGGAGCCCTTCACGGACGGCAGCCCGGTCAGACCGATGAAGATCAGCGAGAAGACGCCCGCGGCCGCGAAGACGGTGAAGCCCGTGGTGGTCGAGCCGGTGGCGAGGAGCTGGCCGCCGAGCCAGGGGCCGAAGACCGCGCCGAAGCGGCCCATGCCGGAGGTCCAGCCGACCGCGGTGGCGCGATTGCCGTCGTCCGAGCGGGCGGCCACCGTGGCGTAGATCATCGCTTGGGCGCTGAAGAGGAACAGGCCGGTCAGGAAGACGACGGCATAGGTGACGGCCAGCGGCATGTGGACGCTGAGCGTGTAGACGCCGACGGCCGTGGCCCCGAACCAGATCGCGCCGATCCGCGCGCCTCCGAAGCGGTCGGTGAGCCGGCCGCCGACGAGCATGCCGACGATGCCGCCGAGGTTGATGACGATGACGAAGCCGAGCGAGGAGCCGAGGTCGTAACCGGCGGCGCGCATCATCGAGGGCAGCCACTGGGAGACGCCGTAGACCAGCAGGAGTCCGCCGAAGGACGCCAGCCAGAAGAACAGGGTCTGCACCCAGAGGCCTCCCCGGAACAGGGCGGCGACAGCGCTCCAGCGCTCGGTGCCGGCAGGCCGCTTCGCTGCGGGAGCCGCGACCGGGGGCTCGACGCCGTAGCGCTCGGCGAGTGCCATGGCCTCCTCGGTGCGTCCCTTGGCCCTCAGGAAGGTCAGCGACTCGGGCAGGTACATGATGGCCAGCGGGACGCCGATGAAGAGCGGGATCACGCAGATCCAGAAGGACACACGCCAGTCCCCGGTCCACAGCGCCACGAAGCCCGCCACGATGCCCCCGGCCTGGTGGGCGGTCATGAGCGAGCCCACTATCAGTGCGCCGCGGCCGCGCGGGGCGTACTCGCTGACCAGGGTGATGGCACTCGGCAGGAGTCCGCCGAGGCCGAGCCCCGCCAGGAAGCGGCCGAGGCCGAAGACCTCGAGGCTGCCGGCGACGGCACAGACCGCGGAGGCCAGCGAGAAGACGGCGGTGGAGACGACGATCGTCTTCTTCCGGCCCGCCCAGTCGCTGATCGTGCCGGAGGACAGGGCGCCGATCAGCATGCCGAAGGTGGCGTACGAGCCGATGTCACCGGCCTTGCCCGGGTCGATACCGAGCGCCTTGGCCTCCAGCATGTGCGGCAGGACGGAGCCGTAGATGAACATGTCGAGGCCGTCGAAGAGGACGACCAGCCAGCACAGACCGACGGCCAGGAGGGCGAGCCGGCTGCTGCGGACGCCGGTGGCGGGGGTTGGGGAGGACATCGGGGTATTCCTCTCGTCCGGGACAGCTCTGTCCCTGAAGGAGCTTCGGGAGGGGCGGGTCGGTGCGGCGCGATCGCGGCGGACCCGAGTGTGCGGATGACGTTAAGGACCCCGGCAATTAACGTCAACGCTTTTGTCAACAATCTCAGGAGCAATCTAGCCGCGCCCCCTCGAGTCACTGTCGTGGACCCGTCACACGGGCAGGTGCGGGCGGCCCACAGGCGTGTGAGCCCTCTCGCCCCTGCCCGTCACGCGGTCCCGTCAGTCCAGCGGCGGGGTGCCGTGCGTGTGGAAGGACTCGATCGTCTGCAGGCCCCACGCCTGGCCCTTGGCGCGCTCGGCCTCGGTCCAGGTGACCAGCGGCCAGTCCGGGGCGAGCACCAGGCGGGTGAGCGGGTTGCAGAGCTCGATGCGGTTGCCGCCGGGCTCGTAGACGTACAGGAAGAACGTCTGCTGGATGGCGTGCTTGTGCGGTCCGGTCTCGATGAACACACCGCTGTCGATGGCGAGATCGGCCGCGCGCAGGATGTCCTCACGGGTGTCGGTGGCGAACGCGATGTGGTGCAGGCGTCCGGCGGAACCCGTCCAGTCGGCGGTGTACACGACGTCGTACGACTTGTTGTTGAACGTCAGCCACTTGGCGCCGATCCTGCCGGTGTCGAGCCGGATCTGCTCGGTGGGCCTGGCGCCGAGGACCTGCTGCTGGAAGTCGGCGTTGGCGGCGACGTCGGCGGCGAGGAAGTTGATGTGGTCCAGGCGGCGCACCCCCACACCGCGGTTCGGCTTGGCCTGCGGCTGGTTCTTCAGCGCGGGCCGGAGCTCCGGGGGCGCCTCGTAGTACTCGGTCTCCCAGTAGAGCGCGATCTCGTGACCGTCGGGATCGGTGGTCAGGTAGAGCTTGCCGATGCCCGGCTCGTCCTCCACCCAGCGCCCCGCGTGGCCCGTCTCCTCGAGTGCGGCGACCCTGCGCCGCAGGGCCTCCTCGCTGGAGGTACGCAGGGCGGTACGGCGCAGGCCCGGCTTCTCCGCGGCGGTCAGCACCAGGCTGTGGTGCTCGTAGTCGTCGAAGGTGCGCAGGTACACGGAGTCGCCGGACCGCCCGTTGACCGTCAGGCCGAGGTAGTCCGTGAAGAACCGGACGCTGGCGTCCAGGTCCGGGGTGAGCAGTTCGGCGTGACCGACATGGGCGATGTCACCGAGAGGGGGAGTCATCTGCGGCTCCTTGCGGGGAGAGTGGGGATATCGGAGTCCGGGCGGGCCCGGGGAAGACCGTGCCGTCGAGGATCTTGCGTGCCGTGCGCACCACCGCGGTGCGCACGACCGCGGGGGTGCCGTCCGGCTCCGTCACGACAGCGGCCTCGATGTCGAGGAACCCGGTGGGGTGCTCGATGCGCAGCACGTCGCCCTCCGAGGGCAGCCGGGCGACCGGCTCGGCGACGCCTCCGGCGATGCGCAGGCCGGCGGCGACACCGGCGGCGCCGAGTACGCCGATCGACGTGTGGCAACGGTGCGGGATGAAGGTACGGGTCGTCACCGCTCCGTCGTGGGCGGGAGGAGCCAGCAGACCGATCTTGGGCACCGTCGTGTCGCGGACGTCGCCGAGGCCCATCAGCGGGCCCGCTTCGAGACGGATCCTCTCGATCCGGTCCCGCAGGGCCGCGTTCTCCTCGAGCTCCTGAGGGGTCTCGTAACCGGTGATGTCCAGCGACTCCGCCGCGATGAGCACCGTCGGCATCCCGTTGTCCACGCAGGTCACCGGCGTGCCCGCGACGATCTCACGGGCCCGGCCCGTGGGCAGCAGAGGGCTCGCGCCCCGAGCGAACTCGATCACCACCGGAGCGGCGGAGCCGGGTACCCCGGAGATCCGCGCCGTCCCCGTGTAGTCCACGCGGCCGCCGGGGGTGGGGAAGGTCGCCGTGGCCAGGTCGCCGGTGTTGACCATCCGGATCCGTACGGACGTCCGTCCGTCCTCCGCGGCGACCAGGCCGCGCTCCACCGCGAAGGGCCCGATACCGGCGAGCAGGTTCCCGCAGTTCTGGCGGTCGGACACGTCGGCGGTGTCGACGGCGACCTGGAGGAAGAGGTAGTCCACGTCGACGTCGGGGTCCTCCGGTACGGAGACGACCGCGACCTTGCTGGTGAGGGGCTGTGCCCCGCCCAGACCGTCGATCTGGCGGGGGTCGGGGCTGCCCATGATCCGCAGCAGCAGGTCGTCGCGGGCGGCCGGATCCCGCGGCAGGTCGTCGGCCAGGAAATAGGCACCCTTGGACGTGCCTCCCCGCATCAGGAGGCACCGGACCTCCGCCGGTTCCCCGGTCATGCCGCGGCCTCCCGGGCGAGGCGCTCCCGGGCGAGGCCCTCGCGGCGCCCCGCGCGTGAGAGCGCGTCGGCATCCCGCACGTCCGTCCTGGGCGGGCCGGTGACGAGGGTGCCGCTCATCCCGGCACCCCCGCGGTCCACGCCGTCTCGGTCGTCATGGCTGAACTCTCCTTGCTGGACAGGGCTCGGCCCACCAGCGAGGCGCGCCATGCGCGCGGTACGTCGATCAGGCGCCGCGCGTCACACGCGCAGTGCCTCGATCACGCTCGCCAGGTGGGAGCGGACGGCCGCCTCGGCCGCCTGCGGTTCCCTGGCCCTGATCGCGTCGATCATGGCCAGGTGCTCACTCAGGGACTGCTGGGGGCGCCCCGGCCGCAGGGCGAGCTGGAACCTGTGGCGTACCAACTGGCCGTTCAGCCGCTCCAGGAGCGATACGGCTGTCTGCTGGCCGGAGAACTCCCTGACCAGGGCGTGCAGTTCATGATTCAGGTCGGAATAGAGCATGGGCTCGCCACCGGCGACCGCCTTGGTCATCGCCTCGCCGACCACCGTGAGCCGGTCAAGCTGCTCGTCGCTGGCCGCGACGGCGGCCTTGGCGGCACAGAGCCCTTCCAGGGCCATGCGGCACTCGGTGATGGCGACGGCTTCGTCGACGCTCACCACGCGCACCCGCGATCCGCGGTTACGGATCCGCTCGACCAGCCCCTCCGACTCCAGCTCGATCAGTGCCGCCCTGACACTGGCCCGTGTCACACCGAACTGCTCGGCGAGTTCGTTCTCCACCAGCCGCTGGGCCGGTGCCATCTCGCCGCGCAGAATCGCCTGCCGCAGGTGGGTGAGAGCCAGCTGCCTGGCCTGCTCCCCACTGGTCGGACCGGCTTCCTTCGGCATCGTTGCCCCCCTGAGTGAGTGCCTGTCGAACCTAAATCTAGGCCAACAGGATTGTCAACGATTCTGTTTGCCATATTGCGGTAGCCGTGGCACCGGCCTGCCGGACATCCGTGCGGCGCCCGCCCGCACCACGACAGAAGGGCCTGTCCCCTCTCCTGGGAGAGGGGACAGGCCCTTGGCCGCGCCGGTGGCGCGAGGGTGGCGGCGAGAGATGCTCGGCGTGCCGCCGGGAGGATCAGACAGTCGCCGCGGCGCCCTCGGCGACCTGGCGGAGCACCTCGGTCAGCGAGGTGACGACCTCGGCGTCGTCCGCCGGGTGGAGCTCGGCGAAGCGGGTCACGGAGCCGGGGATGGAGAGCTTGACGTCCGCCAGGACCGCTCCGCCCGCGAGGCCGGCCGCCTTGCGGGCCTCGTCCTGGGCCCACACGCCGCCGAACTGGCCGAAGGCGGTACCGACCACGGCGACCGGCTTGGCGGTCAGGGCGCCGGCACCGTAAGGGCGGGACAGCCAGTCGATGGCGTTCTTCAGCACGGCCGGCATGGTGCCGTTGTACTCGGGCGAGAACAGCAGGAACGCGTCGGCCCGGCCGGCCGCCTCACGCAGCGCGGCGGCGGCCGCCGGGACGCCACCCTCGACGTCGAGGTCCTCGTTGTAGAAGGGGACGTCGACGAGGCCCTCGTACAGCTCGACCTCGACACCCTCGGGCGCGTGCCTGACGGCCGCCTCGGCGAGCTGACGGTTGTGGGAGCCGGCGCGGAGGCTGCCGACGAGGGCGAGGATGCGTACAGACATGGGGGAGCTCCCGGAAGACGGAGACTGCAGAAGTGAGCGGACCAAGCTCCCGCGGAAGTAAGCGGACCAGGGTCCGTTTAAAGTTGTACCACCTAAACGGACCGCGGTCCACTTACGGTCTTCCGGCGCTACCCTGAAGTCATGACCGCTCCCCTGCTCCCGCTGCCCGGGCCACCCGACCCCGGAGAGGGGCGGACGGGCCTCGCGCTCGCGGCCGTCGGCGGACCGGAGCCGCTGAGGGCGGACGCGGCACGCAACCGGGCGCTGCTGCTGGACGCCGCCTCCCGCCTCCTCGCCCGCTGCGGGGCGGCGGACCTCACCATGGAGTCGGTCGCCGCCGCCGCCGGAGTCGGCAAGGGGACCGTCTTCCGCCGCTTCAAGGACCGCACCGGACTGCTCATCGCGCTCCTCGACCACCGCGAAGCCCTCCTGCAGGCCGCGTTCCTGTCCGGGCCTCCGCCCATGGGCCCGGACGCCCCCGCGGCCGAGCGGCTGCACGCCTTCGGCCCCGCGGTGATCCGTCACGAACGCGACCACCACGAGCTGATCCTGGCCTCCCGCACCGATCCGCAGCGCACCTACACCGTGCCCGCACAGCGGCTGAGGCTCAGCCATGTCGCCCTGCTGCTGCGCCAGGCCCACGCGGAGGGCGAGCCCGAACTGCTCGCGCACACCCTGCTCGGGTCGATCGACGCCCCCCTCGTCCACCATCTGACGTGCGAACGGGGCATCGCCGTCGACCGGCTCGATGAGGGCTGGCACGACCTGCTCACCCGGTACGGGGTGGCACGCTGAGCTAGGCGCGCACCTGGACCAGGGCGTGCGTGCCGCTGGTGCGCCATGCCCGGCCCGAGGACTCCAGCCGTTCCAGGGTGCGCGCTTCCAGCCCCACGACCACGTCGGACTTCAGGGTGCGCAGCGCGGCCACGGGCCCCGGGAAGTACGCCGTGGGGCCGGCGAACGGGGTGGTCGCCGGCCAGAGCCGGTCCCCCACCAGACGGCGGTAGTTGAGGTCGCCCTTCAGGATCGTCACCGTGGCGGCGGCCAGCTCCGCCCGGAGGTCCTCGGGCATCCGCTCGTACGGGAACGGGGCGCGGAAGAACGCGTGGGTACGCACGTCGAGCCGGCCCGACCCCATGGCCGCCCAGACCCGTGCGCCGATCGCACCCGCCTCGCCGGGAGCTCCGCACAGCCGGCGCAGGCAGTCGACGACGTCGGCCGTCATCGCGTCGGAGACGTAGTACGGACACGGCTTGACGTGGAGCACCACCCGGTCCGCGTGGCCGTGTTGGAGCAGGTGGTCGATGAGAACGAGGTCGGGGATCAGTTCGCGTCCGGTGTTGTCCGCGACGAAGGCGACGGTGGCCGGGGACCCGGGCGGCAGGAGGGACCACAGCGCCGCGCTGTCGTCGGCGACCAGGCGGGTGTCGGCCTCGCCGGGGACGGATTCGCCCGAGGGGCCACGGAAACCGAGGTCGGCCCGGTTGCCCCAGAGCGAGGCCTGGAGGAGGGCCGTGGCCCGTTCGTCCGCGGGGACGGCGGCGAGATCGTCCAGGGAGCGGAGTTCCTCCTCGACCGTGTCGCCGCGGAGCTCGGCGCGCTTGAAGGGGGCGAAGGGGTCGACGCCCTGCCACGGCCCCTCGTCGAAGTAGCCGACCGCACCCAGGAGCCTGCGGTAGAAGTAGCTCTCGGCCCAGAGGAACGGGGCGTCGAACCAGGGGCGGCCGACGTACTCCTCTCCCCACTCCAGCCAGAGCGCGCGGTCCGCGCTGCCGGGGCCGAGCGGCTCGACGACGCCGTGGAGGGTCTCCCGCAGCAGGGCGTCCAGGGCCCGGTGCTGCCCGGGGCCGTACGGGAAGGCCTCCCGCACCTGTTCGATCAGCGCCGGATGGCGCTCGGCCATGACGCCACGGGCGAAACTGCCCGGCTCCCGGCACGTGATCACCGGGGGAAGGCCGGGGTCCGGCACGGCCCCGGCTGTCGCTCGCGTATCGCCCATGCGCCCCAGTCTGCCCGGTGGAGGAGGACCGGATCCCCGCCCGGGCCGTGCGTGTCCACCGCTCGCGGGGGTGCCCCCGGCCAACGGCCCCGGCCGGACGGGCACATGGACGAACGGAGCCTGGTTACGATATCCAGCGGTTCAGCTGCTCACCCCAGGAAAGGGATCCCGTACCCATGTCGGCCGAGACGTTCGAGTTTCAGGTAGAAGCGCGCCAGCTCCTGCAGATGATGATCCATTCGATTTACTCGAACAAGGATGTATTCCTGCGTGAGCTCATCTCCAATTCCTCGGACGCGCTGGACAAGCTGCGACTGGAAACTCTCCGCGACGAAAAGATCCAGGCGGACACGTCCGACCTGCACATCGCCATCGAGGCCGACCAGGAGGAGCGCACCCTTACGGTGCGCGACAACGGCATCGGGATGTCGCACGACGAGGTCGTGCAGCTCATCGGGACGATCGCCAATTCCGGTACCGCGAAGTTCCTCCAGGAGCTCAAGGAGGCCAAGGACGCCGCCGCTTCCGAGGAGCTGATCGGACAGTTCGGTGTCGGTTTCTATTCCAGCTTCATGGTCGCCGACGAGGTCACCCTGCTGACCCGGCGTGCGGGCGAGGACACGGGGACCCGCTGGCAGTCGAGCGGCGAGGGCACCTACACCGTCGAGACCGTCGACGACGCCCCGCAGGGCACCTCGGTCGTCCTGCGGCTCAAGCCGGAGGACGCCGAGGACAAGCTCTTCGACTACACCTCGCCCTGGAAGATCAGGGAAATCGTCAAGCGCTACTCGGACTTCATCACCTGGCCCATCCGCATGAAGGCGGTCACGGGCGAGGAGGGCGCCGAGCCCGAGGTCGAGACGGTCAACTCGATGAAGGCCCTGTGGGCACGGTCCAAGGACTCCGTGACCGACGAGGAGTACAGCGAGCTCTACAAGCACATCAGTCACGACTGGACGGACCCGCTGGAGACCATCCGCATGCAGGCGGAGGGGACCTTCGAATACCAGGCCCTGCTCTTCCTCCCGGCCCACGCGCCGCAGGACCTGTTCATGCAGGACCACAAGCGTGGGGTCCAGCTCTACGTGAAGCGCGTGTTCATCATGGATGACTGCGAAGCGCTCATGCCGACCTACCTCCGCTTCGTGAAGGGCGTGGTCGACGCCCAGGACCTCTCGCTGAACGTGTCGCGCGAGATCCTCCAGCAGGACCGCCAGATCGAGATGATGCGGCGCCGCCTGGTCAAGAAGGTGCTCTCGACGGTCAAGGACCTCAGGTCCAAGGCCCCCGAGAAGTACGAGACGCTCTGGAAGGAGTTCGGCCGGGTCCTCAAGGAAGGGCTGTTCCAGGACTTCGAGAACCGTGACGCCATCCTGGAGATCTCCTCGTTCGCCTCGACCCAGGACGACGAAGGGCTCACCACCCTGCGCGCGTACGTGGAACGGATGAAGGAGGGGCAGGAGCAGATCTACTACATGACCGGCGAATCGCGCGCGGCCATGGAGAGCTCCCCCCACATGGAGGCCTTCCGCGCCAAGGGGTTCGAGGTCCTCCTGCTGACCGACCCCGTCGACGAGGTCTGGGTCCAGTCCGTTCCCGAGTTCGACGGCAAGCCGCTCCAGTCCATCTCCAAGGGCGAGGTCGACCTGGACACCGACGAGGAGAAGAAGGAGGTCGAGGCCGAGCGCGAGAAGCAGCAGCAGGACTACGCCGGCCTGCTGACCTGGATGACGGAGCAGCTCGGTGACACGGTGAAGGAGGTTCGTCTCTCCTCCCGCCTCACCGTCTCGCCCGCCTGCATCGTCTCGGACACGCACGATGTCACCCCGGCCCTGGAGAACATGTACCGCGCCATGGGCCAGGAGGTGCCGCAGATCAAGCGCATCCTCGAACTCAACCCGTCGCACGCACTGATCAGCGGACTGAAGAAGGCCCACGCCGCGCAGAGCGGCGAAGAGGGCGCCGGCACCGAACTGGCCGAGACGGCGGAGCTCGTCCACGGCCTGGCGCTCCTCTCGGACGGTGGCGAGCTGAGTGATCCCTCGCGCTTCAGCAGGCTGATGGCGGACCGTCTGGAGCGCACGCTGTAGAGCGGACCACTCCCACGCACCGCGGCCGCCGGATCTCCCGGCGGCCGCGTTCGTCTGCGGTGAAGGGGCGGGGGTGAAGATGGGGCCGCGGCTGAACCCGACTCCTCACCCAGGTGAAAAAGATTCCTAGGAAAGTCGTCGTCGGATGTCGAGGGCCCGCCTCCCGCTCCGACCGAAGGGTGACAGCGCGCCGACGGGGCGCGCGAGAGGCAGAGGACGTCCGAGATGAAGTACATCGCGATGATCTACGGCAACCAGGCCAAGTGGGACTCCTTCCCGGCCGAGGAGTGGCCCCGTGCGATCGCCGAGCAGGAGGCGTTCAACAAGAAGTACCGCGAGAGCGGTGAGCTCCTCGGCGCCTACGGCTTGGCGGACGCGGCCAACGCCCAGCTCGTGCGCCGCGAGGACGGCGTCCCGGCGGTCACCGACGGCCCGTACCTGGAGACCAAGGAGTACATCGCCAGCTTCTACCTGCTCGACTGCGACAGTCCGGAGCGGGCCCAGGCGATCGCCGCGGACATGCCGTTCGCCGACGTGGACCCGGTCGAGCTGTGGCCGGTGCTGCACGAGTCCGCGGCGGACGTGTGACCGACGGGCGCCACGCCGCCGAGGACCTGCTGCGCGAGCTGGCGCCGCAGGTCCTCGGCGTGCTCGTACGCCGGTACGACGCCTTCGACCTCTGCGAGGACGCGGTCCAGGAAGCACTCCTCGCGGCCGCCCTGCAGTGGCCCGGAGCCGGCGTACCGGACAATCCACGGGGCTGGCTGGTCACCGTCGCCTCCCGAAGGCTGGTCGACCGGATCCGCAGCGACAGCGCGCGCCGGCGCCGTGAGGACACCCTCGCCCTGGCCACTCCGCAGGCCGAACTGCTCGGCGCTGCCGCCGACACCGCGTCCGACGCGGAACGGGACGACTCGCTGGCGTTGTTGTTCCTGTGCTGCCATCCGTCGCTGTCGCCGGCCAGCAGGATCGCGCTGACCTTGCGCGCGGTCGGCGGCCTGACCACCGCGCAGATCGCCGCGGCCTTCCTGGTGCCCGAGCCGACCATGGCTCAGCGCATCAGCCGGGCCAAGCAGACCGTCAAGGCGTCCGGCACTCCCCTGGCCGTGCCGGAGGGTGCCGATCTCACCGAGCGGCTGGCCGACGTGCGGCACGTGGTCTACCTCATCTTCAACGAGGGGTACGCCACCACCGGTTCCGACGACACCGGCCTGACCGTGCCGGAACTGTCCGCGGAGGCGATCCGGCTCACCCGGATGCTGCACCGCTCGGTCCCCGACGACACCGAGACGGCGGGCCTCCTCGCGCTGATGCTGCTCACCGACGCGCGACGTCCCGCCCGCACCGGCCCGTCCGGGGAACTGGTGCCACTGGCGGACCAGGACCGCGGCCGGTGGGACCACCGTGCCGTCGCGGAAGGGGTCGACCTGATCAGCCGGACCCTGCCACTCGGCCGGGTCGGCCCGTACCAACTGCAGGCGGCCATCGCGGCCGTGCACGACGAGGCCGAGGACATCGGCGCCACCGACTGGCCTCAGATCCTCGCCCTGTACGAGCTCCTGGAGCAGTTCGGGCCGAACCCGATGGTCTCCCTCAACCGCGCGGTCGCCGTCGCGATGGTGCACGGCCCGGCCGCGGGACTCGACCTGATCACCACCCTGGAGGCCGACAACCGTACGGCCCGCCACCACCGCCTCCTGGCCACCCGCGCCCATCTCCTGGAACTGCTCGGTGAACACGAGGCCGCAGCCGCCTCCTACCGCGAAGCCGCCCGCCGCACGACCAGCGCCCCCGAACGCCGCCATCTCGGCGCCATGGCACACCGCCTGGAGGCCGACGCGTAACGCGCCGCGGCGGCGGCAGGACGGGTGCACCGAACCCTCCCGAGGTCATTCGAACATCTGACGCTCCCCTCAATGTGACTCAGCGGAGTCGGGAGGGGTGGCGGAAGGGCCCAGAACTTCACCATTTCGAGGGCCCATCGAGGGTTTATCTACGCGCGGAGCATCGTCTACCGAACGATCCTTCGGGCATATCAGACGACTTTCCCCGCGCCCATTACCGCCGAGTACCGCGAGCTGCTAAAAACGTGCTCGCCCCACGAACTCCCCACTCGTCCCCCACACTTCGAAGGGCTGGCAGCCATGTCAGTACGAACCTTCCGGGCGTCCGTCTTCACCCTCGCGATCGCCGCCGTGGCCGCACTCGGCGTCGCACAACCAGCATCCGCCGCCGGCGGCAACTACGTCGCTCTCGGTGACTCCTACTCCTCCGGTGTCGGCGCCGGGAGTTACACCTCCGAGAGCGGCGACTGCAAGCGCAGCACCAACGCCTACCCGTACCTCTGGGCGAACGCGAACAGCCCGTCGTCGTTCACGTTCGTCGCCTGCTCGGGCGCCACGACGGCATCAGTCTCCAGCGGTCAGCTGGGGGCACTGAGTGCGTCGACCACGCTCGTCAGCCTCACAGCCGGCGGCAACGACGTCGGGTTCGCCGACGTCATGCAGACATGTGTCCTGCAGAGCGAGGCCACGTGTGTGAGCCGGGTGAACACGGCGGTCTCCCAGATCCAGAGCTCGCTGCCGGGCCGGCTCGACTCCCTCTACGCGGGCATCCGATCGCGTGCGCCGCAGGCCCACGTGGTGGTCCTGGGGTATCCGCGCTTCTACAAGCTGTCGGGGACCTGCATCGCCGGCCTGACGGAGACCGAGCGCGGGGCGATCAACAACGCCTCGGACGTGCTCAACGGGGTGCTCGCCAAGCGGTCGGCGGACGCGGGGTTCACCTTCTCCGGTGTGGCGGACGAGTTCACCGGGCACGAGCTCTGCTCGGGTGACGCGTGGATCCACAGCGTGTCCATCCCCGTCACCAACTCGTACCACCCGAAGGCGATCGGGCAGTCGAACGGATACCTGCCCGCCTTCAGATCTGCGGCGTAACGCGCGCAGAGCAAACCGCCGGATCAGGCGGCGGCGTCACCGGACCTGTCGGAGGCGCCGCCGCCCTGCCGAGGGCGGGAGCGGGGCGACGGGGCGCGCCCGTCGGCAACCCGCACCGTGAGCTCCGGGCTCAGTACCGCTCGACCAGGTGCTCACGGCCCGTCGGAGGCTCGTAGGACTCGGGCCAGAAGTCCGTGACACCGACGATCCGTCCGTCCGCGTCGAAGGTGAAGAAGTGAACGCCGTGCACCTCCTCCGCCCCGACGGTGAAGAGCGTCCGGACGGCCGCCTGAAGGCCTTCCCCGTCGGCCACGATGCGCTCGATCCGGATGTGCCGATCGCCTGGACACTCCTGGTTGAACCGGACGTAGCGCTCCTTGCCCAGGATGCGCTCACGGCTCTGCGGCAGGTCGTACACCAGGCCGTCGGCGAGGGTGGCGGCGAACGCGCCCCAGTCACGGGCGTCCACCGCCGCCCAGTACGCCTCGCAGGCGGCCCGCACGTCGGCCGCCTCCCCTGTGGCACCGGCTCCGCCGGCCATCTCGGTCATGCTCCCGATTGTGGCGCCCGCCACTGACAATCGGCCGGACGACGGCCCGGTCAGCCGTCGGCCGGCCGGGATGCCTTGACCGAGTACATCAGCGGGACACGCGGACGGCCGGCCGGGAAGCGGAAGTACCCGTCCGCATGCCGCACCAGCGCCGGGTAGCGGGCGAACAGCGAGGCGTCGTGCTCGTGCAGGAACTCGATCCGCAGCCCGGCCCCCGCCAGCGCCGAGACGACCTCGCCCACGGGGTGCTGCCACTCGACGCTGCGGTTGTGGACCGTGGCCGCACCGAAGTCGGCGTACGTGCCCGGCGACTCGTCCACCCAGGGGTCGGGGCTGAAGTAGTCGTAGGTGAGCGTCGATCCGGTCTCGTCGTCCAGGCAGCCGGTCAGGGGGTGGAACTCCGCCAGGTAGAGGAACCCGCCCGGTGCGACCAGCGAGGCGGCGGTCTCCGCCCAACGGCGGATGTCCGGGAGCCAGTTCAGCGCTCCGAGCCCGGTGTAGACGATGTCGTACGCGGTGTCCGGCACCGCCTCGGCGGCGTCGTACACGTCGGAGGCGACGAACGCGGCCTGCTCCGGCGGGAGATCCAGTGAACGCGCCAGGCCGCGGGCGGTCTCGACGGCGGGCTCGGAGAAGTCGAGGCCGACGACCTGGGAGGCGCCGTGGCGCGCCCACGAGAGGGTGTCGAGGCCTATGTGGCACTGAAGGTGCAGCAGGGTCCGGCCCGTCACGTCACCGACCTCCGCGAGCTCGAAGCCGCGCAGGGCGTCCTTGCCCGCCAGGAAGGCGTCCAGGTCGTAGAAGTCACTGGCGGCGTGGATCGCGACGCGCTCGTCCCAGCGCGCGCGATTGACCGCGTGCCAGTCCTCGGGGGCCGATGAGTACATGCCGGAAAGTTACCCACAGGGCGGGGGTGCGTGCGAACAGTTATCCACAGGCCGCCCGGTTGTGTGGCCACATCGGGTTGGATGGGGTCATGAGCGACACACAGAACAACCCGTCCGTCCCGGAGCGGGAGCAGGAGCCCCCGCAGTGGGAGCAGCGCTTCCGTGCCCCGCGGGTGTCCCTGCCCGACTGGGCGGAGGAGGCCCCCGACCGCGCGCTCTTCGTCTCCAACGCGACCGGCACGTACGAGCTGTACGCCTGGGACCGGGCGACCGGGAAGCAGCGCCAGATCACGGACCGGCCCAACGGGACGACCGACGGAGTGCTGACGCCGGACGGCCGGGCCGTCTGGTGGTTCGCCGACACCGACGGTGACGAGTTCGGCGTGTGGATGCGGCAGCCCTTCGACGGCGGCGCCGACGAGCCGGCCGCGCCCGGCCTGGAAGCGTCGTACCCGGCCGGGCTCGTGATCGGGCGCGACGGCACGGCGGTGGTCGGCCGCTCGACGGACGAGGACGGCACGACGGTCCACCTGGTGCGCGTGGGGGCGGAGCCGGTCGAGATCTACCGGCACCGGGAGTCCGCGGGAGTGGGGGACCTCTCCCACGACGGGACGCTGATCGCCCTGGAACACACGGAGCACGGCGACGCGATGCACTCCGCGCTGCGCGTGGTCCGCCCCGACGGGTCGACGGTCGCGGAGCTGGACGACACCGAGGGCGGCACGAAGGAGCTCGGCCTGTCGGTGCTGGGGTTCGCCCCGCTGGCCGGTGACACCCGGCTGCTGGTCGCGCATCAGCGGCGCGGTCGGTGGGAACCGATGATCTGGGACCCGGTGGCGGGGACGCAGACGGACCTCCACGTCGATCTGCCCGGTGACGCCGGCGCCGAGTGGTATCCGGACGGATCCGCGCTGCTGATCGAGCACAGCTTCGAGGCCCGCAGCGAGCTCTGGCGGTACGAGCCGGGTGCTGCGGAGCCCATTCGGGTCGAGACCCCGGCCGGGACGGTTTCGGGCGCCACGGCGCGTCCGGACGGCACGGTGGAGTACCTGTGGTCGTCGGCCGCCCAGCCGCCCGTCGTGCGGTCCACGACGGGCTCCGTCGTCCTCGACCCGCCCGGGGCGAAGGCACCGGCCTCGGTGCCGGTGCGGGACGCCTGGGTGGACGGCCCCGGAGGCCGCATCCACGCCCTCGTGCAGGCGCCGGCCACCGGCGACGGCCCGTTTCCCACGGTCTTCGAGATACACGGTGGACCCACCTGGCACGACAGCGACGCCTTCGCGTCGGGTCCCGCCGCATGGATCGACCACGGCTTCGCCGTCGTACGGGTCAACTACCGCGGGTCGACCGGGTACGGCCGCGCCTGGACGGACGCGCTCAAGCACCGGGTCGGGCTGATCGAGCTGGAGGACATCGCGGCCGTCCGGGAGTGGGCGGTGAAGTCGGGTCTGGCGGACCCGGAGCGTCTGGTGCTGGCCGGCGGGTCGTGGGGCGGCTATCTGACCCTGCTCGGGCTCGGCACCCAGCCCGACGCGTGGGCCCTCGGGTTGGCGGCGGTCCCCGTCGCCGACTACGTCACCGCCTATCACGACGAGATGGAAGCCCTGAAGGCGATGGACCGCACGCTGCTCGGCGGGACTCCGGAGGAGGTCCCCGAGCGCTTCGAGGCCTCGTCCCCGCTGACCTACGTGGACGCCGTGCGTGCCCCGGTCTACATCTCCGCCGGCGTCAACGACCCGCGCTGCCCCATCCGGCAGGTGGAGAACTACGTGGAGCGCCTCGCCGACCGCGGCGCGGTCCACGAGGTGTACCGCTACGACGCGGGCCATGGCTCGCTCGTGGTGGAGGAGCGGATCAAACAGGTGCGGCTGGAGCTGGAGTTCACGCTCCGCCACCTCGGTCCGGCACGGGCCGAGGTGGCGGAGGGGAGCCCGGAGACGGGGAGGCCGACGGCATAAGGTCCGGATAAATGGTGCACCCCGCTCCGGGCGCCCGGAGCGGGGAACCGTACCGTGGAGGGGTGTACCGGTTCCTGCTGACCCCGCGGTGGTGGGGGATCAACCTCTTCGTCGTGCTGGCCATCCCGTTCTGCGTGTTGATGGGCACGTGGCAGCTCGGTCGTTTCGAGGACCGCGTGCAGACCCACGAGAAGGCCGAGGCGCGTCCCGATCCGGGCACCCGCTCCCCGAAACCGCTCGACGCGCTGCTGCCCGTGAACATGGACACGTCCGGCCGTCCGGCCGTGGCGACGGGGACGTACGCCGACCAGTTCCTGGTGCCCGGCCGCAAGCTGGACGACCGTGACGGCTTCTACGTGCTGGATCTGCTGCGTACCGACAGCGGCAAGGCACTGCCCGTCGTACGCGGCTGGCTGGCGGGTACGCCGGGCAGGGCAGAGGTTCCCCCTGCGCCGACGGGTGAGGTCACCGTGACCGGCGATCTGCAGGCTTCCGAGAACAGCGGGACGACCGGCGTCGACGTCAGCGGCGGGCTTCCCGAAGGCCAGCTGGGCATGATCAGCGCGGCGTCCCTGGTGAACCTCGTCCCGTACGACGTGTACGACGCCTGGGTGACTCTGCCCTCGGCCTCGGCAGGGAAGGACGCGGGCGCGGACGGGATGAAGCCCGTGCCCGCGGCGGTGGCGCAGGGCAGCGGGCTGGACCTGAAGGCCTTCCAGAACCTCGGCTACACCGGCGAGTGGTTCGTCTTCGGCGGCTTCGTGCTCTTCATGTGGTTCCGCCTGCTGCGCCGCGAGGCGGAGGCCGCGCGCGACGTGCGGCTGGGACTCGCAGCCGACGCCGACTGACACGAACCGGCATCCGGCACCGGTGCCGACATCGGCATCGGCATCGGCATCGGCATCGGCATCGGCATCGGCATCGGCACGAACATGCGATACGGGCAGGGGGCCCGCCGGACCAGTGAGTTCCGGCGGGCCCCCTGCCCGTATCCACGACTGCGTCCAGCCGTCCACGACCGGACCGCGACCCCCAGGTGAACCCGCGTCCGGGCCCGAGACGCGCCATGCACCGACCGGGGCGGCCCACGTCCCCGCACGGGACGGCCCACGGATCAGGTCCGTCCCCGCCGCCGGGGACGGCCATGGATCAGGTCCGTCCCCGCCGCCCGGGACGGCTCACGGATCAGGTCCGGGTCGGCCCGGCCGACCGGCGCCGGCGTACGGCTACGAGGCGTCCAGTACGCCCGTGCGGTAGATCGTGCCGGCGCAGGCGTTGTCGATGGTGGTCGCCGCCGTCGGCGCCCCCACCTCCGGGGTGTGCGTGACCGCGATGCTGCCGTCCGCCGGACCCTCGTCCGCACTGCCCAACTGCACCGCGGTGGTGTCGGACGCCCCCGCGGCGGTCCCGGCCGCGTCTCCGCCGCCTCCGCCGCCGCCCCCGTCGCCGTCCGTGGGCGTCGGGCTGGGCGAACCGCCGGTGGTCGGGCAGGTGTCCGACGGCACCCAGGCGAAGCGCACCTCGTACGCCATCGTCGGCTTCAGGAGGACCGTCCCCGGTTCCAGGGAGGGATCGGGCAGCCCGGCCGCGGGGTCACCGGCGGTGTGCTGCACCACCGTGATCTTCAACGGGTCGGCGGCGCCCGCCGCCTGGAAGCCGACCGTGCCGTTGCTGGTCACCGAGCAGGCGGCGCCGGACGCGTTGGCGATCCTGAAGGTCCCGTACACCGTGCCTTGCGCGTCGGCGGCGCCCGCGTCGGCGGAGGCCACCCTGAGCTGGTCGGGGTCGCACGCCGTGGTGGCCGCGGCCCCGGCGGCGTCGTCGTCGCCCAGCCCTTCGGACCCGCTGCCCTCGGCACCCGGTTCCGATCCCTCGGACGGGGCCGTGGAGCCGCCGTCCCCGCTTTCGGCGCCCTCGCTCCGACGTTCCTCAGGACCCGCCGGCCTTCCGCCGCCGGCATCGGCGCCCGCGTCCTCGCCGCTGCCTCCCTGTGCCTGCTCGCCGTGACCGGCGATGGCCGGGTTGGCGGTGGCGGAGCCCTCCGAATTCGCCACGTGGACGAAGGCGGGTACCGCCGTACCGATCAGCAGCGCCGCCGCCGCCGCGCCCACCACGCCCTGACGGCGCCTGGCACGCCGGGCGGGCACCGCGCGGTGCAGATGGTCGAGTGTGCCGTCGGAGGGCTCGAGACCCTGGACCGCGCCTTGCAGCATGCGGCGCAGCGCGACCTCGTCCATGCCCCCGCCGCCGGAGTCACCTCCGGCGCCCGCAGAGCCCCCGGACCCGCCGGCGCCGGCCCCGAAGAGGCCGCCGCTCCTGCCCGCGAAGAGTTCGGTCAGCGTCCCGCCGCCGTCCCGGCCGGAAGACCCGTCCCGGCCGGAAGACCCGCCCGAGCCGGGACCGCCCGAGCCGCGGCCGTCGGAGTCCGCACACGGAGCGGCGGGCCCTGAAGCGGAGTCCGCGCCGTCGGCCGCGTCCTGATCCTGCTTCCGTTCACCGTCCTGATCGGGATCGGTGTTCGGGGTGTTCTCCGGCCCGTGGTTCACAATTCCGTTTCCAGTCCGGTCATCGTCGTGCCTGTGCTCGGGCCTGCTCATGCCTGCGCCTCCATCACCACGCGCAGTGCCGCAATGCCCCGGGAGCCGTACGCCTTCACCGAACCGAGCGATATCCCCAGCGTCTCCGCGACCTGGGCCTCCGTCATGTCCGAGAAGTAGCGCAGCACCAGCACCTCGCGCTGGCGGCGCTGCAGACCCTTCATCGCCTTGATCAGCGCGTCCCGTTCGAGCTGGTCGTACGCGCCCTCCTCCGCGCTCGCCATGTCGGGCATCGGCTTGGAGAGCAGCTTCAGCCCGAGGATGCGCCGTCGCAGCGCGGAGCGGGACAGGTTGACCACGGTCTGGCGGAGGTACGCGAGGGTCTTCTGCGGATCGCGCACCCGGTTCCGAGCCGAGTGCACCCGGATGAACGCCTCCTGCACCACGTCCTCGCAGGACGCGGTGTCGTCCAGCAGGAGCGCGGCGAGACCCAGCAGCGAGCGGTAGTGAGCGCGATAGGTCTCGGTGAGATGGTCGACCGTCGTTCCCGCCGCCACCGTCTCCTCAGCGCCCTCGCGCTGCGACGGCAGCCGGGTGGGACGCGCAGCCGGCATGGGCGCAATCACCGGCATACCGCCGGCTGCGCGGGGCCTCCGGAGCGGACGCACCGAAGCGCCTCGCAACGGGCCCACCACTGTGATGTCGAGAACCTCTGCCACGCCAGTTGGACACGCTTCCCCCCGTCAGGGTTGTACGCCAACGGCACCGCGTTCGATGCTGTGCGACATGCCCTCATTCGTACCCGCTCTTCCCCAAATGCCCCGAAAACACATCCAGCCACGCAAGAAGTGACGACGTAGACGCATCGCATCCGCTCAGCGGTTGCGGGGAGCCAGGAGATCATCGTCGGACATGACAACGCCCCAGCTCAAGAGGTTCAGACCAGCGAGTTACCCACAGGGCGCACACAGATCCTACAAAACAGATTCGATCAGGTGCGAAGAAATTCTCCGGCCACCGACTCCGCGATCTGCGCCACGTTGAGGGCCGCACCTTTTCGCAGATTATCGCCGCAGATGAACATGTCGACGGCGTGGGGATCGTCCATCGACTGCCGCACCCTGCCCACCCAGGTCGGGTCGGTTCCCACGACATCGGACGGGGTGGGGAAGTCACCGTTCGCCGGGCTGTCGAAGAGCACCACTCCGGGAGCGGTCGCCAGGACCTCGTGCGCCCGGTCCACGGGCACCTCGTTCTCGAAGCGCGCGTGCACGGACATGGAGTGCGTCGCCACGACGGGGACGTACACGCAGGTCGCCGTCACCTTCAGGGCCGGCAGGCCCAGGACCTTCCGGCACTCCGCGCGGATCGCCAGTTCCTCGGACGACCAGCCGTCCCCGGCATCGGTACCGGCCCATGGCACGACGTTCAGCGCCACCGGGGCGGCGAAGGGGCTCCTGTCACCGTCGCCCAGCGCCCTCCGCACGTCCCCGGGGCGTGTGCCCAGTTCCGTGCCCGCGACCAGGGCGAGCTGCTCCCGGAGCGCGACGACCCCGTCCCGGCCCGCACCGGACACCGCCTGGTAGGACGAGACGATCAGCTCCCGCAGCCCGAATTCGGCGTGCAGCGCACCGACCGCGACGATCAGCGAGAGCGTCGTACAGGCCGGGGACGCGACGATGCCGCGAGGCCTGAGCCGCGCGGCATGGGGATTGATCTCCGGGACGACCAGGGGCACGTCGTCGTCCGTCCGGAAGGCGCCCGAGTCGTCCACGACCACGGCACCCCGGGCGACGGCCACCGGCGCCCACTGCGCGGACACCTCGTCCGGCACCAGGAACAGGGCGACGTCCACCCCGTCGAACACGTCCTCGGTGAGCGCGAGGACCTCGGTCTCCTCACCGCGCACGACCAGCTTGGTGCCGGCCGCGCGCGGCGAGGCGACGAGCCTGACCTCGCCCCAGACGTCCTCGTGCTGCGAGAGGATCTGGAGCATGACGCCGCCGATCACCCCGGTCGCGCCGACGACCGCGAGCGAAGGGCGGCGTCCGGTCATCGGCCGGTGCCTCCGTAGACGACGGCCTCGTCGGAGTCGCTGTCGAGACCGAAGGCGGTGTGCACGGCGCGCACGGCCTCGTTGACGTCGTCGGCACGGGTGACCACCGAGATACGGATCTCCGACGTCGAGATCAGCTCGATGTTCACGCCGACGTTGGACAGGGCCTCGAAGAAGCCCGCGGTGACGCCGGGGTTGGTCTTCATGCCCGCGCCGACGAGCGAGATCTTGGCGATCTGGTCGTCGTAGCGCAGCGAGTCGAACCCTATGCCGGCACGTGCGCGCTCCAGGGCGTCGATGGCCTTGCGGCCCTCCGCCTTGGGCAGGGTGAACGTGATGTCCGTCAGCCCGGTCGACGCGGCGGAGACGTTCTGCACCACCATGTCCATGTTGATCTCGGCGTCCGCGATGGCGCGGAAGATCGCGGCGGCCTCGCCCGGCTTGTCGGGGACACCGACGACCGTGACCTTGGCCTCGGAGACGTCGTGGGCGACTCCGGAGATGATGGCGTGCTCCACCTGCTGGTCCCCTTGCGGCTCGTTGCTGACCCAGGTGCCGCGCAGTCCGGAGAAGGACGAGCGGACGTGGATCGGGATGTTGTAACGGCGTGCGTACTCGACGCAGCGGTGCAGCAGCACCTTGGAGCCGGAGGCCGCCAGCTCCAGCATGTCCTCGAAGGAGATCCAGTCGATCTTCCGGGCCTTCTTCACGACCCGGGGGTCGGCGGTGAAGACACCGTCCACATCGGTGTAGATCTCACAGACCTCCGCGTCCAGCGCGGCGGCCAGCGCGACAGCGGTCGTGTCCGACCCGCCGCGGCCGAGGGTCGTGATGTTCTTGCCCTCCTGGCTCACGCCCTGGAACCCGGCGACGATGGCGATGTTGCCCTCGTCGATCGAGGTCCGGATGCGGCCGGGCGTGACGTCGATGATGCGCGCTTTGTTGTGGACCGAGTCGGTGATGACACCGGCCTGGCTGCCCGTGAACGACTGGGCCTCGTGGCCCAGGTTTTTGATCGCCATCGCCAGGAGGGCCATGGAGATCCGCTCTCCGGCGGTCAGCAGCATGTCGAACTCCCGACCGGCAGGCATCGGGGACACCTGCTCTGCGAGATCGATCAACTCGTCCGTCGTGTCGCCCATCGCGGACACCACGACAACCACCTGGTTGCCGTTCTTCTTGGCGTCCACGACTCGCTTGGCGACACGCTTGATGCCTTCGGCATCGGCTACGGAGGAGCCTCCGTACTTCTGCACGACAAGGCCCACGTGCGCTCCTCGCTCAATAATGGTGCGGTCGGCTCAGTTTAACGAGCAGTCCGGAATCGACCCGTCGGTACCGGATGGTGAGATGTCCCGCCCACCACCTGGTACGGCGCGCCGCTCCGAACTGCTCGTACCGGGCTGCTGCCCGGTTCCTCGCCGCCCCACGCCTCTTTGTGTCCCAGGCCACAGCAGACGCAGCAGGTCACAGGCGGTGCGGAGGCCCCAGAGGGCACGGGAACCCAGTGGGCGGCCTCAGGCCGCCGCCTGCGCGGGCGGCCCTGACAGGACCGCCCCGGCAGGACGGGCACCGGCAGGAGGGGCACCGGGAGGACGGGCCCTACAGGACGGGACGGAGGCCCAGCGGGCCGGCGATCTCCTCGGCCATCACGCGCCCCGCCTCCTCCGCCAGGTCCCCGTCACCCGGGTCCTGGTCCGTGTCCAGGCCGTCGAGCTCCTGGAGCGGCTGGTTCAGCCGGATGTGGGCGATCAGGGACTGGAGGGCGCGCAGGGCGGCCGACGCGGTGGAGCCCCAGTTGGAGAAGTACGAGAACTGCCACCACCACATGGCCTCCGCCGTGCGGTCCGCCTCGTAGTGCGCCAGGCCGTGTCCGAGGTCCGTGACCAGGTCGGCCAGGTCGTCGGAGATGCGGTGCGGCACGGGGGGCTTGCGGGGCTCGTACGGGTCGAAGACCTCGGAGTAGACGTCGATGGGCTCCAGGAGCTCCGCGAAGCGCTCGCGCAGGCCGTCGGCGTCCGGCTCGGGACCCAGGTCCGGCTCGTAGCGCTCGTCCGGGAGGATGTCCTCGTACGCCCCCAGCCGGCCGCCGGCCAGGAGGAGCTGGGAGACCTGGAGGAGCAGGACCGGAACGGCCTCCTCGGGCTCCTCGGCCTTGGACACCTCGCCGACCGCGACGATGAACGTCTTGATCTGGTCCGCGATCTGGACGGCGAAGTCGTCCGGGTCCTGCGTGACGGAGTTCAGCGTGGCGTCAGACATCGAGGAGACCTCCCGTGGGCACGGTCGCGAACGGTGGGTAGAACATAGCGCCGCCGAACGTAAAGCCGCCGTCAGACGCCGGATCACACATCGAGCAGCCGCCTCCCCTCGAAGGCGCGGCCGAGGGTGACCTCGTCCGCGTACTCCAGGTCGCCGCCCACCGGAAGCCCGCTGGCCAGCCGGGTGACGCGCAGGCCCATCGGCTTGACCATCCGGGCGAGGTACGTCGCGGTGGCCTCGCCCTCCAGGTTGGGGTCCGTCGCGAGGATCAGCTCCGTGATGGAGCCGTCCGCGAGCCGGGCCAGCAGCTCCCTGATGCGCAGATCGTCGGGCCCGACGCCCTCGATCGGGCTGATCGCGCCGCCGAGCACGTGGTAGCGGCCCCGGAACTCACGGGTCCGCTCGATCGCGACGACGTCCTTGGGCTCCTCGACCACACAGATGACCGTGCGGTCGCGGCGGGCGTCCCGGCAGATGCCGCACTGCTCCTGCTGGGCGACGTTGCCGCAGATCTCGCAGAAGCGGACCTTGTCCTTGACCTCGAGGAGGGCATGGGCCAGACGGCGTACGTCGGTGGGCTCGGCCTGCAGGATGTGGAAGGCGATCCGCTGCGCGCTCTTGGGACCGACGCCGGGCAGCCTGCCCAGCTCGTCGATCAGTTCCTGGACCACGCCTTCGTACAACGGAACGCCTCTCTTGTTTCCTGCTCGTACCGTAGCCGGTACGCCCGGGTGGGCACAGGGGTCAGAACGGGAGACCCGGCATGCCGCCCAGGCCCTGCGCCAGCGGGCCGAGCTTCTGCTGCTGGAGCTGCTGGGCGTTCTCGTTCGCCGCCTGGACGGCCGCGACCACGAGGTCGGCCAGCGTCTCCGTGTCCTCCGGGTCCACGGCGCCCGGGTCGATGACCAGACCGCGGAGCTCGCCGGACCCGGTCACGGTGGCCTTCACGAGACCGCCGCCCGCCTGCCCCTCGACCTCGGTCCTGGCCAGCTCCTCCTGGGCCGCGGCAAGATCCTGCTGCATCTTCTGGGCCTGCTGGAGCAGCTGCTGCATGTTGGGCTGGCCACCACCGGGAATCACGGTCACTCCTGGCATCTCGACGACGGATTGTTTCGGTATGCCGAGCCTACGTGTTCACCGGACGCCGCGCCCCACCCACTGCGGACCAACTCTTTCGAGTGAGTTCTGAAAACCGTCTGCCGTGCTCCTATACCTGACCAGAGCCCGTGCCCACCCGGGAATCCCGCGATTTCGACCCCGCGGCCCACCATTCGGCGGTAGGAAGAGCATGCGTATCCGTACCCATACGCACAATGAAGGTAACGCAGAGTTACACGGATGAAGGCCCCGGTCATATGCCGGTCCAGCCCTCCCGTGACCGAGAGCCGTGCCGATCCGCGTCGATACGCGCCGAACGCAGAGTGCAGAGGAGTGCCCCGGTGAGTCAGCCGGAGATGCAGCCCGAAGGGCCGCCCCGCAAGGAGCCCGGCGCGGGATCCGGTGCGGGCACCGGAACTGATCGGTCCGGTCCGCGCTACGGTTCGAGCCCCCGGGACCTGACCGGCCGCGCCTTCCCCCTCGGCGACTGGGGCGAACCCGCCGAGCGGCTCGACGAGCTCTACCGCTGGGTCGAGGCCGGCGCCCTGGAGACCGCCGAGTGGTATCTGCGCGACCGGGTCCGCAAGCGGCGCACGGCCAGGATGCTCCGCCTCGGCACGGCGGCGGGGGTGGTCTCCGGCGCCGCGCTCCCCCTGCTGGACCTCACCGGTGAGCTGCACGGCTCGGCGGGCTGGGGCTACCTCGCGCTCCTGCTGGGCGCCGCCTGCATGGCGTGCGACCGGTACTTCGGACTGACCTCGGGCTGGATAAGGAACCTCGCGACGGCACAGGCCGTGCAGAGGCGTCTGCAGGTGCTGCAGTTCGACTGGTCGTCCGAGTCCGTCCGGGAGGTGCTGGGGCCGACCGAGGGCACCGCCAGCGAGGCCGCGGAGCGCTGCCTCGGGGTGCTGCGCCGCTTCTCGGAGGACATCACCGAGCTGGTCCGCATGGAGACGGCCGACTGGATGGTGGAGTTCCGGGCCGGGCCCGCGCCCATGGGCATGCAGTCGCTGGTCTCGGGCGGGCCCGGCGGGCGTCCCGAGCCGGGCGCCCTGCCCGGCCGGCTCACCATGCCCTCGGTGGCCCGGCCGAACATGCCTCGCCAGCGGCCGCCGGAGCCGCCCCGGTGAGACCGGGGCGGGGCCGGGCACGGAGGCCGTGACGGACACCCGGGCCGTGGCGGGCGCGGGGCCCGTGGCGGCCGCGCCGGCCGTGGCGCGCGTCGTCAGCTGAAGATGATCATCGAGCCCTGCGCGAGGCTGCGGGTCGCCGCCGCGTGGAGGCCGAGCCAGACGTGCCTCTCCCGGGCGAAGGGGTTCTCGTCGTACGGGACAGGCGCGGCCGGCTCCTCCAGCGAGGTCGGACCGGCGGGGGGAAGCGGGGCGGCCGGCGGGTTGGCCGGGTCGATGCCGATGGACGGGGCGACGAACTCCAGCTCCCGCAGCAGCCCGTGGGAGGAGCCCAGCGGGCCGCCGCCCTCCAGCAGCTGGTCGTCGGAGAGCGGATGAGGGAAGTCCAGGGGGACGTACGCCCCGGCGTGGTCGTAGTGCCACACGAGGTGCGACGCCTGCGCGCTCTGCTCGAACATCTCCAGCAACTGCTCGTAATCCCCGCCCAGTTCGTCGACCGGGGTGACGGCGAGCCCGCTCAGCTGGAGCAGGTAGGCACGGCGCAGGAAGTGCAGGGCGTCGTAGTCGAAGCCGGCGACCGGGGCGACGTCCCCGGTGAGGCCGGGCATGTAGGCGTAGACGGGCACGGGCGGCAGCCCCGCCTCGGTCAGCGCCTTGTCGTAGACGGCGATCTCTTCGGCGAACGGGTTGTCGGGGCTGTGGCACAGCACATCGACGAGGGGGACCAGCCACAGGTCACAGGCCACGAAGTCTCGCTCTCCAACGGGTTCGTGCGATGGTCGGGACAGCGTAATGCGGGCAGCACCCCGCGCACAGGGTGCGGGCCGGTACGCGCTCAGCCGTGGTCCGGGCGCGGGGGATCTCCGGCCGCCAGCCGGTCCGCCCAGTTCAGCCCGTGCTCGAAGTAGGCGTCCAGCACCGCGCGCACGGCGGGCCCGTCGACGGCCGTGATCGCCTCCACCAGTTCCTGGTGGCCGTTCCAGAGCCAGTCACGCACGTCGTCGCCGTCACCGCGCAGGTAGGGGACGGCGAAGGCCCAGGCCTGCATCCGCAGCCGTTGCAGGAAGTCGTTGATGTAGGTGTTGCCGATGACGGCGCCGAGCTCCCGCCAGAACCTGAGGTCGTAGCCGATCAGGATGTCGAGGTCGCCGCCGCGCGCCGCCCGTGCCGCCTCCTCCGCCCGGCGGCGTACGGAGACGAGGGCGGTCCGGTGGGCGTCGATCACGGCGGACGCGGATCCGGTGCCGTCGAAGATGCCCCGGAACACCCCGTCTATGACCAGGGCGCGCGCCTCCACCATCGACCGGTAGTCGGCGACGCTGAACTCACGCACCCGGAAGCCGCGGTGCTGGTCCGATTCGAGCAGCCCCTGCGCGGAAAGATCGAAGAGCGCCTCGCGGACGGGTGTCGCGGACACGCCGTACTGCTCGGCGATCTGCTTGACGGTGAACTCCACCCGCGGCTGCAGACGCCCGGCGAGCACCTCGTCACGCAGTGCGTCGGCGATCTGCTGCCGCAGCGTACTGCGGGTCACACCTCCGCTCGCACCCATGACGCCCCCTCCCGTTCTCGGCTTGGGTCACCTTAAGCCAGGGGTGTGCCCGGTTCCGGGCACGGGGGAGGGCGTCATGTCCCGTGCCGTCTACACGGTGTGTTCGTCGGCGACGGAGAGAGCCGCGTCCAGGGCCGCGAGCCCCTCCTTCGCCTCCGCCTCGGTGATGTTGCAGGCGGGGACGACGTGGGTGCGGTTCATGTTGATGAAGGGCCAGAGGCCGTTCCGCTTGCAGGCCGCGCCGAAGGCCGCCATCGGCGCGTTGGCCTCCCCGGTCGCGTTGTACGGGACCAGGGGCTCACGGGTCTCCCTGTCACGGACCAGCTCCAGCGCCCAGAACGCGCCGAGCCCCCGCACCTCGCCGACGGAGGGGTGGCGCTCGGCGAGCTCGCGCAGTCCGGGGCCGAGCACGCGCTCCCCGAGGGTCGCGGCGCCTTCGACGATCCGCTCCTCCTCCATGACCTTGATCGTGGCGACGGCGGCGGCGCAGGCGAGCGGGTGACCGGAGTAGGTGAGTCCGCCCGGGTAGGGGCGGGTCTCGAAGGTGGCGGCGATCTCGGCGCTGATGGCGACGCCGCCGAGCGGCACGTAACCGGAGTTGACGCCCTTGGCGAAGGTCATCAGGTCCGGCACGACCTCGTCGTGGTCGGCGGCGAACCACTTCCCGGTGCGCCCGAAGCCGGCCATCACCTCGTCCAGCACGAAGACGATCCCGTACCTGTCGCAGAGCTCGCGGACACCGGCGAGATAGCCGGGCGGCGGCGTCATGATGCCCGCCGTCCCGGGAATCGTCTCCAGGACGACGGCGGCGACGGTCGACGGGCCCTCGAAGGCGAGCGTGTCCTCGAGGTGCTGGAGCGCGCGGGCGCACTCCTCGGCCTCGGTCCGCGCGTAGAACGGCGAGCGGTAGAGGAACGGCGCCCAGAAGCGGACGACGCCCGCCGAACCGTTGTCGGAGGCCCAGCGGCGCGGATCGCCGGTGAGGTTGATCGCGGTCGCGGTGGCACCGTGGTACGAGCGGTAGGCGGAGAGCACTTTGGCACGTCCGGTGTGCAGCCGGGCCATGCGCACGGCGTTCTCGACGGCCTCGGCACCGCCGTTGGTGAAGAAGATCTTGTCCAGGTCGCCGGGGGTGCGTTCGGCGATGAGGCGCGCCGCCTCCGAGCGCGCCTCGACGGCGAAGGCGGGGGCGAACGTCGTCAGCCTGCCCGCCTGCTCCTGGATCGCGGCGACGACGGCGGGGTGCTGGTAGCCGATGTTGGTGAAGACGAGGCCGCTGGTGAAGTCCAGGTAGCGGTTGCCGTCGTAGTCCCAGAAGTACGCCCCCTCGGCCCCCGCGACGGCGAGCGGGTCGATCAGGCCCTGGGCGGACCAGGAGTGGAACACGTGCGCGCGGTCGGCGGCCTTGACGGCCGCGCCCGCTGCGGAGTCGACGTACGGGGCACGAGGGGCATCGGAGTTCATGCGGCGAGCGTATGCGGCGCTGCCGCCGTCCTCCATGACCACTGTGTACGGCAGGGGCCGCCCGGCTCGGCAAGCTGTCGGGTTCACGGCCGGAAACCGGGGATCGATTGACAGAAAGCTGTCATCATGACAGCCTTCTGTCATAAGGTCCCGTGTTTCGCCACCGGAGGTCACCATGACCGGCACGACCGTTCACCTGGCCGTCTACGACACCTTCGCCGACTGGGAGCCGGGCTTCGCCACGGCCCAGCTCACCCAGCACGGGCACACCGTGCGCACCGTCGGCCTCACCACCGGGCCCGTCACCACGATGGGCGGGGTGAGCATCCGGCCCGATCTGGCGCTCGACGAGCTGGATCCCGGCGACAGCACGCTGCTCATCCTCACCGGCGCGTCCCTCTGGGACACCGGCGACGCCCTCGCCCCGTTCGCCCGTACGGCGCGGACCTTCCTGGAGGCGGGTGTGCCCGTGGCGGCCATCTGCGGGGCGACCGCGGGGCTGGCCCGCGAAGGCCTGCTCGACGACCGCGCCCACACGAGTGCGGTCTCCTTCTACCTCGCCGCCACGGGGTACGCGGGCGGCGCGCGTTACGTGGAGGCCGACGCGGTGACGGACCCGGGCGGGTCGCCGAAGGGCGCCCTCGTCACGGCGGGCCCGACCGAGCCGGTCGCCTTCGCCCGCGAGATCTTGCGTCTGCTCGGGGTCTTCGAGCCGAAGAAGCTGGACGCCTGGTACCGGCTCTTCCACGACTCGGACGCGAGCGCCTACGAGGTGCTCGAAGGATGAGCGAAACGAACGCCCGGCCCACCGGACCCGGCGGTCCCACCGGGTCCGACGGGTCCGTCCGGCCCACCGCGCCCGCCCGGCCCTCGGAGCCCACCGAAGCCACCGAAGCCACCGAAGCCACCGAGAACGGTGACCGGTTGAGCCGCACCGCGATCGGGGTGTTCCGGCTCAACGGCCGTTTCCTGTCCGTCGCCGAGGAGCTGGCAGGCCCCGCCGGGCTGACGGCCGCCCGCTGGCAGGTCCTCGGAGCGGTCCTGGGCGAGCCGCTCCCCGTGTCGGGGATCGCCCGCTCGATGGGCATCACCCGGCAGAGCGTGCAGCGGATCGCCGACCTGCTGGTGGAACAGGGCCTCGGCGAATACGTGGCGAACCCCGCCCACCGGCGGGCCAAACTCCTCCGGCCCACCGCGGACGGCCGGACGGCGGTGAACCGGATCACCCCCGCCCACGCGGAGTTCGCGGCGCGGCTGGCCGGGGAGCTGGGCGAGGAGCAGTTCGCACTGACCGTCCAGGTGCTGGAGCGGCTGTCGGCCGCCATGGACACCCTGACGTCCGCGGCCGGCCCGCCGCGCGCATCCTCCGGGGGATCAGGACGGGGATGAGGGCGGCCCCGGGGCGCCCGCCGCTATTCTCGATCCACGGTCCGCCATGGCCGTACGGGGGAGGAAGCGCACCATGGAGAAACTGGGCTCCGGCGATCCGCAACGCATCGGCAGCTACCGCCTGCTGGGACGCCTCGGCGCCGGCGGGATGGGGCAGGTGTTCCTGGCCCGCTCGGACCGGGGCCGCACCGTCGCCATCAAGCTGGTGCGCCCCGAGCTCGCCCAACAGCAGCATTTCCGCGACCGCTTCCGGGCGGAGGTCCAGGCCGCCCGGCGCGTGGGCGGCACCTGGACCGCGCCGGTGCTGGACGCCGGAGTGGACGCCGTGGTGCCGTGGGTGGCCACGGGCTACGTCGCCGGCCCCTCGCTCCACCGCATCGTCTCGGGGCGTCCCGGCGTTCCGGTGGCCGACTCCGGGGCGTACGGCCCCCTCCCCGAGCGCTCCGTCCGCATCCTGGGCGCCGGGCTCGCGGGGGCCCTCCAGGACATCCACCGCGCCGGTCTGATCCACCGCGACCTGAAGCCGTCCAACGTCCTGATGACGATCGACGGCCCCCGCGTCATCGACTTCGGTATCGCCCGAGCCCTGGACACCGTCGCGGACGGCGGCCTCACCCGCACCGGCGCGATGATCGGCTCTCCCGGGTTCATGGCGCCGGAGCAGGTACGGGGCGAGCGGGTGACGCCCGCGTGCGACGTGTTCTGCCTGGGCTCCGTGCTGGCCTACGCGGCGACCGGCCGGCTGCCGTTCGGTTCGGCGGACAGCGGGGTCCACGCGCAGATGTTCCGGGTCGCCCAGGAGGACCCGGACCTCACCGGCGTACCCGTCGACCTCGTCGAACTGATCCGGGACTGCCTGGCGAAGGACCCGGCCGCGCGGCCCTCCACGGACACCGTCCTGGAGCGGCTGGGCGACACGGACACGGCCGAGCCCTGGCTCCCGGGCGCGCTGATCGCGCAGCTGGGCCGGCACGCCGTGGAGCTCCTGGACTCCGAGGACCCGGAGCCCGGCCCCGCCGAGGTCACCCGGCGGGTGCGGCCCGTCCCCCCGCCGCCGGCGCCGGCACGACCGGTACCTCCCACACCGGGGCGTCCCTCCGCCGCGCACACGCTCCCCGCGCCGGCCCGCCCACCCGCTCCCGTGCCGCAGCCCCCGCGCGCGTACGGCTACCCCCGACAGGCTCCTCCCGCCTACGGGTACGGGACCGCTCCCCCGTACGGCCCGCCCCCGGGCCACTTCGTCGCGCCCCCTCCGCAGCGCCGCCGCGGGGCCGGCTCCACCCTGCTGCTGACCGCCGTCGCGCTGCTCGTCGCGGTGGGGGCGGCCTGGGGGGTGTACGCCTTCGTGCGGGGCGGGGACGGCGACCCCACGGCGTCCCCGACAGGAAGCGTGTCCCCCTCCCGCGGCGGCTCCTCCGGAGGAGGCACGAACTCCGACGGCACGAACTCCGACGACGCCGGCCCGGACGACAAGAGCTCCGACGGCACGGTCCCCACCCCCTTCCTGGGCACCTGGACCGGCGCCGTCGAAGGCGGCGCGGGCGCCTCCACCCGTCAACTCGTCGTCCAGCAGGGCGAGGTCGGCGACTCCGTGCTGTCCTTGACCGCCGAGGGCCCGCTCGCCGGTGGCGGCTCCTACCGCTGTGTGTTCCGGGCCGACCTGGAGAACGAACCGTCCTCGGGCGGGCCCGTGCGCATCGGTCCCTCCCGGGTCACGGAGGGCGAACCGATGTCGTCGTGCAGCCCTGGCGAGGCCACCGTCCTGACGCTGCTGCCCGACGGCACCCTGCGCCGCGAGATCCCCGCCACCGGGAAGAGCCTGACGTACACGAGAGCCGGCTGAGCGGCTCAGGCCGCGAGGTCCACCGCACGGAACGCGAGCCACAGGTCGTACCGCGCGCTAGGCGTCCGGAGCAGTGAGCGGCGGAGCACGGCCTCCAGCCGGGTGAGGCGCTTGCGCGCCCCCGGCACGGACACGCCCAGGGCGGCTGCCGTCGGGGCCAGTTGGGCCTCGCAGCTCAGCCACGTCCGCAGGGTCTCCTCGCCCATGGGGCCGGCCCCGGCGAGGAGCCGCAGCTGCTGGGCGGCCCAGTCCCGCACGCCGGGGGCGCGCAGGACCGTGTCCAGGTCCTCGCTCGCCGCGCCGCCCCCGGAGCGGGAGCGGGGCAGCGTCGGGGTGGCCCGGATCCTGAGGGCGAGGTCGACGGCCGCCTGGTCGGCGACCCGGTTCAGGTCCAGGCCGAGGAGTTCGCCGACCAGCCTCAGCCGGGCGGCCAGGGTGTTGCGGTGGATCTTCAGGTGCTGGGTGGCGTGCGAGGAGAACGCCAGCCACGACGCGACGGTCGCCGAGAGCTCCTGGCTGCCCGGGTCCTGCGAGCGGCGCGGCAGATGGGCGTGGAGGGGCGCGAGCAGGGCATCGGCCCACCGCGCCCCGGCGGCGCCGACGACCAGCGCGGGTTCCGGGGCGGCCCCGAACCGGGCGTGGCGCCCGGGGAGTCCGCGGGCGACGGCGAGGGCGTGGAAGGCCTGCCGGTAGGCCGTCGCGGTGTCGGGCAGCCGCACTTCCTCGCTGACTCCCACGACGCAGTCGTCCACGAGCCCGGCGACGGCCAGGCCGAGCGTGCGGCCGTCCCCCGCCTCCTGTTCCCGGGCCTCCTCGGCCGCCGGCACGATCAGGATCAGGTGGCGCGCGTAGACGGGGCAGCGCACGATCCACGTCCGGCCGCCGGAGGCGTCCGCGCAGATCCGGGCCACCTCGTCGCGCTGTCCGCCGGAGCATTCCACGACGCAGACGCGTACGGGGTCGGGGAGTCTCGGCCGCAGGGCGCCCGCCACCTGATGGGCGATGGAGAGCTGGCCCGTCATCAGGAGGTGCAGGACGGCCTCGCGTCCCCGGGACTCCGCGAGGTCCACCCGCCGCCGCTTGCGTTCGACGCTCTCCGACGCCCAGGACAGCGCCAGGGGCATCACCGCGTCGGCCATCAGTGTGGCGAGCCCGACGGGCAGCGGCTTGGGCGCGACGACGGCGAGGACGGGGCCACGGCTCCCGGACGTGCGGTCGAGGTGGGCCCGGTCGAGGGACGTGCCGTCGAGGGACGTGCGGTCGAGGTGGGACCGGTCGTGGGAGGCCGGATCGGGGAAGGCCCTGTCGGGGGAGGGTCGTTCGAGGGGAAGCAGCAGGGCGGCACGCTCGTCGGTGTCGAGGGAGTACGAGCCGGTCCCACGCGCCGCCAGTTCCCTTGCCGCCACCGAGGCGAGGTCCGCCGCCTCGTGGGCCGGCCACCGCACACCGCCGGCCACGGCCTGGAGAACCGTTCCGTCCCCGTCCACGATCCCGGCCCAGCCCTCGGCCCGCCGGGCCAGTCGGCGGAGCAGTTCGGGAGATCCTCCGGTCCGCGCCAGCCGGTACATCAGCAGCACGTCGTCGGCCCGTTCCCGAGCGCGCACGTGTCCTCCGATCTCCGCCGAACCGGAGTGCAGAGTACCGGTCCGGCTGTGCGGTTTGATACCCGTCGGGGGCCACACAGTGCGAATTGAATCTCCCCGTCACCGGCCCCGTGCCCCTAGAGTCCCCAGCGTGTTCCGGGACGTTCCGGGGGCGTCGGGGGACGCCGGGGACGTCAGGACATCCTGGGCCCGGGGGCTCGAAGACGTCGGGGGGCGTCCGACGGCACGGCGGCAGCGGCTCACGGGGGTGGTCGCTGTCGTCGCCCCGCGGCCGCTGTCAGTGGCGCCGCCTAGCGTGGTTCTCGACCGTGTCGTACGCCGGACGAGAGGCCCCCGCAGTGGAATTCCGCATGGAGCGTGGCGCACTGACCGATGCCGTGTCCCGGGCGGCCCGGGTGCTGCCCGCCCGTTCGCCCGTCCCCGTCCTCGGCGGTCTCCTCCTCGAGGCCGACGCCGGCCGGCTCCGTGTGTCCGGGCTGGACTTCGAGGCGTCCGCCCGTGTCGACGCGGAGGCGCACACCGTCCGGACCGGGAGGGCCCTGGTCATGGGGCGCCGGTTGCTCGACATCTGCAAGGTGCTGCCCGAGGGGCCCGTGGAGTGCGCGGTGGAGGGCTCCCGCCTCACGGTCACGGGAGACGGCTCGCGCTTCGGTCTCTCCCTCCTCCCCCTCGACGACTACCCCACGCCGCCGCCGCTGCCGGAGCTCCGCGGAGCGGTGGACGCCGGGGAGTTCGCTGCGGCGGTCGGTCAGGTGGCGGTGGCCGCGGGGCGGGACGACAGCCTGCCCGTGCTCACCGGCATCCGTCTGGGGCTCGACGGCTCCATGATGACGCTGGCGGCGACGGACCGGTACCGCTTCGCGGTGCGCACCCTGCCGTTCGAGGGAACCGCGTCCGACGTGGCGGCCGATGTCCTGGTGCCGGCCCGCAGGCTGGCGGAGATCGCCCGGTCGCTCGGCAGGGCGGGTCGGGTCGACGTCGCGGTGGACGGAGGGTCGGCGGGGTTCGAGCACGCCGGGACGCGTACGACGGTGCGCCTCCTGGACGGCCGGCTGCCCCGGCACGACAAGCTGTTCGCCCTGAAGGACCCCGCGGTCGTGGTGCTGGACCGGGCCCGGCTGGTGGAGGCCGTGAAGCGGGTCTCCGTCGTGGCGGACGGCGGCAGCCCGCTCCAGCTGGCCTTCGCCCCCGGGCCGGACGGCTCTGTGCTGCTGCAGGCGGGATTCGGGGACGACGTGGCCGCGCAGCGGCTTCCGGCGGCCTCGGAGGGCACCGAGGAGATGACGGTGGCGTTCAATCCCGCGTACCTGCTGGAGGCCCTGGCCTCCTTCGAGGACGCGACGGTCCGGATGGAGCTGATGGGCCCGGGTCAGCGCGCCATGATCACCGGCGGGGAGGGTGCCGGGACACCCTCCCACCAGCACCTGCTGATGTCCGTGAAGCCGGCGCTGCTCTGACCGTTCCGGGCCCGGCGCCCGCGCTCAGCCGGGCAGCGTCGCCGTCTCCCCGACGGCGCCGAGCAGCCAGATGGGGAATTCCGGGTCGGCCTGCCCGACGGCCAGGCCGAGCCACCGCGTGCTTCCGGGCACGCGCCAGACCTGCATGCTGCCCGCCAGGTTGCTGAGCTGGCCCATCGGCTCGGGAGCCGTGTCCGTGTCCTCCCGCTCCAGGTACGGCCAGAGCTCCACGGTCTCCGGCTCGCCCCACCGCTCGCTCAGTGCGGTCGCCAGGACGCTGAATTCGGCCTCGATCTCCTGCTCGGCGGGTTCGACGAGCTCGGGGGACCGGTCGTCCCAGAAGTCCTGGCTCGCCCGCAGGATCAACAGGTGGTGGCCGGGTCCGCTGCTCCGCCCGCCGCTGTCCTCGCTCTCCTCACCCGCGGGGAAGGGCAGGGCGAGGACGTCGTCGATCAGGGCGAGGCGGTCCTCGGTGGTCGCGGGCGGTGTGCTGTCGCTGTCCGTGCTCATGGTGCGTGATCCTGCCAACCGGCCGCCCCGGAACACGAATCGGGGGCGCATCCGGCTCACGGCCGGATGCGCCCCCGTTCCCCGGGGTGGGGCCGGGCTCAGCAGCTCAGGTTCGAGCCGGGGGTGGTGCCGAGGATCTGGACGAACGCCTTGTACTTGTCGACGCGGCTCTGCACCTGGGCGGGGTTGCCGCCGTTGCACTCGATGCTGCCGTTGATCGAGCGGATGGTCTCACCGAAGCCGGCGCCGTTGACGATGGCGTTGTGCGGCGTCATGGTGCCGGGGCCGGACTGCGTGTTCCAGTACCAGAGACCGGTCTTCCAGGCCACGGCCGCGTTCTGCTCCACCTGCCAGGGGTTGCCGAGCAGGTCGATGCCGAGCGCGTCACCGGCGGCCTTGTAGTTGAAGTTCCAGCTGAGCTGGATCGGGCCGCGGCCGTAGTAGGCGGCCTGGCCGGCCGGGCAGCCGTACGACTGGCTGGTGTCGCAGTAGTGCGGGTAGTTCGCGGTGTTCTGCTCGACGATGTGCACCAGACCGCCGGTCTCGTGGCTCACGTTGGCGAGGAACGCCGCCGCTTCCTGCTTCTTCACCGTGTCGCTGCCGGTCTTGGCGAAGCCGGGGTAGGCGCTCAGGGCAGCGGTGAGGCCGCTGTAGGTGTAGAAGGAGTTCCGGCTCGGGAACATCTGGTTGAACTGCGACTCGCTGACGACGAATCCGGAGGGGTCCGGCTCCTCCGTGCCGCCGGACCCGCAGGTGCCCTGGTCGGCCCAGACGTCGGCCGTGCCGGGGCGCTCGTTCTGCGTCCACCACTTCGCGGACCAGTTGTGCCCGTTGTACGAGGCGGAGCCGCCGCCCCAGTAGACGGCGGAGGCGCTCCAGGCCGGGGCGCAGGCGGCGGCCGCCGCCGTGGTGGCGGGAAGAATGACGAGCGTCGCGACGACCGCGCCCAGCGCGGCGATCAGGCTCATGACACGTTTGAACACGCGATCACTCCTTCGGCGCGGCGCTCGCGATGAGCGTGCGCCGCCATGGGGGGTACGGCCACTCAAGCCTCGATGGTCTGGACCTGTCAAGGTCTAGACCAGAACTCGCCCCCTCCGCATCCATGCCCAACCCCGCCTTCCCATAGGCCCGTTGAACGCGAGACGAACTTCCCCGGAAGGAAACCGGAGCCTCCCCCACCGCACGGTGCGCGGTCGTACGGTGACGCCATCCGGCACACCGCACCCACGAGGGGCCGCGACCACCATGGACGGGCTGTTCACCCCCGAGAACGTCATCGCCACGCTCACCGCCCTCCTGGGCGTCGCGACCTCGGCCGGTGTGCTCTGGTACGAGCGCCGCGTCCCGCGCCGCAAGCGCATCGGCTACCGCGTGCAGATGGACACCCCCATAGGCAGCGAAGTCAGCCAGGGCCGGGCGAACGTACGGCTCGGGCTCTTCAGCGAGACCCCGGACATGGCTGACGCCACGCTCGTCCTGCTGCGCATCGAGAACGACGGCTCGCAGTCGATCGGCGACGAGGACTACACCGGGCGGGGTGAACTCAACGGCCTCACGGCTGAGTTCACCGGGCGGACGGTGCGCGGGATCGCCGTGACCCATTCACCGGACGCCGACCACCTGATGGATCACTTCACCCCGGCCGCAGGCCTGCGGCACGACGGCTCGGTCATCCGGCTGCCGCGCGTCCCGCTCAACCGCAACGAGCACTTCAAGCTCCTGGTCCTGCTCACCGGTTCGCACGTGGGCGGCCCGATCAAGGTCACCGGGGGCATCCGGGACGGTGTCGTGGCGCGGAACACGGCGGCCCGCCCCGACGAGAAGCCCCCGCTGTTCGGCCGGGCGTCCAGGATCATCACCGTCGCCCTCACCGCCTGCGTCGTCACGCTCGCCGCCATCATCGTCGTACGGGACGATTCCCCGCCCCCGATGGACTGTGCCCGAGGCGCCCTCACGGTCACCGGCTCCACCGCCTTCAGGCCGGTCATGGAGGAGCTGAAGCGGACGTACGAGGACGAGTGCGAGGGCGCCGTCATCACCCTGGACATCCACGGCAGCAACGCCGGCGTGCGGAAACTCGACGCCGCGGGCGGCAAGGCCGGATCAGCCGGTTCCCCGTCCATGATCGCCCTGTCCGACGGCCCCCGGCCGGCCGCCCTCACCGAATTGCACGGGAAACGTGTCGCGATCTCGCTGTTCTCCCTGGTCGTCAACGACACGGTGCCGGTGGAGAACCTCTCCACCGACCAGATCCGGCGGATCTACCGCGGCGAGATCCGCAACTGGAACGAGATCACGGGGAACGGCCCCGACCTGGAGATCAGGCTCGTCAGCCGGGACGCCAACTCCGGTACGCGCGAGGTGTTCCAGCGACGGGTCCTGGACGCCAACGAGCTCGCCACGTCCTCACGTGACTGCACCACCAAGGACTACGACGAGGCCCCCGTCCTGCGGTGCGAGCTCGACGGCACGGACCAGGTCCTCACCGAGGTGGCCGAACTCGACGGAGCGATCGGCTACTCCGAGCTGCGCGGGGGTGCCGTGCCCGACGGGGCGCACCGGACCACCATCGACGGCGTCGCCCCGTCCGTCGACACCATCGGCACCAGCGGCTACCCGTACCGCGAGATCGAGTACGCGTACACCTACGGGTCGCCGCCCGCGAACTCGCTGGTGGCCGGCTTCCTGAACTACCTGGACAACTACGGCGAGGAGATCATGCGCACCAACGGCCACCTGCCCTGCGCGACGCCGAACGGGATGCGGCTCTGCGGAGAGGAACAGGCCCTACCGGAGTAGGGGGTGGGAACAGCACCCTGGCGTCTCGTCCGTGGCCCGCACCTGCTCCTAGCCTCCGCACCCATGGACACCCCACGGACGCTCCCCTCCCGCCCCCGGTCCGCCGCCCCGCGCACCCACGCCGCACTCCGCTGCGTGCGGCGCGTGCGGGACGCGGTCACCCTGCTGCCCCGCGGCGTCGCCGCCCTCGCCCTGGCGGTCGCGGGCCGTGGTGGTCCCGCGCGCGTTCTCCTGGGGGCGGGCCCGCCGGCCCCGCGTCCCGGAGCGGTGCGGGTGGCCGCCCACGCCGCGGCGACCGTGCTGCTGGGCGCGCTCTCCCTGGTCCTCGCCGGCCTGCTGCTGATGGCGGTGGCCCGGGGGCCGTTCTACGGATTCGTGGACCAGGGCCCCTACGACCACTCCTGGGGCGGCCCGGGCAAGGCGGGCGCGTGGCTCGCCCACTTCGCGGTCTCCGTCCCCAGCTCCCTCGCCGCGATCGCCGCGCTGTGGGGCGTCGCCGGGCTCCAGCACCGGCTGACGGCGCCCCTGCGCGGAGAGCGCAGGGCCCGCTGGGTGCCGCCGGCGGTGCTGGTGTGCTGCGCCGCCGGGTCCCTGTTCGTGTTCGCGTTCCTCCGACAGCTCCCCTGACGGGGGCGCCCCTGAAGCAGCTCCCCTGACGCGACGCTCTGGCGGCTGCTCCTCCCGCGCCCGGCCCCTGACCGGGATGAACGACGGCGGCCGGACCCTCCCCGTGGAAGGTCCGGCCGCCGTCGCGCGGTCTCCTAGAGGAAGGAGTTGATCTCGATCGTCTCGGTCCGGCCGGGGCCGACACCGATCGCGGAGATCGGGGCGCCGGACATCTCCTCCAGCGCCTTCACGTACGCCTGCGCGTTCTTCGGCAGATCATCGAAGGTCTTGGCCTTGGTGATGTCCTCGGACCAGCCCGGCAGGTTCTCGTAGATCGGCTTCGCGTGGTGGAAGTCGGTCTGGTTGTACGGGAGCTCCTCGACACGCTTGCCGTCGATCTCGTACGCCACGCACACCGGGATCTGCTCCCAGCCGGTCAGCACGTCCAGCTTGGTGAGGAAGAAGTCGGTGAGGCCGTTGACCCGGGTCGCGTACCGCGCGATCGGGGCGTCGAACCAGCCGCAGCGCCGGTCACGGCCGGTGGTGACACCGCGCTCGCCGCCGATCCTGCGCAGCGCCTCGCCGTCCTCGTCGAGAAGTTCCGTCGGGAAGGGGCCGGCACCGACACGGGTGGTGTAGGCCTTGAGGATGCCGATGACCCGGCTGATCTTCGTCGGGCCCACGCCGGCTCCGGTGCAGGCGCCGCCCGCGGTCGGGTTCGACGAGGTGACGAAGGGGTACGTGCCGTGGTCGACGTCCAGCAGAGTGCCCTGGCCGCCCTCGAAGAGGACGACCTTGCCCTCGTCGATGGCGTTGTTCAGGATCAGCGTCGTGTCGGCGACGTACGGCTTGATCTGCTCCGCGTACTGGAGCATCTCCTCGACGATCTTCTCCGACTCGATCGCGCGCCGGTTGAAGACCTTGGCCAGGAGCTGGTTCTTCTGCTCCAGCGCCGCTTCGACCTTCTGCTCCAGGATCGACTCGTCGTAGAGGTCCTGGACGCGGATGCCCACGCGGTTGATCTTGTCCGCGTAGGTCGGGCCGATGCCGCGCCCGGTCGTGCCGATCTTGCGCTTACCGAGGAAGCGTTCCGTCACCTTGTCGACGGTGACGTTGTACGGAGTGATCAAATGAGCGTTGCCGCTGATCAGGAGCTTGGACGTGTCGACGCCTCGCTCGTTCAGACCGCTCAGCTCGGAGAGCAGGACCGCCGGGTCGACGACGACACCGTTCCCGATGACCGGGGTACACCCCGGCGACAGGATTCCGGAGGGGAGGAGATGCAGTGCGTACTTCTGGTCGCCTACGACGACCGTGTGGCCGGCATTGTTGCCGCCCTGGTAACGCACCACATAGTCAACGGATCCACCGAGGAGGTCGGTGGCCTTCCCCTTGCCCTCGTCACCCCACTGAGCACCGAGCAGCACAAGTGCGGGCACAGGCGTACACCCCTTCCGGGCGGGGCATGTCCAAGGTCAGGGGGCGTACGTAAAGGTCGTACCTGCCGCACGACGATGTACGGCAAAGCCTGAGCCGTCGAACCGGGTGCCCCGGAATAGACGAAGCCCCTGGCGCAATAGCGCAAGGGGCTCTTGCACCAAGATGCTACCCGAGGAAGGACCGAGGTGTCGGCTGCAGAGCCCCCCGGCGACGGCGACCACCAGCTACTCGTGCTCATCGACCCCCTTGCCCGCCGCTACGACGGCGAGTCCGTGCGCATCGCGAAGGACGTGCTGAGCGCGGGCGCGCACACCAAGATCTGCCTTCCGGACGGCCCCGACGAGTTCGCCAGGGCCCTGTCGAGACGGGGTTCCAGGCGCCCGGTGGTCGTCGGCGACGACCACGCGCTGCTGCGCGCGGTCTCCCAGCTCCACCGCGAGCGGGAGCTCTCGGAGAGCGCGCTCTCCCTGATCCCGGTCGGCGCGGTGCACACGCTGGAACTCAGCTACGCGCTGGGCGTGCCCCGGGGTGCGGTGGCGGCCGCGCGCACGGCGCTCGACGGGACCGCGCGCCGGCTGGACCTGCTCGTCGACGACAGCGACGGCGTGGTCCTGGGTGAGCTGCGCATACCGGCGGCCCGGCCCTCCCCGGGCCCGCCCCACACGGTCTGGGACACCTGCCGCACGCTCGTGGCCTCCCTGGTCCGCCCCGCCCCGCCCTCACCCTCCGGCCCCGCCCGCACCCACCGGCTGCGGGTCGAGGCGGACGGTGTCCTGCTGAACGACCTGGACCGGCCGGTCGAGGCCGTCTCGGTGACCTGCCAGGGCGACGGCGGTCTGGCCGACGTGGTGATCCGCACGGCGTCCGGCGAGACGCACACGGCCGAGGCCAAGGCGGTCACGGTCTCCGGCCCCGACTTCCGCTACCGCGCGGACATACAGGTCGGGGGCCCCGTCAGGACCCGCACCTGGACCGTGCGGGCGGGCGCCTGGGGCCTGGTGCTCCCCGCGGCGGACATCGCGTAGGCCCTCCGCTCACCCGGACGTCCTGCGGCTCTCGCGCCACCGGTCCAGGAGCCCCATCAGCTCCGTCTGCATGAACGCGAAGAACTCCGCAGTCTCCAGGAGGCGTGCACCGGCCGGGGTGTCCTCGCCGAGGGAGCGTGCGCCGTCCTTCAGCGTGCGCTCCCAGCGGGTCAGCACCTGGTCGCGGCTGGCGAAGGTGGCGTACCAGATCTCGTCGTGCAGGCGGTAGCGGTCACGGCGTGAGCCGGGATCCCGCTCGCGGCCGACCATGCTGACCTGGGTGAGGTAGTTGATCGCACCCGACACGGCGGCCGGACTGATCTGCAGCTGCCTGCCGAGGTCCGCCGAGGTCATGGAGGCGTCGTCGTCCGCGAGGAGCGCCGCGAAGACGCGCGCGGCCATCCGCTGCATCCCTGCCTCGGTCATCTCCGCCGCGAAGCGCTCGACGAAGCGTGACACCGCGTCCTCGTCGCGCCCGCCCCCTGCGCTCTCCCCCGTCGTTCCGGGTTCCCCGGTCCCGCCGGCCATGGCCTCCGCCGCCTCCTCCGCTTCGATCACGGCCCAACTTTATACGCTTCCTTAACTTCACAACTTTGTGAAATCTGCGTACTTTCAAAAACATGACGAAGGCAATCAGCGTCGCCGGACTGCACAAGACGTTCGGCCGGACGCACGCGCTGGACGGCCTCGACCTCGCGGTCGAGACGGGCGAGGTCCATGGCTTCCTCGGTCCCAACGGCGCCGGGAAGTCCACGACGATCCGGGTCCTGCTGGGGCTGCTGCGCCCCGATTCGGGCGCGGCCCAGCTGCTCGGGAAGGATCCGTGGCACGACGCCGTCGAGCTGCACCGGCGCCTGGCCTACGTGCCCGGCGACGTGGAGCTGTGGCCGGGCCTCACCGGTGGCGAGGCCATCGGCCTCCTCTCCCACCTGCGCGGCGGGGCCGACGAGCGGCGCCGCGACGAGCTGATCGAGCGCTTCGACCTCGACCCGACGAAGAAGGGCCGGGCCTACTCCAAGGGCAACCGTCAGAAGGTGGCCATCGTGGCCGCTCTGGCCTCCGACGCGGAGCTGCTGCTCCTGGACGAGCCGACGGCCGGACTCGACCCCCTCATGGAGGTGGTCTTCCAGGACGTCATCCTGGAGGCGAAGGCCGCCGGCAGGACCGTGCTGCTCTCCAGCCACATCCTCGCCCAGGTCGAGAGGCTGGCCGACCGGGTCAGCATCGTCCGGCTCGGCAGGACCGTGCAGACCGGGTCGCTGAGCGAGATGCGGCATCTGACGCGCACGACGATCGAGGCCGAGACGGCCCGGCCGGCCGCCGGGCTCGACGCGCTGCCCGGCGTGCACTCCGTGGAGATCACCGACGACGCCGGAGGCGGGAGCCGGGTGCGGTTCGCCGTGGACGGCGGACACCTCGACCGGGCCGTGAGCACGCTCGCCGCGTTCGGTGTACGCGGTCTGACCAGCCATCCGCCGACCCTGGAGGAGCTCATGCTCCACCACTACGGCGACGAGCTCGCCGCCAACGGCCACGGCCCCTCCCGCGAGGGCGCGCGATGAGCGCCGCGACCGCCACCCGCACCCCCGCGACCGTCCGGGCCTTCGCCGGGCCGGAGGCGCTGGTGGGCACCGGCGCCCTGGTCCGGTTCAACCTGCGCAGGGACCGCGTCCGGCTTCCGGCGTGGCTCCTCGCGCTCCTCGTCGGCACACTGTCCACGGCGGACAAGTTCAGGACGCTCTACGCCGGCCCCGAGGCCCGCGCCTCCGTCGTCACCACACTGGACAGCCCCGCCGGACTCGCCATGACAGGGCCCCGGCACTACCTGGACGACTACACCTTCGGCTCGATGCTGGGCCATCAGATGCTCGGCTTCGTCGCCGTGCTGGTCGGACTCATGAGCGTCCTGGTCATCACCCGTCACACCCGCGCCGAGGAGGAGACCAACCGCGCCGAGCTGGTCCGCTCCACCGTCGTCGGACGCCACGCGCACCTGGCCGCCGCCCTCTGGGTCGCGGTGATCGCCGACCTCGCACTCGCCCTTCTGCTGGCCGCAGGACTCGGGGCCATGGACCTGGCCCCGGGCGGCGCCGGGGGCGCGCTGCTCTACGGCCTCGCGCACGCGGCCGTCGGCCTCGTCTTCGCGGGCGTCGCCGCGATCACCACACAGGTCACCGCCCACACCCGGGGCGCGTCCGGCATGGCACTCGCCGTCATCGGGCTCGCCTACGCCCTGCGCGCGGCGGGCGACGCGGGCGGCGACGACACGCTCTCCTGGCTCTCCCCGATCGGCTGGGTCCAGCGCACCTACCCCTACGTGGACAACCGCTGGTGGCCGCTGCTGCTCTGCGTGGCCCTCGCCGCGCTCTGCGCCGGCACCGGATTCGTCCTGTCGACGCGCCGCGACGTGGGCGCGGGGCTCCGCGCCGGCCGGCCCGGCAGCCCGACGGCGTCCGGCGCGCTGGTCCACCCGCTGGGATGCGCACTGCGGCTCCACCGCTCCGTGGTCGCCGGGTTCGCCGCGGGGCTCTTCGTGATGGGCGCGATGTACGGGTCGATCCTCGGCGAGGCCGACGACATGCTGAAGAACATCGACCAGGTCCAGGACGCGCTCCGGAGGATCGGCGGCACGAGCACGGTCGAGTCGTTCGCCTCGATGATCATGGTGATCCTCGCCGTCGTGGCCTCCGTGTACGTCGTCATGGCGTCGCTGCGCCCCCGGGCCGAGGAGAGCGCGGGCCGCGCCGAACCCCTCCTGGCGACCGGCCTGTCCCGTGCCCGGTGGGCGGGGAGCCACATCGCGGTCGCCCTCGCGGGCGGCACGGCGCTCCTGGGGTCGGCGGGCCTCGGGATCGGCGTCCTGGGGGCGGCGTCCGCCGGCGACCCCGGACTGGTCCTCTCCCTCACGGGTGCGGCACTCGCCTACGCGCCGGCGCTGTGGGTCACCGGCGGGGTGGCCGCGGTCCTGTTCGGCTGGCTGCCCCGGGCGGCGCCGGCAGCATGGGCGGTGCCGGTGTACGCGTTCGTGACCGGCTACCTGGGACCGCTGCTCCGGTTCCCGGACCGGATGAACGACCTGTCCCCCTTCGGCCATGTGCCACAGCTGCCCGCGGCCCCCATGGAGTGGACCCCCTTGGCCGTCCTCACCCTGGTCGCCGCGGCCCTGGTCCTGCTCGGCCTGGCGGGGTTCCGGCGGCGGGACCTGCGGACCACGTAGGGAACCGGCCGAGGGAGCCGGACGTCCTGACGCGTATGGAGCAGAGGGACGCGGCGGGGTACGGAGGATGTGCGGCGGCGGCTCTCGGCGCGGTCACCGCCCTGTACGTCTGGGGCTCGTCCCACCGCACCGGCATACACCTGGGCACGGGCTTCGAGGGGCAGGGCAGGGACCTCTCCGTCCTGTGGACGGAGCTGCCCCTCGTCCTCCTCGCCGGGACCCTGGTCCCGCCGGTCTCCTGGCTGCTGACCCTGCGTCTGCTCGGCGGGCGGCCCCGGTGCCGGGTCCTCGTCGCGGCCGTGTGCACGGCGGGAGTCCTGGCCCTGTCCGCATGGGGCCTGCACGCCTGGTCGAACCCTCACGACCCGGACCGCGTACGGCTCTCCGGCACCGTCGTCTCAGATCTCGACCCGTAGCTCCCGCAGCCCCCGGATCACGTACCCGGGGTTCCACTCCGGCTCGGCCGCCAACCGCATCCCCGGCGCCTTGCGCAGCAACTCACCGAAGGAAGCGTTCAGTTCGAGGCGTGCCAGCGGCGCACCCAGGCAGTAGTGGATGCCCGCACCGAAGGAGATGTGCGGGTTGTCCTGACGGGACAGGTCCAGCGTCTCCGCGTCGGCGAAACGTTCCGGGTCCCGGTTGGCCGACGCGAAGAGCAGCGCGACCTGCGAACCACGCGGGATGACGGTGCCGTCGATCTCGATGTCGTCCAGGACCCACCGCGCGAACATGGGCACGGGGGTGTCGTAGCGCAGCAGCTCCTCCACCGCGGTCGGCAGCATGCCGTGGTCCGCGCGCAGGGCGGCCAGTTGCTCCGGGTGCCGGAAGAGCATCCACCAGCTGTTGACGGTGGCGTTGACGGTCGCCTCGTGACCGGCGTTGAGCAGCAGCACACAGGTGGAGATGATCTCCTGCTCGGTCAGCCGGTCCTCGTCGTCGTGGGCGGCGATGAGACCGGAGATCAGGTCCGCCCCCGGATCCGCGCGCCGCACCTCGATCAGTCCGCGCAGATACGCGGAGAACTCGACGGAGGCCAGGACGGCGGCCCGTGCCGTCTCCTCCGGCGGGTTCAGCTCGAACATCCCGCAGATCGCCGCCGACCACGGCCGCAGCAGCCCCCGGTCGGCCTCCGGCACACCGAGCATCTCGGCGATGACGGCCACCGGGAGCGGCTCCGCGACCGCGCTCAGCAGATCTCCGCCCCCCGCCTCGACGAAGTCGTCGACGAGCCCGGCGGCCAGCCGCTCCACCACCGGGGCGAGCGCCTCGACCCTGCGGGGCGTGAACGCCTTGGCGACCAGCCGCCGGATCCGGGTGTGGTCGGGTGCCTCCAGATCGAGGATCCCGTTCCCGTTGAGCGTGTGGAAGGGCTCGTGGGCCGGGGGCGGCGCGTCGACTCCGAACTCGTCGTGGCTGAAGCGGTGCAGGAACGTCCGCCCCAGCCGCCGGTCGCGCAGCAGCCCGGACACGTCGGAGTAGTGCGGGACGAGCCACTGCCGCGTCGGCTCGAAGTAGTGCGCCCGGCCGGTGGCGCGCAGCGCGGCGTAGGCGGGGTACGGGTCGGCGACGAACGCCGGGGACCAGGGGTCGAAGGACACGTGCATGGGCCGACGCTATCCGGGCGTGACCAGCCGCGCCTCGTAGGCGAACACGGCCGCCTGGGTCCGGTCCCGCAGCCCCAGCTTCACCAGGACGCGGCTGACATGCGTCTTGATCGTCGACTCGGCGACCACCAGGTGGGAGGCGATCTCCAGGTTCGACAGCCCCTGGGCGATCAGCACCAGCACCTCCGTCTCCCGCTCGGTGAGGTCGCCGATCCGGGCCATGGCGGGCGGCCTCGGCGCCTCGGCGATCTTCGAGAACTCGGTGATCAGGCGCCGGGTCACCGTCGGGGCGAGCAGCGCCTCGCCGGACGCCACCACCCGCACGCCCTCGGCGAGCTGCCGCGCCGAGGCGTCCTTCAGGAGGAAGCCCGAGGCGCCGGCCCGCAGGGCCTGGTACACGTACTCGTCGAGGTCGAAGGTGGTCAGGACGAGCACCTTCGCGTCCGCGTCGGCGGCGACGATCTCACGGGTCGCCTCGATGCCGTTGAGCTCCGGCATCCGGATGTCCATCAGCACCACGTCGGGCCGCAGGGCGGCGACCTGCGAGACGGCCTGCCGCCCGTCGACGGCCTCGCCCACGACCTCGATGCCGGGCATCGCGTTGAGCAGCACGGAGAAGCCCTCGCGGACCATCATCTGGTCGTCGACGATCAGTACCCGGATCGGTGATTCGGTCACGCGCCCTCACCGCCGTCGCGCTGAACCGGAACGGGCAGGAACACCGCGACCTCGTAGCCGCCGTCCTCCGTCGCCCCGGCGGTCATCTCCCCGTTCAGCATCGCGACCCGCTCCCGCATCCCCGTGATCCCGTGACCCGCCCCCGGCGACGGCTTGACCAGCCCCCGCGCGGGACCGTTGACGACGCGCACCCCGAGCCCGCCGAGCACATAGCCGATCTCCACCGTGGCGACGGCACCCGGGGCGTGCCGGAGCGTGTTGCTCAGCGCCTCCTGGACGATCCGGTACGCCGACAGCTCGACTCCCTGCGGAAGCTCCCGCACCGCGCCGGTGACGGTCTTCTCCGTCTCCAGCCCGGTCTCCCGGACGTTGTCCAGCAGCCGGTCGAGCTCGGCGAGGGTGGGCTGCGGGGCGTCCGGCGCCTCGTAGTCCTCCGCCCGTACGACGCCGAGCACCCGGCGCAGCTCGGTGAGCGCGGCCACGGCGTTCTCCCGGATGGTGACGAAGGCCTGTTCCAGCTCGGGCGGCGGGTTCTCCACCCGGTACGGGGCGGCCTCGGCCTGAATGGCGACCACCGACATGTGGTGGGCGACGACGTCGTGCAGCTCGCGGGCGATGGTGGTGCGCTCCTCCAGGAGGGTGCGCCGGTCCCGCTCGACGGCGGTGACGGTGCGCTGCACGGTCACCTCGCGCTGGGCCTCGCGGCGTACCTGCACCATGGCGACGAGGAGCAGGGCGAGCGCCGAGGCCACGGCCATGGGCTGGGTGCTGGAGGAGTAGGGCCCGGCGAAGTTCCCCAGGACGGATCCGACGAGCAGGGTGATCAGCCACATCCAGACGGCGGTGCGCGGCCGGGTCCTCGCCGCCACGACGATCAGCACGCCCAGATGACAGGCGAAGGCACTCCCGCCCCACGGCCAGGCCCCGCTGCTCAGGCCGGCCACCAGGGGAATGGAGCCGATCGACACCCAGAACGCGAGTACGGGGCGGACCAGCGTCATCATCAGCACGGCGGGCGGCACGAACGCGGTGAGGCCTGTCACCATGCCGAACGGGGAGTAGGTGTTCGCGGTGAAGACGCCGTCCATCCCCGCGAACAGCGCGACCAGACCCACCACCGCGTGCGGGAACCAGACGGCTCCCTTCCGGACGGTCCCCGGCAGTCGCCGGATCACGGGCCCGTCCGGGCCGAGCGGGCTCAACGGACGGTAGTCGAGTACGTTCTGGAACAGGTCCTGGCGCAGGCCGGCTATCGCCCCGGCGGCCGCCCGGTGTTCCGGGCTTCGGGTCTTGGTCTCGGTCACGCTCACACGGTAGGCCGCGCGCCGTACCCCGGTCGTCACCAGTGATGCGGATCCCTGGCCGTCCGTCGCAAGTACTACCAGGCCAGCTGGGCGATCTCCTCGGCCACCACCGCGCAGGCGTCCGCGGACGGGTCGATCAGCGGAAAGTGCCCCACTCCGTCCAGCAGGGTCAGCCCCACCATCTCGCCGGCCTTCGCCGCGGCGTCCACGAACGCCTCGGTGACGGCCTGCGGCACGGTCAGGTCCTCCACCCCCTGGACGACGGCCGTCGCGATCCCGGTCGGCAGCAGCAGGGCCGGATCCACGTGGGCGCTCCGCGCCTCGAAGTCGCCCTTCCCGCCCAGGAGTTGGTGGAGGGCGCCTGAGCAGACGTCCAGCTCCACCGCGCTCGCGAAGTCCCCGATGGGCGCCAGCGCGACCACGCCGCGCAGCGGCGGCGCGGCGGGCAGCCGCCACGGCGAGCCCTCCGGGAGCACATGCCGCGCGGCGGCCCACAGGGCGAGCTGCCCGCCGGCCGAGTGCCCGGTGACCACGGTCTTGCGCGGATCGGCTCCGGGCAGCTCCCGGGCGGCCAGCGCCGGCAGGGCGTCCATCGCGGCCGCCACGTCGTCGAAGGTCTCGGGCCAGCGCCCGGCGACCGGGCCCGCCGCGCCCTGCTGCGGGATCTCCCCGCCGCGCCGGTACTCGACGCTGGCCACGGCGAAGCCGCGCCGCGCGAGGAAGTCCGCGAACGGCGAGACGTGCTGCCGGTCGTACGGCGCCCGCCAGGCCCCGCCGTGCAGGAGCACGACGAGCGGAGCCCCGGCGCGGCCGTCCCGCGGCGCGAAGAAGTCGATCACCTGGTCGGGGTGGCTTCCATAGGCCGCGGACCCGTCGGGGGCGACCGCCGGACGGGCGAGCGCCGACTCGGTCTCGGCGGCTTCGCGATCACGCGCGGCAGAATCCGACATGCTGCTCCAACCGTCCTACGCCTGTGCCCAACTGGACTGACCTGCGGGGACGGTACCAGTACGACGGGCCGCGGCCGTACGGGCCCGGAGTGTGGACCCGTACGGCCGCCGGGGCTCAGGCCGCGAGCACCTCACCGAGGATCCGCGCCGCCCGCTCCGCGTCGGCGAAACCGACGTACAGCGGGGTGAAACCGAAGCGCAGGATGTCCGGGCGGCGCAGGTCGCCGACCACGCCGCGCTCGATCAGCACACGCATCACGTCCCCGGCGCCGTCGCACCGCAGCGAGACCTGGCTGCCGCGCTCCGCGTGGGAGCCCGGCGTGACGGACGTGACCCGGCCCTCGGGGACGTAGGCGGCGACGCACTCCAGGAAGAAGTCCGTCAGCGCCAGGGACTTGGCCCGTACGGCCTCCACCGCCACGCCGTCCCACACGTCCAGCGCCGACTCCAGGGCCAGCATGGACAGGATGTCCGGAGTGCCGACCCGGCCCCGTACGGAACCCTCCGCGGGGGCGTACCCGGGGGTCATCGCGAACGGGTCGGCGTGCGAGGTCCACCCGGGCAGGGGCGAGTCGAAGGCCTCCTGGTGGCGCTCGGCGACGTACAGGTAGGCCGGCGAACCGGGGCCGCCGTTCAGGTACTTGTACGTGCAGCCGACGGCCAGGTCGACACCGTGCGCGTCGAGGCCCACCGGCAGGGCGCCCGCGCTGTGGCACAGGTCCCAGACGGCGAGCGCGCCCGCCGCGTGGGCGGCGGCGGTGAGGCCGGGCAGGTCGTGGAGCCTGCCCGTGCGGTAGTCGACGTGGTTCAGCAGGACCGCCGCCGTACGCGGCCCGAGCGCGGCCGGTACGTCGGACGGGGCGACCGGGACGACACGGTGGCCCGTCATGCGGGCCGCCGACCCGGCGATGTACCCGTCCGTGGGGAAGGTCGTCGCGTCGACGAGGATCTCGTCGCGCCCGTCGCCCGCCAGGCGGGTCGCGGCGACGACGGCCTTGAAGACGTTCACGCTGGTGGAGTCGCCCACGACGATCTGCCCGGGGGCCGCCCCGACCAGCGGGGCGATCCGGTCGCCGATCCGCTCGGGCGCGGTCCACCAGCCGCTCTCGTCCCAGGAGCGGATGCGCAGCGCGCCCCACTCACGGGTGAGGACGTCCTGCATGCGCGCGGGCACGTGCCGGGGCAGCGCGCCCAGCGAGTTCCCGTCGAGGTAGACGGTGTCGTCGAGGGTGAACAGCTCGCGCAGCGCGGCCAGTCCGTCGGCGGTGTCGAGCGCCCCGGCGCGCTCCTTGAAGTCAGACATGGCTACGCGCCGTCCACAGCTCGGGGAACACGCTCTTGGTGGCCCGCTTCTCCAGCCAGGCGACCCCGGCCGATCCGCCGGTCCCGGTCTTCGACCCCATCGCCCGCCGGGTGGCGGTCAGGTGGTCGTTGCGCCAGCGCCACACCAGCTCACCGACGTCGGTCAGCACCTCACCGAGGCGCACGAGCTCGTCGTTCTGGTCCGGGGCCGCGTATATCTCCGCCCAGACGGCCTCGACCGCGGGGGACGGCTCGTACTTCTGCGACAGGTCGCGCCCGAGCACCGACTGCGGTACGGGGTAACCGCGGCGGGCCAGCAGCGCGAGCGTCTCGTCGTACAGACCGGGCTCGTGGAGCGCCTTCTCCAGCTCGGCGTGGACGCGGGGCGCGCCCCGGTGCGGCACGAGCATGGACGCGGACTTGTCGCCCAGCAGGAACTCCATCCGGCGGTACATCGCCGACTGGAAGCCGGACCCCTCGCCGAGCGAGCCGCGGTAGGAGTTGAACTGGGCGGGGGTGAGGCCGGCCAGCGGCTTCCAGGAGGCGTTCAGCGCCTCCAGCTCCCGCAGCGAGCGCTTCAGGGCGTCCCGGGCGACCGGGATCCGGTCCTCGCGCAGGGCGTGCGCGGCGGTCTCCCACTCATGGACGATGACCGTGAACCACAGCTCCATGACCTGGGTGGTGACCAGGAAGACCATCTCGCCGGGGTCGTCCGAGCGCAGGTGCTGGAGGTGGGTCAGGACATCCGCCTGGACATAGTCCTCGTACGGCGTCGTTCCCTCGAAGTCCAGGTGCGGGGTCTCCGCACCGGTGGCTTCGGGGTCGGGGTGGTTCGTCGACATTTCTGTCTCCTCGACACGAGCTTCCGGGTAGCGGTCCGCCCCTTCCTCTGAGGTGGTGGAGCTCCGGTCCCCTGCTCGGCATCCTAACGGCCTTCCCGGAGACGCGTCGGGCCCCGCGGGCCGAGGCCCGCGGGGCCCGGAGGCCGGGGGCCGTCTCAGCCCAGGGTGTCGGCGGCGGTCTGTGAGGAGTCACGCAGGAACGACGAGCAGCGCTCGTACTCCTCCTGCTCGCCGATGGCCTGCGCGGCGCGCGCGAGGGCGTGCAGGGCCCGCAGGAAGCCGCGGTTCGGCTCGTGCTCGAACGGGACGGGGCCGTGGCCCTTCCAGCCCGCGCGGCGCAGGGCGTCGAGGCCGCGGTGGTAGCCGGTGCGCGCGTAGGCGTACGACTCGATGACCCGGCCGCCCTCGTACGCCTCGTCGGCGAGCTGCGCCCAGGCCAGCGAGGACGTGGGGTACTTCGCGGCGACGTCGGCGGGCGCCGTGCCGGCGGCGAGCAGCTCACGCGGCTCCGGGTCGTCGGGCAGGTGGGTCGGGGCGGGGCCCCCGAGCAGGTTCTCGTGGATGGACATGGGTCAAGTGTGCCTGGGCCGGGGCTCCGGCTCCAAGGGCGGGGCCGACACCCCGCAGTGCGTCGAGCACACCGGACGGGCCTCCGCCCGGGCCGCGGGAACCGTCCGCAGGGACCAGAAGGCGATCACGGAACCCGCCACCAGCAGACCGGCGCACATCGGCATCGCCCGCCGGAACGTCGAGGCGAACTCCCCCGCGTCGCGGTACGCCTCCGGGCCCATCCCCGCCAGCAGCGGGAGGGCGGCCACCGCGAGCAGCCCGGCGGCCCGCGCGGCGGCGTTGTTGATGCCGCTGGCGAGTCCGGCCCGGCCGGTCTCCACGGCGGCCAGGACGGTCGCGGTGAGCGGGGCCACCAGGGTGACCATGCCGAGGCCCAGCACCATGACGGCGGGCAGGACGTCCTTCGGGTAGGAGGCGCCGGGGCCGACCCTCAGCATCAGGAGCATCCCGGTGGCCGCCAGCAGCGGGCCGACGGTGAGCGGGACGCGGGGCCCGATACGCCGCCCGAGGTCACCGGCGGACGCAGAGAAGAGCAGCATCAGCACCGTCGTGGGCAGGAGCGCGGTGCCCGCCCCGAGCGCCGAGTAGCCGGCGACCACCTGGAGCTGGATCGCGGACAGGAAGAAGAACCCTCCGAGCGCCGCGTACACACAGAACGTCACGACGTTGACGGCCGTGAACTGCCTGGACGCGAAGATCGACGGCGGCACCATGGGGTCGGCCCGGCGCCGCTCCACCTGCACGAAGGCCGCTCCGAGGACCACACCGCCGAGGGCCGCGCCGATCACCATGACGGAGGCACCCTGCTCCGGCACCTCGATCAGGGCGTAGGTGACCAGGGCGAGCGCCAGCGCGGCGAGAGCGGCCCCGAGCACGTCGAACCGGCCGTGGGCGTCCGGGTCCCGGGACTCCGGCACGTGACGCAGGGCCACGGGCACGCAGACGGCGGCCAGCGGCAGATTGAGCAGGAACACCCACCGCCAGCCCGGCCCGTCCACCAGCCACCCGCCGAGGAACGGCCCGACGGCCGCGCCGACCCCGCCGAGCCCGGACCAGAGCCCCACGGCGCGGGCCCGGTCGTCGGGGTGGAAGCTCGCCTGGATGATCGCCAGCGACCCGGGGGTGAGCAGCGCTCCCCCGACCCCCTGCAACGCCCTCGCGGCGATCAGCACCTCCGCGTTCGGCGCGATCCCGCAGAGCAGCGAGGCCACGGCGAACCAGATCACCCCGAGGACGAACACCCGCCGCCGCCCGAAGCGGTCCCCGAGCGCCCCGCCCAGCAGGATCAGCCCGGCCAGGGTGAGCATGTAGGCGTTGACCGTCCACTGCAGCGCGGCCAGATCGGTGCCGAGGTCCTCGCCGATGCGGGGGAGGGCCACGTTGATGACCGTCGAGTCGAGCAGGGCCATGCTGGAGCCCAGCACGGTGGTGAGGACGACCCAGCGCCCCACGGGCGAGGCGACCCGGATCCCTTCGCCGTCCGCGGCGTCCGCATCAGTCATGGAAGCAGCATCGCCGCCGGCCGGCCGGGAGGCCATTCATGAACGCCTGTTCCGGCCGGCACCGAGGGGGGCTTACGCCCGGCCCGGCCGGCCGTACGCCTCACGTCTGATCCGCCGGCCTCGGACGCGCCGCACCCGCTCCGGCCGGCGCCTCACGTCTGTTCCGGCCGGCCTCGGGCGGAAGGCGTCATGCCCGCACCGCCCGGATCCCCCGGACCAGCGCCGACACCCCCGCCTCCGCCTTGCTCCGCGCGCACCCGACGTTCAGGCGCACGAACCCCGGCGCCCCGTACACCGCCCCCGGCATGATCGCGACCTTCTCCCGCTCGATCAGCACCCGCTGCAGCGCCTCGTCGTCCACGCCCAGAGGACGGAGATCGATCCAGGCCAGATAGCCGGCCTGCGGCGGCACCCACCCCAGCTCGGGAAAGTCCGTGTCCAGCCGCTCGCCGACCATCGCCAGGTTCCCCGCGGTGTACGCACGGACCTCGTCCAGCCACGCCACGCCCTCGCGGTAGGCAGCGATGTGCGCGGTCAGCGACAGCACGGCGGGCGAGGCGAGTCCCTCGGCGGTCTCCATGCGCCGCAGATACTCCGCGTGGTCCGCCGGGTCCCCGATGAGCCCGTAGGAACCGGTCAGTGCCGGAAAGTTGAAGGACTTCGACGCGGACGTGATGACGGCCCAGCGCTCGTCACCGGCCACCCGGGCGTACGGGACATGCGTGTACCCCTCGTGCACGAAGTCCGCGTGGATCTCGTCGCTGATCACCGCGACCCCGTGCCGACGGGCCAGGGCCGCCGTCGCCCGCAGCTCGGCCTCGGTCCACACCCGCCCCGTGGGGTTGTGCGGCGAGCACAGCACCAGGACCTTCGCGTCGGCGCGCGCCAGCTCCCGTTCGAGGGCGGCGGCGTCCCCCACCGGCACACCCCGCAGTTCCCGCCCGAGCCCGACGACCGCCTTGCGGAAGCCGTCGTACGTCGGGGTGTGGACGACGACGCCCTCGCCCTCGGCGGTCCACATCCGGAGCAGTTGCGAGAGCTGGTTGAGCACGGACGGGCCGTAGACCAGCCGGCCCGTGTCGATGCGGGTCCCGTACCGGGTCGCGTACCAGTGCGCGACCGCCGACAGGAAGTCGTCCTGTTGCCAGGTGGTGTATCCGAGGACCCCGTGCTCCAGACGGGACCGCAGCGCGGCCAGCACCTCGGGAGCGGTCTCGAAGTCCATGTCCGAGATGGTGAAGGGCAGCAGGCCGTCCACCCCGAAGCGGTCGGCGACGCCGTCCCACTGGACGCACCAGGTGCCCCGGCGGTCGATGACGGTGTCGAAGTCGTAGCGCGCGGGCGTGCTCACGGCGGATCCCTCACTCCTCGGACACGGAGCGGGCCCGGCCCCCCGAGGGGAGACCGGGCCCGCACCTGCGTCCGTGACGTACTTACTTCAGCTTGGTGCCCGAGGAGCGCAGGTTGGCGCACGCCTCGGTGACACGCACGGCCATGCCCGCCTCGGCGGCCTTGCCCCACGTGCGCGGGTCGTAGGTCTTCTTGTTGCCGACCTCGCCGTCGACCTTCAGGACACCGTCGTAGTTGCGGAACATGTGGTCCGCGACCGGGCGGGTGAAGGCGTACTGGGTGTCGGTGTCGAGGTTCATCTTCACGACACCGTTCTCCAGCGCGGTGGCGATCTCCTCGGCGGTGGAGCCCGAGCCGCCGTGGAAGACGAAGTCGAAGGGCTGGCTTCCGGCGGGCTTGCCGTACTTCGCCGAGACGCCCTGCTGGAGGTCCTTGAGGAGCTCCGGACGCAGGACGACGTTGCCCGGCTTGTAGACGCCGTGCACGTTGCCGAAGGACGCTGCCAGCAGGTAGCGGCCCTTCTCGCCCAGGCCGAGCGCCTCGGCCGTACGCAGCGCGTCGTCGACGGTCGTGTACAGCTCGTCGTTGATCTCGTGCGTGACGCGCAGCTCCTGACCGATGGACAGGTTGTCGGCGAGGGTCTCGGCCGAGCCGTCCCACATGTGCGACTGGAACAGCGGGTTCAGGCCCTTGGCGACACGCTCCGCGGACACGTCGAGCAGCGGGCGCACGTAGGCGTCCAGCTTGTCCTTGGGGCAGTGGTCGGTGTGCAGCGCGACGGTGATGTCGTACTTGGCGGCGACGATGTGCGCGAACTCGGCCAGGGCGACGGCGCCCGTCACCATGTCCTTGTTGTACTGGCCGCCCAGGAATTCGGCACCACCGGTGGAGATCTGGACGATGCCGTCGCTCTCCGCCTCCGCGAAGCCGCGCAGTGCAGCGTGCAGGGTCTGGGTCGACGTCACATTGATGGCCGGGTAGGCGAACTTGCCTGCCTTCGCCCGGTCGAGCATCTCGGCGTAGACCTCGGGGGTTGCGATGGGCATCTGTCCGCTCCTTGGGATGTGCGGGTGTGCAGTGCTTGGTCCCTGACCTGGGGGCGACGTCATCGTCGCCCTCATCTTCCCAGACTCTCGCGCCGGCTCCACGCTGCCCGTGGGAGTAACGCTCCCCGTTTCACGTGAAACGGGGAGCGCCTCGATGAAGCCGCAGGTCAGGCCAGGTCGAGGTCGGCCACGGAGTAGACGTGGACGTAGGGCAGACCGGCCTCGGCGATCGCCGGAGCGGCGCCGCGCTCCACGATCACGGCGACGGCCACGACCTCGCCGCCGGCCTCACGCACGGCTTCGACGGCGGTCAGCGGCGAACCGCCGGTCGTCGAGGTGTCCTCGACGACGAGGCAGCGGCGCCCCTTGACGTCTGTGCCCTCGATGCGGCGCTGCATCCCGTGGGCCTTCTGCGCCTTGCGGACGACGAAGGCGTCCAGGCTCTTCCCGCGCGCCGCCGAGGCGTGCAGCATCGAGGTGGCCACCGGGTCGGCACCCAGCGTCAGACCGCCGACGCAGTCGTAGTCCAGCTCGGCGGTGGCGTCGAGCATCACCTGGCCGACCAGCGGCGCGGCCTTGCCGTCCAGCGTGATCCGGCGCAGGTCGATGTACCAGTCGGCTTCCAGACCCGAGGAGAGGGTCACCTTGCCGTGTACCACGGCCTTGTCCTTGATCTGCTGGAGCAGCTCAGCGCGTACGTCAGTCATGTCAACGAGGGTAAGGGCTGACGCGGGAGGTCAGAGCCGGACCCAGCTCCAGGTCGTCGCGATCTCCAGGGGCTCGATCGGGGTCACCAGCCGGGGGGCCGTGTTCAGTCCGTTCGGCGGCCCGGACTGGGGCTCCACGCAGACGGCCTCGGCCTGCTCGTCGTAGATCACCACCCACTCGTCCCGGCTCCTGACCGTCAGCTCCAGCTGCTCGGGCCAGGTGAGCTTCACGTCGACACCCTCGGGCATCCCGAAGCAGTCGTCCCACGGGCCGGGCAGGGGGTCGATCCGGCGGCCGGTCGGCAGGTGGTTGTCGCCCCGTTCCTCCTGCCAGGCCGCCTCGAAGGCGATCCGCGCGTCCTGGCCTCCGAGGTTCCGGAGGAACCACGGATGCCACCCGGCCTGCGCCGGGAAGGAGTCCCCGTACGTCTCGACGCCGAGGCTCAGCGTCAGCGACTCCTCGGTCAGCTCGAAGGACTGCGTGACCCGGCCCTCGTACGGCCATGGGTCGGCCAGGTCGTAGAAGAAGGCCACGTCCGTGTCGCTCTGCCGGGCGAGCTGCCAGGAGGTGTCGCGGCCGGTGCCGTGGATGGCGTGCGGAGGGGAGTTCAGCGGCAGCTGATGCGGCTCGCCGCCGTTGCGGAACAGGCCGTTCTCGGTGCGTCCGCACCACGGCACCATCGGGAAGCAGCCGTACCGCTCGCCCTGGCGCAGCAGTTCGGTGCCCCCGATCCGCAGGCTGCCGATCCGGCAGCCGTTCTCGGGGTCAACGGTCAATTCGACGTCGCCGGCGCTCAGCCGGACGTTCTTCGCAACTCTGCTCACCCCCCGACACTACTGGCGCGGGGCGCCCGGCTACGGCCTTCTGCGCCGAAGCGCGCGGCCCACCACCACGGCCGAGGCGATCGCCAGGGCGGCCGCCGGGGCGGCCCAGCGCAGCGTGATGCCCGCGGCTCCCGCCTCGGGGGACGGCACGGGGGCGTACCGGCCGCGCGGGGGTGCGTGGTCGACCTCCTCCGTGCTGCGGCCGATCATGGTGCGGCGCGCGTGCGCGGCCTCGGCGGGAGGCTCGTCCGGCACGGTGAACTCCAGCTCCGCGGACGGGTCGAGCGCCGGCGGCGGGACGGGCGCGTCGAACACCGACTCCTTGTCCGGCGAGGGCGGCTCGGCGGACGGCTGCGGGGCGGACGCGGACGCCCCGGACTGCGGCTCGGCGGCGGGTTCGTCGGCGTCCGGCACCTCGGCGGCGGGTTCGTCGGCGTCCGGCACCTCGTCGGTGTCCGGCACCTCCGCGTCCGGCACCTCCGCGTCCGGCGCCTCGACGTCCGCCCCTTCGGCTTCCGGCGCCCCGGCCGTCGCGTCGGGGGAGGACTCGGTCGCCGGGGGCTCCGATCCCAGGGGCTCCGATGCCAGGGACTCCGTCACCAGCTGCTGCGTGAAGCGGTCCAGCAGCCGCTGCGCCGCGGCGAGCGCCGCCGCCTCGTCCAGCTCCACGATGCGGCCGTCACCGCTCGCCGTGCCGGTGAATCCGATCGCCGTCCCTCCGTCGGTCCCTCTGAGAGCGATCGTCAGGGCCAGCTTCGCCGATCCCGCGCCCCGCGCCTCCACGCCCTCCCCCGCCACGGAGAAGGAATCACCCCCGGCGGAGGGCCGCAGCGTGAGCGCCCCTCGGTACGTGATCGTGTGGCCGTCGGCCCGGAATCTCAGCCGGCCGGCCAGCGGGCCGGCCGCCGCGTCGGCATCCTGCTGGAGTCCCGGCACGCAGCGCGCGACCCGCGCGGGATCGCCCAGCGTCCTCCGCAGGGCCGGGACCGGAACCGGAACGAACACCTCATGCTCCATACCGACCGAGCCTACTCAGCCCCGGCCGTCCCGTCAGCGCTTCGGCACCCCGTACGCCGTGGGGACCGCACCGCACCGCCGTACTCACCGTTCCTCCTGGTACCGGGGGTGGACCAGCGTCGACGGCGCGAGCCCGTGCCGCCGGACCCGCTCCACCGAACGCAGGCCTGCCAGCAGCTGCCGCTCCCCCAGTGTCCGCAGGGCGGGCGCCCCGGGGTCGATGCCGGGCCGGCCCACGGCGTGCCGGGCGGCCAGCACGAATCCCCAGTCCCGCGGCGCCCCCGCCCCGCCCGCGGCCCGGTCCGGGCCCGCCGCGAAGCCGGTGAGGCGCCCGTCGACGCGGTACGGCCGGGTCGACAGGCCGCCCGCCCGTATCGACGCGTCCACCGTCCAGAACGTCGCCGGTCTGCTGCTCGGCGGCCCCGCGTGCACCACCAGCCGGCCGCCCGGCTCCAGCGCGCCGGCGACCAGCCCGTAGAACTCCGCGGCGTAGAGCTTCGTGCTGGCCGTGATCCCCGGATCGGGAAGGTCCGAGATCACCACGTCGTAGCGGTCGCGGGTGGCCCGCAGCCAGGTGAAGGCGTCTCCGGAGACCGCGGTCAGCCGGGGGTCCCCGTACGCGTGCCCGTTCAGCGCGGACAGCGCCGGGTCCGTGCGGGCCAACCGGGTGACGGCCGGGTCGAGCTCGACCACCACGACGGACTCCACGCCCGGATAGCGCAGCACCTCACGGGCGGCCAGCCCGTCGCCCCCTCCGAGGACCAGCACCCGCCGGTGGGCCCCGTTCATCGCCGGGTGCACGAGGGCCTCGTGGTAGCGGTGCTCGTCCCGGGAACTGACCCGGAGCCGGCCGTCGAGGTACAGGTCGAGCGAGCCGCCACCGGGGCCGCTGCCGGGGCCGGTGAGAACGATCTCCTGCACTCCGGTCTGCACCGCGACCCGCACCTCGTCCCCGTACACCGCGCGCCGCGCCGCCCGCTCGAAGTCGTCGACGAGGACCGAGGCGGTGGCCAGCAGGGCGATCACCGCGACGTTGACGACGATCAGCAAGCAGCGTGACCGGGGGCCCAGATCGCGCCGGAACACCCACAGCACCAGCGCCCCGCCCGCCACCGCGTTGACCGTGCCGGTGAACAGCGCCCCGGTCAGCTGGCCCATCATCGGCAGCAGCAGGAACGGGAAGGCGAGCCCGCCGACCAGCGCGCCCACGTAGTCGGCGGCGAAGAGGTCCGCGACCGCGCCGCCCGCGTCCTGCCGGTCGACCCGCTGGATCAGGGTCATCAGCAGCGGGATCTCCGCGCCGATCAGGATCCCGATCGCGAGCGAGAAGCCCACCAGGGCGTACCGGGACTCCCCGAGCCAGGCGAACGAGGCGTACAGGATGAGCGCGGAGGTGCCGCCGACCAGCGCCAGGGCGGCCTCGATCAGCCCGAACCCCACGGCGGCGCGGGTGCGTAAACGTTTCGCGAGCAACGACCCGATGCCCATCGCGAACACCATCACGGACAGCACGACCGAGGCCTGGGTGACCGAGTCACCGATCAGGTACGAGGCGAGCGCGACCAGCTCCAGCTCGTACACCAGACCGCACGCGGCACAGATGAACACAGCGGCCAGCACGAGGAAGCGGCCGGTCCCCGGCCGGACGGGAAGCCGCGTCGCGCCCCCTCGCAGCGGCATCTGCTGGTCGATCATGAAACGAACGCTACGTGACGGGAAGGTCGCGGCTTGTCACCCACACGGGTGTAAGTGGGGCACGCGGGAAGCGCGCCCCACCGGACGCGCACCGCCCGGCGGCGACGGGCGCGCACCCCTCACACGGCCGCCACGGGCACCCGCACGCCCACCTTGGTCCGGGTCACGACCAACTGCCCCTCCTGCGGATACGCGTGCCAGGTCCGCCAGCGCACCTGCCCCTCCGTGCGCTGCGCGAGCATCGCCGTGAAGGCGTGGGGACTGCCGGGGAACGTCCCCGCCAGGCCGTGCGGATGGTCGGCCACCAGCGCGAGCAACTCCTGCGCGCGCCCCGCGAACGATCCCTCGGAGAGCGTCTCGACGCGCGCAGCGAATTCGTAGTCCCAGTCACCCAGGCACTCGGCGACCCCCAGCGGCAGCGGTGTGCTGCTGCCCGGCAGACAGGCGACGGTCTCGGAGCACGTCCGGCGCCCCTCCTCCAACAGGACCTGATGGGAGGCACCGAGAAGCCTCAACTGCACCTTCGCGCCTGCAAGTTCGAGGTCGAGTACGGCGAGGGCGGGTAGCGGCTCCCGCCCGAGCGTCCATGCGAGGTCGGCGGCTCGGGTATCGGAGTAGGCGGTCTGGAGGGTCGTGAGCATGGATCGGCTCCGCAAAACGCACAGGGACACATGAACAGGAGGTACCCCCGTGCGGCGCACCGTGGGGGAGGGGAGCCCGATCCTGCCCAACTGGGGCCCGGGGGCTGAATGTTGTCTACATCGATGCAATCACGAAGTAGGTCGCGCTCACAGCGTTTTTACCCAACTTGCCGTGGTTTCCATCCCTCAGGGGGCAGTACGGTTCACCTGTTCCCGACGACCCCAACGAAAAGATGCCCGGAGGGAGTTCGCTCCCGCCGGACATCTCGGCCCCGCCCGTCCCGCCCCCGTACGGGCCGGCGGACCCGTCTCAGTCGCCGCCGCCCCCGCCGCAGCCGCCGCCGCCCCCGCAGGAGTGCCCGCCGGAGTGCCCTCCCCCGCAGGAGTGGCCGCTGTCGCCGCTCCCGGACCACCAACTGCCCCCGTCGGAGGCACCTCCCCCGCCACTGTCCGAGCCACGGCGCCCCTGGCGCCTGGAGCGACCCGCCATCGGCTTCTTCCGGCCACCCGACCCCGAGGCGAGGGAGACGATCCCCACCACCACGATCACCAGGAACACGATGAAGACGAACAACTCCATCGACCTCACATCCTTCTGTCCCCCGAAGCGAGATCCCCGCTTCTCGACTGACCGGTGGATTCCCACGCCCCGCCCGGGCCAAAGCAGACTTGAGCAACTCCAGAGCTTCGGCGCAGGATGGCGTCCATGACACAGGGACGACCGTTGCTCAACCGCCGCCTCAGCGAGTTCGGCACGACGATCTTCGCGGAGATGTCGGCGCTCGCCGTGCGGACCGGATCGATCAATCTCGGCCAGGGGTTCCCCGACACCGACGGCCCCGAGGAGATCCGCGAGGCCGCCGTCCGGGCCCTGCGCGCCGGCCACGGCAACCAGTACCCACCGGGCCCCGGCGTCCCCGAGCTGCGCTCCGCGGTCGCGGACCACCAGCGGCGGCACTACGGACTGGAGTACGACCCCGACGCCGAGGTCCTGGTCACCACCGGCGCCACGGAGGCGGTCGCCGCCTCCCTGCTGGCCCTCCTGGAGCCCGGCGACGAGGTCGTCGCCCTGGAGCCGTACTACGACTCGTACGCCGCCTGCATCGCCCTGGCGGGCGGCACCCGCGTCCCCGTCACCCTCCGGCCCCACGAGGGCGCCTACCGGCTCGACCTCGACGAGCTGCGCGCCGCCGTGACGCCCCGCACCCGGCTGATCCTGCTCAACACCCCGCACAACCCGACCGGCACCGTGCTCACCCGGGACGAGCTGGCGGCCGTCGCCGCGCTCGCGTGCGAACGCGACCTCCTGGTCGTGACCGACGAGGTCTACGAGCACCTCGTCTTCGAGGGCGAGCACATCCCCCTCGCGTCCTTCCCCGGCATGCGGGAGCGCACGGTCACCATCAGCAGCGCCGGCAAGACGTTCTCGCTGACGGGCTGGAAGATCGGCTGGATCACGGCGAGCCCGGAGCTGGTCACCGCGGTCCGCTCCGCCAAGCAGTTCCTGACGTACGTCTCCGGCGGCCCCTTCCAGTACGCCGTCGCCGACGCCCTGCGCCTGCCCGACAGCTACTTCGACGAGCTGCGCTCGGACCTGCGCGCCAAACGCGACCTGCTGAGCGCGGGCCTCGCCGAGGCCGGTTTCGACGTCTACAAGCCCGCCGGGACGTATTTCGTCACCACCGACATCCGCCCGCTGGGCGAGGGCGGCGACGGCTTCGCCTTCTGCCGGGCACTCCCGGAGCGCTGCGGGGTCGTCGCCGTCCCGAACGCGGTCTTCTACGACCACCGGGAGCAGGGCGCGCCCTTCGTCCGCTTCGCGTTCTGCAAGCGCACGGACGTGCTCACCGAGGCGGTCACCCGGCTGAAGAGCCTCCGCGTGTCCTGACCGCGCATGCGGGAGGCCCGGTCCGGGGCACCGGCCGCGACGGCCTTGCTCCGGACCGGGCCTCCCGGTGCCGCATCCGCCGGATCAGGCCTCCGGGGCCTGCTCCGTGCCGGTGTCGCCCTCGTCCGCCTTCTCCTCGGGCGCCAGGCCCAGGCGCTCCACGAGCCACTTGTCGAACTCGATCGAGGCCCGCACCCAGCTGACCGTCGAGGAGACGAAGTGCTCCAGGCTGACGCCGGTACCGATGAGCATCTGGGCCTCACCGACCAGGCGCACGGAGGACGCGGCGCCCTCCTCGCCCTCATGGGCGTGCGTGTAGACCTTGGGCCACAGGGTGCGGCGGTTCCAGTCGTCGATCGCGTCGAGCAGAACGGCGCGCTGGTCCAGGGCGTGGGGACGGTCGTAGAAGGTCCGGACCGAGAAGACCTGCTGCTCCTCCTCGCCGCGGAACATGAAGTACGTCCGGAAGTCTTCCCACGGCGCGGCGAGGTCGCCCTCGTCGTCGACGACGAACTTCAGCTCCATCTGCTCGAGAAGCTGCTTGACGAGGTCCTGGTCCGGGACCACGGGGCCCTCGGGTCCTGACGCCTGCGGTTCGGGCTGGCCCCCGAAGTTGGGGATCGAGGACGGGTCGATAGACATCGCTGGGTACTCCTGTGGATCGCACGTGGTTTCCTGGCTTCGACCCTAGCCGCGATCGCGGCCCGTAGTCCTACGCGCTCAGGGGAATCGTCCCGGCGCCCGTCCGACGGGCGCGCGCCCAGGAAACCGCGACCACGACCGCGCAGAGCGTCCCGACGAGTCCCGCCCCGCCGATGGTCCGGGCCGACGACCCGGACAGTTCCGTCACCAGGCCTCCCGCGGCGACGCCGATCCCCTGCATCGCGGTCAGTCCCGACCTGGCCAGCCCGAGCGCCTGCCCTCGCTGGCCGGCCGGGGTGAGCATGACGAAGGTCGCCCCCGCGGTGATCTGGTAGGCCGAACAGATCCCCGACACGAGCAGTACCAGGAGGGCCACCGCCACACCCGGGCCCGCCCAGTAGACGAGCAGCGGGAGATTCGCGCCCACGGCCAGCGGGCCGAGCAGCCTGCGGCGGCGCTCCACCCCGACACCCGGCCTCCCCAGGAGGGCGGCGCCCAGGACCATGCCCGCGGGGTGCGCGGCGAGCAGGAGTCCCACCGACGCGGCGCTCCCGCCGGCCTCCTCCGCGAAGGGCGCGGCGAGGCCCTCCGGGAGCACGATGAAGCCGGCCAGCCAGCCGAGCGCGACGAGCGACCGCAGCCGGGGGTCCGACCAGATCAGCGCGGCCGCGCTCCTCACCTGGACGTGCATCCGCTTCGGCATCGCGTCGGCGCCCTCCTCCACGGGCCGGGCCTTCACACCCAGCCGGATCAGGACGGCGGAGATCAGGAACGTCGCCGCGTTCAGTCCCAGCGAGAGGTGGCTGCCCAGCCACACGACCAGCACACCGCCGGCGGCGAAGCCGACCAGCTGGCCGGCCTGGTGCGTGATCACGATGGCCCGCTGCCCGTGCTCGTACAGGCGGTCGCCGAGCACGGACGGCATCAGGGCGCCCTGTGAGGCACCGAACGGGGCCTCACAGAGCTGCGCCAGCACGAGCAGTCCGGCCAGCAGGGGCAGCGGCGTGCCGGGCAGAGCCATCAGCCCGACGAGGACGGCGCGCACCAGGTCGCAGCCGATCATGACCGTACGACGGGGGAACCGGTCCGCGAGCCCGGTCAGGAGCACGCCGGAGAGGAGGGCGGGCAGGGTGGTCAGGGCGTAGGTCGCCGCGGTCCAGCCGGCCGACTCGGTGCGTTCGAACACCAGCAGGGACAGTGCCACCCGCGCCAGCTGGTCGCCCAGGACCGACTGCGCGTAAGCCGCCCACAGGGTACGAAATTCTCTCTGGCGAATGAGGCTTTCACTTCTGCAATCCTTCGGCTCCGCACTCGCCTCGCCGGGTATCCGCTCCGTCATGCGCGTACCCTACCGGTTTCCTAATTACTCACTGCCGCCCTTCGGGGAAAAGAAAAGCGCCCGTAGTGGCCGATATTGCGCCGTACGCGATCACGGGCACAAACATCGATACGACTTCGGTCGAGGGTGCGGATATGTATCGGCCCGATACAAAAAACGACGGTCCGGGCGGTGCCGCGCCCGCCATTCGGCCACGGAATGGAAATTTTCGGCTCAATTTGGCGGGCGGTTCGCGGGAGGTTCCGCCGAGGATGCGTGCCGGATGCACACATCAATGCGCGGGTCGCTCACACCGATGTCCCCGGCCGGGGCACGAAGCCTCGGCCGGGGACATCGGGGGAGCGGTCTACAGGGTCTTGGCCGCCGCCGCGGTCCCCACGATCAGCCCGTCACCGGCCCGGTCCACCCGGACCGTGTCGCCGTCCCTGACCTCACCCGCGAGGATCTCCTTCGCGAGCCGGTCGCCGATCGCCGTCTGGATGAGCCGGCGCAGCGGCCGGGCGCCGTAGGCCGGGTCGTTGCCCTCCTCGGCGAGCCAGGCCAGGGCCTCCGGCGTGACGTCGAGCCGGATCCTGCGGTCGGCCAGCCGGTCGGCCAGCCGGCCCACCTGGAGCCCCGCGATGTGGGCGAGCTCGTCGCCGGACAGCGCCGAGAAGACGACCAGGTCGTCGAGCCGGTTGAGGAACTCCGGCTTGAACGAGGCCCGCACGACCTCCAGGACCCGCTCCTTCTTCACCTCGGGCTCGGTGAGCGGATCGACCAGGTACTGGCTGCCCAGGTTCGACGTGAGGATCAGGATGGTGTTGCGGAAGTCCACCGTCCTGCCCTGCCCGTCGGTGAGCCTGCCGTCGTCGAGCACCTGGAGCAGGATGTCGAAGACCTCGGGGTGGGCCTTCTCGACCTCGTCCAGCAGCACGACGCTGTACGGACGCCGGCGGACCGCCTCGGTGAGCTGGCCGCCCTCCTCGTAGCCGACGTAGCCGGGCGGGGCACCGACGAGCCGGGCGACGCTGTGCTTCTCGCTGTACTCGCTCATGTCGATGCGGATCATGGCCCGCTCGTCGTCGAACAGGAAGTCCGCGAGGGCCTTCGCCAGCTCCGTCTTGCCGACCCCGGTCGGACCGAGGAAGAGGAACGAGCCGGTGGGCCGGTCGGGGTCGGCGATGCCGGCCCGGGTACGGCGCACGGCGTCCGACACGGCCCGGACGGCCTCGGCCTGGCCGATCAGCCGCCTGCCCAGTTCGGACTCCATCCGCAGCAGCTTCTGGGTCTCGCCCTCCAGGAGCCGTCCGGCCGGGATGCCGGTCCAGGCACCGACGACGTCGGCGATGTCGTCCGGGCCCACCTCCTCCTTGACCATGGTGTCCTGGGCGGCCTCCTGCTCCGCCTCGTCCGCCTCGGCCAGCTCGCGCTCCAGGCCGGGGATCTCCCCGTACAGCAGCTTGGACGCGGTGTCGAAGTCGCCGTCGCGCTGGGCGCGCTCGGCCTGGCCGCGCAGCTCGTCGAGGCGCTCCTTGAGCTCACCGACGCGGTTCAGGCCCTCCTTCTCCTTCTCCCAGCGGGCGGTGAGACCGCGCAGCTCCTCCTCCTTGTCGGCGAGGTCCCGGCGGATCTTGTCCAGGCGCTGCTTGGAGCCCTCGTCGCTCTCGTTCTTGAGGGCCAGCTCCTCCATGTGCAGGCGGTCGACGGACCGCTGGAGCTCGTCGATCTCCAGCGGCGAGGAGTCGATCTCCATGCGGAGCCGCGAGGCCGCCTCGTCGACGAGGTCGATGGCCTTGTCGGGGAGGAAGCGGGAGGTGATGTAGCGGTCGGACAGGGTCGCGGCGGCCACCAGCGAGGAGTCCGCGATCTGGACCTTGTGGTGGGCCTCGTAGCGGCCCTTGAGGCCCCGCAGGATGGCGATGGTGTCCTCGACGGACGGCTCGGCGACCAGGACCTGCTGGAAGCGGCGCTCCAGGGCGGGGTCCTTCTCGATCCGCTCGCGGTACTCGTCCAGCGTGGTGGCACCGACCATGCGGAGCTCACCGCGGGCGAGCATCGGCTTGAGCATGTTGCCCGCGTCCATCGCGGAGTCGCCGCCCGCGCCCGCGCCGACGACGGTGTGCAGCTCGTCGATGAAGGTGATGACCTGGCCGTCGCTCTCCTTGATCTCGGAGAGGACGGTCTTGAGGCGTTCCTCGAACTCGCCGCGGTACTTGGCGCCCGCGACCATCGCGCCGAGGTCCAGGGAGACGAGCCGCTTGTTGCGCAGGGACTCCGGGACGTCGCCCTTGACGATGCGCTGGGCGAGCCCCTCGACGACGGCCGTCTTGCCGACGCCGGGCTCACCGATGAGCACGGGGTTGTTCTTCGTGCGGCGCGACAGCACCTGCACGACGCGGCGGATCTCCTGGTCGCGGCCGATGACCGGGTCCAGCTTGCCCTCGCGCGCGGCGGCCGTGAAGTCGGTGCCGAACTTCTCCAGCGCCTTGTACTGGCCCTCGGGGTCGGGAGTGGTCACCCGGCGTCCTCCCCTGCTCTTCTCGAATGCGTCCAGCAGCTTCTTCGCACGTGCTCCCTGCCCGTCGAGGATCTCACCGGCGCGGCCGCCCTTCGCCGCGAGGGCGATCAGCAGGTGCTCGGTGGAGAGGTAGTCGTCGCCGAGCTCCTTGGCCCGCTGGTCGGCGTCGGCGATGACGGCGAGCAGCTCGCGGCTCGGCTGCGGCGGGGCGACGGTCGATCCGGTGACGCTGGGCAGCGAGCCGAGGAGCCGTTCCGTCTCCTCGCGCACGGCCACCTGGTCGGCGTCGACGGCGGCCAGCAGGTCGGTGATGTTCGCGTTGTCCTCGCCCGCGAGCAGCGCAAGCAGCAGATGCCCGGGGGTCAGATCGGGATGACCGTCCTTGACGGCCCTGCTGGTGGCCGCGTTGAGGGCGTCCCGGCTCTTGTTGGTCAGCTCGGCGTCCACGGGCTCTGTCTCCTCCTCGTGCTGGTACTTCACGGAACCATGACTCGCACAACGGGTACAAAGTTGAGTCTATTCCACTCAAGGCTGATAGGAGTACTCCCGGGGCCGCCGGTTCCCTCCTTCTCTAGGCTGACCCCATGCCTGACGTACGCAACCTCGGCGCCGAGTACCTCGACTTCTGGCGGGAACGCCACGTGTGCACCTTGACCACGCTCCGCCCGGACGGCACACCCCATGTCGTGCCCGTGGGGGTGACGTACGACCCGGAGACACGGCTCGCCCGCGTCATCACCGGCGGGAACACGAGGAAGGCGGCCCACGTCCTGGCGGCGGGCCCCGAGGGCGCGCGGGTCGCGGTCTGCCAGATGCAGGGGCGCCGCTGGGCCACTCTGGAGGGCCGGGCGGTCGTGCGCACGGAGCCCGGGGAGATCGAGGACGCGGTACGCCGCTACGCGGAGCGCTACGAGCGCACCCCGCGGCACAATCCCGAGCGGATCGTCATCGAGATCGCCGTCGACAGGGCTCTCGGAAACGCCTGAGGAATTCGGAGGAATTCCGGGCAGCACAACGGCGCCATCGTGTTCAGGTCACGATGGCGCCGCTGTGTGGGGGAAGTGCCGGAACGATTTGGAACGACGGGGGAATCGTTCAGGCACTGCGGGGGGTGGCGGAAATGGCTTCTTGTTCGAACAGCTCGTGGTCGCGCTGATCGAGATTCACGAAGATCATGCCGTATCTCACGGCACAACGAACCGGTTGCGGCGCGCCGCGGGGCCGGCGAAGACAGCGATAGGCGCGGATGTCGTCATCCGTTTCCATCACGACGACGATCGGCTCTCCGAACAGGGTGACCATCAACGAATCGCCCTGGCGGGTAAGTGCCGTGAGCAGATCGATGAAATGCCACCCTGAGCGATACGCCGTGGCCATCTCCCGCCGGAAGGTGCGGTCGTCCGGTGGGGTGGTCATGCGGCCGCTGCGCCGGCCGGCGCACTCCAGCTGATCTCACCGGGAGCGGCGGCGGGCATGCCCCAGCTGATCTCACCGGGAGCAGGCGCGGCCTGTACGGACCAGCTGATCTCACCGGGAGCAGCCGCGGGCGTCCCCCAGCTGATCTCGCCAGGCGCCGACGCCGCCTGGACGGACCAGCTGATCTCGCCAGGCGTCGCCGCCTGCTCGGACCAACTGATCTCGCCGGTTCCGGCCGCCCCGCCCGCCACGCCGAGGCCCAGGGCCGCGACGAAAGCGGCGGCAAGCACCGAGCGAAGCATTCGCTTATACATAGTCGGCTTCGTCCTCACTTGTGGATTCTTCTCCCCCGCCTCCACGACGATGTCTCACCCGAGCCCCCCAACGCCACTGGGACGATGCATCATGTTCCTGCATGTTCAGGAACCTGGGGGGTGGAGATATGACCACAAGTGACACAACACAGACACATCCTCACGGGGTCACCGAACTATGCGAAGAGGGAAAGCGTCTTTACGCCAGCGCGTTGCGCTCGGGGCGGATCTCCCGCTCGGAGGTGAGTCCCGCACCCTGCCTGATGGACTTCGCACTCCTGCACCCGGACCCGGACGATACGACATGGCTCCGGCCCGTTCCGCCGTCCGCCGCCCTCGCCCAGCGCCTGCACCCCTTGGAACGCGAGATCAAGGAGCGCCGGCGGCGCTCCGTCGAACTGGCGGAGTCCTTCGAGATGTTCATGGACATCAGCGCCCAGGACCCCCCGACGACCCACGCCATCACGGTGCTCGAGGGCGGCAACAGGATCAACGCGGCGCTGGACCTCGCCACGGCCGAGTGCCACACGGAGGTGCTCACCGTCCAGCCCGGCGGGGACCGGGGCGAGGACCGGCTCAGCGAGGGCCTGGAGCGGGCCCTCTCGGTGGTCAACCGGGGCGTCAGCATGCGCACGCTCTACCAGCACACCGTCCGCCACAGTCAGGGCACGCTGGCCTACGCCGCCCGCCTCGCCCAGGACAAGGTGGAGATACGCACGCTGGAGGAACTCATCGAGCGTCTCCTCGTCTTCGACCGGACGGTCGCCTTCATACCCGCCCAGAACGACGACCAGGTCGCCCTGGAACTCCGCCACCCCGGCCTCGTCAACTACCTGGTGAAGGTTTTCGAACAGCTGTGGAGCCGAGCGTCCCCGCTGCTCGGGGAAGCCCGCTACGACCCGCCGACCAAGGGGATCAGCGGTGTCCAGCGTTCCATAGCGCAGCTCCTCGTCGAAGGGCATGTGGACGATTCCATAGCCCGCCGGCTCGGCATGAACGTACGCACCTGCAGGGCCCACGTGGCGAAGCTGTCCGCCACCCTGGGCAGCACGAGCCGCGCCCAGCTCGGGTACCTGATCGCGCGGTCAGGAATTCTGGACCAGGAATCCTGACCGTGCGCCCACCCGGAACATCCCCACCCCGGACCGAGGGCGCGACCGCGCACCGGGGGAGAGCACGGTGGCGCACGGATGTGCCGGGAGAGTCCCCTGCACTCCCGGCAGCTCCACACTCCCCCCTGAGCCGCGCGTGCACCACGGTCATGTTGTTGCAGTGCAGGAAGTGAGGGGTGGTCACATCACGACCGACGAGGCAAACCCGGCCCATTCGCACGGACCGGCGGAGCTCTGTGCCACCGGCCTGCGCCTGTACGAGGAGGCGTTGGCCGCGGGGCGCATCCTCCGCGCCGGGCTCACGGACGCTCCCTGCCTGATCGACATGGGACTCGTCCGGTCCCAGCCGGGCGACGCCGCGTGGATGCGCCCCGTGCCACCGTCCGCCGCCCTGGCCCACCTGCTCCAGCCGATCACCCGCGAACTGGACGAACGCGTCCAGCTGGCCGCCGCGCTCAGTCGCTCGCTGACCCCCCTGGCATCGGTCGCGAGCGCCGATCCCGACCTGGCGATCACGCTCCTGGAAGGGAACCCGGCGATCGAGGCGGCCCTGCGGGAGGCCAGCGCCGCCGTCAGCGAACAGGTCCTCACGGCCCAGCCCGGCAGCGACCGGCCCCGGAAGGGGATCCAGGGGGGAATCGACAACGCCAGGACGGCCATCGGGCGCGGAGCCCGGCTCCGGCACATCTACCAGCACCCGGCGCGCTACAGCACCACCGTCCGGGACTACCTCGCCCAGATCTCCCCCGAGGACCTGCGGGTGCGGACCACGGAGCTGACCGTGGAACGGCTGATCATCTTCGACCGCAGCGTCGCCTTCATCCCCGCGGCGCCCGACCGCCGGACCGCCCTCCGCATCCGGCACCCCTCGCTCGTCGACTACCTGATCCAGGTCTACGAGGTCCTCTGGGCCGGGGCCACGCCCTTCGCCCAGCAACTGCCGTCCTCCGCCCCGGGCGTCCAGGTCACAGCCGTCCAGCAGAGCGTCGCCCGCCTGCTCGCCGAGGGACACGTCGACGACGTCGTGGCGCGCAAGCTGGGCATCAGCGTCCGCACCTGCCGCTCCCACATCGCCCGGCTCATGCAGGCTCTCGGGGCCACGAGCCGCACCCATCTCGGGGTCCTCATCGTGCACGCCGGCATCGTGGAGGCCCCCGGCACACGCGAAGGGCCCGCCACCGAGTCCTGAGACTCCGGGCGGGCCCTGTCCGGCCTGCTCAGTCCTTCGGCCTCTTCGGCCGCCAGACCACCAGGGCGCCGGTCTGCTGCACGTCCTGGTACGGCACCAGGTCGCGCCGGTAGGAGGCGTGCACCTGGGCCTCACGCTGCTGCATGGCCACGGCCGCGCCGTCCACCGCCGCCGAGAGCTCGGCGACGCGCTGCTGGAGCGCGGCGACCTGGTTCTCCAGCTCGATGATGCGCTTGATGCCGGCGAGGTTGATGCCCTCGTCCTGCGACAGCTGCTGCACGGTGCGCAGCAGCTCGATGTCACGGGCCGAGTAGCGCCGGCCACGCCCGGCCGTACGGTCCGGCGAGACCAGGCCGAGACGGTCGTACTGGCGCAGTGTCTGCGGGTGCAGGCCCGAGAGCTGGGCCGCGATCGAGATCACGTAGACCGGCGATTCGTCGGTCAGCTGGTACGGATTGCGTCGACGGCCGTCCATCTCAAGCTCCCTTCGCAGCCTGGAACAGCTCCGCCCGCGGGTCCTCCCCCGCGGTCGCCTTCCGGTAGGCCTCCAGCGCGTCCTGGGCGTCCGCGCCGAGGTCCGTGGGGACGGACACCTCCACGGTGACCAGGAGGTCGCCCCGGGTGCCGTCCTTGCGCACGGCGCCCTTGCCCCGGGCCCGCATGGTACGTCCGTTGGGCGTGCCGGCCGGGAGTTTCAGGGTGACCGGAGGCCCTCCGAGCGTCGGGACCTTCACCTCGCCGCCGAGCGCCGCCTCCGGGAAGGTGACGGGCACCGTGACGGTGAGGTTGTCGCCCTTGCGTCCGAAGACCGGGTGGGCGTCGACGTGGACGACGACGTACAGGTCGCCGGCCGGGCCGCCGCGCTCGCCCGGGCTGCCCTTGCCGCGCAGCCGGATCCGCTGGCCGTCCAGCACCCCCGCGGGGATCCTGACCTGCATCGTGCGGGCCGACTTCGCGCGGCCGCTGCCCTTGCAGACCTCGCAGGGGTCCTGGGCGATGAGGCCCCGGCCCTTGCAGTCCACGCAGGGATCGGTCAGCGAGAACCCGCCGCCGGTGCCGCGCGACACCTGTCCGGTGCCGACACAGGTCGGGCAGACCCTCGGGGTGCCGTTCTTGTCGCCGGTGCCCGAACACGCCTTGCACGGGGCCTGGCTGGACATCCGCAGCGGGACCGTGGCCCCGTCGACCGCCTCGGTGAAGCTGAGCGTCACCTCGGACTCGATGTCCTGGCCGCGGCGCGGCTGGACACGTGTGCCGCCGCCGCCCCGGTTGAACAGCCCGCCGAAGACGTCGCCGATGCCGCCACCGCCGAACCCTCCGGCGCCGGCGGTCTGGCCGCCGCCCGGGGCACCCCCGAAGAGGTCGCCCAGGTCGAAGTTGAAGTTGCCGCCCGCGCCGCCGGGACCCGCCCGGAAGCCTCCGTTGCCGAAGAGGGCGCGCGCCTCGTCGTACTCCTTGCGCTTCTTCGGGTCGCCGAGGACGTCGTTCGCCTCGGAGATCTCCTTGAAGCGCTCCTCGGCCTTGGCGTCACCCTTGTTGGCGTCCGGGTGGTACTCGCGGGCGAGCTTCCGGTACGCCTTCTTGACCTCGGCGTCGGTGGCGTCCTTGGGGACGCCGAGAACCTTGTAGTAGTCCTTCTCGACGAAGTCCTTCGTGCTCATCGACGTCCCTCCTTCCGGACGATCGGCCGTGCGGCCGGCCCCGTGGCCGGCCGCACGCCCCGTCGGTGTTCACCGCAGTGGTCGGACGGAATGTCAGACCTCTTCGGTGCCACCGCTCTCCTCGTCGTCTGCCTTCTCTTCCTTCGCCGCCGCGGGCGTGGCGCCCGGCTGCGGCTCGGCCACGGCCACCCGCGCGGGGCGGATGGTGCGCTCCCCGATGCGGTACCCAGGCTGCAGGATCGCCACGCAGGTCGTCTCGGTGACGTCCGGCGCGTACGAGTGCATCAGGGCCTCGTGGATCGTCGGGTCGAAGGGCTCGCCCTCCTTGCCGAACTGCTGGAGGCCCAGCTTCGCGACGACCGTCTCCAGGGATTCGGCCACCGACTTGAAGCCGCCCACGAGCTCGCCGTGCTCCCGGGCCCGCCCGACGTCGTCGAGGACGGGCAGGAGCTCGGTCAGCAGACCCGCCGCCGCGACCTCCTTGACCGTCACCCGGTCGCGCTCGACGCGGCGACGGTAGTTCTGGTACTCGGCCTGGAGCCGCTGGAGGTCGGCCGTCCGCTCACTGAGCGCGGTACGGACCTGGTCCAGCTGGGCCGTCAGGGCCGCTGTCTGCTGTACGTCCCCGGCCGGGGCCGCCGCCTCCTCCTCGGAGGGGGTGGCGGCCTTCGACTCGACGTCGTCGGAGTTGGCGCCGGAGGGGACGTCAGGCTTCTCGTCGAAGCCCGGAGTCTCCTCGGTCACGCCGCACCGCCCTTCTGGTCCTTCTCGTCGTCCACGATCTCGGCGTCGACGACGTCGTCGTCCTTGGCCTGACCGTCGCCCGGCGCCTCGGCACCCGGCTCGGCGCCCTCGGACTGGGCGTTGGCGTACATCGCCTGGCCCAGCTTCTGGGAGACGGCCGCGACCTTCTCGGTGGCGGTACGGATCTCGGCGGTGTCCTCGCCCTTGAGCTTCTCCTTCAGCTCGGTGAGCGCGGTCTCCACCTCCGTCTTCACGTCACCGGGGACCTTGTCCTCGTTGTCCTTGAGGAACTTCTCCGTCTGGTAGACGAGCTGCTCGCCCTGGTTGCGCGACTCGGCGGCCTCACGACGGCGGTGGTCCTCGTCGGCGTACTGCTCGGCCTCTTCGCGCATCCGGTTGACCTCGTCCTTCGGCAGCGAGGAGCCACCGGTGACGGTCATCTTCTGCTCCTTGCCGGTGCCGAGGTCCTTGGCGGCGACGTGCATGATGCCGTTGGCGTCGATGTCGAAGGCGACCTCGATCTGCGGCACGCCACGCGGGGCCGGCGGCAGGCCGGTGAGCTCGAACATCCCGAGCTTCTTGTTGTACGCCGCGATCTCGCGCTCGCCCTGGTAGACCTGGATCTGCACGGACGGCTGGTTGTCCTCGGCCGTCGTGAAGATCTCGGAACGCTTGGTCGGGATCGTGGTGTTGCGCTCGATGAGCTTGGTCATGATCCCTCCCTTGGTCTCGATGCCGAGGGACAGCGGGGTCACGTCGAGGAGCAGGACGTCCTTGACCTCACCCTTGAGGACGCCGGCCTGGAGCGAGGCGCCGATGGCGACGACCTCGTCCGGGTTCACACCCTTGTTGGCGTCCTGGCCGCCCGTGAGCTCCTTGACGAGCTCGGCGACGGCCGGCATACGGGTCGAGCCACCGACGAGAACGACGTGGTCGATCTCGGAGAGCTGGATGCCCGCGTCCTTGATGACGTTGTGGAAGGGGCTCTTGCAGCGGTCCAGGAGGTCCGCGGTCAGCTGCTGGAACTGCGAGCGCGTGAGCTTCTCGTCCAGGTGCAGCGGGCCCTCGGCGGACGCCGTGATGTAGGGCAGGTTGATGGTGGTCTCGGTCGAGGACGAGAGCTCGATCTTCGCCTTCTCCGCGGCCTCGCGGAGACGCTGGAGAGCCATCTTGTCCTTGGAGAGGTCCACGCCGTGCCCGTTGGCGAACTGCTTCACCAGGTAGTCGACGACCCGCTGGTCCCAGTCGTCACCACCGAGGTGGTTGTCACCGTTGGTGGCCTTCACCTCGACGACGCCGTCGCCGATCTCCAGGAGGGACACGTCGAAGGTGCCGCCACCGAGGTCGAAGACGAGGATCGTCTGGTCGTCCTTGTCGAGGCCGTACGCCAGGGCGGCGGCGGTCGGCTCGTTGACGATGCGCAGGACGTTCAGGCCCGCGATCTCACCGGCCTCCTTCGTCGCCTGACGCTCGGAGTCGTTGAAGTACGCCGGGACGGTGATCACCGCGTCGGCGACCTTCTCGCCCAGGTAGGACTCGGCGTCGCGCTTCAGCTTCTGCAGGATGAAGGCGCTCATCTGCTGCGGGTTGAAGTTCTTGCCGTCGATCTCGATCTTCCAGTCAGTGCCCATGTGGCGCTTGACCGAACGGATCGTCCTGTCGACGTTGGTGACCGCCTGGCGCTTGGCGACCTCGCCGACGAGCACCTCGCCGTTCTTGGCGAAGGCGACGACGGACGGCGTGGTCCTGGCGCCTTCGGCGTTGGTGATGACGGTGGGCTCGCCGCCTTCGAGAACGCTGACGACGGAGTTAGTCGTGCCCAGGTCGATGCCGACCGCACGTGCCATTTCAATTCCTCCAACTGACTACTTGAGTGGATCTGACTCAAGGATGCATGACACCCACCCCGGAGTCAAAGGACCTGAGCCACTTACGCTCAACTTATGTGCTCACACGCCCACTGACCTGGTGTTTTCCGCCCACCGGAACTGATCTGGACGCGTCGGGGCGGACGCGATCCGCGACACCCGGATGCGCGGCACGTCACACACACCACGTCCCACCCTCGCACCATGGGATCGTTCTGTCACAAAATGCAGCGAGACGGTCATACCGTCACACACGTCACCGACTTCGGGCAGGTGCCATGCGGTACGCGAAGCAGGCTGCGGCACGGCGGACTCGCCGTCCCGCCAGGTCCGCCAGGTCCGCCAGGTCCGCCATGACCAGGGCGGTGCGCGCCGTCGGCCGCTCCCCCCGTGCCGCCGCGGCGATCGCGTCGGCGGAGCGCGTCACCGGCGCCCTGGCGGCCGTCACCCTCAAGAGGAGCCTGGACATCGCGCTCGGCTCGGTGCTGCTGCTCCTCGCGTCCCCCGCACTCACCCTCGCCGCCCTCACCCTCTCCCTGCGGCCACCGTGCGGCCGGGGAGATGTTCTGACGCGCGAGACCCGGGTCGGCCTGGGCGGCCACCCCTTCGAACTGCGCTCACTGCGCACCCGGCGGCTCGGGCTCGGCGCCCTGTCCCGGCTGCCCCACGTCGTGAGGGGGGAGCTGTCCCTGGTCGGCCCGACGCCCCTCACACCGGACGAAACCGCCCTGCTCGGACCCGCCGCGGGGCACTGGCGGCAGAACCTCCGCCCCGGCCTGACCGGTCTGGCCCAGGTACGCGCCCGCTCCGGAATGCCCTGGGACGAACCCGCCCTCCTGGACGCGCACTACGCAGAGCATCATGGAACAGGGCTCGACCTGGCGATCCTGGCGCAATCCGTACGCATCCCCCTACGTGCGGCCGTACGCCGACGACGGAGCCGGGGGAAGGCTCACCTGAGCGACACAGATCACCGCCTGCCCGGCTACAGCGTGGCGGAATAAGTGGATAGTGTCAGCACAGACTGATTAAGTTACTGCTTAGTAATCACTTGTACGCGCTCGATCCCACCCTCGCAGGCCCGAGGAGCCCCCAAATGCAACTCGCCGCGATCATCGTGTCGCTGGTTCTGATCGTGGTCGGCGTGGCACTTTTCGCCCGCGCCCTCCTGCAGATCTACACCTTCATGCGGCTCGGCCAGAACGTGCCCGCAGGCACCCGCACCGATGAACCCGTGCAGCGCACCGTCACCGTGGCCAAGGAGTTCCTCGGCCACACCCGGATGAACCGCTGGGGCATCGTCGGTGTCGCGCACTGGTTCGTGGCGGTGGGCTTCTTCTCGCTGCTGCTGACGATCGTCAACGCCATCGGCCAGCTGTTCCAGGCCGACTGGCTGCTGCCGATCGTCGGCGAGTGGGCGCCGTACAACGTCTTCGTCGAGTTCATCGGGACGATGACGGTGCTCGGCATCGCGGTCCTGATCGTGATCCGCCAGCTCAGCAGGCCGGACAAGCCGGGCCGCAAGTCCCGCTTCGCGGGATCCAACTTCGGCCAGGCGTACTTCGTCGAGGCCGTCATCCTCATCGTCGGCGTCTGCATCTTCATGCTGCACGCCCTCGAAGGCGCCCAGCACCACGTGAACAGCTACGAGGCGTCGTTCTTCATCTCGTACCCGGTGGTCTCCTGGTTCAGGGGCATGGACCTCTCCACGCTCCAGAACCTCACGTACTTCTTCGCCGGCCTGAAGATCGCGACGTCCTTCATCTGGATGATCACGGTCGCCCTGAAGACCGACATGGGTGTCGCCTGGCACCGCTTCCTCGCCTTCCCGAACATCTGGTTCAAGCGGAACGCCGACGGCGCGGTCTCGCTCGGCGCCCTGCTGCCGATGACCTCGGGCGGCAAGGAGATCGACTGGGAGGACCCGGGCGAGGACGACACCTTCGGTGTCTCCCAGGTCGAGCAGTTCTCCTGGAAGGGCATCCTCGACTTCTCGACCTGCACCGAGTGCGGCCGCTGCCAGTCGCAGTGCCCCGCCTGGAACACCGGCAAGCCGCTCTCCCCGAAGCTCCTGATCATGTCCCTGCGCGACCACGCGCACGCCAAGGCGCCGTACCTGCTGGCCGGCGGCGGCAAGGACATGGAGGGCAACGAGAAGGCCACCGCGGAGCAGCTCAAGGACGTCCCCGCGGCCGCGCTCGCGGAGGCCGAGCGCCCCCTCATCGGCACCGCCGAGGAGAACGGCGTCATCGACCCCGACGTGCTGTGGTCCTGCACCACCTGCGGTGCGTGCGTGGAGCAGTGCCCGGTCGACATCGAGCACATCGACCACATCGTCGACATGCGCCGCTACCAGGTGATGATCGAGTCCGCGTTCCCGTCCGAGGCGGGCACGATGCTCAAGAACCTGGAGAAGAAGGGCAACCCCTGGGGGCTCGCCAAGAAGCAGCGCGTCGAGTGGACCAAGGAGGTCGACTTCGAGGTCCCGATCGTCGGCAAGGACGTCGAGGACCTCAGCGAGATCGACTACCTGTACTGGGTCGGCTGCGCGGGCGCCCTCGAGGACCGCGCCAAGAAGACGACGAAGGCCTTCGCGGAGCTCCTCCACATCGCGGGCGTCAAGTTCGCGATCATGGGCGGCGACGAGAAGTGCACCGGTGACTCCGCCCGCCGCCTCGGCAACGAGCCGCTGTTCCAGCAGCTCGGCCAGGAGAACGTCGCGATGCTCAACATGGCGTTCGGCGAGGACGACGAGGACGACTCCACCAAGAAGTCGAAGGCCTCGAAGAAGATCGTCGCGACCTGCCCGCACTGCTTCAACACCATCGCGAACGAGTACCCGCAGCTCGGCGGCGAGTACGAGGTCATCCACCACACGCAGCTGCTCCAGCACCTGGTGGACGAGGGCAAGCTGATCCCCGTGACGCCGGTCGAGGGTCTGATCACGTACCACGACCCCTGCTACCTGGGCCGTCACAACAAGATCTACACGCCCCCGCGCGAGATCATCGCGAAGGTCCCGGGTCTGCGGAACGAGGAGATGCACCGCCACAAGGAGCGCGGCTTCTGCTGCGGCGCCGGTGGTGCCCGGATGTGGATGGAGGAGCGGATCGGCAAGCGCATCAACAACGAGCGTGTCGACGAAGCCCTCTCGCTCAACCCGGACATCGTCTCCACCGCGTGCCCGTTCTGCCTCGTCATGCTGACCGACTCGGTCAACGGCAAGAAGAACGACGGTCAGGCGAAGGAGTCGGTACAGGTCGTCGACGTCTCGCAGCTGCTCCTGGAGTCGGTGAAGACACCCGCCGACCCGGCGGACGACGCGGAGACGGCCGACCAGCCGGAACCGGAGCCCGTCCAGTAACCGTCGTCTCCACCCACGGAAGCGGCCGGACCTGCCTCGGGGGCAGGACCGGCCGCTTCGGTCTGTCCCGCCCCTCCGTGACGTGCTCCGGGAGGCCCCCGGGGGCGTGCTCCATGAGGCGCTCGGGAGGCGCTCGCGGAGGCGCTCCGGGATGGGGCAGACCCCCCGGGGTACCCCTAGGGGATGTCACAGCTAGGCCGCAATGGGGCCCGTGTTCCCCTGGCCCCCACACCGCACCCGCGCGGACCAGGTACGTTCGATGTGTGGCTGGATTCAGGATCGGACGCGGCCGGGACAACCGCACACCGCAACAACACCCGCAGCAGCAGCAACAGCCGTACGGCGCGCAGGCATCACCGCCGCCGCACGGCGGGCAGCCGTGGCCCCCGGCAGGAGGCAACGGCGCACCGTACGGCGGCCCTCAGGGCGCCCCGTACAGCGGCGGGCACGGCGGCAACGGACACGGGGGTGGGCAGGGACACAGAGGCGGGCACGGCGAACCGGAGTACTTCGGCGAACCGCACCACCAGCCGTCGCAGCAGGACCCGTACGCCAACGCCCCGGGTCACACCCAGGCGTTCAGCATCAACGAGGACCCGTACGGCGACGGCAGCACCTACCAGGCCGGCAACGCCCCGGCGCAGCCCTCCGGGCCGCGGCTCCACTGGAAGCAGCTGCTGAGCGGCATCGTGATGCGGCCGGGACCGACGTTCTGGCAGATGCGCGACTACCCCGTCTGGGGCCCCGCGATCGTCGTCACGTTCGTCTACGGCCTGCTCGCGCTCTTCGGCTTCGACCAGGCACGCGACGAGGCGATCCACGCGGAGGTCTCGACGGCCGCCCCGTACGTGATCTTCACGGGCCTCGGCTTCGTCGTCGGTGGCCTGGTCCTCGGCGCGGTCACCCACACCCTGGCCCGCCAGCTCGGCGGCACGGGCTCCTGGCAGCCGACCGTGGGCCTGTCGATGCTCATCATGTCGATCACGGACGCACCCCGGCTGATCTTCGCCCTGTTCCTCGGCGGCGAGAACTCCCTGGTGCAGATCCTCGGCTGGATCACCTGGCTGGCCGCCGGAGCGCTGTTCACCTCCATGGTGAGCAAGTCCCACGACCTGCCGTGGCCGAAGGCCCTGGGCGCCTCGGCCATCCAGCTGATCGCGCTGCTCTCGATCATCAAGCTCGGCACGATCTGACCCGACGCGCAGGAGGGGCCCCGGTGCACGGCACCGGGGCCCCTCCTGTCGTCTCCGGCGCGCGCGTGCCTAGGAGTCGAGAACCTGACCCTCACGGCGCACGACGGGCTTCTCCACGCTCCACGGGAAGTTGATCCACTGATCGGTCTTCTTCCACACGTACTCGCACTTCACGAGCGAATGCGGCTTCTCGTAGATCACCGCGCTGCGCACCTCGGCCACATGGTCGATGCAGAAGTCACGGACCAGCTTCAGCGTCTTCCCTGTGTCGGCGACGTCGTCGGCGATGAGGACCTTCTTCTGCGAGAAGTCGATGGCGTTCGGGACGGGTGCCAGCATGACCGGCATCTCCAGCGTGGTCCCGACCCCGGTGTAGAACTCGACGTTCACCAGATGAATGTTCTTGCAGTCCAGGGCGTACGCCAGACCGCCGGCGACGAACACCCCGCCCCGCGCGATGCTCAGCACGACATCCGGCTCGTAACCGTCGTCGGCCACCGCCTGCGCCAGCTCACGTACGGCGTGCCCGAAGGCCTCGTACGTCAGATTCTCCCGAGCTTCACCAGCCATGCCGTATCACACCTGAGTCCGATGGAAATTCATGTAAGAACGCGAGGCGGTAGGCCCTCGCTGGCCCTGATAACGCGATCCGTACCGCTCGGATCCGTACGGGAACTCGGACGACGACGTCAGCCGGAACATGCACAGCTGGCCGATCTTCATTCCCGGCCAGAGCTTTATCGGGAGGGTCGCGAGATTCGACAGCTCAAGGGTCACGTGGCCCGAAAACCCGGGGTCGATGAAACCTGCCGTGGAATGCGTCACCAGCCCGAGCCGCCCGAGCGAGCTCTTGCCCTCCAGCCGCGACGCGAGGTCGTCGGGGAGCGAGATGACCTCGTACGTCGAGGCCAGGACGAACTCTCCGGGGTGGAGGATGAACGCCTCGTCGCCCTCGGGCTCGACCTGACGGGTCAGGTCCACCTGCTCGACGGCGGGATCGATATGCGGATAGCGGTGGTTCTCGAACACCCGGAAGTAGCGGTCCAGCCGCACATCGATGCTCGAGGGCTGCACCATCGAGGCGTCGAACGGGTCAATGCGAACCCGCCCGGCATCGATCTCGGCCCGGAGGTCCTTATCTGAGAGAAGCACGCACCGAGGATACGCAGAACGCGCGAGCCGACCCCAACCGGACCGTCCCGCGCGCCTGCCTCACCCCTCTAGCGCTCCTCGAACGCCACAGGAACGGCCTGCCTCAACCGCGCACAGCGCGGGCAGCGGATGAGCCGCCCGGGGCCGATCCGCTCGGACCCGAGCTGCTGCATCGGGAACGACGAGGCAGCAAAAACGTGCCCTTCGGCACAGCGGACGACGGTGCGCTCCATCGACTCCATCAAGTCCCTTCCCCAACCAGCCATGGACGAGACCGCCACATTAGGGGATGAACGGGACGCCACTCCAGGCGGCACTCCGCCCACCCACGCTACGCCCTCAACTCCCCGCACCCGCACCCGCATCCACACCCCGGAACGCCACGCAGACCCCACGGCGAACACGCCGGGGGTCTGCGATGGGGTACAGTGTGGGACGATGCACAGCCGATCATCAGCGTGCCTCGCGGGTGTAGTTTAATGGTAGAACATGAGCTTCCCAAGCTCAGAGCGCGAGTTCGATTCTCGTCACCCGCTCCATGATGAAGGCCCTGGTCGGAGACCAGGGCCTCTCTTGTTGTCTAGACCTCTTTAGGGGCGGCGTGCCCTCCACGTGCCCCAAGTCGCGCGAATGCGCCACGGAAAGGCCCAGGGCACACCTCGCGGCATCCGCGCCAGTCCGCTGGGCCAGGCAACCGCCACCCCCTCCACGAGGCAACGGTCGCCAGCCAAAGGCTGGCGCCACCCCGTCCCGGCAGCACCCCCTACACCAACAAGGACGGGTCCGCTCGGGCGGCATCCCCAGCCCAGCTCTCCCGCACCGGAGTAACCACCCAAGAGCAAAGCAGTAGACGCACACGCAACGACCGAAGCCGCAAGTTGCGACACAGAAAATGCCGAATTACGAACTGAACGTTCCCTTGATGCCATTTCCTGATCAATAGCGAACTTTACTACCCACGCTCACCGCATCATGCAGTTGAATTCTCGCGCATTGCGCCATTCGCGCGCGACAGGCAAAAACGGGGGTTGCAATGAGTGATGCATTGGCGTTTCCCGCACTGGCCGCCTCGGCTCTCCCCCAGGCCATCGGGTTCCTCCTCCACCGTGCCGAGGTAGTCCTCGACCGCCGTGCACAGCGAAGGGATACGAGCGCTCCGCTCCCGCCGGAGGAAGTGGAGGAAGTACCAGACGTGGTGGTCGGGGACCCTGGCCACGCGCTGGACTTCGACCCGGCCGAGGTGACCGACGAGCGAACGGAACGGCTGGAGACGTTGGTGGAGGCGCTCGGGCTGTACGCCGAGAACGGGCACCTGGCCGAGGGGCAGGATGAACGACTGCGCCGCACCCTGGGTCGGCTTCGGGCCCTCCTTGAGGACGTGTACGGACGTCACATCACCTTCGCCGGCGAAGCGCAGCGGCCTGCAAGCGGCATGCGCATCGTCAACAGGGCCCGAGACGTCCGCGGTGTCTCGCGTGCATTGAAGGCTCGACGGGTATCCAGCAGCGCGAACGCCGACATCCTCCACACCGCTGAGGTTGTCCATCCCGGCGGGGAAATGATCAGCGTCGAGATTGACGAACTTATGTGAGTTGCGTCCTTAACGCCTCGCCGCACAAGCAAAAATCACAGACCGCAAGACCAGCAACGGGGAGAGCAAGCATGGGATTTCCTGCGCCCGAAAATCCACTCGGCGGAACCTTTCGGAGCGGAAATGGCTACGACGGCTTCGGTAAGGAAGGTCCCCGGGTTGAGCGGGCCAGGCAGGACGATGCTGACGGCGGCACGCCAACCGACCCACAGTTGCGGGACGGACGTGGGGACCACCGCTCCGATGATGGTCGGGACGGTGCTGTCGGGTCTGGAGCGAACGGCTTTGCTAGCGGTACAGGCCCAGCCAGCCATGACGATGATCCCGGCGTACGTGAGGCTCAGCGGATGCTGCGGGCTGCGGTCGCCGAACTGCGGCAGGAGGCCCTGTTCAACTTCGGTGAGATGACGGCGGTGAAACTCACGGCGGTCCTGGGACAGTTGCTGGAGCACTCGGAGCTGCCCCGCCGCTACCTGGAGACCGTCCGCGCGGTGTTCGCCGAGCCGGTCGGTTACCGGACGGCATATAAAGCACTTGAGGGGCCGGGCGCGGTGTTGGTCCTGCCCCGGGAGCCTGGTGCGGGTCGGACGTTCACCGCCCACGCCCTCCTGGCTGATCTGCACCTTCGTACCGGGGCCAGAGTAGGACCCTTGAGCTTCGGAGGCACCGCACGGTTTCCTCTGCGGCTTCTCCCTCGGGAGCAGAACGCTGGCTATCTACTGGATCTCCCGGCCGACGAGGACGAGACCGTGGCGGTCAGCAGCGACTTCGGGGCGCTGCTCCACGACATCCAGCAGACGTTGAAGAACCGCTCCTCACGGCTGATCGTGCTGACCACACCGGAGCAGTGGCTGCGGATCCGAGGGGGCGCCCCGGAAGGGGTCGTCCCCCAACTGGGCAAGCCAGACCCCGTGAAGGTGGCCCGCACCTGGCTCTCGGCCGAGGCTCCCGAACTTGACACCACGCGCTGGCTCACCGACGGACGCATTCTGGAACTGTTACTCGGGCAGCCACCCTCCGACGTTCTCCACACCGTCGGCCTCATCCTCAAGTCCGAGCAGACCAAGCAAATCCACTGGGCCAAGGAGTCCGCAACCCAGGAACAGGTCGAAGCAGACCCGGACGGCTTCAATGCCAGGGTGCTGAGTGTTGTCGAGGCACGCACCGACTGGCGCGAGGAATTGCTCAAGTGGCACAAGAAGCCGGGCAGGACCGACTTCCAGCGGAACTTCCTTCTGGTCGCCGCACTCTTCCGGAGCGCGACTGTCGCGCATGTGTACGTGAAGGCCGCCGATCTCTGCGGCCACTTCAAGACACCGCTGTCGCTAAAAGGACAGGTCTCGCCAGGCGTCGTTGAGCTGGTGGATGAGATCGATGCCGACCTCGATCCGGCGGACGACACGCTCGATTTCGGCCGACCAGGATGGGACGACGCCGTCCTGAGCTACTTCTGGATCGACCGACCAGCGGTACGGAAGACTTTCCTGGCGTGGATGGCCGAGGCGCCGACGACCAAGAAGAAGAAGACCAACGAGTTCCTGGAATCGTTCACGACGGACGACCGGCTCCTCTTGGCGAACAGGGTCGGCACCTTCGCTGTGCGCTGGGCCACCCGTCACAGGAAGCCGGATCCCCTTGAAAAAATCATCTCAGCCTGGCATGGGGACCCGGTCCTGTGGAAAACAGCCACCGAGCTGATCTCGGCTGCCTCTCTTCATCCGACCATGGGGCGGTTCATCCACGAGCTGTTGCTGCGCTGGTCCAAGAACAGGGAGGACGCAGCACTGCCCAGGTTGGCTGTCGATGTGTGCGCTGGCGAGTTTGGTCGCCTCTACACCACCAAGGCGCTGCTGCGCCTTGGATACGCAGCAGGCTCGGAGGACTCCGGGGTACAAAAGTCGCTGCATGCCGCAGTCCGCGCCATCTGGTCTAACCCGACTGCTCGCAAAGCCCTGTTCAACTCAATCATCGACTGGTGCGCTTCTGATACGAACCGTCTTGCCTCAGGCCGCCGTTCCTTTGCGGCCTTGGCCACTCTGACGGCTGGCCGAGAGGGTGAGGCCGTCCCCGAGCCGGTGCTACTCCAGGAAGGTAGCGAGGAGGACGAGTTCCAGCCCGCGCTGAAAGACCTGGCCGTCGGCTGGCAGACGTTGTTGACACCCACTGACGACGACACGGTGCCCGCAGAAGCGCTCCGCCTTTGGATGGACGCCGCCCACCAGCGTCCGAACCTGAGCCCCCTCGTGTTCAGCGTCCTCAGAGAGGCCCTGGACGCACCAGACCCGGACCTTGCCCGCAGGCTCCGCAACCGCCTGAACGACCTGTTGTACGCCTGGCAGCCCTACCCGGCACCGCACGCCGACGCCACACGCGTACGACTGCGACACGAACTGGCCGACCTCCTCGCCCATGATCGGAGCCGGGCCGTCGCCAAGTACCACCCCCGTGTCGTCGGCCGTTCCACGGAGACCACGTGAGCCCGCTGATACGCAAAGACTCCTCGCGCAGCGCGGGCACCGCACAGGCCAACTGGGTGCGAGAATTCCGCGACCTCCTCGACAGCAACGAACCCGGCCTCACATTCGACGCCACCATCCGAGTCGAGTGGCGCTGGCAGGAAGGCGGGCCGGGCAGCACTACTGCCTACGAAGATGCCGGACGGGCGGTACGGCATATCGCGGAGAGTCTCGCTTCCCAGCGCAGCGTTTTGCGCTGGGAAGCTACGGAACAGGACATCAACCACGACCTCAGACGCCTCCTGCCATGGTGCACCGAAGGCATTGAGATCCTGAGAGCGCAGGTCACCCTCCACGTCGACGATCACACTCACGCCACCGCCCAGCGCATCGCTCAACTCAAGCGTGAAGAGACACTGGAAGAACTCGCACGCCGCCAAACCGCAGCACGCGTCCGGTTCATGCAGGACGAGATTCTGCGTACCCCGGCCACGGCACGCCTATACCTGTTGCTGGAGCAGACTGCGCACCACGGCTACCTGCCGCCAGGCGTCGATGCCGATCAGATCGTGCGGGATGTCCAGCAGTGGCACCCAAAAGCGCAGTGGGTCGCCGTCGCCCAGCTCCTGCACACCTTCCTAGGCAAACTGACCGACAAGGACGCAGGCGACCTTCTACGCACCCTGCACGTGCTGTTCCTGGAGTACGGACAAAAGGAACTCGCCGAACAACTCCCAATGGAACCGGGCCAGCGGAACTCGGAGCGACCGGCGTGAGCCGGGGGAAAGAGATCCGGCTGACCATAGTCCGCGTGCTCCTGTCCCCTCGTACCAGCTGGCACGCTTGCACGGCGATACGGCGAAGCCGGGCCCCGCTGACCTTCGATGCTGCGTGGCGGCACGCACGGCTGCGCGAACATCCTGATGAGGCCCCGTATCGGCTTCAGGGTCACCGAGCCGAAACCCTTCAACAGCCGGAAGGCCCTAGCCGAAGAACACCGGATGGCCGGGGCGTGTAGCGACGGCGCCCCGGCCATCCGACTTCAGACTTCCAAAGCAGCGGACGACGCTTGGCTAGTTGCCCTCCTGACTGCACGAACCCTCAAGTCGATGCCGCCAGCGACCTCCTGCTGACGTTCGTCGTCGGAGTGCTGGTAAATCAGCGCAGCCTTCTCCGAGGACTGGCCGGCACGGACCATCGTGTCCTTGAGCGTTGCGCCCGACTGGGTGGACAGGGTATGGCCGGTGTGGCGGAGGTCGTAGAAGCGGAAGCCCTCCGGCAGGCCGACCTTGGTCCGAGCCCTGCGCCACTTGCGGCCGAAAGTGGACCGGCGGAAGGGGGCGCCCCTCTCCCCGATGAACAGGAGCCCGTCGGGTTCCTTCTCGGCGTACCAGTCGAGGTGACGCTTCACCTCGATGTACAGGAAGGCGGGCAGGAAGACGGTTCGCCTTCCCGCGGCCGACTTGGTGTCACCTTCGACGCGACGCCCGGTAGTCAGCTCGGGTGCGGCGTCGCGGATCTTGACCGCGAGGGATTCGAGGGTGACGTCGGGCCGTCGAAGGGCGGCCTGCTCCTCCGGGCGCATGGGCCCGTAGGCACCGAAGTAGACCATCAGCCGCCACCTCGGCCCCATGGCGTCGGCGAGCGCGTCGACCTGTTCGACGGTGGCCGTCGGGCGTTCTTTGGCCTTCTCGCTGCCGGCGCCCCTGATCCGGCAGGGGTTGCGGCGGATCAGCTCGTCGTCGGCCGCCGTCTCCATGATGGCCTTGAGAAGGCGGTAGGACTTGGCGACAGTAGTCGCACCGGTAGCCCCCAGCCGCTCGACCCGCCAGGTGCGCACGCCCGGCGGCGTGATGTCATCCAGATTCACCGAAGCGAATGCGGGCAGCAGGTGCAGGCGCAGGAGCCTTCGGTACAGCTCCTCCGTGGTGGCGGAGAGCCCGCGTTCCTCGACCCACTTCATGGCGTACGTCTCGAAGTTGATCGAGCCGGCGTCGGGATCAACCCAGTGCTTGCGCTCGATGTCGGCCTGGGTGAGCGTGAGCCAGGTCTGGGCCTCGGTACGCGTCTCGAAGGTCTCCGGGGCGGTGCGACGGCTGCCGTCCGGAGCCCAGTAGCGCGTCTGCCACCGCCCCGACGGAAGCTGACGAACGGTGCCGAATTCACGCCGCCGCTGCGGCTTGCGGGCGGCCATCAGGCGGCCTTCCCGAAGCGGGAACGCGCGTCGCCGAGAGTCGGAACGGTGCGCTCCTCGATGTACGCGGCGATGGCGCTCTCAGGGATCCGTACGGGCTTGCCGAGCTTGACATAGCGGATGCGGCGCTCCTGGATGAGTCGCCGGATGAAGCGCACGCCGGTGCCGAGGCGCTCGGCTGCCTGCTCCACGGTGAGGAGGGTGTCGGTAGTGGTCACCTCCCCCTGCGGTCGCGGGGGCTGAACGGGGGCGTGCGGTATCGCCGAAGGGCGCAAGTGAGTACTCCGGTTCCGGCCGGCGGATGGGGCGGCAACCCCGCGCCTGGCCTCGTGTCGTTCAGGGATGGGATGGGCAGGACGGCCACAGCGAGGGTTTGCGTTCCCGCTGCGCCAGGTGGAGTGGGCCGCTATGCGTCGGAGGCAGGCCCGTACTCTTCGTTGCTCTTCATCAGTTCGGTGGCGATGGCGTTGGAGACCATCACGTCAGCCTCCTTACGGATGTCCGGGTGGTCGGCAAGATAGGCGTCGAGCTGGTCGCGGGCCTTCCTTGCCTCGTGGTTGGCACGGTTGGAGGCTCTGTAGGCGGCAACGACGTTGTCGATCAGCTCCATGGCCCGGCCCATGGTCGCCAGGCTGGGCGGCCCGACGAAGTTGCTGAGCGGGACGCCGAAGATCTCGGCGAAGCCGATGGCCTCATCGAGGTTGATCCGGCGCTTGCGGTTCTCGATGCGCCAGACCGCAGACGGGTTCATGTCGAAGCCGACGTCGTTCATGCGGTCGGACAGCGTGGTGGTGCTCCAGCCGCGTTTCTCGCGCTCCAGTTTGACCCGCACAGCGGCGTTCTCCTCACCGCTGAGGAGTACGCCCTCAGGGTTTCCCTCGTCATCCGGCATCGCCCCCTCCTCCCGTTCGCTGCGTGTACCGCCGGTTGTGCGGCATGGAACAAGAGTAGCATCCGTTCTGCGGATCGCATAGCGCTATGCGATCCGCATAGCGCGTGGTACTGTAGAGCACCCCAGCAGACCGCACCGATCCGCTGAGGCATGCCTTCAACCAGCCCCCGACATACAAAAAGCCCCCCGGTGACCCAACACCGAGGGGCTCAGAGCGCAAACCTCATGCCGCCCATCCCTGAACGACTGACCTGCGAGGCCGGGATTGCCGTCCCATTGGCCCGCAAGCGGAGGAGCTACATGTCCAGTATGGACGATCCCGCCCAGAGCACGCCATCCCTTCCGAACACCGCCGCCCTATGGCCGCCGGTGGCCATACCCGGCCGCCCCGCCGAGCCCGTACCGCCGCCGGCAGAGGAGCCCGAATCTGCTCCGCCGTCCGAGGGCGAGGCGGTGCTCGCGGAGCTGCGGGAGCAGATTCGCCGCTACGTCGTACTGCCGAGTGGGGAGGCGTTCACGGCCGTGACCCTGTGGGTTGCGGCTACGCACTTGCAGACGGCGTGGCAGCACGCTCCGCGGCTGGCCGTCGTGGGGCCGGCGAAGCGGTGCGGCAAGTCGCGGCTGCTGGACGTGATCACCGAGAGCGTCCACGATCCGCTGATCACGGTCAACGCGTCGGCCGCTGCGGTGTTCCGGTCGATCACCGCCACACCGCCCACCCTGCTGGTCGACGAGGCCGACACTCTCTTCGGCTCCGCGAAGGTCGCGGAGAAGAACGAGGAGATGCGCGGCCTGCTCAACGCGGGGCACCAGCGCAACCGCCCCACCCTGCGGGTTTCCGGACCCAACCATGAGGTCTCGAAGTTCCCCACCTTCGCCATGGCGGCCCTCGCCGGCATCGGCGACCTGCCGGACACGATCATGGACCGGTCGATCGTCATCCGGATGCGCCGCCGCAGGCCGGGCGAGAAGGTGGCGGAGTTCCGTACCTTCCGTGACACCCCGCCCCTCCACGCGCTACGTGACCGGCTCGTCGCCTGGCTGACTCCCCTGCACGCCGAGGCGATGGAGCTGACACCGGCCATGCCGGTCGAAGACCGCGCGGCCGACACATGGCAGCCGCTGGTGAGCGTCGCCGATCTCGCCGGCGGAGCATGGCCGAACCTCGCTCGCACCGCCTGCCAGATCATGGCCAAGCACGAAGCCGAGCACGACCAGGACCGCAGCAGCCTGAGCATCCGCCTCCTGGCCGACATCCGCCGCGCCTTCACCACCGAAGGCAACCCGCCGGCACTCCGCACCAGCCGGCTCCTCGACATCCTCAACCAGGACGACGAAATGCCCTGGGCGGAGTACACCACCCACGGACTGACCCCTCGGGGCCTGCAACTCCTGCTCAAGGAGTACGACATCAGCTCGGTCACCCGCCGCTTCCACGGCAACGTCCAGGCCAGGGGCTTCACCCGCCTGCAGTTCGCCGACTCCTGGGCGCGCTACTGCCCCGAGCCCACCCCCGAAACGGCAACCGGGGCCTGACCCGGCACGACCCGTCACGACCCGTCTCCGCGCAGGTCAGCGCGGTGACGAGTCGCGGCCCTGTGACGAGTCGACTCATCACTACCGCCGCACTCGTACCAGCCCTGACCAGGCACGCGACAAGTCGTGACGGGTCCCCCACCCTCAGGGCCACCTCAGCCGCACCCCGCACTCTGGAGCCTTTCCCTTTGTCCTCCCCCGCCATCACCGCGGCACCGTCTGCCCCGCTGCCGCTGGCCACCGCGATCCGCACGGGCGTGTCGCTGCTGGCCGTGGCCGCCTTCGCACTGTCCTACGACGCGCTGCGTCAGATGGCCGCCGCCAGCCACATCCACCGAGCGCTCACCTATGCCTTCCCGCTCGTCATTGACGGGTTCATCGCCATCGGGATCGGCGCCTTGCTCATCCTGCGGACCGCACCCCTGTCCGCCCGCCTCTACGTCTCCGCCCTGGTCGGCGTCGCCACCGCCACAAGCATCTGGGCCAACGTCCTGCACGCCGTCCGCCTCAACCAGCAGACCCGCCACACCAGCCTCGCCCTCGACGACATCACCGTCGGAGTCATCTCCGCCATCGCCCCGCTCGCCCTGGCCGGAGCCGTCCACTTCTACCTCCTCGTCGCCCGACGCCCCACAGCCACCGACCGCCACAACAGCGGCGACCGCCACGAACCCGGCGCGGAACACACCATCGGTGAGCTCGCGCCACCACACATCACGGACACGGACACGGATGTGCCGCAGCAACCCAGTAAGCCGGGAGGCAAGCAGTCGAGCGTTTCCCTGGAGCAGGCCGTGACCATCGGCCGCACGGCTCCCCTCGGACGAGGCGACAGCGTTTCTCGCCGCAACGTCGAGAAGGCGATCCGGGACAACGGATTCGGCATGTCACGCGCCCGCCTGGACAAGGTCAAGGACCTGCTGCAGGCCGAACTCGACGCCGTCACCACAAGCACCGACTGAACCTCGCACCCCACATCACCCCAGCCCGTTCCTCCCATGAATCAGCACCGGAGGAACGGGCCCTCTCCCTCCACCACCGCTTGCAGGAGCCCTCATGCACAGGCCCGTCCGCGAGCCCTCGTCGGCGCAGCAGCAGACCACCTCCACCCCGGCATCAGGCGGAGCAAGGTATGGCATTGGACCGTCCACGGGCCGGTCCAACGCAGATGCCTCCGCCCCGGGGGTGGCGGAGGAGCTCGGGCGCCAGGGGGCGTGCGACCAGAACAAGCCCATCGACACCGCCACCCGCACCGTGCTGCCGCAGCGTGCCGCCGAAGCCGCCGCACTGCACCGAGTCGCCCGCCGCCGTCAGCGCAAAGAGACCCAGCGCAAGGAACGCGTGGACGTCCGCTACAGCACCGACGAGAAAACAGCCATCCTCACCGTGGCCCGTTCGCTGAACATCGCCGCCGCCCACTACGTCGGCGCCGTCGTCATGGCCCACATCCAGGGAGACCTCACGCTGCCTGGTCAGCGCACTCAGCTCGACGACTACATCGACGAACTCACAGCCCTCCGAGGTGAAGTCGCCAAGATCGGCCACAACGTCAACCAGATCGCCAAGAAGCTCAACTCCGGCGACCGTCCACACCCTTGGGACACCGCACTCCTCGACCATGCGGAACGCGTCCTCGACACGGCCGGCACCGCCGTCCGCCACATCGCAGCAACCACCAATCAGGTTGCCGCCACAAAGGGGCCACGGTGATCGCGAAGATCAGCAGCGGCAAGAGCACAGCCGGCCTCATCCGCTACCTCTACGGCCCCGGCCGGGCCAACGAGCACACCGACCCGCACCTCGTCGCCTCCTGGGACGGCTTCGCACCCGACCCCGGCCGCACCGACGACACCGCCGCCACGAAGAAGCTCCTCGTGGCCGACCTCGACCTACGCGTCCAGCAGGCCAGGCGACTCGGCCGGGCCCCGAAGCAGCACGTGTGGCACTGCTCCGTCCGCGCCGCACCCGGCGACCGCATCCTCGACGACGCCGAATGGGCGGACATCGCCCGCCGTGTCGTCACAGCGACCGGCATCGCACCGACAGACGATCCGGACGGCTGCCGATGGGTCGCCGTCCGGCATGCCGACGACCATATCCACATCGCCGCCACCAAGATCCGAGGCGACCTGCGCACCGCGCGCCACTGGAACGACTACCTCACCGCCGACCGCGAACTCGCAGCCATCGAGAAGGAATACGGCCTCTTCCAAGTTGTACGCGGAGACCGCACCGCCGCGAAACGGCCCACCCGCGCCGAGCAGGAGAAGGCCCGCCGCACCGGCCACGACAAGCCCGCCCGCATACGCCTGCGCACCCTTGTCCGCACAGCAGCGGCTGCCGCCACCAACACCGAGGAGTTCCTCGCTCTACTCACCCGCACCAACGGCGTCCTCGTCGAGGTCCTGCACTTCCCCTCCGGAGAACCCCGCGGCTACAAAGTCGCCCTGGAACTTGACACGAACACCGAAGGAAAACCGGTGTGGTTCTCCGGCTCGACGCTGTCACCGGACCTCTCCCTCCCCAAGATCCAGAGCCGTCTCACCGCAGCAGACATCCCTGCCGGCAATCCCAACGGGCATCTACGGCCGCACCCGTGGCACCAAGCCACCGCAGCCACGGAGCGCATCCCTCACCACCTCGGCCGACCGGCCACCGAAGCCGCCCAGGCCCACCTGGCCGCCCTCGGCGAAGCACTCGACGCCGTGGCCCTCACCGCACCACCGGACATCCGTAGTGAACTTCGGGCGGCAGCCTCTGCCTTCGAACGGGCAACCCGTTCACGTATTCATGCCGAACACCACCACGCCCGTGCCCTGCGCGGGGCAGTGAAATCTATGCTCCGCGAGCCATCACCCAAGGACGGAGCTCTCCTGGCGATGTTCCTCGATGCCGCGCTCCTGGCCGTCATCGCCGCCGCCCGCTGGCACGACCAACAACAGCACAACCAGCAGGCCGCAGCCGCCCACCAGACTCTGCTCCACCTCCAGGCCGCCTACGAACGAACCTCATCCGGGCACCTGCTCGCCGCCGGCCAGCACCGACCGCCTCAGAAGGTCGCAGTCCGGTACGCCCAGCTCATCCGCCAGACCGCCCCCGCACACGCTGACCAAATCCTCGCCGACCCCGCCACCGATGCGCTGACTACCGCCTTGGCCGCCGCGGAGACCGCAGGCCACGATCCCGGACGCCTGTTGCAGCAGGCGGCAGACAAACGCGCCCTCGACGACGCCCGCTCCCCAGCACGCACACTGGCCTGGCGCGTGCAACGGCTCTCGCAGAGGCCCGCTCCAAGCCGGCAAGCTCAGGCGGCACAGGCACGCAGCAGCGTCCTACGCCCCGTAGCTCTCCCGCAGCCTGCGGCACCGGCCGCACCCAACGCTACCTCTCGGCCTCGGCGTAGGTGATCAGCCCTGGGCAGGCGCTCTCAGCGGGAGCAAGGTCAAGCAGTTCTTCCCGACCGGAGCTGAGAGAGGACCTGCGCGACCGGCAAGTCGTACTGGTCCTTGTCCTGCTCCCAGAACGAAAGGGCCCGAGCCGTGGCCTCGGCCATGTCGGCGGGCAGGTCGGCCGCCCGGAGGGTATCGGCGACCTCTTCCATCTCGGGCGCCCAGCGCCAGGCCCTGGCAGCCACGCTCGGCAGGAATCCCGGATCGGAGAGGATCGCCGAGACCATGATCTCGGCTTCAGCCGTGAGCTGGTCGCCGACTCCATGGGCGTGTGCGAGCGCGTGGGAGACGCCTGCGAGAGTACGAGCGGCCTTCTGGTAACTGGCGAAGGCCATCTTCAGGGCGGAAGCGGAACCCATGGCCTCGCCTGCCCGGCGCACATCCAGCGAAGAGTTCGCGAACAGCGGCTCCACCAGGTCGACGGCGGGGCCAGCCCCTGCGAGATAGAGCCGTGCCGTACGCCCTTCACCTGGCGGCGGACCGAAGACGGCGCCGTCGACGACCTCGGAGCCGGGACGGATCTCGTCGGCGATGCGCCGCACGCGCTGGGGACTGATGGCATTGACATCGACGTACACCCCCGCGAAGGCGTGCGGAGCCACGGCCGCTGCCACGTCCTCCGCCGCCTGCGGTGGGCAGACCGAGAGAACCACCGCGCTACGGGACAGCGCTTCCGCGAGCGAGTCGCAAGGTGTGGCGCGGGCCTCCCTCGCTCGGCGCCACGTGTTCTCGCTGCGCTCCTTGGGCACCCACAGCACCTCATGGCCGCCGGCGACTAACTCAGCGATGACCGCCGCGCCCATGGATCCCGGGTGCAAGACGGTCACGACGGTCACTGGCTGCCTCCGGCGAAATGCAACGTGGTGTGTTCCTCATCAACATGATCCGCTGCCGTGGAACGGCGGAGGACTGGGCACCTGGCTCGGACGGGCCGGCCGCCGATAGGGCACAAGTCCCCTTGCCTCGTGTCGGCACTTCATGGCGAAGCAGGGAACGCGGCTGTGGCATCCCTGTCCCGACAGCGGGACTCACGCGCAAGCCGCGTCATGGGTACCGTGCTGGAGACGAACTCTGTACGGACAGACCGGCGATCGCGCCGGATCGTCCGGCGGCCGGGAGGTGTCCTGATGCTGGAGGAAGCCGAGGAGATCGGCAAGCGCGTCCGCAGGGCGAGGCTGCGGTTGGGTATGCCGCAGGCCGACCTGGCGACGGCCCTGGGGAAGTCGCAGGGCTGGGTCTCGAAGATGGAACGTGGCCTGATCGAGCTCGACCGGGTCGGGCTACTCAACCAAGTGGCCGCGGAGCTGCATGTCCATCCGAACGACCTGATCGGGCGGCCGTACAGCAGTTCCCCGGACGACAACCAGTGGCAGGTTGCCGCCTCGTCGATCCTGCGCGAGCTGCGCCGCTACGACCTCGTCCCCGTCTTCGACGGGGCTCCGCGGCCCGCATCACAGCTGTGGCGTGAGGTGACCCGGCTACACCGCTTGCGGGACACCGCTTCCAACGTGGCGATTCTCCGCGTTCTCCCGGACCTGTTCCGCGAGGCGCGCGCCCTGGCTGAGGAGTCGGAGGGGCACGAGCGGGAGGAGGCGTATGCCATCTACGCCGTGTGCTGCAAGTTCGCACACACCGCCGCCCACTCCCTCGGGCACCCCGAACTGGTCGCCATGGCCTGCGAGCGGGCCGCATGGTCAGCCAGGTTGTCGGGAGATCCGGTGCTGCCCGCTGTCGCCGACTGGATGAGGGTCTGGGACATGTGGGCAACGGCTGACTGGGCCGACGCTCTGACGCTCTCGGACAAGGCGATCACCTCGGTGGAGCAGGAGTACGACCGTGGTGAGCCGCTGGCCGTGCGGGCCTGGGGCACGCTGCAGCTACGGGCTGCGGTCTCCGCCGCCCGAGCCGGCCGAGCCTCGGAGGCCGAGGACCGGATCGGACACGCGAGGGCCGCTGCCGAGCGCATGGACGCGTATGTCGGGGCACCGGTGTACGACCGGCATTCGCTGACGTTCTCCGCCGGGAACGTGCAGATCCACGCGATCAGCGTGGCCCTGGAGATGGGCAAGCAGGGCAAGGCGCTGGAGATAAACCGTCGTACCAGCCCAGACCTGGTCGGGTCGCTGCCCAACTCCCGTCAGGGACACCACCACATGGATGTCGCGCGAGCCTGGTTGTGGGACGGGAACCGGGGAAAGGCCCTGGCCGAACTGGAGACAGCCGAGCGGATCGCGCCCCAGCTCGTACGGAACCACCCCATCGCCCGTTCGACGCTTCGCAGCATCGTCTACGCGGAACGAGCAGCCACGCGAGAGAAGCTGCGGCGCATGTCCGACCGCTTTCACCTGGACGGATAGGGGTCGTATTCCTCCGGCTCATATTCGAGGGTTGCCCTGTCCCTAACTTCAGGGCATGACGCGACGACGTTCTCCCCACCTTCCCTCGCAGGGATCCGGGTTAGGTACCGCAGCTCCCTTCGTTCCCCAGCTTGGCGACCTCGCCACCGACAGCGCCCGCGAGGACCGTGTGGGGGTCGTGGTCGCTCTCCCCGGTGAGGGCTCCGCCACGACCTACCACCTGCGCCCGCCTGGGGGCGGGACCCAGTGGTCCGCGCCCGCCGACGGGACGACGCTCAGGCCCGTGCCGGTGAAGGCCACCCACGCCACGCTGCTGGCAGGCCGGGACGCGGTCTACGATCCGAGGGCCCGGCAAGGGTCAGTTCCCGTCGAGTTCCACTTCGATGACGGCTCGACCCTCAATGGCGCCCTCATCCTCACCACGGCGGAGCTGGAGCGGTTGTACGCGCAGACCAGCCGCCTCTTGGATGCACACGAACGCGCCCTCGGCGGCACCTCGTGACCGGGGCACGGCGCCGCCATGCCCGAATCGCCGCGTCCACAACCGCACGGGCCGACCACGGAGGTCGAATCGCGCTCACGTTCCTGGCCGTCGCCGGCCTGGTCGGCCCGGCCTGGGCACTGCGTGAGCACGCCGCCCCGCTCCTTGAAGGAGCCGGCCATCGCCCCACCGCCGTCGCACCGGACGCGAGCCTGCCCTCCGACCGCTGAGGCCCTTCCCGGCACCGCCGCCGTCTGCCCGCGCTCGACCGCCGGAGCCTCCCACGCTGCTCTCTCGTCGAGCGGCGCTGAAGAACCGCCCCGCTCAGCGCGGCTTCGGCTGCCCGGGGCGGGACGGCCTGCACCTCGTCAGCCATCTGGAACATCCACGCGTGATTCCCCAGGGAGGGATCATGGACATCCCGTACATCGTCATCGACCAGCTCGTCCCCGACCAGCAGCAGGTCTGGAAGACGTACTTCGGCGACGCCGACCGCCCCCGCTACATCGAAGAAGGCATCTGGCGCCGCACCCAGGAGAAGGCCACCGCCGGCCAGTCCGGCTGGGCGGCCTCCGACGACGCACGGCGGCGGATCATCCACTACCGCTACCGGTACGGCCTGGTGCCCACCACGGCTGCGCCGGCCATCGGCTTGACCGACCTGTACCTCTATCACTCCGCGTCCGCCCCGGCCGACGAGGTCGCCGCGCACCACGACGCCCTGTGGGATTCGCTCGCCGCTGGCGGCTGGAAGGAGGCTCCTGGTGGATTCTTATGGACCCGACGGGATCTGAAGTGCCGGATCACCGAGTACGACGTCCACCCTCAGGACGCCTCTGCGGGCCGCACCCTCCCAGCCGGCTACCGGAGCCTGGACGTGCAGATCGCCTCCGTGGCCTACGCGCCGCCGCCCGCTGTCCGGCAACTGCCGTGGAACGTGCTCTCCACCGGAATCCGGTTCAAAGACCGCCCCGGCACGCCGACCCGCGTGCCGGACCTATCTGTCCTCGCGAACCTGCGACCGTTCCAGGTGGAGATGGGATGCGGTACGTCGGTCGAGGCGGGCATCCCGCCCCTGCACCGGCTCCACGAGATCTACCGGGTCACCGACCGCCAGGGCCACGAGCCGCGGGAGCACCGCTTCACCCTCTCCCCGACAGCGGACACACTCCTCCATGAGGTGCTGACGGAGCCGGAGGAGAAGACGGCGGAATTCGTGGAGATGTTCCGTGCCTGCTTCCTGGCCGAGCCGACCCCAGCCATGTGGGCACTGAAGGAACTGAAGGACGCCGGGCACCTCGTCGGTCCGGTCATCACCAACAACTTCGACGTGCTCGCCGCGCGGGCCGGGCTCGACGAGTGCTTCATGCGCCGCTACGACCAAGCCGTACCCGACGTCGAGTGGGTCGACGGCGCCAAGGCACTCCTCGTCGTCGGCCTGCACGCCGACCGACGCAAGGTCCAGGCTCGCGCCCGTGCTCGCGGCATGCAGATCGTCTACCTCGACCCGGAGGGCTTCTGGCACGACGGCCAGTTCATGCCGTACCCGCTGGAGGGGCCCCAGGACGGTGACTTGGTGTGCCGGGCAACCGCCGCTGGGGCGTTGCCCGCACTGGTCAATCTCCTGAAGCAGCACGCTGGTTGATTTACCTGCACGAAGAGGGCCGCGCCGGGTGGTGACGCTAGCGTGACGCACCCGGCCGGCCCGGACTCACCGGGCGGGCGAGAGGCAAGGAAAGGAGCGTCGACCCCATGCGCGTATCCGTCATCGGCTGCGGTCACCTGGGCATCCCCCACGCCGCTGCCATGGCCGAGATCGGCCACGAGGTCATCGGCGTAGACCTGGACCAGGCGAAGATCGACCGCCTCAACGCCGGCGAGTGCCCCATCTACGAGGACGGCCTGCCCGAACTCCTCACCACCCACACCGCCACCGGACGACTGCGGTTCACCACCAGCCTCGAAGAGGCGGCCGAGTTCGCGGACGTCCACTTCCTCGCCGTGGGCACGCCGATCGACGCGGACGGACGCAGCTACGACACCGGACAGGTCTTCGGCGCCGCCCGCGCCCTCGCCCCGCACCTGTCTCGGCCGACGGTGATCATCGGCAAGTCCACAGTCACCGTCGGCACCTCACGCGACCTCGGCGCACTCCTCGCGCGTCTCTCCCCGGCCGGTGAGGACGTGGAGGTCGTCTGGAACCCGGAGTTCCTCCGCGAGGGCCACGCCATCGACGACACCCTGCGACCCGACCGAATCGTCGTCGGCGTCCCCTCGGCCCGCGCAGAGGACGCCGTACGCCAGGTCTACGCACCTCTCCTGGCAAACGGGATCCCGCTGTTCGTCACCGACCCCGCCACCGCCGAACTCATCAAGGGCGCCGCCAACGCCTACCTCGGCATGAAGATCTCCTTCATCAACGGCGTCGCCGACATGTGTACCGCTGCCGGAGCCGACGTCCAGCAACTCACCGAGGCCATCGGCCTGGACCCCCGTATCGGACGCGGCGGCCTTAACGCTGGCCCCGGTTACGGTGGCGGCTGCCTCCCGAAGGACGTCCGCGCCTTCACAGCCTCAGCCAGCACCCTCGGGGCCATCGAGGCAGCAACCCTCCTGCGGGCGGCAGAGCAGGTCAACGAATCCCGCCCCACCGCTGCGCTGAAGCTCATTGAGCAGACCCTCGGCCACCCCGTCGACGGCGTACGCATCACCGTCTGGGGCGCTTCCTTCAAGGCCGGAACCGACGACGTCCGCGAATCCCCGGCCCTGGCGATCGCCGCGCTCATGCACCAGCGCGGCGCGACCGTCACCGTCCACGACCCGCACGCCGTGCCCACGGCACTGCGCCGGCACCCGGAGCTCGACTACGCCGAAGCCCTCGACGACTCCGTCCAGGGCGCCCAACTGATCGTCCTGGCCACCGAATGGCCCCACTTCCGAGAGGCCGACCCCAAGGCCCTCGCCCCACTGGTCGTGGAACAGGTCCTCGTCGACCTCCGCAACCTCATCGACGCCGACGCCTGGCGCATGGCCGGATGGACCGTACGCCAGCTCGGACGACCCGCACAGGAATAGCCGAACCATCGATGGAGGTCCGACGTGGACACCCTGTGGGACAACATTGAGAAGCTTTCCGCCGTCTGCCGAACGGCCGGCGCCCACCTGCCAGACGAGGAGCTCAAAGCCCTCCAGGTCGGCAAGGTCGCAGAGGAAGCCGGCGAGGCCATGCACGCCCTCCACGGCCTGAAGGGCCTCACCACCTGCGGCGACGACCACGCCTGGTCCGAGGTCCAGAACGACCTGGTCGGTGCCGTCATCGCCGCCCTCCTGGCGATGCACTACATCGACCCAAGAGGGGCCCGCGACACCTTCGACGAGATTCTCCACCGCCGTACCCGCAGGGGACGCGAAGCCGCTGCTGCAGCCTGACGACCCTCCGAACCCACCGTCGGCGGCGCCCATGAGGCGCGGCCGACGGTCGACGGTCGTCCTCAGGGGTAGGCGCCGCGGTGGGCTCGACCCGTTCCCGCGTAAGGCCGGTGTGGCTGGCGCCCCAAGGAGTGGGTGGCATCGAGCCGCCCGGCCTCCACGCTGCCCGTCGACTTCACCTCCGATGACCCCAGTGCAGCACTCCCTCGACGAACTCGGACTATTGAACTCCATTTGGGGATTCTAGGTGAAGGCCGTACACACTTCCTCGGCAATGCACCGCGCTGAGGCAAGATCTACCTGTCACAGGGGAACTTCAGTGCGAAATAATGGGGAGGGGTCTCATGTCTCGACGAACACGGATGGCTGGGGTTGCCATCGCATCGCTGCTCAGCCTCGCGACGCTTGGTGAGGCGCAGGCAGCAGACGGATCCGACTCACTACAGCAGGAGATCAACGAAGTGCTCGCCACCACTCAAGGGGGCGTTCAAATAAGCAGAAACGAAATCGCCTGGAATGGCGGAGAAGCCATTCTGGTCTTCCCTCTGCCTGGCGAGACCACGGCGCCGGTGAGCAGCCCAGCCGCTCAGACGCTTCAGGCCGAGGTGGCCGCTCTGGGAAACCTCGCCACAACGGAAGAACCTGCGGGTGACGATCCGGAACCCAGCGCCTCGGTAGCAGCTGCTGACGCCTGCCCCACCGAAGCGTTCGGTAATGACTGGTACTGCTTCTATCAGTACACAAATTACGGCGGCAGACGCCTGCAGTGGAACGGCACGCATGACCTCTTCAATCCGGTCTTCTTCTCCGACTACGGATTTGAGAACAAGACTTCATCCTGGTCCAATAAGGGCGGAAAGACCATTCAAGTGAGGAACCGCTCAGTGACCGGAAGCGACCCCAGTTGCAGCGCACATGGAAATGGTCTCTTCTTGTGGACAGAGGCCGCCCATAGTCGATCCAGTAACGTAGGTTCCGGGTATGACAATAAGGCAGACTGCTTTTGGACATCCTAGTTCGATATGGAGTTGACCGTTCCGGCTCACGATTAGTAGAGCCGGAACAGTCGACTTCCGTCGATTCATGACTCAAGATAGGTTACATACAACACCACCGCAGGCGGCTTCACATTCAGCGCCCCAGCGTCACTGGTCAGCTCTTCTTCATAAGCGAAAAGCGCCCCCGTAGATTCATCGAAAATCAGCGTGTGTTTTGTGGGCAAGCCCCCATAGGTCGACTGCACAGAAAACGCTTTCCCAGCTCGCCCGCTTCGATCCCTACCCACTCCCTCGTAGAGGATTCCGGGCGTCCCCTTGAGCGAGCGAAGCAAGGCCGCTCGCTGGCGAGGCGTGAAGGATCGGTCCAATGAGCGCTCAGAAATCGAGTCAAACAGCTCACCGGGACCGGAGGACTCGTATCCCAACGCGAGCCAACGGCGCATACCTTCAGGCGTTATGGGCGCCTCCTGATTTCTTTCATCTGACATGTCCACAGGCCCCGACGAATCCGAATACTTCTCCGGTTCCTCACCGATAGCTCCGGAATCCTTCCAAGCATCTCGCTGATTTTGCGACTGAAACTCTGGCGTCTGAGTTCGGACGGTCCATTTCTCGGACCCGTCTTGGTACTTCAACGTTTCCCTGCGCTCCGGAATAACAGCCGAAGTCACCTGAATCCCGTCGATTCGCGTCGATAGCGACCAACTCTCTCTTGTGAATCGCTCCGGGCTGACGGGAGAAGGACCATCAGGAAGCTCCTCGACCCGATGCGCGATGTCTTCCAGAACCTCCGTTGCGGACCTATCACTGTCTTGATATTTCAAAGGTGCTGGCGTTACCGCGTACGCTGGCTGCGGGGAAGTGCCGAAGATGTCAGTGGCCACCAAGCCGAGTGCAATAGCAGTCACGGCTACAGCAGAGGCCAGAACCCACCTGCGAGTCGAAGAGTGCACGTGTCGCCTTTCCGTTCCTGTACGACGAGGAGTGGCCAAGATCCGATTCAGGGCTGCTTCGTCCGGCTGCTTGACATTGTCTTGCGCCGGGTTCAACGAGCGGAACCTTTCGACGATCTCACGCATCTGCACCACCCCACGACCTCCCACCTGTTTGCGGCGCGGTGGTAAACCGCACGTCAGATTCATCTACTGATGTTGATGCCAATGCTTTCCGGAGCCGCTTACGAGAACGGTGCAAACGGACCTGAAAGGTCCCCACATTGCAGCCCAGGACCTTTGCTGCCTGGGAGGCTGGCAAATCCTCCCAAAGCGTCAGGCGCAGAACCTCCTGATCTGCATCACTGAGTGTGCCGAAAGCGACTGCCAGACTCGCCGTCTGCACTATCGCTTCGCCATGGTCACAGGAGTTCCGTATCGGCTGAGAGGCCAATGCCTCAAATATTCGGAAGCGACGTTCCTCGGACCTGTAGGCGTTCGACAGCGTGTGTCTCGCTACCCCATACAGCCAAGGCAGAGCCGTGGGCTCGGGTAGTTCGTCGAGCCGTCGCCATGCAACGAGAAAGACCTCCGCCAGCACATCCGATACTTGATCGGCGTGGATCCGGCGACGCACGTATGCGTCAAGTGCCGAGTAGTGCTGCCGGTACAGATCCGTGAAGCGCTGCTCGTCTGTAGTGTCCACATCCCCTCCTCCCTGTGTATGTCCAACTACGGCCAGGTCTTACAGGCGTTACTGAAGATTTTCTGCTGAAAGCTCTGCGTCATGGGGTGCGGCTCGGCCGCCCAGCGGTCTCCCTGCCTGAGAAGTATGGACACGTATCAGAGGTAGCGTGCGGTTGCTACCGCCTTCCCTTGGCAGCCCGTCGATGCCCACCACGGATCCCGAGGGAAGCAAGAGTGTGTTGCTGTCCACTCGTAGCCCAGGTCGGGGGCTATCTACTGGGCGGAAAGGCATCCGCTAGTGCGGACGCCCCCTCACTGTTGCAGCCTGACCAAGCCGGCAGGGTCAGGCCGGTGCCGGCCGGACATCCATCGATTACCTCCGGCCTGTACTGCAGCATCTTGAGCTTGCGCTTCACAGCGCGGGTGACCTGGCCAAGGTCGGCGGCGGCCAGGTTGCCGATAGACGGCACGCACGCCGTAGGGACCGTCGACCCCGCCATGTCCGCGTACTTCCGAGCAGTCGTGCCCCATCCGTGCCCTTCACACCGGTCAACAGCGGTCAAGCACGGTCCCCAGAGACCACATCAACCACGCCTCAGCGGGCCGAACAAGCAGGTCAGAGGCATTTCAATTGCCCAAGCACCGGTGATTCCCAAGCTCAGAGCGCGAGTTCGATTCTCGTCACCCGCTCCATGAAAAAGCCCCAGGCCAACGGCCGGGGGCTTCTTTGTATGCGGCACCTTGCCGCTGCCCGCCCGGCGCCTGCCCACAGCGCTCTCCGAGCTTGCCGGCCTCGAGCACGGCACAGTGAGCTTGCCGCTTCACCTGGCGTGGTCGGGACTGACTACGTTCGATCTCGATCAGCCCCGGCTGCGGATGAGCTACTACCGCATCGTGCTGACCGAGGGCCAGTGGATACGGTCCGTTCCGGATCGGGTGACCTGAGGCGAAGGGGCGGATGTCGGGCACGTTGGATCGGTTCGCGGCTCCGCCATCCGGGTGAGGAGCCTGCGGCACCTGCCCGTTGACTCCGACGATCGGCGGTCGTACCGTGCGGCGGGCAGAGATGTGACCGTCGTTCACAACCGAGGACATGGGGTGGGGTCGTGGGGCAGCGCAGGGTCGTGGTGTCGGGTGGCGGTACGGGGATCGGGCGGGCGGTGGCCGAGGTCTTTGCGGCGGACGGCGACCACGTCGTCCTCATCGGGCGGCGCGAGGGGCCCCTGGAGAAGGCCGCCGGAGAGCTCGACGCCGCGCATGGTGCGGGAACGGCCTCCTGGGTCGCCGCCGATCTGAGCGATCCCGGCCAGGTCCGCAGAGCCGTGGAATTCTGCAGCGCGGGCGGCGCACAGGTCGACGTGGTCGTCGCCAACGCCGGCGGCAACGTCGCACCGGCCCACGACGGCACCCTCGAAGGCGTCGCGGACAGCTTCCGCCGCAACTTCGAGGCCAACGTCCTCACCGCCGTGCTGCTCACCGAAGGGCTGCTGCCGCACCTCACCCGGCCCGGCGGCCGAATCATCCAGATGTCGTCCATCGCCGCGCTGCGCGGCCCCGGTTCGTACGGCGGCTCCAAGGCCACCGTCAACACCTACACCGTCGACCTGGCGCAGAAGCTCGGCCCGCAGGGCATCACCGTCAACGCGGTCGCCCCAGGCTTCGTCGCCGACACCGAGTTCTTCGGCGACCGGGCCACGCCCGAGTTCGTCGCCGCCCGGACCGAGCAGTCGCTGACGGGCCAGGCGGGCCGACCCTCGGACATCGCCGCCGCGGTGCACTATGTGGCGTCACCTGAAGCGGCGTACATGACGGCGCAGATCGTGCATGTGAACGGGGGTGCAGCGCTGGGGCGATGACGGTCCGTTACCGGAACGCTGCCGCCACGCGCGCGACCAGCCCGACTCCGCACTCGCTGCGCCGGCATGGGGATCTCGCCATTGAAGATCGTTAACCTGGAAGTCGCTGGCGGGGGGCCGATGGTGAATCGTCTGTCAGCGAGGGACTTCGTGGCTCGTGAGTACGAGCAGTGCCCGCAGCAGCGTGGTGGCGTAGCAGGTGTCGAGGCGGAGCTTGGTGAGGATTCGCCAGCTTTTCACGTGGCCGAAGGCGTGTGGCGTCCCCTCCATATTGCACGGGCGACATCACGGAGAGTGGCGATGGTCCGTATTTCACAGGTCATCGCGCGCATACTCCAGTATGCTTGGCGTATGTCCTCAACGACTCGCATCACCGTCACGCTCCCCAGCGACCAGGTGGCGGAGCTCCGCAAGCTCACGGACAACGTCTCCGGCTATGTAGCGGAAGCCGTGGCCCGCCAGATCCGGCACCAGCTGCTCGGCGACGACCTCCGCCGCCACGAGGAAGAGCATGGAGGCTTCAGCGACGAGGAGCTCGCCGAGGCCCGCGCGAGGATCTTTGGCTCCGTCGGCTCTTCCAAGGACGCGGACGCCGCGTGAGCGAGCGCATCGAAACCGTCGTCCTGGACTCGGAAGGGCTCTCCGCCTGGGTCGAGCAGGATCGCAAGCTGCTCGCGATGCTGCAGGTCTTCCACGACATGGGAACCGACCTCGTGATCGGGGCGAACACCATCGTGGAAGTCAGCCACTCCCGTATTAACATCCCTCGCTTGAACTGGGCCCTGTCCCGGGTCAAGGTAGAACCGGTCACTGAACAGACGGCCAAGACTGCGGCGGCGCTCCTCAAGGGCGCAGGACTGCACGGACACAAGTACGCCATCGACGCCACTGTCGCCGAGGTCGCGCTCCGCCAACCGAAACCCGTCGCCCTGCTGACGTCCGACAGCGATGACATGACCACGCTCTGCGGCAACCAGGTCCGCGTCATCCCCCTCTGACCAGCCAGCCCGCCCGAAACACGCGTCGCACTGCCAGTTCTCGAGCCCCATCCGTGCCCAGCAGAGCGGACAACAGCGGTCAGATACGGCTCTCAGAGACAGGGGCCCATCCACCTGCCCGCTGCAAAACCCCAGTTCAGGTCCCCTCTGGCAGCCCAAGAACCGTTGATTCCCAAGCTCAGAGCGCGAGTTCGATTCTCGTCACCCGCTCCACGAAAAAGCCCCAGGCCAACGGCCGGGGCTTCTTTGTATGCAGCACCTTGTCACCGTCCGGTCGGCCCCCGGCGACTCCCCCCTGGATAATCGGGGTATGGCATCACAGCCCAGCCTTTCCGATCTCCGCCGTGCCAAGTTTGCCCGGCGCGCACCCGCTGCGCTCTCCGAGCTCGCCGGCCCCGAGCACGGCACAGTGAGCCTGCCACTCCACCTGGCGTGGTCGGGACTGACCACTTTCGACCTCGATCAGCCCCGGCTGCGGATGAGCTACTACCGCATCGTGCTGGCCGAGGGCCAGCACGATGATCTGGTCCGGTATCTCAATCGCGGCCTCCTCGTCAGGTTGTGGCCCACACTGCGCACACTGATCAGCCGTGATGTCCGTGAAGTCTGGGAACGCGCCTTCGACGAGTTGGCTCACGGCGCCCAGGCCTCGGCGTGAACCTCACCGACCTGCACCGTCGCTTGCTCGCAGACGTGCTTGCCGTAGGCGGTGCATACCCTCTGGCGCTTACCGGTGGCTACGCGGTCCAAGCGCACGGCCTGGTCGACCGGCTCAGCCAGGACCTCGACGTCGCGACCGAGAACCCCGAGCGCATGGAGGACATTGCGACTGCCGTGCGCATCGGCTTGGAGCAGCGCGGGTGGCAGGTCAGCGCTCTGGAAACAGACCCGCTGTCCGCGCGCCTGATCGTCACCGATCCCACCAGCCGTGAAGAGTGCGAAGTCGACATCCTCAAGGAAGCCCTCTGGCGACCGCCTGTGCACACCGAGCACGGCTTGGTGCTGTCACTCGAAGATGTCGTCGGCACCAAGGTCCGCGCGCTGTCCGACCGCGGGCTCGCCAGAGACCTGATCGACGTTCAGGCCGCAGCGAACCACTGGAGTCACATCGGACTCGAAGAGCTCGGACGGCGCCATGCCCGCGACTCCTTCGACCTGAGCGAGCTGCAAGCTCGACTGGGCGGGGCCGACTGGATCGACGACACGGAATTCGCCGCCTACGGACTCAACGAGCAAGCAATCACCAGGCTTCGGCAGTGGGCACAGACATGGGCCGGCGACATCGGCGAACGACTCCAGGAGCAGGAGGCTCCGCACGAAGACTGAGGGCCGCAGACAGACCGGACGTGCTCGGCAGGATGCACCTCATGCTGCTCAGCCCACAACGACCGTGCCCCACTCGTGCCCTTCGGAGCGGACAACAGCGGTCAAGCACAGCGCCCATAGACCACGTAAGCCTCGACCGATCCAGGCAAACATGCAGGTCAGAGCCGCTACACTCGTTCAAGAACCGTTGATTCCCAATCTCAGAGCGCGAGTTCGATTCTCGGCACCCGCTCCATGAGAATGCCCCAGGCCAGCGGCCGGGGGCTTCCTTCTTGTCCAGACCGTTCAGGGGACCCGCACCAGACCCGCATCAGAAGGCTGCTAACGAAGAGTGGATTCAAGCAGCAGTTCGCTCAGGTTCCCCGGCATGGTGATCATGCAGTCGTGTCCGGTCGGCAGTTCCCGTATCCGTGCCGGGGAGCCGTTGGGCTGTGTCGCGGGGACAGGCCGCCGCACGATGCCTTCCGGCTCGGCGCCGACACAGTGGATGTGCGTACGCGGAACCGAGTCCAAGGCGGGGTTGTCCAGCCGGACCGGTTGCCGCAGGCACCGCACTGGCTGGTCGGAGAGCGTCGCACGCAGCCATGCGATGTCCGCCGGGTCGGTGACCCCGAACAGCCCGAGGGGCGGAGGCATCTCGGGCGGCGGCGGGATGCGCCAGTCGTTGTCGGACTTGGCGGCCAGGTCGATCAGGTTCTGGGTGATGGGCTGCACGTCGACGGCGGTCTCGCCGTGCTCCGGGACCATCGCGTCCAGGTACACCAGATGCGCGATCCGTTCCGGCACCTCGTTGGCCACGGACGAGACGACCAGCCCCGCGTAGCTGTGCCCCACGAGCACCACCTCGCTCAGGTCCTCCTCGTGGATCAGCTCTACGACGTCCTGGACGTGCGTGTCGAGCCCCACCTCGGGGCCGAGCAGGTGTGCCTTGTCGCCGTAGCCGGTCAACGAGGGCGCGAACACGCGGTGTCCGGCCGTCTCCAGCAGTGGGACCACCCGCTCCCAGCACCGGCCGCTGTGCCAGGCGCCGTGTACCAGCAGAAAGGTTGCCATGAGGGAGTTCTCTTCCGCTTCGGGGCGTGACGGCACGGGGACATGATGGTTCCTGTTTGTGCCTCGGTACTCTTCGGGAACCGCCATCATCGTGCTGCACCTGCCACACCCCGATCAATAAGGCACATTTACGTGCCCTGGTTCTCTGGAGGTAACCATGAACGGCACAGCGGGCGGCGAGTCATGGGCGGCACGGGCGGAGGACCCGTGCCAGGCCCGTCAAGTGCTCGGCATCGTCGGCGACAAGTGGTCGCTGCTGGTCGTGCGCAACCTCAGCCAGGGACCACGCCGCTTCACCGAACTCAAGCGGGCCGTCGACGGGATCAGCCAGCGCATGCTCACCGTCACCCTTCGCGGCCTGGAACGCGATGGGATCCTCACACGGACCGTCCGCAATGTCATGCCACCGCACGTCAGTTACGAACTCACTCCGATGGGCAGGACCCTCCGCGAAGCCACTGCGCCCCTGTTGGAGTGGAGCATCACCCACCTGACGCACATCGACGCCGCCCGCGCCGCGTACGACGCCCGCCCCGACACCCCGCCCGCCTGACCCCGGCCCCGGCTGCACACCACCCGGCGATCACCATCGGCCACGCAGCCCGGACCGAGACCTGCTGTCCGCACGCCTGATCGTGACCGACCCGGCCAGCCTCGAAGAGGACTGAGGGCCTGACGGATGCCGACCGCTCGGCAGGATGCAGTTCACGACAGGGGCTGCCCGCCCCTCGGTCGGCCGTGCCCCATCCGTGCCCAGCGGCGCGGACAGCAGCGGTCAGGTACAGCACCCGGAGACCTCGCCGACGAACTGAACGATCACGGCTCGGAGGCGCCCGGCGGCCGTAGGCACGGCTCCGGGCGCAGGGGCGGGTCGGTCACCGCCGCGGACGCGCGGTCCGGGCGGACGGAACGGGCAGCGTGACCTGCGAGGACGGCAGGGGTGACGGCTGTGGCGGTCGGCCTCTCGCGTCTTCCTCCGAGCGCCACCAAGACCGCGCCTGGAGGCGCTCAGTGGCGGGGTGGCATAGCGTTTCCCATGACGGGCCGGGGCCGACAGTGGTGATACGGGACGGCGGATCAGCGGTGGAGCAGCACGAGGGCATGGCTTCACGTCAGGCGGATGACGGATGGTGGTCAGGCCGTCTGCATGAGCTCTGGCGCGTCGCCGAGAATGCGCAGGACGTGACGGGGCTGGCCGACTCTCTCTACGACATGCTGCTCCGCATGCCCGGCGTACTGGCCGTCGTGGGTACCCGCTGGAGTGGCGGGCTGCTCCACTATCTGCGGAGTGTCACCGTGGCGGAGCCGACGTCATCGCTCGTGGAAATCGAACGGAATTACGGCGAATCCGGCGCAGCCGGGGCTCCGGCCGGTGATCCGGCTGTCACGGTTCACGAAGTGTCGGAGCTCGACGGGGCCATGCCGCACGTCCAGGTGCTGGCGGCAGTCGGCACGCGGAGCCTGGCCGAGTGTGCCGTGCCCCTGGGGCAGGACGGCTGGGCCTCGTTCATGGTCGGTACCGCGGACAGGGACGCCATCGATGTGACGCTGCGGACCCGGTTGAAGCAGGTGGCCGAGGTCGCCATGGTCTCGGACAGGCGCATCACGGCGCGGCGCGCCGACGAGGTGCGTCAGGTGAGTGACGCCTTTCTGGCGGAGGCGTCGTTGCAGATGGATTCGAGCCTTGATGTGAAAAGCACCTTGGAGCGGGTGGCTCGGACGGCCGTTCCCGCCATCGCCGAGGGGTGTGTTCTACATCTTTCTCTTCCCGAAGGACTGAAATCCGTGTCCTTCGCGCACATGGACGCCGGTGACCAGCAATGGCTCGGCAAGGTCGCGGCCGAGGACGCCTGGCTGACGGAGTCACTACGGCAGGTACTCGGCAGCGGGCAGGCACTGGCGCTGAAGGGTGAGGGGTTGCGCGGGGGGCCCTTCGGGCCCGCCTCGTCCGGGGCGGGCCGCGCCGTGCGGGCGATCAGTGTGAACCCGCTCAAGGCCCGAGGCCGGGTCCTGGGTACCCTGACGTTTCTCTACCATCGGGCGGTCGTGGCCGAGGGGGCCTCACAGTTCCTTGCCGGTCTGGCCGACCGGGCGGCGTTGGCCATCGACAGCAGCACCCTGTACGAACAGCGGCGCCGCCACGTGGTCTCTCTCCAGCGGCATCTGCTCCCGAGAGAGCTGCCGCTCGTTCCGGGGATCACGCTGAGTGCCGCGTACGAAGTGGGTGACGTCTCGCTCGACGTGGGCGGTGACTTCTACGACGCCGTCCCGAGGCCGCAGGGTGGTGTGACCCTCCTCCTCGGTGACGTCTGCGGTCGCGGGGCGGAGGCGGCGGCGCTGACAGGTCTGGCCCGCCACACCCTGCGCACCCTTCTCGAGGACGGCAGTACGCCCGAGCACGCGCTGGAACGGCTGAACCAGGCCCTGGTCAGGGAGGGCACGTCCCGCTTCGTGACGGCGCTCGTAGCGGTGCTGGTACCGCACGGGTGGGGGTTCCGTGCGCGCTACTGGAGTGCGGGGCATCCGGCCCCTCTGATGCGACGTGCGGACGGCACCGTGGAGGAACTCCTCGCCCACGGGGATCTGCTGGGCGTGCTGGAGGACATCGAGTACGGATCCGGGTCGGTGCGCCTGGCGCCGGGGGACGCGCTGGTGATGTTCACCGACGGAGTGACCGAGGCAAGAGCGGCCGACGGGATGTTCTTCGAATCGCGTCTGCGGGACGAGGTCGTGCGGCAGGGTGCCGGTGGGGCTCAGCGGTTCGCCGAGCGGCTGGCAGAGGCTGTTGTGGACTTCCGGGCGACGGGTGCCGACGACATCGCCGTACTCGTCGCACGGGCGGAGTCCATCGGATGAGCGGGCCTGCCGGGGAGCAGAGGATCGATCACGACCTCGTCTGGGTGGTGGAGGATTCGGCGGAGGACGCCGAGGCCATCGCACGGGCGCTCCGTCGCACCCATCCGGATCTGGAACTGGACTTCACCGACCGGGGGACGGGATTCGTCGAGCGGTTGCTGGAAGCTCCTCGTCGGCCGGGGCTCGTCCTTCTGGACCTGAAGCTGCCCGGTCCCAGCGGGGCCGAAGTGCTGCGGTCGATCCGGTCCCGGCCGGAACTGGACGGCGTGGCCGTCGTCGCCTTCACCTCGTCCACCGGGCCGGACGAGGTGGACACGACCTATGCGGCAGGCGCCGACAGCTACATCTACAAGCCGGTCAACTTCGAACTCTTCAGCGCGGTGCTGAAGAGGGCTGTCGACTACTGGCAGAGAAAGGCGAGAGGTGGGGAGGAGGGCCCTTCCGCTCAGCCTCCCTCCTGACCCAGGGTGAAGAAGAACGTCGTCCCACGGGCTGGTTCGCTGTCGAGCCACAGCTCGCCGCCGTGGCGCTCGACGATCCGCCTGACGATCGCGAGCCCCACGCCCGTGCCGCCCCCGCGCTCGCCCTGCCCGTGCAGTCTGCGGAAGAGCTCGAAGACCTGGTGCTGCTGGCCGGGCGGGATGCCGATGCCGTTGTCCCGGACCACGACGGTCTGCTGTGGAGGCCCGCCGGACGGTGGGCGAAGCGTGTCGACCAGGACCTCGACCGTACGGTCACCCTGGTCAGCGGCGTACTTGGCCGCATTCACCAGGAGGTTGACCAGCACTTCGTAGAGCCGGCTCTCATCGGCGTACACCTCGGGCAGGTCATGTCGGACGACCCGCACGTGGGCTTCGGCCAGGCGTTCGCCGGCCACGTCGAGCGCGGAATCCAGTACGCGGTCCAGTGGGACGGTGGTGCGGTGAAGCCCGCCTCGGCCCAGTCGGGCGAAGTGCAGCAGTGAGTCGAGCAGGTCGTCCATCCGGCCGGCCAGTCGTCGCACGGTGTGCATCCGGCGGACGGTAGTCGCATCGAGCTCCGCGGCGGCGTCCTCGATGACGAAGGTCGCGGCGTTGGAGATGCCTCGTAGCGGCTCCTTCAGGTCGTGAGCTGCCACGTGAGCGAATGAGTCGAGGTCGGAGTTGATGATGCGCAGCTCTTCGTTCAACGCTGCCAGCTCCGCCTCGTGCCGCAGTACGAGTCCTGTCAGCACGCGCCAGAGCTCCTGTGCGGTGGCACGGTCGGTGGGCGTCCAGGGCAGGCACTGTCCATGTACCACCGCGCGGAATACGGCACCTGAGCCGCGAGGGGTGAGCCGTTCGCCCCGTGGCCCGACCTGGACGGGCCTGGAGGGGTCGGCGGCCCATTGGCGGGTGGTCGGGCGGGCCTTGCGGAACCAGGCGAGGTAGTCGCCCGAGCGGCTCAGCGTCACCATCAGGGCCCCTGCCGGGCCGTCTTCCACCAGGTCGTCCTGATCACCCGACTCCTCCGACAGGCGGTCCGTACTCCAGACCGTGCCGGGTGCCGGCCCTGCTGCGCGTGCCCGAAGGGCCTCCAGCAGTGCGGGAGGAACGCTCATCCCGCTGATGGTGCTCCGGCCACCGCGGCAGAGCACCGCGCCGTCGGCGTGCAGCAGCTCTCTGAGGGCGCCGTCACCTGCCAGGAGTGAGTCCTCCAAGTCCGATGTGACCCGAAAGATGATCCGTTCGAGGCGCTCGCGGGATGCGGTGAGTGCCTTGGCCTGCTCCCGTTCCTCGATGACGCCGAGTTGGAGGGAGAAGGCCACGCCGAAGAACTCGCACGCCGCCCGCATTTCCGGGGGGATGGTGACAGCAGCGTGGCCGTGGCAGGCGATCAGCCCCCAGAGCTCGCCTTCCCGGAGGACGCTCACCGACATCGACGACTTCACACCGATGTTCCGCAGGTACTCCAGGTGGAAGCCGGACACCGTGCGCAGCACGGAGTTCGACAGGTCCAGTGGCAGGCCCGAATCCGCTCGGAGCGGAGGGTGCAGACCCACGCTGGTGTCGTCCACGTCGGCGATGACCCGGATCCAGTTGTCGCGGTAGAGCCTCCTCGCCTGGGGCGGGATGTCGCTGGCGGGGAACCAGAGTCCGAGCCAGGGCTCGCGGCCCTCGGCGACGTCCTCGGCGACCACCTCTCCCGGCCCGTTCTCCCCGTCGAAGCGGTAGGCGACCACGCGGTCGAAGCCTGTGAGAGCCCGGATCTCACGGGCGGCCGCCTGGCAGCACTCGACTACAGCCGTCGAGGACCGCAGACGCGTCAGAGCTCGCCGGACCCCCTGGTAGAAGTGCGGGAAGTGTGGCGCCGCGACGGTGCGCGACTCGTACTCCAGAACGACCAGAGACCCGTGCCGGTGCGCGGTCACGTCGAACATCCGGGGGGTGCCCGCCACATCGACGGAGACGGGGAGGACCAGGCTTGCCGCATCGTGCTGAGCGCAGACCTGGAGCGCCTCGTCCCAGTGCTCGGGGGACAGGACCCGCGTGATGGGCCCTCCGACCAACTCCTCGGCAGCAATCCCCAGCAGGAGAAGCGTGTTCAGTGCTGCCGTGTCCACGGTGCCGGTGTCGGCCTCCGCCGCGAGCAGGGTGCCGTGGGACTGGATCATGCCCAGCCGGTGAATGGGCTCCCGGACGCATTCGCTCAGGTCGAAGCCGATGGCCGCCGCCGCTTCGGCCTCGCGTTCCGGTTCCGGTAGGGACATCTCTTCTCCCCCGCACAGAGTTCTCGAACCGGCCTGATCGATGTCCGGTTTGCCGCGATCCTTCCATGGTGCCCTGCGGCGGAGGAGCTGCCGCGGGTGTGTGTCGTCGCTCCCGGCGGCAGCCGCCTGCCGTGGGTGATCAGCGCGTGCGCGACCACGCGTCCCCCTGCACCCGTGCCCCGCCCCTGCGCCTCGGAGCGGCCGGTTGCGGGGCCACGTACAAGTCCTGGATTAGGAACCATCCTTGTCCGGATCCGAGGTGCGGACGGAGGTGGGGACAGCGGAGGGCAGGGCACGGATTCCTCGCCGGGGCCCCGTGCTACTACGTGCCAGGCACAGGGGTGAAGAACGGTCACTTCGAGTGGTGCGCTGGCATCGGCAAAGCGTTGCTGGGGCGGGATTTCAGCTGCTCAGCGTCATAACTGACGATCAGATGCCGGGATATTCCCAAGCCTGGAGCGCGAGTTCGATTTTGGTCACCCGCTCCATGAAAAAGCCCCAGGCCGGCGGCCGGGTGCTTCTTTGTACGCAGCACCTTGTCACCGTCCGGTCCGCCCCCAGCGGCCTCCCGGGATGCTGGACGGTGCACCCGTCCGTGACACGGCATCATGCAAGCATGATCACCATTCACCTGAAGTACGAGATCGACGCCGACAAGCTTGAGGACTTCGAGGAGTACGGTCGCCGCTGGGTCCGGCTCGTCAACCGGTTCGGCGGGACGCACCACGGCTACTTCCTGCCGAGTGAGGGCGACAGCGACATTGCCTACGCCTTGTTCTCCTTCCCCAGTCTGGCCGTGTACGAGCAGTACCGCTCGGACAGCATGTCCGACCCGGAGTGCCGGCAAGCGTTCGACCTGGCTCGTGAGACCCGCTGCATCAAGCGCTACGAGCGACGGTTCCTCAGGCCGCTCGACGACCTGTCCTAGGCCGGCGGGAGGCATGCGGCCGGAGCCCGCCGGGCATCCGAGCCCGACACGACGATGACGGCCGCGCCTCTTACGGCGCCCAGGTGCCCCGGGCGGCGACGCGGTGTGCCCACGGCTCCAGGTCGGCGGGCTCGCGACCCAGCACCCGGCGGACGTCGTCGGTCACCTCGGCCGTGTGGCCCGCCCGGTGCAGGGCGAACATGGCGCCGAGCGCGTCCGCGGCGGCCTCCGGCCAGCCCTCGGCGAGGAGTTCGGCCCGGTGGGCGGCGGGGGTGAGCTCCTCGAAGCGGATGGGCCGGCCGGCCGCCTCGGCGATCGTCCGGGTGGCCTCGGCGAAGGTGATCGCCCGGGGGCCGGACAGTTCGTACGTGCGGCCCGCGTGGCCCTCCTCGGTGAGCACCCTCGCCGCGACAGCCGCCACGTCGTCGGCATCGACGAACGGTTCCGGCATCTCTCCGATCGGCAGGCCGAGGCGTCCCGCCCGGAGCGGCGCCAGCCACAGGTCCTCGTCGAAGTTCTGGAAGAAGTTGTTGGGCCGCAGGACGGTCCACTCGGCAGCGGACTCGCGGACAGCCTCCTCACCGGCGGCCATGCCCCGGCCGAAGTCGTCGCCCGCCTTCTCGATGCCGTGGCCGGAGAGGGCCACGAAGCGATGGACCCCGGCTGCTTCCGCCTGCCGCACGAACTCCCGCACAGGTGAGGGGTCATCGGGTGCGACGAGGTAGACCGCGCCCGCTCCGGCGAGCGCGGGTCCCCAGGTGTGGGGCAGGGACCAGTCGAAGACGACCTCACCGGAGCGGGAGGCGGCCCGGACACGGGCGGTGCCCGTGTCACGCAGCCGCGCGGTGAGACGGCGGCCGGTCTTGCCGGTGGCGCCGAGGACGAGGATGTCGGACGAGGTGCCGTGTGTGCTCTGCGCTGTCATGCGCCAAGTCCATCGCGCCGACGGAGCCGGAAACATGGCCGTCCGTCTGCGATGCATAGGTAATCGTCCGGGGGCGCCCTCGTCCTGCCTATCGTTGACGCCATGGACGTCTTCGACGAGTTGCTGCGGGGCGTGCGGGGCAAGGGCGCGGTGTTCGGCCGTTCGGTGCTCCGGCCGCCCTGGTCGCTGCGCTTCACGGACGGCGCGTACCTCACTCTGTGCCTCCCGCTGCGTGGCGCCGGGTGGATCGTGCCGGAGGCCGGGGAGGCACGGCACGTGGCGCTCGGCGAGGCCGCGGTCGTACGGGGACCCGCGCCGTTCTCCTTCACCGACGACCCGGCGGAGGGGACGGCGTCGGGCGTGCGCGAGGTGCGCTGGGGCGACGGCGCGTCGGACCCGGTGGCCCGGGATCTCGAATTCGGCGGCCACACCGTGCTGCTGGCCGCCGCGTTCGACGTACGGACCCAGGTCCCGCAGCGGCTCCTGCGCGCTCTGCCGCCGGTCCTGGTGGTGCCCGACGAACACGACTGCTCACCGATGCGCGACTACCTGGAGGCCCAGATCGTCGGCAGCCGGCCGGGGCACCAGACCGTGCTCGACCGGCTTCTCGACTGGCTGCTGGTGTGCACCCTGCGGGATTGGTTCGACCGTCCGGAGGCCGAGCCGCCGGGGTGGTACGGCGCACTCGGTGACGAGGTGGCGGGGCCCGCCCTGCGTGCCATCCACGAGGACCCGGCGCACCCGTGGACGACGGCGGAGCTGGCGGGGCGGGCGGGAGTGTCGAGAACGACCCTGGCCAAACGCTTCACCGAGCTGGTCGGGGACGGGCCGGTGGCGTATCTGACGGAGTGGCGGATGACCCTCGCCGCCGATCTGCTGACCCGCCCGGAGCTGACGGTGGCGGCGGTGGCCCGGCGGGTCGGCTACGCCGATGCGTTCGGCTTCAGCGCGGCCTTCAAGCGGGTCCGGGGCGAGAGCCCGAGCGCGTACCGCCAGGAGGCGGCCACCACCCGCGTACCGGACCGGACCGTGCCGGCGGGCTGATCCAGTCCGGCGCCGGGCGGGGCGTGGGGCGCCGGAGCCCTCAAGGACTCCGCACCGCGGGCGCACCGCCCGGACCACCAGCACCGCCCGCACCGTACTCGGGTCCCTCAGCTCCACACGCCTTCCGCCGCCGCGTCACGGGCGAAGTCGCCGATGTCGCGCGGAGGGCGGCCGAGCGCTCTCCGTACGCCGTCCGTGACCGGAGCCTCCTGGCTCGTGCGGATCGGCGTCATCGCGTCGGTCCAGAGCGCGGCCTCCTCCTCGGGCAGCCCCTGGGCCACCAGCCCGGCCCGGTAGGCGGACTCCTCCACCGGGACGTAGACGGCGTGCGCGCCTGTCACCTCGGCGATCTCGTCGAGCACCTCGGCGATGCCGAGCGCGCGGGGCCCGGAGAGTTCGTACAGCTCGCCGTCGTGACCGTCCTCGGTCAGGGCCGCGACGGCGACCGCCGCGATGTCGTCGGCGTCGATGAACGCGGCGGTCCCGTCGCCGGTGGGCAGGGCCAGTTCACCGGCGCGTACTCCGTCGAGGAAGACGCCCTCGCTGAAGTTCTGTGCGAACCAGCCGGGCCGCAGGATCGTCCAGGTGACACCGGAGGATCGGACGGCCGCCTCGCCCTCCGTGTGGGGGCCACCCACCTCGGACGAGCAGCCGAAGTAGCCGGGCACGTCCACACCCCGGGCCGAGAGCAGCACCAGCCGTCGGACTCCGCTCGCGACGGCCTGCTCGACGAAGGCGGGTGTGGGGGAGGGCGACGTGTCCAGCGGGACGATGTAGACGGCGTCGACCCCGTCGAGGGCCGCCTGCCAGGTCGTCCGGTCCGTCCAGTCGAAGAGGGTGTCCCCGGACCGTGAGGCCGCTCGGGTCTCCACTCCCCGTTCGCGGAGCAGGGCCACCGCCCTGCGGCCCGTCTTGCCGGTGCCGCCCGTCACCAGGACGGTCCTCCGGGTGCTCGTCGTGTCCGTAGGCGTTTCGTCGGTCTGTGTCATACCGCAAGCCTGGCGGCGCGGGGTGCCCGCGGCCATGGCTCGTCGTCCGGCAGGGATGTCCGCGCGTCCGTCCTGTCGGCGCCCGGTCGGCCGGGCGTCCGGGAGGGGTCGGTGCTCGCCTACCGCACGGGGAAGCCGAAGGAGTAGCCCTGCTCCCTCAGCCAGGGCAGCACCTCGCCCAGAGCCGCCACGGTCTGGGAGCGCTCGCCTCCCGCGTCGTGGAAGAGGACGGTCGGCCCGTTGGAGATCTCGCTCTTGACGGTGGCGACCATGGCCTCCGCTCCGGGGTGCTCGAAGTCCTTGGTGTCGACGTTCCAGCCCAGCGGCCGCATGCCCCTGGACGCGGCGAGCTGCCGGCTGAACGGGGTGAAGGCACCGCCGGGGGCGCGGTAGTACTGCGGCCGGACTCCTCCGGACGCCTCGGTGATCATGCGTTCGGCATCCAGGATCTGCTGGGACTGGTACGCCTCGGACTTCTTGTCCATGGCGGTGTCGTGCGAGACCGTGTGGTTGCACAGCCGGTGCCCGTCCGCCACGACCTTCTTGACCAGGTCGGGGTACGCCTTGGCCTGCGTACCCACCATGCAGAACGTGGCCTTGACGCCGTTGTCCTTGAGCAGTTGCAGCACCTGCGGCGTCCAGACGGGGTCCGGGCCGTCGTCGATGGTGATGTTGACGCCCTGGGCACCTCGGTCGGAGGCGTGCGCGATGTCCGCCGCCACCTCGGCCACGGGCCGGGCGTCGGCCGCGACCTGATCCTGCGGCTGCCGCCCACCGGCGGGGTCGGCCTGCGCGGTCCACATGGAGGTGGCAGCGGCGAGCGCCGTCACCCCGAGTCCTGCGGCGAGGAGTCGGCCGTGCCATCCCTTTCCCTTGTGCTTTGCCATGTCTGCCCGCCCCTTGGTCGCCTGCGCCGATGCCGTGTCCCCATGAATTCACAGGAACGCCCTGGCCAGAACCCCCTGTTACCGATCGCGGACGAACCCGCAGGGGGCCCACGACATACGCGGGGGTTCCGCGACAGAAAGAGGAGCCGAAGGCCGCCATCGCCATCGCCATCGCCCAACTCTCCTGCACCACGCCCGGGCAGACGGAAGAGCCCGCCAGCATGCTGACGGGCTCTCGCGAAGGGTGAAGGCCTAACCTGCCATCAGGTCAGATCGTCGGGGTGTCGTCGACGATCTCCTTGTGCGGCTCGACGACGAACTTCCAGCCGTCGCTGGGCTCCAGGAACCGCACGCGGGTCGGGTAGATGTCGAGCGCGCGACGGTCGCGGTTCTGATTGTTCGTGCCCTTCCGCGCCCGGGCCGGCTCCTCGTACAGGTCGACCTTGACGTCCGGCACCTCGACGGTGTCCTCGCTCCAGCGCTGGACGATCCCCGCGCCGAAGGCATCCCGTGCGGCGGAGTAGAGCGCGTCCAGGGATTCCTGGTTGCCACCGGGCACGAAGAGGGCGAGGTTCAGAAGGACGCCGGCGCTCTTCAGGACCTCGATCTCTTCACCGGAATTGTCGGCGATCCAGATCCCGGGCTCCTCGGCGTTGTCCGGGAGGACATGGATGTCGTTACCGAAGACCGTCCTCGCGACGAAGGATCCTCCCTCGAAGTTCTTTCCCGGCTCCGTGAGGAATGCCGGTGCATAGCAGTCGAGAGGAAGGCCATCCGTCTCCGCGGAGACGAAGATGGCGTCCTGGGGGCCCAATTCCGCAACGTCTCCGGCCGTAAGACGTCGAGCCGTAACCTTCTCGGTGTTCACGCCATTCCCCTTTTTTCGTGGCGTCCTGTAAATTCATTAGGACTATATCACGAAAACAAACAGCCTCAGGACCTACGCGCGGCTTCGCCCCATGCGCAAACACGACGCCCTCTCTGGACATTTCCTCCACAAGACGCCAGGGAAAGACGTTTCGCAACCGGGTCGAACCACGGATGAAATGCGGAATCGATGCGATCGGCGCCGAGCCCACTAAACGATTCAGCCCATGGCCGACCGCCAAAACCTCGGAAGTCCGGAGCGCCGACACCCCCGCCGGGCGCACCGCAGCACATCAAAACCCCTCCCTGATCAGGCACTCCGCCGCTTTTCACCAGCGATGCCGTGGCGGACCCGTCGATCTCTTCATTGCACAGACCGGTCAGATCCGGAGGAAAGAGACCGACACTCCCTCCAATGGATTGACGTCCTCATGAGTATCTCACGACAGCCGGCACGGCCTTCCACTCCACGAACTGAAGGGCATTGGGAAATGGCGAGAGAGAGGCGTCCCGCGCGAGCAGGAAAACGGACGTGACGACCTTCCGAACATTCAGACATTCTTACGCCCGACCGGCTCGATGCGGCGCCGTCGAATCCCGACCACTCCGCACCTCCACAGCAGAGAATCACCTCCGAAGAATAATATGCGGCGACTGAATAGTGGTGATCGGGCCGCGTGCCGACGAAACGGGTGACCACCCGGCGCAAGGGCCGCACGACCCCTGCCCGGAGGCGCGGTCACCCGTCCTACCGGGACCGCTGTCAGAGGGGCGTGACAGAGTCCGCACATGCTTGAGATCGTGGTGAGGACCGAGAACTCGGAGCGGCACGTCCGTGTGTCCGCAGGGGAGCTGGCCGGGCTGGTCCGGCGGCTGGGCGAGGTCCGCGACCGGTTCGTCATCCTCCAGCGGATACCCGATCTGCCGGACGTCTTCGCCCAGGTCTGGCACGAGGCCGGTGGTGACTACACGCTGGAGCACCGTGACGGCGCCGCCGACCGGCACTTCCAGGTGAGGGTGGACGGTCCCGAGGCCGTGATCGCGGCGCTCACCGGCTGGGCCCGCCAGGAGGACGGATGGGACGCCGGTCAGGCCTGGTCCCTCCTGGACATGGGCCCTTCCCGTGAGGTCCCGCCGCTGGACCTCGACGAGGACGAGCACGGGGAGTTGGAGAGACGCGTACGCGAGGTACTGGTCGGCGGCTACGCCTCCCGGGCCGAGCTGGCCGAGCTCGCCGAGTCGTATCTGGTCACGGAGGGCCGGCGCCCGGTCTCACGCCAACAGGCGGAGGCGCTGGCCGACCGGATGTGGCTGGAACGTGTGGCGGAGCAGGCCCGGTGGGAGGGCGAGACAGACCCCGAGCGGCTCACCCGCGCGTTCGCCGCCCTCCAGGAGGCCGGCATCACCGCCCGCGAGGACTTCAGCTGCTGCCGCACCTGCGGCCAGGCAGAAATCGGCGGCCAAGGCGGCCCCGACGCACGCGGCTTCGTCTACTTCCACTCCCAGTGCACGGACTCCGCAGCGTCCGGCCACGGGCTGATGCTTCTCTACGGTGGCTTCGACGGCTCGTCCGAGACCGACGCACTCATCGGCCACGAGGTCGTGGCCGCCCTCGAAGCGGCCGGTCTGCGCACCGAGTGGGACCAGGACCCCGGCCGGGCCGTCACCGTCACCCCTCTCGACTGGCGCCGCCGGCTGGTCGGCTAGGGCAGGTACCGACGGCGGTGAGGGCGGCCTCCACGAGGCCTTGCACGGTATGCGGGCTCCCCGGACTCCGGCGTAATCGGATGCGGTGGAGCGGACAACTCGGCACAATGGCGCGGTTGTTCCCCCGTCGCCGCCGTCCCTCCCCCGACTCCGGAGGTCACCACGTCAGCCGATCAGCCCGCAGCCGGCTCCCGCCAGGACGTCCTCACCTGGGACCGGCTGGACCCGGCGCTCCATCCGTTCGACTGGGACCTCGACGAGGAGGTCCGGGTCACCGCCCTCGTCGTGGCCCTCGTACCGCCGGGGATGTCCGGGCCGGACGCCGACCGGTGGGCCAAGTACCGCTGCGTGGACCGGGTGACCGCGCTCTTCGTCGAGCGGTACGGGCCCTGGGCGGCCGACTGGAACTGGAGCATCGGAGAGGGGGACAAGGACGGCGGGGTGGTCGGCAGCTGGTGCTGCTCGGGGCACTCGGTGGGGGCGCCGGAGGAGACCGCGGCCAAGGCTGTGGCCGCCCTGGTGGAATGGCGCGCCTGGCTGGAGGGTCTCGCCTCGGTGTTCGCCGAGCTGGCTCCGGCGCAGGACGCGGGGCCCGAGCAGCGCAGCTGGCACCTGGAGCGCGCCGCGGTGCGGCTGGTGACGCGCGTGCTGGACCGGGGCGGTGCTGACAGCGGCTGGTACGGGGCCTGTTACCTGGTGCTGGAGTGGTTCCTCACGTCCTGCGGCATGGGGCGCGCCGAGGCCAGGGCGGCCGTCGGCGATGCGATAGGCGGACGCTTCGAGAGCTGGGTCGCGCCGGGGCGGACGCTCATCGAGTCGGTCGGCGAGGATCTGGCCGTCGGGGTGACCGGGCAGCCGCCCTACCTCGACCACCGGGAGTACGGCCACCTGGAGGAGCTGCACGACCGGGGGCGGCGTGACCGCGGCTGAGGAGGGTCCGGACTCCCTGGCCGACTGGTGCGGGGTCAGACGGGAGGTCGGCTGGGAAGGGCTCGGCACGGGGGGCGTCACCGGGCCGGTGTTTCCGGACACCGACGGGGTCACCGCCTGGTGCGCGGGGCCGGTCAGCCGCCGCGATCCCGTACGCGCCCGACGTCTGCTGGCCGCGTACGAGGCCGTCCGTACCGATGCCGCCCATGCCACGGCCGAACGTGCCGAGGCCGCCCATGCCGTGGCCGAACGTACCGATGGCTCCAGCGACGTCCGGCCGCTGACCTTCGCTCTGCTGTCGGGATGGCAGCGTGTGGTGCTCGGTACGCGTGACGCGCCGTTCCGCAGGGGGGACGCCTACGCGAAGCGGGGGCGCGAGCGGTACGGCCTGACGGCCCGCACCCGGCTGGACTTCGCGGCCTGTCTGCGCGAGAGCGGTGACCGGTCGGTGCCGCTGGAGGCCCGCGCCGCCCGGGCCTACCTGGACGTGGCGTTCTTCCATCCCTTCGACGACGGCAACGGCCGCGCCGCCCTGCTCGCGCTCACCTTCGTACTCGCCCGGGAGCAGGTGGTCCTGCGGGACGTGGGACCCCTGCAGACCACGCGCTACGCGGACGACGCCGAGGGGGCCGCGGACCTCGCGCTCCTGGTCGGGATCCTCGTACGGGCGTCGGCTCGCCGCGTGCGGCACGCCGGGGCGCCATGACGTGAGCCGGGGACACGTACGGGGGTCGCCCCGTACGTGTCCCCGGCCTGTCCTGTGTCACCGACTGTCCTGTGTCACCGGACGAGTGGTGCGGGGCTCGTGGTTACGGGACGAGCCTGAGGAGCTTGTTCGGGGAGCCCGTGCCGACGCCGGTGAGGACGTTGTTCGTCGCGCCGTTCACGAGGGCCGAGGCCACGGCCGCCGGGGAGGCGCCGGGGTGGCTCGTCAGGTAGACCGCCGCGGCACCGGAGACGTGCGGGGCGGCGAAGGAGGTGCCGTTGCCGGTGTAGGTCGCGCTGTCCGACGTGTTCCAGCCCGCGGTGATGGCCGAGCCCGGAGCGAAGATGTCCACGACGGGGCCGTAGTTGGAGTAGCTGGCCCGTGCGTCGGTCCGCGTCGTGGCGCCGACGGTGATCGCGGTGTCGACCCTGGCCGGGGAGTAACCGGAGGCCAGGGCTCCCGAGTTGCCCGCGGCGATGGAGTAGGTCACCCCGGACGCGATGGAGCGGCGCACCGCGTTGTCCAGCGTGGTGCTGGCCCCGCCGCCGAGCGAGACGTTGGCGACGGAGTTGGCCACGTGGTTGGCGGTGATCCAGTCGACGCCGGCGATCACTCCGGCGGTGGTGCCGGAGCCGTCGTTGCCGAGCACCCGGACCGCGACGATCTTCGCCTTCTTCGCCACGCCGTAGGTGGTGCCCGCGACGGTAGTGGCGACGTGGGTGCCGTGCCCGGCGCCGTCCTGGGCGGTGGCGTCGTTGTCGACGAAGTCGTAGCCGTACGAGGCCCGCCCGCTGATCTCCTGGTGGGTGATGCGTACGCCGGTGTCGAGGACGTACACGGTCGCGCCGTTGCCGCCCGTGTCCGGGTAGGTGTAGGTGCCGCTCAGCGGGAGGTTGGTCTGGTCGATCCGGTCGAGGCCCCAGGGCGCGTTGCTCTGGGTCGCGGTCGAGTGGACCTTCTGGTCCTGCTCGACCGAGGCGACCGCCGGGTCGGCGGCGAGCCGCTTGGCCTCGGTGCTGGTCAGCGTGGCGGCGTAGCCGTTGAGCGCCGAGGTGAAGGTGCGCCGGACCGTGCCGCCGTGGTCGGATATCAACTGCTTGCCACGGGCCGCCGACGCCTTGAATCCGGCCGTCTGCCGGAGCGCGACGATGTAGCTCCCGGGCACCGCTTCGGCTGCCCCCGCGTGCAGGACTCTGCCCTCGGGCTGCGCCGCCTGGGCGGGTAAGGCCGCCCCGGCGCCGACGGCCAGCGCCACGGTCGTCGCGGTCGCGATCGCTGCGGCGATCCGTCGCCTGGTGGTGCGCACTGCTGACATCGAGAGGTCCTCCTCGAACGAGGGCGCGCCAGGGGTTCGACGCACCGACGGGTGGGGCGTACGGGGGTTCGTACGCCGCATCCGACGATGGCCGGGCACGTCCGGCCGGAGCAAGGAATCCCGGGAAGGTGTCATGGTCGCGCCACAGTGGTGACCGCGCGTCCATCCGGCGTCACACAAGGCAACACGGACTTCGTACGAGGTACACGATCCCGGCGGTGCGCGGACGGCACCGCCGGGCCGGGTCGACGTCAGGCCCCGGACACGTGGTTCACCGCGCCGCGTCCAGCCAGGGCCTGCGGCCCGGGCCCGTCGGATGGGTCCCCGTGACGCCCATGACCACCGAGTAGAGGCTGGTCTCCGCGGTGAGGAAGAGACGGTTGCGCTTGGCGCCGCCCCAGGAGATGTTGGCCACCGCCTCCGGGACGACGAGCCGGCCGATCAGCGTGCCGTCCGGGTCGTAGCAGTGCACCCCGTCTCCCATGGCGGCGACCCAGAGCCGCCCGCCGTCGTCGAAGCGGAGGTTGTCGAACCGGGCCGCCCCGCGGGCCGCGGACTCGGCGAAGACCTTGCCGTCCGACAGCGTGCCGTCCTCCCGTACGTCGAAGGCGCGGACGTAGCCCGCCTTGGTGTCGGACACGAACAGCTGCCGCTCGTCCGCCGAGAAGACCAGCCCGTTCGGCGCGCCGAAGCAGTCGGCGACCAGACGCACGTCACCCGTGGACGGGTCGACGCGGTAGACGTTGTTGGAGCCGATCTCGCTCTCGGCGCGGTAGCCCTCGTAGTCGCTGGTGATGCCGAAGTCCGGGTCGGAGAACCAGACCGAGCCGTCGGACTTCACCGTCGCGTCGTTCGGGCTGTTCAGGCGCTTGCCCTGCCAGCGGTCGGCCAGCACCGTCACCGTGCCGTCGTGCTCGGTCCGCGTCACCCGGCGGTTGCCCTGTTCGCAGGAGATGAGCCGCCCCTCGCGGTCCAGGGTGTTGCCGTTCGTGTGTCCCGCGGTGCGCCGGAAGACGCTTACCGCGCCGGTCTCCTCGTCCCAGCGCAGCAGCCGGTCGTTCGGGATGTCGCTCCAGACCAGCTGCCGCCAGGCGGGCACGTAGACGGGGCCCTCGGCCCAGCGGCAGCCCGTGTGCAGGACCTCGAGACCGTCGTCGCCGTTCATGCACCGCCCCGTACGGAAGCGGTCGTCGAAGCTCTCGTACAGCCCGGGGTTCTCGCTGGTCATGGCCATCCGTCCCATCGGCGGGCGCCGAACACCTCGGCGTCCGCCGAAGATTGCTGGATCCCCGGACAGAGATCAAGAGACCTGGGACGGCTCCGCACGGGAGACCTTGGCCACACCGGTCCGGCGCGGGGATGCCGGCGCGCCTCTCGGCTGTTGCCCACGGGTGGACCCGCCCCACCCGATGAACAGGACATGCAGTGACTGACGAGAATGCCCGCCGTGCAGCAGACGCCCTCTCGCGCCCCTTCGCGGTCCGCGGACTGACCTCCCGCAACCGGATCGCCATGGCGCCGATGACCCGGCAGTTCTCTCCGAACGGCGTTCCCGGCCAGGACGTGGCGGACTACTACGCCCGCCGGGCAGCCGGAGGTGTGGGCCTGATCATCACCGAGGGCACCTACGTCGACCACGACTCCGCGGGCACCAGCGACCGGATCCCGGTGTTCCACGGCGAGGACGCGTTCGCCGGCTGGGCGGGTGTCGCGGACGCCGTGCACCGGGAGGGCGGCGCGATCATCCCGCAGCTGTGGCACGTGGGTGTCACCCGGGCCGAGGGCGCCCCGCCCGTGGTGGACGCGGAGCCGATCGGTCCGTCGGGCGTGTCCCTGTCGGGCGAGCCCAAGGGGCGGGCCATGACGCAGAAGGACCTCGACGACGTCATCGGCGCGTTCGCCGACGCGGCTGCGGCGGCCGAGCGCCTCGGCTTCGACGGGGCCGAACTGCACGGCGCGCACGGCTACCTGATCGACCAGTTCCTGTGGGAGGGCAGCAACCGGCGCACCGACGCGTACGGCGGTGACCTCGTCGCCCGGACCCGTTTCGCCGCCGAGATCGTGGCCGCCTGCCGCGCGGCCGTGTCCGACGCCTTCCCCCTCTTCTTCCGCATGTCCCAGTGGAAGATGGACGCCTACGAGGCGAAGCTCGCGCAGACGCCCGAGGAGCTGGAGGCCATCCTCACGCCGCTGGCCGACGCCGGCGTCGACGTCTTCCACGCGTCCACCCGCCGCTACTGGCTGCCCGAGTTCGACGACTCCGACCTGAACCTCGCCGGGTGGGTCAAGAAGATCAGCGGCAGGCCGACGGTCACCGTCGGCTCGGTCGGCCTCGACGGTGACTTCTTCAGCGCCTTCCAGGGCAACGGCTCCTCGGTCACCGGTGTCGACCAGTTGCTGGACCGGATCGAGCGCGACGAGTTCGACATGGTCGCCGTGGGCCGGGCGCTCATCGCCGACCCCGAGTGGGCCGCGAAGACCCTGCTGGGGCGTACCGAGGACATCACGCCGTTCGGGGCGGAGATGCTCAAGACCCTGCGCTGACCCGGCCGCGCCCCGTCCACGTATCGGGTACCGCCCGCATGCCCGACCGGTCCCACCGGCGCACCCTTGGGACCGGTCCGGCATCCGGGTCTGACGGAGTCTCAGCGGCTGAGCTCCCCGGCCCGCTGTGCGAGTGCCTGGTTCATGGCCCGGAACTGCGGCAGGGTGTCGGACTTCAGCTGTCCCGCGAAGAACGGCACGGCGACGCCGGTGAACTCCTCGCTCTGGGTCAGCCGGACCCGGCCCGGACCGGTCCGCTCGATGAGGAAGCGGTGCTCCCCGTCCGCGATCCAGCCCGGCCCCATCCTGCCGAGCCAGCGCAGCTCCCGGTCCGGCTCGGCGGCGAGGATCTCCGGGGTGAACGTGGTGTCGCCGGTCCCGGAGTGCAGGACGTTGCGCATCCGTGCGCCCTTCTCGAGCCGGCCGCCCTTCGAGGTCACCTCCGCCGACGTCATGAACGGATTCCACTCCGGGTACGCGGCGAAGTCCGTCAGCACCTGCCACACCTCCTCGGGCGTCGCCTCGATCTCCACGGCGGCCGTCAGCCGCACCGGGCGGGCCTGGGTCCAGGCGGTGTATCCGGCGAGGAGGACCACGAGGCCCAGCAGCGCTGCGAGCGGACGGCGACGACGCCCTGCGGGCCGTGGGCGAGGCGTCGCGGTGAGTGCGGTGGTCGGGGAGGTGCTGGTCATCGGAGGCCTCTTTCGCTCTGAGTGGGAGAGGGAGACGCGGCCGTGCTGTGGGGCGTGGATCAGGCCGAGGAGCCGTCCAGCACCCCGGCGACGAGGCGGGCGACGTACGCCGCGTCGATGGGCTGCCCCGTGACGAGCAGCCGGTAGTAGAGCGCTCCGGCAAGCTGGTCGAAGATGACTTCCGGGTCGGCGGTGGCCCGCAACTCACCCTGCTCACGCGCCTGTTCGAGCAGCGCCAGCGCCAGGGAGTTACGCCGGGCGAACATCTCCTGCACCGCCGCTCCGACGTCGGCGTGGCGGGCCGCCGCGGCGGCGACCTCCGCCACCAGGCCGGCGGACGCGTCGCCCGACGTGGCGGGCCGGCCCGCCCGCCGCATGCGGTCGAGCCCGTCCACGATCGCGCCGAGGTACTGCGTGAGGTCCGCCCGGACGTCACCGCTGTACCCGACCGGCACCTGTTCCTGCAGGCGCGCCACCACGGCGACGATCAGATGATCCTTGGTGGGCCACCGCCGGTAGAGCGTGGTCTTCGCGACGCCGGCAGCGACCGCCACCTCGTCGACCGAGAAGCGGTCGTATCCGCGGTCGAGCAGCGACTCCAGGGCGGCTTCGATGATGCGGGCGTCCGCGTCCTCGCTGCGCGGACGGCCACGTCGGGGGGCGGGTTCCATGGCTGGTCTCCTCATTTTCGCTACGGCCGTTGCGAAAAAAGATAGCGAGACTCCTCCCTTTGCGCAACGGTCGTAGCGAAAATGAGGAGGGGGGCCATTCCGAGCCGCCCGGACCCCGCCCGGTGTACAGTTTTTGAGTCCTGTCGTCTCCGATAGAGGTGGACGTTGCGCATCTGAGGTCCGCGATCATCGCGCGGTACGGCCCCTGCCGTAGCCCGTCACGCCCTGTCGGCCTTTCCGCCGCCCCGTGACCCACCGCGTGGATGCGACCTCGGTGCATGAGCCGTCCCCCGTACGTCCGGAGGACCGCACCCCCCTCTCTCCCGGCCGGTCGCCGCGTGGTGCTCGCACACGAAGCCCCTGTTCACATGCTTGCGACTGCGAGGACCACATGTCTCATCCCACTACGCCCGCCGCGTCCCTCAGCTGCTCCTCCCTCTCCTTCCGGTGGCCGGACGGCACGGAGGTCTTCGACGGGCTCTCCCTCAGCGTCGGACGGGGCCGCACCGGTCTCGTCGGGACCAACGGTTCCGGCAAGTCCACCCTGCTGCGGCTGCTGGCCGGCCGGCTGAAGCCCTCCGCAGGCTCGGTCACCGTCGGCGGACACCTCGCCCACCTCCCGCAGAACCTGACCCTCGACACGGACCTCCGCGTCGAGGACGCCCTCGGCATCGCCGAGCGGCGTACGGCGCTGCGGGCGATCGAGGCCGGCGACGTCGCCGAGCGCCACTTCGAGACGGTCGGCGACGACTGGGACGTCGAGGAGCGGGCTCTCGCGACCCTGGGGTCGCTCGGCCTCGGCGACGTCGGACTCGACCGTACCGTCGGGCAGTTGTCCGGCGGCGAGACCGTGCTGCTGCGGCTGGCCGCGCTGCTGCTGGAGCGCCCCGACGTCCTGCTGCTCGACGAACCGACCAACAACCTCGACGTGTTCGCGCGCCGCCGGCTGTACGAGGCCGTCGAGTCCTGGCGTTCCGGTGTGCTCGTCGTGGTCAGCCACGACCGTGACCTGCTGGAACGGGTCGACCGCATCGCCGATCTGCGGGCCGGTGAGGTGAGCTGGTACGGCGGTGGCTGGTCGGCCTACGAGGAGGCGCTGGCCACCCGGCAGGAGGCGGCCGGACGCATGGTGCGGGCCGCCGAGTCCGACGTCCGCCGTCAGAAGCGGGAGCTGGAGGAGGCCCGGGTCAAGGTCGCCCGCCGTCAGCGGCACAACAAGAAGATGGACGCCGAGAGGCGCGCGCCGAGGATCGTCGCGGGCGCGCACAAGCGGTCCTCCCAGGAGGCGGCGGGCAAGCTCCGCGGCCTCCACGAGGACCGGCTCCAGGAGGCGCGGGAGCGGCTCGACACGGCGTCGGAGGCGATCCGTGAGGACGCCGAGATCCGGGTGCGGCTCCCCCACACCGCCGTACCCGCGGGCCGTACGGTCCTGAGCCTGCACGGGTTGCGCCCCCGCTTCGGCGCCCTGCGCGACGGTGAGCTCCATGTCCAGGGGCCCGAACGCATCGCGCTGATCGGGCGCAACGGTGCCGGCAAGACGACCTTGCTGCGCACCCTCACCGGGGAGCTCGCGCCCACGAGCGGCGAGGCCAGGACCTTCGTTCCGCTGCGCTTCCTGCCGCAGCGCCTGGACGTGCTGGACGACGCCCTGGGCGTCGCGGCGAACGTGGCCCGCCTGGCGCCCGGGACCACCGACAACGAGATCCGCGCCCAGCTCGCCCGCTTCCTCTTCAAGGGGGCGCGCGCCGAGCAGCCTGCGGGCACCCTCTCGGGCGGTGAACGCTTCCGTGCCGCGCTCGCAGCGACGATGCTCGCCACGCCGGCCCCTCAGCTGCTGATGCTGGACGAGCCGACCAACAACCTGGATCTGGCGAGCGTGCGGCAGCTGACGAGCGCGCTCGACTCCTACGAGGGCGCGCTGGTCGTCGCCGGCCACGATCTGGCGTTCCTGGAGTCGGTCGGCATCACCCGCTGGCTGCTCGTGGGCGAGGAGCTCACGGAGCTGGACGCCGAGGAGGTGCGCGCGCTGCTCGGCGCACCCGACGCGCTCGGGTGACCGGTGGTCTACTGGAAGGTGCGGGCGCTTACGGGGCCCGCACCGGCACCACCGGCCGACGATCCGGATCTGGTCATGCACCCTCATCGATTCCGTGGCGTATCCCGGGCCCTCGCCGGCGCCGGCGTCGTCCTGATGGCGGCCGGGGGCCCGGTGGCGGCGGCCGCGCCCGGGCCCCCCGCCGCCCCGGCGGCCGCACCCGCCACCGCCGGCCCGTCCGCCGCGGCCCCCTCGGACCGGACCGACCCCCGCACGGCGACGGCGGAGCTCACCATCCCGTCGATCGGCGTGCAGGACCTGCGCGTCGTCCCGTACGAGGGGACGACGGACGACACCCCGGGGACGCGCGTCCAGGACCGCGGGGTGGCCGCCAGCCCGTACGGCGAGGACGGCGGCGTCGGACCGGGCGAGGTAGGGAACTACCTGGTGACGGCCCACCGGCTCTCCGCCGGTGGCCCGCTCCGCGACCTGCCGGCGCTCGGGAAGGGCGACACGGTCCTCGTCACGGAGGGCGGCACCGTGTACGAGTACCGGATCACGGAGACCCGGCTGACGTCCTTCCGGTCCGAACGCTCCCTGGCCGAGCAGCGGGCCGAGGTCCCCGGCGAACCGGGTGAGAAGCCGACCCGGGCGATGATCACCCTCTCCACCTGCGCGACCCCGGAGGACGACGCGGCCGGGAACCACTGGCGCGACGCGCACCACAACCCGGAGCACCGCATCGACAGGATCGGCGTGCTCGTCTCCTCCCGCCCCGCCTGACCCCGGCCGCCGTCAGCCGGCCCTCATGAGCCTCCGGGCATGTCGGTCGGCAGCTCCAGCCACCGCGCCGTACCCGGTTCGACGACGTACGCGCTGCCGTCCAGCCTGACCCGAACGCCCGGCCGCTCCGAGTCCGGTACCGCGATCCTGAGGCGCTCGGCACGCAGGCGCAGGTCCACGTCCCAGTGCCGCCGGAAGCGCAGCCGCACACGGAACTTCGAGAGCTGGGGCAGGGTGGCGGGCGCGAGCCACAGGGCGTCGTCGCGGGTCTCCAGGCCGGTCATGCCACGCTGGACGAAGTCGAGGGTGCCGGCCATCGCCCCCAGGTGGATGCCCTCCTCCGTCGTCCCGCCCTGGATGTCGGCGACGTCGCCGATCAGCGCCTCCTCGCAGTACGCCCAGGCGTCGTCGCGGTGCACCCGGGCGAGCACCCAGGCGTGGACGAGGGAGCTGAGGGTGGAGCCGTGGCTCGTGCGCCCCGTGTAGTAGTCGACGGTGGTCCGCCAGGTCTCGTCGTCTAGTTCGTGGCCGAGCCGCCGGAAGAGCGCGGCGAGCTCCTTGGGGGAGAACAGGTAACCGAGCATCAGCACATCGGCCTGCTTGGACGCCTGGTACCGGTTGACCGTGTCGCCCTCCGCCTCCAGGATCCGGTCGAGGCGCCTGATGTCGCCGTAACGCTGCCGGTAGGCCGCCCAGTCCAGCTCCGCCAGCTCCCCGTAACCGGCGAACTGGCTGATCACACCCCGGTGGTAGGGGACCCGCAGCCGTCGTGAGACGTCCTCCCAGCGGTCGAGCTCGGAGGGATCGATCCTGATCTTGTCGAGCAGCTGCCGGCACCGGCTCGGGGGCAGGGTGCGGCAGAGCTCGCCGGCCCGTTCGAGCACCCAGGCCGCCGTCATGTTGGTGTACGTGTTGTCGTCGAGCCCCGCGGCGTCGGAGTCCGGATAGGCGTCGTGGTACTCGTCGGGCCCGACGACCCCGCGGATGCGGTACCGCCCGAGGGAGTCGTCCCACTCGGAGCTGTCCGCCCAGAAGCGGGCGATCTGCAGGATCGTCTCGGCGCCCTTGGAGTAGAGGTACTCGGTGTCGCCGGTGGCCTGGCAGTACTGCCACACGTTGTAGGCGACGGCCGAGCCGACGTGGTGCTGCAGCCGTGAACGGTCGGGGAGCCAGCGCCCCGAGCGCGGGTTCAGGTGGAGCTCCTGGGTCTCCTCGCGCCCCTCGGCGGCGCTCTGCCACGGATACATCGCTCCGCGTCTGCCCACCGCCTCCGCCGCCGCGCAGGCCGCGGGAAGGCGACGGTGGCGGTAGTCGAGCAGCCCCCGGGAGACCTCCGGGAGATGCATGTTCAGGAAGGGCAGGACGAACAGCTCGTCCCAGAAGACGTGCCCCCGGTACGCCTCGCCGTGCAGCCCTCGGGCCGGCACGCCGACGTCGAGCTCCGCGGTGTGGGGCGAGAGCGTCTGGAGCACGTGGAAGAGGTGCAGCCGCAGGATGCGCCCGGGCTCACCCGGCACCTCCAGCTTCACCTGTTGCCACAGATCCGCCCAGGCCCTGCGGTGCGAGGACCGCAGCCGCGCGTACGCCGGAGCGTCTCCCACCGCGGACACGGCGGCCTTCAGCGGGCTGCCGATCGCCGGGTCCCGGGACGTGTACAGGCCGACCGTCTTGTCGACGACGGCACCGGACTCCGGGGTGAGCGGAAGCAGCAGCCGCTGGTGGACGGCGCGGGGCTGCTGCTCCGGTTCGGCGCGGTGGTCGCCGTTGCGCTCCGGCCCGCAGGAGGCCACGGTGCGGGCGGCGAGGGCGACGCCGATGTCCGACTCCACCGTGCGGCAGCGCAGCCACACCATGGAGCCCGGCTCCGTACCGGTCTCCCAGCCGGTGAGGTGGCGGTCGGCCAGTGCGCGGTAGCGCGCGACGCCGCTGTTGCGGATGTCGCCGTCGATCCCGGCCTCCACCTCGACCTCGCCCGACCACCCCTCGGCGGTGAACACCGTGTGCAGCGCGGCGAGATGGGGGTCGCCCATGTGCACCAGGCGTTCCTGCTCCACCGTCAGCCGGCGGCCTGCCGTGTCCTCGTACACCGAGCGGCGCGTCAGCATTCCGCCGCGCAGGTCGAGCGACTGCCGGTGGTCCGCCAGGTAGGCGTGGTCGGGGTTCAGCCACGGGCCCGGGCGGGCCCCGGCGGGGCGGATGCGGTAGCGCAGCGGGAGCCAGTCGGGGAGGTTGACCACGTCCTCGTTCTCGACCTGCCGGCCGTCGACGGAAGAGGTCAGCCGGTTGTAGCAGCCCGCGACATAGGTACCCGGGTAGTGCGCGTCGCCCGCCGGCGTCTCGGGCGCGGCACCGCGGGTCGCGAAGTACCCGTTGCCGAGGGTGCAGAGCGCCTCGCGCAGCCGCTCCTTCGCGGGGTCGTATCCCTCGTAGGCCCAGGTCCAGCCGCGCGCCATCAGTCCTCCCCGGTGATCAGCAGGTCTCCCGGATCGGCCACCACGAGGTCCGCGCCGTGGCGGCGCAGGTCACCGGCTCCCTCCGGGCTGTCCGTCCGGTCCACGCCGATGACCAGCCCGAAGCCGCCCCGCCGCCCGGCTTCCACTCCGGCCAGGGCGTCCTCCAGGACCGCGGTCTCCCCGGGCGGGACCCCCAGGCGGCGTGCCGCCTCGGTGAACAGCGCGGGGTCCGGTTTGCCGGGCAGTTCCAGGCGGCGCGCCTCGTTGCCGTCGACCACCGCCGTGAACAGCTCCAGGAGACCGGCCCCGGCCAGGAGCTCGGTCGCGTGCCGGGACGCGGACGCGGCGGCGAAGGGCACACGCGCGTCGTGCAGCACGTGCAGGAGACGGACCGTCCCCGGCCAGACAGCGATCGGGTCGGTACGGAGGCTCCGGGTGAACGCCTCGTCCTTGCGTGCGGCGACGGCCCACACCGTCCCGGTGCCCGGGGGGTCGTCCGGGCTGCCTTCGGGGAGGTCGAGGCCCCTGGACGCGAGGAAGGCGGCGGCACCGTCCATCCGCGACCTGCCGTCGACGTGGCGCCGGTAGTCCTCCGCCTCGTCGAAGGGCCGCTGTCCCTCGTGGGAGGCCAGGCAGGCGTCGAACGCCTCCTTCCAGGCGGCGGCGTGCGCCGGGGCGGAGTCGGTGATCACCCCGTCCGTGTCGAACACGACGGCGTGTACCGAGAGCAGGACTGAGGCCGGTGACGGTGCGCGTGCCATGACCGGGTGGTCCCTTCGTCGAGGCGTCCCCCGGTTCCATGGCACCAGGTTCCGGACGAGGACGCCCTTCGTGGGTTCCGGAGCCCGCCGCCGGGCACCGTCGGGGCCCGCCTCTGGGCGCCGCCCGGAGATCCACCCGGGTAAAAAGTCGGAAAAGTTTCCCGATGTCCGCTTCGGGACTACCGTGAAGGCATGGCCAGAACCGAGCGTCAGACCGACCGGCAGGCGGAGTACGCGTGTCCGGCCTGCAAGCAGCCCGTCGCGACCGAACTGGCGCGGCACAAGACCCTGGGCATCTTCGTCCCGCACTGGGGACCGGGGCCGTGTCACAACCCCGAGTGCCACAGATCCGTGGAGCCAGGGGAGGCGGCGGACGCCGCCCGGGGTGGGCGTTCCGCACACCGGTGACGGGTCCCACCGACCGGCGGACCGCCTGGTCGAGGACCTGGTGACGGTCGCCGGGCGCATGCGTGGGGACCTGGTGACGGTCGCCGGGCGCCTGGGCGAGAAACTGGTGACGGTTGACGGGCATCCGCGCGGGGACCGGTCCCCCGCTGTGGACCACGCGCGCCCGAAGCCCTCGCCGCGCGCTGCACGTCCGTGACCCGTCACGCCTCCTTCGGCGTCGGCCGGGGTGCTCGCCGCCCTCCCGGTGTTCCTGCCTGCGGATGCGGTTCCCCGCCGGACCCGCCGGTGATGCGTCGGACTCCGTCACACTTCTCTCCCGGCTCCGGCCCGCCTCGTGCGGGGCTCCTGTGCTCTCTGGGGTACTGCCCCGGTGGGGGCGGTCGGTCGAGGTGGCTCGCGCGGGCCCGGCGGGATACGCCGGCCACACTGCGCGGCTCACCTGGAAGTCTTCGAAAGCGGCCTGGGTGGTGTGCTGTTCGTCGCTCCGACCCGGCCTCGCCTGACGTTTCTCGCGTGCGGCACGACTGACCGGGCCACACGTTCAAGGCTGTTCACATCTGTGGGGACGCACTTCCCTGTGACGACTCGCTCGGCAACGCGCGCACTTCGTTCACGGCAGATCCTCGATGTCACGACCATCCGCCGGGGCACCGCATCACCGCGTCCGTCACGACTCAGGCGTTCAGGCGTTCAGGCGTTCAGGCGCAGACGCTGACCGGGGAAGATGAGGTGCGGCCCCTGGTCCAGGACCTCGCGGTTCAGCTCGTAGAGCGCGGGCCAGCCACCGGACACGTCCGCCCGCTCGGCGATCGACGAGAGGACGTCACCCCGCTCGACGACGTACGTCTCCTCGTCGGCCAGGTCCTCGGAGTAGCGCGTCGCGCCGTTGCCGGCCGAGCTGCTGTCACCGCTGTCGTCCGAGTTCCCCGCGGAACTGCCGGAAGCCGAGCTGCCGGAAGAGGAACCGCCGGAGGACGGGCTCGGGGACCACGAGTTCTGGGACGATCCGCTGTTCGAACTGCCGGACGACTGACGCTGGGGTGCCGACTGTGCCGTGTCGCTCCGGTCGGAACCGGCGGACGAGGAGGAGGAACTCGACGAGCCGCTTCCACCGAGGCGTCCGCAGGTGGGCCAGGCGCCCATTCCCTGGGAGCGGGCGACACGTTCGCCGACGGCGATCTGCTCGGAGCGGCTGGCGAGGTCGGCGCGGGGTGCGTACTTCCCGCCGCCGTAGGCCCGCCAGGTGGAGGGGGCGAACTGAAGGCCACCGTGGTAGCCGTTGCCGGTGTTGGTGTTCCAGCGGCCGCTGCTCTCGCACTGGGCGATGCGGTCCCAGTCCGTACCGGCCACGACGGCGGTGACGGTCGGGGCGACGGCGGCCCGGGCGGGGGCCTGAGCCGGTGCCGCCTGGGCGGGGGCCTGAGCGGGAACCTGGGCCGGGGCGGCCGCGGCGCTGCGGCCGGAGAGGCCCAGCACGCTCAGAAGGACGAGCAGAAGGGCGAGCACCGATTCGACGGGCCGCTTGGCGAGGGGTGATGCCGGCATGACGGTATTCCTCCGCTGTGCTCCGGAAGGTGTGAGGGCACGAACAGATAAGCCGCCGATATTCTTTTCAGTGGGCTTTGACGCGTTCAACGTCCGCACATTCACTCGGGTGGAGGGTCTCCCATGGCACTGTTCGGTAACGCGCACACCGTCGATCCGGCTTCCGCGCAGCGCGACTACGCCCGGCTCCTCGGGCCGGGTGAGCAGGTGCAGGCCGCGTACCTGCTGATCCGCGACACGATCCTGTTCACCGACCGCAGGCTCGTCCTCGTCGACAAGCAGGGGATCACCGGCAAGAAGGTCGAGTACCACTCCGTCCCGTACCGGAGCATCACGCACTTCGCGGTGGAGACGGCGGGAACCTTCGATCTGGACGCCGAGCTCAAGATCTGGATATCCGGCTCCGCCACCCCGATCCAGAAGACCTTCACCAAGGGCGTCGACATCTACGAGGTCCAGGCCGTCCTCACCCAGTACGTCGCCGCGTAGGCCCTATCGGTCCCGGGCCCGGAGCCGGGCCATCTCGGCCCGTATCGCGGGCAGTTGGGCGTAGAGGGCCTCGCCCGGGCAGTACGTCGAGAAGGTGTCCCGGTGGCCGGCCACGGCGTGGAGGTAGACGACCTCACCGCGCCTGTACAGACTGTCGTCGTTCGTCGAGACCATCCGCACGATGCCCCGCGGGTCGACGGACCGGTCAAGCTTCCACGCGCCCACCTTCGCGATCCCCTCGAGGAGCGCCTTCGGCACCGGCACGCCGGGGCCGAAGGTGCCGAGGGCCGCGATCCCCACGCTGTGCGCGTTGAACCCGGTGGTGTGGGCCCCGCGGACGGAGCGCCCGACACCGCCCGCCCTGCCCTCGTACACGGTCCCGCAGCGGTCGACGACGAAGTTGTAGCCGATGTCGTCCCAGCCCTCGCCCCGGACGTGTGCCTCCTCCATCGCCCGGAGCATCCTGGGCGCGTCGGCGCAGTCGTATCCGTTGGTGTGCCCGGTGTGGTGGACGAAGACGGCCCTGACCGTCCCCGTGTACTTCGCGTCCTCCCGCACCAGGCTCTCGTCCGCGTGCCACTGCGCCCGGCTGACGATCGCGGGACGCTGCGCCGCGGCCGGATCCGCCGGCTTCGCGGTGGCCGAATCGGGCGCGGCGAGCCGGACCGGCGCATCCCGGAAGACCAGGAAAGCCAGCGGCACGGCCATGGCGCACACGGCTGTTCGGCGAAGCCACATAGAGCCACCATGCGCGCTGACCAGCCACTTCGCAGGCACCCGCACCCGATCGGGTGACGGGTGCCGGCGGCCTACGGTCAGGGGACGGCGACCGCCCGATGCTGTTCGATGATGCGTGCCGCGCGGTGCGGGGAGGTGTCGAGCCGGGCCAGCACACCCGGGACCGCGTTGTTGGGCAGGATGAGCTCGAAGAGTGCGGATATCTCGGCGACCAGGTCCGGCGGCTCGGCCATGGACTCCGTCACCAGCTGCACCCCGGTCCACGCCCCGACGACCAGCCGGGACGTGACCTCCGGATCGACGTGCGGAAGGAGCTCACCGCGCTCCTTGGCCTCGGTCAGGATCTCCGTCCCGAGGGCGATCCAGTCCGGCCAGCGGGTGCCGAAGAGCCCGCGCGCACGCGGGTCCACGGACAGCCGGATCGAGGCACTGAGCAGGGGTTCCCGTGGCAGCCGGTAGGCGAGCAGGAGCGCCATGTCCACCCACTCCTGCAGCTTGAAGGTCTGCGGGGTGACGCCGTCCGACGTCACGGCCTCCAGGAGGACACCACGGGCCAGCTCCTCCTTCGACGTGAAGTGGAAGTAGAGGGCGCCCCGCGTGAGCCCTGCCCGGTCGAGGATCGCGGCGATGGTGGCGGCGTCGTATCCGTGCTCGTCGAAGACCTCGGCGGCCGCCTCCAGGAAGATCCGGCGCGTGCGGATCGCCCGTTGCTGTCGTGCCAACTCGCGCTCCCCTTTGAACGTTGCAGGACGCTACTTCAAAAAGTACCGGTGAACCGGTATCATATCAGCGCCGTTATGACCATTTTGCGCCATGTCCGGGAGGACCGTGCCCGACATACCCGCAGTTCCGTGCCCGCCGCTCCCCGCGGGCGAGGGATGGAACGGCGTCCGCAAGGAGTACCTCCACCTCGGACGTTCCGACATGGTGCTCCTCACCTCCTGGCGGCGCAGGGAAGATGGCGAGTTCTCGCTGTCCGCGACGTGGCCGGCCCCCGCTGCCGGCCTCCCTTACGACCCGAGGATGCTCACGCAGACCGTCCGGCAGAGCGGCCTGACCATCGCGCACGCCGCGTACGGCGCGCCCCTCTCCGATCACACCTTGCTGCACTACTTCGACTTCATCGTCGCTCCCGGGTTCGAGGTGCCGTCCGGTGAGCCCTGCGACCTCGGTGTCGAGGTCACCGTCAAGAGTGCCAAGGAGCGGGGCAGAAAGGTCACTTCACTCGACATGGAGTTCCGCATCCTCCAGGGTGGCAGCGTGATGGTCCGCGCGGACGCCGAGTTCGGCTGGCTCTCCACTCCTGTCTACCGACGGCTGCGCGGCGACCACTTCACGGTCGACTGGAACACCTGGCCGCTGCCCGCTCCGGTCGATCCCCGCACCGTGGGCCGGTACGCCCCGGCCGACGTGGTCCTGGCAGCCGGAACCCGCCCCGGCCACTGGCAGTTGCGCCACGACGTGGACAACACCGTGCTGTACGACCACCCCGTCGACCACGTCCCGGGGCTCGCCCTGGTGGAGGCGGCCGACCAGGCCGCACGCGGCGCCCTTCACCCCGCGCGCTTCGAACCGACCACCGTCACCAGCACGTTCGAGCGGTACGCCGAGTTCGACCGCCCCTGCTGGATCGCAGCCGAGGTCCTGCCCGCCGACCCCGGAGAGACCTCGGTACTGGTCACGGCGACACAGGACGGAGAGACGGTCTTCCGGAGCCGGCTGACCGGCCTCTGCCGCTGACGCGGCTCACTGGTTGACGAAACCGCCGTCCACCGGCATGACCGTGCCCGTGAGGAAGGGGCAGCGGTCGCTGAGCAGCCAGGCGGCGGCGTTGGCGATCTCCTCCGGCTCGGCCGTACGCCCCTGTGGGGTGAGGCCGTTGACCATCTCCTCCAGCCCGGGATTGCGCCCGAACCAGTCGGCGGTGATCTCGCTGCGCGTGGTGCCGGGCGCGACCGCGTTGACCCTGATGCCCTGTTGGGCGTACTCGTCGGCGGCCGCCCTGGTGAGGCCGACGACCGCATGCTTGGCGGCTATGTAGGGCGCGGCGGCCGGTATGGCCACCAGCCCGCCCACACTGCTGTTGTTGACGATGGAGCAAGTGCCCGGGTTCTGCAGCATGGCCGTGATCTCGTGCCGGAGGCAGTTCCAGACGCCGCGCACGTTCGTGTCCATGACCGCGTCGTAGACGTCATCGCCCATGAGGTGCAGGGGCGTTCGGTCGCCGCCGAGCCCCGCGTTGTTGAAGGCGGAGTCCAGGCGGCCGTAGGTGTCGACGGCGAAGCCGACGGCGCGCGCGGCGTCCTCGGCCACCGTGACGTCACAGACGACGTAGGAGGCTTGTGCCCCCTTGTCCTTCAACTCGGCCACCAGCGAGGCCAGTCGGTCCTCCCTGCGTGCAGCCAGGACGACCGTCGCACCTTCCTCGGAGAACACGCGCGCCGCCGCCGCGCCGATACCGCTGCTCGCCCCGGTGATCAGGACGACTCTGTCGTGGAGAAGATCGCTCATGGCCGCAGTCTGGCAGGCCGCTCGCACCACGACCATGGCTGTTCGCGTAACACTCGGTCCGGCCCGGCTCCGCGGCCTCTCCGGTGCGTGGGGGCGGCGGGCGTCACGGGGACATCTGTCCGTTCCAGGCCGTCGGCATGCGCAGGGCCGGACCATCACAAAAACAGACCGGATGTCCCGTTTTACGTCCTTCTTTGCACCGAAGACCGACGGCCGACCGCAGACCCTACGCCCGTCCGAGGGACCCGCGGTACCGTGCGGCATGCTCGCCATCCAGTTCGACCGCTTCGGTGGTCCGGAAGTGCTCCGCCCCGTGGAAGTGGCCGCACCCGTGGCCGGCCCCGGAGAGGTGCTCGTCACCGTCGAGGCCGCCGGGGTGAACTTCGCGGACACCCACCAGGTGGACGGCTCCTACCTCGCCGCCGACGCCCTGCCGTACGTCCCGGGCAGCGAGGTCGTCGGCCGCACCCCGGACGGCAGGCGGGTGCTGGCCAGGGTCTCGCACGGCTACGCGGAGCAGGTGACCGCGAAGGTGTCGGGCCTCGTGCGGATCCCCGAGGATCTCGGCGCGGCCCAGGCCCTCGCCCTGATGGTGCAGGGGCTGACCGCCTGGCACCTGCTGCGTTCGGCGGCGCGGGTGCGGCCCGGCGAGAGCGTCGTCGTGCACTCCGCCGCGGGCGGAGTCGGCAGCCTCGCCGTCCAGCTGGCCCGGGAGTTCGGCGCGGGCCGGGTCCTCGCCCAGGTCTCCACCCCGGCCAAGGAGCGGCTCGTCCTGGACCTCGGGGCGGACGCCGTGATCACCTACCCGCTCGCCGAGAAGGCGGACGTCGTCCTGGACGCCGTCGGCGGAGACCTCTTCGACCGGGCTCTGGACTCCCTGGCCTCCTTCGGCCGGCTGGTGACCTACGGAAACGCCGCCCGCAGCGGCTTCACGCCGGTCGACCCGGCCCGGCTCGGCCGCCTCAACGCCTCCGTCACCGGATTCTGGCTGCGCCCCGCCCTCGCCGCGCCCGGTGCGGTCGAAGGCCCCCTCAGGGAGCTCTTCGGCCTGGTCGCCGAGGGCCGCCTCCGGCCCGTGACCGGCGGCAGCTACCCGCTCGCCGAGGCACGGCGCGCCCATGAGGACCTGCTCGCGCGCCGGACCACCGGGAAGGTCGTCCTGACTCCCTGAGCGGATCCGGCGGGATCAGGGGGGCCGGATTGTGCCCTCCCTGACCTCGCGCCCCCGGGCCCGGCCGCCACCGGTGCCGGAGAACCGAGGCCGCGCGGTGCCGCCCCGGACGGTCTCAGCCGATGACGTACGTCGTGCCGAGGAGCGTGGCGTGCTCCAGGACGTCCTCCAGCGGATCGTCGATCTGCCCCGTCGCGATCAGCGCCACCTGGGGCCCGTTGTGCGCGTCGGTGTGGGTCTCGTCGGCCTGGGCCGCTCCGGCCGGAAGCACAGACGCCAGCACGGCCGCCCCGAACACCGTCAGCTTGCTCTTCATGTCGTCCCGTCCCCTCGCCGGGCCGTCCGTGCGACCCGGAACGATCTTCGCGTCCCGGGCGGGACCGAGGCGCGGACACGAGGCGCGTGCCCGTGGACTGTTACAGACGTCCCCGCTTCGGCGGACAGCCGGGAGGCCCCGACGCACCGCACCCCCGGGCCGGAAGGGCCTCGGGGGTGCGGATGCGCGGCGCGGGACCGCGGCTCAGACGTCGCCGGGCGTCCCGAGCATCGCGGACGCGTTCTCCAGCGGGGTGAGGGGCACCGCGGGAGCGGGCACCTCCGCGGGGCGGCAGGTGAAGCCGAGACGCGTCAGCGCCCTGGTCACCTCGCCGGCGGTGAAGTCCCGGCGGTCCTGGCGGGTGATGATCTCGCCCACCTGCTTGACGGGGTAGACGCGGCGGCTGATGACCACAGCGTCACCCGTGACGGGCTCGGGCTTGATGCCCTTCATCGAGTCCTCCACCTCGTTCTTGAACAGATCGAAGGGGAAACGGGCGATGACACAGCGCATGGTGCCTCAACAAGGTCGAAGAGAATGCCGGACAGGGTCGGCCGGAGGGCCGGCCGGGTGGCTACGCGGCCTTGTTGGACCGGCGCTGCGCCGCCGCGGCACGCGCCTGCGGCGTCGCCGTGTTGGCGTTGGAGCGACGCCCCTGGCCGGGACGCGCGCCGCGTCGGCCACGAGGACCGGAACCGCCGCCCTTGCGCTCCGTCACCGGGGAGGTGATCGTGACGGGCACACCCGACGGAGCCTGGGCCCCGGTGATGCGGCTGAGCTCGGCCTCGCCGGAGCGGACCTGGGCGATCTGGGGCGTGATCCCGGCGTCGGCCATCAGCCGGGTCATCTCGCGGCGCTGGTTGGGCAGCACGAGCGTGACGACGCTGCCGGACTCCCCGGCGCGGGCGGTACGGCCGCCGCGGTGCAGGTAGTCCTTGTGGTCGCTGGGCGGATCGACGTTGACGACGAGGTCGAGGTTGTCGACGTGGATGCCGCGGGCCGCGACGTTCGTGGCGACCAGCACCGTGACGTGCCCGGTCTTGAAGCGGTCCAGGGTGCGGGTGCGCTGCGGCTGCGACTTGCCGCCGTGCAGCGCGGCGGCCCGGACACCGCTGTGCAGCAGGTGGTCGGTGAGCTTGTCCACCGCGTGCTTCGTGTCCAGGAACATGATCACCCGGCCGTCACGGGCGGCGATCTCGGTGGTCGTCGCGTACTTGTCGGCGCCCTGGACGTAGAGCACGTGGTGCTCCATCGTCGTCACCGCACCGGCCGCGGGGTCCACGGAGTGGACGACCGGGTCGTGCAGGTAGCGGCGGACCAGCAGGTCGACGTTGCGGTCCAGCGTGGCCGAGAACAGCATGCGCTGGCCCTCGGGGTTGACCTGGTCCAGCAGCTCGGTGACCTGGGGCATGAAGCCCATGTCGGCCATCTGGTCGGCTTCGTCGAGGACGGTGATGGCGACCCGGTCGAGCTTGCAGTCGCCGCGCTCGATGAGGTCCTTGAGCCGGCCCGGCGTGGCGACCACGACTTCGGCGCCGCCGCGCAGCGCGCTGGCCTGGCGGCCGATCGACATACCGCCGACGACCGTGGCCAGCCGGAGCCGCAGCGACCGGGCGTACGGGGTGAGCGCGTCGGTGACCTGCTGGGCCAGCTCCCGGGTGGGGACGAGGACCAGGGCCAGCGGACGGCGCGCGTCCGCACGGTTGCCCGCGGTGCGGGCGAGCAGGGCCAGGCCGAAGGCGAGCGTCTTGCCCGACCCGGTGCGGCCACGGCCCAGGACGTCACGTCCGGCGAGCGAGTTCGGCAGGGTGGCCGCCTGGATCGGGAACGGCACGGTGACACCCTCGGCGCCCAGCGCCGCGAGCAGCGGCTCGGGCATGTCCAGGTCCGCGAAGGCCTCGGCGGCCGGGAGGGCAGGGGTGATGGTCACCGGCAGGGCGAATTCACCCGAGACGGCGGAGGAGCGGCGGCCGTAGCCACCGGAGCGCTTCGGTCCGCCGGAGCGGCCCTGCGAGCCGGGCGCGCCCTGTCGGCCGGACCCCGACGAGCGGAATCCGTTGGCGGTACGACTGCCTGCGGATCCGCCGGACCGTGTCCGGGAAAATCGGTCGTTCGTGCGAGCTGTGCGATCGCGGTTCAATGGAGAACCCTTCCCTCGAATGGCACGTATCGAGGGATTCTTTCCGGGCGGCTGCAGCCATGTACGGCGCCAAGAATCGCAAGAACGAGCCGGTGAATTAACGAAAAACGAAGCCCGTCCGCCGGATGAACCGGCCGGATTCGGCACTCCATATGACTGCATATAACCGCCGTGCCGCGGCACGCGCGCACCGGGAATCATTCCGTCGGTGCACCGGCGCGGCGGCGGCCGGGAAAACGCAACGAGCTGGGGCCCGCACCCCAAGGTGCGGGCCCCAGCTGCGCCGTACGCCTGAGCGATCAGGCGGGGGTGATGTTCTCCGCCTGCGGGCCCTTCTGGCCCTGCGTGACGTCGAAGTTCACCTTCTGGCCTTCCTGCAGCTCGCGGAAGCCCTGGGCGGCGATGTTCGAGTAGTGGGCGAAGACGTCAGCGCCGCCACCCTCCTGCTCGATGAAGCCGAAACCCTTTTCCGCGTTGAACCACTTCACGGTGCCAGTAGCCATGTCATATCTCCTTCGGGGCGTTGCCCGTGGACCCACACTGTGTGAGTCCTACGTCGCCGCAAATGATTGCCCCGACCGGAAAAGACCGGAAATACAAAAGCGCACCCACCGGAGTGAAAACGGCGAGGGCACTTGAAGTTTTGGGAACCACAACTGCAACTGAGATCAACAGTAGCACGATTCGGGCACAAGCGAGCTGTAGGCCATATCACTGTGGCGCCGCTCCACCGCGCACGGCATAAACTCTCACCGCTCATTGCGCGTATTTCTGTGCCCACCGAAACAGATATACACCCGCGCACCGGTCAGGAATCGACGCCGCTCCGGCCCGGCGCGGGCCGCCGCAGCTCCTCGTTGAGGCGCAGGGCCTCCTCGAGCTGGTCCTCCAGAATGACGATGCGGCAGGCGGCATCGATCGGCGTGCCGCCGTCCACCAGCTCACGGGCGCGGGCCGCGATGCGCAGCTGGTACCGCGAGTACCTGCGATGGCCCCCCTCGGAACGCAGAGGCGCGATGAGACGGGCCTCACCGATGGCCCTGAGAAAGCCCGGTGTCGCGCCGATCATCTCCGCGGCTCGCCCCATCGTGTACGCGGGGTAGTCGTCGTCGTCGAGACGGCCCGTGGCTTGCGACGGGGATTCCGGGGGCATCTGCACCTCTTCTGCTGCGCACCCGACCAACCGATTTGGCCTGGCTGCACAAGAAACCCTAGGCATAGAGGTAGGTCATGTCTATCGCCGCCGGGGCAGGTTTCCTCCGTCCCCGGCGTCGCCCGCACGCGGCCGTGTGCCGCGGGCAGTCCGGACGGAGCCCTCCGCGGCCGCCCGGGTACCCCAACAGCGCTGACCGACCGGTCAGTTGTCGGCAGACCGGCGAACGGTCATACTGCTCACGTAGCCCTTCACGCATCCCCCGTCGTGAAGGGCTACGTTCACGCGCGGACAGCGGTTCCTCCCTGGCCGGCGCGCCCGCGCGACCCGGAGCACAGACACCATGAACGGCACGGTCAGGGCCACCGCGGTGGCCCGCACGGTCACGGACGTCCTGCAGCCCCGCAACGTACTGCTCGTCGGCATGCTCGCCGTCGGGGCGGCTTCCGCGGGTGACTGGACCGGCCTCCCCTGGGGTCTCCTCGGCGCCCTGTGCGCGGGCCTCGTCCCCGCCGGTTACATCGAGTGGGAGCGCGGGCGCGGGACCTGGGGGGACCGGCACGTCGTGGACCGGACGCAGCGGGCGCCCATCTTCCTGGTGATCCTGGCCTCGCTCGGCACCGGTGCGCTGATCATGGTCCTGGGCGGTGCGCCGCTCGGCATCCTGGTCGCGATGGTCTCCCTGTGGGTCATGACGACGGTGCTCCTGGCGGTCAACACGCTCTGGAAGATCTCGGTGGACTCGGCGGTCGCGTCCGCCGTGGTCGCCCTTCTCTGCGTCACCCACTCCCCGTGGTGGCTGTGCGCGGCCGTGCCGGCCCTGGCCGTGTGCTGGTCACGGGTGGCGCTCGGCTACCACTCGGTGGCCCAGACCGCCGCCGGGGCGGCCGCGGGCGCCTCGACGGCGGCCGGGTTCCTCTTCGTCTGAGCCATGCGGTGCGCCGCCCGGCCCCGATTGCGGACCTGCCCGCGAGCCGGTTACGTGGAAGCGGGGGCCGCGCCGCGATGTCACCTGGAGGCACGCCGATGGCCAGGAAAGCGAACTCGAAGGTCGGTCTGGTCCTGAGTCTGGGCAGCAGCGTGATCGCGGTGGTCCGCTCGGTCAAACGGATGCGCAGGACGCGGGGCGACCAGGACCGCCTGGAGACGGCGAACGCCGTGGCCGGGCTGCTGCCCCTGATCACGTCCGCCCTGCTCGTGGCCCGCAGGCTGCGAGGACGCTCCCAGCAGCAGCCCGCCGGGTGACGGGCCGGGGCTGGGCCGGGTGACGGGCCCGGCTCCCCGCTCAGGCCGCCTCCGCCCGTGTCCGCGCCCGCAGCCTCTCCAGCACCCTGGCGCTCAGCACCTCGTACTCCTCACGGAGGCGGACGATCTCCGCCGGGCGCTCGACGACCACGCCCCCGGACACGATCTCGTGCGCGCCGAACTGCTCCCGCGTGAGGTCGATCTCCACGCCCCTGCCCAGCCGGTTCCACCAGTGGAAGTCGACGCGCTCGCCGTCGACCCGCACCTCGCCCCGGATCAGGTCGCCGCCCAGCAGGTCGTTGACCACGAGGGCCGTGACGCCGCACTGGTCCCGGGCCGGGTTGCCGGGATCCCACAGCGGCCGGTGCGCGGGCGTGGTGGTGTCCGCGCCCCAGCTGCTGCGGACGGCTGCTTCGATGTCGGTCAGGAGCAGAGGTTCCATGCCCCGGAGCCTCTCAGCCACCACTGACAACGGCGGCTGTCCACGGGGACGTTCAGTAGCCCCGGCTGCGGGAGACGAGCACGGCGATGTCGTCCTCGGCCGTGTCCGCGTACCGGTCCACGACCCGGTCGAGCAGGTCCTCCAGCCGTCCGCCCGTCGGCATCGTGAGCCCGCCGAGCCGCTCGATCGACACGTCGATGTCCTCGCCCCTGCGCTCCACCAGGCCGTCGGTGTACATGAACAGCACCGTCCCGGGTCCGCACGGCAGCACCGTCGTGCTGTACCCGCCGAAGCCCGTCCCCAGCGGCGGCCCCACGGGGATCCGCGCCACCCGGGCGCGGGGTGCCCCGGGATCGATGAACACCGGCGGCGGGTGGCCGGCGCTGGCCACCTCGCAGACCCCCTCCCGCCGGTCGACGACCGCGATCAGACAGGTCGCGGCCCGGTCGAGGCCGGACCGTTCGACCGCCTTGTCGAGGCGCTCCAGGACGCGGTGCGGCGGGAGGTCGTCCTCCGCCATGAGGCGGAGCATCGAGCGGTAGTTGCTCATGGCGACGGCCGCCTCCACGCCGTGGCCCATCACGTCGCCCATCACCTTCATGTGGCGTCCGCCGTTGAGCGGGATGGCGTCGAACCAGTCACCGCCGACCACCGCCTCCTCCCCCGCGGGGAGGTAGAGGGAGGCGATCTCGATGCCCCGGTTCGGCACCCGCGGGTCGGAGAGCAGGGAGCGCTGGAGCTCCAGGGCGACGCGGTGCTCGTGCGCGTAGCGGTAGGCGTGGTCCACGTCGACGGCGGCCCGGCCCGCGAGCGTGCGGGCGACGACGACGTCGAGGCCCTCGGTGAAGGGCGGCGAGTCGCCGGCCCGGACCAGGCTCAGCACACCAAGCGGACGGCCGGCCGCGGTGAGCGGCACGGCGACCACCGAGTGCAGGCCGATGGCACGGTAGGCGGCGACGCGTTCGGGGGCAGGGGCCGAGCGGGCGAACCAGACGTCGTCGGCCAGGTTCTCGATCACGGGTTCGCCGGTCGTCATGCACCGGGCCACCGCGGCGTCCGGCGGATAGTCGATGTCCGCACCCGCTCCGCCGAACCGCGCGATGCCCTCGGCCAGCTCGGGGACGACCGCCAGCCCCGCGCGCCGCACGCGCAGCGCCCCGGGCGCCGGCTCACGTCTGCCCTGCCCCCCGGACTCGGGAAGCACCTCGACGACGGCGATGTCGGCCATGACGGGCACCACGAACTCCGCCAGTTCCTGGCAGGTGGCATCCGCGTCGAGGCTCGTACCGATGCTGGCGGCCGCGCTGTCCAGGAGGGCCACATAGCTCCTCGCCCGTTCGAGCTCCTCCCGGTCGTCCTGGGTGGACGTGATCTCCTGGGCGATGCCGACCAGGCCGAGCACCCGCCCGCCCTCCTCGACACGGTGGTAGGAGATGCGCCAGGAGCGCCGCACCACGGCGGGATCCGTCCGGGTCCGCGCGCCGACGGTGACCGCGCGGGCCCTGCCGTCGCCCAGCACCCGGTGCACCACGTCGGTCCGGACGTCGACCTCCGCCAGGACGTCGTCCGCCGTCCTGCCCAGGTGGGCGGCGGCCGGCATGCCGTTGAGCCGTTCGAATGCCTGGTTGACGTAGACGTAGCGGAGATCCGCGTCGAGGACGGCCACGCCGGCCGGGCTGCCGCCGATCAGCGCGGCCAGCTCCGCCACGTCCGGGCGCGGCGGGTCGGCGTGCTCTTCGGCCTGCAACGGAGCCTCCAGGGGAGATACGTCCCGGCGGATGCCGGGCCGCCGCCCCTCACGGGCCGGCGAGTACCCGGCCCTTCATCCTCTGCCGCCCCGTACCGCCCCGCATCTCCGCGGGAGCGGGGCCCCGGCGTCGAGTCCGTCCAGCGGCAGGGTTCCCTCCGAGGCCGCCGCACCCGGCGGCAGACCGAAGGCGGCCTCGACCCGCTTCGGCACCGGGGAGAGCCCCAGCAGCCCGCTCACCAGCAGGCCGGCGAGGTGGTGCCAGGCCGGGGCCCGGCGGATCATCGCGTGGTCGCTGCCCGGGATCGTCACCAGGCAGGTGCGGGCGCCCGCGCGGCGGGCCCTCGCCGTGAGCGACTGGGACGCCAGGGGGCTCGTCACCCGGTCGCGGGTGCTGTGCAGCAGGACGACGTCGCGCCCCGCCAGCTGGGTCACCGGGTCGCCGGGCGGACACCACGGGGCGAGGCCCACCACCGAGCGGACCAGGGGGTGCCCGGCGGCGTGGAGGGCGGCGCGGGCGCCCATGGAGTGGCCGAGGAGGACCACGGGGATGTCGCCCGCCTCGCGCTCCAGGGCGTCCAGCGCCCGGAGTGTGTCGTGCAGCGGGTCCTCGCGGGGCCCGTTCCAGCCGCGGTGCGTGTAGCGGATCCGCTGCACGCGCACCCCGGAGTCACCGCGCACCGCGCGGGCCACGACCCGGGCGACCGGCAGCATCCGCAGACCGGGCAGGTTCATCGCGCCCGGCGCCGGTGCCGCCAGCCCCGTCTCGTAGCCGCCGTGGAGGATGAGTACCGCTGCCGACGGCGGTCTTCCGGCCACACGTACCTCCCGATCGAGGTGCGGGGCCGACGCCCGCGCACTCACCCCATATTCGGTGCCGGACGGTGTACGGATGGGTCGAACGTGTCGATGCGTGGAAAGTGCCGTTCACTGTACGAGGCACGAACCGTTCCCGTACGCGACCCAAGGAGCCCCCGACATGGCGTCAGGACCCCAAATCGGCCAGCTGGCACCGGATTTCACCCTCCCCGGTGGCGTGCTCTCCGACGACACCTTCGAGCGGCGTGACTACACGCTCTCCGCCGCGCGCGGCCGGGCGGTCGTACTCGCCTTCTACCCCGGTGACAACACGGCCGTCTGCACGAAGCAGCTCTGCTCCTACTCCTCGGGCCTGGAGACCTTCGAGGGCCTCGACGCCGAGGTCTGGGGAATCAGTCCACAGGGTGTGGACAGCCACGAGTCCTTCGCCCGGGGCCACGACCTGCGCATGCCCCTGCTGGCCGACACCGGGCGGGAGACCACCCGGGCCTACGGGGTCGCCGCGCCCGGCATCGGCGTACGCCGCTCCGTCTTCCTGATCGGACCGGACGGGGTGCTGCGGTGGAAGCACGTCGCGCTGCTGGGCGCGACGTTCCAGTCGCTCGACACGCTCGCCGCGCAGCTTTCCGGCATCGGAACTCCCTGAAAACTGCCGGACTCCGGCAGTACCCCCGCAAGGTCCCGCATGGGACCATTCAGTCAGTTCGACGGAAACGTGTCGGGGGACACCGCACACCGGGGGAGTGATCACGTGACCGTTCTTCTCGGTCTCGGCATGGCGGGGATCGCACTGCTCACGCTCTCCCTCATCTTCGACGGGATCCTCGAAGGACTCCTCGGAGACGCGCTGGGCGGGCTGCTGAACGGTTTCTTCGACGGCCTGCTCTCGCTGCCCGTCATCGCCGGCTTCCTCTCCATGCTCGGCTTCGGGGGAGCGATCGTCCTCGGCACCACCGAGGCCGGCGTCCCGGTGGCGATCGCGGCGGGCGCCCTCGCGGGCCTCGTCGCGGCCTGGCTGACCTGGAAGTTCAGCCAGGCCCTGATGCGGGATCAGACCACGGCCACACCGCGCGGCGACGACCTCGTCGGCACCTCGGGATCCGTGGTCACACCGATCCCGGCCGACGGTTACGGCGAGGTCCTGCTGCGGCTCGCGGGACAGACCGTGAAGTACGCGGCGAAGAGCGCCGCCCCGGTCGAACGCGGCGCGGAGATCTGGGTGGAGGCCACCCTCTCGACCACCTCGGTCACCGTCCGCCCCGTCGAGCGCTGACCCACCAGCGAGCCACACGCCTGTCCGTAACCCGTACAGCGAACACACTGCCGTCCCGTCGGGAGGGCAGGGGGGACACCACTCATGAGTCCAGTAGTCATCGCCGTCATCGGCATCGTCGTCCTTCTCGTGCTCCTCGGCCTCGCCGTGATCACCCGGTACAAGGTCGCGGGGCCCAGCCAGGCCTTCATCATCACGGGCCGCCGCGGCAAGAAGTCCACCGATCCGGTGACCGGCCGCACCAGCATCGACAACAGCGGCCAGAAGGTCGTCGTCGGCGGCGGCGTCTTCGTGGTGCCGTTCGTCCAGCAGAAGTTCACCCTGGACCTCTCCAGCCGGCACATCCCCGTCGCCGTACGCGGCGCCGTCACCCTGCGCGGTGTGAAGTCCAACCTGGAGGGCGTCGCGATCGTCAAGGTCGGCGGCAGCGAGGACGCGATCCGCGCCGCGGCCCAGCGCTTCCTCCAGCAGCAGAACGGCATCGTCGGCTTCACCCAGGAAGTGCTCTCCGGGGCGCTCCGCGCCATCGTCGGCCGCATGTCGGTCGAGGACATCATCCGCGACCGCGCGGCGTTCGCCGGGCAGGTGGCCGAGGAGGCGGAGGCCAGCCTCTCCGGCCAGGGCCTCATCCTGGACGCCTTCCAGATCCAGGACATCACCACCGAGGGCTCCTACCTCGAGGACCTCGGACGGCCCGAGGCGGCGCGCGCCAAGCAGGAGGCCGACATCGCCGAGGCGATCGCCCGGCGTGCCTCCGAGCAGGCCCGGCTGAAGGCGGCCGAGGAGATCGCCATCGCCGAGCGGACGTTCTACCTCAAGCAGGCCGAGATCAAGGCGGAGACCGAGGCCGCCGCGGCCAAGGCCAACGCCGCGGGCCCCCTCGCCGAGGCGGCCCGTCAGCAGGAGGTCCTCGCCGAGCAGGAGAAGGTCGCCCAACGCCAGGCGGCCCTGACCGACCGTGAGCTCGACACCAAGGTCCGCAAGCCCGCCGACGCCGCCCGCTACCGGGCCGAGCAGGAGGCCGAGGCCCGCCGCATCGCCCAGGTCAAGGAGGCCGAGGCCGACGCGGAGCGCTCCCGCCTGACCGGTCAGGGCGAGAAGCTCCACCGCTCGGCCCTCGCCGACGCCGTACGCATCGAGGGCGAGTCCGAGGCCGCCGCCATCGCCGCGAAGGGCGCCGCCGAGGCCGAGGCCATGCAGAAGAAGGCGGACGCCTTCGCGCAGTACGGCGACGCGGCCGTCCTCCAGATGCTCGTCGAGGTGCTCCCCCAGGTCGTCGCCAAGGCGGCCGAGCCGCTCAGTGCCATCGACAAGCTGACCGTCATCTCGACGGACGGCGCGAGCCAGCTGTCCCGCACGGTCACCGACAACGTGGCCCAGGGGCTGGAGCTCCTCAACTCCACGACGGGCGTCGACCTGGGCGCGCTGCTCCGGAACCTCCAGGGCAAGGCGGGCGGCAGCACCACGCCCGCCGTGCCCGCCGCCACGGCCAACGGCGAGAAGATCGAGATCAAGGACTGACCGGAGGTCCCGAGGTGCCCGGCCGGTGGAGGTTCACCGGCCGGGCACACCCATGTCCGCGTCCGCCCCGGCTCCACGGACGGCGGCGAACCTCTCCCGCCACGGCGTACGGGCGCGGGAATCACCGTCGGCGTCCACCAGTCCGGCTTCATCAGCCGCGATCCGGGCTCGCTCGGCCTCGGCCCACACGGCCCGCGCCGCCGCCCGGCGGCACGCCCCGCACCGCGTCCCGTCGTCGTCATCCGGATGCGGCCGGAAGAGGTGCTCCTCCCCCGGACCCGCGCAGACGACCAACGGCGCTACGGGAGGGGCCGGTTCGGGCCGGGGCGCGGGAGGCGGTTCCTCGGGCAGTTTCTGCACGAGCCTGTGCCGCAGGAACCCGACGGCCGACCGCACCCCGTCGGCGGGCAGGTCTCCGGTCAGCACCTGGCGCATCTCACCGGCCGTGACACCGCGCCGCAGCCACACCACGGCGAGCTTCACCAGCTTGCGGGCCTCGGCGACCCCCAGATGCAGCGACCGGTGCGTGTGCCGCAGGGACAGCAGCACCCGCTCGGCCTCCGCCGCCTCCGGTTCGTCGCAGGCCGACTCCTGGCTCGGCTCAGCCGGTTCGGTGGGTGGGTGGGAAGAGTTCTTCTCCCGTTCTTCCTCCACCGGTTCTTGACCACCGACGGAGCGACCCCCCGGTTGACCGACCATCGGCTTCCGCGCACCCGGAAGCGGGACCGGCGCCACCGGGCCCCCGTCCCGGGCACCCCTCGCCTCTTCCGGGGTCAGGACGACGTTGGCGAGCAGCTGCTCGGTCGCCCAGAACCCCCGCCCGCCCTGTCGGCGCCATTCATGGAGGTATCCGTGTGCGATCAGCAGGTGTTTGGCCTTCTGGTAGGCCCGTCCGGTGATCCCGAGGGTCCGCGCGTGCTCGCTGAGGGCCACGCCACGCCGGTCGGCGGGGAGCCCCTGCACGTAGAGGAGGAGGATTTTCGCGTCACTGCTCAGACGCTGACTACGGATCAGCTCGTTCGCGGCCTTCGTGTAGCCGCGGGACGGCGAGATAGCATGCCAAAGCATCCTGGTGGACTCCTGCATCCGATTCCACTGGCGGTGAAGGTCCTCGGGCTGTGCTCCTACACACGTCCGGGGACCGCGCCATGTATGCACCTGCACACACAGCGTGATGACGCGATTACGCTACCGCAGTCGAAACCCTGCGCCCGACCTCCGGCCTGACGTTCACACCTGGGGGTGACCGGGGCATATTCCTGTCATGGACGAGGGCAGGAGCACCCCATGACCGTCAGCGGCGCGACAGCCACGGCGCTGGTCGTCCAGCACCAGCCCGGGGAAGGGCTGGGCCGGTGGACGGAGTGGCTGGCGGAGCGGGGGGTGACTCCGCGCGTGGTCCACGCGTACGAGGGCGAACCCGTCCCGGACCGGCTGGAACACCCCGCGCTCATCGTCCTCGGCGGCGCCCACCTGCCCGACGACGACGTCGACGCGCCCTGGCTGCCCGCGACCCGGGAGCTCGTGCGCCAGGCCCTCGCCGAGGAGACACCGATGTTCGGCATCTGTCTCGGCGGCCAGATGCTCGCCCAGGTCGCCGGAGGGGACGTACGCGGGAACCACGGGACGCCCGAATTCGGGAGCACCCGGCTCAGCCTGCGCCCCGAGGCCGCCACGGACCCGGTGTTCCGGGGTCTGCCCGCGCACCCCGCGGCCATCGAGAACCACGTCGACGCCATCACCGCGCTGCCCGCCGGGGCCCGCTGGCTGGTCCGCAGCGAACACTGCCCCTACCAGGGCTTCCGCGTCGGTCCCGCGGCGTGGGGCGTGCAGTTCCACCCGGAGGCTTCGGCCGAGCACATCCGCGGCTGGAACCGCGACCGGCTGGACCGGCACGGCGCCCCTGCCCCGGAGACGCTGCACGCCCTGGCCCTGCGCGACGAACCGACGGCCACCGACACCTGGCGCACCGTCGCCCACCGCTTCGCCGACGTCGTGACCGCGACCGTCCGGCCCCCGGGCTCCCGGCCCCACTGAAGTACCGCGCTCACGGGGAGGCATCGGACCGGCGCGAGCGGTCAGACGGACGACAGGGCGCTCGTGTCGATGTCCACCTCGAAGGGGGCGGGCAGGCGCAGCACCGCCCCGAAGGGGTGCGGCCCGTCCACACGGGTGTATCCCAGCCGGCCCGGCTCGGAGAACAGCGTCGCACTGCCCTCCATCCGGTCGACGAGGAGATAGAGGGGCGCCCCGTACTCCGCGTACCGGCGGCGCTTGACCACACGGTCGGTCTCCGCGTTGGACTCCGAGGTGACCTCCACGACCAGCAGGGTCTGGTCCGGGAGCAGCGCGCCCCCGCCCTTCGCGAGCTCCTCGGGCACCACGGCGATGTCGGGGGCGTACCAGTTGGACGAGCCCGGCAGGTCGAGGTTCCCCGACCCTTCGACACACCCCAGCTCATCGACCCGGCCCTCGATCCGGCGGCGGACGAGTCGGGCGGCACGCTCGTGGTCCCAGGTCGGTGACACCGGCTCGATGATCCCCTCGATGATCTGGACGCGATCGCCCCGCACGTGCTGCACGGCGAACTTGAGGGCGCGCTCGGCGTCGACACCCTGGCTGTAGTCAGGCGCGCTCGTCATGGGGCTCCGCTCCCGTCCGTGTCCACGACTGTGGCTACCCGGCATCATGCCCGTCCGGCACCCGCCCCTGACGCCGTCGCCGGTGCGCCCGCCCCGGTGTCCCCGCGCTGCCCGACGCCCGGAAGCGCCCTCCGGTTAGGGTAATGAGCAGCTAAAGAGATGATCAAAAGCGCGCCCCGCCGCCGCGCGCTCCTCGGGAGGAAGCCATGGGAACCCACCGCACGTCGCTGCCAGGAGTCGGCGTCCAGTACGACTACACCACCGAGTCGGGGCAGCACATCTCCGTCGTCGTGCACCACGACGGACGGCGGTTCCTGGGGTTCTACGAGCAGGACGACCCGGATTCGTGCGTGCTCTCCGTACCCCTGACGACCGCCGAGGCCACCGGGCTCGCGCACCTCATCGACGCGGCGCCGATCGATGCCGTACGGACCGAGGGGATAGACCTGGTCACCGAGCACATCCCGCTCGGGACCCGCTCCCCGTACGGCGGGCGGCTGCTCGGCGACACCCGGGCGCGGACGCGGACGGGCGCCTCGATCGTGGCCGTGCTGCGCACGCACAGCGCGCACCCGTCGCCGGGGCCGGACTTCCGGCTGGCCATCGGGGACACGCTCGTCGTCGTGGGAACACGTGAGGGCGTCGACACGCTCTCCGAGATCATTGCGGAGGGGTGACCATGCACGACACGACCGCGCTGCTCGTGGAGCTGGGCTCCGTCATCCTGGGGCTCGGCATCATCGGGAGGTTCGCCGGCCGAATAGGCCTCTCGCCGATCCCGCTGTACCTGCTCGCCGGACTCGCGTTCGGTGTGGGCGGTCTGCTGCCGCTCGGGGCCAGCGAGGAGTTCACCGCCATCGGGGCGGAGATCGGCGTCATCCTGCTGCTGCTCCTGCTCGGCCTGGAGTACAGCGCCTCGGAGCTGGTCACCAGCCTCAAGACGCAGTATCCGTCCGGGGTCGTCGACTTCGTGCTCAACGCGACGCCCGGTGCGATCGCCGGCCTGGTGCTCGGGTGGGGGCCCGTGGGGGCCGTCGCCCTGGCCGGGGTCACCTGGATCTCGTCGTCCGGCGTGATCGCCAAGGTGATGACCGACATGGGACGGCTCGGCAACCGCGAGACGCCCGTGATCCTCGGTGTCCTCGTCATCGAGGACCTCGCCATGGCCGTCTACCTGCCGCTGCTCACCGCGATGCTCGCCGGTGTCGGCCTGGCCGGTGGCAGCATCGCGCTGCTGATCGCCCTCGGGACCGTCGGGTTCGTGCTGTACCTGGCGCTGCGACACGGCCGGCTCATCAGCCGTGCGGTGTCCTCCGACAACCCGGAGATGCTGCTGCTCGTCGTCCTCGGGCTCACCGTCCTGGTGGCCGGGGTGGCCCAGCAGCTCCAGGTGTCCGCCGCCGTCGGCGCGTTCCTCGTGGGCATCGCCCTCTCCGGCGAGGTCGCCGAGGGCGCGCGCAAGCTGCTGACGCCGCTGCGCGACCTGTTCGCGGCCGTCTTCTTCGTCTTCTTCGGGCTGTCCACCGACCCGGCGGAGATCCCGCCCGTGCTGCTCCCGGCGGCGCTGCTGGCGATCGTCACCGTCTTCACGAAGATCGGCACCGGCTGGTACGCCTCCCGGCGCGCCGGGATCGGACCCCGGGGCCGCTGGCGCGCGGGCGGCACGCTGGTCGCGCGCGGGGAGTTCTCGATCGTCATCGCCGGTCTGGCCGTGGCCACGGAACCGCGGATCGGGCCCATCGCGACCGCGTACGTGCTGATCCTGGTGATCGCCGGGCCGCTCACCGCCCGGTGGACGGAACCGGTCGCCACGAAGCTCCAGGCCGCACTGGCCGGGAAGCGGAAGAAGCCGGCCCCCGCGGGGGACCAGCCGATGCCCTCGCACGACGACCTCACACCGGAGCACGCGGGGCGCGACTCCGACTGAGGCGGCCTGAGGCGCCCGCTCAGAGCGGGGTGGCCGCGTGGAGGACGGAGACGAGCGTGACCGTCGCGTTGAGCGACGACAGCGCCGAGGCAGCCGTCCCCGCCGTCGCGGTCACCGCCGCGAGGGCCAGATGCGCCGAGGCCGGGGGCCAGAGTCCGGCCGGGGGCTCCGGGTCGAGCAGCGCAGCCACCCGGCGGGGTACGGGGCCCGCCGCCGCGAAGGCGGGGAGCACGGCGGGGCCCGGCGGCCGGTGCGAGACCAGGGCCGCCGTGCCGACCGCCGTGGCGACGGCCCGGCGGCTGCCGACCGCGTGCGCCGCCTCCTCGTCCGCCCAGCGTTCGGTGCTGTACGCCACGGCCGTGCGCAGGGGCAGGAGGAACGGGTTGGCGCGTGCCGCCAGCTGCGTCACCAGCAGATAGCGGTGGTGGCGGCCTGTCAGGTGCGCGCGCTCGTGGGCGACGAGCGCCCGCCGTTCGCGGGCGCCGAGGCACTCCAGCATCGCCGTGGAGACGACGACCCGGCCGCCGCGCCCGCGCCCGCCCGGGAGGGCGTACGCGTACGGGTCGGGCGACGGGACCACCGCGAGGTCCCCGCCGTCCCCCGGTCCGGCCGGCGGCGGCAGGGCGCGGGCCGCGCGCGCCCGGGTCCTGGTGTGCCGCAGCAGGGTGGAGCCGCAGGCCACCAGCACCGCTCCCAGGACGACGATGGCGATCGGTCCGGTCTTCTCCTCGTACGGCAGCGCGGCGCGCACCTCGGGGTCCGACCAGCCGTCGGGCAGCGGGTTGCCGGGGAGCTGGGCCGTGCCCACGACCATGAGCAGGGCCAGGCACAGCGTGCTGCACAGGGCCAGGGTCGAGCCCACGACGGCCAGCAGGCGGGTGGCGCTCCTGGGGTGCAGATGCTGTTCGGCGAGACGCGCCATGGGCAGTGCGGTCAGGGGCAGGACGAGTGGCAGGTAGACGAAGACGCCCATCGTGGTGGCTCTCAGCCTTCCGGCGCGGCGGAGTCGTCGGGCCCGCCGGGACCCTCCTCGGCGTCGGCGTCCTCGGCCGCGCGGGAGAGCAGCGCGCGGAGCCGTGCCTCGTCGCCCGGGGAGAGCGCGGAGACGAAGCGCGCCAGCACGGCCTCCCGGTCGCTCTCCCCGTCCAGGACGCGGCGCATCCGCAGGGCGGCGAGACCCGCCACGTCGGACGCCGGGGTCCAGACGTAGGAGCGGCCCTGCCGGGTGCGGGTGACCGCCTTCTTCGCGTGGAGGCGGGAGAGGATCGTGATCACCGTGGTGTAGGCGAGGTCGCCGTCGAGGTGCTCCTGGACCCAGCCGGCCGTCGCGGGGCCGCCCGCCGAGCGCAGCACGGTCAGGACCTGGGACTCGAGCTGCCCCTGGCCGCGCCGGGGCAGCCGGGGGCCGTCCTGGGTGCCGTCGCCGTCCGTACCTGTGGGCCTGTTCATCCGCCGCATCCTACTGAGGGGCCGTAGAACTGCCTGTCGGCCGCCGTCCATCCGTCGTTCTTCTACACCGCTGTAGAGTTCCAGTGGTTCCCGCACCACAGGCAACGCAACGTATGGAGACGTCATGGCCCTTTGGGATCGGATCAAGGAATCCGCGTCGACGATGCAGACGCAGCTGGAGGCGAAGAAGAACGACCTCAAAAGCGGGGCGTTCCGGGACGCGAGCATGGCCATGTGCGCCCTGGTCTCCGCCGCCGACGGCACCATCGACCCGTCCGAGCGGCAGCGCGTCGCCTCCCTGATCGCCACCAACGACGTCCTGCGGAACTTCCCGGCGGACGACCTCCAGCGCCGGTTCAACGCGTACGTGGACAAGCTGACCGCGGACTTCGCCTTCGGCAAGGTCAGCGTGCTCCAGGAGATCGCCAAGGCGAAGAAGAAGCCCACCGAGGCGCGGGCCGTCATCCAGATCGGCATCGTCATCGGCGGCGCCGACGGCGACTTCGACAAGTCCGAGCAGGCCGTCGTCCGGGAGGCCTGCTTCACGCTGGACCTGCCGCCGCACGAGTTCGACCTGTAGGACCGGCCGCCCGGGGCGTACGGGCCGGGCCCTCGGCCCGTACGCCCCGGGGTTCCCTCCCGCGCGGGGTCAGAGCTCCTTCGCCGGCCAGTCCAGCAGCCGGGCGCCGATCACCGCCGTCTGCAGGGTGTAGCGGTGCATCGGATCGGACGGGTCGGAGCCGGTCAGCTGGTGTATCCGCTCCAGGCGGTACGTCAGCGCGCGAACGCTCAGCGAGAGCCGGCGGGCCGTCTCGGCCGCGACACAGCCCGCGTCGAAGTAGACGGACAGCGTCCGCAGCAGCGGTTCCGCACCGCCCCGCGCCTCTCTGAGCGGACCGAGCTCACTGCGCACCAGATCGGCCATCGCCTGACGGTCCCTGGTCAGCACGGGATAGACCAGCAGATCGGCGGCGTACAGCACGGGGTCGTCGAGCCCCATCCGCTGCGCGAGCTCCAGGGCGTCGAGCGCCTCGTCGTACGAGTGGACCACCCCGCCGGGCCCACGGTGCGGGCGGCCGATGGCGACCTGGCCGCCGTCCGTCGCGGCATGGGCCTGTTTCGCGAAGTACCGCAGGACGTCCGGCTGGCTGCCCGGGGCGATGCACACGAGACGTCCGTCCTTCGTCGTGAGCAGGATCTTCCGGCCCCCGAAGCGGGCGAGCAGGGCCGCCTCCACGCTGCGCGGCACCGCATCGGACTCGGTGTACGCGTCGGGGCCCGACGCCACCGCGACGGCGTGGGCCCGGGAGAGCCGCAGCCCGAACCGGGTGGCCCGCTCCGCGAGCCTGCCCAGGTCGCTGCGCCCGTACAGCAGGTCGTCGATGAACTCGCGCCGCGCGGCCTCCTCGCGCCGCACGGTGAGGCGCTGGGCGCGCTCGAAACCCTCCGCGAAGGCGTCGACCGCCTGCTCCACGGCCCCCAGCACGGCATCGGTGGCGGAGGTCCCCGACACGGCGCGCGGCCAGGCGGCACGGGTCTCCGAGAGATGGCGGTGCACCAGGGCCCGCAGCTGGTGCCCGGCCTCCGCGGCCTCACGCCCGAGGGCCCGCCGCTCCTCCAGCTCGTCCCGGGTGAGCCGGCGGCCGGACTCCGCCACCTCGGCCAGGACACGGGCGTACCCCTCCAGGAACCTCTCGGGGATCTCCGGCTCCGCCACGGCGAACTCCTCCGTACATGATCAGCACTGTCACCCCGTCAACGCATGAGGAGGGGTGCCGGTGCCCGGCAGCCCCTGCCCGTGAAGGCTGCCGGATTCCGGCAATGCGCCCGGACGGCCCCGGCTGGCACGATTACTTCAGCAACACACGGGGGAAACACGGGGGTTGCGGGGGAACACGGGGGAAGGAACCGGTTGCCGCAGGGCCGTTCGCGGTGCTGCGGCACCGGTGCCCCGCGCCGCCCGCCGCCGCCCCGCCTCCCGGGACCGTACAGCGTGTCGCGTCGCAGGGGGTGGGCCGGATGACCGAATTCCTTTCCGCAGCAGTCGCGTTCCCGGCCGTGGTCTTCTGCGCCGCCCTGGTCGTCGTCATCGGCTTCTGGCTGCTGGTCCTGTTCGGGGCCGCCGGGCCGGACTCCTTCGACACCGACCTCGACAGCGAGGCGGTCGGCTTCGGCGGGGTGCCGGTCTCCGTCTCGGTGTCGCTGTTCGTCGTCCTCGCCTGGTTCACCGGCCTCACCGGCTCGGTCCTGGTCCTCCGCAGCGGAGCGACCGGCACCCCGCGGGCCGCACTCCACCTCGCCGTCCTGGCGGGTGCGCTTCTGATCGCCTGGGGGGTGGTCCGCATGCTCGTACGCCGATTCCGCCGGTTCTTCCCCGCGGAACCTCCTCCGTCGCGGGAGGATTTCTTGGGCCAGGTCTGCACGATCCGTACGGGGTCCGTCAGCACCGACTTCGGGCAGGCCGAGGTCGCGGCGGCCGACGGTTCGACGGCCATCGTGCAGGTGCGCCAGCCGCTGCGGCCGTCCGCACCGGCCGACGTGTTCACCTCCGGCAGTACGGGGCTGCTCTACGCCTACGACGCCGACGGCGAGTTCTTCTGGGTCTCGCCGTACGACGCGGCGCTCGCCCCGAGGCCGCTGCCCCGCACCGCCGGCTGACCCTCCTCCTTCCCCCTTTCCGGGCCCTCGGGCCCGTGGTTCCGCATGCCGAGCGGGGCCCTCCTCCCTCTTCGTACGCCCGCGTACGTCCCACCAGCCGTCAAGGACCGACATGGATGCCATCTCCTGGGGCATCGGCGTGCTCGTCGCCGTTGTCCTGCTCATCACCATCGCTCTGGGCTTCGTCATCACCCGGCTCTTCCGCAAGGTCGAGCAGGGGAAGGCGCTGATCATCTCCAAGACCAAGAAGGTCGACGTCACCTTCACCGGCGCTGTGGTGCTCCCGGTGCTGCACAAGGCCGAGACCATGGACATCTCGGTGAAGACAATCGAGATCCGCCGTACCGGCCGCGAGGGCCTGATCTGCCAGGACAACATCCGCGCGGACATCCACATCACCTTCTTCGTCCGGGTCAACAAGACCGTCGAGGACGTCATCAAGGTCGCGCAGGCCATCGGCACGGAGCGCGCCAGCGACAAGGCCGCCATCCAGGAATTCTTCGCCGCGAAGTTCTCCGAGGCGCTCAAGACCGTCGGCAAGCAGCTCGACTTCGTCGACCTCTACACCAAGCGCGAGGAGTTCCGGGACCGGATCATCCGGGTCATCGGGACCGACCTGAACGGCTACCACCTCGACGACGCCGCGATCGACTTCCTGGAGCAGACGCCTATGGCGCAGCTCGACGGCGCCAACATCCTGGACGCGCAGGGCATCCGGAAGATCACCGAGCTGACGGCGATCGAGCACGTGCGGACCAACGAGTTCCAGCGCACCGAGCAGAAGGAGATCACCCGTCAGGACGTCGACGCCCGGGAGACCATCCTGGAGCTGGAGCGCCGGCAGTCCGAGGCCGAGATCAAGCAGCGCCGCGAGGTCGAGACGCTGCGGGCCCGCGAGGAGGCGGCCACCGCCCGGGTGCAGGAGGAGGAGCGGCTCGGGTCGCAGAGCGCCTTCATCCGCACCGAGGAGCAGCTCGGCATCCAGCGGGAGAACCAGGCCCGCGAGGTCGCCGTCGCCCAGAAGAACCGCGAGCGGGTCATCGCCGTGGAGAACGAGCGCATCGAGAAGGACCGGCTGCTGGAGGTCATCGGGCGGGAGCGCGAGACCGAGCTGAACCGGATCGCCGCGACGAAGGAGGTCGAGGCCGAACGCCGTGAGGTCGCGGACGTGATCCGGGAGCGGATCGCCGTGGACCGCACGGTCGCCGAGCAGGAGGAGTCGATCCTGACCCTGCGGTCCGTCGAGGAGTCGGAGCGCACCCGCAGGTCGGTCATCATCGCGGCGGAGGCGGAGGCCCAGGAGAAGCTGGTCAAGGACATCAAGGCGGCGGAGGCCGCGGAGGCGGCGGCGGTGCACCTGGCCGCCGAGCAGCTGACACTCGCGGACGCCCGGCTGAAGACCGCCGACCTCGACGCACGGGCGAAGCTGCGGCTCGCGGAAGGCGTCCAGGCGGAGACCGCCGCCGCGGGGCTCGCGGACGTCCGGGTCCGGGAGGCCGAGGCCGAGGTCACGGAGAAGGCGGGCCGCGCGGAGGCACTGGCGACGGAGGCCCTGCTCAAGGCGGAGGCGGAAGGCGCGCGCCTCAAGGCCCTGGCGGTCGCCGAGGGCACGCAGGCCCAGGCCGCGGCGGACGCGGCCGTGATCGGCGGGAAGCTGAAGGCCGAGGCAGAGGGGCTGAGCCGGAAGGCCGCGGCGATGGCGGCACTCGACGACGCGTCACGCGGACACGAGGAGTACCGGCTGCGGCTGGACGCGGAGAAGGCAATCAGGCTCGCGGAGTTCGACGTCCGGCGCCAGGTGGCCGAGGCCCAGGCGAAGGTCCTGGCGACGGGACTGGAGCACGCGGACATCGACATCGTGGGAGGCGACTCCGTCTTCTTCGACCGTCTCGTGTCCTCGATCTCGCTCGGCCGGAGCGTGGACGGGTTCGTGGAGAACTCGAAGACCGCGCGGGCACTGGCCGGTCCGTGGCTGGACGGCACGTCCTCGTTCACGGACGACCTGACCCGGGTGCTGGGGTCCTTGTCGACCGGGGACGTCCAGAACCTGACGGTGTCGGCGCTGCTGACCCGGCTGATGCGGTCACCGGGGGCGGCCTCGGGCCCGCTGCAGCAACTGCTCGCCGCGGCGGAGGAGCTGGGACTGGCGGGGACGACGGTGTCGTCCCTGGCGGGCGCGGGAGCGCCTTCGTCGAACGGGACGGCCCCGCACAACGGAACGGCCGTCGTCTAGCCGGCAGGTGCCTGGCCCGCAGCCGGCCCGGACAGTGGAACGACATCTCACAGGGAGCCTCACCCATGGACCGCGACCTCACCCTGACCGAAGCCGACGCCGATGCCTACGAGGTGCTCCGGCGACGGCTCCGGGACCAGGCCGACGAGCTCGTCCGGCGGGCGGAAGCGCTCAACACCCGGCGGACCGAGGAGTTCGGCTCCGCCGGGCTGCGCCTGCTCGCCACCGAGCAGGTGCGCACGGAGGACGCCTCGGTGGCCCGCGACCTCGTCGCCGTGGGCGGGCGGCTGCTGTTCGGGTTCGAGCGGGGGCCGGGTGCGCGCGGGGACACCGGGGTGGGCGAGGTGCTCGCACTCCGCGGACCCGGCCTGGAGGAGGCCGACGAGGGGATCCTGGACGACGAGGCGTTCGTGCGGGAGTTCGTCTCCCTGCACCGGTACTACCGCGACGCCCGGCTGCTCCGGCTGCGCCGGGTCAACGGCCGCCTGCTGGCAGTCTTCCGCACCGGTGAGACCGCCGAGGACATCCGTGTCCTGCGCTGGGCGCTGGGCCCGGACGGCGCGCCCGGCGGCTTCCTGGACGCCCGCGGCGACCGGGACCACGTGTTCCCGCCCTCGCACGACTTCGACTGGATCCCTGCCGGGCGGGACGCCCACGTGCCCGGCAGGCACCCCCACATCGCGGTCCTGGACACGGTCTTCGTCGACACGCTCGGCGGCACCCTCACCGTCAGGACCGTCGACGACACCGAGTCACCTGGCGGGATCCACGAGGAGCCGGTCGACGAGCCGCTGCAGTCGCTCGCGGACGCCGCCGTCGAGTACGCCGTGGCAGGACCGCTGATCCTGCTGCGGGTGCGCCCGTACAAGGAGGACGCCTGGCGCCACCTGGTCTTCAACACGCTGCTGTCCGACGTGCGGCGCCTCGACGCGATCGGCCCGTCCTGCCACCGCCTCCCCGAGGACCAGGGGATCATCTTCCCCGGCGGCTTCTACCTGACGACCGGCACCGCCAGGACCTTCGACACCGCCGAGGAGCTCACCGACCCCGTCTTCGAGGACGCCGTCCGCTCGCCGAACGGCGAGGACGTGCTGTACGTCTTCCGGTCCCGGGACGGGAGCCGCACCCTGCTCCTGCCGTACAACGTGATCCGCCAGGAGGTCGCGACCCCGCTGGCCGGCCGGGGCCACGCCCTGCTCGACGACGGGACGCTGATCCTCCTCAAGGGCGGCGAGGACGGTCCGGGGCGGGTGCACCCGCTGCAGCGCTGGCAGACCCCGTACGTCTCCGACATCCATGCCGCCTCCCGTCCCGCCGGGACGGGCCCGCTCGCCCGGACCGGCAACGCCGACCTGGTGCGCGGGATCTCCGACTGCCTGGCCCTGGCGCACGGCGTACGGGACATGACGCCGACCGGCGCCGTCCACCGCAGGCTCGTCGAGGACTGCGCCCGGGCGGGCGACCGCTACCACTGGCTCGCCGATCCCGAACTGGGCTCGTTGGCCGAGCCGCTGGAGGAGCTGCGGGCCACCGCCCGTCAGATCCTGGACGAGCTCGAGACGGTCCAGGAGCTGACCGGGCGGGCCTCCCTCGCCCTGGACGAGGCGTCCGCCTCGCTCACCGCGCTCGTCCGCCGCGTCCGGGGCGAGGCCCCGCGTTCGGCCGCCGCCTGGGTGGGGTGCCTCACCGAGCTCCGGCAGGCGCACGGCCACCTGTCGACGCTCGCCGGGACGCGGTACGCCGACACCGACCGCATCGCCGTGCTGGAGGAGGAGACGGCACGGGATCTGGAGTCGGCCGCCCAGCGGGCGGTCGCCTTCCTCGCCGGGAAGGACGCCTTCACCGGCTACCACCAGGACCTCGCGCGCATCACCGCCGACGCCGCCGGTCTGGAGACCGTCGCCGAGGCCTCGGCCGTCGGGGACCGGCTGACGGAGATCACGGACGGCCTCGCGAACGTCACTGACGTCGTCGCCGGGCTGGACATGGGCGACGCCACGGTCCGTACGTCGGTCCTGGAGCGGATCGCCGAGGTCATGGGCGGCGCGAACCGCGCCCGCGCCACCCTCGACGCCCGGCGCGGGGAGCTGGTGTCCCACGAGGGGCGGGCCGGGTTCGCCGCCGAGTTCGCGCTCCTCGGGCAGGCCGTCACGGGCGCGCTGGGCTCGGCCGACTCCCCTGAGGCGTGCGACGAGCAGCTGGCCCGGATCCTGCTCCAGCTGGAGAACCTGGAGTCCCGCTTCGCGGAGTCCGACGACTTCCTCGCACGGCTCGGCGAGCGCCGTACGGAGGTGTACGAGGCGTTCTCGGGCCGGAAGCAGACCCTCCAGGACGGCCGGGCCCGGCGTGCGGAGCGCCTCGCGGGGTCGGCGGTCCGGGTCCTGGAGACGGTGTCGCGGCGGCTGGCCGGTCTGGAGGACCTGGACGCCGTCCACACCTACTTCGCTTCCGACCCCATGGTCGCCAAGGTCCGCCGCACCGCCGACGAGCTCCGCGCCCTCGGTGACCCGGTGCGCGCCGGGGAACTCGACGGGCGGCTGAAGTCGGCCCGGCAGGAGGCGGGCCGCGCCCTGCGCGACCGGAGCGAGCTGTACACGGACGGCGGCGCCGTGATCCGGCTGGGCCGCCACCGCTTCGCGGTGAACACCAGGCCCTTCGACCTGACCCTCGTCCCCTCCGGGGAGGGCGTCGCCTTCGCGCTCACCGGCACCGACTACCGCGCGCCGGTCACCGCCCCGGAGTTCGAGGCGGCCCGCGCCCACTGGGACCGGACGCTGCCCTCGGAGTCCGCGGACGTCTACCGCGCGGAGCACCTGGCCGCCCGGCTCCTGGAGGAGCACGGCGCGGACGCCCTGGCCGGGGCGGATCTCGCCCCGCTCGTGCGGGAGGCCGCGGCGGCGGCGTACGACGAGGGGTACCAGCGGGGCGTCCACGACGAGGACGCCCTAGCCGTCCTGACCGTCCTGCTGCGGCTGCGCGCCGGAGCGGGCCTGCTCCGCTTCCCGTCCTCGGTGCGGGCGGCGGCCCAGCTCTTCTGGGCGCACGGGGCCGACGACGCCCTGCGCGCCTCCTGGGCGCGTCAGGCCGGCTCGCTGGCGCGTGCGCGTGACACGTTCGGGCTCGCACCCGCCGTCGCCGTCCTCCAGAAGGAGTGGGCGGTGGCGATGGACGCGGAGGACACCGTCGCCGAGTACCTCTTCGAGGAGCTGGCCGGCGGGTCCGGTGCGTTCGTCACGAGCGCCGCAGCCGTGACGTTCCTCGACACGTTCCGCCGTGCGGTGGGCACATCGGCGTACGACGACGACCTGGCAGCACTCTCCGACGACCTCCCCGCCCGGCGCCGGCTGGTGGAGGGCTGGCTCTCCTCGTACGCCGCCGCGAGCGGCTCGGACACCGACGCCGGGGACCTCGCGGAGGCGGTCGCCGTGGAGCTCTGCCCGGAGCTGGAGCGCTACGACTGCGACGCGCCGCTGACCGCGACCGTGGAGGGGCTCCTGGGTGACCACCCGCGCGTGGTGCGGGGGCGGCTTCCGGTCCGGCTGGACGAATTCCTCTCCCGTACCGCCGGCTTCCGCACCCACGCCGTGCCGGGTTTCCGCGCCTACCAGCGGCTGCGCACCGGTCTGGTCGCCGCCGAGCGCGCGCGGCTGCGGCTGGACGACCACCGGCCGCGTGCCATGCCGGCGTTCGTCCGCAGCCGGCTGCTGGACGAGGTGTACCTGCCGCTGATCGGCGACAGCCTGGCCAAGCAGCTGGGCACCGCCGACGCGGACCGGCGCACCGACTCCCAGGGCCTGCTGCTGCTCGTGTCGCCGCCGGGCTACGGCAAGACGACGCTCATGGAGTACGTCGCGGAGCGGCTCGGGATGATGCTGGTCAAGGTCAGCGGCCCGAACCTCGGTCACGACGTGACCTCGCTCGACCCGGCCCTGGCACCCGGCGCGACGGCCCGCAGGGAGGTCGAGAAGATCAACTTCGCCTTCGAGTCGGGCAACAACACCCTGCTCCACCTGGACGACATCCAGCACACCTCCCCCGAGCTGCTCCAGAAGTTCATCCCGCTCTGCGACGCCACCCGGCGCGTCGAGGGGGTGCGGGACGGGCAGCCGCGCAGCCACGACCTGCGGGGGAAGCGGTTCGCCGTGGTCATGGCGGGCAATCCGTACACCGAGTCCGGCGCACGCTTCCGCATCCCGGACATGCTCGCCAACCGGGCCGACGTCCGGAATCTGGGCGAGGTCCTGAGCGGGCGGGACGAGGTCTTCGCGCTGAGCTTCGTCGAGAACGCGCTGACCGCCAACCCGGTGCTGGCTCCGCTCGCCGGCCGGTCCCGGAGCGACCTCGACCTGCTCGTGCGCCTGGCATCCGGCACGGACCCCTCGGCCCGCGCGGACCAGCTCGAACACCCCTACTCGCCGGCGGAACTGGAGCGGATCGTCTCCGTCCTGCGCCATCTGCTGACCGCCCGGGACACCGTCCTCGCGGTGAACGCGGCGTACATCGCCTCGGCGGCACGGACCGACGCCACGCGCACCGAACCGCCGTTCCGCCTCCAGGGCTCGTACCGCGACATGAACAAGATCGTGGAGCGGATCGTGCCGGTCATGAACGACGCCGAGCTCGCCGCCGTCGTCACCGACCACTACACGGCCGAGGCCCAGACGCTCACCACCGGCGCCGAGTCGAACCTGCTGAAACTGGCGGCCCTGCGGGGCACACTCACACCGGAACAGGCCGGCCGCTGGGCGTCGGTCACCTCCTCGTACGTGCGCACACAGGCCCTCGGCGGCCCGGACGACGGTCCCGCCGCCCGCGCGGTCGGGGCGCTGGGGCTGCTCGCCGACCGCATCGCCGCCGTCGAGACGGCCATCGAGCGCGCGGCCGGTCCGCGCCGTCTCCTCGCCGCACCCACGTCCCGGCGCAGGGAGATCTGACGCCCCCGGAAGATCCGCACGGAAGGAGCACCAGGCATGCTGGGTGCCGTGTCCTCATTCCCTCAGCAGCCCCAACGTCCCCCGAACGTCGGCCACATGGTGGTCTGCGGCGACGACACCCTCGCCCGCCGGCTCGCCGTGGAGCTGCGCTACGTGTACGGGGAGCGGGTCACGCTGCTCGTCCCGCCGGGCCGTGACACCGGCCGCCCGGAGCTTCCGCTGACCCAACGTGCCCGTGCGGGAGCCCTGTTCGGGCGGATGTCCGCCGCGATGAACCGCAACGGGGTGGCCGGCGGGAACGGGGACACGAACGCCGGGGTCGAGGCCGTCCGCATCATGGAGGCGCACGAGCCCACCGACGACGTGCTGGAGGAGGCCGGCGTCGACCGCGCCGCCGCCCTCGCCCTCGTCTACGACGACGACGAGCTCAACATACGCGCCGCCCTGACGGCCCGGCGGCTCAATCCGCGCCTGCGCCTCGTCATCAGGCTCTACAACCGCAAGCTCGGCCAGCATCTGGAGACCCTGCTCGACCAGGCCGCCGCCGTCTCCATGCCCGGACTCGACCCGGCGGCGCTGGACTCCTCCACCACCGTCCTGTCCGACGCCGACACCGCCGCACCCGCCCTGGCCGCCACCGCGCTGACCGGCAGCAGCAAGGTCATCCAGGCCGAGGGCCTGCTCCTGCGCGCCGTCGAACGCACCCCGCCCCGGCCGGGCGAGCTCGCCGACCCCGGACTGTGCACCCTGGCCCTGCTCTCGGCCACCAGCCAGGACCCGGCCGGCGCCGAGGGCTCCGACAGCAGCGGCGAGGAGGGCCCCCAGCTGCTGCCCGACCAGGCGACGGTGAACGCCGCGACGGGCCGGGGCACGGTCGTCCTGGAGGCCATCAGCCAGGCCGGGCCCGACCGGGCGCCCACCCGCATGGGCGGCAGGGGCGCACCGCTCGGCCAGGTCTTCTCGCGGAGGCTGCGCTGGTCGGCGCTGGGCGTCGCGGCGGCCGTGGTCGCCCTGGCCGTCGCCTCGGTGATCACCACCGGGGACAGCCCGCTGCACGCCGCCTATCTGACCCTGCTCGACCTGCTGGCCATGGGCGACCCCGCAGTGGAGGACAAGGACTCCTCGTCCCGCCAGGTCATCCAGCTGCTCTCCGGCATGGCCGGACTCCTCCTGCTGCCCCTGCTGGTCGCCGCCGTCCTGGAGGCGTTCGGCTCCCTGCGCACCGCGTCCTCGCTGCGCCGCCCGCCGCGCGGCCTGTCCGGCCACGTGGTCCTGCTGGGACTCGGCAAGATCGGCACCAGGGTCCTGGTGCGCCTCCGTGAGCTGGACATCCCCGTGGTGGTCGTCGAGGAGGACCCGGAGGCGCGCGGTATCCCGCTGGCCCGCAGCCTGCACGTCCCGACCGTCCTGGGCGACGTCACCCAGGAGGGCGTCCTGGAGGCCGCCAAGATCCGCCGGGCCCACGCGCTGCTCGCCCTGACCAGCGTCGACACGACCAACCTCGAAGCCGCGCTGTACGCCCGCTCGGTGAAGCCGGACCTCCGGGTGGCACTGCGCCTGTACGACGACGAGTTCGCCACCGCCGTCTACCGCACCCTGCGCACGGCCCACCCCCAGGCCCTGACCCGCTCCCGCTCGGTGTCCCACCTGGCCGCCCCGGCGTTCGCGGTCGCCATGATGGGCCGGCAGATCCTGGGGGCCGTCCCGGTCGAACGCAAGGTGATGCTCTTCGCGGCCCTGGAGGTGGCGGGCCACCCCCAGCTGGAGGGCCGGACCGTCGAGCAGGCGTTCCGGGCGGGCGCCTGGCGGGTCCTGGCCCTGGACGCCACCCCGCCGGCCGACCGCCGCCCGGACCTCGCCGCCGTACCGCCGTACGACCCGCTCGACCCGACGTCGGCCGGGGCCCCGGACCGGCCCTCCGGCCTGGTGTGGGACCTGCACCCGGGCTATGTGCTGCGGCCCGAGGACCGGGTGGTGATCGCCGCGACCCGGCGCGGACTGGCCGAACTGCTGCGCGGGCAGCGGGCGATGACCCGGCGCTGAGCGGCGGCGCCTGGCCGCCGCCCCGGGCCCGGCCGGTGGCCCCGGCTAGCGGAGCGTTCCCATCGCCTCCCGCACCTCCTGGAGGGTCGCCTCGGCCACGGCGTTCGCCCGCTCGTTCCCGGCGCGCAGCACCTCCCGCACGTAGCCCATGTCCTGGGCGTACTCCGCCCGCCGGGCGCGGATCGGCGCCATGCGGGCGTTGACGGCCTCCGTCACGGTCCGCTTGAGACCGGCCGCGCCGCTGTCCCCGATCTCGTCGGCGAGCTCGTGCGGATCGCGGTCGAGGCAGAGCGCGGCGAGCAGGACCAGGCTCGACACCCCGGGCCGCAGCTCGGGGTCGTAGGTGATGCGGCGGTCGCCGTCGGTGGTCGCGCCCTTGATCAGCCGGGCGGTCTCGTCCGCACCGGCGCCCAGGGCGATGGAGTTGTTCCGGCTCTTGCTCATCTTGGTGGCGTCGGTGCCGAGCAGCAGGGGCGCGGCGGAGAGCAGTGCGTCGGGTTCGGGGAAGACGGGCCCGTACCGCTCGTTGAAGCGCCGGGCGACGGTGCGGGTGATCTCCAGGTGCGGCAGCTGGTCCTGCCCCACGGGCACGAGGTTGCCCTTGCAGAACAGGATGTCGGCGGCCTGGTGCACCGGGTAGGTGTACATGAGACCGCTGACGGAGGACTGCCGGGAGTGCGCGATCTCGTCCTTCACGGTGGGGTTGCGTCCGAGCTCCGCGACGGAGACCAGCGAGAGGAACGGCAGCATCAGCTGGTTGAGGGCCGGGACGGCACTGTGGTTGAACACGGTGCTGCGGGCGGGGTCGATCCCGATGGCGAGGTAGTCCAGGAGCAGCCCCTCCACGTGCTCGGTGAGCCGCTCGGCGACGTCCCGGTCGGTGAGGACCTGGTAGTCGGCGACGAGGACGAAGACGTCCACGCCGAGGTCCTGGAGCCGTACCCGGTTGTGGAGGGTGCCGAAGTAGTGCCCGAGGTGCAGGGCCCCGGTGGGCCGGTCGCCGGTGAGGACACGGAAGCGGCCGGGGTCCTCGGCGAGCTGCCGCTCCAGTTCGGCGCTGCGGCGCGCGGCGGGAGTGACGGGCAGGTCGGTGGTCGTGGTCACGGGGCTCTCCTCGCTGGTGGTGTACGCGTGGAGGACGGCCCGCCGTGGGGCACCGGGGCAACAGGAAGGGCCGTCCGACGATCGAACGGCCCTGGTTCCGCGCAGGTGGGGTGGCCGCTCCTAGGAGGAGCGCCACCAGGCACGGCACGGTACGGAGGTCATGCGGTGAGTCTAGCGCGCACCGGCCCCCGGGGACCGGGAACGACGGCTCGGACCGGTGCGCCGGAGCAGTGCGCGCAGGGGCAAGGACCGGTCACGCATCCGCTACCGGTCGGCGTGGCCGCCCACGTAGAACAGGAGCATGACGAAGCCGGCGAAGAGGTGCGTCGCGAAGACGTAGACGAAGACGCGCAGCAGGACGCCGCGCTCCTTCCACCGTTCGCTCTCGCTCATCGGCCACTCCCTCGTCCGGCGGCCCGACGGGCGCCCTCCTCAGGGTACGCAGCCCTGCCGGGCGCCGGTCCGGAGCGGGCGGAATAGGGAAGGGGGGTGCTCCGTTGTAGGGTGTGTTCACATAGTTCAACGTTCAACCAAAACTTTGGAGGCGGGCACCATGCAGTTCGGGATCTTCACCGTCGGGGACGTCACCACCGACCCCACGACCGGGACGACACCGAGCGAGAACGAGCGGATCAAGGCGACCCTCGCGATCGCGCTCAAGGCCGAGGAAGTGGGCCTGGACGTCTTCGCGACCGGCGAGCACCACAACCCGCCGTTCGTCCCGTCCTCCCCGACGACCACGCTCGGCTACGTCGCCGCCCGCACCGAGAACCTGATCCTCTCCACCTCCACCACGCTGATCACCACCAACGACCCGGTGAAGATCGCCGAGGACTACGCCACGCTCCAGCACCTGGCCGACGGCCGCGTCGACCTGATGATGGGCCGCGGGAACACCGGGCCGGTCTACCCGTGGTTCGGCAAGGACATCCGTCAGGGCATCCCGCTCGCGATCGAGAACTACGCGCTGCTGCACAAGCTGTGGCGTGAGGACGTCGTCGACTGGGAGGGGAAGTTCCGCACCCCGCTGCAGTCCTTCACCGCGACCCCGCGCCCGCTGGACGGCGTCCCGCCGTTCGTCTGGCACGGCTCCATCCGCTCCCCGGAGATCGCCGAGCAGGCGGCCTACTACGGCGACGGGTTCTTCCACAACAACATCTTCTGGCCCATGGAGCACACGAAGAAGATGGTCGACCTCTACCGGCGCCGCTACGCCCACTACGGCCACGGCACCGCCGAGCAGGCCATCGTGGGCCTCGGCGGCCAGGTGTTCATGCGGAAGAACTCGCAGGACGCGGTACGGGAGTTCCGCCCGTACTTCGACAACGCGCCGGTCTACGGGCACGGACCCTCCCTGGAGGACTTCACCCAGCAGACCCCGCTGACCGTCGGCTCCCCGCAGGAGGTCATCGAGCGGACCCTCTCCTTCCGCGACGAGGTCGGCGACTACCAGCGCCAGCTGTTCCTGATGGACCACGCGGGCCTGCCGCTCAAGACGGTCCTGGAGCAGCTCGACATCCTGGGCGAAGAGGTCGTGCCCGTCCTGCGCAAGGAGTTCGCCCGTCTGCGCCCGGCCGGAGTGCCGGACGCCCCCGTCCACCCCGCGGTCGCCGCCGCCCGAGCGGCCGCCGCCGCGGACCCGAAGGAGCTCTGACCACCGTGCGGACCACCGCCCCCCTGAAGATCGTCGCCGTCGCGGCCGGGCTCAGCAGCCCCTCGTCCACCCGGCTGCTGGCCGACCGTCTCGCCGAGGCCGCCCGCGAGCGGCTCACGGCCGACCAGGACCGCCGGGTCGAGGTCCAGGTCGTCGAGCTGCGCGATCTCGCCGTCGACATCGCCAACCACCTGGTCACCGGCTTCCCGCCGGCCGGTCTGAAGAAGGCCTTGGACGCGGTGACGGGGGCGGACGGCCTGATCGCCGTGACGCCCGTGTTCACCGCCTCGTACAGCGGGCTGTTCAAGTCCTTCTTCGACCTGGTCGACAACACCGCGCTGACCGGCAAGCCCGTCGTCATCGCGGCGACCGGCGGGACCCCCCGGCACTCGCTGGTCCTGGAGCACGCGATGCGCCCGCTCTTCGCCTACCTGCGGGCGGTCGTCCTCCCGACCTCCGTGTACGCGGCGTCGGAGGACTGGGGCTCGCACGGCGACGAGTACACCGAGGGACTGCCCGCCCGGATCCGGCGCGCGGGAGGCGAGCTCGCCTCCGCCGTCACGGGACGGACCGTCTCCGGCGCCTCGCGGGCCCTCACGCTCGACGACGGCGAGGACGCGGTCGTCCCGTTCGCCCAGCAGCTGGCGGATCTGCGGATCAGCTGACCGCACCGTCGGGGGTCGACCCGGCCCCCGATGTCCGTCTTGATTACAGTTACTCCCTGTATGCCGTACATGTTCCTACGCACTGGAGGCAGACATGGGCAGGATCGTCGTGGGCGTCGACGGATCGGACGCCTCGATCAAGGCGCTGCGCTGGGCCGTACGCCAGGCCGAGCTGACCGGCGACACCGTCGAGGCGGTCAACAGCTGGGAGTACCCCGCGACCGGCTGGGCGTCCATGATGCCGGGGATGCCGGAGGACTTCGACCCGCAGGCGGTGGCGACCGTGGCCCTCAACGAGGCACTGGAGGAGGCCCTCGGCGGGGAGGGAGCGGCGGCGGTCGAGAAGATCGTCGTGATCGGCAACCCCGCCCAGACCCTGCTGGAACGCTCCCGGGGCGCGAACCTGCTGGTCGTCGGCGCCCGCGGCTACAGCGGCTTCAAGGCGACACTGCTCGGCTCGGTCAGCCTCCACGTCGCCCAGCACGCCACCTGCCCGGTCACCGTCGTCCGCGACTGAGCCCCGGACGGAGAACCTTCCGCCCGGGGCCCGTGTGCGGGACCCGGGCGGGGCGCGAGGTCAGAGGGCGACGACGTCGGCCACGACGCAGGACACGTTGTCCGGGCCGCCCGCCTCACCGGCCAGGGCGACCAGGGCGTGTACGGCCGCGTCCGGACCGTCCGCCGCGACGACAGCGCGGGTCAGGTCCGCCGCGCCCACGACCGCCGACAGCCCGTCCGAGCAGAGCAGATAGCGATCGCCCGGCAGGGTGTCGTGCAGCCGGACGTCCGGGCCGGCCGGCGTCGCCTCCCGGCCGCCGGTCAGGGCCCTGAGCAGCATCGCGCGCTGCGGGTGCGACGCCGCCTCCTCCTCGGTCAGCGAGCCGTCGTCGATCATCGACTGCACCAGGGTGTGGTCGTGCGTGATCCGAAACAGCTCGCCGCCCCGGAGCACATAGGCCCGGGAGTCCCCGATGTGCACCAGACCCAGCCGCTCCCCGGTCCACAGCAGGGCCGTGAGCGTGGTCCCCGACTCGGCCGGGGCGCCGTCACCACCCACCGTCTCCCGCACCGCCCGCGCGGCGGACTCCGCCGCTTCGTGCAGGACACCGAGCAGGTCCGCCGCGTCCACCGCACCGCGCGCGGCCGGTTTCAGCGCGTCGACGGCGGCCACACTCGCGCCCGCACCGCTCGCCCCGAACCCGTCGGCCACGGCGAGCAGCCGCGCCCCGGCGTACGCCGTGTCCTGCTGGGAGGTCCGCACCGCACCCGGGTGGGCCAGCGCCGCGTAACGGATTCCCAGGGTGACCGGCCCCCGGCCGGTCTCGTTGCCGTTCGACATTCCGGCGTTCTCCTTCGCTGTCAGATGGCCGACGAGGAAGGACGCGAGCTCCCGGCGGGCGGCCGTCTCGGCCTCCACCCGCGCCCAGTAGGCGCGGACCTCCGCGGCGGCCGCGCCGTCGTCGAGCACCACCACCTCGGCGATCCGGGCGAGCGGCATCCCGATCCGGCGCAGCCACGCGACCAGCCGTGCCGTCTCCGCCTGCGTCCGGTCGTAGTACCGGTAGCCGTTCACCGGGTCGACCAGTACGGGGCGGAGCAGCCCCAGCTCGTCGTAGCGGCGCAGGGCCTTCGCGGAGAGCCGGGACAACCGCGCGAACTCCCCGATCGTCACCAGCTCCGCCCGCCCGGACACCCTGCCCCCGTCTCGCACCACAGCCTCCTCGTACCGGACGGATGCGCCCGGCACCGCCGATGCTGGGGCTTCCCCCGCCGGGAAGGTCAACCGCCCATCTTCCTTGCCGGGGGTGTCGAGGGCGGACACGACACGGCCACGATGGCACGGTGCGCGGCGGTCGCGGGGCGAATCGCGCGAAGCGGGGCGGAACGGCCGGGCGCGGCCGCCGGACGGGATCCGGCGGCCGCGCCTCTCTCCCCGGCGGGGACCGCCGGGTCAGTTCTCCCGCGTGTAGTAGACGTAGAACATCGTGAAGAACATCCCCGCGCCGACCACCAGTCCGAGCAGGCCCGACGCCAGCACGCTGTTGCCGTTCAGGCTGTAGAGGAAGCCGACGGCACCACCGGCCAGCACGCCGAACCCGGCGGCGCGCAGCTCGCGCGGCAGGGCCCACCGGATCTGCACGAGGGCGTAGCAGAGCACCGCGAAGGCAACCCCGGAGATGACACCGAGCCAGATCTGCCCGCCGGTGGTCGCTCCGCCGTCCCGCTTGATGAAGAAGGCCCAGAAACCGAGGATCACGCCCAGCGCGAGGGGCGTCGCCCAGGCGAGCGGGGTGTGGCCGTGGCGTGCGGGGGCGGGGGCACGCGCTGGTCGGCGCGTCGGCATCGTTGCGTGTGTGGCCATGGCGCACAGCTCCTTCCGTCGCCCCCGTGTTCCTCCAGCGCACACCCGGCCGGGCCACCCGGCAACTCGAATGGCGTACGGTCCGCAGCGCGGCGCCCCCGGACGGGATTGGCTGGTGCCTGTGCGGAACTGTCTCTCGGTGTCCCTGTCCGCGGTACTGCTCGTCCTGCTGGCCGTGCTGGTGCCGCTGAGCGCGCTCTCCGCCTGGGTCGACCTGGAGCTCGACGACACCGACCGGTATCTCGCCGCCGTCTCCCCGCTGGCCTCCGACGAGGACGTGCAGGACACCGTGGCCACGCTGGTCACCGACGAGGCCATGAAGAACATCGATGCCGGGCCGCTCCAGGAGACCGTCGAGAAGTTCCTGCACGAGACCGCCCTGTCGTTCACGACGACCGAGGCCTTCCAGCGTGCCTGGGACAGCGCGAACCGCACGGCGCACCAGGCGGTGACCGACTCGCTGCACGGGGACGACGGGCAGGCCGTCACCATCGACCTGGCACCGGTGATCGAAGAGGTCAAGAAGGAGCTGGTCGGCAGCGGGGTGCCGTTCGCCGATCAGATCCCGGTCCGGGAGACCTCGATCACCGTGCTGCCCGCCGACCGCGCCGACGACCTGCGGTCCTCCTTCCAGTGGCTGAGGTATTGCAGCGTCTGGCCGGCCGTCGGGACGGTGGTGCTGCTCGTCCTGGTCCTGGGCCTCTCCCTCGTACGCGGCGGGCTGCGGGCCTTCCTGACGACCGCGGCCGTGGTGGGCGGGGGTCTCGTGCTCGGCGCGGCCCTGCTGCGGATCGCCGTCGCCGTCGGCCGCGACCGGGTGCTGGACGAGGTGCCGGGCACCGACCGGGACGGGGCCGCCGCGGTCTTCGACGCCCTGACCTCCTCGCTGCGGACGACGGCGTGGATCGTGCTGCTCGTGGGCGCGGTCCTGGTGGTCGGCGGCATCGTGGCACGGGTCGTGGCGGTCCGCCGAGGCAGGGCCCCGGTGTGAGCGGCGTGGCCGGCCCGCTCGTCCCGCGAAGCGGCGGGGCCGCCCCGCGCGTCCCGCGGGCCCTCCTCAGCGGCTGATCCCGCGTCCCGGCCCGACATGCGCGGGTGCGGGGGCCGGGCGACAGTGGGATGCGTGAGAGCCGGGGGCGACTGAGAGGTCTGCCGTATGCGAGCCATCGCTGTCAGCGCGTTCCGTGCGGAGCCCTGTCTCGTCGAGGTGCCGAAGCCCGGCCCCGAGGCGGGCGAGGTGCGGGTGAAGGTCGAGTACGCGGCGCTGAACCCGCTCGACTGGCAGACCGCCGACGGCCCGCCCGACAGCGCCGGCCCGCATGTGTTCCCCCTCGTCCTGGGCACCGACTTCGCGGGACGCGTGGACATGATCGGCAGCGGTGACAACAGCTTCCGGGTCGGCGACCCGGTCTTCGGGCGGGTCACGGCCCCGCCCCTGGGGAGGTGCGGGGCGTACGCGGAATACGTGTGCGTCCCCCAGGACTCCCCGATCGCCCTGGTCCCGCGCGACATGCCGCTGCGGATCGCGGCGGCGCTCCCGTCGTCCGGGACGACCGCCGCGCAGATCCTGTCGAGCACCGCCGTGCGCAGCGGGCTGAGCCTGCTGGTCGTCGGGGCGACGGGCGGCGTCGGCAGCTTCCTGACGCAGCTCGCGGCGGCCCGCGGCACCGGCGTCGTCGCCGCCGTGCGGGGGGACGAGAGCCGGCGGATGGGGGAGCTCGGCGCCACCGCCACCGTCGACACCACGGCCGGCGCCGAAGCGCTGGAAGCGGCGGTGCGCGGCCTGTACCCGGACGGCGTCGACGCGCTCGTCGACCTCGTCTCCACGGACTCGGCGTCGTTCGCCTCGTACGCCTCGCTCGTGCGCGACGGCGGGGTCACGGTCACCACCCGGGGCGCCCCCGCGCCCCCCGGGGTCGCCTGGACCGACTTCCGGCTCGCCCCGAACGCCGGGCTGCTGGAGGAACTGGCCTCGGCGGTGGCCCGCGGGGAACTGGACGTCCCCGTCGACATGGAGCTCCCGCTGGAGAAGGCCCCGCAGGCGCTCGCCCAGAACCGTGCGGGCGGGGCGCGCGGCAAGACCGTCTTCGTCATCTGACAGGGGCGAAGGACACCGGACCGGGAGAGGCTCATGGCCGACCAGGACATCTTCGAGAACATCGACCGGCTGATCGCCGAGGAGCGCACCCTGCGCGCCCGTTCCACCGCGGAGCTGGGCCTCTCCTCCGAGGAGCAGTCACGGCTGCGCGAGATCGAGGTGCGGCTGGACCAGTGCTGGGACCTGCTGCGTCAACGGCGCGCGCTCGGCGAATACGGCGAGGACCCCTCGGAGGCCAGGGTGCGCCCGGCCTCCGAGGTGGAGGGCTACCAGAGCTAGGGCCGGGGACGGCCGGAGCCGCCCGACCCCGCCCGACCCCCGTCTAGACGGGGTCGGGGCCCCGCCCCTGGAGGCGTTCCATCTCGCGGCGGTCCCGCTTGGTCGGGCGCCCCGTGCCCCGGTCACGGACCGGGACCTGGATCGCGGCCTCGCGGGGCGGCGGGGGCGGGCTGTTGTCGACGAAGCACTCCGCCGCGACCGGCGGGCCGACACGCTTCTTCACGATCTTGGAGACGACGACGATCCGGTCCCGGCCCGCGTGCCGCAGCCGCACCTCGTCGCCCGTACGCAGGGCCTGGGCGGGCTTGGCGCGCTCGCCGTTGACCCGGACGTGTCCCGCACGGCAGGCGGCAGCCGCCTGCGACCGGGTCTTCGTCAGCCGGACCGCCCAGATCCAGGCATCGACCCGGACACTTCCCTCCGCCTGCGGCGCCTCACCGGAAACCATGCGTCCGACTCTAATGCGGTGAGGCGCCCCGGACGGGGTCAGGAACCGAAGTCGCCGATGACCTCGGAAGTCGTCCGCCCCCGACGGAGGACTTCAGGACCCGCGCTCCCTGCCCACGTCCGGAGGAGGGCTTCCGCTTCAGACCCCGACGTCGCCGCCGTCCTTGCGCCACACAGCCACGACCGACGGCCGGACGATCCTGCCCGGCCCGTCCGGCCAGGCGCTCGCCGGCTTCTCCACGGACGCGCCGTCGACCTCGCCCGGGTGCTGCACGGCGACCAGCACGCGGCGGTCCTGGATCACGGGTCCGCAGGTCTCGGCCCCGGTGGGCACGGTCAGGAACTGCTTGAGCTCTCCGCGGCGCTCGCCCTGCGTGGCGACCCCGAACAGCCCGTCGTGCGAACCGAGCTGATTGCCGTCGGTGGAGATCCACAGGTTGCCGTGGTCGTCGAAGGCGACGTTGTCCGGGCAGGAGATGGGGCTGACCTTCTCCTTCGGGAAGCCGGAGAAGTACGTCGACGGGTCCTCCGGGTCACCCGCGACGAGGAAGAGACGCCAGGCGAAGCCGTCGCCCGCCGGGTCGTCCCAGTGCTCCGCCAACTCCAGTATCTGGCCGTGCTTGTTGGCGTTGCGGGGGTTGGCCTCGTCCGCGCCGGCCTTGCCCGCCTTGCCGCGGTCGGTGTTGTTGGTGAGGGCGATGTAGACGCGGCCGGTGCGCGGCGAGGGCTCGACGTCCTCGGGACGGTCCATCTTCGTGGCGCCGACCTTGTCACCGGCCAGACGGGTGAAGACGTAGACCTCGTCGGCGGTCATGCCCGGCACGTGCGAGGTGTCGCCGGTGGCCAGCGGGATCCAGACGCCGCTGCCGTCGAACTCCCCGTCCGAGGGAAGCCTGCCCGTGCCGTCGAACTCGGCTGCCGGGGAGTCGCCCGTCAGCTTGGCGACGTACAGCGTGCCCTCGTCCAGCAGGGTGAGGTTGTGCTCCCGGGCGGCCCGGGAGTCGCCCTTCTTCATCCGCTTGCTGGAGACGAACTTGTAGAAGTAGTCGAACCTCTCGTCGTCCCCCATGTAGACCACGGGGCGGCCGTCCGCGGTCAGCCGGGGCTGCGCCGCCTCGTGCTTGAAGCGGCCGAGCGCGGTCCGCTTGCGCGGCGTGGAGTCGGGGTCGTAAGGGTCGAGTTCGACGACCCAGCCGAAGCGGTGCGCCTCGTTGGGCTCCTGCGCCAGGTCGAAGCGCTTGTCGAACCGCTCCCACTTGCGCTCCGTCCCGGCCGTGCCGATGCCGTAGCGCTTGTCGGTGTCGCTGGAGCCGTTGGCGAAGTACTGGTTGAAGTTCTCCTCGCCGTGCAGCGTGGTGCCCCACGGAGTGGTGCCCCCCGCACAGTTGTTGAGGGTGCCGAGGACCCTGCTGCCGGTGCGGTCGGCGGAGGTGCGCAGCAGCGGGCTGCCCGCGGCCGGTCCGGTCACCCGGAACTCGCTGGTCGCGGTCAGCCGGCGGTTCAGCGGGTGGCGGTTGACCGGGGTCAGCCTGCCGGTGCGGTTCTCCTCCTGGACGACGACCACGGAGAGTCCGTGCGCCGCCCAGGCGATCTCGACCTGCTCGCGCGTCGGATTGGCCGGATCGTAGCCGCGGAACATCAGGATCTCGTCCGTGTACTCGTGGTTGGCGACCAGCACCTGACGGCCGCGCTCACCCTTGAGCGGGAGCAGGGAGAGGAAGTCGTTGTTGTAACCGAACTGCTTCGCCTGCGCCTTCGCCGACTGCTTGTCCGGGTCGAAGGCGGGAGCACCGCGCAGGATCGGTTCGCCCCAGCGGATCACCACGTTCTGGCCGTACCCCTCGGGGATCGTGACCTTGTCGTCCTTGTTGGGGGCGACGGCCGCGAAGCGCAGGCCCCGGGCACCCGAAGGAGTGGGCTTCGGCCTGCCCCCGGGGCGTCCCGCGAGAGGTGCGGCGTCGGCGCGCGGGGCTGCCGGACCACCGAGCGCGGCGGTTCCGGCGGCCGCGACGGTCACCACGGCGGCGGCCCGCATCATCGACCGGCGGGACAGGGCACCGGCGATGATGTCGCCGGCGTACTCGTTGTCGCTGGTGTTCGGCGTCTCCTGGAAGCAGGCGTCACCGCAGCGGTAGCGGCAGGTCAACGCTGAGCGCCCGCCCGGGTGCGAGCCGATGAGCGGCAGCAGTTCGCGCACGTTTTCGTCCCTCCGTCTGTGTGTCACGCGTGACGGTAGGTGCGCATCCACGCCATACGTGGGACTGCCGGTGAACGGAGGGTGAAGTCCGGGACACCCCTGCCCTCCCGGCCTTCCAGGGCTCGGTTACGACTCGGTTGGAGCTCGGTTGACGCAGGGGCGGGCCGCGCAGCCGAACGGCCGGATCCGGCCGCTAACCTTACGTATCCGCCCTGGCCAGGGATCAATTCCCGCAGTACGGACATTTATCGCACCCAACTCATGCGAAAGGCCTCGCCCATGGGCATTCGGAGCTTGCTGCGCAAGGTGTTCGGCCGGACGGAGCAGGACGAGCCGACCACGGCCACCGTCCCGCCCCAGGCCGAGCGCACCCAGCCCACGGAGCCGGAGCAGGAGACCGCCACGTCGGCGGCCGAGCCCGCGCCGGTCCCGGTACCGGCCCCGGCCTCCTCCTCGGACCGGTCCGCCGGTGCCGAGCACGACAGCGGACAGGCGTCGGACCTGGTGGCGGCGGCCTTCGACAAGGCGGCCGCGACGTCGGCGACCCCGCCGGTCTCCGCGCCCGCGCCGCGGGTACCGGCCCAGGGGTCGGCCCCGGAGGCGAAGGCGGCCGCGGTCAGCCCGGACGCCGTACCGGACGCTCCCGCGGAGACCGCCGCCGAGGCGGAGCCGGTCGTCGCGACACCGATCACCATCGACATGGACCCGGAGCCGGAGCCGGAGGCCGTGGCGACGCCCGTGGTCGTATCTGCCGAGACGCCCCTCGCCGCACCTGCGGTGGAGCCGGAGGCCGTGGTCGAGGCCACTCCTGAGGCCCAGGTCGCCGCCGAACCGGCCGGACCCGCCGCAGCCGACGTGGCGTCACCCGCCGCCGAGGAGCCTTCCACCGCCGAGGCGAAGGCCGAGGCGCCCGCCCGGCCGACCGCCGCGGACGAGTCCGACGAGGCGCCTCACGCCGCGCCGGTCGCCGAGGCAACGGCCCAGCCCGTCACCGAGGCCGTCGTCGAGCCCGAGGCCGTCGTCGAGCCCGCACCCGTCGTCGAGCCCGCGCCCGAGACCGTCACCGAGCCCGCGCCCGTCGCCGCGCCCGAGGCCGTCGTCGAGCCGGCGCCGGTCGCGGCGCCCGAGGCCGCCGTCGAGCCCGCACCCGTCGCGGCACCCGCGCCGGTCGTCGAGCCCGCGCCGGTGGTCGCCACACCTGAGCCGGTAGCCGCACCCGAGCCGGTCGCCCCCGTGACGGAGCCCGTCGCCGCACCCGAGCCCGTCGCCGCCGCCGCGCCCGTGGCCAAGGCCGTGCCCGCCGTCACCCTCGCCCGGGTCAAGGCCGCGGCACCCGGGCTCGTCGCCCCGTACAAGGCCGCACAGGCCGCGCTCAAGGCCCACGGCCTGACCGGACTGCGCGCCACCGTGTACCTGGTGCTCGACCGGTCCGGCTCCATGCGGCCGTTCTACAAGGACGGCAGCGCCCAGCACCTGGGGGACCGCACCCTGGCGCTCGCCGCGCAGCTGGACCCGAGCGCCACCGTGCCCGTCGTCTTCTTCTCGACCGACATCGACGGCACCGGCGCGATCGACCTCACGTCCCACGAGGGCCGGATCGACGAGCTGCACGCGGGACTCGGCCGCCTGGGCCGCACCAACTACCACCGGGCCGTCGAGGAGATCGTCACCCACTACGAGAAGTCCGGGGCCACCGGACCCGCTCTGGTGATCTTCCAGACGGACGGCGCCCCGGACGCCAAGGTCGCGGCCAAGCAGGCCCTGTCGGACGCGGCCCGTCTGCCGCTGTTCTTCCAGTTCGTCGCCTTCGGCGACGAGGACGCGAAGGGCTTCGACTTCCTGCGCAGGCTGGGCGCCGGCAACGCCGGGTTCTTCCACGCGGGCCCCGCCCCGCGCGAGGTGCCCGACGCGGCCTTCTACCGGGAGGTGCTCGCCGGGCTGCCCGCGTGGGCCGCAGCCCGCGGAGTCGTCACGGAGGACTGATCCACCGGAAGCCGTACGGTCACGGCGAGCCCGCCCTCCGGGCCGGGTACCGCCGTGACCGTACCGCTGTGGGCGACGGCGATGGAACGGACGACCGACAGTCCGAGCCCCGAGCCCTGCCCCGTCCCGCCCCTCACCGCGCCGCTGTACACGGCGTCGACGGCGACACCGGCCCGCCGCAGCCCGGTCGCCACCGGCTCCGCCCTTATCGATGTGAGTGGATCTCCCACGGACCGTTAGGATTTCGACCATGGCGGCCACTGGATCCGAGAAGCAGGGGGCGAAGGCGTACTACGTCTCGACCCCCATCTACTACGTCAACGACGCTCCTCACCTGGGCCACGCCTACACGACCGTCGCAGGCGACGTGCTCACCCGCTGGCACCGCCAGCGCGGCGAGAAGGTGTGGTACCTCACCGGCACGGACGAGCACGGTCAGAAGATCATGCGCACGGCCGAGGCGAACGACGTCACGCCCCAGGCCTGGTGCGACAAGCTCGTCGAAGAGGCGTGGAAGCCCCTCTGGGAGCACCTGAACATCGCGAACGACGACTTCATCCGTACGACGGAGAAGCGGCACACGGACCGTGTGCAGGAGTTCGTGCAGGACCTGTACGACAAGGATCAGATCTACAAGGGCGGGTACGAAGGCCCGTACTGCGTGGGCTGCGAGGAGTACAAGCTCCCCGGTGACCTGATCGAGGCCGAGGACGGCACGAAGCTGTGCCCGATCCACAAGAAGCCGGTGGAGCTCCTCAAGGAGGAGAACTACTTCTTCAAGCTGAGCGAGTACGGCCCGAAGCTCATGGAGTTCTACGCGGCCAACCCGGGCTTCATCCAGCCCGAGTCCGCCCGCAACGAGATCGTGAACTTCGTCAAGCAGGGCCTGCAGGACCTGTCGATCTCCCGCTCGACCTTCGACTGGGGCGTCCCGGTCCCGTGGGACCCGAAGCACGTCATCTACGTGTGGATCGACGCGCTGCTCAACTACGCGACGGCCGTCGGCTACGGCGCCAACCAGGAGAAGTTCGACGCCACCTTCCCGGCGGACGTGCACCTGATCGGCAAGGACATCCTGCGCTTCCACTCGGTCATCTGGCCGGCCATGCTGATGGCGCAGGGCCTGCCCCTGCCCGGCAAGGTCGTCGCCAACGGCTGGCTGATGGTCGGCGGCGAGAAGATGTCGAAGTCGAACCTGACCGGCATCAAGCCCCAGGACCTGACCTCGCACTTCGGCGTGGACGCGTACCGCTGGTACTTCCTGCGGGCCATCGCGTACGGCAGCGACGGCTCGTTCTCCTGGGAGGACTTCAGCGCCCGCTACACCTCCGAGCTCGCCAACGACTACGGCAACCTCGCCTCGCGCGTCGCCGCCATGGTCGGCAAGTACTTCGGCGGTGCGCTCCCGGAGGCCACGGCCCCCGGTGACGCCGAGCGCGCGGTCCAGGAGGGCCTGGCACAGGCCGTCGCCACCGCCGATCTGAAGATCGGCGAGGAGCTCGACTTCCAGGCCGGCATCCTGGCCGTCTTCGACTTCGTGAAGCAGGTCAACGGCTACATCACGGAGCAGGAGCCCTGGAAGGTCGCCAAGGACACGTCGCCGGAGGGCCAGGCCCGCCTCGCGACGATCCTGTACACGGCGGCCGAGTCGCTGCGTGGTGTCGCGGTCCTGCTCAACGCGGTGATGCCGGACACCTCGCAGAAGCTGTGGGAGTCCCTCGGCGCCGAGGCGTCCCTGGGCGCCCTGGCCGACCAGCAGGTGCAGGACGCGGGCCGCTGGGGGCAGCTGCCCGTCGGCGCGACGGTGACGAAGGGCGCGGTGCTGTTCCCGCGCCTGGAGGAGAAGCCCGCGTAACACCCGCGGACCGTACGCGCGCGAAGGAGCCCGGCCCCCGTTACATCGGGGGCCGGGCTCCTTCGTACGGCGCGGGTCCGCCCTCCGGATTCAGCGGGCCAGCGACGCCGCGTCCCCCATCACGATCACGGGGTTCTTGGCGGGGTCCAGGGTGAGCAGGAGCTCCCGCATCCGGCCCTCCGTCAGCGAGACGCAGCCCTGTGTGGGCCCGCCGTGGTCGACGTGGATCCAGATGCCGCCGCCCCTCTCCCCGCCGAGCGGCCGGGTGCGGTCCAGCGGGCTGGTGCCCGCGACGCGGTTGTAGTTGATGGCGACGACGTAGTCGAAGGAGCCTTCGAGGGGCTCCCCCAGGAAGCCCTCGCCGCTCACCGCGAAGCGGGACTGCTCGTCGTACGGGAGCAGCGCGCCCGGGTCGGGCAGCCGGCCGCCCGCGTCGGTGAGCCCGAAGACCCCGACCGGGGACCGGAGGTCGTCGGCGAGATGGTGGTCCGTCCAGCCCTCCATCCCGTTGTGGGCGGGCCAGGGTCCGGCCCCGGGTCTCCAGCCGCGCGCGGGATCGTCGCGGCTGTAGAGCGCGACCGCCGAGCGGTTGGAGTCGGGCCCCTGCCCGGTCACCACGACGGCCTGCCGTGCGGTGGGCGGGATCTGTGCCAGGGTCTCCGGGCCGAGTGCCGGGATCTCCGCGGGAGCGACGAAGGGCTCCACCACGCGGGGCGGCGCCGACGAGGCCCCGGGGCCGGCCGCACCCCCGGGCGCCGAGGGGTCGGAGGTCTGCACCGCCCCGGCGGAACAGCCGATGACCAGCAGGAACAGGGTGACGAGAAGGACATACGGGCGACGCGGCACGGACACGGTGCGGAACTCCTCGATGGCGGGCGGGCGAGCACTTCCGGTGCCGGTCCTTGCCGGGCCGGTCGGCGCCGAACCCGAACCGGGGCCATCCGGATGTACCCGGTCCGCGTACCCGCGTACGGCGAGTTCCGCACCTCTCACCCGTACGCAGGAAAAGGGTCCGGAGCCGTGACGGCTCCGGACCCCTCGCAAGGATCCCCGCGAAGGTTCCTAGAGGTCCGTGCCGTCGTGGGTCTCGTCGGGGTCGACGCCCATCGTGATCGAGCCGGTCACGCCCCGCGCCATCCTGCCCTTGCGGTACGAGAGCTTCAGCAGACCGCCGGTCACACCGCTCCGGTCGTAGATGGTGTCCTCGGTCAGGGTCGTGCGGGTGGTGGTGCTGCTCGCGTACGGCTCCTCCTTCGCGGAGTCGAGAACCGCGGACTCGGCGAAGAAGAACTGGCCCGTGTGGCAGGTGTGCCCGCCCTCGTACCCGGCGTCGGTCATCTTCCCGCCGACGTGCACCTTGGTGTGGATGTGCACGGCACGGCCCTGGTACCAGCCCGGGAAGACGGTCGTGAACTCCACGTAGCCGTGCTGGTCGGTGAGCTGTGTGCCCCGCAGATAGCGCTCGTCGTCGGTGGGTTCGCTGTGCCCGCCGCCACCGCCCGGGCCTCCGGAGGGGGGCGTCCCTGTGGGCGTTCCCGTCGGGGCGTCCGTGGGCATGTCCGTCGGGGCGCCGCTCGGCGGGGTGCCACCACCGGGGCCGCCCTGGCTCATGCTCTCGTAGCCGGAGTAGATCCCCAGTGCGTCGCAGTGCCAGATGTCGACGGCCGCCCTCTTCAGCGGTTTGCAGGTGTCGGAGTCGATCACCTTCAGGCGGAGGGTCAGCGGGATGCCCTCCTTGTCCTCGGTGATGTCCTTCCGGATCCTGTCGGCGTCGATGTAGTACGGACCCTCGGTGGTCTCCGAGGTGAGCCGGTAGCAGGCATCGCCCTGTCCGCCCTTCGCCGCGGCGCTCGTCTCCTCGTCGGCCGACGCGGTGGCGACGACGCCGGCCCCGACCCCTGCGGCGGCGAAGACCGCCCCACCGGCGAGGATCACCCGTCGCCGGGTCATGTCCTTCTTGTGCGCGGGTCCCTGATTGTCTGTCATGAACGGGGAGACTAGGCAGCCCGCCTGGCAGGAACATGGGTGGCGGCTGTGTGTACCTGTGCGGGTCCGGACGGAGAGACGGAACAGTCCCCGGCCGGGGGCCGGGGACTGTTTCACGTGGAACCGGAGCGGAACCGCCGACGCCTACTTCGCGCCGGTGTCCCTCGCCACGGAGTCCTTGGCCTCCGCCTTCTCCTTCGCCGGAGCGACGGGCTTGCGGAGCTGGATGTTCAGCTCCCGCAGGCGGGTCTCGTCCAGCTCGCTCGGGGCGCCCATCATCAGGTCCTGGGCGTTGCCGTTGAGCGGGAAGGCGATCGTCTCGCGGATGTTGGGCTCGTCGGCCAGCAGCATCACGATGCGGTCGACGCCCGGGGCGATGCCACCGTGCGGCGGGGCGCCGAGGCGGAACGCGCGCAGCATGCCCGCGAACTCCCTCTCGACGGTCTCCGCCTCGTAACCGGCGATCGCGAAGGCCTTCAGCATGACCTCGGGCTCGTGGTTACGGATGGCGCCGGAGGACAGCTCGATGCCGTTGCAGACGATGTCGTACTGCCACGCCAGGATGTCGAGCGGGTCCTTCTCCTCCAGGTCCTTCATGCCGCCCTGGGGCATGGAGAACGGGTTGTGCGAGAAGTCGATCTTGCCGGTCTCCTCGTCCTTCTCGTACATCGGGAAGTCGACGATCCAGCAGAAGCGGAAGACGCCCTCCTCGAAGTGACCGGCGCGCTTGGCGGCCTCGACGCGGACGACGGACATGATCTTGGAGACCTCGTCGAACTCGCCCGCGCCGAAGAAGACCGCGTGGCCGGGGACGAGGGACAGCCGCTCGGTGAGGCTCTTGATGTCGGCCTCGGTGAGGAACTTGGCGATCGGGCCCGCCAGCGTGCCGTCCTCGCCGACGCGGACCCAGGCGAGACCCTTGGCGCCGTGCTCGACCGCGTACGCGCCGAGGCCGTCGAAGAACTTGCGGGACTGGCCGGCGGTGTCCGGCACCGGCAGGGCACGGACGTGCTTGCCGGCGAACGCCTTGAACTCCGAGTCCGCGAAGATGTCGGAGATGTCGGCGAGCTCCAGCTGGGCCCGCAGGTCCGGCTTGTCGTTGCCGTACTTCAGCATCGACTCGCGGAACGGGATGCGCGGGAACGGCGAGGTCACGTGGCGGCCGTTGCCGTACTCCTCGAAGAGCTCGGTCATGAGCTTCTCGATCGGCTGGAACACGTCCTCCTGCTCGACGAACGACATCTCGACGTCGAGCTGGTAGAACTCGCCGGGCGAGCGGTCGGCGCGCGCGTCCTCGTCGCGGAAACAGGGCGCGATCTGGAAGTAGCGGTCGAAGCCGGAGATCATCAGCAGCTGCTTGAACTGCTGCGGCGCCTGCGGGAGGGCGTAGAACTTGCCCGGGTTCAGACGGGACGGGACCACGAAGTCACGGGCACCCTCGGGGGACGTCGCGGCGAGGATCGGGGTCGCCATCTCGTTGAAGCCGAGGGTCACCATCTTGGAGCGGATGGAGGCGATCACCGACGAGCGCAGCATGATGTTGCGGTGCATGCGCTCGCGGCGCAGGTCGAGGAAGCGGTACTCCAGGCGCCGCTCCTCGTTGACGCCGTCCTCGGCGTTGATCGTGAAGGGCAGCGGAGCGGCCTCGCCCAGCACCTCGACCTCGGTGACCTCGATCTCGATCTCACCGGTCGAGAGCTCGGGGTTGACGTTGTCGGCGCCGCGCGCGGAGACCTTGCCGTCGATCCGGACGACGGTCTCCTTGGTCAGCTTCGCCAGGGCGTCGTTGCCGGGGGTACCGGGGCGCGCGACGAGCTGCACCAGACCGTAGTGGTCGCGCAGATCGATGAAGAGGATGCCACCCAGGTCTCGGCGATTGTGCAGCCAGCCGCTCAGCCGGACGTCGGTGCCGACGTCAGAGGCGCGGAGCTCGCCGCAGGTGTGGGACCTGTACCGATGCATCGTCGTTCATCCAGTCTTCGCGGTCGGGGTGGATTGACACCCCAGGCTACCGCCCGTGGACCCGCCGCTTCATTGGCATTGTCGCCGCACGGCTGTCCGAGACGCGCCCGGCGGGGGGGTCCGGGGGCCGCCGGGCGGCCGCCCCTCGGTGGCGACCGCCAGGAACATCTTCCTAAAGTGGGGCAATGCGCACCGAGGAGATCCTGGCTGCGATCGGGACCGGTCTGTGGAGCTGGGACAGCTCCTCGGGCACGGTCACGCTCGACGCCGAGGCGGCACGCCTGGTGGGACTGCCCGCCGAGGCCACGGTCCGCCCCGGCGAGGAGGTGCGCCCCCGCTTCCACCAGGCGGACTGGAACGAGATCGACGGCATCGTGAACTTCGCGATCACCGAGGGCACGGTCGCCGAGGCCAGGATTCGGATCGTGGACGAGCAGGGGACGGTCGTGCGTACGGTGCGCACCCGGTCCAAGCCGGTCCCGCTGGACACCCCGGGCCGTCATACGTACGTGCTGATGGGCATCCTCCAGGAGGTCGCCCAGCCCTCGGAGGCCACGGCGGCGCACACCCCGCTGACGGGCGACTGGCGGCGGTCCCGCGAGGCGTTCCTGCTGGACGCGGGGCGTGCCCTGGCCGAGGCCGGCTCCACCGAGGAGGTGCTGCGGGTCGCGGGGTCGCTCTCCATGCCGGGCTTCTCACCGGACGGACTCGCCGTCTTCGGGGTGTCGGGCGAGCACCTGACGGTCATCGGACACCACGGGCACAACGTCGGCGACGAGAAGCCCTTCACCGACATGCTCCTGGAGACCGACTACCCGGCCGCCGAGGTCGTCCGGACCGGCCAGGCGATCTACCTGGAGTCGCCCGAGGAGTACCGGCGGCGCTACCCGGCCACCTGGCCCCTCGCGGAGGAGTTCGGGCGCCAGTCCTGGGCCTTCCTGCCGCTGATCTCGTCCGGACACACGATGGGCGCCTGGATGGCCGGCTTCCGGCACAACGTGGCCTTCTCGCCGGACGAGCGCTCCGTGCTGTCGACCGTGGCCAGGATGCTGGCACAGGCGCTGACGCGCGCCGGGGTCGCCGAGACCGAGCGCGAGCTGTCGGTGGGCCTCCAGAAGGCCATGAGGCCCTCCCTCGGCCCCGGTGTGCCCGGCCTGGAGGTGGCGGCGCGCTACATCCCGACGGGAGGGGGGCTCCAGGTCGGCGGGGACTGGTACGACATGATCCCGCTCCCCAACGGCCGCATCGCCCTCGTCATCGGTGACGTCCAGGGCCACGACGTGCGGGCGGCGGGCCTGATGGGCCAGCTGCGGATCGCGCTGCGCGCGTACGCCGCCGAGGGCCACCGCCCCGACGCCGTGCTCTCGCGCGCCTCACGCTTCCTGTCCGGGCTGACCGAGACGTACGACCTCGCCGACGGCGAGGACCGGTCCGACGCCACACGCTTCGCGACCTGTCTGTACGCGGAGGCCGACCCCGAGAACGGCACCCTCGACATCGCCCGTGCGGGCCATCCCGACCCGGTGGTGATCAGCGTCGACGGCACCGCGGTGATCCGGCAGACCGCGGGAGGGCTGCCCCTGGGGGTCGACAAGGACGCCGACTACCCGACGACCCGTGTCGTCCTGGGGTCCGGCGAGACGATCATGCTGTGCACGGACGGCCTCATCGAGACCGGCGGACACGACATGGCCACCGGGTGGACCAGGCTCAGGCCGGTCCTGGAGAAGCCCGTCGAGGATCTGGACGAGCTGGCGGACGCCCTCGTGCAGGCGGTGCACGGTCCGGGCTCGCACTACACGACCGGACCGCTGGTGGACCGCCGCGAGGACGACATCGCGGTCCTGGTGCTGCGCCGCGAGGGGGCGCGGACGCGCAGGGCCCCGGGGCGGCGTTCGGCGATGACCATCGCCCAGGCGGAGCCCGAACGGGTCGGGGTGGCCCGGCAGCAGCTGCGGGAACTGCTGCACGACTGGGCCGACGCGGAACAGGTCGACTCGGCGGAGCTGATGGTCTCCGAGATGTCCACCAACGTGCTCGTCCACACCGACGGGGACGCGCTGCTCGTGGCGGAGGTGACGGGCGAGCGGGGCGAGCGGCGGCTCCGGGTCGAGGTGGCCGACGCCAGCGACGAGCTGCCGCACAAGCGGAGGCCGGGCGAGATGGCGTCCAGCGGCCGGGGCCTGGTGCTGATGGAGATGCTCGCCGACGCGTGGGGGGTGGAACCCCGGGGGGAGGGCAAGTCGATCTGGTTCGAGCTGTACGAGTCGGAGGAACCGGTGGAGCTGGGCGGCACCGCCCGCTCATGAACCCTCGGTGACCGCGCCTCCCCCGTCCTCGGCCCCGTACTCCTTGCGCAGCTCGCCGATCACCCCGAACGCCGCGGCGCACACCGGTACCGCCAGCAGCATGCCCAGCAGGCCCGCCACGCTCGCACCGGCGGTCAGCGAGATCATGATCATGGCGGGGTGCATCTGGACCGTACGGCTCTGGATGGCGGGCTGCAGCACGTGGCCCTCCAGCACCTGGACGGCCACGACCACGCCCAGCGCCCAGAGCGCGATCACGATCCCCCGGTCGGCGAGCGCCACCAGCACCGCCACCGCTCCGGAGATGAAGGCCCCGAGGTACGGGATGTAGGCGCCGACGAAGACCAGCGCCCCCAGGCCCGCCGCCCCCGGCACCCGGAGGATCAGCAGGCCCACGGTGATGCACAGCGCGTCGATCAGGGCGATGAAGGTGGTGCCGCGCATGAACCCCTCGACGGCCTCGAAGGCCCTGCGCCCCATGGCCTCCACGAGGTCGCCCGTGCCGCGCGGCGCGAGGCTGTGGGCCAGGTCCACGGCACGGTCGGAGTCACGCAGGAAGAAGAAGGTCAGCAGCAGCGCCAGAACGCCGGTGGTGACGAGTGACCCGATGACGCTGATCCCGGTGAGCAGTCCGCCGGCGGCGCTCGCCCCGAACTTCTCGACGAGGTTCTTGGCGTTGTCCGCCAGATCGTCGACATCGGCGACGCCCTCGATCTCGAAGTGGTCGATGACCCACTGCGCGGCGTCCTTCAACGAGTCCACGATCTGGCCGCCGGTGTCGACGAGCACGGTGACGACGATGTAGCCGGCGCCGCCGCCCACCGCGACCAGCGCGGCGCAGGTGAGCCCTGCGGCCACCGACCTGTTCACCTTGTGGGCGGCCAGCCAGCGGTGGACGGGACCGAGCAGTGCCGTACCGAGCAGCGCCAGCAGGACCGGGGTGACCGCGGTCTTGAGCACCACGCACAGCCAGACGGCCACACCCGCGACACCGGCGACGAGGAGCAGGACGCCGCACCAGGCGGCCGTCCGCCGCGCGACGTCGGGCAGGAGGGGCTTGCGGGTAGGCACCCTCCCACCCGATCACGGGCCCGGAGCGGTGTCCCTTCCTCAGGGGCGTACGGGTGACGGATCGTCACCCGTACGCCCGGCGGGGCCCGTCACATGCCGTGGACGGCCGGGACCTTGCCGAGGCGGCCGGCCTGGAAGTCCTCGAAGGCCTGCTTGAGCTCGTCCTGGGTGTTCATGACGAACGGCCCGTAGTGCGCCATCGGCTCACGGATCGGGCGCCCGCCGAGCAGCACGACCTCCAGGTCCGGCGTGTTGCCGTCCTGCGTCTCGTCGGCGCGGACGGTCAGCGAGGACCCCTTGCCGAAGACCGCGGTCTGGCCGGTGCGGACGGGCCGGCGCTCCGCGCCGACGCTCCCGCGGCCGGCGAGGACGTAGGCGAGGCCGTTGAACTCCTCGCGCCAGGGCAGCGTGACCTCGGCGCCCGGCCGGACCGTGGCGTGGACCATCGTGATCGGGGTGTGCGTGATGCCCGGACCCTCGTGACCGTCGAGGTCACCCGCGATGACGCGGAGCAGCGCGCCGCCGTCCGGGGAGGCGAGGAGCTGGACCTGGCCACCGCGGATGTCCTGGTAGCGCGGGGCCATCATCTTGTCGGACTTGGGCAGGTTCACCCAGAGCTGGAGGCCGTGGAAGAGGCCGCCGGACATGACGAGGGACTCCGGCGGCGTCTCGATGTGGAGGAGGCCGGAGCCGGCCGTCATCCACTGGGTGTCGCCGTTCTCGATGGAACCTCCGCCACCGTTGCTGTCCTGGTGGATGAAGCTGCCGTCGATGATGTAGGTGACGGTCTCGAAGCCGCGGTGCGGGTGCCAGGGAGTCCCCTTCGGCTCGCCCGCCGCGTACTCCACCTCACCCATCTGGTCCATCATGATGAACGGGTCGAGGTGCCGGTAGTTGATGCCGGCGAAGGCGCGCCGCACAGGGAAGCCCTCACCCTCGAAACCGCTCGGGGCGGTCGTGACGGTCAGCACGGGACGGGCCACGGCCTCGGCCTGGGCCGCGACCTTCGGCAGGGTCAGCGGGTTTTCGACGGTCACTGCGGGCATGGGAGCCACCTCCGGGAGTCTTCTGATCCCAATTTAGTTGAACGGTGAACATCCTGCAAGGCGGCATTCATTCCCGGCACCCCCGGACAGCACCGAGGGCCCGCACCGTGCCGGTGCGGGCCCTCGGGCTGCCGGTGTGCGGCGGGTGCCGCTCAGCCGTACATACGGCGCATCGCGAAGTCGACCATCTGCTCCACCGCCTTGGCGTCGAAGACCATGCGGTGGTCGCCCTCCATGTCCAGGACGAAGCCGTAGCCGGTCGGCAGCAGGTCGATCACCTCGGCGCCGGTGATCACGAAGTACTTGGACTCCTTGCCCGCGTAGCTCCGCAGCTCCTTGAGCGTGGTGAACATGGGGATCACCGGCTGCTGGGTGTTGTGGAGGGCGAGGAAGCCGGGGTTGTCGCCGCGCGGGCAGTAGACCTTCGCCGTGGCGAAGATCTGCTGGAAGTCCTCCGCGGAGAGCGAACCGGTCGTGAAGGCCCGTACCGCGTCGGCCAGGGACGGCGGCGAGGGCTCGGGGTACAACGGCTGCTCGCCGTAGCCGCCGCCCATCTGCTGCTGCGCGCCCTGGTTCTGGTCGTAGCCATACATGCCGCAAAGAGTAATCGGACACATCTGTGCCTTGAGGGGTTGCGTCTTATTACTGACGGGTAGCATCATCGTAGGGGTCAGGTGATATACCCACGCCCGGCCGTCCGTCGCCCGATCCTCACTCCTCCACGGGGCGCTGCGCGCCACTGCTATTGATTACGGAGCCTTCCCATGGGGCACTACAAGTCGAATCTCCGCGACATCGAGTTCAACCTCTTCGAGGTCCTCGGGCGCGACAAGCTGTACGGCACCGGCCCGTTCGCGGAGATGGACGTCGACACCGCGAAGAGCATCCTGGACGAGGTCACCCGCCTCGCGGAGAACGAGCTGGCCGACTCGTACGCCGACGCCGACCGCAACCCGCCGGTCTTCGACCCCGAGACGAACACCGCGCCCGTCCCGGCCTCCTTCAAGAAGTCCTACCAGGCGTTCATGGACTCCGAGTACTGGCGCCTGGGCCTGCCCGAGGAGATCGGCGGCACGACCTCCCCGCGCTCCCTGATCTGGGGTTACGCGGAGCTCCTGCTCGGCTCCAACCCGGCCGTCTGGATGTACTCCTCCGGCCCGGCCTTCGCCGGCATCCTCTTCGACGAGGGCAACGAGGCGCAGAAGAAGGTCGCCGAGATCGCCGTCGAGAAGCAGTGGGGCTCGACGATGGTGCTGACCGAGCCGGACGCCGGTTCGGACGTGGGCGCCGGCCGCACCAAGGCGGTCGAGCAGGAGGACGGCTCCTGGCACATCGAGGGTGTGAAGCGCTTCATCACCTCGGGCGAGCACGACATGTCCGAGAACATCCTCCACTACGTGCTGGCGCGCCCCGAGGGCGCAGGCCCGGGCACCAAGGGCCTCTCCCTCTTCCTCGTCCCGAAGTTCCACTTCGACTGGACCACCGGCGAGCTCGGTGAGCGCAACGGCGTGTACGCGACGAACGTCGAGCACAAGATGGGCCTCAAGGCGTCGAACACCTGCGAGATGACCTTCGGCGACCAGCACCCCGCCAAGGGCTGGCTGATCGGTGACAAGCACGACGGCATCCGCCAGATGTTCCGCATCATCGAGTTCGCCCGCATGATGGTCGGCACGAAGGCCATCGCCGCCCTGTCGGCGGGCTACCTCAACGCGCTGGAGTACGCCAAGGAGCGCGTCCAGGGCACCGACCTGTCGCAGTTCATGGACAAGACGGCCCCCAAGGTCACCATCACGCACCACCCCGACGTGCGCCGCTCCCTCATGACGCAGAAGGCGTACGCCGAGGGCATGCGCTCCCTCGTCCTGTACACCGCCTCCGTCCAGGACGCGATCCAGGTGAAGGAAGCCGCGGGCGAGGACGCCAAGGCGCTCAACGGCCTGAACGACCTGCTCCTCCCGATCGTGAAGGGCTACGGATCCGAGAAGTCCTACGAGCAGCTCGCGCAGTCGCTCCAGACCTTCGGCGGCTCCGGATACCTCCAGGAGTACCCGGTCGAGCAGTACATCCGTGACGCCAAGATCGACACCCTGTACGAGGGCACGACGGCGATCCAGGGACAGGACTTCTTCTTCCGGAAGATCGTCCGCGACCAGGGCGCCTCGCTGAACACCCTCTCCGAGGAGATCAAGAAGTTCCTCGCGGGCGCCCAGGGCAACGAGGAGCTGGCCGGCGCGCTGGACCACCTCGCCAAGGCGGCGGTGGACCTGGAGGCGATCGTCGGCACGATGATCACCGACCTCACCGCAACCGGCGAGGACGTCAAGAACATCTACAAGGTGGGCCTCAACACCACCCGCCTCCTGATGGCCTCCGGTGACGTCGTCGTCGGCTACCTGCTCCTCAAGGGCGCGGTCGTGGCCTCCGAGAAGCTGCGCAACGCCTCCGCCAAGGACGCCGCCTTCTACCAGGGCAAGATCGCCGCGGCGAAGTTCTTCGCCGCGAACGTCCTGCCCGGCGTCGGCGCCGAGCGCGCGCTCGCCGAGACCGTCGACAACTCGCTGATGGAGCTGGACGAGGCCGCGTTCTAGTCCTCGCCGCCCCGCCCGACCGTCCACGGCGCCGCCACCCGGATCCTCCGGGTGGCGGCGCCGTCGCGTTCAGGACACCGGCCGCGGGCTGCCGGCGTACACCGTGAAGCGTCCCGGTCCGCCGTCGTTACAGTGAAGAACATGAGCTCTCCCCTCCGCTTCGACCGCGGGCACACCGACGATCTGATGGCGTTCCTGATGGCCGCCCCCTCCCCGTACCACGCCGTGGCCGCAGCGGCCGCGCGGCTGGAGAAGGCCGGATTCCGGCAGGTCGAGGAGACGGACGCCTGGGACGGCTCCACGGGCGGGAAGTACGTCCTGCGGGGCGGCGCGATCGTGGCCTGGTACGTGCCGGAGGGCGCCGGCGCCCACACCCCCTTCCGGATCGTCGGGGCCCACACGGACTCCCCCAACCTGCGGGTCAAGCCGCTGCCCGACACGGGCGCGTACGGCTGGCGCCAGGTCGCCGTCGAGATCTACGGCGGGACGCTCCTGAACACCTGGCTGGACCGGGACCTCGGCCTGGCCGGCCGCATCTCGCTGCGCGACGGCACGCACCGGCTGGTGAACGTCGACCGGCCGCTGCTGCGGGTTCCCCAGCTGGCCGTGCACCTGGACCGGTCCGCCAACCCCGACGGGCTCAAGCTCGACCGCCAGAAGCACATGCAGCCGATCTGGGGGCTCGGCGACGTCGAGGAGGGCGACCTCATCCGCTTCGTCGCCGAGGAGGCGGGCGTCGACGCCGCGGAGATCACCGGCTGGGACCTCATGCCGCACCCCGTCGAGGCGCCCGCCTACCTCGGCCGGGACCGCGAGCTGCTGGCCGGGCCGCGCATGGACAACCTGCTCTCCGTGCACGCCGCGACGGCGGCGCTGGCCGCCGTCGCCTCCCAGCCGGACGCGGAGCTCCCGTACATCCCCGTGCTGGCCGCCTTCGACCACGAGGAGAACGGCTCCCAGTCCGACACCGGCGCGGACGGCCCGCTGCTCGGCACCGTCCTGGAGCGCTCCGTCTTCGCCCGCGGCGGTTCGTACGAGGACCGCGCCCGGGCCTTCGCGGGGACCGTCTGCCTCTCCTCGGACACCGGCCACGCCGTCCACCCCAACTACGCCGAGCGGCACGACCCGACGCACCACCCGGTGGCCAACGGCGGGCCGATCCTCAAGGTCAACGTCAACATGCGCTACGCCACCGACGGCGGCGGCCGCGCGGTGTTCGCGGCGGCCTGTGAGAAGGCGGGCGTGCCCTGGCAGACGTTCGTCTCCAACAACTCGATGCCGTGCGGCACGACGATCGGCCCGATCACCGCGGCCCGGCACGGCATCAGCACCGTCGACATCGGTGTCGCGATCCTGTCGATGCACAGCGCACGCGAGCTGTGCGGCGCCGACGACCCGTACCTCCTGGCCAACGCGCTCGCGGCGTTCCTCGCCGGCTGACCCTCACGGTCCCAACCTCTCCCGCGGACATGGTTGTTGCCGGGCCGGGTACGCGATCCGTACACCGGCCCGGAGTCACCGGGCCGTCGAGGAGGCGGAAGTCATGGGACTCGGAGGATGCATTCTCCTGATCGGTGCCGGAGCGATTCTGGCGTTCGCCACCGACTGGGAGATGGATACCGTCAATGTCGACCTGGTCGGCTGGATCATGATGCTCGTCGGCCTCGTCGGGGTCTTCGTCTACGTGAGCATCGCGCGCCGCCGCCGCATGGTCGTGCCGCCGACCACCACGGTCGTCACGGAGGACGAGCGCCGCTACCAGTGACCTGACGGGCAGGCAGTCACCGCCGTCCGACCGGTGCGATCCCGGGCCGGCCATCGGCACACCGTCTCCCGTGGCAGCGAGGCGCCCCGGCGGATCATCCGCCGGGGCGCCTCTCGCGTGCTGAGCGGGGCAGGCCTCCGGCCCGCCCCGCTCAGCGTGGTCAGCCCTGCTCGTCCAACCCGGCCAGCACCAGGGGGAGCCTGGACGTGCCCGAGTCGGTGACGCTGACGGGCACGCCCCAGTCCTGCTGGTGGACGTGGCAGGCCGGGTACTCGTTCGCCGGGTCGTCGTCGCAGGACGCCGCCATCGCGGAAACGTGCAGGACGCCCTCGGTGAACCCGTCGGCGAGAACCAGGTCGCGGCTCAGGTCCGTACCCGGCCCGGAACCCTCGGCCAGGAGTTCCGGCGGGGTCGAGGAGACCAGCAGCCGGGTCGAGGGGCCGTAACGGGTGTCGAGCTTCTGCCCGGCCGGCGCCTGGAAGACCACGTCCAGCCGCAGCGTCCCGGCCGCGACCTCGGTGGCCGCCCGCCGGGTGCGGTGCGCCCGGCCCGCGACGCGCACGGCCTCCTCGGGGAGCCGCAGCCGGGTCAGCCGGTGCCGTGCGGACTCGACGACGACCAGGTCGCCGTCGACCAGCACCGCGTCGCTCGGCTCCCTCAGATCGGTGGCCAGAGTCGTGACCTCGCCGCTCTCCGGGTCGAAGCGCCGCAGGGCGTGGTTGTAGGTGTCGCTGACGGCGACGGAGCCGTCCGGGAGGGCGGTGACACCGAGCGGGTGCTGGAACAGCGCCTGCCCGGCCTGGCCGTCACGGTGGCCGAAGTCGAAGAGCCCGGTACCGACGGCGGTGTGCACGGCGCCCTCCAGGTCCACGTAGCGCAGCGAGGACGTCTCCGAGTCGGCGACCCAGAGGCGGTCGCCGGCCGCGGCCAGACCGGACGGCTGCGCGAACCACGCCTCGTCGCCGGGCCCGTCCACCAGCCCCTCGTTGGTCGTCCCCGCCGCGACACGCACCGTGCCCTGCTCGGGGTCGTACGTCCACAGCTGGTGCACCCCGGCCATCGCGATCCACAGCCGGTCGTCGAACCAGGCGATGTCCCACGGCGACGACAGGTCCACCTCCGTGGCCGGGCCGCTGGTGGCGGAGCCCTGCCACCACTGGCGGCCGGTGCCGGCGAGTGTCGTCGTGACGCCCGTCGCGGGGTCCAGCGCCCTGATCGCGTGGTTGACCGTGTCGGCGACGGCGATGCGGCCGTCGGGCAGGACGGCGAGGCCCTGCGGTTCGCTGAACCGCGCCTCGTCGGGGCCCCCGTCCGTGAATCCGCGCTCACCGGTGCCGAAGTGGCCCCGCACGGTCTCGCCGTCGGCGTCCAGCTCGACCAGACGGTGGCGGGTGGTGTCCGAGACCAGGAAGCCGCCGTCGGGCAGGACGAGCGCCTTGCCGGGGAAGCGCAGGTGCGTGGCGACCGGCTCCGGGGCGACGTACGGGCCGTCACCGCGGCGCAGGGTGCCCTTCGCGCCGTGCTCGGCCTCCAGCTCCTCGACCAGCTTCTCGATGGCGTGCGCGTGCCCCTCACCGGCGTGCTGGGCGACGACGTACCCCTCGGGGTCCACCACGACGAGCGTGGGCCAGGCGCGGACGGCGTACTGCTTCCAGGTGGCGAGCTCGGGATCGTCGAGGACGGGGTGGTGCACCTCGTACCGCTCGACGGCGTCGACCACGGCCTGGTGCTCCGCCTCGTGGACGAACTTCGGCGAGTGGACGCCGATGATCACCACGGTGTCCCGGTGCTTCTCCTCCAGCTCGCGCAGCTCGTCGAGCACATGCAGACAGTTCACACAGCAGAATGTCCAGAAGTCCAGGATGACAATGCGTCCCCGCAGGTCAGCGAGGGTGTACTGCCGGTCGCCTGTATTGAGCCAGCCGCCCTTGCCGATCAGTTCGGGGGCGCGGACACGTGCACGTGCTGTCATGACACCAGTCAACAGCACCATGGCCTGCGCGCATTCCGGCAGGGCGTCGGGGAACCTGTGATCCATGAGACTTCTCGTACGTGAGCGGCTGCTCGGCATCGGCGACGACTACTGGATCGAGGACGCGGACGGGCACAAGCTCTTCCTCGTCGACGGCAAGGCCATGCGGCTCCGCGACACCTTCGAGCTGAAGGACACGGACGGCCGGGTGCTGGTGGAGATCCGCCAGAAGCTGATCAGCCTGCGCGACACCATGCTCATCGAGCGGGGCGGCGAGAAGCTCGCCCAGGTCAAGCGGAAGCGGCTCTCGCTCCTGCGCAACCACTACCGGGTGACGCTGGTGGACGGCACCGAGCTGGACGTCAGCGGCAAGATCCTGGACCGGGAGTTCGCCGTCGACTACGACGGTGAACTGCTGGCACAGGTCTCCCGTCGGTGGCTGAGCGTCCGCGACACCTATGGCCTCGACATCGTGCGGGAGGACGCCGATGTGCCCCTGCTCGTGGCGGTGGCGGTGTGCGTGATCGCCCTTGCGGACAAGGAGCACGACGAGGACTGACGACCGGCCCGCCACGGCCCGGTTTCACGTGAAACCGGGCCGCCCGGAGACTGACGTACGGCACCGGGAGACGGCCACGCCGGGACGGGCGCAGGGAACAGGGCAGGCGTACGGCTCAGGGCAGGCGCCGTGGGGCGATGCCCAGGCGGCGGTCCTTGAGCGCCGGGAACTGCTCCCGGGTGGTGGTCGCCTTCGCGGGGTCGAACTCCACGGTGAGCACCTCCTCGCCCGCTCCGGCCTCGGCCAGCACCTCGCCCCAGGGGTCGACGACGATGCTGTGCCCCGCCTGCTGGACCCTCGCATGGGTGCCCGAGGACCCCACGGCCAGGACGTACGCCTGGTTCTCCACGGCCCGGGCCTGCGCCAGCAGCGTCCAGTGCGAGCGACGGCGCTCCGGCCAGCCGGCGGAGACGACCATGGTCTCGGCGCCCGCGTCGACGAGCCCCCGGAACTGCTCGGGGAAGCGCAGGTCGTAGCAGGTGGCGAGGCCGAGGGTGGTCTCCGGCAGGGCGACGGTGACGAGCTCCTCACCGGCGCCCATCATCACCGCCTCGCCCTTGTCGAAGCCGAACCGGTGGATCTTCCGGTACGAGGCGGCCCGCTCGCCCTCGGGAGAGAACACCAGCGAGGTGTTGTAGAGAGTGCCGTCCTCGGCGCGCTCGACGAAGGAGCCGGCGTGCAGCCAGACCCCGGCCTCGGCCGCGGCCTTCGCCATGATGTCGTGCGTGGGCCCCTGCAGGGGCTCGGCCTCGTCGGCGAAGGTGGTGTAGGCGAAGGCGCCCACCGTCCAGAGTTCGGGGAGGACGACGAGGTCCGCACCCCGCTGGGCCACGACCAGTGAAGCCGCGCGCTCTCTACGGGAATGGGCCGATTCATCCTGGTTTACAGCGATCTGGATGAGAGAGGCGTGCACACTACCACCGTCCTGGCATGGAAGCCGTCAACGCGGGCCTACGATCGTCACACGAAAGCACTGCCGGGGTGCCTGCTCGCAGCGTAACTTAGCGAGCGAACCTCCCACGCAGCCCGCCGACAGCACCGTCGGTGCCGGCCGTCCCGCCGGCACTCCTGCTCTCCAGCCCATGCACCGCAGAACCGCACGAGGGGTCCCGTGACCGTCCATCCCAGCCTCCAGACCTATGCCGATGCCTGGACCCACTCCGTCGAGTCGATAGCCGAGCTGGTCAAGCCACTTGCCGAGGGGGAGTGGAACCGCCGGACGCCCTGCCCGGGCTGGTCGATACGCGACATCGTCTCGCACGTCATCGGCATGGAGTGCGAGCAGCTCGGCGACCCCCGTCCGATCCACACGCTGCCGCGCGACCTCTACCACGTGCAGAACGACCACCAGCGCTACATGGAGATGCAGGTCGACGTACGGCGCCACCACACGGCGCCCGAGATGACCTCGGAGCTCGACTACACGCTCATCCGGCGCATGCGCCAGCTGCGCAACGAGTCGCGCGACCCCGAGACCATGGTGCGGGCGCCCCTCGGCGCCGAGCAGACGCTGGAACTGGCGCTGCGCATGCGCGCCTTCGACGTCTGGGTGCACGAGCAGGATCTGCGTACGACGCTGGGGCAGCCCGGCAACCTGGACTCCCCCGGCGCCCTGATCGTCCGGGACACCCTGCTGGTCGGCCTGGCGAAGGTCGTCGCCAAGGACGCGGGCGCGCCGCCCAACTCGGCCGTGGTCTTCGATGTGCACGGCCCCCTGGAATTCCTGCGCACGGTCAGGGTCGACGGCGAGGGCCGTGGCTCGGTCGACGGCGCTCCGTCACTGGGGCCCGCGGCGACCCTCGCCATGGACTGGGAGACGTACTACCGGCTGGCCTGCGGCAGGGTCCGGGCCCAGGCCGTGGAGGACCTGGTCAAGATCGAGGGCGACCAGGACCTGGGCGCCGAGATCCTGCGCCACTTCGCCGTGACCCCGTAGCGCGGCACCCGGCCGCCGGCGGACCCGGGCGGGCCCGCCGGCGGGGGCGCGTTCAGGCGGGCACGTGCACGGCTTCGACCCGGCTGACGACGTGGTGGTCGCGTTCGCGGTGCGTGGCGACGGCGTGCAGCCGCAGGATCTGCACGACGCCGAGCGCCTCCAGGACGAAGACCGAGGCGAACGCGACGCGGTAGTTGTCCCCGGTCGCGTCGAGCAGGACCCCGACCGCGAAGAGGGTCGTCATCGAGGCGACGAAGCCGCCCATGTTGACGATCCCGGAAGCGGTGCCCTGGCGCTCCGGGGGATTGGCGGGCCGGCCGAAGTCGAAGCCGATCATGGACGCCGGGCCGCAGGACCCCAGCACCACGCACAGGGTGATCAGCAGCCACATCGGCGCGTGGTCGCCGGGGTAGAAGATCGTGGTCGCCCAGAGCAGCGCGGTCATCGCGACCGTGCCGAGGGCCAGCGGGGCGCGGGCCGCGTGGTGGCGGGCGATGATCTGCCCGTAGACGAGCCCCACCACCATGTTGGAGAGCACCACCAGGGTGAGCAGCTCACCGGCGGTGCCCCGGCTCAGCCCCTGTGCCTCGACCAGGAACGGCATGCCCCACAGCAGCAGGAAGACCATGGCGGGGAACTGCGTGGTGAAGTGCACCCACATGCCCAGACGGGTGCCCGGCTCCCTCCAGGAGGCGGCGATCTGCTTCCGCACGTACGCCGCTCCGGCGTGCTCCGCGGGCGGCGGCTCGTGGCCCTCGGGGTGGTCCTTGAGGAAGAGGAGCAGCAGCACGAGCACCACCACACCGGCCAGCGAGCTGCCGACGAAGGTCGTGGTCCAGCCGAAGCCGTGCAGCGCGCGGGCGATGAAGAGCGTCGAGACGAGGTTGCCCGCCATCCCGAAGAGCGCGGCCACCTGCCCGATGAGCGGCCCGCGCCGGGCCGGGAACCACCTGGCGCCGAGCCGCAGCACGCTGATGAACGTCATGGCGTCGCCGCAGCCGAGGAGCGCGCGGGAGGCGAGCGCCATGCCGTACGAGGGGGAGAGCGCGAAGCCCAGCTGCCCCAGCGTGAAGAGCACGACCCCGAGGGTGAGGACCTTCTTGGTGCCGAGCCGGTCGACCATCAGGCCCACGGGTATCTGCATACCGGCGTAGACGAGCAACTGGAGGATGGAGAACGTCGACAGGGCGGAGGCGTTGACGTCGAACCGGTCGGCGGCGTCCAGCCCGGCGACCCCGAGGCTGGTGCGGAAGATGATGGCGACGAAGTAGACGGCGACGCCGATGCCCCAGATCCAGGCGGCACGCCGGCCGCCCGGCGGATCTCCGGGCAGCGACAGGGTGGGGGCGGCCGAGCTCATCGGTCATCCCCCCGGACCAGCACCTTGACCCGGCTGACATGACGGCGGACGACCTGTGCGGCCTCCTCGGCGTCACCGGCCCTGATGGCGTCCAGCAGCTCACCGTGCTCTGTGATGTTGGCGGCGATCCTGCCGGGATGCGCCTCCATCACGGCGACGCCCATCCGGAGCTGCCGGTCGCGGAGCTGGTCGTAGAGGCGCGAGAGGATCTCGTTGCCCGCGTTCTTCACGATCTCGGCGTGGAAGCAGCGGTCCTTGACGGACACGGCGGCCAGATCGCCCGCCTCGGCGAGCTCCCGCTGCTCCTCCAGGAGCTGTTCGAGCCGGGCGATCAGCTGTGCCGACGCGGGCACGGCCTTGCGCGCGGCGAACTCCTCGACGAGCAGCCGGGTCTCCACCACGTCGGAGATCTCCTGGGCGGAGACCGCGAGGACGAGGGCGCCCTTCTTCGGGTAGAGCTTGATGAGCCCTTCGACCTCCAGGCGGAGCAGCGCCTCCCGGACCGGCGTCCGGGACACTCCGACGGCCTCGGCGAGATCGCCCTCGGTGAGGAGCGTGCCGCCCTCGTAGCGACGGTCGAGGACGGCTTCCTTGATGTGCGTGTAGACGCGCTCGGCCGCGGGCGGGGGCTTGGATTCCCCCCTGCGGGTAGGAGGGGAGACGGACGGTGCAGCAGGCATGCGCACAGCATAGATACAAGATGCGTACGTTCGCAGCGCCGTCCGCGATCCGGGACACGGGCCGCGATCCGGCCGGCTGTTCCGAAATCACCTTTCAGGGGGTACATCCATCCGGCCATCTCGTGCGTCTCACCATCGAGCGGCACCCTCATGTGGCCGCAACGCAGGCGTATTTGGAGCGTTTGACTTGAAAATCGGTCTTAAGGGCATAAACCGCGCATCTGTTGCCGCCACCGTGGCTCTCACAGCAGGTGCCGTCCTCGCGGGCAGCGCGTTCGCCTCCGCGGCCCAGGCAGCGACACCGCCGACTCCCACGATCACCGCCAAGGGCGGCTTCGTGATGAACAACGGCACCTCGAAGACGCTCTACGGCAAGGCGGCGGACACGCGCCGCTCCACCGGCTCGACAACGAAGATAATGACCGCCAAGGTCGTGCTGGCGCAGAAGAACCTCAACCTCGACGCCAAGGTCACGATCCAGAAGGCGTACAGCGACTACATCGTCTCGAAGACCGCCTCGTCGGCCCGGCTCATCGTGGGCGACAAGGTCACGGTCCGCCAGCTGCTGTACGGCCTTATGCTGCCGTCGGGCTGCGACGCCGCGTACGCCCTCGCCGACAAGTTCGGCTCCGGCTCCACGCGCGCGGCCCGGGTGAAGTCGTTCATCGGCAAGATGAACGCCGACGCGAAGAGCCTGGGCCTGAAGAACACGCACTTCGACTCCTTCGACGGCATCGGCAGCGGCTCGAACTACTCGACGCCGCGCGACCTGACGAAGATCGCCAGCAGCGCGATGAAGAACTCCACGTTCCGCACGGTCGTGAAGACGAAGTCGACGAAGCAGAAGGTCACGACCAAGACCGGCGGCTACCGCTACATGTCGTGGTCCAACACCAACGCCATGCTGGGCAGCTACACCGGCATGATCGGCGTGAAGACCGGCTCCGGCCCGACGGCCAAGTACTGCCTGGTCTTCGCCGCGACGCGCAGCGGGAAGACGGTCATCGGGACCGTCCTCACCTCGACGTCGGCGACCACCCGGACCGCCGACGCCAAGAAGCTCCTGGACTACGGCTTCAAGAAGTAGCCCGGCGCCGCGCGTACGGAAGGGGGCCCACCGCATCACGCGGTGGGCCCCCTTCCTCGTGCCTCGCTAGGCCCAGGTGATCAGGCGCTTCGGCTGCTCCAGGATCGCCGCGACATCCGCGAGCACCTTGGAGCCCAGCTCGCCGTCGACCAGCCGGTGGTCGAAGGAGAGCGCCAGCGTCGTCACCTGACGGGGCTTCACCTTGCCCTTGTGGACCCAGGGCTGGAGCTTGATCGCCCCGACCGCCAGGATCGCGGACTCGCCCGGATTCAGGATCGGCGTACCCGTGTCGACGCCGAAGACGCCGACGTTCGTGATGGTCACCGTGCCGCCGGCCATCGCGGCCGGGGAGGTCCTGCCCTCGCGGGCCGTGGCGACCAGCTCGCCCAGCGCCTCGCCCAGCTGGGGCAGCGTCTTGTCGTGCGCGTCCTTGATGTTCGGCACGATCAGACCGCGCGGGGTGGCGGCGGCGATGCCCAGGTTGACGTAGTGCTTCTGCACGATCTCCTGGCTGGCCTCGTCCCAGGCGGCGTTGACCTCCGGGTTGCGCCTGATCGCGACCAGGAGGGCCTTGGCGATCACGAGGAGTGGGTTCACCCGCACCCCCGCCATGTCCTTGTCCTCCTTGAGCTCCGCCACGAGCTTCATCGTCCGCGTCACGTCGACGGTGACGAACTCGGTGACGTGCGGCGCGGTGAAGGCGCTACCGACCATGGCCTGCGCGATGGCCTTGCGCACACCCTTGACCGGGATGCGTGTCTCCCGCCCGGCCGGGTCCGCGGACACGGCGACGGGCGCGGGAGCCGGAGCGGCGACGGGCGGAGCGGGGGCCTCGGCGGGAGCCGGCGCGGCAGCCGCGTGGACGTCCTCGCGGGTGATGACCCCGCCCTCACCGGTCGGAGTGACCGCGGCGAGGTCGATGCCCAGGTCCTTCGCCAGCTTGCGCACCGGCGGCTTGGCGAGCGGGCGGCTCTCCGGGACCTTCGTGCCGTGGCCGTTCATCTCCGCCTGGATCGCGGCGGCGGCCGGACCGGGGATCTCGACGCCCTTGCGGGCACGGCGCTTGGTGGAGCTCTCCGCCACGCCGTAGCCGACCAGCACCGGCTGCCGCCCCTTGGGCGCCTCCGGTTCGGCTTCCGGCACGGGCTGCTGAACGGTTTCGGCAGCGGCCTCCGGCGCGGCCGGGGCGTCACCGCTGCCGGGCGCCACGTCCACCGAGATGATCACCTCGCCGACGTCGACGGTCGTGCCCTCGGGGAAGCGCAGCTCGTGCACCACCCCGTCGAACGGGATCGGCAGCTCGACCGCGGCCTTGGCCGTCTCGACCTCGCACACGACCTGGCCGTCGGTGACGGTGTCGCCGGGCTGGACGAACCACTTGAGGATCTCCGCCTCGGTCAGCCCCTCGCCCACATCGGGCATCTTGAACTCGCGGAAACGAGCAGACGTTTCGGTCATCGTCGTCACGGCCCTCTCCTCAGTACGCCAGCGAGCGGTCGACGGCGTCGAGCACCCTGTCGAGACCCGGCAGGTACTCGTCCTCGAGCCTGGCCGGCGGGTAGGGGGCGTGGTAACCGCCGACCCTCAGCACGGGCGCTTCGAGGTGGTAGAAGCAGCGCTCGGTGATCCGCGCGGCGATCTCCGCCCCGGATCCGTAGAACACCGGCGCCTCGTGGACCACCACGAGCCGGCCGGTCTTCTCGACCGAGGTCTGCACGGCGTCGAAGTCGATCGGGGACATCGACCGCAGGTCCAGGACCTCGATCGACTTGCCCTCCTCCTGCGCCGCGGCGGCGGCCTCCAGGCAGACCTTCACCATCGGGCCGTAGGCGACGAGCGTGAGGTCGGACCCCTCACGGGCCACGGCCGCCTTGTGGAGCGGGCCGGGGATGGACTCGGTGTCGAGCTCCCCCTTGTCCCAGTAGCGGCGCTTGGGCTCGAAGAAGATGATCGGGTCGTCACTCTGGACGGCCTGCTGCATCATCCAGTAGGCGTCGCTCGCGTTGGACGGCGAGACGACCTTCAGGCCCGCCACGTGCGCGAACAGGGCCTCGGGCGACTCGCTGTGGTGCTCGACGGCGCCGATGCCACCGCCGTAGGGGATGCGGATGACGACCGGCATCTTGATCTTGCCGAGGGCCCGGGCGTGCATCTTGGCGAGCTGCGTGACGATCTGGTCGTACGCGGGGAAGACGAAGCCGTCGAACTGGATCTCGACGACCGGGCGGTAGCCCCTCAGGGCCAGGCCGATCGCCGTACCGACGATGCCGGACTCCGCGAGCGGGGTGTCGATGACCCGGCCCTCGCCGAAGTCCTTCTGGAGCCCGTCCGTGATGCGGAAGACCCCGCCGAGCTTCCCGACGTCCTCACCCATGATGAGGACCTTGGGGTCGGTATCGAGAGCCTTGCGCAGCGACTCGTTGAGCGCCTTCGCGATGGACATCTTCTCAGCGGCCATGGCTAGTTGCCCTCCTCGGCGAACGATGCCTGGTAGGCGGCGAACTGGGCGCGCTCCTCGTCGACGAGCGGGTTGCCGTCGGCGTAGGCGTGGTCGAAGATCGCCAGCCGGTCCGGGTCGGGCATGGCCCGCACCACGTCACGCACCCGCTTGCCGAGGGTCTCGCTCTCCTCGTCCAGCGCGGTGAAGTACGCGGCGTCGGCGAGCTCCTGCTTCTCCAGATACGTGCGCAGCCGCAGGATCGGGTCCTTGGCCTCCCAGGCCGCCCGCTCCTCGTCCGCCCGGTACTTGGTCGGGTCGTCCGAGGTGGTGTGGGCGCCCATCCGGTAGGTGAACGCCTCGACGAGGGTCGGGCCCTCGCCCCGGCGGGCACGCTCCAGCGCCGACCTGGTGACGGCCAGGCACGCCAGTACGTCGTTGCCGTCGACCCGGACACCGGGGAAACCGAAGCCCTGCGCGCGCTGGTAGAGCGGCACGCGCGTCTGCTTCTCGGTCGGCTCGGAGATCGCCCACTGGTTGTTCTGGCAGAAGAACACGACGGGGGCGTTGTAGACGGCGGAGAAGGTGAACGCCTCCGCCACGTCGCCCTGGCTGGACGCGCCGTCACCGAAGTACGCGACGACCGCCGAGTCCGCGCCGTCCTTGGCGATGCCCATGGCGTAGCCCGTGGCGTGCAGGGTCTGCGAGCCGATGACGATCGTGTAGAGGTGGAAGTTGTTGGTGTTGGGGTCCCAGCCACCGTGGTTCACACCGCGGAACATCCCGAGCAGATTGGTCGGGTCGACGCCGCGGCACCAGGCGACACCGTGCTCGCGGTAGGTCGGGAAGACGTAGTCGTCGTCGCGCAGCGCCCGGCCGGAGCCGATCTGCGCGGCCTCCTGGCCCAGCAGGGACGCCCACAGGCCCAGCTCGCCCTGCCGCTGCAGCGCGGTGGCCTCGGCGTCGAAGCGGCGGGTCAGGACCATGTCCCGGTAGAGGCCCCGGAGCTCGTCCGCGCTCAGGTCGATCTCGTAGTCCGGGTGTTCGACGCGCTCGCCCTCGGGCGTCAGCAGCTGCACCAGCTGGGGGCCGGAGCCCTCCGGCGTCTGCGCGGGCGTCTTCGCGGCGCTGGTCCGCTTGCTGCTGCGTCGCGGTTTGCGCGCGGCAGTGCTCTCCACGGTCACGTGCGTGCTCCTCCGTCGGTCCGGCCCCCGGGATGGCCGGGAACCAGTGCGGCTCGCCTGTGTCCGGACCCGTGCACGGGGTGGGTGCCACTCGGCCGGAACAGGCGTGACAGGTGCCCCGGCGAGCGTCCTGTCATACGCACGTTACCCAGTGCACCGCATAACTGCGAAACACCCTGTGACCTGCAATTTTGCTTGGATTTCCAAGTAAATCGCGAAAAACCCGAACTCCCGCTGGTCACAGCACCGGTAACGGCCTGGCAGGCGGCCGGAACAACGGCACGTTATCCCGGCCGCAAGCCCCAGGGAAGGGCGGACGGGAAAGGAGTGTGTGAGACTGCGAATGTGCGCGAAGAAGGAAAAATCACGGTATTCCTGCTCGATGATCACGAAGTCGTCCGGCGCGGCGTCCACGAGCTGCTGTCGTCCGAGGAGGACATCGAGGTCGTCGGCGAGGCCGGAACGGCGGCGGACGCGCTCGCACGCATCCCGGCGACCCGGCCCGACGTCGCCGTGCTGGACGTGCGGCTGCCGGACGGCAGCGGGGTGGAGGTCTGCCGCGAGGTCCGCTCGAGGGACGAGAGCATCAAGTGCCTGATGCTCACCTCGTACGCCGACGACGAGGCCCTCTTCGACGCGATCATGGCGGGCGCCTCGGGGTACGTCCTGAAGGCCATCCGGGGCAACGAGCTGCTCGGCGCCGTGCGCGACGTGGCGGCCGGCAAGTCCCTCCTGGACCCCGCGGCCACGGCACGCGTGCTGGAGCGGCTGCGCGAGGGCAAGGACGGCAAGGGCGACGAACGGCTCGCGGGCCTGACCGACCAGGAGCGCAAGATCCTCGACCTGATCGGCGAGGGGCTGACGAACCGGGTGATCGGCGAACGTCTGCACCTCGCCGAGAAGACCATCAAGAACTACGTCTCCAGCCTGCTGTCCAAGCTGGGCATGGAGCGGCGCTCCCAGGCCGCGGCGTACGTGGCGAGGCTCCAGGCCGAGAAGCGCTGAGCCGGCCGGCGGGGGAGAAGCGCTGAGCGGGCCTGCGAGGGGCGGCCCCGCCCGGTCCGGCAGGGACTTTGGTCCCGGCCCGTCGGGGGCGGCGGACCCTTACACGGCTCCTACGCGTGTCGGAGAGTGGGACGCATGCTCTCCTCCCGCCCCTCCGACACCGGAACCGTGACAGGCTCCGGCACCCCGGCCTCCTCCGCAGCGGAGAAGCTCCGCGCGATCGAACTGCTCGGCAGCGTCCGCTACGGCCGGCTGGCCATGAGTGTCCGGGCCCTGCCCTTCCTGGCCGTGGCCCGGCACCTGGTGATCGAGGGCAGCGTGGTCCTGCGGATGCACCGGGGGCTCGGCTTCCACGAGTCCTGCGACGGGAGCGTCATCGCCTACGGGGCGGACAACTTCAACGCCCCGGCGCCCGAGGGCGGGGAGGACCTCTGGTCGGTGCAGTTCACCGGCCCCGTCGAGCGCGTGCATCCGGCCTCCGACCAGCGCGAGCGCTTCGGGACCGGCCCCTCCGACGTGAACGGCGAACACTTCGATCCGGTCTACCTCAGGCTCGATCCGCACCTCGCCCATATGCACACTCTGACCTTCGACGCAAGTCCGTCAGGCCGGACACGCAGCGTCACCTAACATGTGGCGAGTGCTGCGCTCATCTGTGACCCTTCCGCCTGTCCCTCCGGTCGGCGAGGTCCTGCGCCGCTACCCCGACGCCGGTGAGCCCCTGGCCTGCGAACCTCTCAGCAAGGGCCTGCTCAACCACGGCTACCGCGTGTCCACCACCCGGGGCTCGTACTTCCTCAAACACCACCTCGACAAGCACCACCTCGACGACGCCTCCGGTGATCACGCCACGATCGTCCGGCAGCACCGGGCGACCCAGCAGCTGCACTCCCTCGGCGTGCCGGTGGCCCCTCCCCTCGCGGACACACACGGTGACACGGTCACGGTGATCGAGGGCGAGCACTACGCCCTGCACCGGTGGGTGGACGGCCTCCACCGTGACGGCGCGCAGCTGACGACCGCCCAGTCGCGCAGGCTCGGGGCGCTCCTCGGGGCCGTACACATGGGCCTGGAACAGGTCATGGAGGCGGACCCGCCGCCTCCGGCACGGGGCCAGGGCACGAGCCCCGACCCCGCCGACACGTTCACGCTGATCGACGAGCTGCTGACGGCCGCGCGGCGCCCGGGCCCGCGGGACGCCTTCGACGAGCTCGCCGTCCACCGCCTCGTCGAACGCCGCGCCCTGCTGGAGCGGCACGCCGACCGCCGGCCGCCGACGCCCGAGGGTTCCGCCAGGGGATGGGTGCACGGTGACTTCCACCCGCTGAACCTGCTCTACCGGGGTGCCGACCCGGTGGCGATCGTGGACTGGGACCGGCTCGGCGTGCAGCCGCGCGCGGAGGAGGCCGTACGCGCCGCGGCGATCTTCTTCGTCCGGCCGGACGGGGAGCTGGCACTGGAGAAGGTGCGGGCGTACGCCCGCGCGTACCGGCGTGCTGCGGGCGCCGGGGCGGCCGAGCTGGCGGCCGCGGTGCACCGGGTGTGGTGGGAACGCCTCAACGACTTCTGGATACTTCGCTGGCGCTACCGCCTCCACGACCGCAGGGCCGACCCGCAGTTCCCTGCGGTGTCGGCCCTGGCGGTGTGGTGGACACGCGAGTACGAGGCGGTGGACGAGGCCTTCACGGGGTGAGGACGCTCGCCACCTCGCGGTGAGCGGGGCCCTCGTCCCGTGTGCCCGCCGTCGTCACTCCCCGGTGGTGGTGCCCGCCGTTCCCGCGGCGGCACCCGCCGCGGTACCGGCCGGGGTCCCTGCCGTGGTGCCCTCCGTCGTCGTACCCGCGTCGTCGCCGGTGCCGCCGTCATCGGTGCCGCCGTCCGCGGCACCACCGTCGTCACCCGTGCCGCCGTCCGTCGTCGTGCTGCCGCCGTCGCTCGTACCCGGGTCAGGTGACGTGGGCGTCACCGTCGGCTTCTCCGTCGGCTCCGTCGGTTCGTTCGTCGGAGTCCACGTCGGCTCCTTCGTCTCCCACGTCTGGCCGCCCGAGGAGCTGTCCGGCTCCTCGGTCTCCTCCGTCTCCTCGTCCGTGGGCTCCGCCGAGGAAGGGGTCGACGAAGGGGAGACCGAGGTGGAGGGCGACGTCGGGGACTTCTTTTTGCCGCTGTCGTCCGCCGCGTTGAGGGCGAACGCGACACCCGCGCCGATCGCGATCAGCGCGAGCAGGACGAACAGCCACATCTTGCCGCGGCCGCCGCCGTTGTGATGGCCGCCGGCGTACGCCCCGTCGTCCGGGTTCATGGGCGGCAGGATCGGGCCCTGCGAGGTGTCCCCGTGCGTGGGGTACCCCATGGCCGCCGTGCCCCCGCCCATGCCCATCGCCGCCGTGTGGCCGGCGTCGTGCGCGTTGACCGGGCCGGTGTTCCACGTGCCCGTGTGCCCGCCCTGGACCTGCAGCATCTGCAGGCTGTACTGGACGAGGCCGCGCATCTCCTCGGCGCTCTGGAACCGGTCGTCCGGGTCCTTCGCCAGGGACCGCATGACGAGCCCGTCCAGCTCCGGCGGGACGGATCCGGCCGTCCGGGAGGGCGGGACCGGCATGTCCTGGACGTGCTGGTAGACCACCGAGAGGGGGGTCTCACCCGTGAACGGGGGCCGCAGGGCGAGCAGTTCGTAGAGCAGGCAGCCGGTGGCGTACAGGTCGGAGCGGTGGTCGACCGCCTTGCCGAGCGCCTGCTCCGGGGAGAGGTACTGGGGCGTGCCCATGACCATGCCGGTCTGGGTCATCGTCGACTGGGCGCCGTGCAGCGCGCGGGCGATGCCGAAGTCCATCACCTTGACCGCGCCGGAGTGCGTGATGATCACGTTCGCCGGCTTGATGTCACGGTGCACGATGCCGTGCTGGTGGGAGTAGGCCAGGGCCTCCAGGACGCCCGAGACGATGATCAGCGCCTGCTCGGGGGGCGGCGCCTCCGCCTCGAGCAGCAGGTCGCGGATGGTGTTGCCCTCGACGAGCTCCATCACGATGTACGGGACGGTCGACCCGCCCACGACGTCCTCACCGGAGTCGTACACGGCGACGATCGCGTGGTGGTTCAGCCCCGCGACCGACTGTGCCTCTCGCGTGAAGCGGGCCTTGGAGACCGGGTCCTCGGCAAGGTCGGAACGGAGCAGTTTCACCGCCACCGTGCGTCCCAGACGGACGTCCTCCGCGGCGTAGACCTCGGCCATGCCGCCGCGGCCGAGCCGGTGGGTCATGCGGTAACGGCCGTCTCCGACCACACCGCCGACACCCCAGGAGTCGGTGCCATCCGAAACTCCGCCGCCGTTTGCTTCGGATTCGGGTGCCATCAGTCCTCGCCGTCGTTTCTGTCCGCGCGTCCGCGGGTTCTCACGGTGCCTTGCTGCATTGCCACGTCACGCTACAGGCTCTGCCCGACACACCGGTTTCCAGAGTGACGGGCCATCCAATCGGCTCGCGCGCCGTCCGCGCAAATTCCATGCGCTTCCTGTAACGCTTCCGAGACGCTTCTTGTGCGTAGGGTCACGGAACGGGCACCCGGCTTGACGTGTCGTACCCCTCGGGCAGACTTGGCCCGTCATAAGGATGATCGCGTCCGTCGGGCGCCGAGGGGGATGCAAGTCATGAGCCACGACGGCGCACAGGGGCGCTACGCGGGCGGTTCCGTGGCCGGCGGCCGCTACCAGCTGCGCGACCTGCTCGGCGAGGGCGGCATGGCGTCCGTCTACCTCGCGTACGACTCCGCCCTCGACCGCCAGGTCGCCATCAAGACGCTGCACACCGAGCTGGGGCGCGAGCAGTCCTTCCGCGAGCGCTTCCGGCGCGAGGCGCAGGCCGTCGCCAAGCTCCAGCACACCAACATCGTCTCGGTGTTCGACACGGGCGAGGACGAGCTCGGCGGCGCGCTGATGCCGTACATCGTCATGGAGTACGTCGAGGGGCAGCCGCTCGGCTCCGTGCTCCAGTCGGACATCCAGCAGTACGGCGCGATGCCGGCCGAGAAGGCGCTCAAGGTCACGGCCGATGTGCTCGCCGCCCTGGAGACCAGCCACGAGATGGGCCTGGTCCACCGCGACATCAAGCCCGGCAACGTGATGATGACCAGGCGCGGCGTCGTCAAGGTCATGGACTTCGGCATCGCCCGGGCCATGCAGTCGGGCGTCACCTCGATGACGCAGACCGGCATGGTCGTCGGCACACCGCAGTACCTCTCGCCCGAGCAGGCGCTCGGCCGCGGCGTCGACGCGCGGTCCGACCTGTACTCGGTCGGCATCATGCTCTTCCAGCTGCTCACGGGACGCATCCCGTTCGACGCGGACTCGCCCCTGGCCATCGCGTACGCGCACGTGCAGGAGGAGCCGGTCGCCCCCTCGACCATCAACCGGTCGATCACCCCCGCGATGGACGCCCTCGTCGCCCGCGCGCTGAAAAAGAACCCGAACGAGCGCTTCCCGAGCGCCGCCGCGATGCAGGACGAGATCGCGCGCGTTCTCGGCGCGAGCACCACCTCGGGCGCCCCCGTGATCGTCAGCGGGAGCTCCCCGGCGAACAGCGGCTCGGGCGTCGGGTCGGCGGTCTTCCCGCCCGTCGACCAGGCCACACCGGCACCGCACAGCGTGCAGACGCCGTATCAGCCGCACCCCCACCAGCAGCACCAGCCCGGCCCCTACGGCGCCCCGACCCCGGCTCCCACGCCCGGCTACGGCTACCCGCAGGCCGCACAGCCGTACGGCACCCCGGGACCCCTGGGACACCGGACACCGCCGCCGTACACCATGTCCCCGCAGACGTCGCCGGGGTCCGGCGGCAGCGGCTCCAAGTCGAACATGCCCGTCGTGATCGGGGCGATCGTGGTCGCGCTGGTCGCGATCGGCGGCCTGGTCACCTTCCTGAGCATGCAGGACGACGAGTCCGGCAAGGGTGGCGATCCCAGCTCCAGCGAGTCCGCCGTGGCCGGGGAGCACAAGCCCCCGGAGCGGAACCGGACGATGGACGAGGAGGACTGCACCGACCCCATGGAGGACTCGGACGACCCGGCGAAGGTCCAGGCGCCGAACTTCGTCTACAAGGACATCCGCTCCGCGAAGGCGTGCGCCCAGGCCGCAGGCTGGACGATCAAGGAGATCAAGGTGGAGGGCAACACCTACGCCGAGGACCAGGTCATCGACCAGTTCCCGACGACGGGCACGGCCGTGCCCGAGCGGGGCGCCCACTTCGAGCTGCGGATCGCGACGGGCGACCCTGCCTGACCGGCACCCTCTTCCGGTTCGCCCTGCGGTGACGTCCTTCGCCCTGCGGTGACGTCCTGCGGCTTCCGCCGGGTGTCACCGCCGGTCGCGTGCGGGCCGGCGTGCGACCGCACGTGGCGTTCGGCATGCGGCCGCCGGTGACGTTCGGGATGCCGGACATTTCGGTGCGTGTGACGCTGATCCCATGCCTCGAGGACTCACGGCTTCACGGTCGTCACGGTGCGTCGCCTGCCTGGTGACGGCGGTCGGCGTGGCGCTCGGGCCCTCCTCCTGGGCCCACGACGCAGGGGCCGATGCCCGGGCTCACGGCTGGGCCGGCGGCGACCACGGGGCCGCCTCGTCCCGTACGGGGCACCTGGCGCACGCGAAGCCCTCTTCCTCACCCTCGCCTTCCTCGTCGCCTTCGAGCAGCCCCGGCTCCGCCCAGGAGTCACCTCTGGCCGGGCGGCAGGCAGCGGAGGGGCGGGCACGGCCGGGCAGGGCCCTCTCCCCCCTGGAGGCCGCGGAGTCCGAGGCCGCGGCGGACGCGATGCCGCCGGATCCGGACACCGTCGGGGTTCCGGCGTTCACGCCGCCGCCCGGGGCGTTCCCGGAGCCCGGGGAGACCGAACGGCGGCGGCAGCGACAGGCACTGGACGAGCCGGCTCTGCGGCAGGTGCGGGACGTCTCGCTCGGCACCGGAATCGCCATGGTGGGGCTGGGCCTGGCGTTCCTGGCGTTCCGTATGCGCCGCACCGGCTGACGCCCACCCCGTCGCAGCGCTCCGGCCGGGGACACTTGCGGGCAGCGGCATACCGGGTATACATACTCAGTATGTCGATCCGTCACGGGCTGCTGGCCCTCCTGGAGCGGGGGCCGCGGTACGGCTCCCGGCTCCGCACCGAATTCGAGTCCCGCACGGGCTCCACCTGGCCGCTGAACATCGGTCAGGTCTACACGACCCTCAGCCGCCTGGAACGCGACGGCATGGTCACCCAGGACGGCGAGGACGACGCGGGCCACGCGCTCTACGCGATCACCGAGGACGGACGCGGCGAGCTGAGGAGCTGGTTCGGGACTCCCGTCGACCGCAGCAACCCTCCCCGCGACGAGCTGGCGATCAAGCTGGCGATGGCGGTCGGCGCACCCGGGGTCGACATCCGCGCCGTCATCCAGTCCCAGCGGAGCCACACGTTGAAGGCGATGCAGGACTACACCCGGCTGAAGGCCCAGGCTCTCGCCGACGTACCGGCCGACCGTGACGACGTCGCCTGGCTCCTCGTGGTGGAGCAGCTGATCTTCCAGGCCGAGGCGGAGGCCCGCTGGCTGGACCACTGCGAGTCCCGCCTCGTGCGCCTCGCCGCGGCCGCCGCGACCGAGCCCGCCGCCTCCACGGGCCGGGAGGGCACGCGGTCCGCCGCCTCGCGTCCGTCCACCCGCCGCTGACCCATGTCGAGCCCCGCCGCTCCGGGCGTGGCTCGTCCCGTCCACCGTTCTCAGGGGGGAACAGCTCATCATGTCCTCGTCCTTTCCCGCACCGTCGCACGGCCTCCCCGTGGACGCCCCCGTCCTCGAGCTGAGGGACCTGACCCGCACCCACGGCTCCGGTATCGCCGAGGTGCACGCCCTGCGTGGCATCAGCCTGTCCGTCCACACCGGTGAGCTCGTCGCCGTGATGGGCCCCTCCGGCTCGGGCAAGTCCACGCTCCTGACGCTGGCGGGCGGCCTCGACACCGCGACCGGCGGCCAGGTCGTCATCGAGGGCCAGGACATCTCCACGCTCGGCCGCAAGGGCCTCGCCCGTCTGCGCCGGCGCAGCGTCGGCTACGTCTTCCAGGACTACAACCTGATCCCCGCCCTCACCGCGGCGGAGAACATCGCCCTGCCGCGCGAGCTCGACGGCGTCTCCGTACGCAAGGCCCGCAAGGAGGCCATGGCCTCCCTGGAGGAGATGCACCTCGCTGACGTCGCCGACCGCTTCCCGGACGAGATGTCCGGTGGCCAGCAGCAGCGCGTCGCCATCGCCCGCGCCCTCGTGGGCGACCGCCGCCTCGTGCTCGCCGACGAACCGACCGGAGCGCTCGACTCGGAGACGGGCGAAGCCGTGCTCGCCCTGCTCCGGAACCGCTGCGACCAGGGCGCCGCCGGCGTGATGGTGACGCACGAACCCCGGTACGCGGCCTGGGCGGACCGGGTGGTCTTCCTCCGGGACGGGTCGATCGTGGACCAGACGGTGGCCACCTCCGCCGAATCCCTGCTCGCCGCCGAAGGTGCCGAGTGAGCGTCCTCACCGGGTGGCGCGCCGCCCTTCGGATCGCCCGGCGCGACGCCCTCCGCGCGAAGGGCCGCAGCGCACTCGTCCTCTCGATGATCGCGCTGCCGGTTCTCGGTGTGACGGCGGCCGACGTCACGTACCGCAGTTCCTCGCCCACCGTCGCCGAGGACCTGACGGCACGGATGGGGTCGGCGGACGCCGTGTTCAGTTCGGCGGGCATCGGGGCCGTCCCCCTGGAGCAGATGCCCGACGCCGGCACATGGGGCACTCCTGACGGCGCCCCCGAGATCCCGGGCGAGGACGAGCGCAGACCCGTCGATGTGCCGGCCACCTTCCCGAAGGGTGCGCGGTACCTCTCCGAGCAGTCCGTTCCCGCCGTGGTCACCACCCGGCACGGGGTCGTCAACACCGAGATCGTGGAACTGCGCACCTCCGATCCGGCGGTCCGGGGCAAGCTCGGCCTGGTCGACGGGGCGTATCCGCACGGCGAGGGGGAGGTCGTCGCGACCGTGCACTTCCTGGAGTCCGCCGGACTCGGTGTCGGCTCCCGCACGACACTGAGCGGCCCCGGGCGGACGTACACGATCACGGGCAGCGTCGAACTGCCCGGGGACCTCGACAAGAGCGCCTTGTACGCCGACCCGGGAGCGGTGATCGCCCCGTGGAAGGTGGCGGCCGGCCGTGACGAGAAGATCGTCCCTCCCTACCCCGGCGACATGACCTGGCTCGTGAGGAGCCCCGCCGGTGCCGGCATCTCCTGGCCGGACGTGCTCAGGGCCAACGAGAAGGGTGTCCTGGTGCTGTCCCGCCAGGTAGCTCTCGATCCGCCCCCGGACTCCGAGGTCCCGCTGCTCGCGCACGAGGCCATGTCCTTCACGGAGAGCTCTGCGGAGCTCAGCGCGGCGGTGGTGACCGTCGTCGCCATGGCGGTCCTGGAGATCGTCCTGCTGGCCGGCCCCGCGTTCGCCGTCGGTGCGAGGCGCTCACGGCGGCAGCTCGGCCTCGTCGGCACCTGCGGCGGCGACCGGAGCCAGGTACGGGCTGTCGTGCTGGCGGGGGGTCTGGTACTCGGCGCGGTCGGCGCCGTGACCGGTGTCGCCGCCGGCATCGGCCTCACCGTGCTGTTCCGTCCGATGATCGAGGGCTGGACCGGAAGCCGCTTCGGCGAGCTCGACATCCGCCCCTGGGAGCTGCTGGGGATCGCCGTCATCGGCCTCGTCACCGGCGTCCTGGCGGCTCTGGCACCGGCGGTCGTCGCCGGCAGGCAGTCGGTGCTCGAATCGCTCACCGGACGCCGCGGGACACGCCGGAGCTCACGCGTCCTGCCCCTCGTGGGCGGCGTGGCACTGACGGGCGGTGTCGCGGTCGCCGTGTACGGCGGCACGACCGGCGACACCCGGTTCGTCGCCGGCGGTTCGGTGGTCGCCGAACTCGGGGTGCTCGCCTGCATCCCCGTGATCGTCGGCCTCCTCGGGCGGCTCGGCACCCGGCTGCCCCTCTCCCCCCGCATGGCGCTGCGCGACGCGGCCCGCAACCGAGGGCGTACGGCACCGGCGGTCGCGGCCGTCATGGCCGCGGTGGCGGGCACCGTCGCCATCGCCACGTACACCACCAGCGTCCAGGCGGAACACGACTACGACCGCCTGCGCTCCCTCACCCCGGGCACGGTGGCGCTCGTGGCCTCCGAGCCTGCCGCCGCCGACCAGCTTCCCCTCGCCCGGTCCGCCGCGGAACGGAATCTCGCGGTCACCGGCGGTCGCGCCGACATCCGGCGCGTCTGGGCCGGATCCGACTGCACCGTCTACTACGAGGACGAGAACAGCTGCGGCACCCTCGAACTGGTCAAGCCGACCGGCAAGGGCCACAGCTGTCCCCTCCAGGGAGCGGGTGCCAGGAAGCTCGCCGAGGGCCTCTCCGCCCAGGAACACAAGGAGCTGATGAGCTCCCCCGCCTGCGTCGACGAGTACACGACCGCGCAGGCCCTCACCACGGGTGACAGCGACATCGCCGTGGGGGACGCCTCGCTGCTCAGGTCGTACGTGGGACTCGACGACCCGGCGGCGGCCGACGCCCTGGCTGCCGGGACTCCCGTGCTGCTCAACTCGGCGTACGCGCAGGACGGCCGGGTCACGCTCAAGGCCGTCCACACGTACAACGAGCGCGACAAGGAGAACCGCAGGCTCCACCCGGGCAAGGCCGAGGCCACCACCGACCGGCTGAAGGTGTACGTCGCGCCCGCGAAGTACGCCGCCACCCCTGGGATCCGCATGATCCTCCCGCAGCGGACAGCGGACCGGCTCGGCCTGCACACGGCGGACTACGGGACCGTCTACACCGTCGCGCACACGCCGACGGACGCCGAGTCGCAAGCCGTGTCAGCCGCGTTCACCCGGGCCGGTGACGGGGTCTACCTGCAGACCGAGAACCCCATGGAGAGGAATGACGAGGACGTGATCCTGCTGTTCCTCGCGCTGTTCGCGGGCGTCGTCACCCTGGGCGCCGCCGCCATCACCACCGGTCTCGCCAAGGCGGACGCGGAGGCCGACCTCACCACGCTCAGCGCGGTGGGAGCCCCGCCCGGCGTACGACGCTCGCTCTCCGGATTCCAGTGCCTGGTGGTCGCGCTCACCGGGGTCCTGCTCGGCACGGCGGCAGGGGTCGTCCCGGCGGTGGCACTGCGGCTCGTCGACCTGCGCGAGGCGACGGCCGCCATGCGGGAGCAGCCCATGGACTCCGCGTACACGCCCGTCGTGCTGCCGTGGGAGACCATCGGGCTCCTGACCTTGGTCGTCCCCGTGCTGGCCGGACTGCTGGCCGCCGCGTTCGCCGGGTCGCGGCTGTCCCTGGCGCGGCGCGCGGGGTGACACGGACAACCTGCCGCTGAGCGGTTTTCGGGGCTCGTCGTGTCCCCGGAAGGGAGTGATCAACCCGTTCCGGGGGCACCACCATGTGACGATGCCCGTGTGCGAGACAATGGCGCCATGGAGATGCCGAGGAATGAACGGTCGCAGGAGCACCCCCAAGTCCTCGTTGTGGGGCAGGACGGAATGGCTATCGGCGGCGGTGGCGGTGGCGACGAGTCGCGCGAGATCCCGGTGACGGAGATGGTCGAGCAGCCGGCGAAGGTCATGCGCATCGGCAGCATGATCAAGCAGCTTCTGGAGGAGGTCAGGGCGGCCCCTCTCGACGAGGCGAGCCGGGTCAGGCTGAAGGAGATCCACGCGAGCTCGGTGAAGGAGCTCGAGGACGGTCTGGCGCCGGAGCTCGTGGAGGAGCTGGAACGGCTCTCGCTGCCGTTCACCGAGGAGTCCGTCCCGTCCGAGGCCGAGCTGCGCATCGCGCAGGCCCAGCTGGTCGGTTGGCTCGAGGGCCTCTTCCACGGCATTCAGACAGCGCTGTTCGCCCAGCAGATGGCTGCCCGTGCGCAGCTGGAGTCCATGCGTCGCGCCCTTCCGCCGGGTGCCGGCCACGAGGACGAGGAAGGCGGAGCCGATCCACACGGACCGGCTCGCTCCGGCCCGTACCTGTAGAAACCCGAGTCCACCGAACGCGGTACGCACGGGGCCCGGCACACAGCACGTGTGCCGGGCCCCGGCGTTCTCGGGCCTGCTGTTCTGCTGTTCTGCCGGGCCCCGGCGTTCTCGGGCATCGGCCCGCGTGGCACCTCAGCCCGCGTGCCACCTCAGCCCGCCGACGCCCTCGCCCACTGACGCCCTCGGTCCGCCGGTGTCAGGCCTTCGGGGCGGCGAGGAGGATCTTGCCGATGTGGCTGCTGGACTCCATGAGCCGGTGTGCCTCCGCCGCTTCCGCCATGGGCAGCGTGCGGTCCACGACCGGCCGGACCACGCCGTCGGCGAGCAGCGGCCAGACGTGCTCACGTACTGCGGCGATGATCGCGGCCTTCTCCGCGAGCGGCCGGGCGCGCAGCGATGTCGCCGTGACGGCGGCCCGCTTGCTCAGCAGGGCGCCCAGATTCAGCTCACCCTTCGCTCCGCCCTGGAGGCCGATGATGGCGAGGCGGCCGTTCACCGCCAACGCCCGCACGTTCCGGTCCAGGTATTTCGCCCCGACGATGTCCAGGATCACATCGGCTCCGGCACCGTCCGTCGCCTTGCGCAGCTCATCGACGAAGTCCTGCTCGCGGTAGTCGATGAGGATGTCGGCGCCGAGTTCCTGACAGCGCGCCAGCTTCTCGGGGCCTCCCGCCGTCACCGCTACGCGCGCGCCGACGGCCTTGGCGAGCTGGATCGCCATCGTGCCGATGCCGCTGGACCCACCATGGACCAGGAGGGTCTCGCCGGGGCGCAGGTGGGCCACCATGAAGACGTTGGACCAGACCGTCGCCGCCACCTCGGGCAGCGCGGCGGCCTGCGCGAGGTCCACACCGTCGGGCACGGGCAGCAGCTGTCCGGCCGGGACGGCGACCTTCTCCGCATAACCGCCGCCGGCGAGCAGCCCGCACACCTCGTCGCCCACGGACCATCCGGTCACCCCGGGGCCGAGCGCGGCAATGCGGCCCGAGCACTCCAGGCCGGGGTAGGGGGAGGCACCGGGCGGCGGGTTGTAGAAGCCCTGCCTCTGCAGGACATCAGCCCGGTTGACCGCACTCGACACGACCTCGACGAGGACTTCACCCTCGCCTGGTACGGGATCGGGGACCTCGGCCCATACGAGCGCTTCGGGGCCGCCGGGTTCGGGGATCGTGATCGCATACATGGCCGCGAGGCTACTCCGTGCGGAGTCCCGGACGGGGGCGGACCTGCCCGCGCCGCGCCCGGTCCGGTTCCTAGGGCCGCTGGTTGGGCTGCTGCGGCTGGTGCATCGGCGACGTGTGGAGCGGTGAGGCCCGCACAATCGTGATCACGCGGTCCGTCAGTTGCAGGGGGCTGGCCGCCGGATCGTCGTAGCCGATCAGCCGATGGCCACGCAGGACGCTGACCACCAGATCGTCGGTCTCCCGGACGTTCTTGCCCACCTCGGCCTTTATCACCGGCCGTTCGACGAGATCGAGGCCGCTGCCCTGCTGGATGAGATCCTCCATCACCGTGCCCGCGCTGGGGCTGAGGACGGAGAGGCCCAGCAGACGGCCCGCCGCGCTCGCGCTGGTGATCACGGCGTCGGCGCCGGACTGCCGCAGCAACGGCGCGTTCTCCTCCTCACGCACGGCGGCCACGATCTTCGCGCCCCTGTTGAGCTGGCGTGCGGTCAGGGCGACCAGGACGGCCGTGTCGTCCCGCTGGGTGGCGATAATGATCTGACGGGCCTTCTGCACCTCGGCCCGCAGCAGCACGTCGCTGCGCGTCGCGTCGCCGAGCACGCCGACGAACCCTTCGGCGTTGGCTGCCTCGATCACCTTGCCGGCCGGGTCGACGATGACGATCTGGTCCTTCTTCAGACCCGTGGCGCAGAGCGTCTGGATCGCCGAGCGGCCCTTCGTGCCGAAGCCGACGACGACGGTGTGTTCACGCAAGTTGGTTCTCCAACGGTTCAGCCGGAAGTCCTCCCGGGTCCGTTCCGTCAGGACCTCGAGGGTGGTGCCGACCAGGATGATCAGGAAGAGCACCCGCAACGGCGTCACCAGCACCACGTTGACGAGCCGCGCCGGGTCGCTGTACGGGACGATGTCGCCGTAACCGGTGGTCGACAGCGTCACCGTCGCGTAGTAGACGGCGTCGAGGAAGTCGACCTTGTTGTCGGCGTTGTCGTGGTACCCGCCCCGGTCGGCCCAGACGATGAAGACCGTGGTGGCCAGCACGGTGAGAGCCATCGCCAGCCGCTTGGCCACCTGGCGCAGCGGTCGGTCGACCACGCGCCGGGGCAGGAGCACCCGGGTCGGGACGACGTGTTCGTCCGCACGCCTGGCCATCGCATCGTGGCCGGGAAGTTTCACGTGAAACACCCTTCCGTCCACGGCGACGCCGAGGCCCACGGTAGATCGAGGATCTCCACCTCGGTGCCGGACCGTACCCCGCCGGGTGGCACCACGGCCAGCCCGTCCGCGGCGGCGATCCCCCGGAGCATGGCCGGTCCGTTGTAGTGGAGGGGCATGACGCTGTCGTCGCGGTGGACCACAGGGATCAGCCGGGTGTCATGCGGATGCCCGTGTACCTCTTCGTGGACGGGCGCACGGTAGCGACCCTGGGTGTATCTGCCGGCCATCCCTCGCAGAAGGGGTTCAGCCAGGGTCAGCAGCCCGGACACCGCAGCGAGCGGGTTGCCGGGCAGGCCCACCAGACAGGGGCCACCCTCGGGAAGCCGCGCCAGCAGCATGGGATGACCGGGGCGCACGGCGACCCCGTCGACCAGCAGCTCGGCACCGATCTCGGCCAGGACGGGATGGACATGGTCCACCGGCCCGGCAGCCGTCCCCCCGGTGGTGAGGATCAGATCGGCGTCGGAGGAGACGAGAGCGTTGCGAAGGGCTTCGGCGTCGTCGCCGAGGCGCCGGGGTTCCGCGACCTCCGCGCCCAGAGCGCGTAGCCAGGGGGCCATCATGGGCCCGAGCGCGTCCCGGATCAGGCCTTCACGCGGCAGTCCGGCAGAGAGCAGTTCATCGCCGAGGACGAAGACCTCGACACGAGGCCGGGGTACGGCCACGAGGGCGTCGTACCCGGCGGCAGCGGCCAGACCGAGGACGGGCGGGGTCACCACGGTTCCGACGGGGAGGAGCTCGTCGCCGGACCGGCATTCCTGGCCCCGGGGCCGGATGTCCTGGCCCGGGACGACTTCGCGTGAGGGGTGCAACAGCCCTTTGGCCGCGTCGCAGTGGGCGTGCTCGCTGCGGATCACCGCGGTGGCGTCCGCAGGAAGGCGTGCACCGGTCGCGATCCGCAGAGCGTGGCCGTCCGGCAGCGGATCCGTGGATCCGCGTCCGGCGAGCAGCCCTTCCCCCTCCCCTACGGTCCAGGGCCCTGGCCCCGCGACGACCCAGCCGTCCATGGCCGAGGTGTCGAACGGCGGGAGGTCGGTGAGCGCGAGCACGGCCTCGGCCAGGACATGCCCGAGAGCCCTGTCGAGGGGGAGGCGGTGGGCTGCCGGGGGAGTGGAACGGCCGAGGCGCTCGGCCAGGGAACGCGCTCCCTCCCAGGCGGCGGCCCTGGTCCGGTGGGCCTGCGGAGAGGCAGGGGAGTCCGGGGCGAGGGCGGCCTGGGCCGGGCGCCCTGTGCGCACGCCGGGCTTCGCGGATGTCGTCGAGGATGCAGGGCCTGTCCCGTTGGCTCGGCCCGTGCCGCCTGCTCGGCCCGTCTTGTCGGCGCGATTCATCCCAGCGGCTCGATCCGTCGCGGGGGCTCGGTCCGTCGCGTCGGCTCGGTCCGTCGCGTCGGCTCGGTCCGTCTCGTCGGCTCGGTCTGCCGGTGACCACTCTCCGGATCGGTCCGGCTGAGCCGTTCCTCCGGACCGCTCCGGCGGGGAGTGGACGGTCTGCGGCTGATGGCCGACGATCGCCAGCGCCTGCTGGACGGCCCGCTCCTCCTCGGCCGCCCGCTCTTCGTCGGACGTCCGTGCCTCGCCTCCGTGCGCGGTCATGGCGTTCCGGGCCCGCTGCCCGCCTCCTCCTCCCACCGGAGCGCGAGGGCGGTGGCCTTGCGCGATGCTTCCGCGACCGCTTCGGCCGCCGCCTCCGGGCTCTTGCCGCTGCTCGCCATCGCCGCCGCGTACCCCACGAGGAAGGTGGTCAACGGGGCGGCGGGGCGGGCGACACCGTGGGCGGCATCACGGGCGAGATCGAGCAGGACGCCGGTGTCGACGTCGAGTTCGATGCCCAGTTCGTTCTTGACTGTGGTGATCCATTCGTCCAGCACGGTCCCATGCTCCCTGATCCGCGCCCTGGCGGCGGCAATGTCTTCCCAGGTGTCGCAGTCGAACGAAGCGAGAGGTCCGGCCTGGACCCTGGCCAGATCCAGCTCGGCCGTCAGCAGCCGCAGTGGAAGACCGGCGAGGCTGCCGTGTTCGGTGGCCAGAAGGGCGAGCTCACGACGGAGCGGTTCACCCCGGTACACCGCTACCAACGGCTGGTCCCGGCCGTCCCCGTCGGTGCACAGGGCCCCTTCGTGCGCTCCCGTCCGCGCGGCGGCCAGCAGGGAACGCACGGTCTCCTCCCCCAGAAACGGAAGGTCCGCGGAGAGCACCAGGACGCTCTCCGCGTCCGTGTGCCGTACACCGGCACCGAGGGCGGCCAACGGTCCGCCCCCTTCGGGCACTTCACGCGTCCAGGTGACCGGCCGCACCGTCGGCCTGCGCCCGCCCACCACCACGGTGGATCCCGCGTCGCCGCAGACGGCCAGAACCCGGTCGAGCAGCGCACGGCCGCCCACATGAAGCCCTGGCTTGTCGGCTCCCCCGAGGCGCTTCGCGGCCCCGCCGGCAAGAACGATGGCGTCATAGGCGGTCATGCCCCCGAGTATGCGGGCCGCCCACCCCCGACGGTCCCCCGAGGGACCGAACTCACAAGAAGCCCGGGCAGGAGGGACCGTGCACGGACCGGCACCACTACAGCGTGCGCAACAACACCGCCGGTTGCTCCACACAGTCCGCGACGTAGCGCAGGAAACCGCCCGCTGTGCCGCCGTCGCAGACCCGGTGATCGAAGGTGAGGGAGAGCTGCACGACCTGGCGGATAGCCAGCTCGCCCTCGTGCACCCAGGGTTTGGGCACGATACGGCCGACGCCGAGCATGGCCGCCTCGGGGTGGTTGATGATGGGCGTCGAACCATCGACGCCGAACACCCCGTAGTTGTTCAGGGTGAACGTCCCTCCGGTGAGCTGCGCCGGGGTCAGCTTCCCCTCACGGGCCGCCTCGGTCAGCCGGCCGATCTCCGCACCGATCGACTCGGCGTTCTGTGTGTGCGCGTCCCTCACCACCGGAACGACCAGACCACGCTCCGTCTGGGCGGCGAAGCCGAGATGGACCCCGGACAGCCGCACGATCTCCCTGGCGTCCGTGTCCACCGTCGAGTTGAGCTCGGGGAAGCGTGCCAGCGCCGCGACACAGATGCGGGCCAGCAGAGCGAGCACCGACACCTTGGGCCCGGCGGCGGAGCCACCGGCAGCGTTCATGGCGGCCCGGGCGGCCATCAGCGCGGTGGCATCGGCGTCGACCCAGCACGTGGCGTCGGGAATCTCCCGCCGACTCCGGGACAGCTTCTCGGCGACCGCGCCCCGGACTCCGCGCAGCGCGACGCGCTCATCCGGTGCCTCCGGCCCCGGGCGGGCCATCGGAGCCGCATCGGCGGTGCGGTCCTCGTCCGCCGTCCTGATCGCGGACTCCACGTCCGTACGCAGGATCAGCCCGTCGCGGCCCGTGCCGGCGACCTGCCGGAGATCGAGCCCGTGCTGCCGCGCCAGCTTGCGGACCAAGGGGGAGACGACGGCGACAGGACCGTGCTCATCCGGCGGGACCGTAACCGACGCCGGGCCCGCGGGCGTCGGTGTGACAGGGGCCGCGCCCTCGGGCGTCGGTGTGACGGGAGCTGCGGGCGTCGGTGCGACGGGAGCCGGAGCGGGGCTGATCCTGCGCCTCCGCGCCGCCGGTGCCGCCGTTCCGTAACCGACCAGCACATTGCCCGACGCCCCGCTCTCGGCACCGCCGCCGCCGGGCTCACCGGAGACGCCGGACCCCGGCGCCGGTTCCACCGAACCGACCGCCACCGTCAGCAGCGGTGCGCCGACCGGGAGCTCCGCCCCCTCCTCGCCGAATCGCGCCGTGACCACACCCCCGTACGGGCAGGGGACCTCCACCATGGCCTTCGCCGTCTCGACCTCGACGACCGGCTGGTCGATGGCGACGACGTCGCCGACCTCCACCAGCCAGCGCACGATCTCGGCCTCGGTCAGGCCTTCGCCCAGGTCGGGCAGCTTGAATTCGAGCACCTGCGCCATCAGCTCTCGGCCTCCCACTGAAGACGGGCGACCGCGTCGAGGACCCGGTCCACGCCCGGCAGATGGTGCCGCTCCTGCATCGGCGGCGGATAAGGGATGTCGAACCCCGCGACGCGCAGCACCGGCGCCTCCAGGTGGTGGAAGCACCGCTCGGTGACCCGAGCCGCGATCTCCCCGCCAGGGCCGCCGAAGCCGGACGACTCGTGGACGACGACCGCACGGCCCGTGCGCCGGACGGACGCGGCGACGGTCTCGTCGTCGAAGGGGACCAGCGACCGCAGGTCGACCACCTCGAGGTCCCATCCCTCGGCGGTGGCCGCCTCGGCCGCCTCCAGACACACGGGGAGGGACGGCCCGTAGGTGATCAGGGTCGCGCTGCGCCCGGGGCGCCGGACGACAGCCCGCCCGATCGGCTCCACCGGTGCCGGCGCGTCCGGCGACCAGTCGGCCTTGGACCAGTAGAGCCTCTTCGGTTCCAGGAAGACCACCGGATCGTCGGAGGCGATCGACTCCCTCAGCAGCCCGTACGCGTCCTCGACCGTGGCCGGCATGACGACGTGCAGGCCGGGGGTGGCCATGTAGTACGCCTCGGACGAGTCGCTATGGTGCTCGACGCCCCCGATCCCTCCGCCGTACGGCACCCGCACCGTGATCGGCAGGGGCATGGCGCCCGCCGTACGGTTCCGCATCTTGGCCACATGGCTGATCAACTGCTCGAACGCCGGATACGCGAAGGCGTCGAACTGCATCTCCACCACGGGCCGCAGCCCGTACATCGCCATGCCCACGGCCGCGCCGAGGATTCCCGCCTCTGCCAGCGGGGTGTCCGTGCAGCGGTCGTCGCCGAACTCCTTGGCCAAGCCGTCGGTGACACGGAAGACGCCTCCGAGCGTGCCCACGTCCTCCCCGAGGACGTGCACCGTCGGATCGGCCGCCATCGAGTCGCGCAGCGCCCGCCCGAGCGCCTGCGCCATGGTGGCCGGTCTGGCCCTGCCGGTTCGTACCCCGGCCGTCGCTGCAGCGGTGCTCATCGCCCCTCCTCCGCGCCGCTCTCCTGCTCGGCCTCCAGCTCGCCGCGCAGCCGTGCAGCCTGCTCCCGCAGCTGGCCGGTCTGCTCCTCGTAGACGTGGGCGAAGAGATCCATCGGGTCGAGCACCGGATCCGCGTTCATCTGCTCGCGCAGGCCCTCGGCCATCCGCTCCGCCGCCTCCCGCACGGTCCCGATGCCGTCCTCGTCCAGCAGCCCGCGCCCGGTCAGCTCCCGTTCCAGCAGCCGGATCGGATCGTGCGCACGCCACGCCTCCACGTCGCCGTCGCCGCGGTAGCGGGTGGCGTCGTCGGCGTTCGTATGGGCTTCCATGCGGTACGTGACCGCCTCCACCAGCGTCGGCCCCTCGCCGCGCCTGGCCCGTGCCACCGCCTCGCTCAGCACCTGGTGCACCGCTGCCGCGTCGTTGCCGTCGACCAGCCGCCCCGGCATCCCGTAGCCCACGGCCTTGTGGGCGAGGGACGGCGCCGCGGTCTGCTTCGCCAGCGGCACGGAGATCGCGAAGCCGTTGTTCTGCACGAGGAAGACGACCGGGGCCCGCCAGACGGCCGCGAAATTCAGCGCCTCGTGGAAATCCCCCTCGCTCGTCCCTCCGTCGCCGACCATCGCGAGCGCCACCACGTCGTCGCCCTTGAGGCGCGCCGCGTGCGCCAATCCGACCGCGTGCGGCAACTGGGTCGCCAGCGGGGTGCAGAGCGGCGCGATCCGGTGTTCACGCGGGTCGTATCCGGTGTGCCGGTCCCCGCGCAGCAGGGTCAGCGCCTCGACCGGATCCAGGCCGCGCGCGACGGCGGCGAGGGTGTCGCGATAGCTGGGGAAGAGCCAGTCACGGTCCTCCAGCACCAGCGCCGCCGCGATCTCACAGGCCTCCTGGCCGGTGCTCGACGGGTACACGGCGAGCCTGCCCTGCTTGGTCAGTGCGGTGGCCTGGGCGTTGTACCGGCGCCCGCGCACCAGCTCGGCGTAGAGCCTCAGCAGCAGCTCGGGATCGACGCCGGCCGCGGCGTCCGTACCGAGCACGCGGAACGGCTCGGGGTCCGGGAGCAGCGGCGCGGGGTCGGTGAGCGGCTTCCAGGCCGGGGGCGGCGTGGGCCGGTAGGCGGCAGCGCCGGGCAGCTCCTGGACCGTCATGACAAGCACCTCCTGGCATCGGGGTATCTGCAGGAATGTCGGGGTGTGAGCAGAGCGTGGGTGTGTCCTGCCTCACCTACCGATTGTTCGGTCGCGGGGGCAATTTGGCTACAGGCACCTCCAGCCTGTGGACAAACGGTTCTCCACAGCCTGGGATAGGGGCAGGTCGTCCACAACAGGGAGGCGCGGGCAGATGGCAGCTGAACGAATGGCCGACAGAGCCGGGGACCCGGGCCGCCTGCCGCCCGCGCGGCCCCTGGACTCCACGGACCGAGCCATCCTGCGCATCCTCCAGACGGACGGCCGCGCCTCGATACGGGCCGTCGCCGAACGTGTCCACGTCTCGCGGGCCAACGCGTACGCCCGCATCAACAGGCTCGTCGAGGACGGGGTGATCCGGGGTTTCAGTGCACGCGTGAACCACGAGCGCGCCGGGGAGGGCGCCTCCGCCTACATCACGCTCAAGATCGTCCAGAATTCCTGGCGCACCGTCCGGGAGCAGCTCCAGGCGCTTCCGGGCGCCACGCACATCGCGCTCGTCAGCGGCGACTTCGACGTCCTGCTGCTGGTGCACACACCGGACAACCAGGCACTGCGCGAACTGGTCCTGACCAGGATCCAGGCCATACCGGAGGTGCTGTCGACCCGCACCCTGCTGGTGTTCGAGGAGACCGACCTGGGCCCGCGCCCGGACCGTCCGGCCGAGCTGTCCTAGGGCTCCCCGTCCGGGGTCAGCCGGCCCGCATCCCCTCGAAGGCGAGCTGGACGACCGTGTCGGCGAGCTGCTCCGCCTCGGCGGAGCCTCCCGGTTGCGGCCGATACCACTCGACCAGCGAGTTCACCATGCCGAAGAGGAGCCGGGTGGCCAGGCGTATGTCCACGTCGGCCCGCAGATCCCCCTCCGCCACCGCGGCCTGGAGGAGCTCGGAGACCCGCTGGTCGAACTCGCGCCGCCGCTCCAGGGCCCAGCGCTCCGTCTTCGTGTTGCCGCGTACGCGCAGAAGCAACGTGACGTAGGGCAACTCCCCCAGGAGCACCTCGACCGTGCGGCGCGTGACGTACTCGACCCGGGCGATCGCCCGCCCCTGTATCGCCCCCGGCTCGTCGAGGATGCCGAAGAGCCCGTCGAGCGCCCGGCTCACGGCACGCCGCAGGAGCTCCTCCTTGCCCGTCACATGGTGGTAGATGGACGACTTGGAGATGCCCGCCGCCTTGGAGAGGTGCTCCATGGACGTGCCGTCGTAGCCGCGCTCGTTGAAAACGCGGACGGCAACGGTCAGGAGTGTCTCCGGGGTGTACGTGTCCCGCTTGGCCGTGGTCATGAACGCGATCCTCCCCCATGAGTTGTCCACAGGTCCTTCGGGCCCCCTTGTCCCGACCGATCGTTCGGTTACTCTAACTCCGTCCGCACATCCCTGCCCGGCTCGACGAGGAGTTGGTCCGTCATGGCCGCCGAGCTTTCCCCCGAGAAGCTGTCCGAGATCCACCGCCCGACGCTCGACAAGGCCCTCGACGCGATCCGCACGCGCGCCTACTGGTCCCCGCACCCCGAGCACCCGAAGGCCTACGGCGACGAAGGTCTCCCCGGCAGCCTCGGCGCGGCCGAGGGCAAGGCCGCGTTCGACGCCGTGCTCAACACCCGGCTGGATCTCGGCCAGCCCGGCACCGACGGCTGGACCGGCGGAGAGGTGTCGCCGTACGGGCCGGAGCTCGGCGTCGAGTACCCGCACGCCGATCCGGATGTCCTGCTCCCCGCGATGAGCGCCGCCATGGGCTCCTGGCGGGCTGCGGGCCCCGAGACCAGGGCCCTGGTCTGTCTGGAGATCCTGGCCCGGATCAGCGCCCGAACGCACGAACTGGCCCACGCCGTGATGCACACCAGCGGGCAGGCCTTCGTCATGGCCTTCCAGGCCGGCGGCCCGCACGCCCAGGACCGCGGCCTGGAGGCCGTGGCGTACGCGTACGAGGAACAGACACGCACGCCGCGCAGCGCCGACTGGGCGAAGCCGCAGGGCAAGCGCGACCCGTTGCGGCTCCACAAGTCGTACACGGCGGCCGGGCGCGGCGTCTCCCTGCTGATCGGCTGCAACACCTTCCCCACGTGGAACGGCTACCCGGGCCTCTTCGCCTCCCTGGCCACCGGCAATCCCGTCCTGGTCAAGCCGCACCCGCGGGCGGTCCTGCCGCTGGCACTCACCGTCCAGCTGGCGCGCGAGGCGCTGTCCGAGGCGGGCTTCGACCCGAATCTCGTCGCACTGGCGGCCGAGCGGCCGGGCGAGGGCATCGCCAAGACCTTGGCGGTGCGGCCCGAAATCAAGATCATCGACTACACGGGGTCCACCGCCTTCGGCGACTGGCTGGAGACCAACGCCCGGCAGGCCCAGGTCTACACGGAGAAGGCCGGCGTCAACACGATCGTCCTCGACTCCACCGACGACTACCGGGGCATGCTCTCCAACCTGGCCTTCTCGCTCTCCCTCTACAGCGGCCAGATGTGCACCACCCCGCAGAACCTGCTCATCCCACGGGACGGCATCCGGACCGACGCGGGCGCCAAGTCCTACGAGGAGGTGGTGGCGGACATCGCCGGAGCGGTGACCGGGCTCCTCGGCGACGACGCCCGGGCCAACGGACTGCTCGGCGCCCTGGTGAACGGTGATGTGAGGGCCCGGCTGGAAGGGGCGTCCTCCCTGGGCGACGTCGCGCTCGCCTCGCGTCCGGTCGTCAACCCCGACTTCCCCGACGCCGTGGTCCGCACCCCGGTGCTCGTGAAACTCGACGGCACCAAGCCCGACGAGGGGGCGGCCTACCTGTCGGAGTGCTTCGGTCCGGTCTCGTTCGCCGTCGCCGTCGACTCCACCGGGGACGCCCTGGATCTGCTGCGCCGCACGATCCGCGAGAAGGGGGCGATGACCGTAGGCGCGTACACCACCAATCCCGAGGTGGAGCGGGCGGTGGAAGACGTCTGTTTCGACGAATCCGCTCAGCTCTCGCTGAATCTCACCGGCGGCGTGTACGTCAACCAGACGGCGGCCTTCTCCGACTTCCACGGCTCGGGGGGCAACCCGGCGGCCAACGCGGCGCTCTGCGACGGAGCCTTCGTGTCCAACCGCTTCCGGATCGTGGAGGTCCGCCGCCAGGCCTGAGCGAGCACCTGGCCGACGGCCTCCCGGGCGTGACCGGTGGAGCGGGCATCCGCTCCACCGGTCACGCCCACCCCACCGGTCACGCCCGCTCCACCGGTCGCATCCGCTCCGTCGGTCACGCCCGCTTCACATGTCACGCGTCGAGCGGTTCCGGGATGTCCGCGTACCTCTGCACCCAGGCATGCATGGCGATGGCGGCCGCCGCGCCGGCATTGATCGACCGCGTCGAGCCGAACTGCGCGATCGAGCACACCATGGAGGCGTGCTCGCGCGCCTCCTCGGTCAGCCCCGGGCCCTCCTGCCCGAACAGCAGCACGCACCGGCGCGGCAGGACCGTCCGCTCCAACGGCACGGCCCCGGGCAGATTGTCGATCCCGATGATCGGCAGCCCCTCGTCCGCCGCCCATGCCGTCAGGTCCGCCGTGTCCGGGTGGTGCCGCACGTGCTGGTAGCGGTCGGTGACCATCGCGCCCCGCCGGTTCCAGCGCCGCCGCCCCACGATGTGGATCTCCTTCGCGAGGAAGGCGTTGGCGGTGCGTACCACCGAGCCGATGTTGAAGTCGTGGCCCCAGTTCTCCACCGCCACATGGAAATCGTGCCGCCGCAGGTCGAGATCGGCGACGATCGCCTCCCTCGTCCAGTAGCGATAGGCGTCGCCCACATTGCGCCGGTCCCCGTCGGCGAGCAGCTCGGGGTCGTAGCGCTCCCCCTCGGGCCAGGGCAGCGGGTGCGGCCCGACACCGATCACGGCACCGAACCCGTCGTCGTACTGGATCGGTTCCGCGGACGGATCGGGCGCCGCTGCCGCCCGGGGCTCTTCTGTACTGCCGGTCTCGCTGGTCACCCGACGAGCGTATGGCCACCGCCGGCGCCGCCGCGCACGGCCTCCTCGCCCTCCGGCGCCTCCCGGCGCTGCCCGGGCAGACGGATCCTGCCCGCCGTGCGGGAGAACAGCCTCTGCCGGCCGCGCGTCACCCTGTTCCCCAGCCACAGGAGGAAGACCGTCGGCAGGAAGACGGCGTCCGCGGAGATCATCGCCATGGAGAAGAAGGGAAGCCCCAACAGGACCGAGATCCCCGCGTGCTCACCGATCATGAGGACCAGCAGGACGTTCTTGACCCGTCGGTTGAACAGCGTGAAGGGGAAGGCGACCTGCGCGATGACCGTGAGGTACGTGACCACCATGACGGCCAGGGCACTGGACGCGACGAGCCCGGAGAGCTCGGGCCACGGTGCGAAGTAGTCCAGCTTGAGCGGGTAGTAGATCGCGGTGCCGTCCTGCCAGCGGGAGCCCTGGATCTTGTACCAGCCGGCCGTCGCGTAGATCAGGCAGACCTCAGCCATGATCACGGCGAGCGCGGCATTGTGGGCGAGGTTGGCCAGGACGTCGCACAGCGCTCGCAGCTCATGGCCCGGCGCGTAACGGTTCAGCGCCCACCAGGCACCGTTGCCCACCCAGAGCAGCCACATGAGCGACGGCAGCCACCAGGTGCCGCCGAATCCGACCATGATGGTGGCGGGCAGCAGGACGCAGCCGAGCACCGCCCACAGGGCCGGTCCCGCGACGTCACGGGCGGGTCCGCGCCCTTCCGCGGAGCGCGTGGCGTCCCGGGCCGCGCGACGCGCGTCCAGGGACCAGACCCGCGCACAGCGCGTCACCACCAGATAGATCGCCATCAGGTGGATGACGTTGTCGCCGCCGTCGCCCATGAAGATGCTGCGGTTCTGCAGGGAGAGCACCCCGGCCATGAACAGCACGGACGAGAACCGGGTACGCCAGCCGATCATCAGCAGCGCGGCCGACACCAGCGTGAGCGCGTACACGGTCTCGAACCAGAGCGTGCTGTCCGACCACATCAGGACGGTGAAGGAGCCGTTGTTGCTGATGAGCCGGTGCGCCATGTCCCAGCCCCACGGACCGTCGGGGCCGTACAGCTCGTGTCGGTGGGGCAGCTCGCGCAGCAGGAACAGCAGGTAGGTGGCTGAGACACCGATCCGGACGACGGCGCTCTGGTAGGCGCCGAGGGGGGAAGCCGTGACGCGCTGGACGGCCCGGGCGAGCGAGAGGCCGAGGGCCGCCGCACCGTCACGGCCCGGGGTGGAGGCGCTCATTTCTCCGCCTGCCCGGCCTGCGACACCGGATCGTCCGCCGTACGGAGGTCGGACGGGTTGACGGTCCACCACGGGAGCTCCCGGTACTCGGGCTGGGTGCTGATCTTCTCGTCGCTCCAGGGCGGAGCCCCGACGGAGCGCACCACGGACCGCACCTGGATGCGCTCGACCGTTCCGCCGTAGCCGTGCTCGTCGAGGCGCAGCATGACGATGCGGCGGATGTAGCGCTCGGACAGCTCTCCGCGCAGCCCGTTGGGGCGGTTCTCGCTGTCGTGGGACCCGCTGTAGAAGTCCCAGGCACGGCGCAGCTCGTTCTGGTCGACGTGGCTGGGGAGGAGGTTGCCGCGTATCGCCTCGCCGTCGTCCCGCGAAAGGTTCATCCAGGGTGTGACTCTGCTGCCGTCGGCGCCGTTGTCGGCCACGTCGGCCCGTACGTGTACGGAGATGTTCTGCTGGAGCGGGTTGGGGGCGAACAGCTTCCAGTTCTGCTCGAACTCGGGGTAGACCCAGCGGTCGACCACCTCGCCGTGCTGCTTCGTCAGCGTGTTGGAGGGCGCGACGTGCAGAAAGATCATGGCGATGTGGGTGCAGGCCACCACTCCCACGACGGACAGCGCCAACGCCGCGACGACCTGGTACGGAAGTGACAACGCGGCCATACCTGCGCCCTGACCGCGTCCGTCGGCCCCGGGCACGGGTGGGCGTACGGGCGTGGAGGCGGCGTCCGGGGGAGGCGCCGCGGCGACCGGCCCCCGAAGGGCGTCCGCCCCGCCCCCCGGTAGCGCCTCGGATGCGGCCTCCGCGTTCCGGTCCGTCGGTGGAGGGCTCTTCACCCCGGGCCAGGGGAGCTTCTTCTCGTTTCCGGTGCCCCCACCGTGGTCCGCTTCCATCCCGCCCCGATCGCCGTCGATCACCACTCAGTTATCCACAGGGTTGACACCCTACGGGCCTCCGACCCACCATTGAAGTCAATGAACCGAACGATCGGTCGGTAGGGAGCCCGGGATGGCGGCAGTGACTGCGGACCAGACGACGCAGGGGATGGCTGGCAGGGCGGACGCGACGGACGCGGAGCGCCTGGCGGCGTTCGACGCCACGGTGGCCGCCGACGACCGGATCGAGCCGCGCGACTGGATGCCCGAGGCGTACCGGGCCTCTCTGGTCCGCCAGATGGCCCAGCACGCCCACTCCGAGATCATCGGCATGCAGCCCGAGGCCAACTGGATCTCGCGCGCCCCCTCCCTGCGGCGCAAGGCGATCCTGATGGCGAAGGTGCAGGACGAGGCCGGTCACGGCCTCTACCTGTACAGCGCGGCGGAGACGCTGGGGACCAGCCGCGAGGAGCTGCTCGACAAACTGCACGCAGGCCGGCAGCGCTATTCCTCGATCTTCAACTACCCCACCCTGACCTGGGCCGACGTCGGCGCGATCGGCTGGCTGGTGGACGGCGCCGCGATCACCAACCAGGTGCCGCTCTGCCGCTGCTCCTACGGCCCGTACGCCCGGGCGATGGTCCGGATCTGCAAGGAGGAGTCCTTCCATCAGCGCCAGGGGTACGAGCTGCTGCTCGCCCTCAGCCGGGGCACCCCCGCCCAGCACGAAATGGCACAGGACGCGGTGAACCGCTGGTGGTGGCCGTCCCTGATGATGTTCGGTCCGCCCGACGACTCCTCGGCGCACTCGGAGCAGTCGATGGCCTGGAAGATCAAACGGCACTCCAACGACGAGCTGCGCCGCCGGTTCGTGGACATCTGCGTCCCCCAGGCGCAGGCGCTGGGTCTCAGCCTCCCCGACCCCGACATCCGGTGGAACGAGGAGCTCGGCCGGCACGACTTCGGAGCGATCGACTGGACGGAGTTCCAGGAGGTCCTCAAGGGCAACGGCCCCTGCAACGAACAACGGCTCAGCCAGCGGCGTACGGCCCACGAAGAGGGTGCCTGGGTCCGCGACGCGGCAGCGGCCTACGCAGACAAGCACGCGGCACGTCCCGGCACGACCGGACCGGCCGCCCAGCCCGTGGAGGCGACCGCATGAGCAGCCCGACCGACTGGCCCCTGTGGGAGGTGTTCGTGCGCTCCCGGCGCGGGCTTTCCCACACCCACGCGGGCAGCCTGCACGCACCGGACGCCGAGATGGCCCTGCGCAACGCCCGCGATCTGTACACACGCCGATCGGAAGGCGTCTCGCTCTGGGTCGTTCCCTCGACCGCGATCACCGCGTCATCGCCGGACGAGAAGGACTCCTTCTTCGAACCCGCCGGGGACAAGCCCTACCGCCACCCCACGTTCTACGAGATCCCGGAAGGGGTGAAGCACCTGTGACGGCCGCCCTCGCTCTCGGCGACGACGCGCTGGTGCTCTCGCACCGCCTGGGGGAGTGGGCGGGCCACGCCCCGGTCCTGGAGGAGGAGGTCGCCCTGGCCAACATCGCGCTGGATCTGCTGGGACAGGCCAGGATGCTCCTCTCCTTCGTGGGGGACGAGGACGAGCTGGCCTACCTCCGTGAGGAGCGGGCCTTCCGCAACGTCCAGCTCGTGGAACAGCCGAACGGCGACTTCGCCCACACCATCGCCCGGCAGCTCTATTTCTCCGTCTACCAGCACCTGCTGTACGCGGAGCTGGCCGCTGGAGAAGGAGAGTTCACGGATCTCGCCGCCAAGGCCGTCAAGGAGGTCGCCTACCACCGCGACCACGCGGAGCAATGGGTCCTGCGCCTCGGCGACGGTACCGCTGAGAGCCATGAGCGCATGCAGCTCGCCCTGGACGCGCTGTGGCGGTTCACCGGCGAACTGTTCGAGCCCGTCGAGGGGGTCGACGTCGACTTCCACGCCCTGCGCGACTCCTGGCTGGCCGCCGTCGCCTCCGTGGTGGAGCGTGCCACCCTGGCTCTCCCCTCGGGGCCGCAGTCCGGCGCGTGGGCGGCCGGCGCCGGTCGGCAAGGGCTCCACACGGAGCCGTTCGGGCGGATGCTCGCCGAGATGCAGCATCTGCACCGCAGCCACCCGGGGGCGTCATGGTGACCACCGAGACCCCCCTGGAGGCGGAGCTCCACCGGCTGGCGGGCTCCGTGCCCGATCCCGAGCTCCCGGTCCTGACGCTGGACGAGCTCGGCGTCCTCCGCGGTGTGCGGGTGGACGGGCCGGACAAGGTCACCGTGCGTCTCACCCCGACGTACACCGGCTGCCCCGCCATCGAAGCCATGTCCCACGACATCGAGCGTGTGCTGCACGCCCACGGCGTGGCGGAGGTGTCCGTGGTCACGGTCCTCGCACCGGCCTGGTCGACGGACGACATCAGCGACGAAGGCCGTCGCAAGCTCGAGGAGTTCGGCATAGCGCCGCCACGGCCCGGCAGCGGGCCGGGCGGCCCGGTGCCCTTGACGCTGTCCGTGCGCTGTCCGCACTGCGGTTCCACGGACACGGAACTGCTGAGCCGCTTCTCCTCCACGGCGTGCAAGGCACTGCGCCGCTGTGTGGCGTGCCGCGAACCGTTCGATCACTTCAAGGAGTTGTAGATGTTCCATCCGCTCCGGGTCAGCGCGATCGAACGGATCACGGACGATGCCGTGGCCGTCACCTTCGCCGTGCCGCCGGAACTGCGCGAGACCTTCCGCCACACTCCCGGGCAGCACCTGAATGTGCGCTACCGGGCCGACGGCGAGGAGATCCGGCGGTCGTACTCGATCTGCGCGCCTGCCACCGAGCAGCCGGGCGATACCGTGCTCCGGGTGGGCATCCGCATGGTCGACGGCGGCGCGTTCTCGACGTACGCCCTCAAGGAGCTGGCGGTGGGGGACCAGGTGGAGGCGATGGCTCCGATGGGCCGCTTCCTCCTCGATCCGCGCCCGGGCCACTTCGCCGCGATCGTCGGCGGCAGCGGCATCACACCGGTGCTGTCGATGGCGGCGACGTTGCTGGCGCGGGAGCCGTCGGCGCGTTTCTGCCTGATCCGCAGCGACCGTTCCGCCGCCTCGACGATGTTCCTCGACGAGGTGGCGGAGCTCAAGGACCGCTACCCGGACCGCTTCCAGCTGGTGACCGCGCTGTCGCGCGAGGAGCAGGCCGCCGGGCTTCCCTCGGGCCGGCTGGACCGCGAGCGGCTCACCGCCTTGCTGCCCGCCCTGCTGTCGGTGCCCGATGTGGACGGCTGGTTCCTGTGCGGCCCGCTCGGCCTGGTCCGAGGAGCGGAGAGCGCGCTGCGCTCGCTCGGCGCCGACCGGTCACGCATCCATCAGGAGATCTTCCACGTCGCCGACGAGGGGACGGCTCCGACGACGGCCGCCCGGGTGGCCGTGCCGTCGGAGAGCACCCTCACCGCGACGCTCGACGGGCGGGCGGGCAGTTGGCCGGTCCAGAACGGCGAATCGCTGCTGGACACGGTGCTGCGGAGCCGCTCGGACGCCCCGTATGCCTGCAAGGGGGGAGTGTGCGGGACCTGCCGTGCCTTCCTGGTCTCGGGCGAGGTGCGGATGGACCGCAATTACGCCCTGGAACCGGAGGAGACCGAGGCCGGCTTCGTACTGGCCTGCCAGTCGCACCCCGTCACCCCGGAAGTCGAAGTCGACTTCGACCGCTGACGGGACGCCGACAGCCCGCTCAGGGCCCACCCGAGGAGCCCCGGGTCTCGTCGCCCCGGGCGCCCGGGGCGACCACTCTCGTCCTGCGTCGACCGGGTCCGGGTCCGCCCGCTGCCCTCAGCCCGCAGGAGCTGGATCCGCCTGCAGGAGCTGGATCAGCCTGCGGGAGCTGGATCAGCCCGCGGGAGCTGGATCAGCCCGCGGGAGCTGGATCAGCCCGCGGGAATCCGGTCTGCTCCCGGGAGCGGCCCGAGGCGATGCCGGGGGCGCCTAGGAGAGACCGGCCCGTGGAAGCCGTCAGAGCACGAAGGCCGAGCTTCCGTTGTCCGCGACCATCGGGCGCCCGGCGCCGTCCCATGCCAGCATGCCGCCGTCGATGTTCACCGCGTCGATACCCTGCTGCACGAGGTACTGGGTGACCTGGGCGGACCGGCCCCCGACCCGGCACATCACGTGCACACGCCGACCGTCGTCGGCCGCCTCGGTCAGCTCGCCGAAGCGGCCCACGAAGTCACTCATGGGGATGTGCAGCGCACCCTCGACATGCCCGGCCGCCCACTCGTCGTCCTCCCGGACGTCCAGCACGAAGCCGTCCGACGGGACCGCCGCGACGTCCACCGAGGGCAGCGGAGCGAAATTCATGGGTATGCCTTCTCTCGTACGTACGCGCCAGAGTCATCCGGAACGCTACTGCACCAGCCCTGCCAGCTCGTCCTCGCGCCGGGCCACATCGGCCAGGAGCTTCTCGCCGATGTCGTCCAGCAGCCGGTCGGGGTCGTCCGGTGCCATCCGCAGCATCGAGCCGATCGCGCTCTCCTCCAGCTCCTGGGCCAGGACCGTCAGCAGTTCCTTGCGGCGGCTGAGCCATTCCAGCCGCGCGTAGAGCTCCTCGCTCTCGCTGAGACGCAGCTCCGGCGTCACGGGTCCCGCCGCCCACTCGGCGGCCAGCTCCTTGAGCAACGCCACGTCGCCTCGTCCGTACGCCGCGTTGACACGGGCGATGAACTCGTCCCGCCGTGTCCGCTCCGTCTCGTCGGGTGCCAGATCCGGGTGGGCCTGACGGGCCAGCTCGCGGTAGAGCTTGCGTGCCTCCTCGCCGGGCCTGACCCGCTTGGGCGGCCTGACGGGCTGCTCGGTGAGCATGGCGGACGCCTCGGGCGAGAGACCGTCCGAGTCCATCCAGTCGTGGAAGAGCTCGTCCACTCCAGGCATCGGCATGACGATCGCCCGTGCCTCCTGGGCCTTGCGGAGATCCTCCGGGTCGCCGGTCCTCGCGGCCCGCGCCTCCGCGATCTGCGCATCGAGCTCGTCCAGGCGGGCGTACATCGGGCCGAGCTTCTGGTGGTGCAGCCGGGAGAAGTTCTCCACCTCGACCCGGAAGGTCTCCACCGCGATCTCGAACTCGATCAGCGCCTGCTCGGCCACCCTCACGGCCTTGGCGAGCCGCTCCTCGGGCCGAGGAGCACCGGCCCCGCCCGCCGCCGCGTCGTCGCCCACCTGACCGCTCGTGGAAGCGGCCGGATCACGCTCCGCTTCACCGGCGGCGGCACCCGCCTGCGGCGCGTCGTCCGCATCCGGCCGCACGTCGCTCAGCGGCTCGTCCTGGGTGCGCCGGGGCTCGTCCTGCCGCTCCGGGTCCTGGCGGTCTTCGTCATTCCGGGTGGTCGGCACCCCGGCGGCTTCGTGGGTCACCCGTCCAGCGTATGGCCACCGCCCGGGCCGCGAAGACACCTGGTGACCGCCCGAACCGCTCAGACGCCGAGCTCTGCGGCTATTCGCCCGGATCGGACACCCTTGACGAGCTGCGCGTGGTCGGCCTCCGTACGGTCCGCGTACGTCACGGCGAAGTCGGCCACCGCGGTGTCCAGCTCGGCGTTCTTCCCGCAGTAACCCGACAGCAGCCGGGGATCGGCGCTGTGCGCATGGGCCCGGGCCAGCAACGCCCCGGTCATCCGCCCGTAGTCGTCCACCAGGTCCGCGGCCAGGGCGGCGGGATCCACGCTGCCCTTGCGATTCCTGAACTGGCGTACCTGGTACGGCCTGCCGTCCACCTCGGCCCAGCCGAGGAGTATGTCGCTGACCACCTGCATCCGCTTCTGGCCGAGCACCACCCGGCGTCCCTCGTGCACCACGTCCGGCACCTCGAAGCCGACCTGAGGGAGGTAGGGCGTGAGCGCCGAAGGACGGGCTTCCTTCACCTGGAGGACCAGCGGCTCGCCACGGTGATCGAGCAACAGCACCACGTAGGACCGCGTCCCCACACTTCCCGTGCCGACCACCCGGAACGCCACATCATGGATCGCATAGCGGGCGAGCAGCGGGACCCTGTCCTCCGAGAGCGTCCCGAGATAGTCCTCGAGGCCCGACGCGACAGCCGCGGCCTCCGCGTCCGGCACCCGGCGCAGGACGGGCCGCGCGTCGACGAAGCGACGGCCTCCGTCCTCGCACTCCTCGGTGGAGCGTGCGGCGAAGCGGGCACTCGTGTTGTTCCGCGCCTTGGCGGAGACCCGCTCCAGGGTCCCCAGCAGGTCCCGTGCGTCCGTGTGGGAGACGAGCTCCTCGTCCGCGATGGCGTTCCACGCGTCGAGTGCGGGCAGCCCGGCCAGCAGCCGCATCGTGCGCCGGTACGCGCCGACCGTGTCGTACGCGCCACGGCGGCAGGTGTCCTCGTCCGCCCCTGCCTCCCGGCCCGCGAGCACCAGCGATGTGGCGAGCCGCTTGAGATCCCACTCCCACGGTCCGAAGACGGTTTCGTCGAAGTCGTTGAGATCGATGACCAGATTGCCGCGCGCATCGCCGTACAGACCGAAGTTGGCCGCGTGCGCGTCACCGCAGAGCTGGGCACCCACTCCCGTCACGGGCGTGCCCATCAGGTCGTGTGCCATCAGACCGGCCGAGCCGCGCAGGAACGCGAACGGCGTTGCCGCCATCCGCCCCACCCGTATGGGCGTCAGGCCCGGCACCCGGCCCCGGTTCGATTCCTCGACGGCCTGCACCGCGTCCGGCCTTCCTGCGGGCAGGTCGAGGGAACTGTGGGCGGAGCGGGGCACCTTGAGCCTCAGCGCCTTGCCGGCCGACTTCGGGGACACCGCTCCGGCTCCCGCCGGGCGCACCCCTCCGGCCACGCGGCGCGCGAAACCGGGAACGACGGGAATGCGTCCGTCCCCCACCGCCGACTGTGCCGGCACCGTCGCCTCGACTTCGCCCATGGAGCGCCGCCTCCCCCGCCCTCGTTCAGCCGTCCTGCCCGGTCAACATCAACTGCGGACGACGGTACAGCCGGTCCGCGACAACCGTCCTCCCCTGTGGACAACTTGGGAGCGGCACTGTGGACAACCACTTCGACGCCCGAATCCCGAACGGCTCGTCCATGCTCGGCCGTCCCGTCGTCCGGCCCCTGCGTGTGTGCGACGGACCACGGAGGCCACAGCAGCGCCGACCACCACCGCGAGCCCGGACCGCACCGCGCACCCACCGCGAACCCGACCGCACCGCCGACGACCACCGCGAGCCAGGGCACCTCGCCGCCTCACACCCCGACGGCCTCTTCCATCTCCTCCTCGACGCCGACGGACGTCCGCACAACGGCGGCTGCCTCACTCGCACGCGCCGCGACCTCGCGGCGCCGCTTCGCCTCGGCCGTACCCGCCACTCCCATGACGACCACGCCGGCCACGAACCACAGCGCCAGCACCAGCAGGTGACCGCCCAGCGCGTGCCCACCGAAGTACACGTGGCTGCGGACTCCCTCGACGAAGCCTGCACCGTTCCAGAAGGAGTGCAGGGATCCGAAGAAGCCGGGCTGGAGCTCCGGCCGGAAGATGCCCCCGGAACTCGTGAAGTTGAGCATGACGAAGAGCAGCATCACGCCGAGCGTGGTCCACCGCTTGAGGAAGGTGTGCAGCCCGACCCCGATCAGCAGGATCCCCGCGGAATAGAGCCATGCCATGGCCCAGAGCCCGCCGAGGCCGTGGTCCACCAGGCCGAACACCGGTCCCGCGAACGCGGCTCCGATCAGACTGACCAGGAACGAGGTGCCGATGGCCAGCGCAGCCCTGATCCGCAGGGGCAGCACCGCACCCGCACCACCGATCACCGCGACCGAAGCGTAGGACCCGATACTGACCGCCACCAGCAGGAAGAAGATCCCCTGTCCGGTCGGATCCCCGCCCGCCGTGGGTGACACGTCCGTCACCTGCAACGGCGAGCCCTGCCCGGCTGCGACCTCGGTGAAGACCTTCTGCACCACCGTCGCGCTGGTGTCCGACGACGCGGTGGCCACGAGCAGTTCGGGGCTGCCGCCCGGAACGTAGGCGCCGTAGCTCTGCTGCGTCTTCAGGTGGTTCACCGCGATGTCGCGGTCGGCTACGGTACGCACACTCAACGCGCCGTCACCCTTGTCCTGCAAGGTCTGCGCAAGCACCTGCGCGCTTGCCCCCGAGCCGACGACGTCCACCCGCAGGTCGTGCGGCTCCGGGGCGTGGAAGGCGCCCAGATAGGCAAGCCCCATGCCGATACACATCAGCAGCGGCGTGACGAGATGACTGAGCACATGACGCAGCGCACCGGCGGTGGAGCCGGAGGCGGAGCTCGGGCCAGTGGACATCGGACCGTTCCTCCAATAGTTGGCTTCTACAACCCTTAGACTCGTTGTAGCATACAACTAAAATCTCGAGAAGGTGATTCACGTGGCGGACAACCCCGGGGGACGCGAGGAGTCGCTGGATGTCATCCAGCGCGAGCTGACCGCGTTCGCACGCCGCGCACGGTCGGCTGCGGCACGGCTCCACCCGGACCTGCCGCTGGTCTCGTACACACTGCTCGCCCACATCGACCACCGGCACGGCTGCCGTGCGACCGATCTGGCCACGCACTACATGCTGGACAAGTCGACGGTCAGCCGGCAGGTCGCGGCACTGGAGAAGCTGGGCCTGGTCGAACGGCACCCGGACCCGGACGACCAGCGCATTCAGGTACTGCACCCCACGACCGCCGGAGTCGAGGCCCTCGCCTCGACCCAGGCCAGCCGTCGCGCCGCCTACCGCGAGCGGCTCGCCGCGTGGACGTCGGACGATCTCGAGCAGTTCGCGGACTACCTGTTGCGCTACAACGCGACCGGCGAGGATGCCCCACCCCGCTAGACGACCGCCCCGCACCGGCTCCCGAGGACCCGGAGAGCACCATCCGCACCGTCGGCACACCCGGCGGAGGGGTCAGCAGCCTCCCGACTCCGCCAGATACGTGTCCGCCCACTTCCCGAGCTCCTTGAGCGCGGGCCCCATGGCGGCACCGGCATCCGTCAACCGGTACGCGACCCGCAGCGGGGGCCCTTCGTCGACCTCGCGCACCACAAGACCGGCCGCGCCCAGCTCGGACAGCCGGTCCGACAGCATGCGCTCGCTGATGCCCGGAATCGCCCGGCGCAGATCCGCGAAGTGCACCGGCTGCTGCATCAGCACGGAGACGATCGGGCCGGTCCAGCGCTTCCCGAACAGCTCGAAGACGCGAGTGATGCCCACATCCACCCGCCGACAGGTCTGCTCGCTGTGATCCGCCATGCCCTCAGACTACTGCGTCAGCGTTGGCGACTTACTAAAAGTAAGTGACTATGTTATCAATAGGTACGTACGATAAAACCACGCCCTGCTTTCCCGTCGCTCCGGCCTGCCCTCGTGAGCACGTGCAGCGCCGCCCACTCGACTCCCACGGAGATCCTCATGGCCACGCTCCTCCACATCGACTCCGCCGCCTTCCCGCAGGGCTCCACGTCCCGCGAGGTCACCGCCACCTTCGTCGCGACCTGGCGTGAGCAGCACCCCGACGGCGAGGTCGTGTACCGCGACCTCGCCGCAGACCCCCTGCCCCACCTGGATGCCTCTGCGGTGGTCGCCGGCGCCGACGACTCGCTGCGCGGAAAGCTGGCCGCGGAACTGGCTACCGCGGACGCCGTCATCATCGGCGCACCCATGTACAACTTCTCCATCCCGTCCACGCTGAAGGCGTGGCTGGACCACGTGATCATCGTCGGCCACAACGCGGGACCGGACGGACCCGTCGCCGGCACCCCCATCACCGTCGTGGCCAGTCGCGGCGGTTCGTACGCCCCCGGCACCCCGCGCGAGGAATTCGAGTTCGTCCAGAACTACCTGGAGAAGGTGCTCACGGGCATGCTCGGCGCCGAGGTCGACTTCATCGTCCCGGAGCTGACGCTGGCCCACACGAAGCCAGAAATGGCCGAGCTCATCCCTCTCGCCGACGCGTCCCGTACACAGGCTCTCGCCGACGCGACGGAGAAGGCCAAGGTCCTCGCGGCGCGCCTCGCAGCCTGACTACCCGTTACGAACGGCCGCACGAACCGGCCCTTCGGTGCGGATCCGACGTTTCACGTGAAACAACACCCTCCGGAGTGGCTCCACCCGAGGTGCGTGCTTCATCACAGAGCACGCCACGCCCACGCCCACGCCGATCGACCGCCATGTCCGGCAGGACTCCCCGAGGCCGACAGCGGGTACCGCGAGTGCCCCCGAGGGATCGCCCCGCACCGGCCGCCGGGAAAGATCCACACAACGAAGAACCCCCGCACCGGATCTCTCCGGTGCGGGGGTTCTGTCGAACCAACCCGACAGTCTCAACCGACTGCCCTGTTGTGCGCGAGGGGGGATTTGAACCCCCACGTCCCTAAGGACACTGGCACCTGAAGCCAGCGCGTCTGCCGTTCCGCCACTCGCGCATGAGTGGTGTTTTCGGGCTCTCCCACCGTGTGGTGCGAGCGCCTTGCGACAACGGAAGATTAGCACGCTGGACAGGGTGGATTCACATCCGTTGTTTCGCCGGACCCACGAGGGGAACCGGGAACGCGGGAAGCCCGGCCCCACTCCTCCTGAGTGCACCCGGAGTGCGGGACACTGTCAGGAGACCACCTCTACGATCCGTGTGAGAGGTGACACTCATCCACTGTGCAGACAAGGGGAACCAGCCGATTTCCCCACGCGTGGATACGATCAGTAAGCAGTACAGGGACGACGACACCGGAGGAGGTGCCCCATGGGAGTCATGAAGCGTTTCGAGCAGCGTCTCGAAGGTCTGGTCAATGGCACCTTCGCCAAGGTCTTCAAGTCCGAGGTGCAGCCGGTCGAGATCGCGGGAGCCCTCCAGCGCGAGTGCGACAACAACGCGACGATCTGGAACCGCGAGCGAACAGTCGTGCCCAACGACTTCATCGTCGAGCTCAGCACGCCTGACTACGAGCGGCTCAGCCCGTACTCCGGACAGCTCGGCGACGAGTTGGCCGGCCTCGTACGCGACTACGCCAAGCAGCAGCGGTACACCTTCATGGGACCGATCAAGGTCCACCTGGAGAAGGCCGACGACCTGGACACGGGTCTCTACCGCGTACGCAGCCGGACCTTGGCGTCGAGTTCGTCACAGCAGGGCCAGCAGAGCGGCCCCGCCCCCCAGGCCCAGCCGAACCGCCCCTCCGCCCCTCAGGGGCAGGGCGGCTACGGCTACCCGCCGGCTTCCGCCCCGCCCATGCCCCCGGCCCCGCCGGGTGCCGGGCGCTCCGGAGGCCCTTCCAGCGACTGGCGCCAGCCGGCCGCGTCCGGCTCCGCGCCGGACGCGCAGGTACGGCGCTGGATCGAGATCAACGGCACCCGCCATCAGATCTCCCGCCCGACGTTGGTGATGGGACGAAGCACCGACGCCGACGTGCGGATCGACGACCCCGGCGTATCCCGCCGGCACTGTGAGATCCGGACCGGAACGCCCTCGACGATCCAGGATCTCGGGTCTACCAACGGCATCGTGGTAGACGGGCAGCACACCACCCGCGCTACGCTCCGCGACGGCTCGCGGATCGTCGTGGGCAGCACCACCATCGTTTACCGGCAAGCCGAAGGGTGAAGCGGGGGCAATGTCAGAGCTGACCCTGACGGTCATGCGGCTAGGTTTCCTGGCTGTTCTGTGGCTATTCGTAATCGTGGCCGTACAGGTCATTCGCAGCGACCTGTTCGGTACGCGTGTCACACAGCGCGGCTCACGCCGCACTGCCGGTGACACCCGCCCCCAGCAGGGGCGCCAACAACAACAAGCAGCACCGCCTCAGCAGCGCCAGCAGTCCGGGCGCCAGCGCCGCGGGGCACCCACCAAGCTGGTCGTCTCCGAAGGCACTCTCACCGGCACCACGGTCGCGCTCCAGGGCCAGACCATCACCCTGGGCCGGGCGCACGATTCAACGATCGTGCTGGACGACGACTACGCGTCCAGCAGGCATGCCAGGATCTACCCGGACCGTGACGGCCAGTGGATCGTCGAGGATCTCGGGTCCACCAACGGCACCTATCTCGACCGGACCCGGCTCACCACCCCGACACCTGTTCCGCTGGGCGCGCCGATCCGCATCGGCAAGACCGTCATCGAGCTGCGGAAGTAGTACGACAATGAGCGAGCGGAGCGAGCGAGCCGCGGCGGTCCTGACCACGGACCCTGCCCGGCTCCCGACCGGAGGGTGGGCAGTGTGGCTCGAGACCGGCTGTACCCCGAACCGACGGGCGAGGTGCGCATGAGCTTGTCCCTGCGCTTCGCCGCCGGATCGCACAAGGGCATGATCCGTGAAGGCAACGAGGACTCCGGTTACGCCGGACCCCGCCTTCTCGCCATCGCCGACGGCATGGGCGGCCAGGCGGCCGGAGAGGTCGCCAGCTCCGAGGTGATCTCCACGCTCGTCCAGCTCGACGACGACGTGCCCGGCTCCGACATCCTCACCTCGCTCGGTACGGCGGTCCAGCGGGCCAACGACCAGCTGCGCGTCATGGTCGAGGAGGACCCCCAGCTGGAGGGCATGGGCACCACGCTCACCGCCCTGCTCTGGACCGGTCAGCGCCTCGGCCTCGTCCACGTCGGTGACTCCCGTGCGTACCTCCTGCGCGACGGCGTCCTGACGCAGATCACCCAGGACCACACCTGGGTGCAGCGTCTCGTCGACGAGGGCAGGATCACCGAGGAGGAAGCCACCACCCACCCGCAGCGCTCCCTGCTGATGCGGGCCCTGGGCAGTGGCGACCACGTGGAGCCCGACCTCTCCGTCCGGGAGGTCCGCGCCGGTGACCGCTATCTGATCTGCTCGGACGGACTCTCCGGCGTCGTCTCCCACCAGACGATGGAAGAGACCCTGGCCAGCTACCAGGGCCCGCAGGAGACCATCCAGGACCTCATCCAGCTCGCCCTGCGCGGCGGAGGCCCTGACAACATCACCTGCATCGTCGCCGACGTCCTGGACGTCGACAGCAACGACACCCTGGCCGGGCAGCTCAACGACACCCCGGTCATCGTCGGGGCGGTCGCCGAGAACCAGGCCGCCCAGGCGAACGACGGCCGGGCCATGGAGACGCCCGCGGGCCGCGCGGCCGGCCTCGGCCGTCCCGTGCCGCCGCAGACCGGAGGCTTCGGTCCTCCCGGCAGCGGCGACGACATGGGCTACGGCTCCGGTCCGGACGGCGCCTTCGACGCGTACACCGACGAGGACTTCGTCAAGCCCCGAGGCCGCCGCAGGTGGCTGAAGCGTTCGTTCTACATCGTGCTCGCACTGGCCGTGATCGGCGGTGGCGTCTACGGCGGCTACCGCTGGACCCAGACGCAGTTCTACGTGGGTACGAAGGACGACAACGTGGCGCTGTACCGCGGAATCAGCCAGGACCTCGGCTGGGTGTCCCTCTCGAAGGTCGAGGAGGACACCAAGATCGAACTCAAGTACCTTCCGCCGTACTGGCGCAAGAAGGTCGAGGCGACGATCTCTCAGGGCAGCATCACCGACGCCCACAAGAAGCTCGGCGAGCTCGAAGCACAGGCCTCCGCCTGCAAGAAGGACGCGCAGCGCCGGGCGGCCGAGGCCGACACCAACGCCGCCAAGGACAAGGGCGAGACCGGCACCGCCTCCGACAGCACTTCCGCCACGTCTCCCGCCAAGGGGACCAAGACCGCGACTCCCACTCCCGGCCCCAGCCTCTCGGAGGAAGAGAAGAAGCTGGCCCTGCAGTGCGGTAAGCAGTAAGCCGTAGGGGGCCTTCAGCACATGAGCGTTGTCACCAACACGACCACCATCGGCGCGATCGACGCGCCGAGCCGCCGCAACACCGAACTGGTTCTGGTCGCCTTCGCCGTCCTGATCTCGGTGTTCGCGTACGCCAACGTGGGCCTCGCCCTACACGGCGAACTGCCCGCAGGCATGCTCGGCTACGGCCTGGGCCTCGCGCTGCTCGGCGGTGTGGCACATCTCGCGGTACGGAGATTCGCCCCGTACGCGGACCCGCTGCTCCTGCCGCTGGCGACGCTGCTGAACGGGCTGGGCCTGGCCTTCATCTGGCGCCTTGACCAGTCGGAGCGGTTCCAGGCCACCGACAACTTCGTGGCCGCGGCCTCCAAGCAGCTGATGTTCTCGGCCGTGGGCGTGGCCCTGCTGGTCGGCGTCCTGATCGCCCTCAAGGACCACCGCATCCTGCAGCGCTACACCTACATTTCCATGCTGGTCGCGCTGGTCCTGCTGATCCTTCCCATGTTCTTCCCGGCGGTGAACGGCGCCAAGATCTGGATCAAGATTCCCGGCGTCGGCACGATCCAGCCCGGAGAGTTCGCGAAGATCATCATCGCGGTGTTCTTCGCCGGCTATCTGATGGTCAAGCGAGACGCCCTCGCCCTGGCCAGCCGACGCTTCATGGGGCTCTATCTGCCCCGTGGGCGTGACCTGGGCCCCATCCTCATGGTCTGGGCCTTCTCGATCCTGATCCTGGTCTTCGAGACCGACCTCGGATCCTCGCTCCTGTTCTTCGGCATGTTCGTCGTCATGCTGTACGTCGCCACCGAGCGCACCAGCTGGATCGTCTTCGGCCTGCTGATGTCGGGGGCCGGCGCGGTCGGTGTGGCCACCTTCGAGCCGCACGTCCAGGACCGTGTCACCGCCTGGCTCGATCCGTTCGCCGGGTGGGGAAAGCTGGCCGCCAGCGAGCAGATGGCCAAGTCCCTGATGGCCTTCGGTTCCGGAGGCACCCTCGGCACCGGCCTCGGCCAGGGCAACTCCGACCTGATCGGCTTCGCCGCCAACTCCGACTTCATCCTCGCCACCGTCGGCGAGGAGCTCGGCCTGGCCGGAATGATGGGGGTACTGCTGATCTACGGCTTGATCGTCGAGCGCGGCGTCCGTACGGCACTCGCCGCCCGTGATCCCTTCGGCAAGCTCCTGGCCATCGGCCTGTCCGGCTCCTTCGCCATCCAGGTCTTCGTCGTCGCCGGCGGTGTCATGGGGCTCATCCCGCTGACCGGTATGACCATGCCGTTCCTCGCGGCCGGTGGTTCGTCCGTCATCGCCAACTGGGCCCTCATCGGGATCCTGGTCAGAATCAGCGACACGGCCCGGCGTCCAGCCCCTGCTCCCGCACCGTCCCCGGACGCCGAAATGACCCAGGTGGTCCGACCATGAACAAGCCGCTCCGCAGGATCGCGATCTTCTGCGGCATCCTCGTACTGGCCCTGTTGATCCGTACCAACTACATCCAGTACGTGCGCGCCGACGAGCTCAACGCGAACGAGCACAACCGCCGCGTCCAGATCGAGCGCTACGCCCACGAGCGCGGCAACATCATCGTGGACGGCGAGCCCGTCACGGGCTCCGTCGAGACCACGGACAGCGACTTCAGGTACAAGCGCGTCTGGAAGAACGGCCCCATGTGGGCCCCCGTCACCGGCTACTCGTCGCAGGCGTTCGACTCCTCACAGCTGGAGAGCCTCGAGGACGGCATCCTGACCGGCAACAGCGACCAGCTGTTCTTCGACCGCACCCTGTCGATGTTCACCGGTGAGAAGAAGACCGGCGGCAACATCGTCACCACGCTCAACGGCGCCGCCCAGAAGGCCGCCTTCGAGGGGCTCGGCAACAAGAAGGGCGCGGTCGCCGCGCTCGACCCGCAGACCGGCGCCATCCTGGCGCTGGCCAGCACGCCCTCGTACGACCCCTCGGTCTTCGCTGGCAACTCGATGAAGGACTCGGACGCCCGGCAGAAGCTCCTTGAGGACAAGGACAAGCCGATGCTGAACCGGGCCCTGCGGGAGACCTACCCGCCCGGCTCGACGTTCAAGGTCGTCACCGCCTCCGCGGCGCTGGAGAACGGCCTCTACACCGACATCGACGCGAAGACCGACTCCCCGCTGCCCTGGCGGCTCCCGCAGTCGACCAACCTGTTGCAGAACGAGGGCAACATCCCCTGCAAGGACGCCTCGCTGCGGGTGGCTCTCCGCTACTCCTGCAACACCGTCTTCGGCAAGATGAGCGACGACCTCGGCAACAAGAAGATGATCGAACAGGCCGGCAAGTTCGGCTTCAACGAGGAAGTCTTCACTCCTGTCCGGGCCGACGCCAGTGTCTACCCCGAGGACAACAAGCCGCAGAACGCCATGGCGGGCATCGGCCAGGCGTCCAACCGCGCCACCCCGCTCCAGATGGCCATGGTGGCCTCCGCGATCGCCAACGACGGCAAGCTCATGCAGCCGTACATGGTCGCCCAGCGCCAGGCCCCGAACCTGGACGTCATCTACACCCACGAGAAGGAGCAGCTCAGCGAGCCGCTCTCGGCGGAGAACGCCCAGAAGGTGCAGCAGATGATGGAGACCGTGGTCAAGGAGGGCACGGGAACCAACGCGCAGATCGACGGCGTCACCGTCGGTGGCAAGACCGGTACCGCTCAGCACGGCCTCAACAACAGCGAGAAGCCGTACGCCTGGTTCATCTCGTACGCCAAGACCGACAGCGGCTCGCCGGTCGCCGTGGCCGTGGTCGTCGAGGACGGCAACGCCAACCGGGACGACATCTCCGGTGGCGGCCTGGCAGCACCGATCGCCAAGAACGTGATGAAGGCGGTACTCGACGGAAAGTAGTGACACCCGTCACAACTTCTGTTCACACCAGCACATTGGGATACCGGTCGGATATCAGCTGACGGGTGCGGGCCGATCACGCCGGGGGTGCCCGGTAGCGTATGCGCGAGCAGCGCACCGCCGGACCACACACGGGTGCGGTCGGGACTGACGGAGAGGGCTGGATCAGTTATGGAAGAGCCGCGTCGCCTCGGCGGCCGGTACGAGCTGGGCTCGGTGCTCGGCCGTGGTGGCATGGCCGAGGTCTACCTCGCCCACGACACCCGGCTCGGCCGCACCGTCGCTGTGAAGACGCTGCGGGCCGATCTCGCCCGCGACCCGTCCTTCCAGGCACGGTTCCGCCGTGAAGCCCAGTCCGCCGCCTCGCTCAACCACCCTGCGATCGTCGCCGTCTACGACACCGGCGAGGACTACGTCGACGGGGTCTCCATCCCGTACATCGTGATGGAGTACGTCGACGGGTCGACCCTCAGAGAGCTTCTGCACTCCGGCCGCAAGCTGCTGCCGGAGCGGACCCTCGAAATGACGGTCGGGATCCTCCAGGCACTGGAGTACTCCCACCGCGCCCAGATCGTCCACCGCGACATCAAGCCGGCGAACGTCATGCTGACGCGCACCGGCCAGGTCAAGGTGATGGACTTCGGCATCGCCCGCGCCATGGGCGACTCCGGCATGACGATGACCCAGACCGCGGCGGTCATCGGAACGGCCCAGTACCTCTCCCCGGAGCAGGCGAAGGGTGAGCAGGTCGACGCACGCTCCGACCTGTACTCCACGGGCTGCCTGCTCTACGAGCTGCTCGCGGTCCGGCCCCCCTTCGTCGGGGACTCGCCCGTCGCGGTCGCATACCAGCACGTGCGTGAGGAGCCGCAGCCTCCGAGCAACTTCGACCCCGAGATCACGCCCGAGATGGACGCCATCGTCCTGAAGGCGCTGACCAAGGACCCCGACTACCGCTACCAGTCGGCCGACGAGATGCGCGCCGACATCGAGGCCTGTCTCGACGGCCAGCCGGTCGCGGCCACGGCGGCCATGGGCGCGGCGGGCTACGGCGGATACGACGGCTACAACAACGACCAGCCCACCACCGCCCTTCGCGCGGCCGACCCGGGCGGCCAGACGTCGATGCTGCCCCCGGTCAATCCGGACGACGGCGGCTACGGCTACGACGACCGCCCGGACCGGCGACGCCAGAAGAAGAGCAACACCTCGACGATCCTCCTGGTCGTCGCCGGTGTTCTCGTCCTCATCGGCGCCATCCTCATCGGACGCGTGGTCTTCAGCGACAACGGTGGCGGCGGTGACAAGTTCGACGTGCCGAACATGATCGGTTCCACGGTCAAGGACGCCCAGAGACTCGCGGACAACGCAGAGGTCACGCTGAAGATCGGCTCCAGGGAACCCTGCGAGGCCCAGGAGAAGGGTCAGATCTGCAGCCAGACCCCGACCCCCGACGAACGGATGGCGACGGGCGAGACCGTGACGGTCGTCGTCTCCACCGGCGCCCCCAAGGTCGAGGTGCCGGATGTCCTGGAGAAGTCCGAGGACAACGCCCGCAAGGCGCTGGAGGACAAGGGCTTCACGGTGAACGTGGAGACGGCGGAGTCGGACAAGACCCCGGACACGGTCATCTCGCAGGACCCCAAGGGCGGCTCCGAGGTGGAGAAGGAATCCGAGATCACGATCACCGTGGCCAAGGAGAAGCTCCTCGACCTGCCGGCGCTGACCCGGACCTACGCCGAGGCGGAAGCCCAGCTGCGGGCCATCGGATTCACCAACATCCAGCGGCAGGACGTCGACTCGGAGCAGCCGAAGGACATGGTCGTCGGCCAGACGCCGGAAGGCCCGAGCAAGCAGGCCAAGGACGCCCAGATCGTCCTGAAGGTCTCCAAGGGACCGGCGCAGCCCGAGCAGGTCACCATCCCGGGTGACATCGTCGGGAAGCGGTACCAGGACGCCAAGGGCCAGCTCGAAGGCATGGGTCTGGTGGTGGCGCTCGCCCCCAACTCGCCCGACAAGCCCAACGCCCTGGTGATGCGGGCCGATCCGGGGGCCAACTCGCAGGTCGCCAAGGGCTCCACGGTCACCCTCACCACCCTCGGTGGCGAAGGGGACGGCAACATCTTCGGCGGCCCGTCCGGCACGGCGGCCGACTGACCCGCGTAGCGCCCACGAACGAATCAGGGCCCCGGTCACCTCCACGGTGACCGGGGCCCTGTCCTTTGTCCGTGGCGGCTACCGCAGCTCCGCCGGCTTCGTGCGGTCCCTGTCCACCTTCTCGGTCCGCACCAGCTCGCCCCACACGATGTAGCGGTACTTCGACGTGTAGACCGGCGTGCACGTGGTCAGCGTGATGTAGCGGCCGGCCTTCTTCGCACCCGATCCCTTGGGCACCGGGGCGATCGCCTCGACGTTGAACTTCGACGTCTCGGGAAGCTCCGCGAAGACCTTGTAGACGTACCAGGTGTCCTTGGTCTCGAAGACGACCGCGTCGCCCTTCTTCACCTTGTCGATGTTGTGGAACTTGGCGCCGTGACCGTCACGGTGCGCGGCCAGCGCGAAGTTGCCCTGCTCCGCCGACGGGAGCGCCGACTTCACGGGGTCCGTGTAGTAGCCGGCGATGCCGTTGTTGAGGGTCGTGGTGTCGGTGCCCTTCTTGACCAGCACCTCGCCGTTCTTCATGGCGGGGACGTGGAGGAAGCCGATGCCGTCCCTGGTGTCCAGCTCCCCCGGGCCGCCGGCCCACCGGTCGCGGACGGTGTCGCCCTGTTTGTCGGCCTCGCGGTCGGCGAGCACGTTCGTCCACCACAGTGAGTAGACGACGAACAGACCCAGCACCAGCCCTGCCGTGATCAGCAGTTCGCCGAAGACACTCACCGCCGTCGCGACCGGATGCCGGCTCCTGCGGCGCACCGGGGCCGACGGCTCGTCGGTGCGCTCTTCGTCCTCGGTCCTCGCTGCCACCGCACCCGTCCCTGTCGTGATGTCGTCCAGCCCGCGTCAGCCGACGAGCGCGTCGGGCTTCCCCTTGCTGCGCGGCCGTTCGTCGACCATTTTGCCCCACACGATCATTCGGTACGTACTCGTGAATTCCGGCGTGCACGTCGTCAGCGTGATGTACCTGCCCGGGCCCGTGAATCCGGAGCCCGGGGGCACTTCGTCGATCACGGCGACGTTCGACGGAGACGTCTGCGGAAGGATGCTGGTCATCTCGTACGTGTAGTAGGCGTCCTGCGTCTCGACCACGATGGGATCGCCCGGCTTCAGCTTGTTGATGTACCGGAAGGGCTCACCGTGGGTGTTGCGGTGTCCCGCCACCGCGAAGTTCCCCTGTTCCGCCGAGGGCATCGCGGTCTTCAGCTTGCCCTCGCCGTAGTGACCGACCATGCCGCGGTCGAGGACCTTCTCCTTGCTGATCCCCTCGGCGATCGGCGCGACCACGTCCAGTTTGGGGATGTGCATGATCGCGAAGCCCTGGCCGGGCTCGAAGGCGCCCGGGCTGCGCTCGCCGCTCGCCCAGTCGTCCTGGATCTTGTGCGTCTCCCGGCCGGCGATCTGGTCGGCGCGGATGTTGGTCCACCACAGCTGATAGGTGACGAACAGGAGCATCAGCACACCGAAGGTGATGAACACCTCGCCGACGACCCGGCTGGCCACGACCGCCGGGCTGTCCTTGGCGGCACGGGCCGCGCGCCGGGCCTCCAGCCGTGACATCGGAACCGCGGGCTTCGCGGCCTGGGGTTCCACAGCCGGACGGGCCTCGCCCCGCCGTTTTCCCCGCCCCTTGGCCGCCCGCCGACGCTCGGCCCTGCCCCCCGTCGGCAGCGGGTCAGGCTCGGCCTCCGAGTCCCCGGGGCCGACGGGCCGAGCCGCCTTCCGCGTATCGGCCGTCCGCAGGGCCACGGTCTCGTCGCTCAGGACCGGAGGGGCGTCCGAGACGGTCGGCACGGTGTCCCGGGCCTCGGCGACGGGCCGCACAGGATCCGGGGCGGGCGCCACAGGCCGCCGGGCGGGTTCTTCCGCCCTGGGGCCGGGAACCCCCGCCATGGGATCGGGTATCACCGCGGTCCCCTGGACCGTCCCCGCCGCGGGTGCCGTCCCAGGCCCCTGCTGCCCGTACCAGTCCCGCCGGTACCCCTCCGGGTCGTACCACTCACCCGGGGTCTCCGCAGGCTCCTGAGCCGCCGCCTGGGGCGTCTGAGGTGCCCGGGGTGTCTGGGGTGTCTGCGGCGAACCGTCGTCGGCCGGTGCGGTCTCCGTCCGGAACCAGGGTGAGGTGTGCTGCCCCGGCAGCGGATCGTTCAGCGGATCCGCCAGCTGCTCCACCGCCTCGGCGAACGTGCCGTCGGGCTCGTACGCTCCCTGCGTGTACGGGCCTTCCTGCCCGGCGCCGGGACGGAGTGAGGTCACGCGGCGGCCTTGCCCACCACCGGGGCGAGCCCCGCCGATCTCCCGACCGCGCCGGTGTCACCGCACTGCTCGAGCCAGTTGGCGAGCATCAGGTGGCCGTGTTCCGTGAGCACCGATTCGGGGTGGAACTGCACGCCCTCCACGGCGTGTTCACGGTGACGCAGCCCCATGATGATGCCGTCGGCAGTGCGCGCGGTGACTTCCAGCTCGGCCGGAACCGTCGTGGGTTCGGCGGCGAGCGAGTGGTAGCGCGTCGCGGTGAAGGGGGACGGCAGACCGGCGAACACGCCCTTGCCCTCGTGCAGCACGGGGGAGGTCTTGCCGTGCAGCAGCTCCGGCGCCCGGTCCACCACACCGCCGTACGCGACGGCCATCGACTGCATCCCCAGGCAGACGCCGAAGACCGGGACGCCGCTCCGCGCGCAGTGGTGCACCATCTCGATGCAGACGCCGGCGTGCTCCGGTGTGCCGGGGCCGGGCGACAACAGGACCCCGTCGAAACCGTCGTCCGCGTGCGCCGTGGTCACCTCGTCGTTGCGCACCACTTCGCACTCGGCACCGAGCTGGTAGAGGTACTGGACGAGGTTGAAGACGAAGCTGTCGTAGTTGTCGACGACGAGAATGCGTGCGCTCACTGACCCGCTCCCGCTCCGCTGGTGCCTTCGCCGTCCACCGTCACATCACCGAACGGGAGCAGCGGCTCCGCCCAGGGGAAGACGTACTGGAAGAGCGCGTAGACAACGGCCAGGGCCAGCACGAGCGAGATGAAGCCCCGCACCCATGCGTTGCCCGGCAGATGCCGCCAGATCCAGCCGTACATGCTGTTGCCTCCATTCGGTACGGCACCAGACTAAACGGCCGGGGCACAGGCGTGGGTCAGCTGTGGAAAGCCGCCGGTCCGCCGCCTGTCACGGACGCCGTCAGCCCGTCGGCCCCCTTCTCGCGGGCTACTTCACAGGCTGTGCGTAATGGACATCGACGGTGCCCGAATAGCCGGGAAGCGTCAGCTTGTCATCCTCTTCGACCTTCCATCCCAGCCCGTACGCCTTGACGTAGAGCTGGTAATTCTGGATCGCCGTGGAGTCGTCGAGCGCCTGCCTGAGCTTCCCCCGGTCACCGACCGCGGTCACCTTGTACGGAGGCGAGTAGACCCTGCCCTGCAGGATCAGCGTGTTGCCGACGCAGCGCACCGCGCTGGTGGAAATCAGCCGCTGGTCCATCACCCGGATCCCGCGGGCCCCGCCCTCCCAGAGGGCGTTGACCACGGCCTGCAGGTCCTGCTGGTGGATGACCAGGTCGTTGGGCTGGGGCTCGGGGTAGCCGGGGTTGGCGGTCGCGTTCGGCGGGGCGTCGTTCAACGTGACGGAAAGCGCCTCGCCGGTGACCGCCGACGTGCCCGCGGCCTTCTCCAAGGCGTCGAGCTTGGCGTCCTCGGCGCGGGTGCTCCCGTCGTCGCGGCGGGCGAGGGCGTCGATGTCGGCCCGCACGGAGGCGGTCGATTCGTCCAGCTCGGCGTTCTTCTCACTGCGCTGCTGAATGAGGTCGGAGAGCTTCAGCAGGGAGGAGTCGGTCCGGATATCAGTCCCTTTGGCAGCATTCGCGCTGGTGACGAAAATCAGTCCTGCCAGGGCGAAAACGGCAGCGGTCAGGCCTTGGACCGGCCATCGGGACATGCGCCGGGCCGGTCCTCGAGGAGAGTCGGCAGAATTGCTCAACGTACCCTTATCTCCTTAGGCGCCACGGAAGCACTACGCTAACGGACGCCCCGGGGAGGCAGCATTCCCCCTCGCGCCCCGGCGCCAGCCACAGATCCCTGCGCGGTCACGCAGCGCATCGACAGGAGAGTCCCTCGTGCCGAAGTCACGTATCCGCAAGAAGGCAGACTTCACGCCTCCGCCGGCCAAGCAGTCGACGAGCATAAAGCTGACCAACCGCAGTTGGGTGGCGCCGGTCATGCTGGCGCTCTTCCTGATCGGCCTGGCCTGGATCGTGGTCTTCTACGTCACCGAGGGCGACCTGCCGATCGACGCCCTCGGCAACTGGAACATCGTCGTCGGCTTCGGATTCATCGCCGGCGGATTCGGCGTCTCCACGCAGTGGAAGTAGCTCTGCCCTGAAGTTACCCACAGAGTTATCCACAGGCGGGGGAAAAGGTCAGACGATCTGTGGATAACTTCCCTCGAAGTTGACGCCGGTGTGACTACACACTTACGCACCTCGAGACGGTACGCCCCTTGTCCTGACTGGAAGAACCCGGTTCAGCGACAAGGGGCACACCTGTTCCCCACGTCGTGCACAAGATCCGGCACCCTCTGTGGACAACCACACCACATGAGCAATCGATTCCGCTCAGGTGAGCGCCGCTGTCCTGATGAGGACCGCCATCACGACCACCGCGAGGACCAGGGCGCAGGCGCCGTACTGCACGAGGTTCCGGCGCTCCCGCGGGGTGTGCACCATGGCGATCGCGATCAGGGCTCCGGCGACGAGGCCGCCGACGTGAGCCTGCCAGGCGATTCCGCCCCAGGTGAAGGTGAAGACCAGGTTCACCACGAGCAGGGCGATCACCGGGCGCATGTCGTAGTTCATCCGGCGCATCAGGACAGCCGTGGCCCCCAGCAGACCGAAGACAGCGCCCGACGCGCCGAGCGTCCCCTGCGCCGGGTCGGTGATCCAGTAGGTGAGCGCGCTGCCGGCGAGCCCCGAGAGCATGTAGAGAGCCAGATAGCGGACCCTGCCGAGCGCGGCTTCCAGCGGCCCGCCGAGCCACCACAGCCCCAGCATGTTGAACGCGATGTGCAAGACCTCCTGGTGCAGGAACATCGACGTCACCAGGCGGTACCACTGCCCTTCGGCCACCCCCTCACCGCCGGCGAGGCCGAACAGCAACAGGTCTTCGAGCAGGGGGCGGCCCCCGGCCAGGACCGCGACGAAGACGGCGAGATTGATGCCGATCAGGATCTTGGTGACGAGCCTCGGGTCGGCGGCGACACGTCCGCCCGCGAGGGTCCGCGGCCGTCGCGCGGCGGGCCGGCGCCCCGTACCCGCCCCTTCGCGGACGCACTCCGGGCAGTGGAACCCGACCGAGGCCTCGATCATGCAGTCCGTACAGATCGGCCGCTCGCACCGTGTGCAGCGGATCCCCGTCTCCCTGCCAGGATGCCGGTAACACGTGGGGGGACCGCCCGCGGGCGCGGATCCGTCCTGGTCTTCCGGCGGCTGCTGGTCCATCGGTCACGGCCCCTTCGGTCCTCGTCCGTGGAGGCGGCACACACGCGGCCGCCCCGCTCGCCCGTTATGTAGCAGTACGGACGAGCAGGGCGGTTGGTTCCCGGAGGGGTGGCGGCGGTCGGACCAGGGCCTCTGGACGCCCGCCGGGTCAGCGGGCCGGAGAGTCCGCGGGGCTTCGGGTCAGCGGTTCTCGATGACGACCGACTCGATCACCACGTCCTGCAGCGGACGGTCCGTGCGGGGATTGGTCGGGGCCGCGGCGATGGCGTCCACGACCTTCCTCCCCGCCTCGTCGGCGACCTCTCCGAAGATCGTGTGCTTGCCGGTCAGCCACGCGGTGGGCGAGACCGTCACGAAGAACTGCGAACCGTTGGTTCCCGGCCCGGCGTTGGCCATCGCCAGCAGGTACGGCTTGGTGAAGGCGAGGTCGGGGTGGAACTCGTCGCCGAACTCGTACCCGGGGCCACCCGTACCGTTGCCCAGCGGGTCACCGCCCTGGATCATGAAACCGCTGATGACGCGGTGGAAGACAGTGCCGTCGTACAGCTTGTCCGTGGACTTCCTGCCGGTCGCCGGGTCGGTCCACTCACGCTCGCCCGTGGCCAGCTCGACGAAGTTCCTGACCGTCTTGGGCGCGTGGTTCGGCAGGAGCCGGATCGCGATGTCGCCCTGGTTGGTCTTCAAAGTGGCGTAAAGCTGCTCGGCCACGATCTGCCTTCCGTAAGTCTTCGCTGATGACCTCCGATCCTCGCACGGGGGGACTCCTCCGCAGCGCGGCCACGGCCCGGGCTCGGCACCGCTCACCTTGTTGCCCGCTTTCCCGCACGTTTTCCCCACGTACCGCGCGTCAGGTGCGTCCAAGTGCCCGACAGCGCGGGGCACGCCGACACGAACCGTGGCATCGTCGGCGACACGCTGCCCTTGCACCGTAGTGACCGAGAATGACGCTCATGACCCGGATGCCCGTCCCGCATGGCGCACAAGGCACCAGCGGGCATGATTTCGAATTGGGTGGATAGGCGGAGTACCTACCCGCCACCAAGGAGGAGGATCCCGTGACCCGCATCGACAGCGTGCGCGCCGCAACCTACTCGGCGAAGGACAGCGCGCAGCACGCCGCGGAAGTGGTGGCGCCCTACGCCGACACGGCCAAGGAACAGGCCGCGCACTACGCGCAGGAAGCTCGCGCCCGGCTCGCGCCCAAGGTGTCGAAGGCAGCCGCGCAGGCCCGCGTCCAGTACGGCGCCCATCTCGCACCGCGCATCGAACAGGCCCTGACCCATGTGCCTCCCAAGGTCGACGAGGCCGCGCACAAGGCCGCCGTCCGGACGCGCAGCGCCGCCCGCACGGCGGCCGACTACACCGTGCCGCGCGTCGAGTACGCGGTGGCGGCGAGCCGCCCCATGGCCGAGGAGGCCACGGCCCGCAGCACGGCGGCACTGGCCGCCCTGCGCGGGCAGGTGACGGCCAAGGAGATCCAGAAGCTCGTCAGGAAGCACGAGCGCCGGGCCAAGGCGGGCCGGGCGGCCAAGGGATTCCTCGTGCTGGGCATCCTGGCTGGCGGGGCCTTCGCCGCCTGGAAGTGGTGGGACAAGCAGGCCAACCCGGACTGGCTGGTCGAGCCGCCCGCCCCCACCGATGTGGCCGACGACCGCACCCCGCTGACCTCGGTCGACGGCAGCGGCCGGACGGTGCTCGACCCGGAGGTGCGCGCCAAGCAGGACGAGGCGGAATCCGGATCGGACCCCGTGGACGGCACCGACCGCGACGACAAGCGCTGACCGGGACCACCGGGAACGACGCCTGCGAGGGGCGCCGGAAGACCTCAGGGTCTTCCGGCGCCCCTCTTCCCGTGCGTGGGTGGGGAGCCCTCAGCCGACCCGGCACGGCTCGAAGACGGTGCTGCCCAGGCCCGCCAGAGCATGCTGTTCGGCCCGGTGGAAGTGGAGGCCGCGTGCGATGCGCAGGGCCTCACGGTGGTGCTCGGCCGACTCGCGGGGACAGCCGAGCGCGGACATCGCGCGTCCCGCCGCGTTGCGGCACTCCGCCTGGGCCCAGAGGTCTCCCAGCTCCTCCGCCACCTCGATTCCGGCCAGACACAGGGAACGAGCGGCGTCGCGGTCGCCCGTCCTCGCCTTCAGAGCACCGAGATAGGACTGGGCCAAGGCCTCGGGCCGCTGGAGTCCGCGGTGATCCCTGCTGAGGGCGAGACCGGCTTCGAGGGAGAGCGCGGCGGTGTGCGGGTGGCCCAGCGCCTCGTGGACCAGGCCCAGCTCCACCAGGGTCATCGCCTCGGCCCCGCGATGTGACTGCGAGCGGGTCAGCCGGAGACAGCGGGAGTAGAGGCGGTACGCGGCGCCCGGCGCACCGGAGTCCAGCTCGACGCGGGCGAGCGCTCCGTAGGCGAGGGCGGTCCGCAGATGATCGGTTCCCTCCGAGTAGAGCCGGATGGACTCCGTCAGGTGTCCGCGGGCCTCGTCCAGTGCGCCGGTGGTCCAGCGGGCACGCCCCAGCTCCTCGCGGGAGGCGGCCAGCAGGTCCGGCCAGTCGTGGAGCTCACTCAGCCGCAGGGCGCGCTGGGCGTGCTCCTCCGCGGCGTCGACGAGGCCCGCGGTGAGGGAGGCGTCGACGAGGCTGAGGGAGAGCTCGGTCTCCGCCCGCGGGTTCATGCCCCGTTGCGCGGCGCGCAGCCCCGCCCGCGCGACGGCGAGCCACTCGGGGACCCGTGACCGGCGTTTGCAGGTCTCCCGCAGCATGCCCGCGAGTGTCCAGGCGGCGACGTACGGGCCGTGCTCGGCGGTGTGCTCCACGGCGGCGGTGAGATTGCGCAGTTCGGCCTCGGCTTCCTCCCCGGAGACCGGTGCGCCCTCGGTGGCGCGGGGCTCCTGTCCCACCACGTGGATCCGGCCCGCGCGGCCGTCGAGGACGCTCGCGACCTGCGTGTACCAGCCCAGAAGACGGTTGAGCGCCTCGTTCCGGGACTCGGTCGGCTCCTCGTCGCCGGCCCGCTTCCAGGCGTACTCCCGGAGCAGGTCGTGCGGGAAGCGGAAACGGCCGGGAGCGTGCTGGACCAGGAGGTTCGCGGTGGCGAGCACGTTGAGGGCAGGTCGTACGGCGGCCTCGTCCGTACCGGTGAGGGCCGCCGCCGCCGCGTAGGTCAGGTCGTGGCCGGGGAGCAGGCCGAGCATGCGCAGGGCGCGCCGGCCCCGGTCGTCGAGCCGCTGGTAGGACAGGTCCAGCGAGGCACCCACGGACGCCCGTTCGTCGTCCGCGACGGAGGCTCCGGCCAGTGGGCCGGCCGCGGCGAGCTCCCGGGCAACGGACCCGAGGTCGAAGTGCGGTGAGACCACGGATCCCGCCGCGACCACCCGCAGCGCCAGGGGGAGATGACCGCAGAGCCGCGAGATCTCCGCGACGGCGGGATCCGGCGTCCCCGTGGACCGCGGGCGGCCCAGCGCACTCCTCAACAGCTCCGCCGACTCGTCGGGGCCCAGCACGGGCAGCACGACGCGCTGCGCGTCCTCGTGCACCGCCAGGCTGACCAGGGCACGCCTGCTGGTGACGAGGACGGCGCAGCCGGGCGCGCTGGGAAGCAGGCACCGCACATGGTCGGCGTCGGCAGCGTTGTCCAGGACGATCAGCATGCGACGGGTGGCGATGACCGAGCGGAACAGGGTGCCTCGTTCGAGGCAGTCGGTCGGAACGTGCTGGGCTGCCACCCCCATCGCGCGCAGGAACGACCCGAGGATCTCGCACGGATCCGCCGCACCGAGGCGGTCGAAGCCTCGCAGGTCGACGAAGAGCTGACCGTCGGGGAAGCCGTCGGCGACCTGATGGGCACAGTGCACGGCCAGCGCCGTCTTGCCGACCCCCGCCGTGCCCTCCACACAGACGATCGGCATCTTCCCGGAACGCAGCCGGTCCGTGACCAGCGCGATCTCGTCCGCCCGCCCGGTGAAGTCCCTTACCGCGTTGGGCAGCTGGTGGGGTGTGAGAGGGGCTTCCGGAGACCGTTCCTCCGGACGCACCGCGCTCAGGACGAACTGGTGTGCCTCCCTGAGCTCGGCGCCCGGCTCCACGCCGTACTCCTCGACCAGCCGCTCGCGGATCCGCGTGTAGGCGTCGAGCGCTTCCACCTGTCGGCCGCTGTCGGCGAGCGTCCGCATGAGGAAGGCGTGCAGGCGTTCTCGGAGCGGGTGCACGGCGATGAGGCGCACGAGCTCGGGGAGGCGACGTTCCCCCTGCCCGAGCGAGACCTCCAGGGCGTACAGCTCCTCCTGGGCGGAGAGCCGGCGTTCCTGGAATCGATCGCGCTCCAGTTCGATACCGCGACTCTCGGTTCCCTCGGCGAGCGGGCCGCGGGCCAGGGCGGTCGCCCTGGCCAGAGTCTCGGCGGCGTCCGCGGGCCGGCCCGAATCGCTCAGGGCGCGTGAGGCGGCGAACAGTTCCTCGAACTCCAGGAGATCGCAGTCGAACCCACCGGGCGTGCCGAGCACGTAGCCGGCATCGGAATGGGTGAGCGGCAGGGACGGCGGCAGACAGCGCCGCAGTCCCGATACGTACTTCTGGACGAGGTTGAGGGCGTGGGCCGGCGCGTCGTCACCCCAGACCATCGCGATGATGCGGTCGGCGGGCACGGGTCGTGGGCCGCCGAGCAGCAGAGCGACCAGCACGGCACGCTGGCGGGGCGGCCCGAGCGGCAGTGACCGGTTGCCGGCCAACGCCCTTAACGGGCCCATCACTTCGAAACGTACGTGCGAGTCAATCATTTTCCCCCCCGGTAACGGTAAAGAGAGCGTAAGCCTCCTGCCGGTCGAATCTCTTGGTATTAACACGCTGTTTTTGCGCCTGCCTCCGGCGGCCGTCGTGCCTTCCGGAGCGGTTCAGCGTCCCTTCCAGCGCCCCGTCAGCACCTCCGGCGAAGGTCCTCCCCAGGAACCGACCCGAACGAGACATCCGCAGACAGGTCCAGGAGGACTTCCGGAATGACACTGCCCGTCGGCCGCGCGTCAGCATCCGAATCAGCCCCCGTCCCCGTCGTCGTACCGGCACCCGTGCCGCTCAGCTTCGACTCCACCCTCCCCCGCTCACTGGTCCACCGGGCCTCTGTGGCCGAGGTGTTCGTGACGGACTCGGTGGAGACCGGCTCGCCCGAGCCGGGCGCCACCACCCGCACCTTCGACGTGGCCGCCCAGCTGCCGCGCGGCCACCTCGTCGGCGAGCACCCGGCCGCATACGACTTCCTGCTGCTCGTCGAGGTCCTGCGGCAGTCCGGGGTGTGTGTCGCGCACCGGCATCTCGACGTGGCGATCGACAGCGCGTTCATCTTCAGCGCGCTCAACTTCGACGTGCTGTCCCTGGAAGCCCTGCGCATAGGCGCCCGCCCGGCACAGACGGTGCTGCACTTGTCCGTGCGGCCGGAGACGAACCGGGGCGGACGGATCCTGGGCTTCGACTTCGACATCATCGTGGATCTCGACGGAACACCCACGCTCCGGGCGTCGGGCGGTCTGACCTTCGTCAGCCGCCGGGCGTACGGGATGCTCCGCGCCCAGGGACTCGGCAAGGCCCGGGCGGCTTCCGCCGCACGCGCCCACCGGCCGGCTCCCGCCGCTCCCACCACCGTCGGACGCAAGGACGTCCGGAACGTGGTGCTGACCGAGCCTGCCGTCGGGGTCGGAGGCGACGCCTCCGCGTTCCTGGTCGTCGACACCGCACATCCGCACCTGTTCGACCACCAGCTGGACCATGTGCCGGGGAACCTCCAGCTGGAAGCCGCCCGGCAGCTCGCGGTGGCCTCGGTGGCACGGCTGCACGGACTGTCCCCCGTGGACCTGGTCGTGACGTCCGTGCGCGCCCGCTTCACCGACTTCGCCGAGCTCGGCCTCAGCACCCCGGTGACCGCCCATGTCGACGGGGTCCAGCACGCGGAGGCCCTGGGAACCCTGACCGTCCCCGTCGAGGTACGTCTCGGCCAGGGCGACAGCTCCGTGAGCGAGGTCAATCTGGAGGTGGCCCAGTGGGCGTGACCCCCGGCACCCGGACCGCCGCAGCCGGCGCCCCACCGATCACGACACTGGTCTGCGACTACGGGGGTGTCCTGACGAACCCCCTGGCCGAGACCTACGCGGCCTTCTCCGACAGCACCGGCATCCCGGTCGAGGACCTGGTGGCGGCCTTCGGCCGGGCCACCCGGCGGTACGGCGTGAGCCCCATGGCGGAGCTGGAGATCGGCGCCATCTCCGAGGACGAGCTCGTACGGCGCGTGCTGTCCGAGCTGGACAGGGAGCCCGGCGACGTTCTCCGGGGCCTCCCGTTCGGCGAGGTCTGGTTCCGCGGCCGGCGCACCAACGAGGACCTGACCGCCTTCCTCCGCACCGTCCGGGCGGCCGGTCACCGGGTCGGGCTGCTCACCAACAACGTCCGGGAGTGGGAGCCGCGCTGGCGTGCGGCACTCCCCGTCGCGGAGCTGTTCGACACCGTCGTCGACTCCTCCCGGGAGGGCGTGCGCAAGCCGGACCCCGAGATCTACCGCCGGCTCGTCGCCCGGCTGGGAGCCGACCCGGCCACCGTCCTCTTCCTGGACGACCTGGAGGAGAACTGCGCCGCCGCACGGGCGCAGGGCATGCACGCGGTCCGCTTCGACACGACGGACCAGGCCGTCCGGGACGTGGGCCGCCTGATGGACCTGCCCGCTTTCGACAAGGAACCTTCCGGAGGTACGTCATGACCCGTTCGCCCACCCCCCGGGTGCTGATCGTCGGCGCGGGGCCGACCGGTCTCACCGCGGCCTGCACCCTGCTGCGGCACGGTGTGAAGGTCAGGGTCGTGGACCGCCGCCACGGGCCCACCGGCGCCCCCAAGGCCCTGATCCTGTGGAGCGGTGCCCTGGAGGTGCTCGACCGGCTGGAGACGGCGGTCGCGATCGGCGAGCGGTCGCTGCCGCTCACCGGCGCCTCGTACTGGTCGCGCGGGAGGAGGATCGCCGGACTGGGGTTCGGGGCCCTGCGCGGCACCCGCTTCCCCGGCCCGTTGTGCGTGCCGCAGCCCGTGACGGAGGAGCTGCTCTACGAGCGTCTGATCCAGCTGGGCGGCACCGTCGAATGGTCGACGGAGGCCGAGTCGGTCACGGTGGAGGCCGAGGAGGCCGCCGTCGTGCTGAACGGCCCCGACGGGGACCGCAGCACCGCACGCGCCCCTTGGCTGATCGCCGCCGACGGCGCGCACAGCAAGGTCCGCGAGGCCCTGGGCATCCCCTTCGAAGGCAGCACGTACGCCCGTGACTTCCTCCTCGGTGACGGGCTGCTGGAGGCCACCGGTGCCACTCCGCTGCCCCCCGCCGAGGCGCAGTACCACCTCACCCCCGACGGGGTGCTCGTCGTCGTCGCCCTCCCGGAGGGCGGCCACCGGGTCTTCTTCGACCTGCCGGCCGGCAGCGGCGAGGGGCCCCCGGACGACGCCGAGCTCCAGCAGCTCCTCGACGCCCGCGGACCTGGGGGCTGGACCCTGACGAGCACCGCGTGGACCAGCAGGTTCCGGGTGCACACCAAGGTCGCCGCGGCCTTCAGGTCGGGTCCGGTCCTCCTCGCCGGGGACGCCGCGCACTGCCACAGCCCGGCCGGAGGCCAGGGCCTCAACACCGGGGTGCAGGACGGCTACGACCTGGGCTGGAAGCTCGCGGCGGTGTGCTCGGGCGCGGACCCCGCCCTGCTCGACAGCTACGAGGCCGAGCGGCGGCCCAGCGCCGTCCGGGCCGTGGGCAACGCGGACCGGCAGACGAAGCTCTGGCTCCTGCGCTCGGTGGTCTCCCGCTTCCTCCGGGACACACTGCTCCGCAGGCTCTCGGCGAGCGGCGCGCTGGAGAAGCGGCTCGTACCCGAACTCGCTCAGGTCGACCTGGACCTGACGGGCAGCCCGATCGTCTCGGGAACCCCTGTGGACGGTGTGCGGCCCGGCCGCCGCGTCCCCGACACCGCGCTGTCCATGGTCTACGGGCGGGAGGCCGACAGCCTCCACGGCTACGTTGCCGCCGGACGGCACACCGTCGTCGTGCTCGGCGTCTCCGGCACCGACACCGTCGCGGTGCGGGCGGCCGAGACGGCGGCGGCGCGTCACGCGGGCACGGCGGGCAGCAACGTCGACGTACTGCTGATCCGGCCGTCCGACCGCAGTGACGCCTTCTCCGTTCCCACGGCACTGCCCGCCCACGATGTCGCCGCCGGCCGGTACGGCACCATCACCCAGGCCCTGTACGTCCGGCCCGACGGGGTCGTCGGCGCGCGGGTCTCCCTCGACCGCCCGGGCCGCATCGCCGAGCTCCTCGCCGGAATCCCGGTCGGCGGTGAGCAGGACCGTGTTCCGCACATCTTGTGAGACCCGCTCCGCGGGCCGTCGCCGGGGCCCCTGGTTCGTCCTCCTCTTCACTCTGCTCCTCGCGGCAAACGCCGTCGTCATCGGCGCGGACGTCGGCGACCGGCTGCTCGGCGGCGGGACCGACGATCCGTCCTCCGCCTCGTCCCGTGCGGGCGCCCTGCTGGAAGCCCATTTCCCGTCGAGCGCCCCCGATCTGGTGCTGCTGGTCCGCGGCGAGGACGGCGCCGGGGTCGACAGCGAGCAGGTGGCCGCACAGGGAGCCCGGCTGGCCGAGCGCCTCGCCTTCGAGCCGCGGGTCTCCGGGGTCGTCTCGTACTGGCAGACCGGCTCCGAGCGCCTGCGGTCCGCCGACCGCTCCGAGGCGCTGATCCTCGCGCACCTCGAAGGCGACGACGACACGGCCACCAGGACCTACGACCGGCTGGCACCGCTCTACCGGGGCAGCCCGCCCGACGCGGACGCGCTGGACGTCTCCCTGGGCGGCGGCGTGGCAGTGCAGCAGGAGATCCAGACGACCATCGAGGCCGATCTGCTCACCGCCGAACTCATCGCCCTGCCACTGACCCTGATCATCCTGGTCCTCGTCTTCGGCGGTGCCGTCGCGGCGCTCCTGCCGCTCGGCGTGGGCGTGCTGGCCATCCTCGGCACGAACGCCGTGCTGCGCCTGCTCACCTCCGTCACCGAGGTCTCCGTCTTCGCGCAGAACCTCACCACGGCGCTCGGCCTGGGCCTGGCCATCGACTACGCCCTGCTCATCGTGCGGCGCTTCCGCGAGGAGCTGCACCAGAGAGCGGACCCCCGCACGGCGGTCCGCACGACGCTGCGCACAGCGGGGCGCGCGGTCCTCTTCTCCGCCCTGACCGTCGCGGTCTCGCTGGCCGCGATGCTGGTCTTCCCCCTGTACTTCCTGCGTTCCTTCGCCTACGCGGGCCTCAGCGTCGTCCTGCTCGCCGCAGCCGCTTCCCTCATCGTGCTGCCGGCCGTGCTGCTCCTGCTGGGACACCGGGTGGACGCCCTCCGCCTGCGCCGGAGGACACTGCGGACCCGCCGGGAGGGCGGCCTGGTCGAGCGGGTGGTGCGCCGCCCGTACCGGTACGCCGTCACCGTCGCCGCCCTGCTGGTCGCCGCCGGAGTGCCCTTCCTCCAGGTCGAGTTCGGTACCGCCGACGACCGCCAGCTGCCCGCTGCCTCGGAGTCCCGCCTGGTCCAGGAGGCGATACGGGACGACTTCACCTCCAGCACCACCGGCGGGGTGGAGATCCTCGCCCGGGACGCGAAGGGACTCGACCGCTACGCGGCGGCGCTCTCCCTGCTCCCGCACGCCGCCGAGGTGGACACCCCGCTCGGCACCTACCGCGACGGCCGCAGGAAGGACGCCGCCACCCCGGCCGACGCATCGCGTGCGGCCGACGGACTGGTGCATCTGTCCGTGGTCCCGGAGAAGGGCGTGGAGGACGTGTCGCCGGAGAGCCGGCGCCTCGTGGAGGGCGTGCGGGCCGCCTCGTCGGGATTCGAGGCACTCGAACCCCTCGCCGGCGGACGGGCAGCGGTCCTGGAGGACAGCAAGCAGGCCATAGCCGACGGCCTGCCCGCCGCCGGGCTGCTCATCGCCGGTACCTCCCTCCTGCTCGTCTTCCTGCTCACGGGGAGTCTGCTGATCCCGCTTCTCTCCGTGGCGTCGGGGGCGCTCAGCCTCACCGCCATGTTCGGCCTGGTGGTGTGGGTGTTCCAGGACGGGCATCTGTCCGGACTGCTCGGATTCACGCCCACGGGCACCATCGAGGCGACCCTGCCGGTGCTGATGTTCTGCATCGCGTTCGGCCTCTCCATGGACTACGGCGTCTTCCTCCTGTCCCGCATGAAGGAGGAGTACGACCGCACCGGTGACCCCCGGCTGGCCATCGTCACCGGCGTGCGCCGTACCAGCGGTGTCATCACCGCGGCCGCGCTGATCATCGCCGTGGTCTTCGTCGCCATCGGCACCTCGCAGATCACCAACAGCAAGATGCTCGGCCTGGGCGCCGCCCTCGCCGTCCTCGTGGACGCCACCGTCGTCCGGGGCCTCCTCGTCCCTGCCGTCATGCGGATCGGCGGGCGCGCCACCTGGTGGGCCCCTGCCCCTCTGGCGCGCTTCCAGCGGCGTTTCGGCCTGCGTGAGGATCTCTCCGCCACCCCGGCCCCGGATCAGCGGACACCCACCGAACCCGTACTGGAGACAGTCAGATGAACACCCCCGATCCCGGCCCACGGCACGGCCGTGTGGTGGTGACCGGCGCGACCGGCCTCCTCGGAACCGCCGTCGTCAACCAGCTCCTAGGCGAGGGAAGGGAGGTGACGGCGCTGGTACGCGACACCACCAAAGCCGCCCGCCAGTTCCCCGCGCACCCGAAGCTGACCGTCGTCACGGCGGACATCCGGAAGCCGGAGACGTACCGCGGGGCACTGCCCGGCGCGGCCGCGGTGATCCACACCGCCGCCTACTTCCGCGAGTACTACCTCCCCGAGGCCGACCTGCCCCGGCTCTTCGCCACCAACGTCGACGCCGTCACCGCGCTCCTGCGGGAGGCGGTCGCCGCGGGTGTGCCCGCCCTCGTACAGACCAGCTCCGTCAACACCCTCGGTGCGGGGACGGAGGAGGACCCGGCGAGCGAGTCGGCCGACCCGCCACCGGACTGGGAGCGCAACGCCTACCGGGCCAGCAAGGTCCGTGCGGAGGCCGCCATCCGCGCCTTCGCTCGGGAGCCCGGGCACGCGGGCCGGATCCGGGTCCCGATCGTCCTCCCCGGCTGGATGTGGGGCCCGGCCGACGCCGGCCCCACCTCCGCGGGCCGGCTCTTCCTCGCCGTCGCGCAGCGGGGCATCAAAGCCGTGCCCCGTGCGGGAAATCACGTGGTGGATGCCCGCGACGTGGCGTACGCCCTGGTCCGGGCGGCCGATCAGGGCGAGCACCTGCGGCGTTACATCGTCGCGGGCCGATGGCTGTCCCTCTCGGGGACCTGCGCGGCGATAGCCCGCGCCACGGGGGCTCCGGCCCCCAAGGAGGTCCCCGCCCGGGCGGCCATCGCGTTCGCGACCGTCCTGGAGACCAAGGCCAGGCTGCTCGGCACTCCGCCCGTCGTCACCCGTGAGGGGGTGCGGGCCCTGCTCGACGGCAACCGCACACGGATCACTTCGGCACGGGCCCAGCGGGAGCTCGGCGTCACCTTCCGCCCACTGGCCCGGACCCTCGCGGACACCGCCGCCTGGTACCACCGCGCCGGCCTGCTCGACCATGTGACCCCAGAGGAGAGTGCCGCGTGAATTCCGCCAGGATCAGCCGGCTGCGGACCGTCCTGCTCGGTGCGGCGGCGGCGCTGCTCGCCGTCACCCCGGTCTACTGGGCGAACGCCGTCACGGAGTCGCCCGGGACGAGCGCGGGCCGCGCGACGGATGAGAACACCCAGCAGCGGAAGAAGACATGGACGCTCGACAAGGGCATATCCGACATCCCTGTCAGCTTCACCGTCCGCAACATCAACCGGACCAAGGCCTCCTGCCCGGTCGACGGCCTCACCTACACCGTCCGCGGGCACCTCACCGCTCCCACCCGGCTCCTGGAGAGCAAGGGCGCGGTGAGGGCCATCACCCTCTACCAGCACGGCATCGCAGCGGGCGAGTGGTACTGGCGGGTCGAGGCCGACGGCTACCACCACGCGGAGGAACTGGCCGCGCGGGGCCACGCCTCGCTCACCATCGACCGCATCGGTTACGACACCAGTGACACCCTCGACGGCCTTGCCACCTGCATCGGCGGTCAGGCCGACATCACCCACCAGATCGTCCAACAGCTGCGCGAAGGAACGTACCGAAGCGGGGGCACCGGGAAGGGCGGCACCTCGGGCGCGTTCGACAAGGTCTTCCTCGCCGGCCAGTCCAACGGCGGCCAGATAGCGCAGATCGCGGCCTACTCCTTCCGCGACATCGACGGCCTCGTCCTCATGGACTGGACGGACCGCGGACTCACCCCCCAGGCCAACGCCCGCTTCTTCTCCTCCCTCCAGACCTGCCTCCGGGGCGGGACGAAGGGATACGTCTACTACGACCTGGGGCCCGCCGAATTCCGTTCGGGCAACTTCCACGACACGGACCCGGCCGTCCTCGACCTCGCCGTGCCGCACCAGAACCGCCACCCCTGCGGCGACATGGTCTCCCAGCTCGGCGCGGTCCTCGTCGACCTGCGCGAGCTGCCGACCATCACCGTGCCCGTCCTCTTCATGTACGGGGAGAAGGACGCCCGCGTGGAGGGCGGCGAGGAACACCGCGCGCTCTTCACCGGCGCGAAGAACACCCAACTGGTCGAGATCCCGGACGCCGGCCACTACATGGGCATGGCCCGCCAGGCCCCCCTGGTGCACGACACCCTCGCCGACTGGCTCGACCGCCGCTGAACCGGCCCGGGAGGCGCCGTACGGTCCCCGTCCGCCGCCCCGGCCGCACCCGCCCGGCCAGGTTCCCTCCCGGCCGGGCTTCAGCGGATCTTCCAGCGACTGGTCAGCGGACACGGTCATCGTCGACCGTACGGAGCCCTTCTGCCTTCCTCCCACCCCCGAAACCCAGGGAGTTCATCCCATGTCAGCCACACCGTCCCCGCTCCACCGGCTCGGCGCCCTCGCCGCGGCCCGGCGGCGCATCGTCCTGATCGCCGGTGCGGTCCTGTTCCTGATCGCCGCGGCGTTCGGCGCGGGGGCCCAGGCCGCCCTGTCCCTGTCGCGCTTCGAGGCACCGGGCTCCGAGTCGGACACCGCGGAGCAGATCCTGCACCAGGAGTTCAAGGACGGCTCCCCCAACTACGTGCTCCTGGTCACCGCCAAGAAGGGCGGCACGGTCGACGACCCGGAGGTGGCCGCCGAAGGCAGGAAGCTGACCGAGGAGCTGGCCGGGCGCGACGGCGTCGACACGGCCGGCTCCTACTGGTCACGCGGCCCGAACAGCGCCCTGGTCAGCGAGGACCGTTCGCAGGCGCTCGTGGTGGCCTGGCTCCGGGGAACAGCCACCGAGGTACGGACCGAACTGGCCGACATCACCCCTGCCTTCACCCAGGACACCGAGCTCCTCACCGTGCGCCCCGGCGGCCAGGACGAGGTCTTCCGCCAGGTCGGCGAGGAGACCCGGCGGGACTTCCTCCGCGCGGAGGCCATCGTCATCCCCGCCGTGTTCCTGCTGCTCCTGTGGGTGTACCGCCGCTGGTCCGCGGCCGGCCTGACGCTCGGCGTCGGCTTCTTCTCGGTACTGGCCACGCTCGCCATGGTGCGCGGCGTCACCGCGTTCACCGAGGTCTCCACCTTCGCCGCCAACCTGGCCCTCGTGCTCGGCCTGGGACTCGGCCTGGACTACAGCCTGTTCGTCATCTCCCGCTTCCGTGAGGAGATGGCCGCCACTCCGGGCGGCAGCGACGCGGACCGGCACGCCGCGGTCGTGCGCACCGTCGCCAGCGCCGGGCGCACCGTCCTGTTCAGCGGGTTCACGGTCGCCGCCTCACTCGCCGCGCTCTTCCTCTTCCCCTTCCCGTTCCTCCAGTCCTTCGCGTGGGCCGGCATCGCGGTGGTTGTGTCCGCGGCGTTCGGCGCGGTCGTCCTGCTGCCCGCGGCGCTGGCCGCCGTCGGACGCCGCACCCTGCGGCCGGGCCGGACCGAGCCCGCCGTGGAGACCGGCCGCTGGTACCGCAACACCCTGAAGATCATGCGCAGGCCGCTCCTGTACGGCCTTCCCGTACTGATCGCCCTGCTCGCCCTCGGCGCACCCTTCCTCGGTGCCCAGTTCGGCCTGCCCGACGAGCGCGTGCTTCCCGCGAGCGCCTCCAGCCGCATCGTGCAGGAGGAGATCCGCACCGGCTTCGCGGCCGAGGAGACCGACGCGCTCCAGATCGTCACCACCGGCGAGGCGGAGCAGGACGGCTCGGACTACGCGGAGCGGCTGTCCCAGCTGCCCGGCGTCTTCCAGGTGGACACCGGGAGCGGCACGTACCGCGACGGCGGCCGGGCGGGCGCCACGGCTGATCCCGGCCGCTTCCAGGCCGGCGAGCACACCCTTCTGACGGTCGTCCCCGACCAGGAAGCGCTGGCCGGCGACATGGCCCAGTTCGTGGAGCGGGTACGCGCTGTGGACGCCCCGTACACCGAGGTGCGGGTCGGCGGATTCCCCGCCGCGATGACGGACTTCCGTGGTGAGCTCCTCGACCGCCTGCCGTACGTCGTCGCGTTGATCCTGCTGGTCACCTTCGTCATCCTCTTCCTGATGACGGGCAGTCTGCTCATCCCGGCGAAGGCCACGATCGCCAACATCCTCAGTCTCAGCGTGATGTTCGGCGTCCTGGTCTGGGTCTTCCAGGACGGCAACCTCTCCGGGCTGCTCGGCTTCACCGCGAGCGGCCGTATGGAGCCGAGCATCCCCATCCTCATGTTCTGCATCGCCTACGGGCTGTCCATGGACTACGAGGTGTTCATCATGGCCAGGGTCAAGGAGGCCTACGACCGGACCGGGGACAACAGGAGCGCGGTCGCCGAGGGCATCCAGCGCAGCGCCCCACTCGTCACCTCGGCCGCCGCGATCCTCGCCCTCACCTTCGCGACGTACGCCACCGGTGGCGTGGTCTTCCTGAAGGAGCTGGGCATCGGCATGGCCCTGGCGGTCCTGGTCGACGCCCTGCTGATCCGTACCCTCCTCGTCCCGGCCTTCATGGGGCTGGCGGGCAAGGCCAACTGGTGGGCACCGGCCCCGCTGCGCCGTCTGCACGCCCGGTACGGAATCAGTGAGGCGCCCGCCGCCGAGAAGCCCCGCCAGGACCTGATCGAGGCCACGTAATGCTCGCCCCCCTGGTGAACCTGCTCATCGTCGTGGCCTCCGTGTTGCTCCACCGCTGGCTGTGGGTCCGCCTGGTGCGCGACACCACGCGGTCCGGCGGCAGGGCACGCCGGGCGGGAACCGTCGCCACGGTCGCCTCCGCGGCTCTCGCGGCAGCCCCGCGCATCCTCGTCCCGGCTCTCGGGCCGGACACGGGACGGCCGCTGGCGTGGACGGGCTACGTCTGGCTGGGCGTGCTGCTGTACCTGATCCTGGTCCTGCTGGTGCTGGAGATCCCGCGTGCGTTCGTGGGGACCAGGACTCTCGTGCGGCGACGGAACAGCACGGAACGCCCGGTGGCGGTCCCGGAGCCCGTGAAGGTCCCGGCGACGACCGTTTCACGTGAAACGACGACCGTTTCACGTGAAACAGGGCAAGCTCCTCCGGGTGCCGACCCGGCCCCCCGAGAGGGGGGTGACACCATCGGAAACAGGCGGGGCTCCGGGCCCGCCCATCCGGACCGGCGTCTCTTCCTGAGCCGCGTCGGCGCCATCGCCGCGGGAGGGATCGCTGTCGCCACCACCGGTATCGGCATGCGGACCGCGCTCGGTGACCCTGTGATCAGGCGGGTACCCGTCCGCATCGCCGGTCTGGCACAGCCGCTCTCAGGGCTGCGGATCGCGGTCGTCAGCGACCTGCACCTCGGCCCGCTCCTGGGCCGCGGCCACACCGAGCGCATCGTCCGGATGATCAACGGCTTGGAGGCCGACGTGGTGACGGTCGTCGGGGACCTCGCGGACGGTAAGCCGTCCCAGCTGGCCTCCGCCGCCCGCCCGCTGCGCCATCTGGAATCCACGCACGGCGCCTTCTTCGTGACGGGCAACCACGAGTACATGTTCGACGGCGCCGACGCGTGGGTGGACGAGCTGCACGGCCTGGGGGTCACCACGCTCCTCAACGAGCGCACGGAGATCCGTCACCACGGCGCCGTGCTCGACCTCGCCGGTGTCGAGGACCTGTCCGCCACCGAGCACGGGCGCGGGCCGGATTACGAGCGCGCGCTCGGCGGGCGGGACACCGGCCGTCCGGTCGTCCTGATGGCGCACCAGCCGGTGATGATCGAGGAGGCCGCCCGGCACGGGGTCGACCTCCAGCTGTCGGGTCACACCCACGGCGGCCAGATGTTTCCCCTCACGGAGCTGACCAAGCTGGCCAACCCCGTCGTCGCCGGCCTCGGGAAGGTCGACAACACCCAGCTGTACGTCACCAGCGGCGCCGGGTTCTTCGGCCCGCCGGTGCGGGTCGGCGCCGACCCGGAGATCACCGTGATCGAGCTGCGCCCCTGAGAGCGGTCAGGGTCCTGGGCCGGGAATCCTCCCGGCCCCCGTCCGCCCCCTGACACAAGAACGCCCCTGACCTGGTGAAACACAGGTCAGGGGCGTTCTGCTGTGGAGCCTAGGAGATTCGAACTCCTGACATCTGCCTTGCAAAGGCAGCGCTCTACCAACTGAGCTAAGGCCCCGAAAAAGCGGACACCGTGGACCACATCCATGCCGCGCCGTCCGTCGCAGAACAGAGTACCGGGTGACCCCCCGAATCCTGCAAAAGGATTGGGACTCCCGACCGGCAACCGCTCTCCGTAAGATGCACGGCAAGGTTCGCAGCAGCGAAGCCGCAGCGAAGGGGAGACGCAATGGACGCAGCGCAGCAAGAGGCGACGGCTAGAGCCCGGGAGCTCCAGCGCAGCTGGTACGGAGAGCCGCTGGGGGCGCTCTTCCGCAGGCTGATCGATGATCTCGGTCTCAACCAGGCACGCCTCGCGGCGGTGCTCGGACTGTCCGCACCCATGCTTTCGCAGCTGATGAGCGGGCAGCGGGCCAAGATCGGCAATCCTGCGGTCGTCCAGCGGGTCCAGGCACTTCAGGAGCTCGCCAGCCAGGTGGCGGACGGCAGCGTCAGCGCGGGAGAGGCCACCGACCGGATGGAAGAGATCAAGAAGTCGCAGGGCGGCTCGGTCCTGACCAACACCGGCCAGACCTCCACCAGCGGTGGTGCCCCCACCGTGCGGCGCGTGGTCCGCGAGATCCAGTCGCTGCTGCGGTCGGTCGCCGCGGCCGGCGACATCATCGATGCGGCGAACTCCCTCGCCCCGGCCCACCCCGAGCTGGCAGAGTTCCTCAGGGTGTACGGAGCGGGACGCACCGCCGACGCGGTCGCGCACTACGAAGGCCACCAGAGCTAGGACGGACACCCGGGGCCTGGGGGGCCCCGGGGCCCCCGGGCCGTGGCAGTATCCCGACAGCCGGGGCACGAACCGAAACGGGAACGGGAGCGGGCGCAGCGCAATGGGTGAGGTCTTCGCTGGTCGGTACGAGCTGATCGATCCGATCGGACGTGGTGGGGTCGGGGCGGTCTGGCGCGCGTGGGACCACCGGCGCCGTCGGTACGTGGCGGCCAAGGTCCTGCAACAGAGCGACGCGCACACGCTGCTGCGCTTCGTCCGTGAGCAGGCGCTGCGGATCGAGCATCCGCACGTCCTCGCCCCGGCCAGCTGGGCCGCCGACGACGACAAGGTCCTCTTCACGATGGACCTGGTCAGCGGTGGTTCGCTGGCCCACGTCATCGGTGACTACGGGCCGCTCCCCCCGCGATTCGTCTGTCTCCTGCTCGACCAGCTGCTGTCCGGGCTGTCCACGGTGCACTCCGAGGGGGTCGTGCATCGCGACATCAAACCGGCCAACATCCTGATGGAGGCCACCGGTACCGGCCGGCCGCACCTGCGGCTCTCCGACTTCGGCATCTCCATGCGCAAGGGCGAGCCGCGCCTCACCGAGACCAACTACGTGGTGGGAACGCCCGGTTACTTCGCGCCCGAGCAGATGATGGGAGCGGAACCCGACTTCCCGGCGGACCTGTTCGCCGTCGGTCTCGTCGCGCTCTATCTGCTCCAGGGCCGTAAGCCGGACGCCAAGGCGCTGATCGAGTACTTCGCCGAGCACGGCACCCCGGGCGCACCCCAGGGAGTGCCGGAACCGTTGTGGCAGGTCCTCGCCGGGCTCCTGCAACCGGACCCGCACACCCGCTTCCGTACGGCCACGGGAGCGCGCAAGGCGCTGACGGCCGCCGTCGAGATGCTGCAGGACCCCGGCCCGGACGAGGATCTGGTCGAGGTCTTCGACCAGATCGGCCCTCTGCCCGCCGGCTTCGGCCCCGAGGGTCCGGTAGGCCCAGTGGGCCCCGAGGGTCCCGGAACGCTTGGCTCGGGCCCTAGAACCCCCTCACAGGCCGTCGGAGGCACCCCTCCGGCGCCTCAGCCGTCCCAGCAACCCCACGCGCCCCAGGCGCCCCACGACGCGAACCCGCAGCAGGGCACGGGGCACCAGCCGTACGCGCCGCCCCCGTCCATGTCGGAGACGGGCAGCTTCCATCTCGCACCACCGCCGCAGCGCACGACGCCTCCGGGCCAGCCGCAGACGCCTTCCACCCCGCACCCCGCTCATGCGGCGACCCCTCACGCGGCGAACCCCTATGCCTCAGGTGCCGCCCCGGACCTCGCCCAGGCCGCCACGACCGGCGTGCCGTACGGGGCCGCGCAGACCCGTGCCTACACCGCCCAGCACCTCCAGGCACCCCCGGACAACGCACCGCAGCCGTCGGCCTCGCAGCGGCCGGGACCGCCCCCGAAGGTGGCGGTCCCGGTGCTGCTGGTGGCGCTGATCTGCTTCGCTGTGGGGATCTGGGCCCTCACTCAGGCCTGAGCACCCAGGCCTGATGCGCCTACCAGGCCTGCGGCGGCCCCCCGAACGGCGGCTGCCCGCCGGCGGCACCCGGCGGCGCGGCGGCGGGAACGGCCCGGCGCCGTGCCAGCAGGGTCCACGCACCGAGCCCGAGCACCAGCACGGAGCCCGTGCCGATCCCGGCCGCGGCCACCGTCTTCATCGTGGCGCTCGCGCCGGCCTCGGGCGCGCTCTGACCGTTCTTGGCCATGTCCCTGTCGTCGTCGGTGACCCCGAAGATCCCGGCGTCCCCCTGATAGGGCGACGGCTTGCTGTCGTTGACGACCTTCACCCTGAGCGTCAGCGCGAGGGGATCGTCCCCGTAGTGCTCGGCGACCTTCGGTGAGAGCGTCACCGACAGGTAGTACCAGCCCGCGAAGCGCATGGCATTGACGTCCGCCGCCGAATCGTGGCGGTTCTCGTAGGCCACCGGAGGCAGTGGGTCCAGGGCCACCGAGTTGGACGCCCCGGAGTACGAGAGGGTCGCGTCGTCCACGTGGCCGTGCGCCGGGTTGTCCAGCGCGAGCGCCAGGGCGTTGCCGAGGTACTCGGTGGACTTGTTGCTGTTGCTCAGCGCGGCCGTGGCGAAGATCTGCTGGCCCCAGTCCACCGGCACCCGGTAGAAGCGGGTCTGGCCAGGCGTGATCTTGTCCACCCACTCGCCGGACTCCAGGCCGGTCGCATCGTAGAAGCCGCTGCCGCCGGACCGCTCCTGCCTGCCGGTGGGCGGCACCGGTGACGCGGACGGCCAGTCCTCCGGGGCCTCGGTCGGCAGCGAGCCGTCGTCCTTCGGCGCCGGCTCGGCCTCGTAGCGCAGCTCCAGGTCCCATGCCTCCGGGGACGAGGTCGCCTTGCTCTCCCGCTCGATCAGGACGTTGTACGTCCCGCGCGCCGCACAGGTGGTGCTGTCCTTCTCCACGGTCCGGTGGGCGTACGCGGCGATCGGGCGCGGGAACTCCGCCGACTCGAAGGCGGCGTCCTCGGAACTGCACCGGTTGTCGTCGAGGTCCCTCATGCTGATCGTGAAGCCGTCGCCGTAGGCGACCTTCCCACCGGCTTTCGGCACGGCCACGGCGGAGACGTACGCGTCGGTCTTGGCGTCGAGCTCCAAGCGGTAATAGAGCTTCTGCCCGCTCTTGATGGAGCTCCTGTAGACCGATCCGGGCTTCAGCTCCGCGGCATCGGCGTTCGTCTCCGCGCCCTGGACCGACGTCGCCGCGGGGTCGAAGGTGTACGCCGGGGGGCCGTCGGCCGCGTGCGCCTGCCCCGGCAGTGCCGCCACCGCGCACACCGCCGCGACGGTCGCGAGCGTCACCCGGCCCCTGTTGCGCTGCCTGTTCACGCGCTTCCCCTCGTCGTCTGCCTGCCTGCCCTGCGCCGGCTGCGTACGAGCAGGAGCCCGGCGGCCGAAAGGACCACGGCACCCGCTCCGGCAACCGTCGCGATGCCGGTCCATCCTGCCCCGCCTCCGTCACCGCTGTCTGCGGCCCCCGCCGTATTGCCGTGATCGCCCGACTCGGCCCGTGCCGGAGCCCCGTGCTGCGGACCGGTCAGCTCGTCGCCGAGGACCGCGACCCGCAGCACCACTCCGATCCGCGGGTTCTCGGCGATCTCGGCAGCCCTCGCCCCCAGTGTCACCGCGATGTAGAAGCCGCCCCCGGCATGCACCGGCCGCACCGCGGCGGCGGACTCGTAGCGGTTGGTCCACGCGACCGGGACGGACCCCATCCTCAGCGCCGCGGGCCTGCCCCCGTACGACGCCGTCGAACGGAACTCGCCTCCGCTGCCGACCGGGAAGCGCGCCGGGCTGAACAGCTGCGTCCCGGCGTACGAGTAGGTGGCTGCCGCGCCGTCCACCGTGGGCTCGTTGGCGAACTCGACGTCGTAGCGGACCTGTTGGCCCCAGCCGGCCGGGACCTTGTACCAGAGGGTCTGCGAGGGGAGGATCCGGTCCCGCCACACACCCCGGCCGAGCTCCGCGGCGTCGTTGAACCCGGTACCGCCCCGCACGTCACGCGGATCCCCGGTGGGCAGCAGGGCCTGCTCGCCGCCCTTCCCGTACTCCGGTTGCGACTGCGCCGGAGTGACTCCGGCGGCCAGCGGCTTCTCCACGCCGTACACGAGCTCGAGCGGCCAACGGGCCCTGTCGGAGCCCTTCTTGCTCTGCCGCTCGACCACCAGCCAGTAGCGGCCCGCCTCGTCACAGGTGCGGGCGCCGCCCTCCGAACGGATCCGGGACACGGCCGAGGTCAGCGGGGTCGCGCCCTCCTGCTGGAGGAAGCGCGCGGTGTCCGACTCACAGGTGGTGTCCCCGTCGGCCCGGACGAGACCGGTACTCAGGGCATCGAGGCCGTCGACGGCCGCACCGGGCTGCGGCACCGCCGTGGCCGCGAAGTCCGCGGTGGAGACGGCGTCGAGGCTGACGGCGTAGTACCGCTTCTCCCCGGGGCCGATGCTGTCCAGATACTGACCGGGAGCCATCGGGGGAGCCCCGTCCGTGGTGGCCCCTCCCTCGATCCCGGCGCCCTTCAACCGGTAGCCGCCGGCGGAGAGTTGCGCGGAGCGCTGCAGCTGCCGGGCGAGCGCGTCCGAGTCCGGCGCGTCGTAGTAAAGCCCGTTGCCCGCCTGAGCGATGCACTTCAGCTGCTGCCGGGCCGCGCCCTCGACCTGGAAGCCCACGGTGTCGATCCTCAGCCCGACGCCGTCCCTGCCGAGCTGTTCGGCGACCTCACAAGGGCTCGGCGTACCGCAGTTGTCCTCCCCGTCGGAGATCAGAAGGATCGTCCGCGTCCCGAGGGCCCCGTCCGACGGCGCCGGAAGGTCCTCGGCGGCCTTTCGCAGGGAGAGCCCGATCGGAGTGTCCCCCCGGGGCCGTGCGCCCGCGACCGCCTCCTTCACGGCCGCCCGGTCCAGCGCGCTCACCGGCCGGACGAGCCGGGTGTCGGCGCAGCCGTGCGGCCGGTCCGCGCCGTACACCCGCAGCCCGGTCGGATGTCCGTCGGGGAGAGCGTCGACCACGGCACCCACGGCCGTGCGGGCGCTCTCCATCCGGGTCCGGCCGGTGCCGTCGTCGTCACCCATGGAGCCCGAGGAGTCGAGCACCATGACGAGGCTGCCGCCACCGGGCCCGTCCTGCGGGGCGTCGCTCGGAGCCGCCGGCACCTGGGCTCCTGCGGGCAGCACCCCTGCCACCAGCGCGAACAGCGCTCCACCCGCCAGAACCGCCGCTCTCGCCGTACGGCGGCGCGTTCCCGCGCCGGCCCCTCGGCGGTGTGGCCCCACCCTCGTCCGTGCACTCACCGAATCCCCCTCGGCCGCCCGTACTCCACGATTGCTTTGCTCACGCAATCTAGTGATTTGCTTGGGTGAACTCAAGGGTCCGGCTGTCACGGTCACGCAACAGCGGACCCCGGACAGCACGAAGCCCCGGCCGCTCGGCGGCCGGGGCTTGTAGCAGACTGTTCCGTCTCACACACCTGAACCTGCGGGCACGGAGTCGGTCGCCTCCGTCCACAGATCCTGCTCGGCGCGATCCGCCTGGATCTGGCGGTACACGAGGAGCCCGCCGATGGCGGCCAGTGCGACCAGGAGAAGCTTCTTCACCGCGCGACCTCGTCTTTCCTTGACGTAAGGGACTTCTGCCGCCCGACTATACACACCGGCCGATACCGATCGGTGACCTCCCCGGAACCGGGCCGCCACCCGCTCCGGAGCCCTTTCGGCACCCCTCGCCACCCCCGGAGCAGCTTTTCCGAGCCGGTTGAACCATAAGAGTGGTGTTCATCGGAAGATCGGCGCACCGGGGGCGTCGGTCCCGGATTCGGCGGGCCGGATCCACATCATCGGAAAGGTAAGCAAACCGGACCACCTGAAAGTGAGGGGCCATGAGCACCTTCCGGCCCAAGAGCATCTGGACCGCCTTCGTCACCGCCTTCTTCGCGCTTCTCGCGTCGCTGGGCCTCGCCACCGCCCAGGCCACGGCCGCAGAGCCGACGGTCACGAGCCACGAGCACACGGGCGTGACACCGGCAACCGCGACGACCCCGTCGGTGCGATGGACCCTTCCGCGTGACAGGGCGCTGCCACCCACGATGAAGCAGCGCATCCGCGCCGAGGCGCACGGCTCCTCCCCGGCCACCCGTCACCTGTCCGCCGACACCACCGAGGCCGTCCACACGACGAACGGCACCCGCTCCACCCACGGCGCCACACCCGCCGGGGACTCCTCCCCGCTGCCACCCTGAGCGCGCCGCACACGCTCCCCAGGCCCCTGGTCCGGTTCACACCGGCGGGGGCCTTCTTCATGCCCGGACGGCGCGCGGACGACGGCCAGGGACCACGCTCCGGCTTCCCGGCGCAGGCCACGACCCCACTCGGCACCACGAGTACGCCCGCCACCCTCAGCAGCCGGTCCGACCGGCCGGTGAACGCGCCACACGAGCCTCAGCAGGGACACGAGATGCGGTCGAAAGCCCGCCAAGGCGTTCGGCCACGTCCCGCCCTGGCCACACAACCCGTGCCCCGGCGCCACCGGGAACGCGAAAGCCCCCCACAGTCTCCGGTGGGGGGCTTTCGTACTGGTGGGGCTAACAGGATTTGAACCTGTGGCCTCATCCTTATCAGGGATGCGCTCTAACCAACTGAGCTATAGCCCCGCCGCGCTGTTGCGCTGACTTCTGAAGATTAGCGCACGTCGGGGCCAGTCCCAAAATCGATACCCGCAGCCCTACTCGTCCTCGGCGAGAGTCAGCTCCACGCCGCCCACGAACCCTGCCGACAGGTTGTAGATGAACGCGCCCAGCGTCGCCAGCGCGGTGGCCAGCACCACGTCGATCACCGCGATGACCGACGTGAAGATGAGCACGCGCGGCAGCGACAGGAACGACTGCAGATCGAAGCCGTTGCTCTCGTTGGAGCCGGTGGCCTCGCTGATCGTGCCGCCCACGGTGGAGAAGACGCCCATCGCGTCCATCACCATCCACAGGACGGCGGCCGCGACCACCGTGCAGATGCCGAGCGCGATGGAGAGCAGGAAGCTGACCTTCATCACCGACCACGGGTCGGCCTTCGCCACCCGCAGACGCGCCTTCCTGGTGCGCGGAGTGGTCCGCGCCCCCGTGCGGGGCAGCCGGGTCGCCTGCGCGCCCCCGGCACCCTGCACACCGCCCTGTGTTCCTCCGCCCTGCGTACCGCCCGCGGGCGACTGGTACGCCTGGGGCGGGTGGTAGGGCCCCGCCTGGCCCGTCGCGGGCTCCCGCTCGCCGGGCAACGGCCCGGTCGCGTACCCCTCGTACTGCGGCTGAGGTCCCCGAGTGTCCGTCACAGTGCCCCCTTGGGAGTCCGTGGCAGGGCCACGGGCGCCGTTCGCGCCGGCTTCGGAAGCGGCCGAACCGGCGCCCGTGGCTCCACTCACGCTCTACTCCTCGTGCTCCCCGGCCGAAGGCGCCGTGCCCTCGACTGTGCCCTCGACCACGTTCTCGGCATGGGCCTCGACCGTGGCGCCTTCGGCTTCATCGGTCCCGTCGACCTCTTCGGCCTCACGACCGGCCTCGGCGTTGCGCGCGATACCGACGACGGCATCGCGCTTGCCCAGATTGATCAGTTGGACGCCCATGGTGTCACGGCCCGTCTCCCTGACTTCATTGACTCGCGTACGAATCACACCACCGCCGAGCGTGATGGCGAGGATCTCGTCCGCTTCCTCCACCACCAGCGCGCCGACGAGCGAACCGCGGTCCTCGACGATCTTGGCAGCCTTGATGCCCAGACCGCCACGGCCCTGGACGCGGTACTCGTCGACAGCGGTCCGCTTCGCGTACCCACCGTCGGTGGCAGTGAACACGAACGTACCGGGCCGGACCACATTCATCGAGAGCAGTTCGTCGCCCTCGCGGAAACTCATGCCCTTCACGCCGGAGGTGGCGCGGCCCATCGGGCGCAGCGCGTCGTCCGTGGCGGTGAACCTGATCGACTGGGCCTTCCTGCTGACGAGCAGCAGGTCGTCCTCGGCCGACACCAGTTCGGCGCCGATCAGCTCGTCGTCGCTGCCGTCCTGCGTCTCCCGCAGGTTGATGGCGATGACGCCGCCGGAGCGGGGGGAGTCGTAGTCCTTGAGCGCCGTCTTCTTCACCAGGCCACCCTTGGTGGCGAGGATCAGGTAGGGCGCCGCCTCGTAGTCACGGATCGCCAGGATCTGGGCGATCTGCTCGTCCGGCTGGAAGGCCAGGAGGTTCGCCACGTGCTGGCCACGGGCGTCACGGCCGGCGTCCGGCAGTTCGTACGCCTTGGCCCGGTAGACCCGGCCCTTGTTCGTGAAGAACAGCAGCCAGTGGTGCGTCGTCGACACGAAGAAGTGGTCGACGATGTCGTCTTCCCGGAGCTTCGTGCCGCGCACGCCCTTGCCGCCGCGCTTCTGCGAGCGGTAGTCGTCCGTCTTGGTGCGCTTGACGTAACCACCGCGCGAGATCGTGACGACGATGTCTTCCTCGGCGATGAGGTCCTCGATCGACATGTCGCCGTCGAAGGGCACCAGCTTCGAGCGCCGGTCGTCGCCGAACTTGTCGACGATCGCCGCCAGCTCCTCGCTGACGATCTGACGCTGCTTCGCGGGGGAGGCCAGGATCTCGTTGTACTCGTTGATCTTCGCCTGGAGCTCGTCGTGCTCGGCGGTGATCTTCTGGTGCTCCAGAGCGGCCAGGCGACGCAGCTGCATCTCCAGGATCGCGTTGGCCTGGATCTCGTCGATCTCCAGCAGGCCCATCAGGCCCTCACGCGCGATCTCCACGGTGTTGCTGCGGCGGATGAGCGCGATGACCTCCTCGATCGCGTTCAGCGCCTTGAGCAGGCCGCGCAGGATGTGCGCCCGCTCCTCGGCCTTGCGCAGACGGAACTTGGTCCGCCGGACGATGACCTCGATCTGGTGCGTCACCCAGTGCCGGATGAACGCGTCGATCGACAGCGTGCGCGGCACACCGTCGACGAGCGCCAGCATGTTCGCGCCGAAGTTCGACTGCAGATCGGTGTGCTTGTAGAGGTTGTTCAGCACGACCTTGGCGACCGCGTCGCGCTTCAGCACGACGACCAGGCGCTGGCCCGTGCGCGAGGAGGTCTCGTCACGGACGTCCGCGATACCGCCGACCTTGCCGTCCTTCACCAGGTCGGCGATCTTCTGCGCGAGGTTGTCGGGGTTGGTCTGGTACGGAAGCTCCGTGACGACCAGGCACTGCCTGTTCTGGATCTCCTCCACCGCCACGACCGCGCGCATCGTGATCGAGCCACGCCCGGTGCGGTACGCCTCCTCGATGCCCTTGCGGCCCACGACGAGGGCGCCGGTCGGGAAGTCGGGGCCCTTGATCCGCTCGATGAGGGCGTCCAGGAGCTCCTCGTGCGAGGCCTCCGGGTGCTCCAGGTACCACTGGGCGCCGGCGGCGACCTCACGCAGGTTGTGCGGCGGGATGTTGGTCGCCATACCGACCGCGATGCCCGCGGAGCCGTTCACCAGGAGGTTCGGGAAGCGCGCCGGCAGAACCGTCGGCTCCTGGTTGCGGCCGTCGTAGTTGTCCTGGAAGTCGACGGTCTCCTCGTCGATGTCCCGGACCATCTCCATGGACAGCGGCATCATCTTGCACTCGGTGTACCGCATGGCGGCGGCCGGGTCGTTGCCCGGGGAACCGAAGTTGCCGTTGGAGTCCACCAGCGGCATGCGCATCGACCAGTGCTGTGCCAGTCGCACGAGCGCGTCGTAGATCGAGGAGTCGCCGTGGGGGTGGTACGTACCCATGACGTCACCGACGACGCGGGCGCACTTGTAGAAGCCCTTCTCGGGCCGGTAGCCGCCGTCGTACATCGCGTAGAGCACGCGGCGGTGGACGGGCTTCAGACCGTCCCTCACGTCGGGCAGGGCACGCGACACGATGACGGACATCGCGTAGTCGAGGTAGGAGCGCTGCATCTCCGTCTCGAGCCCGACGGGCTCGACACGCATGCCCACGCCCGGGACGGCGGGCTCCTCTTCGGGCATCACAGGGGTGTTCTCGTCGGCCATTGCTGGTCAAAGTCCTTTCGCGCTGCGGCTTGGAGGGTCCGCCGGACCCTCCTCCTTGTACGGCCGACTCAGATGTCGAGGAAGCGGACGTCCTTGGCGTTGCGCTGGATGAACGAGCGCCGTGCCTCGACGTCCTCACCCATCAGCACCGAGAACAGGTCGTCGGCCTGTGCCGCGTCGTCCAGCGTGACCTGGCCCAGCACACGGTGGTCGATGTCCATCGTGGTGACGCGCAGCTCCTCGGCGTTCATCTCGCCGAGACCCTTGAAGCGCTGGATCGAGTCTTCCTTGATGCGCTTGCCGTTCTGCTTGCCCAGCGCAACCAGGGCGTCGCGCTCGCGGTCCGAGTACGCGTACTCGAAGTCGTCGCGGCCCCACTTGATCTTGTAGAGCGGCGGGCGGGAGAGGTAGACGTGACCGGACTCGACCAGCGGCCGCATGAAGCGGAACAGGAAGGTCAGCAGCAGGGTGTTGATGTGCTGGCCGTCGACGTCGGCGTCCGCCATCAGAATGATCTTGTGATAGCGGAGCTTCTCGATGTCGAAGTCCTCGTGGACCCCGGTGCCGAAGGCCGAGATCAGCGCCTGGACCTCGGTGTTCTGCAGGATCTTGTCGATACGGGCCTTCTCGACGTTCAGGATCTTGCCCCGGATCGGCAGGATGGCCTGGTACATCGGGTTGCGGCCGGACTTCGCCGAACCACCGGCGGAGTCACCCTCGACGATGAAGATCTCGCACTTCGTCGGGTCGTTGGACTGGCAGTCGCTCAGCTTGCCGGGCAGTGAGGCGCTCTCCAGGAGCCCCTTGCGCCGGGTGAGGTCACGCGCCTTGCGGGCCGCGACACGAGCCGTGGACGCCGCGATGCCCTTGCGGATGATGTCGGCGGCTTCGTTGGGGTTCCGGTCGAACCAGTCCGTCAACTGCTCGTGGACGACCTTCTGGACGAAGGTCTTCGCCTCGGTGTTGCCCAGCTTGGTCTTCGTCTGGCCCTCGAACTGCGGCTCGCCGAGCTTCACCGAGATGATCGCGGTGAGACCCTCACGGACGTCCTCACCGGTCAGGTTGTCGTCCTTCTCGCGCAGCAGCTTCTTGTCGCGCGCGTAGCGGTTGACCAGCGAGGTCAGCGCCGCACGGAAGCCCTCCTCGTGCGTGCCGCCCTCGTGCGTGTGGATCGCGTTGGCGAAGGAGTAGACGCCCTCGCTGTACTGCGTGTTCCACTGCATGGCGATCTCGGCCGAGAGGAGCCTGTCCTTGTCCTCGGCCTCGATGTCGATCACCGACTGGTGAATGAGCTCGCCCTTGCGGGAGTTGAGGTACTTGACGAAGTCGACGATGCCGTTCTCGTAGTGGTACGTGACCGTGCGCGTCGTCTCCTCGTCGGGGACGTCGACCACCTCGGCGCTGTCCGCGCCCGCCGTGGCCTTCGCCGACTCCCGCTCGTCGGTGAGCTTGAGGGTGAGGCCCTTGTTGAGGAACGCCATCTCCTGGAAGCGGCGCGAGAGGGTCTCGAACGAGTAGTCGGTGGTCTCGAAGACGTCGCCGTCGGCCCAGAAGGTGACGGTCGTGCCCGTCTCGTCGGTGGCCTCGTGACGGGCCAGCGGGGCCGTCGGGACACCGAGCTTGTAGTCCTGGGTCCAGCGGTAGCCGTCGGTCTTGACCTCCACGCCCACCCGTGTGGACAGGGCGTTGACGACGGACACGCCGACGCCGTGCAGGCCGCCGGAGACGGCGTAGCCGCCACCGCCGAACTTTCCGCCCGCGTGCAGGACGGTGAGCACGACCTCGACGGCCGGCTTGCCCTCGGACGGCACGATGCCGACCGGGATACCGCGGCCGTTGTCGACCACGCGCACCCCACCGTCGGCGAGGATCGTGACGTCGATGGTGTCCGCGTGCCCGGCCATCGCCTCGTCGACCGAGTTGTCGACAACCTCTTGCACGAGGTGGTGGAGACCGCGCTCACCGGTGGACCCGATGTACATGCCGGGTCGCTTGCGGACCGCGTCCAGGCCTTCGAGCACGGTGATCGCGCTGGCGTCGTACGAGGAGGTCACCTCGCCGTGCTCACCGGCTGTGGACGGAATGTTCTCGTTGGGGTTGCCGGAATCGGCCACGAAGCGCCCTTTCTGGCACAGCACAGGCCGTTCTCCGGCAGGCGGGAGCGGCTGCGTCGTTCGGCTTGTATCGACGACTCCCGCGAGGAAGCGGGATTGTCCACCAGTCTACCGGTAGCGCCGACATGAATGGGGGTTTGCCGGTGCCTGAGTACGCATGTGCCGCCCTGAACCGGCGGCTGACGACTCCCCATATTCAGGAAGGGCCCCCGAGGGGCTCACGAGGGCTTTGCGCGCTTCGGCCTGTCAACCTCCGGCTACGGTGAGGGACGCTCTGCGGTCCCCGCATGACGCGAAGTCGCCCATAGCGGTACATAACGGAAAGGCGGGGTCGATGCCAAACCAGGGCAGAAGCGGATCCGCCGCCCCTCGGCCTTCTCCGTACGGGTCGGCGGACCGGGGCTTCGACCGAGGAAAAGCCCTGCTCAGCCGTAGGTGTCGCCGGGGCCCTTGCTCCCGGGCGCCCGAAGAGGGCCGAATCTGCGCTGCGGACCGCCCGGGGCGAGCACCTTGATCATTCGCACCGTGCCATGGCCCAGATCCGTGTTCAGCCTGGCCACCAGCTGCGGGGCCAGCAGGCGCAGCTGCGTCGCCCACGCCGTCGAATCGCACTGAACGGTCAGGACCCGCTCGGCGGGGTCCTCGTCGTACCGCACCGGCACACAGTGATTGGCCAGATCGTCACCGACGATCTGCGGCCAGCGGCCCATCACACCGCCGACGGCCGCCGGGGTCTCCCAGCCCCGCTCGGTGATCAGCCGGCTGACCGCCGAACCCAGGGGCAGCGGATCCCTGCCGTCGGAACGGGCACCCGATCTGAGGCCGCCGCCGCGCCGTGCCTGGTTCTTCTGCTGCGCCGCCGCGCCCCGGGCCCGGGCCTGCTCCTTGGCCGCGCGCAGGGCCACACGCGCCAGATCGACACCCGACACCTCCGGCTGCTTGGCCGGGCCGGGCGTGGATCCGTCCTGTTCCTCGGAACCGCTCACAGCCGCTCCACCTCCCCGGCGGACACCGCGTACCGCGCTCCGGCCAGCACGCCCGGGACGTCGTCGTCCACGGCGGCCGTCACCAGCACCTGCTCTCCGGGGGCCACCAGCTCCGCCAGCCGCTCGCGGCGCCGTGCGTCCAGCTCGGCGAACACGTCGTCGAGCACCAGCACCGGTTCATTGCCCTCGGTGCGGAGCAGATCGTAGGAGGCCAGCCGCAGCGCCAGGGCGTACGACCAGGACTCACCGTGGCTCGCGTACCCCTTCGCCGGCATTCCGCGCAGGCCCAGCACCAGGTCGTCGCGGTGCGGACCGACCAGCGTCACCCCGCGCTCGATCTCCTGCTTGCGCGCCTCGACCAGTGCCGCCATCACCTGCTCGTACAGCTCCTCGCGGGTCCGCGCGGGCTCCACGTCGGTGCCTACGGAGCTGCGGTACTCCAGCGTCACGGGTCCACCGCCGGGGGCGACGTCCGCGTAGGCCTTGTCCGCCAGTGGTTGCAGGGTCGCGATGAGATCCAGCCGCTGCGCCAGCAGCTCGGCCCCCACCCGGCCCAGATGCTGGTCCCACACGTCCAGGGTGGACAGGTCCATCGAGCGGCCGCCGTGCCTGCGGGCCATCGCCGCGGACTTCAGCAGGGTGTTGCGCTGCTTCAGCACCCGCTCGTAGTCGGAGCGCACCCCGGCCATGCGGGGGGAGCGCGCCGTGATCAGCTCGTCCAGGAAGCGCCGGCGCTCGCCCGGATCGCCCTTCACCAGAGCCAGGTCCTCCGGTGCGAACAGCACCGTCCGCACGATCCCGAGGACGTCACGTGGCCTGACCTGCGACGACCTGTTGATACGGGCCCGATTGGCGCGGCCCGGATTGAGCTCGAGCTCGATCAGCTGCGAGCGCTCGCCCTGGGTGACCGCGGCCCGTACGACGGCGCGCTCCGCACCCATCCGTACCAGGGGGGCATCGGACGACACCCGGTGGCTGCCGAGCGTGGCGAGGTAGCCGACGGCCTCCACCAGGTTGGTCTTGCCCTGGCCGTTGGCCCCCACGAACGCGGTGACGCCCGGCTCGAGAGGAACCTCGACCCGGGCGTACGAGCGGAAGTCGGCCAGCGAGAGATGCGTGACGTGCATGGTCGCCGACCCTTCCGACTGTGCTCTGCTGTGTGCCGCGAGTGCCGCGGGCCGTCTGCTGCCCGCGGCCGTCTCCTGCGGACTACTTCTTGTTCTCGACCGCGTGGCCACCGAACTGGTTGCGCAGCGCGGCGATCATCTTCATCTGGGGCGAGTCGTCCTGTCGCGAGGCGAACCGCGCGAACAGGGATGCGGTGATCGCGGGCAGCGGCACCGCGTTGTCGATGGCGGCCTCGACCGTCCACCGGCCCTCGCCGGAGTCCGCGGCGAACCCGCGGAGCTGGTCGAGGTGCTCGTCGTCGTCCAGGGCGTTGACCGCGAGGTCGAGCAGCCAGGAACGGATGACCGTGCCCTCCTGCCAGGAGCGGAAGACCTCGCGCACGTCGGTGACGGAGTCGACCTTCTCCAGGAGCTCCCAGCCCTCGGCGTAGGCCTGCATCATGGCGTACTCGATGCCGTTGTGGACCATCTTGGCGAAGTGGCCGGCGCCGACCTTGCCCGCGTGGACGGAACCGAAGTCGCCCTCGGGCTTCAGCGCGTCGAAGACCGGCTGGACCTTGGCGACGTTCTCCTCGGTACCGCCGTACATCAGGGCGTAGCCGTTCTCCAGGCCCCAGACACCACCGGAGACGCCGCAGTCGACGAACCCGATGTCCTTGATGCCCAGCTCGACGGCGTGCTTCTCGTCGTCGGTCCAGCGCGAGTTGCCGCCGTCCACGACGACGTCGCCCGGGGACAGCAGATCGGCCAGCTCGTCGATGGTCGACTGGGTCGCGGCACCGGCCGGGACCATCACCCACACGACGCGCGGGCCCTTGAGCTTGCCCACAAGCTCTTCGAGGCTGTGGACATCGGCGACGTCCGGGTTGCGGTCGTAGCCGATGACCGTGTGCCCTGCGCGGCGGATGCGCTCGCGCATGTTGCCGCCCATCTTGCCGAGGCCGACGAGACCGAGCTCCATCAGAGATTCCTTAAGCGTTGTGCCGATTCGTACCCAGGACCGAGCCTACGCCCGGCCGGGACAGCACGGCGGGGTGCAGCACGGAGGGCCCGCTCTGCGCTGAGCCTGCCCGCCGGAAACTGCCATGACAGGAACGACCGCCGGATCAGCCGGAGAGGCGGACCGGCATGATCAGGTACTTGTACGCGTCGTTCGCCTCGGCGTCGACGGCCGGGCGGCCGCTGAGCAGCGCCGGCTTGGTCGACGTCGTGAAGGAGAGCTGGGCGACCGGGGAGTCGATCGCGCTGAGCCCGTCCAGCAGGAATGTCGGGTTGAAGGCGATCGAGATGTCGTCGCCCTCGAGCACGGCGTCGACGCGCTCCACAGCCTGTGCGTCGTCGCTGGAACCGGCCTCCAGGATCAGCACGCCCTGCTCGAAGCTGAGCCGCACCGGGGTGTTGCGCTCGGCGACGAGCGCCACGCGCTTGACGGCCTCGACGAACGGGGCCGTCTCGATCACCGCGACCGAATTGAACTCGGTGGGGAAGAGCGTCCGGTACTTCGGGAGGTCGCCCTCGAGCAGCCGCGTGGTCGTACGGCGGCCGGCGCCCTCGAAGCCGATGAGGCCTTCGCCCGCACCGGAACCCGACAGCGCCAGCGTCACCGTGTCACCGCTGGTCAGCGCCTTGGCGGTGTCAAGAAGCGTCTTGGCGGGCACCAGGGCCACGGCGGAGGCGTCGGGGTTCTCCGGCTTCCACAGGAACTCGCGGACCGCGAAGCGGTAGCGGTCGGTCGACGCGAGGGTGACCGTGTCGCCCTCGATCTCGATCCGAACGCCGGTGAGGACGGGGAGGGTGTCGTCACGGCCGGCAGCGATGGCGACCTGGGCCGCGGCGGAGGCGAAGACCTCACCGGGGACGGTGCCCGTCGCGGTCGGCATCTGCGGCAGTGCCGGGTACTCCTCCACAGGCAGGGTGTGGAGGGTGAACCGCGAGGAGCCGCAGACCACCGTCGCCCGTACACCGTCTGTGGAGATCTCCACCGGCCTGTTCGGCAGGGCACGGCAGATGTCGGCGAGGAGGCGGCCGGACACGAGCACCGTGCCGTCCTCCTCGATCTCCGCGTCCACCGAGACCTTGGCCGAGACCTCGTAGTCGAAGCTCGAGAAGCTGAGGGCTCCGTCCTCAGCCTTCAGCAGAAGGCCCGCGAGAACGGGCGCCGGCGGACGGGCCGGGAGGCTGCGGGCCACCCAGGCCACCGCCTCCGCGAGTACATCGCGCTCCACCCGGATCTTCACCGGAACCGCCTCCTGCTGTTGCTCGCTCGCCCTGCTGGCCTTCGTCGTCTGACCGGGGCTCCCCGCCGAGGGGCTGGGGGACCACCGGGGTCCAGTCTGACGTACGGCGCCGACAGTCGTTGCTGCTCGGGGTCAAGTCGCGCCAAGTGGTCGGCCGAGCTCGCCGCTCGAGTTGTGCACAGGCCCCACTTCGAAGCGGATTCCTGGCTAACTCTGAGTGGTAGTAGTAGTAGGCCCTGTGGAAACCGTGGATAACGTCGTTTTCGCAGGTCAGAAGCTGTTTTTTGTCCACCGACCCTGTGGGTGGAACCGGTGGACAACCAGACGTTTCTGTGGACACGCGAAAGTTCTGCACACCCGATGCACAGGCCGGGGTGACTTCTCCCCAGGGCTGTCCCCAGCTTTACCCGCGTTCCCCACAGCTCAATCGACCTCCCTCGTGTGACGCCTTTCACTCTCGGCAGTGAAAGGCGGTGTCGGGTTGCCGAACAGTGGACAGGGGTGTGGAGAAGCTGGGGACAACCACGGCCCGCCTGTGGGTCGCCGGTGGACAACATCATCGGGACCCTGTGGACGAAAAATCTGTCCACAGGCTGTGGATCACTGTTGACCACAAATCCCCAGGCGCGTGACCTGGCCTGATGGAGTATCGGCAGCGAGTCCTGTGGACGCAATCTGGACAACTTCGCAGTCCCCAGGCTGTGGACGCCTGTTTCCTCCATCTTCTGTGGAGAAGGGCTCGTCCGGGGCAGGTATTCGAACACTCGGCACGGAACCTTGCCCTCCTGCGGGCCGGGAACCAGGGCCGGAGTGAGGGTGTGGAACGGTCTCGGAGCCCTCTGGGGTGGTTCACGGCGCTCCCGAGCAGCGCTCCTGGGGACGGGTTCAGGGGTTCCTGCCGTCGCTCCCCTGTGCTCCCGACGACGAAAGGCGCCCCACCGAGGACGTCGTGCGGTCCTCGGTGGGGCGCCTTTTCGGGCCGGCCGGGCGGCGGTCGCGGTGCTGGCGCGTCAGCCGTTCTTGATGCGGTTGGTCAGCTCGGTGACCTGGTTGTAGATGGAGCGACGCTCCGCCATCAGAGCCCGGATCTTCCGGTCGGCGTGCATCACCGTGGTGTGGTCGCGCCCGCCGAACTGGGCGCCGATCTTGGGCAGGGAGAGATCCGTCAGCTCACGGCACAGGTACATGGCGATCTGGCGCGCCGTCACCAGCACACGGCTGCGTGAGGATCCGCAGAGATCCTCCACGGTCAGTCCGAAGTAGTCCGCGGTCGCCGCCATGATGGCCGGAGCGGTGATCTCGGGAGCCGAGTCCTCGCCGCCCGGGATCAGGTCCTTGAGCACGATCTCGGTGAGGCCGAGATCCACCGGCTGCCGGTTCAGGCTCGCGAAGGCGGTCACGCGGATGAGCGCGCCCTCCAGCTCGCGGATGTTGCGCGAGATACGGGAGGCGATGAACTCGAGCACCTCCGGCGGGGCGTTGAGCTGCTCCTGCACGGCCTTCTTGCGGAGGATCGCGATACGCGTCTCCAGCTCCGGCGGCTGCACATCGGTGGTGAGACCCCACTCGAACCGGTTGCGCAGCCGGTCCTCGAGGGTCACCAGCTGCTTGGGCGGACGGTCCGAGGACAGCACGATCTGCTTGTTCGCGTTGTGGAGCGTGTTGAAGGTGTGGAAGAACTCCTCCTGCGTCGACTCCTTGCTCGCCAGGAACTGGATGTCGTCGACCAGGAGGATGTCCACGTCGCGGTAGCGCTTGCGGAAGGTGTCGCCCTTGCCGTCGCGGATCGAGTTGATGAACTCGTTGGTGAACTCCTCGGAGCTCACGTAGCGCACCCGGGTGCCCGGGTAGAGGCTCCGCGCGTAATGGCCGATGGCGTGCAGCAGATGGGTCTTGCCGAGCCCCGACTCCCCGTAGATGAACAGGGGGTTGTACGCCTTCGCGGGGGCCTCGGCGACGGCGACGGCCGCCGCGTGCGCGAAGCGGTTGGACGCTCCGATGACGAAGGTGTCGAAGAGGTACTTCGGATTCAGCCGGGCGTGCGGCTCACCGGTACCCGGCGGGGGCGCGGACTGCGTTCCCATGGGGCCGCCGCCGGCCCTTCCGGTCCCGGGCCCGCTCTGGCGGTGCTGGGGCTGCTGATCCTGCAGGTCGTGGCGGTCACGGCCGTCCCGCTGCTGCTCGTAGCCCTGGTGCTCGGGCGGCTGCGGGCGGTAGTCGTGCTGCGGCTGCTGGGGGCGCGGGCTCGCGTACGGGTCGCGGTCCTGGTAGCCACCGTGCCGGGGCTGCCAGGAGAGGTCCTCCTGGGCGCGGGGCCAGGCACCGGGCTCGGGGCGGTGCTGCTGGTAGTCCGGGTAGGCCGGTCGTGCCGTCGGCATCCCGTCGTCGGTGGGCCGCGGGCCGTAGGTGTCGTACCCGTCGTTGCGTGAGGGCTCGTCGTGCTGCGGCCCCTGGTAGCGGTGGGACTGCTGCCCCTGGTGTTGGCGCATCGGGGGCGCGGGCGGGGAGGGGGGCTCGCCCGCGGAGTCGTCGACGGTGATCGCGATCCGGATCGGGCGCCCGCACTCACGGGTGAGCGCCTCGCTGATGAGCGGAGCGAGCCGGCCCTCCAGGACCCGCTTGCCCCATTCGTTGGGTACGGCGAGCAGGGCGGTGTCGGCGACGAGTGCCAAGGGCTGACAGCGCTCGATCCACTGCTTGTCCTTCGGCTCGATGCCCTGCTGGCCCTCCCCGAGGAGTTGCTCCAGCACTCGTGGCCACACTGCGGCAAGATCGGCAGGTACGTCAGCCACAAGGCACGCTCTCTCGCATGTCCCACGAATGTGTGCTTCTCGGGACGGGATGGGTCGGGTCGGGTGAGGCCCGGCAGGCAGGAAGGAAAGGAACCGGAGTTCATCCACGGTAGTCAGGCCGACCCGCGCGGTTCAAGTTGTTGTCCACAGGCTGTGTACAGCACGGGGTGATGCGGAGCCGGTTTGACCGAATGGCGCAGCCGCGCGTACCGTGACCAGGTCGAGTTGTCGATGGCTGCTGCCGCCTGCCTCCGATGGGCAAAGATCACGATCTGTGATTGTGAAGCGGTGCACTAAGGCGTTTACGCGAGTTCCTCGTGGGCGCACGGTGACAGCCAGGCGATGTCCCGCCAACACACGAATCATTTCTGGAGCCCCCGAGTGAGCAAGCGCACCTTCCAGCCGAACAATCGTCGTCGCGCCAAGACCCATGGCTTCCGACTGCGCATGCGTACCCGTGCCGGCCGCGCGATTCTCGCGAACCGCCGTGGCAAGGGTCGCGCCAACCTGTCCGCCTGATCGCGGCCAGGTCATGACGTGCTGCCTACCGAGAATCGGCTGAGGCGGCGCGAGGACTTCGCAGCCGCTGTACGCCGAGGACGTCGGGCCGGACGCCCGCTACTCGTCGTGCATCTACGCAGCGGTGTTACGGACCCGCACGTGACAGGGGAGAGTGCTCCCCCGCCACGTGCGGGTTTCGTTGTCAGCAAAGCAGTGGGTGGAGCGGTCGTTCGCACCGCGGTGAAGCGGAAGCTTCGCCATCTGGTGCGCGATCGGCTTCCTCAGCTGCCCCCCGGTAGCCTTGTTGTCGTACGAGCGCTGCCCGGATCGGGCGACGCCGACCATGCACAGCTGGCCCGAGACCTGGATGCCGCTCTTCAGCGGCTGCTGGGAGGGGGCGCGCGATGAAGTACCCGCTGCTGGCTCTCATCAAGCTGTATCAGTGGACGATCAGCCCGCTCCTCGGGCCTGTCTGCCGTTACTACCCGTCGTGTTCCCACTATGGATATACGGCGATCGACCGGCACGGTGCGATCAAGGGAACAGCGCTGACCGCATGGCGCATCCTGCGGTGCAATCCGTGGTCACCCGGCGGCGTGGATCACGTACCGCCACGCAAACGTCCGCGTTGGCACGAACTGCTGCGCAGCTGTGTGCGTGGCGGCAAGGGCGGGGACTCCGCCGCCGATGTGCCTTCCGGGGGGTCGGTCTCCGAACCCCTGAGCCCGGCCACAGAGACCTCGCCCAATGCTCAAGGAGCCTGATTAGTGGACACGATTGCCAGTCTGTTCAGCTTTATCACCACGCCCGTCTCATGGGTCATCGTCCAGTTCCACAAGCTGTACGGAGCGCTCTTCGGCGATGACACGGGGTGGGCCTGGGGCCTGTCCATCGTGTCCCTGGTGGTCCTGATCCGGATCTGCCTGATCCCGCTTTTCGTGAAGCAGATCAAGTCGACCCGGAACATGCAGGTGCTCCAGCCGAAGATGAAGGCGATCCAGGAGCGCTACAAGAACGACAAGCAGCGTCAGTCCGAAGAGATGATGAAGCTGTACAAGGAGACGGGGACCAACCCCCTCTCCTCGTGCCTTCCCATCCTGGCGCAGTCCCCGTTCTTCTTCGCCCTCTATCACGTGCTCTCGGCCATCGCCTCGGGCAAGACGATCGGTGTCATCGACCAGCCGCTGCTGGACAGTGCCCGTCAGGCTCATATCTTCGGTGCCCCGCTGGCCGCCAAGTTCATGGACAGCGAGGAGAAGGTCTCGGCGCTCGGCGCCTCGCTGACCGACGTTCGTGTCGTCACCGCGATCATGATCGTGATGATGTCCGCGTCGCAGTTCTTCACGCAGCGCCAGCTGATGACGAAGAACGTCGACCTGACGGTGAAGACTCCGTACATGCAGCAGCAGAAGATGCTGATGTACATCTTCCCGCTGATCTTCGCGGTCATGGGGATCAACTTCCCCGTGGGTGTCCTCGTGTACTGGCTGACCACCAACGTCTGGACCATGGGTCAGCAGATGTACGTGATCAACCAGAACCCGACGCCCGGCAGCAAGGCGCAGGACCAGTACCTCGGCCGTCTGCTGAAGAGCGTGACGGCGCACGGTGAGGTCCGTGGCAGGACGCGGCGCAACACCGTCAAGCGGATCTTCGCCAAGGGCACCGACCGCAACGACATCGAGCGCAAGTTCATCACCGGTCTGAGCAAGCTCGGCCTCGCCGCCCAGGAGGACGGGACGGTCGCGAAGAGCGAAGCCGCTGTCCTCGAGGCAGAGGGTGGTACGGCGCCCAAGCGCCAGCAGCCGAAGCGGCAGACCAAGGCGAAGCGTCACACCGCCGCCACGCACGCCGGTGCGGCGAAGGAGGAGGACGAGGGCTCCAGCGGTTCGGAGTCCAAGACCTCGCTCGAGAAGCAGGACGCATCGCAGGACGACAAGCCGAAGCCGACGGGCAAGCCCGCCGCGTCCGGCTCCTCACGCCAAGCCAAGTCCGGACAGCGCAAGGGCCCGCAGCGGCCCAAGCACCCGTCCAAGAAGTAAGAAGGAGTCCATCCGTGACGGACGGCACCATCACCACGGCCGCTGAGGGCAGCGACACTCTGACCCGCCTCGAGCAGGAGGGGGAGATTGCGGCTGACTACCTCGAAGGCCTGCTCGACATCGCCGACCTCGACGGCGACATCGACATGGACGTGGAGGCGGACCGGGCCGCGGTCTCGATCATCAGCGAATCGCCGCGTGACCTGCAGAAGCTCGTGGGCCGTGACGGTGAGGTGCTGGAGGCGCTGCAGGAACTGACGCGCCTGGCCGTTCACCGCGAGACCGGAGACCGCAGCCGGCTGATGCTGGACATCGGCGGCTTCCGCGCCAAGAAGCGCGAGGTTCTCGCGGCGCTGGGTGCCAAGGCCGCGGACGAGGTCAAGAGCTCGGGCGAGCCGGTGAAGCTGGAGCCGATGACGCCGTTCGAGCGCAAGGTCGTGCACGACGCGGTCGCGGCCGCTGGTCTGCGCAGCGAGTCCGAGGGCGAGGAGCCTCAGCGCTTCGTCGTCGTTCTCCCGGCCTGACCGGATCCTTGTACTGTCGGCCCCGTCTGTTCGCAGGCGGGGCCGATCTTTGTCAGCCCGATAGTCAGCGCGCTAGTGCGGTACGGAAGGACGGTTCCCGTGACGGAGGAAGCAGAGCTCCCTCAGGCGCCCAAGGAGGCGCAGGCGGTATTCGGTGAGTTCTTCCCCGAGGCTGTCAGGTATGCCGAACTGCTCGCGGACGCGGGCGTCAAGCGCGGGCTGATCGGCCCTCGCGAGGTGCCGCGTCTCTGGGAGCGGCACCTGCTGAACTGTGCGGTGCTCTCCGAGGTGGTTCCCGAGGGTGTCACGGTGTGCGACGTGGGATCAGGGGCCGGGCTTCCCGGCATCCCCCTCGCGCTGGTGCGCCCTGACCTGAAGATCACGTTGCTGGAGCCGCTGCTGCGCCGCACGAACTTCCTCCAGGAGGTCGTCGAGCTCTTGGGGCTCGACCATGTGACGGTCGTCCGGGGCCGTGCCGAAGAGGTTCTCGGAACGCTTCAGCCCGTTCACGTCGTGACGGCACGGGCGGTTGCCCCGCTCGACCGGCTCGCTGGGTGGGGAGTACCTCTGCTCCGCCCGTACGGAGAGATGCTGGCGCTCAAGGGCGGGACAGCCGAGGAGGAGATTCAGGGGGCGCGTGCCGCCCTGAGCAAGCTCGGGGTGGTGGAGACCGAGGTGCTGCAGGTCGGTGAGGGGCTGGTCGATCCGGCGTCCACGGTGGTGCGGGTAGTGGTCGGGGAGAGCCCCGGCGGTGTGAGGTTCGCCGCAAAGCGGGCCAAGGCCGCGCGGGTGGGCCGTACCCGACGACGTCGCTGAGCGACAGCTCAGTGAGGTTCTTTTTGTCTTTTTTCTGCCTATGGAGACTCTTTGCGAAGATGCTCCATGCAAGCAGCGATATGCCCTAGCTGCGGAGTGTCGGGACTCTGCCGCTGGGCTGCAAGGGCATCGTGTTTCACGTGAAACGTCGATCTCTGCTGCAGGGCATCATCGACCGCGGTCGTGCGGCTGCTGCGCCGCGCGACCGCAAGCCCGCAAGGGTTCCCAAGTTGTCCACAGAACCGGATTCATCCACAGAACAGTCGGCCTCGCTGGTTCACGACCCCGAAAGCATGGCAGGCTCTGTTCATTGCGAGCCTGTAGTCGAGGAGAGTGAATCCTTGCGGTCCGACGCCAACATCGCGGGACCGATGACCGATCCGGTCCCCGGTCCCCGTACCGAGTCCCTGGGGGATGGTGTTTCACGTGAAACACCGCCGCCCATGGACGACACACCTATCGGTCGTGCCGCTCAGCTGGCGGTCGAGGCCCTTGGCCGCGCCGGCGAAGGGCTGCCACGGCCGGACCGGACGCGGGTCATGGTTGTCGCCAACCAGAAGGGTGGTGTCGGCAAGACGACCTCGACGGTCAATCTCGCCGCATCGCTCGCACTCCATGGTGCCCGTGTCCTGGTGGTGGACCTCGACCCGCAGGGGAATGCCTCCACTGCTCTGGGGATCGACCATCACGCGGAAGTCCCCTCCATCTACGACGTCCTGGTGGAGAGCATGCCGCTCTCCGAGGTAGTACAGCCGGTGCCGGATGTCGAAGGTCTCTTCTGTGCCCCCGCGACCATCGATCTCGCCGGTGCGGAGATCGAGCTGGTGTCGCTGGTGGCGAGGGAGAGCCGACTGCAACGGGCGATCCAGGCCTATGACCAGCCGCTGGACTACATCCTCATCGACTGTCCGCCCTCACTCGGCCTGCTGACGGTCAACGCCCTCGTGGCCGGGGCAGAGGTGCTCATTCCGATCCAGTGCGAGTACTACGCGCTGGAGGGTCTCGGACAGCTACTGCGCAACGTCGACCTGGTCCGAGGGCATCTCAACCCCGACCTGCACGTGTCGACGATCCTGCTCACCATGTACGACGGCAGGACGAGGCTCGCGTCACAAGTCGCTGAGGAGGTGCGCACCCACTTCGGCAAGGAGGTGCTGCGCACCAGCATCCCGAGGTCTGTACGGATCTCGGAGGCGCCGAGCTACGGGCAGACCGTCCTGACGTACGATCCGGGCTCCAGCGGATCCCTGTCCTACCTCGAAGCGGCCCGTGAGATCGCGCTGCGAGGGGTTGGGGTGCATTACGAGGCCCAGCACGCCCCTGCGGGGGAGCCTGCCCACACGGGCGTCCAGAACAGTCGGCAGAGCAATTCGGAGGGCATGCAGTGAGTGAGCGTCGTAGAGGGCTGGGGCGTGGACTCGGTGCGCTGATTCCCGCCGCTCCCCAGGAGAAGCAGATCGCGAGCCCTGCGTCCGGTGCGGGCGCGTCACCCGTACTGACCGCCGAGCGAGGGGTGGCTGCTGCGAAGCTGGCCGCTCTTCCCTCCGGCGCACTGGTTCCGGAGCCGAGTTCGCCCGTCGGGGAAGCGGAGCCCCTTGAGGAGCAGACGAATTCCGCGGGCGCCTACTTTGCCGAGATTCCGCTCCCTTCGATCACGCCCAACCCGAAGCAGCCTCGTGAGGTCTTCGACGAGGACGCTCTGGCGGAGCTGGTCACCTCCATCAAGGAGGTGGGTCTCCTCCAGCCTGTCGTCGTGCGCAAGGTCGCTGAGGACCGCTACGAGCTCATCATGGGTGAGCGCCGTTGGAGGGCCTGCGGTGAAGCCGGCCTGGAACGCATCCCGGCCATCGTCCGTGCGACCGATGACGAGAAGCTCCTTCTCGACGCGCTGCTGGAGAACCTCCACCGCGCTCAGCTGAACCCCCTGGAAGAGGCGGCGGCGTACGACCAGCTTCTGAAGGACTTCAAGTGCACCCATGACCAGCTGGCGGACCGGATCGGGCGGTCCCGCCCTCAGGTCTCGAACACGCTCCGGCTGCTGCGGCTCTCCCCGCCGGTACAGCGCAGGGTCGCGGCAGGAGTCCTCTCGGCCGGTCATGCGAGGGCGCTGCTTTCGGTGGACGACTCAGAGGAGCAGGACCGGCTGGCTCACCGCATCGTGGCCGAAGGGCTCTCGGTACGGGCGGTCGAGGAGATCGTGAATCTTCTCGGATCCGAGCCCACGAGTTCTGCGAAGCCCCGGGGACCCAGGGCCGGCGGTCGGCTCTCGCCGGCTCTGACCGATCTTGCCTCGCGTCTCTCGGACCGTTTCGAGACCCGAGTGAAGGTCGATCTCGGTCAGAAGAAGGGAAAGATCGTCGTCGAGTTCGCCTCGATGGAGGATCTGGACCGCATTCTCGGCAGCCTTGCTCCGGGTGAGGGACGCGTGCTGGAGCGGAGCGTCGAGGAAGAGCAGGCTGCGTCCGACGAGGCCTGAGTCCGCCGGACGTGCACAGGGCGGGCCGAGTCACGGAAGAACTTTCCGGGACTCGGCCCGCCCTTTGCCGTCTCTCGGTATCCCCCTCACCTCTGGGTGGATACGATGCGTTCTGGTATGCCGTATCCACCACCGTGATCCACCTCAGAGGAGGCGGGGGCCGTGCGATCAGTGAATCGCAGCCACCTGGTGACAGTCGGGTTGGGGCTTGGCGCTGTCGGAGGCTTCGTCGGCAGCTTGTTCCGAGAACGGAGTGCGCTGACAGCCGCGCGGGATGCGGCGGGCGAAGGAAGCGAGGAACCGCCTACATGGGGCGACGGCTTGTACCGCTCACACTGGACAACCTTCCGGATCTCCCCAGGCGTTGCCGCTCGTGCGTCTTCTGGGAACTTGATCCGGTCAGCGGGAAAGCCGCGGTAAAAGACGGCAGAGCCGAGGTCGAGAAGGAAGCCTGGATCTCCGCAGTGCTGCTGGAGTGGGGCTCCTGCGGGCGGGTCGTCTACGTGGATGATGTTGCCGCAGGCTTCGTTCTCTATGCACCTCCCGCGTACGTACCGCGTTCCACCGCGTTTCCGACCAGCCCTGTGTCTCCCGACGCGGTCCAGCTGATGACTGCCCTGATCGTCCCAGGCTTCCAAGGGCAAGGGCTCGGCCGCGTGATGGTGCAGACCGTCGCCAAGGATCTGTTGCAGCGTGGGTTCAGGGCGATCGAGGTGTTCGGCGACGCCCGGTGGAAGGAGCCGGCCTGTGTGCTGCCGGCGGATCACTTGCTCGCGGTCGGCTTCAAGACGGTGCGCCCCCATCCCGTGCATCCTCGGCTGAGACTCGAACTGCGTACGACGCTCTCGTGGAAGGAAGACGTCGAGTTGGCACTGGACAGATTGCTGGGGGCGGTGCAGAAGGAGCCGGCGTTGCGGCCTCTCTGAACAGCTCATCCGATGGCGGGGCACACGCAGAACGGGTCCACCCCTGAGGGTGGACCCGTTTCACGTGAAACCGTCAGCCGCTGCTGACGTCGCCGACTACTTCTGGGTGATGAAGCCTTCGAGGTCGCGGATGATCGCGGCCTTCGGCTTGGCGCCGACGATGGTCTTGGCGACCTCGCCCCCCTGGTACACGTTGAGCGTGGGGATCGACATCACGCCGTACTTCGCAGCGATTCCCGGGTTCTCGTCGATGTTGAGCTTGACGATCTCGATCTCGTCGCCGTACTCAGCCGCGATGGCCTCCAGCGAAGGCGCGATCTGACGGCACGGGCCGCACCAGGCCGCCCAGAAGTCCACCAGCACGGGCTTGTCGTTCTTCAGGACGTCCTCATCGAACGAGTCGTCGGTTACGTTCTTCAGCGCGCCGGCCACGGCGGCCTCCTTGACTTCGGGGGGTGTGGGTTGGGGGATGCAGTTCAGACTGCCGGGGTCTTCTCCGGCTCGGCGAGCTGCTCGTCGGAGAGCGCGGCCAGGAAACGCTCTGCGTCGAGAGCCGCCGAGCAGCCGGTCCCAGCGGCGGTGATGGCCTGGCGGTAGGTGTGGTCGACGACGTCGCCGGCGCCGAAGACACCCTTCAGGTTGGTGCGCGTCGAGGGCGCGTCGACCTTGAGGTAGCCCTCGTCGTCGAGGTCGAGCTGGCCCTTGAAGAGCTCCGTGCGGGGGTCGTGGCCGACGGCGATGAACAGACCTGTCACCGGCAGCTCGGAGGTCTCGCCGGTCTTGGTGTTGCGCAGGGTGAGGCTGGAGAGCTTCTGGTCGCCGTGAACTGTGGCGACCTCGCTGTCCCACGCGAACTTGATCTTCGGGTCGGCGAAAGCGCGGTCCTGCATGGCCTTGGAGGCGCGCAGGGAGTCACGGCGGTGGACGATCGTGACGGACTTGGCGAACCGGGAGAGGAAGGTCGCCTCCTCCATGGCGGTGTCGCCGCCACCGACCACGGCGATGTCCTGGTCCTTGAAGAAGAAACCGTCGCAGGTGGCGCACCAGGAGACACCACGCCCGGAGAGCGCGTCCTCGTTCGGCAGGCCGAGCTTGCGGTGCTGGGATCCCGTGGTGACGATGACAGCCTTGGCACGGTGCACGGTGCCGGCGGTGTCGGTGACGGTCTTGATGTCACCGGAGAGGTCGACCGAGACCACGTCGTCGGGGAGGAGCTCAGCGCCGAAGCGCTCCGCCTGGGCGCGCATGTTGTCCATGAGCTCAGGGCCCATGATTCCGTCCTGGAAGCCCGGGAAGTTCTCCACGTCGGTGGTGTTCATCAGAGCACCGCCGGCGGTGACAGCGCCCTCGAACACCAGCGGCTTCAGCGACGCGCGAGCGGTGTACAGGGCGGCGGTGTAACCAGCCGGTCCGGAGCCGATGATGATCACATTACGGACGTCGCTCACGGGTTCTTCCTCGTCTCTGCGGACTGCCTACTGCCTACTGGGGTCGGTTCCACGACTCTCACCCCACCCAACGGATCCTACGGGGCATGCATTCCCGAACTACCGGTCCGGCTCCCGGCCCGGCCGTCAGGGGCGTGCGTAGGACTGCGTGAGCAGCAGTTGTCCCTTTGTCGCGGGCGTGGAATCCACGCACGCCGCGTCGACGACATAGGCCTGGACACGGCTCGAGTCGTTCGCGTCGGGTAGGACGACGAGGAAAGCGGCAGTGCCGTTGTAGCTGCCCTGGTCCACTGCCAGGGCAGGGGTGTCCCTTCCTGTGCCCTCTTGGACGCAGGGCGGAACATCCACGGCCGGTGCACGCAGCGGTGTGCGCGGAGACGGGGTCCGGGGGGATGTCTCCTCGGGGGAGGACTTGGTGTCCAGGGACGGTTTACCCGGGTCTTCATTGCCCGGAGCGTCGGAAGCGGACGCCCCGCTCAGAAGTGTGTGCACCTGGCCTTCCAGCGTGCCTTCCGAGAAGTCCGCCCCGCTCTTTTCGGCGGCGCTGACACCTTGGTCGGCCATCGAGCTGGCCGAATCCTGGGACGGCTGGATGGCCTGGAACAGGAAGACGCTCATCCCGACGGCCGCGGCCCCGAAAGCAGTACCGAGGATCACCGTGCGACGGCGACGGCGGGACGAGCCCCGGCCGGGCCCGGTGGCACCCCGAGGGCGACCGGCCGGGCGCGGCACGACGAGGCTCTCTTCGGGGGCATCGCATGTTTCACGTGAAACATGCGATGCCGCAGCGGGGGGCGGGGTTGTGGCGGAAGGTGCCGCTTCCGCCGCCAAGGCCGCGTCGATCCGTTCTGCGACATCGTCCGGCATGCGCTCGTGAAGGGGCAGAGCCGTCCCCAGGAGCGAGCGCACTTCTTCCAGGGAGGTGTGAATGTCGTGGCAGTCGTCACAGGCGTCGAGGTGGCGGCGGAGCACTACCTCGCGGGACGGCGGAAGAAGGCCTTCGGTGAGGTCGGAGATCTCCGAGACGTCCGGGTGCTGAGCCGTGTCGGCTGTGGATGTCATGCGAGCCCACCTCCACCCTTTACTGCGGCAGGGTCGCCGTTGCCTACGTCTCTTGGTCCTGACGCCGGTGGGACGGATGCCCCCGGCGTCCGGTTCCTTCCTGTGGACCCGTCCTTGTGCTCACCTCTGGTGGTGCGCAGGTGGGACAACAAGGGGAGCAGTCTGGCCCGGCCCCGCGCACAGCGGCTCTTCACCGTGCCCGTCGGTACTTCGAGGATGCGGGCCGCCTCCGCCACCGGATACGCCTGCATGTCCACAAGCACAAGGGCGGCTCGCTGTTCGGCGGGAAGAGTGGCGAGCGCGGCCAGAAGTTCGCGGTGAAGGTCCTGCCGTTCGGCGGGGGCCTCGGCGGACTCGTGCGGCTCCATGAGCTGATCGAGACGCTCGGCGTCGTCGACCGGTGCAGTCTTGCGTGAGGCCGCCTTGCGAGCACGGTCCAGGCAGGCGTTGACGGTGATCCTGTGCAGCCACGTGGTGACGGCGGACTGACCACGGAAGGTGTGGGCCGCGCGGAACGCGGAGACCAAGGCGTCCTGCACGGCGTCGGCGGCCTCCTCCCGGTCGCCGAGCGTGCGCAGGGCGACGGCCCAGAGCCGGTCACGGTGCCGCCGCACGAGCTCTCCGAAGGCGTCCGGGTCGCCTGCGACGTGCTGGGCCAGGAGATCCTGGTCGCTGGTGTCGGCGAATCTGGCGTCGTCCAACAGTGATCCCCCTTCCCTGGTGCAGTCAGCTGGTGACCTTGATGTCCGAGACCTTGCCCCGGTAGTTGCCGTCGTCACTCGGAGGCAGTTCGGTCAGCCAGACCAGAAGGTACCGTGCCTGCACCGGCTTGTCGGGCTTGAGGGACACCTTTGTTCCGGATCCCTCGGCGGCCTTGGTGAATCCGTCGGGCATCCGAGGAACGGACGGGTCCTCGGTGGTCCTCAACTCGACGGAGGTGCTGCCGAGGAAGGACACCTCGACGTTGCCCACCTGCTGGACCTTGCCGAGGTCGAGAACGACGCCGACGCCTTCCTTGAGCCGCCCGAAATCAGCGCTGAAGTAGCCGTCCGTGTTCCAGTAGGAGCTCGCGTCCCCGTCGTAGACGTTCTTTATCGAGGCCGGCTTCTCGGAGCCGTCGGCACCGAGAGGGTCGTAGTCCTGGGCCTTGGTGATGGTGACGGGCTTGCTGGGTTCGACGGCGTTGTTGTCGTCGCCCCCGTTCTCGGTGGTCTGGGTAGGGACCTGTTCACCCGAGTCCTTGCCTCGGTGGAGGACGGTTTCCGCCAGCTGCCAGCTTCCGAGGCCCAGAGCCGCGATGAGCAGCGCGGACACCGCCCACTTCAGCGCCTTCCCGGTGCGGCTCTGGAGAGGGGCCGGCGGGACGGGGATGACGGGCTGGGTGGCGGATGCGGGCCGCGCTGACGGGCGCCCGTAGGTGCCCTGCTGGTAGGTCGTGCGCTGATACTCCGGCGGCGCGGTGAAGGCTGGTTCCGGGGGGAGTACGCGGGGCATGGCCGCGACGGCCTTGGCGAGCTCGTCAGGGGTCGTGCACGGCTGTTCCTGCCGCGACGCGGTTGCGCCGTCGTTGACCAGAGCGCGCATGGCGAGCTCGGAGAGACCGCGGTGGACGCCCGCGCGCACCTGGTCCGGAGGGATCAGGCCCAGGTCCTTGGGGAGCCCGGAGAGGCCGTAGGCGTCACTCTCGTAGGGCCAGCGACGGGTCAGGGCCGCGTAGAGAAGTGCGCCGATGGCCTCGGTGTCCGTGCGGAGGGGCTGATCGGCCGTGATGCCTCGCAGGGCGGCGTTCACGGCCAGACCGCGGATCCGGTACTGGCCGGTCGAGCTGCGCAGGACCGCGCCCGGGGTGAGGCGCAGATGCGCGAGCCCTTCGCGGTGCGCGGCGGCCATGGCTTGGGAGATCTGGCTCACGAGCTGGTAGGCGTCATGGGCTTCCAGGGGCCCGGCCGCCAGCAGGGCGGTCAGCTCGGTCGCGTCGGGGAGCCATTCGTGGACGACGTAGACGAGGTCGTCCTCCTCCACGGCGTCCAGGACCTGGACGAAGCGGGGGTCACCGAGCAGCGCCGAGGAGCGGGCCGCGGCCAGTACCGAGCGGGCGCGCGGATGATCGGCAGGCAGCAGATGCACGCCCACCGCCCGGCGCAGTTTCTCGTCGACAGCGCGCCAGCTGCTGAATCCGTCCAGCCGGGTGACGCACTCCTCAAGGCGGTAGCGCCTGGCGAGTTTGTGACCGCTGTGCAGATCGGGCGATGCCGGGACGGAGTCCGAGCCGTCACGCCCGCCCTCCGTGTCCTTGGCGCTCGCGCCTTCCGCGTCCTGGGTTTGTGCCGTCCCGTCGGTCGTGGCCGCGTCCGCCTTGGCGGTCAGCGGCTCGTCGCCGCTGTTGTCGGCCACGTCGACAGCAGCCGTGCTACGTTCCGCCACCGTCGTTCCTGCCTCCCCATCCGTTGCGCGATGCCAGCCAGCCAGCTCTGCACAGTCACGCCAATTGTGCCCACACTCCGGCGCTATGCACGACACGCGGTGTCCAGCGATGGTTGTGCGGCTCGGAGCGTGTTCAGCGTCCGAGGCGTCCCCGGACCATGCCGACCATGCCGTTGAGCTCTTCGATGCGCATCTTCTTCGCGGCGACGAAGAAGATGCCCAGCAGGACGACGCTGCCGCAGACCAGCGCCACCACCGACCCGCCGGCCCCGTCTCCGAGAGCCTTCAGGAGACCGAAGCCGACTCCGCCACCGACCACAGCCGCAGGGAGCGCGGCCATGCAGAGACGGGCGTAGGTACGCACGACACGGGCGCCGTCGAGGTCACCGCCGAGCCGATTACTGAGTCGTCGCCAGGCGATGCCGACGCCGACCGCGTAGGCCAGCCCGTAGGAGGCCGCCATTCCCACGACTGCCCACTGGGCCGGAAGAATCACGTAGCAGAGGGCGGACGCTGCCGCGTTGACCGCTGCGACGATGACCGTGTTGTAGAAGGGGGTGCGGGTGTCCTCGTACGCGTAGAAGCCGCGCAACACGACGTACTGCACGGAGTACGGGATCAGGCCGAGGGCGAACGCCATCAGGATGAAGCCCATCGACCGCGCGGCCTCGGTGCCGCTGGAGGCGTAGAGCAGGGTGCACATCGGCAGGCCGAGCGCGAGGAAGGTGAAGGCGACCGGAACGATGGCTACCGCCGAGTTGCGCAGACCCTGCGAGATGTCGTCGCGGACGGCTCCCGGGTCGTTGTCGTGGGCGGCGCGGGAGATGCGGGGCAGCAGGGCCGCCATGACCGAGACGGTGATGATGGCCTGCGGCATGCCCCAGATGAGCTGGGCGTTGGAGTAGGCGAGGAAGCCCGATCCGTCCTTGTCCGCGAGCTTGCCCGCGGACGTCGCGAGCTGGGTGACGACCAGCACGCCCGCCTGGTTGGCGAGGACGAAGAGGACCGTCCACTTCGCGAGCTTGATCGTCTTGCCGAGTCCGTGGCCCTTCCAGTCGAAGCGGGGCCGGAACCGGAACCCTGCCTCGCGGAGGTACGGGATCATCGCCAGGGCCTGGACCACAAGGCCGAGCAGGGTGCCGATACCCAGCAGCCGGACACCTTCCGCCGGGATCGTCTCCACGCCCATCCGGGATTCGGCCGACGTGCCGTAGACCCAGATGAACAGGCCGAACGTGAAGATCATGACGATGTTGTTGAGGACCGGGGTCCACATCATCGCGCCGAACTTCCCACGGGCGTTGAGGATCTGCCCCATCACCACGTGGACGCCCATGAAGAAGATGGTCGGCAGGCAGTAGCGGGCGAAGGTGACGGCCACCGTGTTCGCCGGCGGATCGTTCGCGATGGTGCTCGACATGAGGTGCACCAGCTGCGGTGCCGCGAGCACGGCGATCGCAACGATCAGGCCGAGCGCGACCATGACCAGCGTCAGTAGCCGGTTGGCATACGCCTCGCCGCCGTCCTCGTCGTCCTTCATGGACCGCACGAGCTGAGGAACGAAGACCGAGTTCAGGCCGCCGCCGACGGTGAGGATGTAGATCATCGTGGGAAGGGTGTACGCGATGGTGAAGGCGTCACCGAGCACCGCCGCACCGAGAGCGGCGGTGATCACGAGGCTGCGGACGAAGCCGGTCAGGCGGGACACCAGGGTGCCCGCGGCCATCAGCGCGCTCGACTTCAGTATCCCCGCGGCCTTGCCACCGGACTTCGGCGGAACGGGTGCAGGAGCCGCCTCGGGCTCCGCGGGAGGCCCTGGAGGCCGCCCGGACCCCTCCTGGTCGCGGAAGAGGTGGGCGAACGCGTCCTGCTCCCCACGGTCGCCCGAAGCCTGCGTGACCAGGTCGTCCACCCCTACGTACTGGGTGGTACCGGCGTTGTCCCCGTAAGGGAGGTGCCGGGAGGGGCCTGCGGGCTCCGGAGGCGGTGTCTGGGCCCAGATCCGGGGGTCGGGGGCGTGCTGGGCAGCGGGAGGCTGCTGGTAGAGGGCCTGCGGCTCCTGATAGGTGCCCGGAGGCGGTGGAGGGTGTGAGGCGCGGTCGTAGAGCGCCTCGGCCACGGGATCCTGGGAGGCGAGGTCCTGGCCGCGGTACGGATCGTGGTCGTAGGCGTGCTGCAGGTAGGGGTCAGGTGCCTCCCCGTCCCGGCCGGCGCCCGGGGGCACCGGCGGACCGCTGGAAGACCCAGCTCCGCCCGCGCCCTGGCCGCGGTCACCGTCGTACGGCGCGTTCATCGAAACCCCACCTCATTGTCCCCGGCCGACAGGCCCCGACAGACATCGCTCAACGGTCCACTTTCTCACCCGGGCCCGATGGGTTCCCGCTTTCCGGACCGGTGTCCGGCGCCGGGTCACTCGGCTGCTCGGGTTCGCCGCCGTTGTCGTCCACTGCTCCGCCCGCGACCGTGCGCTTGCGGTGGGTGTACATCCTGATGCCCGCCAGGACCAGCAGCAGCAGACCGCCGGCGATCACCAGGAGCACCGTCGGTGTGACTTCCGAGACCTTCACCGTGAAGGTCATCTCCTCGCCGTACGGCACACCGTCCTCGGTGAAGAGCCGTGCCGTGACCTGCGCCTGCCCGTTGGCGTTGGCCGCGGCGTCGAACTTCACGGACTGGCTGTGACCGCCGGCGATCTTGACCGGCTGCTCGGCGACGGCTGCGCCGTCGTTGAGCTTGAGTCGCGTGGCGTTGCCCGACGTCAGACGCAGTACCAGGTGATCGACATCCTGGACCAGCTTGTTCTGCACGGTCACGGGGATCGTAGCGCTGCGCCCGGACAGGGTCACGTCCGACTTCGTGATCAGCTGGACCTCGTTGGTGAGGCCCTGCAGGTAGGTGCGGACCGCGTCCCGGTACTGCTGTGCCTCCAGCGGCCTGCCACGCCACGACGTCGACACGGCACGGTTGATCGCGTTTCCGAAGGGGGTCACCACGCGGTCGGGCTGCGTGAGGATGATCTGGAAACTGTTGAGCGAGTCCTGGGTCGTCCTGATGTCCTGGAACGCCTGGGTGGGCAGCTCCTGGCTTCGCAGCCTCTTCGGGTACTGCGAGGCCGCGGGCACCTTGGCGGTGGCCTGCGCGTCGGGCTTCTGCTCAGCCGCTGCCATGAGGTCCGCGGGCTGGGTCCAGTGTTCGGCCGTGAGTGCCTGCAGGGCACGCGCCATGGTCTGTGCCTGGGCGGCGCTGGGTGTCCGCTGCGGGGCGACCACGATGCTGCGTTCGTTGTCGGGATCCTGCTGGGTCAGGGCCAGTGTCTGCGCGAGGAAGTTCTGGACGGCACGTGTCGAGGCGCCGGCCTTGGACATGTCCCCGGTGAAGGCGGTGGAGAGTCGGTGGTCGGAGACGACGGCAGTGGTGCCACCACCGATCGGCCGGGCCGACGTCGGTGTGTAGAGCAGCCCGCCCGTCTCCTTGAGACTGTCGCTGCGGGCGATCACCTTGTGCGCGCCCGCAGAGGTGGCGACGTCGACCACGGAGGGATCGATCGCACCGTCCACCGGCCATGCGAAGTCCGTGGACGGCTTCACGTGGAGGACGGTCTCCACCGTCGTCCCGGCGACCTCGGTCGCCGTCCGCAGGTTGCTCAGGGCGCCCGACACGTTCTTGCCGCGGTGGGCGATGGACGCCAGATCGGGATCGGCGAACGGGAGGGCCACCACCTTCCCCTCCTTCACGGCCGCCTGCAGATCCGTCAGCCACTTCTTGGCGATGGCCTGGTTCGTTCCCGCGACCGTCGTGTCACCGGCCTTGACGCGGTAGTTCTTCGTCATCGCGTCGACCGTGGCCAGCAGGTCCGGATCGATCACCCACGTCACAGGGAGCTGTCGTCCGAGCGAGACCAACTGCTCCAGGCGGCCGCCCGGCGCGAGTTCGAGGGCCAGATCGTCGTTGGCGAGCACGGGGGTCTGCTGTTCGTCGGAGCCCGTCTCGGCGGTGACATGTGCTGAAGCGATCAGAGGCCAGAGGAAGGTGAGCTTCGTCCTGCTCCCGGCGTCCTCGGGCTGCCACGGCAGGAAGGTCCGCTGGATGCCGAGAACCTGGTCGTAGGCGTAGTCGGTGGTCTTGCCGGTGACGGACACCCCGAGCTGGTAGACGCCCTCGGCGTCCAGGTCCAGCTTGTTCACCGGGACGGCGAGGGTGAAGTCCTGACTGACGCCGGAAGCGAGCTTGGAGACCTTCAGCGTGTACGACCCGCCGAGCTTGGTCGGGTCACTGCCGGGGAGGTATCCGGTGCGCTTGGCGGCTTCGTCGATCGCACCGCGTCCGGACAGCCGCGGCCCGACGCGCAGGTCGACCTCGGCGTCCGTGATCGTCTTCCTGCCCTTGTTGGTCAGCGTGCCGGAGACGGTGAGTGTGTCGCCCTCGACCGGCGCGCTGGGGGCGAGCGTGTCCAGGGACACATCGACGGTGCGGGATCCGGTCGGGGCCTTCGTCGCCACCTCGGCCTGGGCCGACGGCGCTGCGGGACCGGCCAGGAGGCCGGCGATCAGCGGCGCCCCGACGATCAAGGAGGCTGTGCGCCGGAGCCACCGGCGGGCAGGGGAGGGATTCATCCCCTGAAAGTCTGCCGCCTCGGCCACGCGTATCCGTCCCTCGTCGTCGTCAGCTGGTGCCGGTCCTGCCGGTCTCTGCGTCCCCGCATGGTAACGATGTGCTCGACACCTGAGTGCCGGGGACCGTGCCACATGATCGGGAGAGTCTCGCAGGGCCGCAGGAAACGATGACGCCCGGGCCGGTCAGGGCACGTACCCTTTTCTGTTGTGTCGAACGCCAACGAAGACAGCCCCCGTGCACTGAGCCAGGTGCAGCACCGCGCAGTCAGTGAACTGCTGCGGGTGTCCCCCGTCGCCGACGACCTCGCCCTGCGGTTCCAGGAGGCCGGATTCGGTCTCGCCCTGGTCGGCGGGTCGGTCCGCGACGCGCTGCTCGGCCGGCTCGGAAACGATCTGGACTTCACGACCGATGCCCGCCCGGAGGACGTGCTCAAGATCGTCCGTCCCTGGGCCGACTCGGTCTGGGAGGTCGGAATCGCGTTCGGCACCGTCGGCTCGCAGAAGGACGGATACCAGATCGAGGTCACGACCTACCGGTCCGAGGCGTACGACAGGACCTCGCGCAAGCCCGAGGTCTCCTACGGCGACTCGATCGAGGACGACCTCGTGCGCCGTGACTTCACCGTCAACGCCATGGCCGTCGCGCTGCCGCAGAAGGAGTTCATCGATCCGCACCGCGGGCTCGACGACCTCGCGCAGCGCGTCCTGCGCACGCCGGCCACTCCCGAGGCGTCCTTCTCCGACGATCCGCTTCGCATGCTGCGCGCAGCCCGTTTCGCCGCACAGCTGGACTTCGAGGTCGCCCCCGATGTCGTCGAGGCCATGACGCACATGGCGGGACGCATCGAGATCGTCTCGGCTGAGCGGGTCCGTGAGGAACTGAACAAGCTCCTGCTCTCCGGTCACCCCCGCAAGGGTCTGGGGCTTCTCGTGGACACGGGCCTGGCCGACCACGTGCTGCCCGAACTTCCCGCGCTCCGCCTGGAAAGTGACGAGCATCACCGCCACAAGGATGTCTATGAGCACTCCCTGACGGTCCTGGAGCAGGCCATCGATCTGGAGGAGGACGGGGCGGACCTCGTGCTGCGGCTTGCTGCCCTGCTTCACGATGTCGGGAAGCCGCGCACGCGGCGCTTCGAGAAGGACGGTCGCGTCTCGTTCCACCACCACGAGGTGGTCGGAGCCAAGATGACCAAGAAGCGCATGACCGAGCTCAAGTACTCCAACGAGATGGTCAGGGACGTCTCGAGGCTGGTGGAGCTGCATCTGCGCTTCCACGGGTACGGCGACGGCGAATGGACCGACTCCGCAGTGCGCAGGTATGTGCGGGACGCGGGGCCGCTGCTGGACCGGCTGCACAAGCTGACGCGCTCCGACTGCACGACGCGGAACAAGCGCAAGGCGAATGCCTTGTCGCGCACGTACGACGGTCTTGAGGAGCGCATCGCTCAACTGCAGGAGCAGGAGGAGCTGGATTCGATCCGGCCGGACCTGGACGGCAACGAGATCATGCGGATCCTGGACGTCGGCCCCGGACCCGTGATCGGCAAGGCGTACGCGTTCCTGCTCGAACTGCGGCTGGAGAGCGGACCGATGGACCGCGAGACTGCGGTGGCGGCTCTCAAGGACTGGTGGGCGACCCAGGGCTGAAGGGCGCTGCTCCCGGTCGCGTGCGGTGTCGTGTGCTGACGAGCCCACCATGTTTCACGTGAAACATGGCTATGCGCCGAGCGGGACGATCTGGGTTCGGCACTGAGGGGCGTTGTTTCACGTGAAACAACGCCCCTCACTCCTTGGTTCGGGCGCGCTGCAGCGCGATGCTCGTACGTCGTCGGTGGAGCATGGCAACGGAGACAAGGGCGTACAGCACGGCCACCGTGAGCACCACGACGACAGATCTTCCGTCAGCGGGGAGCACGAGGGCGGACATGGCCGCCGCGGCGACGAAGGCGACGTTGAACAACACGTCGTAGAGGGAGAAGACCCGACCTCGGTAGGCGTCGTCCACGGAGGTCTGGACCTCGGTATCCGTCGCGATCTTCGCCCCCTGGGTCACGAGCCCGAGGACGAAGGCGGCCGCCAGCATCGGTGCGGGGGCGAACAGGAGTCCCAGAGCTGGTTCCAGGAAGGCGGCTGCCCCGGCGCAGCCCGCGAGCCAGCCGTACCGGCCGAACCGTCCGACCGCCCAGGGAGACAGTACGGCGGCCGCGAAGTACCCCGCGGCTGATGCGCCGAGTGCGAGGCCGAGAAGGGCCAGGCCGTCCGACTCGCCGTCGGACCATGCGTAGCGGCAGAGCATCAGGACCATCACGGTCAGGGCTCCGTAGCAGAAGCGGAGCACCGTTATGGCGGCGAGTGCATGCGCCGCATCCCTCCGCTCGGCCAGATGGCGCAACCCCGCGACGAGTCCCCTGGCGGTCGTGGTGAGCGCATCCCGCAGCGCCACGTGGTGCAGGGTCCGATCGGGCCCGAGGAGTGTGCGAGGCAGCGTCAGGGACGCCAGGGCCGAGAGGAGGTAGAGGACCGCGCCCAGCAGGACCACGGAGGCGTCCGACCCGCCTGTCAGGAGACCGATGCCCAGAGCGAGGCCCCCGCCCGCGGTGGCGGCAAGCGTGCCGGCTGTCGGGGAGAGGGAGTTCGCGAGCACGAGCCGTTCGCTGTCGACGACACGGGGCAGGGCAGCGGACAGCCCCGCCAGTACGAAGCGGTTGACCGCGGTGACGCAGAGGGCGGAGGCGTAGAACAGCCAGTCCGGGACGGAGCCCAGGAGAAGTATGGCCGTGCAGCAGGCCAGGGCGGCGCGCAGCAGGTTCCCGTAGAGAAAGACCTGTCGGCGGGGCCATCGGTCGAGCAGGACTCCCGCGAACGGACCGATCAGGGAGTACGGGAGCAGCAGCACAGCCATGGCTGAGGCGATGGCTCCCGGTGTTGTCTGGTTCTCGGGCGAGAACACGACGTAGGTGGCGAGCGCGACCTGGTAGACGCCGTCGGCCGACTGCGAGAGGAGTCGTACGACGAGCAGACGGCGGAAGTTCCGAAGGCGCAGGAGTACGCCCAGATCACGCACGACAGGCATGTGTGCAAGGGTCACACACGTGGGGGGCCTCCGGGCGGATTGCCGGGGACCCCCCACGTGGAGAAGCGTCGATGACGCGGTGACCGTCCGGTCAGCGCTCGACGTCGCCCTTGATGAACTTCTCGACGTTCTCGCGGGCCTCGTCATCGAAGTACTGGACCGGCGGGGACTTCATGAAGTACGAGGAGGCCGAGAGGATCGGGCCGCCGATGCCGCGGTCCTTGGCGATCTTCGCAGCGCGCACGGCGTCGATGATGACACCGGCGGAGTTCGGGGAGTCCCAGACCTCGAGCTTGTACTCCAGGTTCAGCGGAACGTCACCGAAGGCGCGGCCCTCGAGGCGCACGTACGCCCACTTGCGGTCGTCCAGCCAGGCCACGTAGTCCGAGGGGCCGATGTGGACGTTGTCCGCACCGAGCTCACGGTCACGGATCTGCGAGGTGACGGCCTGCGTCTTCGAGATCTTCTTGGACTCCAGGCGCTCACGCTCGAGCATGTTCTTGAAGTCCATGTTGCCGCCGACGTTCAGCTGCATCGTGCGGTCCAGGACGACGCCCCGGTCCTCGAAGAGCTTCGCCATCACGCGGTGCGTGATGGTGGCGCCGACCTGCGACTTGATGTCGTCGCCGACGATCGGGACACCGGCCTCGGTGAACTTGTCCGCCCACTCCTTGGTGCCGGCGATGAACACCGGGAGCGCGTTGACGAACGCGACCTTGGCGTCGATGGCGCACTGCGCGTAGAACTTCGCAGCCACTTCGGAACCGACGGGCAGGTAGCAGACGAGGACGTCGACCTGCTTGTCCTTGAGGATCTGGACGATGTCGACGGGGGCGTCGGCGGACTCCTCGATCGTCTCGCGGTAGTACTTGCCCAGACCGTCGTGGGTGTGGCCGCGCTGAACGGTCACGCCCGTGTTCGGCACGTCGGCGATCTTGATGGTGTTGTTCTCGCTGGCGCCGATGGCGTCCGAGAGGTCGAGGCCGACCTTCTTCGCGTCGACGTCGAAGGCGGCGACGAACTCGACGTCGCTCACGTGGTACTCGCCGAACTGGACGTGCATCAGACCGGGCACCTTGCCGGCCGGATCGGCGTCCTTGTAGTACTCGACGCCCTGCACCAGCGAGGCGGCGCAGTTGCCCACGCCGACGATGGCTACGCGAACCGAACCCATGCCGATTGCTCCCTGTGTGTTCTCGGTGTTCCCCGACGAGGCCTTGCGGATCTTCGGGGATGTCACTTGGTGTCGTCGGACGGATCCGGCCGGGTGTCGTCCCGGTGCCGGGGCAGGCCGCCCGTCTCTCCTGATGTGTCGTGCTGAGTGGAGCCCTCGGGGGAGGACCGTCGCTGGTCCCGTCCCGACCGCTCGCTCTCGATGAGCTCGTTCAGCCAGCGCACTTCGCGCTCCACGGACTCCATGCCGTGTCGCTGCAGCTCAAGCGTGTAGTCGTCGAGTCGTTCGCGGGTGCGGGCGAGAGAGGCGCGCATCTTCTCGAGGCGCTCCTCCAGCCTGCTGCGGCGGCCTTCGAGTACGCGCATCCGCACTTCGCGCTCCGTCTGCCCGAAGAAGGCGAAACGAGCCGCGAAGTGCTCGTCCTCCCAGGCGTCCGGGCCGGTGTGCGAGAGCAGCTCCTCGAAGTGCTCCTTACCTTCTGCCGTCAACCGGTAGACGATCTTTGCCCGGCGTCCCGCCAACGAGGACGCGGGGGCGACCCCACGGCCTGTGGCCGGCGGCAGGGCCGGAACGCTTCCCGGCTCCTCGATCAACCAACCGTTGGTGACCAGCGTCTTGAGGCAGGGGTAGAGGGTGCCGTAGCTGAAGGCGCGGAAGATCCCCAGAGACGTGTTGAGGCGCTTGCGCAGCTCGTACCCGTGCATGGGGGACTCGCGGAGCAGGCCGAGCACGGCGAACTCGAGGATGCCGGAGCGTCTGCTCACGTTCGTCCCCTCCTTCGCCTGGATGCTTCCGCGGGCCGTAGGCCCCACCTTATGCCGTGCTGATGTATCGACTCGATACATCAGCACGATAGATCGGCTCGTGATGTTCGACAAGAGGACGGTTCGTGAGCGGCGTCACATCCCTGATTCATAGGGAGTGACTTGCGTAATTTGGGGTGAAGTTCGGTCCCCGGAGGTTTTTGACCGTGCGTAGTCTGTGCGGCATGCAGACCACCGGGAACCATGACGCGCCACCGTGCGTCAGTAATCGCGGACTGCCGGATGCGCTGAGGGTGAGCCTTCCGCAGTGCTTGTCCGTAATTCGGGGGGACCGGATCACAACTGCCGCTTCCAGGCGCTCTCGCCTGCCCGAGGAGTAGTCGTTCGATGAGCGAGCACCGTCGCAAAGCGCCGCAACCTCAAGGTGGCGGGCGCGCAGCGGCCAGACGAGCCGCCCAACAGCCTGCTGGACGTCGCAGTGATTCGTCACGCAGAGCCACACCGCCATCACCTTCCGCAGCGCATGGCGAGGAGCCGACCTACGGCAGCCGCGCCGAGGCGCGTCGAGCCGCCCAGCGGGGCGGGGGCCGGCGGCGGGGAGGTGACGACAGCAGCAGTCACGAGGGCCGCGGCCGGGGCCGCGTGGACTCCGGGAAGAAGCGCTTCATCGACTACCCGCGGGCCGGCAAGTACGGCTTCCGCCGCTGGGTCCCTTCGTGGAAGCTGGTCTCCGGCCTGTGCCTGGGGTTCCTGGGTCTCATGATGGGTGTTGCCGGCGTCGCGTACGCGCTGGTGGTACCGCCCAAGGTCAATGATCTCGCCAAGGCGCAGAACAACGTCTACTACTGGGCCGACGACACACAGATGGTTGCCACGGGCGGGTCCGTCAACCGTCAGTCGATCGAGTACGCCCAGATCCCTCCGGCGATGCGGAACGCCGTCATCTCGGCCGAGAACAAGTCGTTCCAGACCGACCGGGGCATCGACCCCATGGGTATCGCCCGCGCCTTCTACAACATGGCCCGCGGTGGTGAAACGCAGGGTGGTTCCACGATCACCCAGCAGTACGTGAAGAACTCCATGCTCACCCAGGACCAGACGCTGAGCCGGAAGTTCAAGGAACTCTTCATCACGCTCAAGGTCGGTGAGACGGTGGGCAAGAAGGAGGTCATGGAGGGGTACCTCAATGTCTCCTACTACGGTCGCGGTGCGTCGGGACTCCAGGCAGCCGCACGGGCGTACTACAACAAGGACGCGACGGACCTCAACCCGAGCGAGTGCGCCTTCCTCGCGACGCTGCTCAAGGGTGCGAGCTACTACGACCCCGCGGGCGCCCCTGAAGTCGACCCGGTGAAGGCTTCCCGCAAGGAGAACACCAGGCGGGCCAAGTTGCGCTGGGGCTGGATCCTCGACGAAGAGGTGAAGGACGGCAAGCTGAGCGCGGCGGAGCGGGCGAAGTACACCGAGTTCCCCATGCCGATCGAGCCGAGGAAGGACGCCAAGCTCGGCGGTCAGACCGGATACCTGGTCGACCTCGCTACCAAGTACTTCCTCGCGCACAACGACCGGAACGTCACCGAGAAGGAACTGGCCCAGGGCGGCTACGAGATCCACACGACCTTCGAGAAGAAGAAGGTCGACGAGCTCGAGAAGTCGATCAAGAAGGTCTACGAGGCCAAGATCAGCCCGAAGGCGCGCCCCGACAAGGACACGCACGTCCAGTTCGGAGGGGCGTCGGTGGACACCAAGACGGGTGCCATCGTGGCCACCTACGGCGGCCAGGATGCGACCCAGCACTACACCAACAACGCCGACGCGACCGGTGCGCAGGTCGGTTCGACGTTCAAACCCTTCGTGCTGGCAGCCGCGATGAAGTACGGGAAGCGGAACCCCGAGGGCGAAAAGGTGCAGGGCGAGTCGGAGCGCACGCCCGTCTCACCGAAGAGCATCTACAACGGCGACAACAAGCTGAAGATCAATAACTACGACGGCTCGGTCTGGATGAACGACGACAACAAGGAGTGGCTCCAGACCAACGACGGAGACCACAGTTACGGAGACATCAGCCTCCGGTACGCCATGCAGGAGTCCGCGAACTCCCCGTACGTCCAGCTCGGAATGGATGTCGGCACCGACAAGGTGAAGGAGGCGGCCATCTCCGCGGGGTTGCGTGACGACGACTACATGGCGAAGGCCGACGTCCCTTCCTTCTCCATCGGTACCTCCTCGCCGAGCGCCATCCGGATGGCGGGCTCGTACGCCACCTTCGCCACCAGCGGCAAGCAGCGGGAGCCGTTCTCCGTCACCGAGGTGAAGCATGACGGTGCCGTCATCTACCAGCACAAGACGAAGACCAACCCTGCTTTCTCCAGCGTCGTCGCGGACAACGTGACCGATGTGCTGAAGAACGTCGTGGAGCACGGCACAGGAACCCCTGCCAAGCTGGCAGGGCGTGACGCGGCCGGCAAGACGGGTACCACCGACGGCAACAAGTCGGCGTGGTTCGTCGGCTACACCCCGCAGCTGTCCACCGCCGTCAGCATGTTCCGCATGGACGACGACGAGAAGAGCAAGGACCGCGAGTTCCTGGAGATGTACGGGACCGGCGGTGAGAAGTCCATCCACGGTGCCTCGTTCCCCGCGCAGATCTGGCACGACTACATGACCGAGGCGGTCAAGGGCACCAAGGTCGTGGCCTTCCCGAAGCCGGAGCCGTACGGCGAGACGCTCTACGGTGGCGGCGCGGTCAGCCCCACCCCGACGCCGAGCCCGACGCCTACGCCTTCGGAGTCCAGCGCGTCGCCCACGCCGTCCGTCACACCGTCGTCGCCGACCCCCACACCGAGCGAGACGTGCCAGCCGCTCGACTGGGAGTGCAGGAACAACCAGAACGGCGGGGCGGCCACCAACGGGAACGGCACCGAAGGGAACACGGGCGGAACCACCGACGGTGGGACGGACGCCGGGACCACCGACGGCGGGACGGACACCGGGACCACCGAGGGAACGACGGAAGGAACGACGGAGGGCGACGAGAACGAGCGCGGAGGGATCTTCGGAGGCGGGTAGCACCACCGCCTTCGGAGCTTTATCCGAGCCTCCCGTAGAAGCATGAAGAGGGCCGCCGCACCTGCCGGGTGCGGCGGCCCTCGTTCATGTGTCCCGGACGTGGGCCACGCCCGCACACAGCGCCGTACGGCAGGATGTGCGGCATGCCAAGCGCAGAAGACACGAGCGTGCACCAGGAGCCGTCCGTCGTACCGCCCACGCGACAGGACGAGATCGCCGCGGCGGGCAGCGAGCTGATCGGCGGGCCCGCGGGCCGTTGGGCACGGTTCGGATCGGGCCCGCTCACACCGGTCCGCGTCATCGTCCTGGTGGCGATCGGAATGTTCGCGCTCGGCATGGTGCAGAAGGTCCCCTGCTACGACTGGGCCTGGTTCCGCGGCGCCAGCTCGCAGTACACGCACGCGTGCTACTCCGACATCCCGCACCTCTACGGCGGCCGCGGGTTCGCCGACGGCCTCGTGCCCTACGCCGACCGGCTCGGCGGCGACATGTCCTACCTCGAGTACCCCGTCCTGACCGGGCTGTTCATGCAGGTCGCCTCCTGGCTGACGCTGACCCCCTCCTCGGACCCCATGCAGCAGCGCGAGCAGATGTACTGGATGGTCAACGCGGGCATGCTCATGGTCTGCGCCGTGATCCTCGTGGTCTGTGTCGCCCGCACGCACCGGCGCCGGCCCTGGGACGGGCTGCTGGTCGCGCTCGCCCCGGCGTTCGCGCTCACCGCGACCATCAACTGGGATCTGCTCGCCGTCGCGCTGACCGCCGCGGCGATGCTCATGTGGTCCCGCGGCAGGAACCTTCTCTTCGGCATCCTCATCGGCCTGGCGACCGCAGCCAAGCTCTATCCCGTACTGCTCCTCGGGCCGCTGCTGGTGCTCTGCTGGCGGGCCGGGAAGTGGCGGGAGTACGGGGTGGCCCTCCTCGGAGCGGCGGGGGCCTGGCTGCTGGTGAACCTACCGGTGATGGCGTACGCCCCCGAGGGGTGGAAGAAGTTCTACACCTTCAGCCGGGAGCGGCAGATCGACTACGGCTCGTTCTGGCTGGTCATCACCCAGCGCACCGGGGTGTCCATCGACGTGGCCACGGTGAACACGGCCTCGGTGCTGCTGATGATCGTGCTGTGCGCGGGGATCGCAGGACTGGCCCTGACGGCACGGCACCGGCCCCGCTTCGCCCAGCTGGCGTTCCTCGTCGTGGCCGCCTTCATCCTGACCAACAAGGTCTACTCACCGCAGTACGTGCTCTGGCTGATCCCGCTGGCCGCGCTGGCCAGGCCGCGATGGAGGGACTTCCTCGTCTGGCAGGCCTGCGAGGTCATGTACTTCCTGGGGATCTGGTTCTACCTCGCCTACACGACGAGCGGGGACAAGCACCAGGGTCTGCCGCAGGACGGCTACCAGGTCGCGATCGCCCTGCACCTGCTGGGAACGCTCTACATGTGCGCCGTGGTCGTCAGGGACGTCCTGAGGCCTGAGCGTGACCCCGTACGGCACGACGGGTCCGACGATCCGTCGGGAGGCGTGCTCGACGGGGCGCCGGACCGGGTGGCACTGACGCAGGCGCACCCTCACCGGTCCCGGCACACGGCACCCGCGGTCGAAGGACCGCGGGTGGAGTGGGGAACCGCGGGCGGAGCGGTCTCGGACTGAGCTACCGGTCTACCGGTCCACGAGGCGGTCGAACTGGGTGGTCGTGTGGCGCAGATGGGCCACCAGTTCGTCGCCGACCTTCGGCTCCTGGGCGTCCGAGGGCACGAAGAGGATCGAGACCTGCATGTGCGGCGGCTCGGCGAACCAGCGCTGCTTGCCCGCCCAGACGAAGGGCGACAGGTTGCGGTTGACCGTCGCCAGACCGGCGCGTGCGACGCCCTTGGCCCGGGGCATCACTCCGTGCAGGGCCTTCGGCGCCTCCAGCCCGACACCGTGCGAGGTCCCGCCGGCGACGACCACCAGCCAGCCGTCGGACGCGGCCTTCTGCTGGCGGTAGCCGAACCGGTCGCCCTTCACGACCCGCGTGACGTCGAGGACCGCACCGCGGTACTCCGTCGCCTCGTGGTCACCCAGCCAGAGCCGCGTGCCGATACGGGCGCGGAAGCGGGTCTGCGGGAACTGCTGCCGCAGGCGCGCCAGTTCCTCGGCCCGCAGGTGGCTGACGAACATCGTGTGCAGGGGCAGCCGGGCCGCGCGCAGCCGGTCCATCCAGGAGATGACCTCCTCGACCGCGTCCGAGCCGTCCGTACGGTCGAGCGGCAGGTGCAGCGCGAAGCCTTCGAGGCGCACGTCCTCGATGGCCGCGTGCAGCTGGCCGAGCTCCTCCTCCTTCACGCCGTGGCGCTTCATCGAGCTCATGCACTCGATGACCACGCGAGCCCCCACCAGGGCGTGCACGCCGTCCACGGAGGAGACGGAACGGATGACGCGGTCGGGCAGCGGTACCGGCTCCTCCCCCCGGCGGAAGGGCGTGAGGACCAGCAGGTCGCCGCTGAACCAGTCCTTGATGCGCGCGGCCTCGTACGTGGTGCCGACGGCCAGCGTGTCGGACCCGAAGCGGATCGCCTCGTCGGCCAGCCGCTCGTGTCCGAAGCCGTATCCGTTGCCCTTGCAGACGGGCACGAGACCGGGGAACTGGTCCAGGACGGACTTCTGGTGCGCCCGCCAGCGCGCGGTGTCGACGTAGAGGGAGAGCGCCATGGCCGGCCCGGAACCTTTCTGGTGGCTGCGGTGTAACTGAGAGAGAGGGAGAGGAGCTGATGGATGGTGGTCAGGATGCGGTCAGCGGCGCGACATGTACATATCGAGCGCCTTGTGCAGCAACTTGTTGAGGGGGAAGTCCCACTCGCCGACGTACTCGACGGCTTCGCCACCGGTGCCGACCTTGAACTGGATCAGGCCGAAGAGGTGGTCGGTCTCGTCCAGCGAGTCACTGATGCCGCGCAGGTCGTAGACGGTCGCGCCCATCGCGTACGAGTCGCGGAGCATCCGCCACTGCATGGCGTTGGAGGGACGGACCTCGCGCCCGATGTTGTCCGAGGCGCCGTAGGAGTACCAGACGTGCCCACCGACGACGAGCATCGTGGCGGCCGAGAGGTTCACCCCGTTGTGCCGGGCGAAGTACAGCCGCATGCGGTTGGGGTCCTCGGAGTTGAGCACCGACCACATGCGCTGGAAGTACGAGAGCGGGCGGGGCCGGAAGTGGTCACGCACAGCGGTGATCTCGTACAGCCGCTGCCACTCGGCGAGGTCCTCGTAGCCGCCCTGGACCACCTCGACACCGGCCTTGTCGGCCTTCTTGATGTTGCGGCGCCAGAGCTGGTTGAAGCCCTTGAGCACGTCCTCGAGGGAGCGGTTGGCCAGCGGGACCTGGAAGACGTAGCGGGGCTGCACGTCGCCGAAACCGGCGCCGCCGTCCTCGCCCTGCTGCCAGCCCATCTTGCGCAGCCGGTCGGAGACCTCGAAGGCGCGCGGCTCGATATGACTGGCCTCGACGTCACGCAGCCGCTTCACGTCCGGGTCCTGGATACCCGACTTGATGGCGGCCGAGTCCCAGCGGCGGATGACGACGGGCGGGCCCATCTTCACGGAGAAGGCGCCCTGCTGCTTCAGGTGGGCGAGCATCGGCTGGAGCCACTCGTCCAGATTCGGGGCGTACCAGTTGATGACCGGGCCCTCGGGGAGGTAGGCGAGATAGCGCTTGATCTTGGGCAGCTGGCGGTACAGGACCAGCCCGGCGCCGACCATCTCGCCGTTCTTGTCGAACCATCCCAGGTTCTCCGAGCGCCATTCGGTTTTCACGTCAGCCCACGCCGGGACCTGGCAGTGACTGGCCGAGGGCAGACTCTGGATGTACGCCAGATGCTGTTCTCGGCTGATGGTCCTCAGGGTCAGGCTCATGCGGGGCGCTCCTCGGCAGGTGTGTCCCCATCGGTCAGGGGCTCCGGCTCTCGCGCCGAAGCCTACTGTGACCGAGAGGCGCCCGGTCTGGCCCGTACGGACCGGACCGGGCGCCACCCACACGGGACCGCCCTGCCACGCAGTGCGTGGGGAGGTCGGCCTCCCCGACCGCCGCTCTGCCGGTCAGGTGATGACGCTGCCGAAGAGACCGCCGTGCGCCATGCCGAGGAAGAAGCCGAGCGCGGATGCGCCGAGCCCCATGATCAGCCCGAACCGCTGCCAGGTCGTCCTGGAGATGTACTGACCGTAGGCACCGGTCAGGATGCCGATCAGCCCGGCCCACGAGCTGATCAGGTGCAGGCTGTGGAACATCGCCGTCACGAACGCGAGGACGCCGAGGACCCCGGTCACCGCCATCAGGGCTTCCTGGACGGGGTGCGGCCTGCCGTCGGTCGCGAAGAGGGATCCGGTGGCCGGGCGGGCATTGGCCACCCGGCTGGGAGCCGGCCGGATGCCGGCAGGTCGGACTGTCTGTGCCATGGAGTACCTCCTGGCGGAAGGGCGGTGCGATGTAGCGCCTCTCACACCGCATCTGTCTCGATTGTGCGCCCTGAACACCGGATTTCAACCGGAAGCCGGTCTGCGGGTACTCTGTACGGTCTGCACCGGTGTCTGCCTTGGGCCAGCACTGCAGCTCCCCTCGACTACCGAAGACGGGCGTTGTCAGTGGCGGCTGTTTTACTCGGAGACACTGTTGCTTACGCATCACGACCCTCCTGCCACGGAACGACCGTGGCCGCTGAGTCCAAAGGAGGTGGGTTCCACATGCGTCACTACGAGGTGATGGTCATCCTCGACCCCGATCTCGAGGAGCGAGCAGTCTCCCCGCTGATCGAGAACTTCCTCTCCGTCGTCCGTGAGGGCAACGGAAAGGTTGAGAAGGTCGACACCTGGGGCCGTCGTCGTCTCTCTTACGAGATCAAGAAGAAGCCTGAGGGCATCTACTCGGTCATCGACCTGCAGGCCGAGCCTGCGGTCGTCAAGGAGCTCGACCGACAGATGAACCTGAACGAGTCGGTCCTCCGGACCAAGGTCCTCCGTCCCGAGACCCACTGAGCATCTAGCTCAGTGGTCATCGGGTTCGAGTAGCAAGCAGCCAGAAGCAATCCCCGCCGAGAGGTTCACCCATGGCAGGCGAGACCGTCATCACGGTCGTCGGCAATCTCGTCGACGACCCCGAGCTGCGCTTCACCCCGTCCGGTGCGGCGGTCGCGAAGTTCCGTGTCGCGTCCACTCCCCGCATCTTCGACCGGCAGACCAATGAGTGGAAGGACGGCGAAGGCCTGTTCCTCACCTGCTCGGTCTGGCGTCAGGCGGCGGAGAACGTCGCGGAGTCGCTCCAGCGAGGCATGCGCGTCGTCGTGCAGGGCCGGCTGAAGCAGCGGTCCTACGAGGACCGTGAGGGCGTCAAGCGCACGGTCTACGAGCTGGATGTCGAGGAAGTCGGCCCCAGCTTGAAGAACGCCACGGCCAAGGTCACCAAGACCACGGGTCGCGGTGGCCAGGGCGGCGGCCAGGGTGGATACGGCGGTGGCCAGCAGGGCGGCGGTAACTGGGGCGGCGGTCCCGGTGGCGGTGGCCAGCAGGGTGGCGGCGGTGCTCCCGCCGACGACCCGTGGGCCACCAACGCTCCGTCCGGCGGCCAGCAGGGCGGGGGCCAGCAGGGCGGCGGGGGCGGCTGGGGCGGAAGCTCCGGCGGTTCCGGCGGCTCCTCCTCTGGCGGCGGCTACTCGGACGAGCCGCCCTTCTAGGGCTGCTCGTACCCCCACTTCTTGATCACACAGGAGAAACACCATGGCGAAGCCGCCTGTGCGCAAGCCTAAGAAGAAGGTCTGCGCGTTCTGCAAGGACAAGACCCAGTACGTGGACTACAAGGACACGAACATGCTGCGGAAGTTCATTTCCGACCGCGGCAAGATCCGTGCCCGCCGCGTCACCGGCAACTGCACGCAGCACCAGCGTGACGTCGCCACGGCTGTCAAGAACAGCCGTGAGATGGCGCTGCTGCCCTACACGTCCACCGCGCGATAAGGGAAGGGTGACCGAATCATGAAGATCATCCTCACCCACGAGGTCACTGGCCTCGGTGCCGCCGGCGACGTCGTGGACGTCAAGGACGGGTACGCCCGTAACTACCTGGTTCCGCGTGGCTTCGCCATTCGCTGGACCAAGGGTGGCGAGAAGGACGTGGCGCAGATCCGCCGCGCCCGCAAGATCCACGAGATCGCGACGATCGAGCAGGCCAACGAGATCAAGGCCAAGCTCGAGGCCGTCAAGGTGCGTCTGGCTGTTCGCTCCGGCGACGCCGGCCGTCTCTTCGGCTCCGTCACCCCGGCTGACATCGCCTCGGCGATCAAGTCTGCCGGTGGTCCGGACGTCGACAAGCGTCGCGTCGAGCTCGGCTCGCCGATCAAGACGCTCGGCGGATACCAGGTGTCCGTCCGTCTGCACCCTGAGGTTGCCGCGAAGCTCGGTATCGAGGTCGTTGCTGCCTAAGGGCACAGCTCAGCAGAGCTAGGTGAAGGGCCGCACCTCTGGGTGCGGCCCTTCGTCGTTTCACGTGAAACCGGGCGGACCGGTGACGATCGCGATCGGGGCTCACTGCTCAGCGCGTGGCTCCTGTCACGATCCATCGACCGGACCTCGTGCGCAGCCACAGAGTGATCAGCCGGACGGTCATCATCAGCGTCATTGCTCCCCAGAGGGCGGTGAGACCCCCGCCGAACCGGGGGACCAGGAGAGCGGCCGGTGCGAAGACGGCCAGGGTCAGGACCATGGCCCAGGCGAGGTAGCGGCCGTCCCCCGCACCCATCAGAACCCCGTCGAGCACAAAGACCACTCCGGAGATCGGCTGGGAGAGCGCGACGACCAGGAGCGCGGGCAGCAGGGTGTCCTGTACGGACGTGTCGCTGGTGAACAGTGGGACGAAGAGCGGCCTGGCCAGCACGATCAGCGCACCGAGAGCCACCCCCGAGACGATCCCCCACTGCACCATCCGCCGACAGGCCTCGCGGGCGCCCTTCACGTCGTCCGCCCCCAGATAGCGGCCGATGATGGCTTGTCCGGCGATGGCGATCGCGTCGAGGGCGAAGGCTGTCAGGCTCCAGAGAGACAGGATGATCTGATGCGCGGCGATATCCGTGTCGCCCAGACGGGCCGCGACGGCGGTCGCGATCATCAGGACCGCTCTCAGGGAAAGCGTACGGATCAGCAGCGGGACACCTGCCTGAGCGCTCGCCCGGATGCCCTTGGCGTCGGGGCGCAGAGAAGCTCCGTGCCTGTGGGCCCCACGGACCACGACGACGAGATAGGCGACCGCCATGCCCATCTGGGCGATGACCGTTCCCCAGGCGGATCCCGCGATGCCCAGTCCGGCGCCGTAGACGAGCCCGGCATTGAGGGCGCCGTTGGCTGCGAATCCGCCGATGGCGACGTAGAGCGGAGTCCGGGTGTCCTGCAGCCCGCGCAGCACACCCGTCGCAGCGAGTACCACCAGCATCGCGGGGATGCCGAGGCTCGAGATCCGCAGATACGTGATGGCGTAGGGGCTCGCGGTGTCGGACGCTCCGAAGATCTCGACCAGCCATGGCGCCAGGGGGAGCGTGACGGCTATGACGGCAGCACCGATCAACAGAGCGAGCCAGATGCCGTCCATTCCTTGGCGGATGGCGGATGCCAGATCTCCGGCGCCGACCTGGCGGGCGACGGCGGCTGTAGTGGCGTAGGCGAGAAAGACGAAGATGCTCACCGCAGTCGTCAGCAGCGCTGCGGCGACCGCCAAGCCGGCCAGTTGGGGAGTGCCGAGGTGCCCGACGATGGCGCTGTCGACCATGACGAAGAGTGGCTCGGCTACGAGTGCGCCGAACGCCGGGACGGCGAGTGCGATGATCTCGCGGTCATGCCTGCGACGGGATGGCGGCTGAGCCGCGGGCGCCTGGGTCATGGGGTCAATCTAATCTTCCACAGGTAAGAGATGCAATGCATGAGAGATCCTTACATCTGGTCGGTTCCCGCGCGGGACGGGGAGGCGATTCCGGTGATCTTGAGCTGAGGGCAAAAGTTTTTCTCCCCCACAGCCAGTGGATCGAGAAAGGCCAGGTCAGAGCAGGCTTGGCGGGTCCCGTATGAGTTTGTCCACAGTGCTGTCCCCCGGTCCGTGCACAGGATCCGAGGGGTTCTCCACAGCATCTGGTCCTTCGTCCACATGCCCTGTGGATAACCAGATTGGCTGACGGTGCGGAGCGGCCTACCGTGGTGCGGCGCCCGCACTCCGTTCCGGCTTGGAAGTCCCCAGAACTTGACGCGCCGGAACCGGAGTCGGGCGTCTTGTTTGTCGGTGCCGTGCCGTAAGAAAGAGTGGCACGGCTAGGTCCGCGAAGCGGACGGGAGGAGGTGGCCCGGTGAGCATTCCCGAGCCTTTGGACGACCCCTGGGCCGATGTCGGTCCCAGCGACCGTCTGCCCGTTTCCCGTCAGCGCCGCGGAGAGGGCAAAGGGCGCGACGAGCAGCACGAGCGCGGCAGGGAGAGCGGCTGGGACGGTGGCTCGTCCGGCTTCGAGCGGGTGCCTCCGCAGGATCTCGACGCCGAGCAGTCCGTCCTGGGCGGCATGCTGCTCTCCAAGGACGCCATCGCCGACGTCGTGGAGATCATCAAGGGCCACGACTTCTACCGCCCGGCCCACGAGACCGTCTACACGGCGATTCTCGACCTGTACGCCAAGGGTGAGCCGGCCGACCCGATCACGGTGGCGGCCGAGCTGGTCAAGCGCGGCGAGATCACCAAGGTAGGCGGAGCCCCGTACCTGCACACGCTGGTCCAGTCCGTGCCGACCGCGGCCAACGCTTCGTACTACGCGGAGATCGTCCACGAGCGGGCCGTGCTGCGGCGTCTCGTCGAGGCCGGCACGAAGATCACCCAGATGGGATACGCCGCCGACGGCGACGTCGACGAGATCGTCAACTCGGCGCAGGCCGAGATCTACGCCGTCACGGAGCAGCGCACCAGCGAGGACTACCTCCCGCTCGGCGACATCATGGAGGGTGCGCTCGACGAGATCGAGGCCATCGGCTCCCGCAGCGGTGAGATGACCGGTGTGCCGACCGGATTCACGGACCTCGACTCCCTGACCAACGGCCTGCACCCCGGCCAGATGATCGTCATCGCAGCCCGCCCCGCCATGGGTAAGTCGACTCTCGCCCTGGACTTCGCCCGCGCGTGCTCGATCAAGAGCAATCTGCCCAGCGTGATCTTCTCTCTGGAAATGGGGCGCAACGAGATCGCGATGCGCCTCCTGTCCGCCGAGGCCCGGGTGGCGCTCCACCACATGCGCTCGGGAACCATGACCGACGAGGACTGGACGAGGCTTGCCCGGCGGATGCCGGATGTCTCGGCCGCCCCGCTCTACATCGACGATTCGCCGAACCTCTCGATGATGGAGATCCGCGCGAAGTGCCGTCGCCTCAAGCAGCGCAACGACCTCAAGCTCGTGGTCATCGACTACCTGCAGCTGATGCAGTCCGGCGGGGCCAAGCGGGCGGAGAGCCGACAGCAGGAGGTCTCGGACATGTCCCGAAACCTCAAGCTCCTCGCCAAGGAGTTGGAGCTGCCCGTCATCGCCCTCTCCCAGCTGAACCGTGGCCCCGAGCAGCGCACGGACAAGAAGCCGATGGTCTCCGACCTGCGTGAGTCCGGTTCCATCGAGCAGGACGCCGACATGGTGATCCTGCTGCACCGGGAGGACGCGTACGAGAAGGAGTCACCGCGCGCGGGCGAGGCGGACCTGATCGTGGCGAAGCACCGTAACGGTCCGACGGCGACGATCACTGTGGCGTTCCAGGGCCACTACTCCCGCTTCGTGGACATGGCACAGACCTGATGTCGCTCTCGACGGCGTCTCAGATCCCGTCGGGCTGGAAGAACTCGAGCATTCTCCGGCCGGCGTCCGGTGACATCAGCAGCTCCTGAAGGTTCGCGGACATCCGGGCGGCAGTGCCGGTGCGTTCGAACATCTCGCGTTCGTACTCCCTGACGGCGGCGGGGACGTCGTCAGGGTGCGCGACCAGCGTGAGAGCGAGCAGGGCGCCGTCGAGAAGGGCCATGTTGGCGCCTTCTCCGACCGGCGGCATCAGGTGTGCGGCATCGCCGACCAGGGTGACGTCCGGCTTCGACGGCCAGGTCAGGCCCACCGGGAGAGTGGTGATCGACCGCGGCACGACCATGTCGTCGCAGGCCGCGATCAGCGCGGTGAACCGTGGGTCCCAACCGGGGAGAAGCTCGATCAGCCGCGCCCGGGCGGCGGCCGGGTCGTCGAACGGGATCCCGCTGGTGTCGAACCAGTCCTCGGCCGTGTGGTAGAAGCTGAGGCCGATGCGGACGCGGCCGTCGCCGTTGCGCTGTGCCGCCAGGGATTTGCCGTCGCCGAGTACCCAGTAGTTGCCACGTCCGACCATCGCCGCGAGGTCGGGGTGGGTGCGGTCGACATCGGGAATGCCGATCTCGACCACGTTCTGGCCCACGTGCACCGGGCGGGCGTCGGTGAGCAGCGTGCGGACCCGGGAGTGCGCACCGTCCGCGCCGACCAGCAGGTCATACGTGGAGCTTCCGCCGTCGGCGAAGTACAGCAGGTCGTCGTCGGCGGATGCGAACGCGTGCCCCCAGCGCACCATGTCTTCGGGGAGGGAATCGAGGAGCAGGTCGCGCAGATCTGCGCGGTCGACCTCCGGTCGCTCCAGCGGGGCGTCGTCGGGGGTGTCCTCCTGGAGCAGCAGCGTGCCTTCCGGCTCGAAGAGACGCATGTCCTGGCCTTCAGCCCGGGCGATCGCATGGAACCGGTCGATCAGGCCGGCCTCACGCAGCGCCTGCTGGCCCGTGTGGATGTCGAGCATGCCGCCCTGGCCGCGCGCGTCACGTGACGATTCCCGTTCGTAGACGACGGCTTCGATGCCGTGCACGTGCAACACCCGGGCAAGGGCCAACCCGCCCAGGCCGGCTCCGACGATCGCGATGGTCATGATGCCTCCGATACACCGCATGGATCGATACACTGTATCGCTTTGTGCGTTGTATTGTGAGGGCATGTTGGTGTGGGAGAGGCCGGAGCCGCCGGATCGGCCTGTGCCGGCCCCGTTGAGCCGGGAACGGATCGTGCGCGTGGCGATCCAGCTGGCCGACGCGGACGGCCTGGACGCGGTGTCGCTGCGCAAGGTGGCCGCCGAGTTGGATGTCCGCCCGATGCGGCTGTACGGCTACATCGCAGGCAAGGACGAGCTGCTCGACCTGATGGTCGACGCAGTCCACGCCGAGATCCGGCCGGGCGGAGACGGCTGGCGGGAGGTGCTCCGGTCGCTCGCCGAAGTCACTCGGCACGCCGTTCACGAGCACGAATGGCTCGCCGATCTGCTGGGTGGGCGCCCCCAGCTCGGACCGCACGCGCTGGCCGGCGGAGAAACCGTGTTGGCCGCGCTGGACGGCATCGACGTGGACGCCGTCATGCCGATGGTCGCAGCGGTCAACGCGTACGTGGTCGGCGCGGTGCGTCGGGAGATCGCCGATCGGCGTGCCGAGCGGGCGACCGGATTGGACGAGAAGCGCTGGCAGGCAGCGCTCGGGCCCTATCTGGAGCGGACCTTCGCCACCGGACGGTTCCCCGCCCTGGCCACCGTCGTGCGCGATGCCGCCCACCACGACGCGGATCACACCTTCCGGACCGGCCTCGACTTCCTGCTCGACGGCATCGAAGCCCGCATCTCGAAGTGACGCACGGCCGGATGGCCGGGCCGATGCCGTTCACGGCGCCAGGCCGCTGGGGTCAACGGGATCCGAGCGCCTGCGGGCTCCTTCGAGATCGGGTCCGCCCGGGCCTCACCGCCCGAGTTCTGCGGCTTTGACGGCGCGCCGTGCGACAACGTCCTCGCGGTTCTCCGCCATCTGCCGCAGTGCGTCCTTACGGTCCCGCTTGGACAGCCGGTCGAGATACGTGTGGCCGAAGACGTGGTCGGTCTCGTGTTGCAGGCACCGGGCGAAGTAGCCCGTTCCTTCGACGAGAAGGGGTTCGCCGTCCTTGTCGACCCCACGGACGACGGCACGATCGGTCCGGGGCACCGCCATGCCCGCACCGGGCACGGACAGGCAGCCCTCGAAGTCGTCGACCAGCCGGCGGCTACCCGGGCCGGGCAGTTCGAGGACCGGGTTGATGATGTGGCCGACATGCCGGATCCCGTCGTCGTCCGGGCAGTCGTACACGAACAGTCGCAGGTCGACGCCCACCTGGTTGGCAGCCAGGCCGGCACCGTCGGCGACGTACATCGTCAGGAACATGTCGTCGATCAGGCTCGACAACTCGGGGGAGCCGAACTCCGCCACCTCCTGGCAGGGGCGGCTCAGGACTTCCTCGCCCACCACGGTGATCCGGCGTACCGAACCCCGATCCGCTTCAGGCGGCAGAGCCGGACAGGAGTCGGTGGGGCGGCCTTGCAGGCGAACTCGGCGGTCGACGGGACGAGGTCGTTCGTGACGAACGGACATGGCGGTCTCCCCTTGTGCGCACGCCGCGGACGCCGGTCGTCGCCGCGGCCTGATGTCTCGGCAGGAACTGCTTGCAAGTGCTTTGCAAAGTAGCAAAATTTGCAAAGTGACTGAAGATGACGTCGATGCTCCGAAGGACCTGGCACGCGGCACAGGCGAGGTGCTGCGCGAGCACGAGGTCCGTACGGCCCTGCTGGGGCTGCTCGCCGAAGTCGGCGCCGTCACGGCGACCGAAGCCGCCTCCCGGCTGGGCTACAGCTCGGGCCTCTGCTCATTTCACCTGCGGCAGCTCGCACGCCACGGATTCATCGAAGAGGCTCCGCACAGCGGGGGCCGCGCACGACCCTGGCGTCTGAAGCAGCCCACCTCTCCTGTAGGCGGCGTCGCAGAGGAGCAGTTCGGTGACCTGGCCCGAGGGCTGGAGGACGAGAGCTGGCAACGATGGCTCGCCCAGCGCGACGATGCGCCGTCCGAATGGCGCGACGACGCGGCCTTCAGCGCCGTCGCCTATCTGACGCCCGAAGAGATGCGCCGGGTGGCGGGCGTGATCCGAAGGGCGCTCGAGCCCTACCAGGAGCGTGAGCTACGCCCCTTGGCCCGGCCCGGCAGTGCTCGGCCGGTGGCTCTCATCACCCGGCTCTTCCCTCTCCTTCCCCACGCGACAGATGATGCGGACCAGGAGTGAGGACGCGTCGGCCGGCGAGGCTCGCATGAAGGAAGGGCACGGAGTCGAGACCTCTGGACGCCGGCCCCCGGGGCCACCTGGAGCATGCGAGGGGCACACTCCACCGAACGCTCCCTCCGGCCGCGAAATGGGTTCGTCAGCTTGAGGACGCGCGGGTCATGCTTGGGCATGACCTCTGAAGAAGCCCTGCTTCCCACCACCCGGCGTGCCCTGCTGCACCGCGTCGCCACCGCGCAGGCCGAAGGGCGGACGCCCTCCCTCGTCGCCGCTGTCCAGCGGGACGGACGGATCGCCTGGAGCGGGGCGCGCAGCTGTGTGGACGGCCACGAACCCGATGGTGATACGCAGTTCAGGATCGGCTCCCTCACCAAGACCTTCACAGCGGTGCTGGTGCTGCGCCTGCGTGACGAGGGGCTGCTGGATCTGGACGACCCCCTGGAGAAGCACCTGCCGGGCACGGACGCCGGGCACCTGACCGTATTCCAACTGCTGGGCCACAGCGGAGGCCTGCGCGCCGAGACGCCCGCTCCGTGGTGGGAGAGGACACCGGGTGGTACCCGCCCGGAACTGGCGGATGTGCTCGGCGAAAGGCCGCTGATCCACTCGGCCGGCCACAGGCATCACTACTCCAACCCTGGTTACACAGTGCTCGGCTCGCTGATCGAAAGGCTGCGTGGCGACGCCTGGGCCGACGTGCTGCGCCGCGAGATCCTTGAGCCCTTGGGGATGGAACGCACGAGTCCGGAGGCGCGTGCACCACACGCCGGGGGCTGGGCCGTCCACCCATGGGCCGACGTCATGTTGCCCGAGCCCGCCGAGGACCTCGGGCTCATGGCGCCGGCGGGTCAGCTCTGGTCGACGACCACCGACCTGCTCCGCTTCGCGGCCTTCCTGGCTCGGGGTGACGAACGTGTGCTGTGCGCCGACTCGGTCGTGGAGATGCGCGCCCCCGCTGCCGCGGCCGAGGCAGGTGACTGGGCCGGCACCTACGGCCTCGGCCTCCAGGCCGTACGGCGTGGCGACCGTACGCTCCTGGGGCACACGGGCTCGCTGCCGGGCTTCCTGGCCACGTTCTGGTTCAGCGTCGAGGACGACGTGGCGGCCGTGGTGCTCTCGAACGCCACCTCCGGCCCGCCGGTCGCCACGGTCGCAGCGGACCTCGTGCAGATCGTCGCTGACGCGGAGCCGAGGATCCCGGAGCCCTGGCGCCCGCTGCCCGAGGTCGACGAGGAGCTGCTGGCGCTCACGGGGCCCTGGTACTGGGGTACGCAGGTATACACGTTGAAGCTGACAGCGGGCGGGGGAATCGAGTTGCAGCCGATGCGAGGCGTCGGCCGTGCGGCCCGGTTCCGAGCGTGCCCTGACGGGACCTGGACAGGTCTCAACGGTTACTACGCGGGGGAGACGCTCCGGGTGGTGCGCGCCGGGGACGGCAGGGTGGACCACCTCGACCTGGGGTCGTTCGTCTTCACCCGGGAGCCGTACGAGGGCAGCGCGGCCATTCCCGGCGGTGTGGACGAGGACGGCTGGCGAGGGCTCGCCCTCTGAGGAGAGCCGATCGGCGTTTCACGTGAAACAGCAGCCGGGCAGCACGAGAAGTGGACGATACGAAGCACGAAAGGTCGATCCGGGCGGCCCGGCCTGCCACCCCCCGGGAGCGGGCGGGTCAGGCCGTCAGCTCGCGTTCCAGAGGTGTACGGAAACGTGGGGTGATCCGCGCCGCGCCCACCCAGGCCGACAACCTCGCAGCTTCCGCCTCGACGAGCTGCGAGACGTCCCGGCCCACGTCGGAGAGCAGTCGCCACACCAGCTCGCCGTTTCCCCGCTGCGCCCAGCCGCCCACGATTCCGCCGTTCCACCACACGGTCGGACCGATGTTGCCGGCGCGGTCGAAGAGCGCGGCTCGATGCCCGGCAGGCAACTGGAAGCCGCGGTCGGCCCAGCCCATCGCGCTCGGATCCAGGCCGGGCAGCAGGGCCGCCCACGGCTCCGGGGACGGCTCGGCGTCGAGGTCCCCAGGGGCGGCCCGGCCGACGGCCCCGTTGTCGAGCAGGACCTCCTCGGCGCCGACGGCGGCCAGGGCCGCACGTGTCTCCCGCACGCCCCAGCCCGTCCACCACTTCAGGTCGGCCTCGGTCGCGGGACCGTAGGCATGGAGCCATCGCCGGGCGACCTCCGCCCGCGCCTCGGCGGGGTCCGACGCCGGCCAGGGCTCGGCAGCCGTCCAGCGGAACTGGCTCGAGGTCCAGGAACCCCGGGGGCGGTCACGCCGGATGCGCCCATCGGCTGCCAGCACTCGGATCACCCGGGAGGCGACTCCCTGCACCGCCTCCTGCCTCGTGCCGGGAAAGACCGTGATCTTGGTGCGAAGCGCGGGTACGGCGGCCGAGAGCTCGCTCCCCGTGGCACGTCCCCGGGCGGTCAGCGTGCCGAGTGTCTGCCGCTCGGCATCGGCGAGCCAGCGCTCGTCCAGGCCGTTGCCGTCCTCCCGCAGGTGCTTGAGGAGCTTGCTGCGCTCCTTGGTCGCCACGGTCCGTGCGTTCGACGCGTCGACGGAGGGTGCGACGGCCACGGAGACGGTGAACAAGGTGTTCCGCATGGACAGCAGCCGCACCAGCGCGACGTCCTCGTAGAGCGCCCGTTCCACCGCTTCGACCTGAGGATCGATCAGCCGTGCGCAGGCGGAGAGATAGACGGTGGCGGCGTCGGTCGCGTGCAGGGCGACGACCGCGTCCGCCACCGCTACGACGGAACGCGTGTGCGCTGAAGGGGCCAGCAGGTGCCGCCGGCCGATTCTGGCCCGTCGCTGCTCGTCGTCGATGCGGTACACGGAACCTCCCGGAAGCCTGCCCGGACTCTATGTCTCAGAGCGTGAGTTTGAACCCGACATGGCTTGCGGTGAAGCCGAGCCGCTCGTAGAAGCGGCGGGCGTCGGTTCGGGAGACGTCCGACGTCAACTGCACCAACTGGCAGTTCTGACGCCTGGATTCGTCGACCGCCCACTGGATCAGCTGGGTACCGAGGCCTCCGCCGCGCTCATCGGCGTGGACGCGGACGCCCTCGATGACGGAGCGGGTCGCGCCGCGCCGGGACAGCCCGGGAATGATGGTGAGCTGGAGGGTCCCCACGACGCGGTCCTCGCGCACGGCCACGACCAGGTGCTGATGGGGGTCGTCGGCGAGGCGCCGGAAAGCGGCGTGATACGGGCCGAGGTCGTCCGGGGACTCGCGCTGCGCGCCCAGCGGGTCGTCGGCGAGCATGGCCACGACGGCAGGGATGTCGGCGAGTGCTGCGGGACGTATGTCGAGATCGCTCATGATCGGCAGACTACGCAAGCCCGACGGTTCAGGCCGGTACCTTCAGCGCCTCGACCGTCCGGACCAGCGGGGCGAGCTCCGGGTTCTCGGCGGCCTCGTCGAGCGCGGCGCGTAGCGCGGTGTCGTTGGTCGGCCTGGCCTCGCTCAGCAGCGTGAGGCCCGCGTCCGTGACGTCCGTGTAGATGCCCCGCCGGTCGGTGTCGCACAGGTACCGCCTGAGCAGCCCACGGTCCTCGAGCCGGGTGACCAGCCGGGTGGTGGCGCTCTGGCTCAGCACCACGGCGTCAGCCACCTGCTTCATCTGCAGGTGACCGCCCGTACCGCTGTGCTGGCGGCTCAGTACGTCGAGCAGGGAGAACTCACGCGCGCTGAGGCTGTGGTGGGACTGCAGGGCCCGCTCGATGCGGGCCTCGATCTTCCCGTGGAGCAGGGAGAGGGCACACCAGCTCTGGGCGAGGGCCGTCAGTGCGGGGTCTGTCGCTGTCATGTTCTCTCCTCCGTGCGGGAGCTGCTTGCCTCCAGGGTAGGGCACGCGTGCAATAGCCCGCGCTTGCAATTAACAGGCGTCTGCAATTATTGTGTACGCCTGTAAGGCGCAGATGCAATTTCCACGGAAGGTGTACCCATGCCGCTCGCGCTCCTCGCCCTCGCCATCGGGGCATTCGGTATCGGAACCACCGAGTTCGTGATCATGGGGTTGCTCCCCGACGTCGCGGCGGACTTCCAGGTGTCGATCCCGACCGCCGGGTTTCTGGTCACGGGCTATGCCTTGGGCGTGGTCCTCGGTGCTCCGCTCATGACCGTCCTGGGCACCCGGGTGACCCGGAAGCGGATGCTGATGCTCCTGATGGGGCTGTTCATCGTGGGGAACGTGGTGTCCGCACTCGCCCCTGTCTTCGGCATGATGCTGGTCGGGCGTGTGATCGCGTCGCTGGCCCACGGAGCCTTCTTCGGTATCGGATCGGTCGTCGCCGCAGGCCTGGTGGCTCCGGAGAAGAAGGCCGGTGCCATCGCCATGATGTTCACCGGGCTCACCGTCGCCAACGTCGTCGGGGTTCCGCTCGGGACCTTCATCGGCCAGAACCTCGGATGGCGCGTGACGTTCTTCGTCGTCGCGGGACTCGGGGTCCTGGGCCTCCTCGGTGTGGCGAAGCTCGTCCCCGAGCAGCCGAAGCCCCAAGGCGTGCGGATCCGTCATGAGGTGGCCGCGTTGCGCAACGTTCAGGTGCTGCTCGCCATGGCGATGACGGTTCTGGGATTCGGCGGCGTTTTCGCGGCCATCACCTACATCACTCCGATGATGACGGAGACCGCCGGCTACGCGACGTCGTCCGTCACCTGGTTGCTGGTTCTCTTCGGGCTCGGCATGGTCGGCGGCAATCTGCTCGGCGGCAGGTTCGCGGACCGTCATCTGATGCCGATGCTGTACGTCTCGCTCGGTGCACTCGCCGTGGTTCTGGCCCTGTTCACCCTGACCGCGCACAACAAGATCGCTGCCGCGGTGACCATCGTCCTCATCGGGGCTCTCGGATTCGCGACCGTACCGCCGCTGCAGAAGCGGGTACTCGATCAGGCGGCAGGGGCTCCCACCCTGGCCTCGGCCGTCAACATCGGAGCCTTCAACCTCGGCAACGCGCTCTCGGCGTGGCTCGGCGGGATCGTCATCGCGGCCGGCTTCGGCTACACCGCGCCCAACTGGGTCGGTGCCGCGCTGGCGGGGGCGGCGCTGGTCCTGGCGGTACTCTCCGGGACGCTCGAGCGTCGGACGGGCTCCCGCGGCCGGCTGGTGTCCGCACATCTTCCGGAGCCTGCCGCAGGCGCGGGCGCCGACTCCGGCCGGTCGGTCCCCACGGCTGGCCTGTCGACAGAGCGGTGAGGAAGTGAGTCGTGGCCGTGGTGCCCGAGGGCACGACTGAACGCCGCGGAGACCGGGAGCAGGGGCGATCGGCCGCACCGCGAGCCGGTCGTCCCCCGCGCTCATGGCGCGGGCGGGCGTCCCAGCAGTTTCACGTGAAACACCGGGGCGGCTTCAGCCCAGATCCGGCGCGTGCATCGCCCGCACGCCCTCGATGTTGGCGTCCAGGTAGTGCCGCAGCGACAGGGGCACGAGATGGACGGCCGCGATTCCCACGCGGCTGAACGGCACCCGGACGACCTCGTACTCCCCGCAGGGCTCGTCGATCTCCGGACCGTGCCGACGTGAGAGGTCCATCGAGGCCAGTCGGCAGACGAAGAAGTGCTGCACCTTCACGCCTTTGACGCCGCCGCCGGCGATGTGTTCGACGGTATCGACGAAGCAGGGCACGACATCGACGACCTTGGCGCCGAGCTCCTCGTCGACCTCGCGGTGCAGCGCCTCGACGACGGTCGCGTCCTCCGGCTCGACCCCACCACCGGGCGTGATCCAGTACGGGTCGACACCTGGCTTGGTGCGTTTGATCAGGATGAGGTCATCGCCGTCGAGCAGGACGGCGCGGGCTGTGCGCTTGACCACGGGGCGTTCGGTCATGGCAAGAGCGTGGCCCGGGAGAGCCGGTCTGAAACTCCCGCGGGCCGACCGGTCACCAGTCCACAGCAGCACGCACCAGCCACTCGTGCGCCCGCGCAATGTGCGGGAGGCCGAGTGTGCCGGTCCTCGCGACGAGGAAATACGTGCGGAGCGGTGGTACCGGGGGATCGAGCAGTGCCACGACTTCACCCCGCTCCAGTGCGGCTTCGCAGAGGTAGCGCGGCAGCACGGCGAGGCCGGCTCCCGCTGCCGCCGACTCCAGAACCGCTCGGAGGTCCGGGGCGATCACGGCGGCGGAGGCGGCAGGGCGGCTGTCGAACACCGTCGCCCAGTAGCGGGAGACCAGGGGGAGGCTCTCGTGCACCTCGACCACCGGCAGCTGCTCCAGCAGTACGGAGCCCTTGTGCCGCAGCGCCCCGGGCCCCAGGCGCCCTGCCCAGCGCGGGGCGGCGACCAGGACGTGTTCCTCGTCGCAGAGGGTGGTCGACGTCAGCAGACCACCGCGTGGACGGGCCGTGGTGATGGCCAGATCATGATGTCCGGCCGCCAGCCCCTCCAGCGTGTCCTCGGTGTTCGCGACGAAGGTGCTGCGCAGCGCGAGCCCTTGGGAGACCAACGGAGTGAGGGCGGGAAGTGCCCGTACGGAGGTGAATTCAGGGGGCCCGGCCAGGTGCAGTGTCCGTACCCCCGACTCGTCGTCGAGCCCCACCTCGACGATGTCGACCAAGGCGTCGAGATGAGGGGCCGCCCGGTGGGCGAGCTCGTCGCCCACGGTGGTCGGGGTCACTCCGCGGGCCCTGCGCAGGAAGAGCGGGCGGCCCAGCTGCCGCTCCAGCGCCCGTATCTGCGAAGTGACGGCGGGCTGGGACAGCCCGAGCAGTGCGGCGGCCCGGGTGAAGGATCCGGCCCGGTGCACCGTGACGAACGTGCGCAGCAGGGCCAGGTCCATGGTCCGTTCCCTCCCCCCGCGGCATGACGGTGCTGGCGTGATGCCGCTCGGCGTGATGCCGCTCGGCGTGATGCCGCTCGGCGTGATGCCGCTCGGCGTGATGCCGCTCGGCGTGATGCTGCGCCGCCCCGCATCGCCGGCCGCAACGGCCTCAACTATAAATATGTCGATAGGTCCCTGTCGTTACTGTGATTGGACACTGACGCAGAGTCAATTAGCCTTGTCCAGACGGTTCTCGGCGCAGGAACCGGGGCGGTCCGAGCCACGAGGGGGGAGGCTCGGACCGCCCGTCCCCAGCAGGACCGGTCCGGTGGAAGGGGACGCCCGTCCCGGACCGGTCCTGCCAGGACCGGAGGGAGCACCGGTCAGCGCGCGGACTCGTCCAGTGCGCGTTCCACGTCCGCCAGCAGGTCCTCGGGGTCCTCGGCGCCGACCGAGAACCTGATGAAGCCCTCCGGCACCGCGTCCCCGCCCCAGCGCGCCCGGCGCTCGGCGGTGGAGCGCAGTCCGCCGAAGCTGGTCGCGTCGTCGACCAACCGCAGTGCCGCGAGGAAGCGCTCGGCGCTGCCCTTGTCCGCCAGCACGAACGACACCACGGAGCCGAAGCGCCGCATCTGGCGCATGGCGACGGGGTACGAGGGGTCGCCGGGCAGGCCGGGGTAGCGCAGTCCCGTCACGTCGGTGCGCTCGGCCAGGGCCTCGGCGAGCAGCGACGCGGTCGCGCACTGGCGGTCGATCCGCAACTGCAGCGTGGCCAGGGAGCGGTGAGCGAGCCAGGCCTCCATGGGGCCAGGGATCGCGCCCACCACCTTGCGCCAGCGCCGCACCCCCGAGATGAGCTCCGGATCCCGGCACGTCACATGGCCGAGAAGGATGTCCCCGTGCCCGGTCAGGCCCTTGGTGTCGCTGGCGACGGAGAAGTCCGCCCCCAGACCGAGGGGGCGCTGGCCGAGAGGGGTGGCCAGGGTGTTGTCCACCGCGACCAGTACGCCCGCGGCGTGCGCGGCTTCGACGAGCCTGCGCACATCACAGACGTCGAGACCGGGGTTGGACGGTGTCTCGATCCACAGCAGTTTCGCCCCGTCCAGGAGCTCCAGCTGGGCATCGCCGCCGGTCGGTGCGGTCCGCACCTCGACGCCGTACGCCTCCAGCTGCTCCCGCACCAGGGGGAGCGCCTGATAGCCGTCGTCCGGCAGGACCACGACGTCGCCGGTGCGCGCCTGGGACAGCAGCACGGCCGAGACGGCGGCCATCCCGGAGGCGAAGACCGTGGTGCCGACCTTCTCCCCCGGCGCCTCCAGCTCGCCGATGGCGCGCTCCAGACGGGTCCAGGTCGGATTCGTGTCCCGGCCGTAGGTGTAGGGGCCGACCGGATCGCCGGACAGATGGAAGTGAGCGGCGAAGACCGGACCGGGAAGGGTGGGCTCGTACTGCTCCGGTTCGGGCAGACCCGCCCGTACGGCCCGTGTCCCGTCACCCGTGGTGCTCATGGTCGTCTCCTCGTCCCGCCGGTGTTCCAGTGGTCCTTCCGCGCGGTGTGACCAGGCGGATCAGTCCTCGTCGGGGAGGACCACGTTGAGTGCCCAGGACACGACCGAGATGATCAGGCCACCCAGGACCGCGGTCCAGAAGCCGTCGACATGAAAGTTCAGATCGACGACGCCGGCCAGCCAGGAGGTGAGCATCAGCATCAGGGCGTTCACCACGAGTGTGATCAGCCCGAGCGTCAGAATGAAGAGGGGAAGCGTGAGGAGCTTCACGACGGGCTTGACGACGAAGTTCACCAGGCCGAACAACAGGGCCACCAGGATCAGCGTGAGTGCCTTGCGCCCGGTGTTGTCCCCGGTCAGCGTGATGTCGTTGAGCAACCAGATGGCTACGGCCAGAGCACCCGCGTTGGCGATCGTCTTGACTACGAAATTCTTCATGTGTCTGATCGTGGCAGACATGATCGATGGTGGTCACCGTCGGGACAGGGCGGCACGGATGCGAGGGGCGGACGGATGATGAAGGCATTCAGACTGGACGAGCTTGAGGCGGAACGGGCTGCCAATGACGGCGCCTATCTGCAGTTCATCCGGGAACGCAACATGTCCGTCGGCCTCTACGCCCTGGACGCCGGGGCGCTCGATCCCCAGCAGCCGCACGGACAGGACGAGGTGTACTTCGTCGTCAGCGGACGCGCCTCGATCACGGTCGGCACGGAGACCACGCAGGTGGGACGGGGAAGCGTCGTCTACGTGCCCGCGGGGGCGGCCCACAAGTTCCACCACGTCACCGAGGACCTCCGGGTCATGGTGGTCTTCTCCCCGCCGGAGGGCTGAGCAGCCAGCTCAAAGGCGGCACCTCAAGGGCGACCGCCCCAGGGCAGCACGCAGGGCATGCACCAGGGCGGCCACTTCAAGGGCTACGCCGGCACCGCGCTCCCCCGGGTAGGGCGGTCCACCGGCCCCAGGGTTCCCTAGGGGATCGTTCAGGGGACTTCAAGGGATCCCGGACCCCCGTCCGCCATCCCCGCGCCTCTAGCATCGGAGCAAGGAACTCAGAGAGACGAGGTAGCGGCGATGGCGGTGCGGGAGATTTTCGCGGGGATGCCCTGGTGGGTCAAGTGGGTCGCGGTGCCCCTCATCGCGATCGTGGTGTTCGGTGGGCTGATCGCCAGTGTGGTCGGCTTCGTCATCGGCCTCCTCTTCAAGGCGCTGGTCTTCGTCGTCCTCGTGGGCGGCCTGATCTTCGTCGTACGCAAGTTCATGTCCTCGTCCGAGCGCAGCGACTGGTAGCTGCGGCGGAGGCGGATACCGGCCCGGGTGGAGCGGGAATTGTGACGGAGAGTGACGTGCCGCGTGGCGGGCACCCACTCCGTGATTAGCCCAGCTGAGCTAAGTCCAGGACGAAACCTCTCTCCTGGACGTGCACGCCGATACAGTGGCGTACCGCTGCCGCCAGCTGGGAAATGACGGTCCGTCACCATCCTGCCCAGTGGTTTGTGCGACCGTCCGGTCTCCGGACCCCAGGCTCGCGGCGCCCGTGGGGGCGGCCTCCGCGGGAGGGCTGACAGCCCGTCACCATGCCTGGGGGCGACCTGTGACCACGGCATCGAGTACCGCTGTCCCGACGTTGATCGGTTCGGTTCAGCGCGCGTTGAGACTTATGGAGGCTGTGGGCACGCATCGGGACGGTGCCCCGGCGAAGCAGCTCGCCCGGGAGGCCGGGCTTCCCCTCCCCACCGCCTATCACCTGCTGCGGACCCTGACCCATGAGGGCTATCTGCGCAGGGAGAACGGCGTCTTCCTGTTCGGTGCCGCGGCTCAACGGCTGAGCGGTGGCCCGGCGACCCCGCGTCCGGGAGTGATCGTCGACTCGCTCGCGCACTGGGCGGACGTCATCGGGGCCCCTGTGTACTGCGCCCTGTACAAGGATGGCGAGATCGAGATGGTCGCCGTCGCGGACACCCCCGCTGTTCCCGCGGTGCGCGAGTGGGCCTCGTTCCGTGAGACGGGCCATGCCCACGCCCTCGGCCAGTGCCTCCTGGGGCAGCTCGACGAGCGGGCGCGTGAGGATCATCTGGACCGCCACCCCGTCCGGCCGCTGACCCGTTACTCCGTGAGAGACCGTCAGGCGTTGCTGACCCGACTGAGATCGATGAAACGTACGGAACCGGTCATCGAACGCCAGGAGTACGCCATGGGAACGGTCTGTGCGGCCATTCCGATCACTGTCGGTTCGGCTGTGGCGGCGATGGCTGTTTCTCTCCCCCTGCACCAAGAAGAACGGTTGCTCCCCGCAGTCGAACAACTACGCTGCGAAGTGACCACCCTCTTGCGCTCGTTCGTGTTCTCTATCAGTATCTGAAAAATCACTCCTTGTGATCTGCTATCGCGTGCACCACGATGGCGTCAATAGGGCCATGGGGGATCATTCCTGGCCAGATTCATCTACTGCGGGGTTGAACGATGCGCGAGTCGGTTCAAGCAGAGGTCATGATGAGCTTCCTCGTCTCCGAGGAGCTCTCCTTCCGTATTCCGGTGGAGCTCCGGTACGAGGTCAGTGATCCGTACGCGATCCGGATGACCTTCCACCTGCCCGGAGACGCCCCCGTCACCTGGGCGTTCGGCCGCGAGTTGCTGCTCGACGGTCTCAACAGCCCCAGTGGTGACGGTGATGTGCACATCGGCCCGACCGAGCCCGAAGGGCTGTCGGATGTGCACATCCGCCTTCAGGTCGGCGCGGACCGTGCGCTCTTCAGGGCCGGTACGGCGCCTCTTGTGGCCTTCCTCGACCGGACGGACAAGCTGGTGCCGCTGGGGCAGGAGCACACGCTGGGTGACTTCGACGGCAATCTGGAAGAGGCGCTGGGACGCATCCTCGCCAAGGAACAGAACGCCGGCTGAGCAGGAGGGTCCGGCTGAACATCGAACACCGGCGGCCCTGGGGCATGCGTCCGGTGCCCCGGCTCACGCCTTGCGGCGTCGACCCCTCCCGGTCCGTGCGGGTGCAGGAGCTCCGGCTTCCGCGCCGAGCCCCGTGCGGTCCGCGGAGACCACCAGGGCCGCGAGCACCGTCGTCACCGGCACCGAGGCGACCAGCCCGATCGACCCGACCAGCGTGCGGACGATCTCCTCCGCGACCAGTTCGCTGTTGGCCACCGTGCCCACGCTGCTCTGCGCGATGGAGAAGAGCAGCAACAAGGGAAGCGCCGCGCCCGCGTAGGCGAGCACGAGGGTGTTGACGACGGAGGCGATGTGGTCGCGGCCGATCCGGATGCCCGCCCGGTAGAGCCCGCGCACGCCCATCCTCGGGTCGGCCTGGTGCAGTTCCCAGACGGCCGACGTCTGGGTGACGGTCACGTCGTCGAGCACTCCGAGAGATCCGATGATCACACCGGCCAGGAGCAGGCCGCTCATGTCGATGTCCGGGTACAGCCCGTGGATGAGGCCGGTGTTGTCGTCCGTGTTGCCGGACAGGCTCGCCCATCCGATGAACAGGGAGCCCAGCAGCCCGATCAGCAGCAGCGAGATGAGCGTGCCGATCACGGCCACCGAGGTACGGGCCGTCAGGCCGTGACAGGTGTAGAGGGCGATGAGCATGATGGCGCTCGCCCCGATCACGGCGACGACCAGCGGATTCGACCCCTGCAGGATCGCCGGAAGGATGAACAGGGTCAGCACGCCGAACGAGACGGCGAGGGCGATCAGCGCCATCAGCCCACGCAGCCTGCCCACCACGACCACCGCGACGGCGAAGATTCCCGCGAGCAGCGCCATCGGCACCGTGCGGTCCACATCGGTGACGGAGTACTGCAGGTCACGGGGCGCGTCCGGCGCGTACGCCACGACCACCCCCTGGCCCTCGTGCAGTTGCCGCGGTGCGTCGGGCTGGATGACCTCGACGAACGTACGGCCCTTGTCCTCACCGGTCGTCACCTCGACGGTGGCCTTCTTGCACTCTCCCGTCCGCTCGTTGACGGCCTCCCGGCCCGAGGGAGTGGAGGTGTCGCCGGTCGGCGGCACCTGTGAGGCGTTGACGTCCGCGCAGTCGACCGCCACGACCTTCGTCACCCGCCCGTCCTGGGTCTGCCGGTCGAAGCCGACACCGGTGCGTTCGTGGGCGGGTGCTCCACCCGGCCAGAACGCCACGAGACCGACCAGGACCGCGGTGGCGAAGGGGATCACCACGGCCGCGATGACCTTGCGCAGATGCTTGGACACGGGCGCGGCGGGGCCGTGGCTGTGTGTGTGGCCGTGCGCATGACTCTGCGTGCTGCCTGAGGCGGGGCCGTGGGGTTCGGGGGCGCTTCCGGGGGACGTCACCCCGCGATCATCCCAAGAACGGGGGAGGCCCTCTGGCCAGCACGCCAGACGGGAGGTTAGCGTGGGGGCACATTTGCACACGCGGGAGCTCGGAGCACCGGGCTGAGAGGGCGCTGACCTCCGTACATCCGTACGGGACACGCTGCGCCGACCGCCGAACCTGTTACCGGGTAATGCCGGCGTAGGGAGTAGGTCTCATGACCACAGCGGACGCACGCACGCCTGCCTCGACGCAGAATGCGCGGAATGCGCAGGACGCGAAGAACGACGAGGCCGGGAAGTCCATCGGCTGGCACAAGGGGTACGTCCAGGGTTCGCGCCCGGACCTCCGTGTGCCGGTCCGTCAGGTGCACCTCACCAACGGCAAGCACGTGACGCTGTACGACACCTCCGGGCCGTACACCGATCCCACCACCGACACCGATGTACGCCGCGGGCTCGCCCCGCTCCGGGAGAACTGGATCATCGCCCGCGGGGACACCGAGGAGTACGCGGGCCGCCCCGCGCGACCCGAGGACGACGGGCTCAAGCACACCTCGCCGCGCGGCGGCCTGCGCAACCTCGACGCGGTCTTCCCCGGACGCCCCCGGCAGCCGCGTCGCAGTCGTGACGGCCGGCCCGTCACCCAGCTCGCGTACGCCCGCAGGGGCGAGATCACACCGGAGATGGAGTACGTCGCGATCCGGGAGAACGTCGAACCCGAGGTCGTGCGCGAGGAGATCGCCGCGGGCCGCGCGGTCCTTCCGGCCAACGTGAACCACCCGGAGATCGAGCCGATGATCATCGGCAAGCGTTTTCTGGTGAAGGTCAACGCCAACATCGGCAACTCCGCCGTCACTTCCTCCATCGAGGAGGAGGTGGACAAGATGACCTGGGCCACCAAGTGGGGCGCCGACACGGTCATGGACCTCTCCACCGGCCGCAACATCCACACCACCCGTGAGTGGGTCCTGCGCAACTCCCCGGTGCCGATCGGCACCGTCCCCCTCTACCAGGCACTCGAGAAGGTCGACGGCCGGGCCGAGGAGCTGACCTGGGAGATCTACAAGGACACCGTCATCGAGCAGGCCGAACAGGGCGTCGACTACATGACCGTGCACGCCGGTGTCCGGCTGCCGTACGTCCCGCTGACTGCCCGTCGCAAGACCGGCATCGTCTCGCGCGGCGGGTCCATCATGGCGGCCTGGTGCCTCGCGCACCACAAGGAGTCGTTTCTGTACGAGCACTTCGAGGACCTCTGCGAGATCCTCGCGGCCTACGACGTGACGTACTCGCTCGGTGACGGCCTGCGCCCCGGCTCCATCGCCGACGCGAACGACGAGGCGCAGTTCGCCGAACTCCGCACGCTCGGTGAGCTCAACACCGTCGCCAAGCGGTTCGGCGTCCAGACGATGATCGAGGGCCCGGGGCACGTCCCGATGCACAAGATCAAGGAGAACATCGACCTCCAGCAGGAGATCTGCGAGGAGGCGCCGTTCTACACGCTGGGCCCGCTGACCACCGATGTCGCCCCGGCGTACGACCACATCACCTCGGGCATCGGCGCGGCGATGATCGCCTGGTGGGGCACGGCGATGCTCTGCTACGTCACGCCCAAGGAGCACCTGGGGCTGCCGAACCGTGACGACGTGAAGACCGGTGTCATCACGTACAAGATCGCCGCTCATGCGGCGGACCTCGCCAAGGGCCACCCCGGGGCGCAGGAGTGGGACGACGCCCTGTCCGACGCCCGGTTCGAATTCCGCTGGGAGGACCAGTTCAACCTGGCGCTCGACCCGGACACCGCGCGGGAGTTCCATGACGAGACGCTGCCGGCCGAACCTGCCAAGACGGCGCACTTCTGCTCGATGTGCGGGCCCAAGTTCTGCTCGATGAAGATCTCCCACGACATCCGCCGGGAGCACGGGGACGGGCAGGCCGAGATCGAGGCGGGGATGGCCGAGAAGTCCAAGGAGTTCGCGGCGGCGGGCAACAGGGTCTATCTGCCGATCGCGGACTGACCTCCGCGCCCACGCGGCTCGTGGGCGGCGGCGCCGTCCCGGCCCCTACGGCGATGCCGTCCCTGCCCGACGGCGGGGGCGGCGCCCGGGCCCGGCCAGATCACTCCGGCTGGTGCTCCGGGCCGCCGAAGTCCGGGCTGGTGAAGTCGGGGCTGGTGAAGGTCGGGCGCGGGCCGGCCGAAGGGCCGTCCTCCGGCCCGGAGAAGTCGGGCCTGCTGTAGCCGATCTTCGGGATCCGGTTGACCGAGCGGTGCGGCGTCCGCGACGCGGGCCCCGCCGTGGGGTCGGCCAGGGCGTCTCGGAAGAAGGGCAGGATGCCGCGTTCCAGCAGGGCGTGGCGCCAGGCCTCCCGGGCGCGCGCGACGTCCTCGGGCAGTTCCTCCTCCTCGTCCACGGCGGGCAGCGCGGTGGCGCCGTTACGCAGGGCCGTGACGAGGAGCCCCACCGCGGCGACGAGGATGGCCGCCGCGGCGACGGCCGCGAAGAACCAGCCGGCGGCGACCATGGTCCGGGCGAAGGCCGGAGCGGGTCTGAGCGCCGTGAGCGGGTATCCGATCAGCAGGAATATCAGGGCGGCCGCACCCGCGAGGACGGGCGCCAGCACGGCGATCACCGCCAGGGTCCCGGCCCCCGCGGTCTCGGCCTCGTCGGTGGCGGTTCCCGGCACCGACGCGTGGGCATCCGTGTCGTCCGGCCCGCGGAGCTCGCCGCGGACCTTCACGTAGTGGTCGTACTCGGTGGCGGCCGCCGCCGTGATCAGGGGCGTGGCGTTGAACGCCATCGTCCGCAGCTGTTCCGTGTTGAGACGGTCGCCGACTCCGTCCAGATCCGGGCGTTCGTGGGCGTGACGCAGCGCGTCGGCAAGGATCCGCTCGTACTCGGGGCGGTCCTCGGCCAGCAGGTGCGGAGCGCTTTTCATCTGCATCCCCCGATGCTCCGTAGGGCCTGACCGACCGTGCGGGCCGGGCGATCGGGCGGAAACGGAGGAGAGCCTGCTACTGATACGCCGATGGTAGAGCGCGTACGGCGCGGGGTGACAGGGGGTTTCCGGAAATAGGCCCAGCAGTCGACGCCGTCAGGTGGTGAAGCGTCTTCCCCGGCAGCCGTCAGCCATGCAGGGGAAGTTGGACGACCAGCAGCTTTCCGGCCATGGTCACTCCGCCGTCCATGGCGATGGCGAGCCCCTCCGCGTAGACGTGCGGGCCGTCGACCACGGGCCGGGGCACGTCCTCGCCTTCCTCGGACCCGACCTCGCCGAGCAGGTACGGAATGGGGCTGTGGCCGTGGACGACGCGCTGGCCGCCGTACGTCGCCATCAGCTCGCGGACGGCCTGTGCGCCGCCCTCGTCCCGGAAGGCGAACCGCTTGGTGAGCTTGCGGAAGAGGTCCCAGCACTCGTCGGCGTCGTTCCGCGTGAGAATGGCGTGCACCGTGTCGTTGACGTCCTCGATGGTGGACCCGTAGTCGAGGTACGCCGTCGTGTCGGAGTGCATCAGCAGATGCCCGTCCTCCTCGACGACCGCGTCGAGCCGGGCCATCCACTGGAGATGGACGTCCTGGAGCCGCTCCATGTCCGTCTTCTGGCCGCCGTTGAGCAGCCAGGCGGCCTGGAAGGTCGCCGTTCCCGCCCCGGAGTTCACCGGGGTGTCGCCGAACCGCTTGGCGCCGAGCAGGAGCAGTTCGTGGTTGCCCATGAGGGCCTTGCAGTACCCGCCTGCCGCCGCGGCCTCCGCGGAGAGGCGCATGACCAGGTCGATGACCCCGATTCCGTCCGGACCGCGGTCGGTGAAGTCGCCGAGGAACCAGAGCCTGGCGTTGCCGGCCGCCCACCGGCCGTCGGCGTCGACGAGGCCCTGTTGGTGCAGGGCGCCCAGGAGCTCGTCCAGGTAACCATGGACGTCGCCGACGACGTACAGCGGGCCGCGGCCGGAGCCGTCGGCGGTCCGCGTCCCGGGAACGGTCCGCACTTGGACGGTGTCGCCCCGGTTGATCACAGGCAGGTCGCGCTCGGTGGGGGTGTACCCCTCCGGAGGCTCGTCGCCCACCACGACGTTGCCCGGGTGCGGCGGGCGCGGCTCCATCGGCACCTGCGCATACGGCGGTACGCGGAAGTCACGCAACGTCGCTGTCCGCACCACGGGTTCCTGACCGGCCCCCTGAGTCATCGACCCCTCCACCACCGTCGCGCCTCCGTACACCTGACGGGCCCTGCCTGGTAGAGGTGGTCCGCGGTGTCGTGCGCCCATCATAGGAATGCGGATCGTGCTGTGTGACGCACCAGGGGTGGTGAATCCGTGCGCACACCTGGTTCATCGGCCGTTTGGTCCGGATTAATCCGATCAATCCCCGGCGGGCGATCGAGGCGGGCTGACGGTGGTGCGCGGAGGACGCCGCTGCGAGGACGTCCGGACGATGAGCTCCGTCGGTATCACCTGCTCCACCGGCCCGTCGTGTTCGACTCCTTCGATGGCATCGATGAGGAGCTGGACGACCGCCGTGCCGATCCTGCGGGGCTTCAGCGAGAGTGTCGTGATGGGGGGTTCGGTCGACGCGTACACCGTGGACTCGCTGCAGCAGACCAGCAGGAGGTCCTCGGGGACCCGCAGACCGTAGCGGCGCGCGGCGGCGAGCAGATCGGTGCCGTTGGGGTCGAAGAGCCCGTAGACGGCGTCCGGACGGTCGGGGCGGGCGAGGAGGCGGTCCGCGGCGACGGCACCCGCGCAGGGGTCGTGGGCCGGATAGGACTCGTAGACCGGATCCTGGCCGACCCGCTCGCACCAGTGGAGGTAGGCGGTGGTGGAGAGCCGGGTGTACGTGTCGGTGGTGGTGCCGGTCAGCAGCCCGATACGGCGGGCCCCGGCGGCCGCGAGATGGTCCAGGAGGTCCAGGACGGCGGCCCGGTGGTCGTTGTCGACCCAGGCGGTGACCGGCAGCGTGCCGGCCGGGCGTCCGTCGGAGACGACGGGCAGGCCCTGGCGCACGAGTTCGGTGACCACCGGGTCCTGGTCGGAGGGGTCGATGACGACCGTTCCGTCGAGTGCGACGTTCGACCAGACGTCGTGGCGCGAGGTGGCCGGAAGGATCACGAGGGCGTAGCCGCGGGCGAGAGCCGCCGATGTGGCGGCTCTCGCCATCTCCGCGAAGTACGCGAACTCGGTGAAGGTGAAAGGTTCATCCCCGTACGTGGTCACGGTCAGGCCGATGAGCCCCGACTTGCCGGTGCGGAGGGTACGGGCCGCCGCGGACGGGCGGTAGCCCAGCCGTTCGGCGACCTCGCGGACATGGCGGCGGGTGGCGTCCGGGAGCCTGCCCTTGCCGTTGAGCGCGTCGGACACGGTCGTGATGGAGACCCCGGCCGCCGCGGCTACATCCCGGATCCCCGCCCGTCCCTGTCGGCCGCTGCGCCGGGGCGTCTCTGTCCGGCTCACCTGGTGCTTCCCTGCTGCTGTCATGGCGAGCCGATATTAGGGCTCCGGTGCCGGGTTGGGCCGGTCGCATATGCGCCCGTTGACAGGCACGTTTCTGCATGATCAGAAGGGCTTAAATGCCTTGGTAATCAAGGGTGTTGGTGGACCAAAGGTCAATGTGTCATGCATCGACGCGCGTGAACCTGCTGAATGGTCCATGTCTCGAAGAGGTCTCAACTCACCTGTTCGAGGGATGCGCGCCACGGAGTGAGCGACCGGCGCGCGGCGGGATGTGCGGCGCTCCCCCCCTCCCGAGCCCTCCCGGAGGTGCGCGCGACCGGCGTTTCCCGCCGGAGAGGGCGATTTCGGATCCTGGCCATTCGCACGGATGCCCAATCCTCATAAGGTGAGCAGTATTGATGTGTACGGATGGTCGAGGAGGACCTGCGGTGAGCGAGACGAGCCCCAAGCTGCGCGCCGAGCTGGACGGCGTCCCTGCGTATGTGCCGGGCAAGCCGGCCGCGGCGGGAGGACCGGTTGCCTTCAAGCTTTCCTCGAACGAGAACCCGTACCCGCCGTTGCCGGGCGTCATGGAGTCGGTGCTCGCCGCGGCCGCCGGCTTCAACAGGTACCCGGACATGGCCTGCACCGGCCTGATGAACGAGCTCGCCGACCGTTTCGGTGTGCCGGTCTCCCATCTCGCCACCGGCACGGGTTCGGTCGGCGTCGCCCAGCAGCTGCTTCAGGCCACCTCGGGACCCGGCGACGAGGTGATCTACGCCTGGCGGTCGTTCGAGGCGTACCCGATCATCACGCAGATCAGCGGCGCCACGTCGGTCAAGGTGCCGCTGACCGCCGGTGAGGTGCACGATCTCGACGCCATGGCCGGCGCGATCACCGACCGGACCCGGATGATCTTCGTCTGCAACCCGAACAACCCGACCGGGACCGTGGTGCGCCGGGCGGAGCTGGAGCGGTTCCTGGACCGTGTGCCGGACGACGTCCTGGTGGTGCTCGACGAGGCGTACAAGGAGTTCATCCGCGACGCCGACGTGCCGGACGGCATCGAGATCTACCGTGACCGGCCCAACGTCGCGGTGCTCCGTACCTTCTCCAAGGCGTACGGCCTGGCGGGTCTGCGGGTCGGCTTCGCGGTGGCGCACGAGCCGGTGGCGGCGGCGCTGCGCAAGACCGCCGTCCCGTTCGGCGTCAGTCAGGTCGCCCAGGACGCCGCGGTCTCCTCGCTGCGCGCCGAGGACGAGCTGCTGGGGCGGGTCGGGTCGCTGGTGGGCGAGCGCGCCCGCGTGTACGAGGGGCTGGTGCGGCAGGGCTGGACCGTCCCCGAGTCGCAGGCGAACTTCGTCTGGCTGCGCCTCGGGGACCGCACGCTCGACTTCGCCGGTGCCTGCGAGCGCGCCGGTGTGGTCGTACGGCCGTTCGCCGGGGAGGGCGTGCGGGTCACGATCGGGGAGGCCGAGGCCAATGACGTGTTCCTGAAGGTGACCGAATCGTTCCGGCAGGAGCGGTAGCGGCGCGTACGCCGCCCGACGGACCTCCGGTGGCCCCGGACCCCACGACGGGGTCCGGGGCCACCGTCGTTCCGTGCTCCGGCGGCCGTCCCTCCGGGCTCGGGCTCGCTCCGTGGATCTGTCCGGTTTGGGGTGACCCGGCCGGTGCGGCCGGAAAGGGCCCCCCACGCGACGCACTCGAAGATGTGTGCGCAATAATGCTTGTGAATGTGAACGCGTTCACAAGCGTTGCCCTGTTCCTCCCGTGATCGGGTGGATTGAAGGGGCAGGCGGCGGCTGTGATCACGGCGAAGTAAGGAGAATGTCGTGGATCTTGCTCTGGCACCGGAGACCCTGGCGCGATGGCAGTTCGGCATCACCACCGTCTACCACTTCCTGTTCGTCCCGCTGACGATCTCCCTCGCCGCGCTGACCGCCGGCCTGCAGACCGCCTGGGTGCGCACGGAGAACGAGAAGTACCTCAGAGCGACGAAGTTCTGGGGCAAGCTCTTCCTGATCAACATCGCGATGGGTGTGGTCACCGGCATCGTGCAGGAGTTCCAGTTCGGCATGAACTGGTCCGACTACTCGCGGTTCGTCGGTGACGTCTTCGGCGCCCCGCTCGCCTTCGAGGCGTTGATCGCGTTCTTCTTCGAGTCCACCTTCATCGGACTGTGGATCTTCGGCTGGGACAAGCTGCCGAAGAAGATCCACCTCGCCTGCATCTGGATGGTGTCCATAGGCACCGTCCTCTCCACCTTCTTCATCCTGGCCGCCAACTCCTGGATGCAGCACCCGGTCGGCTACCGCATCAACAAGGAGCGCGGGCGCGCGGAGCTCACGGACTTCTGGCACGTGCTCACGCAGAACACCGCGCTCGCCCAGTTCTTCCACACGATCACGGCGGCCTTCCTGGTGGGCGGCGCCTTCATGGTGGGCATCGCCGCCTTCCACCTGGCGCGCAAGAGGCACATCCCCGTCATGAGGACCTCGCTGAGGGTAGGGCTGGTCACGGTGGTGATCGCCGGACTGCTCACCGCCGTCAGCGGAGACGTGCTCGGCAAGGTGATGTTCAAGCAGCAGCCCATGAAGATGGCCGCGGCCGAGGCCCTGTGGGAGGGCGAGGACGGGGCGCCCTTCTCGGTCTTCGCGGTCGGCGACGTCGCCGAGGGGCACAACACCGTCGAGATCTCGATCCCGGGCATACTCTCCTTCCTCGCGGACGACAGCTTCACCTCCTACGTCCCCGGCATCAACGACATCAACAAGGCGGAACAGGAGAAGTACGGTCCCGGCGACTACCGGCCCAACATCCCGGTGGCGTTCTGGAGCTTCCGCTGGATGATCGGCTTCGGCATGGCGTCGTTCGGGCTCGGTCTGCTCGGGCTGTGGCTCACACGAAGGAAGTTCCTGTTGCCGGAGGCGTTGCGCACCGGCGAGGACGAGGTGCCGAATCTGGTCCTCTTCAAGAACAAGGTGCTGAGCCCGAAGCTCGCCAGGCTCTACTGGATCACCGCGCTGTGGACCATGCTCTTCCCGCTGATCGCCAATTCCTGGGGCTGGATCTTCACCGAGATGGGACGCCAGCCCTGGGTGGTCTACGGCGTGTTCCAGACCCGTGACGCGGTCTCGCCGGGGGTGTCGCAGGGAGAGATCCTCACGTCCATGATCGGCTTCACGGCGCTCTACGCGGTGCTCGCCGTCGTCGAGGTCAAGCTCCTCCTGAAGTACGTCAAGGCCGGACCGCCCGAGCTCACCGAGGCCGACCTCAACCCGCCCACCCGGATCGGCGGCCACGACCAGGACGCCGACCGGCCGATGGCCTTCTCCTACTGAGATCAAGCGGAGCTGAGAGATGGAACTCCACGACGTCTGGTTCGTGCTCATCGCCGTCCTGTGGACCGGCTACTTCTTCCTGGAGGGATTCGACTTCGGAATCGGGGTCCTCACCAAGCTGCTGGCCCGGGACCGCAAGGAGCGCCGGGTCCTGATCAACACGATCGGGCCGGTCTGGGACGGGAACGAGGTGTGGCTGCTCAGCGCGGGCGGCGCGACCTTCGCGGCCTTCCCGGAGTGGTACGCCACGTTGTTCTCAGGCTTCTACCTTCCCCTGTTGGTCATCCTGCTCTGCCTGATCGTGCGGGGGGTGGCCTTCGAGTACCGGGCGAAGAGGCCCGAGGAGCGCTGGCAGACCAACTGGGAGCACGCGATCTTCTGGACCTCGCTGATTCCCGCCGTCCTCTGGGGCGTGGCCTTCGGGAACATCGTCCGCGGTGTGAAGATCGACGCCGACATGGAGTACGTCGGCAACCTCTGGGACCTGCTCAACCCCTACGCCATCCTGGGCGGGCTGGTCACGCTGTTCCTCTTCACCTTCCACGGTTCGGTGTTCGCCGCGCTCAAGACGGTCGGGGACATCAGGGAGCGGGCGCGTGGGCTGGCTCTCAAGCTGGGCCTGGCCACCGCGGCTCTCGCTCTGGGTTTCCTCGTCTGGACCCAGGCGGACAACGGCAACGGACGGAGCATGGTGGCCATGATCGTCGCCGTGGTGTCGCTGGCCGTGGCCATCGGGGCCATCGCGGCGGGGCGCGAGGGCTGGTCCTTCGCGTTCTCCGGTGTGACCATCGCGGCGGCGGTCGCGATGCTCTTCCTGACGCTCTTCCCGAACGTCATGCCGTCCTCGCTGAACGACGCCTGGAACCTGACGGTCTCCAATGCCTCGTCCAGCCCGTACACCCTCAAGATCATGACCTGGTGCGCCGGCATCGCGACTCCGGTGGTGCTGCTCTACCAGGGCTGGACGTACTGGGTGTTCCGCAAGCGCATCGGCACGCACCACATCGCCGATGCCCACTGAGCACACCGGAGTGACCGTGCCGACGCGCGGCGACTCACCGATGCGCCGTACCGAACCTGTCCCGAGCGCCGAACTGGCTGAGCGAGCGACATGAGCTCACTGGGGAGCTGTTTCACGTGAAACCGATCGACCCGCGTCTTCTCCGGTACGCCCGGGCCACACGGTTCTTCCTTGCGGCCGTCGTGGCGCTGGGCCTGGTCGGAGCGGCCCTGGTCATCGCTCAGGCCATGCTCGTCGCCGAGGTGGTGGTGGGCGGGTTCCAGGACGGCCTGACGGCTGCCGGACTCCGCACACCCCTCCTTCTGCTGGCCGCCGTCGCGCTGGGCAGGGCGTTGGTGGCCTGGCTGACCGAACTCGCCGCACACCGGGCGAGTTCCGCGGTCAAGTCCGAACTGCGCGGCCGGCTCATGGAGCGGGCCTCCGGGCTGGGCCCGGAGTGGCTGAGCGGGCAGCGCACCGGGTCGCTGATCGCTCTGGCCACCCGGGGCGTCGACGCCCTCGACGACTACTTCTCGCGCTACCTCCCCCAGCTCGGTCTCGCGGTCGTCGTGCCCGTGGCGGTGCTGGCCCGGATCGTCACCGAGGACTGGGTCTCCGCGGCGATCATCATGGTGACGCTGCCGCTGATCCCGCTCTTCATGATCCTGATCGGCTGGGCCACCCAGTCCCGGATGGACCATCAGTGGAGGCTGCTGTCACGGCTCTCCGGACATTTCCTCGACGTGGTCGCCGGACTGCCGACGCTGAAGGTCTTCGGACGTGCCAAGGCGCAGGCCGAGTCGATCCGCACCATCACCTCGCAGTACCGCAGGGCCACGCTGAAGACGCTCCGGATCGCCTTCCTGTCGTCCTTCGCGCTGGAACTGCTGGCGACCCTGTCCGTGGCCCTGGTCGCGGTGACGATCGGGATGCGGCTCGTCCACGGAGAGCTCGACCTCTATACGGGGCTGGTGATCCTCATCCTGGCGCCCGAGGCCTATCTGCCGATCCGCCAGGTCGGTGCCCAGTACCACGCGGCCGCGGAGGGCCTCTCGGCCGCGGAGGAGATCTTCGCTGTGCTGGAGACCGAGCCCGCGGCCAAGGGATCCCAGGACGTGCCCCAGACCCTGAGGCTGGAACTGGAAGGGGTGACGGTCCGGCACGAGGGCCGGGCGGAGCCCTCGCTGGACAGGGCATCGCTCGTGGTCGAGCAGGGGGAGACCGTCGCCCTGGTCGGTCCCAGCGGGATAGGCAAGTCCACCCTCCTCGACGTGGTGCTCGGATTCACCACGCCCGACGAAGGGCGGGTCCGGGTCGGCGGGACCGCGCTGTCCGCCGTCTCTCCCGAGCGCTGGCGCGAGCAGATCGCCTGGGTGCCCCAGCGCCCCCACCTCTTCGCCGGGACGATCGCGGAGAACGTACGGCTGGCCCGTCCGGACGCGGAGGACGAGGCGGTCGTGACCGCGCTGCGGGAGGCAGGAGCGTACGACTTCGTGGAGGCGCTCCCGGAGGGCACCGGGACGCTGCTGGGCGAGGACGGCGCCGGTCTCTCCGCGGGGCAGCGCCAGCGGCTCGCGCTGGCGCGGGCGTTCCTGGCCGACCGGCCTCTGCTGCTGCTTGACGAACCGACGGCGAGCCTCGACGGGGAGACGGAGGCGGGCATCGTCGACGCGGTACGGAGGCTGGCCGTCGGGCGCACCGTGCTGCTGGTCGTGCACCGGCCGGCGCTGCTCTCGGTCGCGGACCGCGTGGTGGCGCTGGAACCGGTGGCGTCAGGTGCCCTGCCCGGACGGCTGGGCCCGGAGCGCGGGACGGCCCCGGGTGCGGAGCACGCGGCGGCCCAGGATGTTCCCACCGTTCGGGGGAGTGCGGACGGGACCGGAAACGCGGGCGCGATGGAGCCCGTCCTCCGGGACACCACCCCCGGGGCCGGCGGCCGCGTACTGGCCCGGGTCCGGGAGGCCGCGGGCTCCCAGCACCGGAAACTGGGCCTGGCCCTGATGCTGGGCAGCCTCGCCGTGGGCTCGTCCGTCGGGCTCATGGCGGTCTCCGGGTGGCTGATCTCCCGCGCCTCCGAGCAGCCTCCGGTGCTGTACCTGATGGTCGCCGTCACCGCGACCCGGGCCTTCGGCATGGGCCGGGCGGTCTTCCGCTACGCCGAGCGGCTGGTGTCCCACGATGCGGTGCTCAGGATGCTCGCCAAGCTCAGGGTGTCGGTGTACCGGGGCCTGGAGCGCATCGCGCCCGCCGGCCTCCGCACGACGCGCCGGGGCGATCTGCTGTCCCGGCTGGTCTCCGACGTGGACACGCTGCAGGACTACTGGCTGCGCTGGCTGCTGCCCGTGGGAACCGCGCTCGGGGTCGGGGCGGGAGCCGTCGCCTTCACCACATGGATGCTGCCGGAGGCGGGCGCCGTGCTGGCGGCCGGTCTGCTGCTCGCCGGTGTGGGCGTGCCGTGGCTGAGCGGCGCCTGTGCCCGGCGTGCCGAGCGTCGACTGGCGCCCGCCCGGGCCGCTCTGGCGGTGCGGGTCGCCGATCTCCTCGGCGGAACGGCCGAGCTGACCGTCGCGGGTGCGCTGCCCGCCCGGAGGGAGCAGGTGCGCGCGGCGGACACGGTCCTCACGAGGATCGCCGCGCGCGCGGCGGCCGCCACGGCGCTGGGTGGCGGACTCTCCGCCCTGATCTGCGGGCTCACGGTCGTGGGCGCGGCGGTCGTCGCGCTGCCCGCGGTGTTCACCGGACGCCTGGAGGGGGTGGAGCTCGCCGTCGTCGTCCTCACACCGATGGCGGCTTTCGAGGCCGTGACGGGACTGCCGCTCGCGGTCCAGTACCGCCGACGGGTCAGGAGCAGTGCGGAGCGGGTCTTCGAGGTGCTGGACGCTCCTGTGCCGGTCGCCGAACCGGTCGAGCCGGCACAGGCACCCGCTTCACCCTTCCCGCTCGACGTACGAGGGCTGTCGGCCAGGTACGGAGGCGCGGAGCGCGACGCGCTGCACTCCGTCGACCTCACGCTGCACGCCGGTCGGCGGATCGCGGTCGTCGGCACGTCCGGATCCGGAAAGACCACGCTCGCCCAGATCCTGCTCCGCTTCCTGGACGCCCGGGAGGGGACGTACCGTCTCGGCGGTGTCGACGCCTCCGCGCTGGACGCGGACACGGTCCGGACCTTCGTCGGGCTGTGTGCCCAGGACGCCCACGTCTTCGACAGCTCCGTCCGCGAGAATCTGCGGCTCGCGCGCACCGGCGCGACGGACGGCGAACTGCGTGACGCCCTCGCCGCGGCGCGGCTGCTGGACTGGGCCGAGTCCCTGCCCGACGGCCTCGACACGATGGTCGGGGAACACGGTGCCCGGCTCTCGGGCGGTCAGCGGCAGCGGCTGGCGCTGGCCCGCGCGATCCTCGCCGACTTCCCCGTGCTCGTGCTCGACGAGCCCGCGGAGCACCTCGACCTGGCGACGGCGGACGCCCTGACCGCTGACCTGCTGGCCGCCACCGAAGGACGTACGACCGTGCTGATCACCCACCGGCTGGCCGGGCTCGAAGCGGTGGACGAGGTGCTGGTGCTGGACGGTGGCCACGTGGTGCAGCAGGGCCCGTACGCCGAGCTGGCGGCGCAGGACGGTCCGCTGCACCGCATGCTCGCACGCGAACAGGAGCCGGTGCGTACGGGTGTGGAGCGGATGCGGCCGGTGGGAGCGGTGCCGGTGCGCACCTGAGAGCAGCGGCCCGACGCTGTCCGACTTTCCTGACCATTCGGTACTTATTAGGCTCAGGTCATGCCCGAGCCGGATCCGAAGGACGTGTCCGGAGCCACGCGGCCGGCCGCCGGGAGCCTGCGAGGGCTCTCCGCCGAGCTGACCGCGCGCGTTCCGCAGCTGCTGGAAGCGACGAGGTCCGTCGGCACGGGCCTGGAGCTCCACTCCACTCTCGAACGCATCTGTGAGACCGCGGCCGAGCTGGCCCACGCCCGCTACGCGGCCATCGGCGTCGTCGAAGAGCCTGGTGAGAGCCTCTGCGACTTCATCACCCACGGGGTGCCCGAGGAGGTCTGCAGGGCGATCGGCCGGCCGCCCGACGGCCACACCGGTCTCCTCGGCGCCCTGATCCAGGAGGGCGTGCCCATCCGGCTGGAGGATCTGGAGGCCGATCCGCGCTTCGCCGGATTCCCCGCCGCCCACCCGGCGATGCGCTCCTTCCTCGGAGTTCCCATCCGGGTCCAGGGCAGGATCTTCGGCAACCTCTACGTGATGGAGAAGCGTGCCGGCGAGACCTTCGGGGACGACGAGCTCCACATGCTGCGTGTGCTGGCCACGGAGGCCGGGATCGCCATCGGCCATGCCCGGACGTACGAGTCCGCCAGGCAGCGCGGCCGGTGGATCGACGGCTCGGTGGCCGTCACCACCGCCCTGCTCTCCGGCGGGGACGCGGACGAGGCGCTCACAGTCGTCGCCGAACAGGCCCGCCGTCTTGCCGACGCCGCGGCCGGAATCGTGCTGCTCCCCGCCGATTCGGGAGGCCTCGAGATCGTCGCCGTAGCCGGGGACCGGCCGTCCGCGTCCCTCGGGGTGATCATTCCGCCGCAGAGCCCTGTGGTGGCGGCTCTCCTGAGGGGCGAGGAGGTGTTCCTCGACGACCCCGCGACCGATCCCCGCATGGTCACCAGGCTTGCGGACCAGTTCGGTCCGCACATGCTGCTCCCCCTGCGCAGCGGCGGACGCGTGCTCGGGGCGCTTGCCATCCCCCGGGTGCGGGGAGGAAGGCCGTTCACCGAGGCGGAGCGGACGCTCGCCACCCACTTCGCCGCGCAGGCCGCCCTGGCCCTGAAGCTGGCCGAGGCACAGCGGGACCGGGAGAGGCTCGTCGTCTACGAGGACCGGGACCGCATCGCCCGAGATCTCCACGACCTCGTGATCCAGCGCCTGTTCGCCACCGGGATCATGCTGGAGGGCGCGCAGCGACGCTCACCCGTGCCCGCGGTGCAGGCCGGCATCGGGCGGGCCGTCGACGAGCTGGACGTGACCATCCAGGAGATCCGTACCGCCATCTTCGCCCTGCAGCAGGAGCCCGCGGAGGCGCCGTCGGGGCTGCGGACCAGGGTCCTGCGGGAGATCAACATGGCGGCGGTGCCCTTGGGCTTCGCGCCCTCGCACCGATTCCTGGGCCCCGTCGACTCGTCGGTGGGGGAGCTGGCCGGCAAGAACCTCATCGCCGCTCTGCGAGAGACGCTCTCCAACACCTTCCGTCACGCGAGGGCCTCGCGTGTCGAGGTGACGGTGGACGCGACCGCCGCGTTGCCCGACGGGAGGGACGCGGTGCGGCTGACGGTCACGGATGACGGAGTGGGCATTCCGGAGGGCGGACGGCGCAGCGGTCTGCGCAATCTCGCCAGGCGGGCGGAGTCGCTGGGCGGCGCCAGCTGGTTCGGGCCGGGGGTCGGGGAGGCGGGCGGGGGCACGACAGTGATCTGGCAGGTCCCGTTGTGATGTCCGGCGTGTGAGCCCGACGAGCTGGTTCAGCGCACGGTTCGGCGGACTGTCGGCCCACAGGTTCGGCCCTCGGGTTCGGCCGTCAGGTTCGGTCCTCAGGTTCGGCCCACGGGTTCGGGACACGGGTTTCAGCGCCCGGGTTCGGCGTGCGCGCTCAGCGTGCGGCGAGGATCCGCTCGATGACGACCGCGACGCCGTCCTCGTCGTTGGTGAGCGTCACACCCGATGCGGCGGCCACCGCGTCCGGATGGGCGTTGCCCATGGCGAACGAGGCTCCGGCCCAGCTCAGCATCTCCACGTCGTTGGGCATGTCCCCGAACGCGACGACCTCGGCCGCCGGGATTCCGCGCTCCGCGCAGCAGGCCGCGAGCGTGGCGGCCTTGGAGACGCCGAGGCCGCTGATCTCCAGGAGCGCCGTGGGGCTGGACCGGGTGAAGGACGCCCGATCCCCCGCGACGTCGCGTGCCAGCGCGAGGAAGGCGTCCGGGGCCAGCTCGAGGTGGTGGGCGAGGACCTTGAGGACCGGCGTGCCGCTGCCCGGGGCCTCCTCGTGGAGCAGCTTCTCCGCGACGGCGACCGTGGCACCCGGGTCCATGTGGAAAGGAGGGTAGGCGGGTTCGTAGTGGATGCCGGTGGTCAGTTCGACGGCGAACGAAACGCCCGGCGCGGCCTCGCGCAGGAGGCCGACCACGTCCAGGGCGATCCCACGGTCCAGCGGATGGACCTTGAGGAGGCGGCCGCTGCGGAGATCCGCGACCGCTGCTCCGTTCCCGCAGATCGCCATGGAGTGGCCCTGGACGTAGGGGCTGACGACGTCCATCCAGCGGGCGGGCCGTCCGGTGACGAAGAAGACCTCGATCCCCGCCTCCTCGGCGGCTGCCAGGGCTGCCGTCGTGCGGTCCGACAAGGTCTTGTCGTCACGTAGGAGGGTGCCGTCCAGATCGGTGGCGATCAGCCGGGTCACGGCAGGAAGAGGCGAGTCGGTAGCTGAGGTCACCCCGGCATTCTCTCGTACGGGGTTGCACGGGCGTGCGGAGGGGCGCACATCTGAGAGGGTGAGCCTGTGAGCTGCCGGATCTGACAGAGGCATATGTCGAAGGCGTTACCGGCCCTGTGTCCGGCCGGAGACGGCGTCCGGGACCGACCCCGTTCGCCGTCCCGTCCGGAGCGGAGGACGGTCAGCCGAGCTGGGCCAGGGCCTCCGTGGCGATCTGCTCGAACACCTCTGTTTCCAGGGCGAAGAGGGACTCCGGCTCCGGCCAGTGGACGACGATCTCGGTGAATCCGAGGTCGAAGTGTGTTCCCGCGAAGTCCACGAACGCGTCGACGGACTGCAGCGGACGGCCCGGGGTGAAGCCGGTGAGCAGGATCTTGTCCAGCTCGCCCACGTCGCGGCCGGCTTCCTCGCAGGCGGCGCCGAGCCGGGTGATCTGGCCGTGCAGGGCCGTGACGGACTGCTCGGGGGTGCCGGCCTCGTACAGCTTCGGGTCACCGGTGGTCACCCAGGCCTGGCCGTGCCGTGCCGCGAGCCTCAGTCCGCGCGGTCCGGTGGCGGCGATCGCGAAGGGCAGCCGGGGACGCTGTACGCAGCCGGGGATGTTCCGGGCCTCGTTCGCGGAGTAGAACCGGCCCTCGCTCGTCACGGAGGGCTCCCGGAGAAGCTGGTCGAGCAACGGGACGAACTCGGCGAAGTGGTCGGCACGTTCGCGCGGCGTCCACGCGTCCTCGTCACTCCTGCGCAGCGTGGTCGCGTCGAATCCGTTGCCGCCGGCGCCGATACCGAGGGTGATCCGCCCGCCGGAGACGTCGTCCAGGGTGATGAGGTCCTTGGCCAGCGTCACCGGATGCCGGAAGTTGGGCGAGGTGACGAGTGTGCCCAGGCGCAGACGCTCGGTGGCCGCCGCGGCGGCGGTCAGCGTGGGGATCGCACCGAACCACGGGCCGTCACGGAAGGTCCGCCAGGCCAGATGGTCGTAGGTGTACGCGGCGTGGAACCCCAGCTCCTCGGCGCGTACCCAGAGGGGCCGGCCGCCGTCGTGCCAGCGGCGGATGGGCAGGATCACGGTGCTCAGTCGGCGGGAGGAGGTCATGACGACGACTCTACGGCGATGTCTCCAGGGCCCCGCAGGCCGCTGCGGGACATCGGGCCCGCAGGAGGATCACCGCCGTGTCTCGACGACCTCCGCGCGGGCCTGGGCGGCATGCGGCGCTGAGCTGCGGCCGATCAGTCGCGCAGACGCAGGAAGGCCGGAGGCACGGCGTCGGTGAGCCACACGCCGTTGGCGCTGACGTGGAAGAGATGCCCCGCCCTGTGCATGGCGCCCGCGTCCACGGCGAGGACCACCGGCGCGCCCCGCCGGGCGCCCACACGGACCGCCGTCCCGCGGTCGGGCGAGAGGTGGACATGGTGGCGGCCCATGGGCCGGAGCCCTTCGGCCCGGATGGCGTCGAGGGCGCGTGCCACGGTGCCGTGGTAGAGGTACGCGGGCGGCTCGGCCGGGGGCAGGTCGAGATCGACCGTGACGGAGTGGCCCTGGTTCGCGCGGATACGGTCGCCGTCCACGGTGAAGCGCCGCTTGTCGTTGACCGCGACGACGTGCTCGAGCTCGTCCCGGGTGAGGGTGAAGCCGTGCCGCGCGCAGGCCTCCAGCAACGCGTCGACGGGCACCCAGCCGTGAGGGTCGAGAACGAGACCGATCCGGCCGGGCTCATGCCGCAGATGCTTCGACAGGTACTTGGACACCTTGACGGTGCGTCGTTCGTCCATCCCGCCAGAGTGCCCTCGGTGCGTCACGGGGCGCACCTCGATTTCACCCGAGGTTCGTGACGAAAGGTGCCGCCATCAGGTTTGATCCACAGCCAACTCGGTTTATCCACAGGTATTTTGACACTCCTGTGGACAACTGTCGTCCTCTTCGCCCTATTTGGGTAACTTGGTTAATTTTCAGTGTAGATGTCGCACTCCCGGCTCGCTGTGGTCTCGAAGTGCCCTGTGCTGGAAGCGATGTCGCGAAATGGACTCGGCCGCACGGGAGTTACGGCCTCCGGACTTGCCCGCTGACAACCGCACTTCTCCGCAGCGTCGTTAGGGGAAGGGTCCGTCCAACTCGCCGTATACCTAGAGGGGCGGCTTCAGCCGTGCGACGCCGCGCAGCAGCCGGGGGCTGATCCGGTGGAGCAGCCGTGCGCCACGGGCCTCGGGTGTCACCGGCACCACGGCGCGGTTGTGTACCACCGCCTCGAGGATGGCGTGAGCCACCTTTTCGGGCGGGTAGTTGCGACGCGTGTACAACTGGGTCGTGCGCTCGCGGAGGCGCTCCTCCTCGGCCTCGTCGACTCCTGCGAAGTGCGCGGTGCCGGTGATGCCGGTGCTGACGAACCCTGGGCAGATCGCGCTGACGCCGATCGAGCGGTCGGCCAGTTCCGCGCGCAGGCATTCGCTGAGCATCAGCACCGCCGCCTTGGACGTGCTGTAGGCGGGGAGCACGCGGGAGGGCTGATAGGCCGCCGCCGAGGCGACGTTGACGATGTGGCCCCCCTGCCCCCGGTCGGCCATCTGCTTGCCGAAGACCCGGCAGCCGTGGATGACACCCCACAGATTGACGTCGAGGACCTTGCGCCATTCCTCGCTGGTGGTCTCGAGGAAGGAGCCCGACAGGCCGATGCCCGCGTTGTTCACCAGGACGTCCACGACGCCGTGTTCGGAGGCGATCTTCTCCGCGAGCTGCTCCATCGCATGCTCGTCCCCGACATCCACCACTTCGGCCGACGCCGAGGCGGCACCGGTCAGACGCGCCGTCTCCACCGTCCGTGCCACACCGTCCGCGTCGCGGTCCACGGCCACCACCCGCGCTCCGGCCTCGGCGAACAACAGCGCCGTCGCCCGCCCGATTCCCGAAGCAGCGCCTGTGACCAATACCAACTGCCCGCTGAAACGCGCGGCATGGGATCCGGCAGCCGCCGTGGCCGGTGCTGCGAGGCCTGCGGACTCACCCAGGCTGCCACTGTCCACGCCGCGAGCGAACTCGCTGATCCAGACGGCCAGCTGATCCGGGCGGGTGCGCGGGACCCAGTGCTTCGCCGGGAGGGTGCGCCGGGTCAACCGGGGTACCCAAGAGTCGAGTTCGTCGTAGAGCGACGGCGAGAGGAAGGCGTCTCCGGTCGGTGTCACCAACTGGACCGGGACGTGTGCGTAGGCGTCCTGGCGCGGACGGCGCAGGCGGGAACGGATGTTGTCACGGTAGAGCCATGCCCCGTGCGCCGCGTCCTGAGGAAGCGAAGACGTCGGATACCCGTCCGCGGGGACCTTCTCCATCCGCCGCAGGATCCGTGGCCACTGCCTGCCGAGCGCCCCGCGCCAGGCCATCTCGGGCAGAACCGGTGTGTGCAGCGCGTACACGTACCAGGACTTCGCGCCCTGGCCGAGCAACTGGCCCAGGCCGCGCGCGTCCGGGTGCGCCATCCGTCGCTTGATCCAGTGTCCGAAGTGGTCCAGGGACGGACCGGACATCGAGGTGAACGAGGCGATGCGGCCCTTCGTGCGCTCCACGGTCGCGAATTCCCACGCCTGGACCGAACCCCAGTCGTGGCCGACCACATGGACCGGTCGGTCCGGGCTCACGGCGTCCACGACAGCGAGGAAGTCGTCGGTCAGCTTCTCCAGCGTGAAGCCGCCACGCAGCGGCCTCGGCGCCGTCGACCTGCCATGGCCGCGCACGTCGTACAGCACCACGTGCCACTGCTCGGCCAGCCGTGCGGCGACCTCGGACCAGACCTCCTTGCTGTCCGGATAGCCGTGCACCAGCACGATCGTCGGCTGTGACGGATCGCCGGCCTCGGCGACACACAGCTCGACCCCTCCCGTACGCACCCAGCGCTCGCGCGCGCCTCGCAGATTCACGCAGCCTCCTTGTCCGGTGCCGGCGTTGCGGTACGCGTCCGTAACGTGACCGCTGAAATGTGGCAACCGACCGCCCGTCGCGTCAAGGGATGCCCCGAACCTGTGGACAACGCCCTGTGGACAGGCCGCACCGTATTCGGTGGACAGACCGCACCGCGTTCGGTGGGCAGGCCGCACCATGCTTCGTGGACAGGCGGGTCGCAGGTCCGCCCGGCACCGTCGGGGAACTCTCCAAGCACCGTCCGGGAACTCTCCAAGCACCGTCGGGGAACCCTCCAAGCACCGTCCGGGCCCCGGGGCCGCCTCCGGTCGGTCGTCCTCCCGCGTGGGGTCCCCCTACGGGTCCGTACGCCTGGAGTCTGACGCGGATACAACCGCCTGGGCTGACGACTCCCGGGGCGCGCGCCACTACCTTCGAACACGTGACTGTGATCGCAACCGAAAGCCTGAGCAAGCGGTTCCCGAGGGTGACCGCGCTTGACCGGCTCTCCTTGGACATCGGACCGGGCGTCACCGGCCTGGTGGGTTCCAACGGGGCCGGCAAGTCCACACTGATCAAGATCCTTCTGGGTCTGTCCCCCGCCACCGAAGGCCGGGCCGCGGTGCTCGGGCTCGACGTCGCCACCGAGGGAGCCGCCATCCGGGAGCAGGTCGGGTACATGCCCGAACACGACTGCCTGCCCCCTGACGTCTCGGCGACCGAGTTCGTCGTCCACATGGCGAGGATGTCCGGTCTGCCGCCCACGGCGGCGCGCGAGCGTACCGCGGACACCCTGCGCCACGTGGGGCTGTACGAGGAGCGCTACCGCCCCATCGGCGGCTACTCGACCGGTATGAAGCAGCGGGTGAAGCTGGCCCAGGCCCTGGTCCACGACCCGAAGCTGGTCCTCCTCGACGAGCCGACCAACGGCCTGGACCCGGTCGGCCGCGACGAGATGCTCGGCCTGATCCGCCGCGTTCACACCGACTTCGGCATCTCGGTGCTGGTCACCTCGCACCTCCTCGGAGAGCTCGAACGGACCTGTGACCACGTCGTCGTCATCGACGGCGGCGCGCTGCTCCGCTCCAGCTCCACCAGCGACTTCACCCGGACGACGACGACACTGGCCGTCGAGGTCACCGACAGCGACACCCACCCCGACGGCACGGACGCCCTGCGCCGGTCCCTCACCGCGGCCGGGATCACGCTCGTCGGAGCCGACGGACTCGACGCCGAAGGACTGCCGGGAGCCGGCCACATCCTCCTGGTGGAGGCGACGGGCGAGGAGACGTACGACGTGGTCCGCGACAGGGTGGCCGAGCTCGGTCTGGGACTCATCCGCATGGAACAGCGGCGCCACCACATCGCCGAGGTCTTCCGCACCGAAGCGGCGCCCCCGGCGGCCCAGGCCGTGACGACGGGTGTCGGACAGCAGAAGGGGAGCGGTCGCGATGAGCACTGAGACCGGAACCGTGACCGGGAGCGAGACCTCCCGGATCCACAACATCGGATACCGCTCCTACGACGGCGTCCGCCTGGGACGGGCGTACGCACGCCGGTCGCTGTACTCGCAGTCGCTGCGCGGCTCGTTCGGACTGGGCAGGTCCGCGAAGTCCAAGGTGCTGCCGATGCTGCTGTGCGGGGTGATGTGCCTGGTTGCGCTCATCCTGGTCGCGGTCGCCATCGCCACGCCCAACATGACGAAACTGCCCATCAAGTACACGGACTTCGCGATCTACCTCCAGGCCGTGATCGGACTGTTCATCGCCTCCCAGGCGCCGCAGTCCGTGTCCAGGGACCTGCGCTTCAAGAGCGTGCCGCTGTACTTCTCGCGGCCGATCGAGCGCGTCGACTACGTCCTCGCGAAGTTCGCCGCCATGGCCTCGGCCCTGCTCATCCTCACCGGGCTGCCGCTCGTCATCCTGTACGTGGGCGCACTGCTGGCCAAGTTCGACCTCGCCGATCAGAGCAAGGGCTTCGGACAGGGGATGGTCTCGGTGGCGCTGCTCTCCGTGCTGTTCGCCGGGCTCGGGCTCGTGGTCGCCGCGCTGACACCGCGGCGTGGCTTCGGAGTCGCCGCGGTGATCGCCGTGCTGACCATCACCTACGGGGCGGTCTCCACGGTCCAGGCGATCGCCTGGGAGACCGGATCGACCGGTGCCATCACCTGGCTGGGGCTGTTCTCGCCCATCACCCTGATCGACGGGGTGCAGACCGCGTTCCTCGGCGCCGCCTCCGCCTTCCCCGGAGGTGAAGGACCGGGTGCCGCCGCCGGCGTGGTCTATCTGATCGTTGTCCTCGCGCTCGTCGCCGGCTCGTACGCCGTACTGATGCGCCGCTACCGGAGGGTCGGGCTGTGACCACCATCGAGATCGACCACACCTCCCGCTGGTTCGGCAACGTGGTCGCCGTCAACGACGTCAGCATGACCGTGGGCCCCGGGGTCACCGGGCTGCTCGGCCCCAACGGAGCCGGAAAGTCCACGCTGATCAACATGATGGCCGGCTTCCTCGCGCCGTCGACCGGCAAGGTGACGCTCGACGGCACACAGATCTGGCGCAACGAGTCGGTCTACAAGGCGATCGGGATCGTGCCGGAGCGGGAGGGGATGTACGACTTCCTCACCGGCCGCGAGTTCGTCGTGGCCAACGCCGAGCTCCACGGACTCGGGGACGCCGCCGCGGCCGAGGCGCTGGCCACGGTCGAGATGGAGTACGCCCAGGACCGCAAGATCTCGACGTACAGCAAGGGCATGCGCCAGCGCGTGAAGATGGCGTCCGCCCTGGTCCACGACCCGTCGGTGCTGCTCCTCGACGAGCCGTTCAACGGCATGGACCCGCGTCAGCGGATGCAGCTGATGGAGCTCCTGCGCCGGATGGGCGCGGAGGGCCGCACGGTGCTCTTCTCCTCCCACATCCTCGAGGAGGTCGAGCAGCTCGCCTCGCACATCGAGGTGATCGTGGCGGGCCGCCACGCCGCGTCCGGTGACTTCCGGAAGATCCGCCGGCTGATGACGGACCGTCCGCACCGCTATCTCGTACGGTCCAGCGACGACCGGGCGCTCGCCGCCGCACTCATCGCGGACCCCTCGACAGCGGGGATCGAGGTCGACGTGACGGAGAGGGCCCTGCGGATCCAGGCGGTCGACTTCGGGCGGTTCACGGCCCTGCTGCCGAAGGTCGCACGCGAACACGGCATCCGGCTGCTCACCGTCTCCCCGTCCGACGAGTCCCTCGAATCGGTCTTTTCCTATCTCGTAGCGGCCTGAGTAGTGGCCTGAAAGGAGCTGTGAAGCGTCATGTACGACCCCACAGTCGCCCGGCTCACCTACCGGGCCCTGCTCGGCCGGCGCCGGGCCGCCATCCTGTTCGTCCTGCCGGTGCTGCTGGTGGCCATCTCCGTGGCGGTGCGGGCGTTCGCCGGGGCCGATGACGGCGTCGCCTCCGGAGTGCTGGGCGGATTCGCCATCGCCACGATGGTCCCGCTGATCGGCGTGATCGCCGGAACAGGTGCCATCGGACCGGAGATCGACGACGGATCGATCGTCTACCTGCTGGCCAAGCCGGTGAAGCGGCCCACGATCATCTTCACCAAACTGATCGTGGCCGTCGCCGTGACGATGCTCTTCTCGGCGCTGCCGACGTTCGTCGCGGGGCTGATCCTCAACGGCAACGGCGGACAGATCGCCGTGGCCTACACGATCGCGGCGCTGGTCGCCTCGATCGCGTACAGCGCGCTGTTCCTGCTGCTCGGCACGGTCAGCCGGCACGCCGTGGTCTTCGGCCTGGTGTACGCGCTCGTGTGGGAGGCGCTGTTCGGCAGCCTCGTCCCCGGGGCCAGGACGCTCAGCGTGCAGCAGTGGTCCCTCTCGGTCGCCGAGAAGGTGGCCGGGGACGGCCTGGTGACCTCGGACGTCGGCCTGCCGCTCGCGACGGTCCTGCTGGTCGGTGTCACCGCCGTGGCCACCTGGTACGCGGGTCAGAAGCTGCGGGCGCTGAAGCTCGCCGGCGAGGAGTGACGACCCCGCCCCGGTGCAACCCCCGTCCGATGGGCGGGGGTTGTTCCATGCCCGTACGACAAACAGCGTGACCGTGTGCTTATCGGCTCGTTGGACGGGGTGCGTGGAGGCAACAGGAATCCGTGGCGTCGAGCTTTCGTGAATACGGGGAGTGCCGGCCGAGGCGGGGCGAGTGCCCACCGGCCGGTCATCGAGTGAGTGGCAACCGTGAGCGTCCTCCGCCCTCGCAGCCCGGGGACAGGGCGTTCCTCGCCGTACCCGCGCACGAAAGGCATTCCCATGCCCACGGAAGTCGCCCTGCTCGAATCCCCTGCCCTGCGCGTCGAGCAGATGGACCGCGTCGAAGCCCTCGACAAGGTCAAGAGCCTTGTCATGCTCCCCGACGGGATTCACCTTCGCACAGAGGAGGTGGCCCGCTATTTCGAAGTATCCACAGCCTCGGTCAGGAGACTGACCGACCGCCATCAGCAGGAGCTGTTCAGTAACGGGATGAAGGTGCTGCGCGGCGCTGAGCTGCGCTCCTTCCATAGCGACATGGTGTCGCTATGGAAGGGGGAGGCGCCTGGAAGTTATCCACAGGCTGCCACGCAGCTGCGCCTCCACACCCGGAGGACCGTGCTCAACATCGCGATGCTTCTTCGCGACAGCGACATCGCGCGCAGTGTCCGGACCCATCTGCTCGACGCCGAGGAGGACCTCAGGGCCTCCTACGTCTCGCTCGACCGGCGGGTCACCCGCATCGAGGGCTGCCTCGCCGGAGTGGGGAGCGCGCTGCAGGAGCTCGGCCCGGTGCTCGGCCGGATGTCGGAGCGGCTCGGCTCCCTCGACCGGAAGCTCGATGTCACCCACCAGGTCGTCGGCGCCATCAGCCTGCGGCTCACCGATGTCTCGCAGGACGTCATCCGGCTCGACGCCCGCATGGACGAACTCGGCCACCGGCTGAGGGAGCTGGGCCGCCGCGAGGGAGGCTGACGTCACAAGGCGCCGCCCCGGGGCCACGAACCGTGGTCCCGGGGCGGCGCCTTCCGGCTCACCGGGCCCGCCCTACGCGCGCGTGGCCGTCCGGAGCAGTTCCTCCAGCACGATCGCGATGCCGTCGTGCTCGTTCGACGCGGTGATCTCGTGGGCCACGGCCTTCAGGTCGTCGTGCGCGTTGGCCATGGCGACACCGTGCTGCGCCCAGCCGAACATGGGGATGTCGTTCGGCATGTCACCAAAGGCCAGCGTGTCCGCCGCCTTGAGCCCCAGGCGGCGGGCCGCCAGGGAGAGGCCGGTCGCCTTGCTCAGCCCCAGGGGCAGGATCTCCACGACACCCGGGCCCGCCATGACGACGTTCACCAGACTGCCGACGGCCTGCCGCGCGGCCTCGGCCAGGGCGTCGTCGTCGAGCTCCGGATGCTGGATGTAGACCTTGTTCAGCGGAGCGGTCCACATCTCGGCCGGGTCGTTCATGAAGACGGCCGGCAGAGGACCTTCCTGCACCTGGTATCCCGGCCCGACCAGCACCTCGCCCTCGAGCCCGTCACGGCTCGCCGCCAGGGCGAGCGGGCCGACCTCCGCCTCGATCTTGGACAGGGCCAGTCCCGCGAGCTGCCGGTCCAGGGTGAGGGAGGTCAGCAGCTTGTGCTCGCCCGCGTGGTAGACCTGCGCACCCTGGCCGCAGACCGCGAGGCCCTGGTAGCCCAGGTCGTCCAGGATGTGCCGGGTCCACGGGACCGCCCGCCCCGTGACGACGATGTGCGCCGCGCCGGCCGCGGTGACCGCGGCCAGCGCCTCCCGGGTGGGACCGGAGACGGTGTGGTCGTCGCGCAGCAGGGTGCCGTCGAGATCGGTCGCGACGAGCTTGTAGGGGAACGTCACTTGGAGACCGGCTCCAGAAGCTCGCGTCCGCCCAGGTACGGACGGAGGACCTCCGGCACCCGCACCGAGCCGTCGGGCAGCTGGTGGTTCTCCAGGATCGCCACGATCGTGCGCGGTACGGCGCAGAGCGTGCCGTTCAGCGTGGACAGCGGCTGGACCTTCTTCCCGTCGCGCATCCGGACCGAGAGCCGGCGCGCCTGGAACCCGTCACAGTTGGACGCGGAGGTCAGCTCGCGGTACTTGCCCTGGGTCGGGATCCACGCCTCGCAGTCGAACTTCCGCGAGGCCGAGGAGCCCAGGTCCCCGGTGGCGACGTCGATCACCTGGAACGGCAGCTCCAGGCCCGTGAGCCACTGCTTCTCCCAGGCCAGGAGCCTGCGGTGCTCGGCCTCGGCGTCCGCCGGGTCGACGTACGAGAACATCTCGACCTTGTCGAACTGGTGGACACGGAAGATGCCCCGGGTGTCCTTGCCGTACGTGCCCGCCTCGCGGCGGAAGCAGGGGGAGAACCCGGCGTACCGCAGCGGCAGCTTGTCGGCCTCGATGATCTCGTCCATGTGGTACGCCGCGAGGGGCACCTCGGACGTGCCGACGAGGTAGTAGTCGTCCTTCTCCAGGTGGTACACGTTCTCCGCGGCCTGGCCGAGGAATCCCGTGCCCTCCATGGCGCGCGGACGGACCAGCGCGGGGGTCAGCATGGGGACGAAACCGGCCTCGGTGGCCTGCGCGATCGCCGCGTTGACCAGGGCCAGCTCGAGCAGCGCGCCGACGCCGGTCAGGTAGTAGAAGCGCGATCCGGACACCTTGGCGCCGCGCTCCATGTCGATGGCACCCAGCGACTCGCCGAGCTCCAGGTGGTCCTTCGGCTCGAACCCCTCCGCGCCGAAGTCACGGATCGTGCCGTGCGTCTCCAGGACGACGAAGTCCTCCTCGCCGCCGACCGGCACGTCCTCGTGGACGATGTTGCCGAGCAGCAGCAGCAGGCGCTTGGCCTCGGCGTCGGCCTCGTCCTGCGCGACGTCGGCCGCCTTGACCTCGGCCTTCAGCTGGTCCGCCTTCTTGAGGAGCTCGGCGCGCTCCTCCGGGGTGGCCTTGGGGATCAGCTTCCCGAGCGACTTCTGCTCGGAGCGGAGTTCGTCGAAGCGGACGCCGGACGACCTGCGCAGCTCGTCGGCGGAGAGAAGGGCGTCGACGAGCGCGACGTCCTCTCCACGGGCGCGCTGGGAGGCGCGAACACGGTCGGGGTCCTCACGGAGCAGGCGAAGGTCAATCACCCCTCAAGGCTACCGGTGCGGGGATCCACCGCTCGAACCGATATCGGCGAGCGTGGCGCTTTGCCCGAATTGCCGGAATCGATAATCCTGATGGAATCGCGGGTGGAGCGGAGGGGGGGATCGTCGATAAACGGGTCCCATCACCCCGAAAGGGGGGGTAAGCGCTCCTGCCGCCCGACGCATCACCGGTGTATGCGCGCGGAGTTGGCGGCCACTCGATGCGCATGTTGTCCACAGGTGGTCGTTGATCCAATTAGTTATCCACAGGCTGTGAAGAAGGTCTGTGGATGTCGGAAGAGATCGTTCCGAAAGCGGCATCTCAGGGCATGGATTCGCCACTCAAACCTCATCCGTGCACTCATTCGGGTGGGTATTCCCTGCCTCAATGAGTTGATCAACGGAATTGAGGGACACGAGGGGAGCTGTGACCCTGTGGGGGATCCAGGGCTCCTGGGGCGATTTGTCGACCATGTCGGTGCGTGGTGTCGACTTGTCCCCAGGCGGAGAGTGCGCCCTGTGGATAACTCTGGTCACGCCTCGTCGCCCGAGAACCGGACCATTCCCGGGGGCCTTAAATCCGACAGTAGGACCGGACAAGGGGCCGACAGTCAGGACCGGCCCGGAATCGAAGGACTCGAAGGCCGGTCCCTGCCGCTGACGTCAGACCCGGCCGTCCTGGCTGCGGGCCAGCCAGTCGGACGCCTCGGTGAAGTCCGTGTCCGACGTCCCGATCCGCAGGGGGCTCGTCTCCTCGGGCGTCACCCCTGCCCGCGGGTACGAGCCGAGGAACCGCACGTTGGGGCAGATCCGCTTGAGCCCCATCAGCGCCTCGCCGACCCGGCGGTCCGCGATGTGACCCTCCGCGTCGACGGCGAAGCAGTAGTTCCCGATGCCCTCCCCGGTCGGCCGGGACTGGATCAGCATCAGGTTGACCCCGCGCACGGCGAACTCCTGGAGCAGCTCGAGGAGTGCGCCGGGGCGGTCGTCGCCGAGCCAGATGACCACGGAGGTCTTGTCGGCTCCCGTGGGGGCCGACGGCCTGGCGGGGCGCCCCACCAGCACGAAGCGCGTCTGGGCGTTCTCCGCGTCGTGGATCTCCGTCACCAGCGGCTCGAGGCCGTAGGTCGCCGCGGCGAACTCGCCGGCGAAGGCCGCGTCGTAGCGCCCTTCCTGGACCAGCCGGGCACCGTCCGCGTTCGAGGCGGCCGACTCCCACACCGCGCTGGGCAGGTGCTCCGCCATCCAGTTGCGGACCTGGGGCTGCGCGGCGGGGTGGGCGGTGACGGTCTTGACGTCCGACAGCTTCGTCCCGGGGCGCACCAGCAGCGCGAACGTGATGGAGAGCAGCACCTCGCGGTAGATCATCAGCGGAGCGCCCGTGGTCAGCTCGTCGAGGGTCGCGGTGATCCCGCCCTCCACGGAGTTCTCGATGGGGACGAGCGCCGCTGCGGCCTCTCCCTTGCGCACCGCGTCCAGAGCGGCCGGCACCGAGACCATCGGGACGAGTTCACGGGTGGCGGCTTCGGGGAGGGTACGGAGGGCCACCTCGGTGAAGGTGCCTTCGGGACCGAGATAGGCGTAGCGCGTGGCTGACATACGGTCACCCTAATGGGCTGCCGGAGGGAGCCGTGCGCCTCACGCCTCCAGCAGCCGCTGTCCCACGTACTCCCCTGACGCGGCGCCTCCGGGGACGGCGAAGAGGCCGCTCGCCTCGTGGCGGATGAACGGCGAGAGCGCGTCCCCGCGGTCGAGCTTGCGCTGGACCGGGATGAAGCCCCTGAAGGGATCGGCCTGCCAGCAGACGAAGAGCAGCCCCGCGTCCGGGGTGCCGTCGTCGGCGATGCCGTCGTGGTACGAGAACGGGCGGCGCAGCATCGCGGCGCCTCCGTTCTTCTCGGGGGAGGAGATCCGGGCGTGTGCGTTGGCGGGGATCAGCGGCTTGCCGTCCGGCCCCGCCTCGTCCAGGTCCATCGCGGTGTCCTCCGAGCCACCGCTGAGCGGGGCGCCGTCCGCCTTGCGCCGGCCGATGACCTGCTCCTGGCGCTCGACCGTGAGTTCTTCCCAGTCGTCCAGGAGCATCCTGATCCGCCGGACGACCGCGTAGGAGCCGCCCTCCATCCACGCGTACGCCGCCGAGTCCCCCGGCGGGACGAAGATCCGTTCCTGGAAGTCGCTCTCGCCCGGTTTCGGGTTGTTGGTGCCGTCGACCTGGCCCATCAGGTTGCGCGCGGTCATCGGCCGGTGCGTGGCGCCCGGGGTCCGGTTGAAGCCGTTCATCTGCCACCGGACCCGGGCCGCCGAACCGGCCTCCTTCTGGAGGGTGCGCAACGCGTGGAAGGCGACGAGCGCGTCGTCGGCACCGATCTGAACCCAGAGATCCCCGTCGGACCGTGCGGCATCGAGGTGGTCGGACGAGAACCTCGGCAACGGGTCCAGGGCGGGTGGCCGGTGGCCGGTCAGACCGGTGCGTGCGAAGAAGGTCCGCCCGAATCCGAAGGTGACGGTCAGGGAGGACGGCCCGGCGTCCAGGGCGATCCCGGTGTCGTGCCCCTGGCCGTTCTCCGCCGGCTCACCGGCCATCAGCCGGGCAGCGACGGCCGACCAGCGGCGCATCAGGGCGGCGGCTTCGGTGCGCCCCGACCCGGGCGTCAGGTCGAAGGCGACCAGGTGCCCCCGGGCTTGAAGCGGAGTGGTGATCCCCGCTTGATGTTTCCCGTGAAACATCGCCTCGGTCGAGCCGACCGTGGTCAGCGCGGACGGTGTTTCACCGCGGCTCGCGGCGTATCCGCCGGCCCCGCCTGCCGCGCCCAGGACGAGTCCTGCCGCACCCGCTGCTCCCGCGCCGCCGATCAGCCGCCGCCGGGAGACGAAGCCCGCGCCGCCGGCCCCTGATCCGTCGCGGCCGGCGGGAGTGGTGCCGTTCCCCTGGGGGGAGTCCTTCTTCTTGCTCACCCTGCTCAGCCGATCTTCACGTTCTTGTCGATGGTCGTCTGGTCGATGTCCGACGTCCGCACGGTCACGGCGACCGTCCAGTCGCCGGCCATCGGGATCTGCACGCCACTCGCCGTCCAGTGCCCCTCGGTGAGGTGGTCCGGGACGACCGGAAGCGGTCCGATGTCCTTGGACTCCAGGGTGAAGGCGAGCTTCACCTCGGGTACGTCCAGGGGGCGTTCGTCGGGCCCGTCGACCCAGAGGTGCACGCTGTTGGCGCCGGTTCCGCCGGGCGAGATGTCCAGGCGCACCGTCCCCTTCCCGTTCCGGCCGCCGGTGTCGAAGGGCAGGGTCAGATTCAGCTGCCCGCCGGTCACCGGCGCGGGAGCCGAGGTGGTGCTGCCGCGGGCGGCCTCCTCCTCGGTGCGGCCGGGTTCGGTGGATGTCAGGATCGTCGTCACGACGAGCAGCACCGCGGCGATGCCCGCCTCCACCAGCACGGAGCGGCGCAGTCCGGAGCGGTCCGGATCGGCGTCGCGGGCGCGCTTCTCCTTCGTCGCCGTCAGAGCGGCGCGCTGCCGGGAGAGCTGGGCGGCGCGTTCCGGGTCCACCGCCTCCTCGGGTGCGTCGGCCGACGCACCCGGTTCGACCGGGTCGGTCGTCTCCGTCGCTCCGGCCGTCTCCCCTGTTCCCGAGGACGCCATCGGAGCAGCGGTGGCGCAGGCCAGCCGCGCCGTCCACCGCCGTGATGTCCACGCGACCCCGACGAGTACGGCGACGAGCCCCACCTTGAGGAGCAGCAGCTGGCCGTACCGGGTGCCGGTCAGCGCGGACCACGAACCCACCTGACGCCAGGACGCGTAGAGCCCGGTGGAGGCGAGGACGAGCACACTGCCGAACGCCATCCGGGAGAACCGCCGTACCGCGGCGCTCGTGATGTCCGGCGTCCGGTACAGGGCGACCAGCAGCGCGGCGAGCCCGCCCAGCCAGCCGGCGACGGCGAGCAGATGGAGCACGTCGACGGGCATGGCGATACCCGGCTGGATACCCGTCGAGGCGTGCTCGGCCAGGGCCCAGGTGCCGGCGATCCCCGCGGCGATGACCGCCCCGCCCGTCGCGAGCCCGAAGGTGAGGTCCTTCTTCTCCTTCTCGTCCTCGCGCTTGGCGTACGCCCCGAAGAGGACGGCGATGAAGAGGGCGGAGGCGCCCAGGAGCAGGAGCCGGGAGACCAGCGCGGCCCCCGGCTTGGTGTCGAGGACGGCCTGCAGACCGTCGAGGTCGAAGGCGTCCGCGAGCTTTCCGGAGCCGGTGTACGGGCTGCGCAGGAGCAGCATGGCGAGCGTGGCCGCGGTCAGCGTGACCCAGCCGCGTACGACGAGGCGCTGCAGCGGCCGGGCACCGGCACCGCGCTGCCAGCAGGCGAGCACGAAGGCCGACCCGCCCGCGAGCAGGATGAATCCGGCGTAGGCGGCGTAGCGTGCGATGCCGTAGAGCGCGCCCACGAGGCCGCCGCCCGCGCTGTCCGAGGGCAGTGCGACGGTGGTCTCCGAGGGGGCGCCGACGGAGAAGGTGAAGGCTCCCGAGACCGGGTGGCTGTCCGCGGAGACCGCCTGCCAGGCCACGGTGTAGGTGCCGTCGGGGAGACCGCTGTGGAGCTGGACGCCGTACCGCACGGCGCCACCGGCCGTCAGGTCACGGGGAGCGCCGTCGTCGGCGCGCTTCCCGCTCGGGTCCAGGACCCGGATCGAGTCGTCGCTCATGGCGATCTGCTCGGAGAAGGTGAGCGTGACCTCTCCGGGCGCCGTGGCGACCACCGCCCCGTCCTGCGGGTCGCTCCCGGTGAGGGCGGCGTGCGCGGACGCGGGGCTCGCGCAGGCCAGCACCAGGCCGAACAGCAGGCTGATCAGCGCGGCGAGGTGCGCGACCGCGGCGTGCGGCCGTCGTATCAGGGAGGGCCCGGAGGGCGGGGCGGTGGCTGTCATGGGGTGTCAGTACCTCACTGCTTCTTCGGGTTGTAGGTGGTCTCCTTCACGGGGATGTCGACCGTGATGGGGTCGGCCTTCTCGAAGTGCAGTTCCACGGAGACCGTCTCCCCCCGCTTGGGCTGCTGCTTGAGACCCGTGAACATGATGTGGTTGCCGCCGCGTTCGAGGTCGAGCTCGCCACCGGCGGGCACCTCGAACGACGTGACCATGCGCATGGTCCGGTCCTTCGTCTCGTGGATGGAGACGTGGTCGGAGAGAGCGCTGGTCACCGAGGTGAGCCGGTCGGTGGCGTCGCCGCTGTTCTTCACGAGGAGGAAACCGGCCGCCATGTCGCTGACGGGCTGCGGCATGAACGCCCCCGTCACCTCCAGCCGCGGCACGCTGTCCGAGGAACACGCCGACAGCGCCAGCCCGGTGGTGAGGGCCAGGGCGCCGCCGACGACCGTGCGGCGGTTCACGGGGTCTCCCCCTTGACGAGTTCGGGGAGGTCCTCGGTGTAGTCCTCGGCCGTGGTGTCCTCGCTGTAGAGCACGTACCCCTTGTCGGTTTTCGGGGAGAACGCGATGACCTGGGCGCCGTGCATCGAGACGACCGTGCCGTCCTTCTCCTTCTTCGGAGGGTCGATGCCGATGCCGATCTGCCGTGCTCCCGCCTGGATGGTCGGGAAGTCGCCGGTCAGGCCGGTGAAGTCGGGATCCTGGGCGCCGAGCCAGCTGCCCAGGGACGCCGGGGTGTCCCGCTCGGGGTCCGTCGTGACGAAGACGACCTGGAGCTTCTCCTGGTCGGCCTTGGGCAGGGCCCGCTTGGCCACGGCGATGTTGCTCATGGTGAGCGGGCACACGTCGGGGCAGTTGGTGTAGCCGAAGTAGATGAGCGTCGGCTTGCCCTTGGTCTTCTCGCGCAGGTCGTACGTCTTGCCGTGCGTGTCGGTGAGAACGAGGTCCGGTTTGGTGAAGGGCTGGTCGAGCACGGTGGCGGGCTTGGACTCGGTCCCGGAGGAGACCTCGGCGACGGAATCGTCCGCCGGGTCCCCTCCGCTGCCGCATGCCGACAGGGTCAGTGCGGCCACGGCGGCGAACGCCGCGGCCAGCACCGTCTTCTTGCTGTGCATGGAGAGCTGATTCCTGATCTGTGAATACGGGTGGTGGAGCCGGTGGGATCAGGCGCTGCGGCGCCGGCCGGCGAGCACGCCGAACCCGACTCCCGCGATGCCGACGACGATGCCGACGATGCCCAGGACGCGGGCGGTGCCGTCACTGTTCGACGAGGACGCGTCGTCCGAGGACGCCGTCGTCTCCTTCGCCTTCTCCGTGTCGCCGCTCTTGTCGTCCGCGGCCGCGCCGTGGGTGTCCGCGGCCGGGGCCGTCAGGGCGAGGACGGGAGCCGGGCTCTCGGGCTCTTCGCCGCCCTCGGTGGGCTCCTCGATCCAGCGGACGACCTCCTTGTTGCTGTACGTCTGGAGCGCCTTGAAGACCAGCTGGTCGGCGTCCTCGGGAAGCTGCCCGACCGAGAGCGGGAACTGCTGGAAGAAGCCGGGCTCGATCCCCTTGCCGTCCGCGGTCCAGGTGACCTTGGAGACGGCCTCGTTGATCTTCTTCCCGTGCACGTCGAGCGGTTCGGCCAGCTTGCTCTTGGTGACCTCGATCTTCCAGCCGGCCACCGGCTGCGGGCTGACGGACGCCAGCGGGTGGTCGGTCGGGAAGTTCACCTCGAGCTTCACGGTGGAGGCGTCGTCGCGCTCGTTGGGGACCTTGAAGTTGACGGTGGCGTACCCGCCCTTGGCGGCCTCGCCCTGCGGCTGCACGCTGACGTGCGCGGAGGCCGTACCGGCGAGCAGCAGGACGGTGGACGCGGCGACGCCGCCGACGAGGGCGATACGGGAAACGTTCATGGCAGGGATCACTCCACAGGTCACGAGGGAAAGGTGGTCCGGCGCGCGCGGGCGCGACGGCATCACGACCACCTCGTCACCGGAGACCGGGCGGAGGGGGTCGCGTCAGGCTGCGCGTACGTATACGGGCGGAGGCCCGCGCCTGATCACCATGTGCTGCAGAGGGTCCCCGGTGGCGGGCGCGACGGAGTCGCCGGCGCCGGGGAGGATGCGCGGCCCGGTCGTGGGCTGCCCCGGCAGGCCCGTACGCAGGGCGCGTACGAGGGCCATGGCCGCCCGCAGCGCGCGCAGCCTGGCCCCGGCCGCGAGCTGCCGGCCGCCCTGCGCCGACAGCCGGGCGAGCCGGAAGAGGGCGATCTCCCCGCGGCGCAGCAGCCAGCCGGTGGCCAGCGCGGCGAGCAGGTGCCCAAGGAACATGGGCAGGCTGGGCAGGCCGGCGAGGACCGTGGCGAGGACCGACGGGTCGGCGGCGTCCGCTCCGGGTGCCAGGTGCGTGTGCCCCTGGGCCACGGTCGCCGGGTCCAGGCCCGCGGTGGTGACGATGCGATGGGCCTCACCCGCGGTCAGCCCCGCCGGTCCTTCGCCGCACACCAGACCGGCGGCGAAACGGATCAGGGAGTCGTCCCCGGACCCGGTCGCGGCGGCCGCCGTGTGCCGGCCGAAGCCGAAGAGGACGTGCAGGGCGAGCTGGCCTGCGGTGAGGGCGGCGGTGATGGAGAGAAGGGTCCTCTCCCGTCCGGCGAGCGCCGCGGTGATGACGAAGACCCCCGCGAAACCCACCGGCAGGGTCCACCCGGACACACCCATGCCTGAGGCGAGGCCATGCCCGGCGGCTGCGAGCACGACACAGACCGCGGTGAACACCGCGGTCCTCAAAAGCCGCATACCGGCTCCGGCGCGTGCGACAGGCATAGACATGGCGGGGTCATCATCCCACTGGCCCCCCGGTCTCCGTACGCCAGGTCCGGAAGGTCGGCATCCGTCCCCATCGGGGAGTGATCAGGGCGTGTTGCACCTGTTCATGGGTGCTGGGGAGCCCTCGTCCCGGCCGGACATACACCGGCGAACGGAGTGTCGGGATCCGCCGAATGAGCGCTGTCACAGCGTTTCCGTGCTTACGAGGCGCTTATCGCGGCAATACGTAACGGTATGTCGAGCCGCAGCCAGGAGGCTGGAGCATGAGCATGTGGTGGTCACTCCATTTGCGGCGCGAAGCTGCGAGCGTTCCGCTCGCCCGTCGTTTTCTGCTGGGCACCATGGAGACCGCGGGGGTGGATCCGGACATCTCCTACGACCTCTCCGTCGCACTCAGCGAAGCCTGTGCGAACGCCGTCGAACACGGCGGTGAACGACGTGACGCCGGTGGGTCCCCAGGCGCGGGACCTCTCCCCGCAGGTGATGAGCGGCTCGGGCACGCCTGCGGGCAGTACCGGGTCACCGCTTATCTGGACGGTGAGAAATGCCGTATCGAAGTAGCCGACTCCGGGCCGGGTTTCCCCACCCGGCGCACGCTTCGCACCGTCGCACCGTCATCCGCCGGGTGCCCGCCGGATCCGCAGGCGCCCACCGGTCAGCCGGCGGGCGACCCTTCGCACGCGCGCACCGCGACGCACCCTCCGGCCACGTCGGAGAGCGGCCGCGGACTCTGCCTGATCGAGGAGCTCGCCGATCATGTCCACTTCGGCAACCGGCCGGGGAGCGGCGCGGTGGTCAGCTTCGACAAGATCCTGAAATGGCGGGAGGGCGCGCTGCTCATGGTGTCCTGAGCAGCGCGCCCTCCGGCGCTCGGGGCGCGGTCCTCCGCGCCGGCCGTGTCAGCCCTTGAGCCCGGCCATCCACGCCTCGACCTCGTCGGCCCGGCGCGGCAGCGCGGCCGACAGGTTCCGGTTGCCGTCCTCGGTCACGAGGATGTCGTCCTCGATCCGCACGCCGATGCCCCGGTACTCCTCGGGCACGGTCAGGTCGTCGGCCTGGAAGTACAGTCCGGGCTCGACGGTGAGGCAGACCCCGGGCTCCAGGGTGCCGTTCACGTACGACTCGGTGCGCGCGGCGGCGCAGTCGTGGACGTCCATACCGAGCATGTGCCCGGTGCCGTGCAGCGTCCAGCGGCGCTGGAGGCCCAGCTCCAGAACCTTCTCCACGGACAGGTCGCCCAGCAGGCCCCACTCGACCAGCTTCTCGGCGAGGACCCGCTGCGCGGCGTCGTGGAAGTCCCGGAAGGCGGCGCCGGGCTTCACGGCCGCGATGCCGGCCTCCTGGGCCTCGTAGACGGCGTCGTAGATCTTGCGCTGCAGCGGCGAGAACGTGCCGTTGATGGGCAGCGTCCGCGTCACGTCGGCGGTGTAGAGCTCGGTGGTCTCCACCCCCGCGTCGAGCAGCAGGAGCTCGCCGGAGCGGACCGCGCCGTCGTTGCGGACCCAGTGCAGCGTGGTGGCGTGCGGGCCGGCCGCGCAGATCGAGCCGTAGCCGATGTCGTTGCCGTCGACGCGGGCCCGCAGGAAGAACGTGCCCTCGATGTAGCGCTCGCTGGTGGCCTCGGCCCTGTCGAGGACCTTCACGACGTCCTCGAAGCCGCGTGCCGTGGCGTCGCAGGCCCTCTGCAGTTCGGCGACCTCGAAGGCGTCCTTGACCAGCCGGGCCTCGGAGAGGAAGACGCGCAGCTCCTCGTCGCGCTCGGCGGTGACCTTGTCGGTGAGGGCGGTCTCGATGCCCGCGTCGTGCCCGCGGACCGTGCGCACCGGGCCGGTGGCCTCGGCCAGCGCCGCCGGGAGCTCGCGGACGTCCTTCGCCGGGATACCGAGCAGCTGCTCGGCCTCGGTCAGGGAGTTGCGGCGGCCGACCCAGAGCTCGCCCTGGCCGTCGAGCCAGAACTCGCCGTTCTCGCGGTCGGAGCGGGGCACTAGGTAGACCGTCGCCTCGTGTCCGCCGTCCACCGGCTCCAGCACCAGGACGCTGTCCTGGGTCAGGTCGCCGGTGAGGTAGGCGTACTCGGTGGAGGCGCGGAAGGCGTACTCGGTGTCGTTGGAGCGGGTCTTCAGGTTGCCCGCGGGAACGACGAGCCGCTCGCCGGGGAAGCGCGCGGACAGCGCGGCGCGACGGGCGGCGGTGTACGAGGCCTGGGCGATCGGCTCCAGGCCGTGCAGCTCGGTGTCGGCCCAGCCGGACTTCATGTTCTCGGCGAGCTCATCGGAAATGCCCGGGTACAGGCCGTTCTTCCGCTGCTTGATCGGCTCTGTCTCCGCTGTTTCCGGGGTCTCCGGGGCGAGCTCCTCAGACACGTTATGTCCTCCTTGTACGACACTGGGCCGCTCCATCGTACGGGCGTGCGGAAGGGGGCCCCAGTGCCGGAAGGCCTCCGGTCCGTCACGGCGATCCTCAGCCGCCTCGGTCGCCCCAGCCGCCCCGGTCGCCTCGGTCGCCTCAGTCGAAGCGCGCGGCCAGCAGGACGACGTCCTCGGTGGAGCTGCTTCCGTCCGGGCCGTCGGGCAGGAGGCAACGCAGGATGTGGTCCGCGACCGCCCCGGGGTCCTGGCGCAGGACCTTCGGTACACCGGCCGCCGCCGCGTGCAGCCGTGCGAACGCGCGGTCCATGGTGTCGCCGGTGCTGCGGAGCAGCGCGTCGGTGTAGAAGAGCACCGTCTCGCCGGGGCGGGGCGTGAACTCCACGCTCGGCGCCTCCCAGCAGGAGAGCATGCCCAGGGGCGCGGAAAGGGTCGTCTCCACGAATTCGGTGCGCCGGTCGCCGGTCACCAGGGGAGGCGTGTGCCCGGCGCCCGCCAGCACGATCGTGCGCCGGTCGGGTTCGCAGTAGGCGTAGAGGGCGGTCGCCACACGGGCCGGTTCGGTCAGGCGCAGCAGCAGTTCGAGGTCGGAGAGCACGGCGACGGGGTCCTCGCCCTCCATCACGGCGTACGCGCGCAGGCCGGCGCGGAGCCGGCCCATGGCGGCCAGGGCGGTCGGCCCGGAGCCTCCGACCGATCCGACCGACAGGCCGAGCGCGTCGTCCGGGAGGGGCAGCGCGTCGTACCAGTCGCCTCCGCCCTCGGGCGCGGCCCGGTGGCGCGCGGCCAGACGTACGCCGGGGATCCGGGGCAGCCTGCTGGGGAGGAGCTCCTCGGCGATGACGGCGGCGTCGGCCCTGGCGCGTTCCAGCTCGAGCAGCCGGCCCAGATGTTCGCCGGCGTAGCGGGCGTACACCCCGACGAGATGGCACTGGCGTTCCAGCGGCTCGGCCGGTTCGTCGTACAGCCAGACGGCCGCGCCGAGCCGGCCGGCGGTCCCGGTCGAGAGGGGCTGTGTGTAACTGGCGGCGTACCCGAGCTGTGCGGCGACCTCGCGGCAGCGGGGGTCGAGGCCGGCGTCGCCGAGGATGTCGGGGCCGGCCAGGGGGGTGTCGGTGTCCGGCAGGCCGTCGAGGAAGCGACCGTGGGCGGTCGCGCTGCGTGGCACCGTCTCGATGTGTCCCAGTTCGGCGTGGGCGAGTCCGAGCCCGATCGTGCGGGAGGGCCCACCGCCGTCGGCGGGCGCGAGGACGAGGAGCCCCCGGCCGGCGCCCACGAGGGCGGCTCCGGCGCTCAGGACTTCATGGAGGGCGCTGTCCAGGGTGCTGGTGCCGGTCAGCCGTTCGGTCAGTTCGTGCAGGGTGGTGAGGTCGGAGACCCAGCCGGCCAGCCGGTCCTGGAGGAAGGCTCCCGGTGCGGACAGAGCACCTTCCGTGGGCGCGACAGTGTGCGTTGAAACGGGAACCATGGGATCGATTCCAGCCACTTTCGGAAGGTGGGGTGCGCTCATGGCAGGCAGCTTTCCGACCAGTGCGTTGTGTCGAACAGCATCGCAAACCCCCATGTCGTGCTGCGTCGCTATCGGCTCAGCCACATGTACACGCACCCACATGTACACGCAGAAGTAAGCTGATGTCCAGCATTGTCCTTACGGTATTTATGGCGCCGTGAGATGGTTAACTTGGCCGGAAAATGCACCCCCGGGCGGCATTTTGAGGTCGACTGGGTGCGCTCGACAGGGGGCGCCCTCGGGGTGAAATGCCGGAGGGAGCGTCATTCCGGGCATGCTGGGTACGTAATCGTGGATGGCCAGGGGCAGTTGCGACCGCCCCGGAACCCGACAGCGAGCCCGGGCGTCCTCACTGGTGACGGCCGCCCGCCCACCGCCCGAGTGGCGGGGTTGCACCAGGGGCGGCACGTGCGGTGCGTACGCCGACCGCGCGATGTATTGACTGGACTCGGCTCGGCTCCACCCGGTTCGACTCGGCTCAGCTCCATTCTGTTCGGTTCCACTCTGCTCGGCTCGGCTCACGCTCGGCACCGACTACTCGTCCGTACCGCAGACCCGATGAGCGAGCACGCACAGCGAAGAGACGCACACGTGGTGTAACGAACACGTGGTGTGATGTGGACCTCGGCGTTCAACGGAAAGGAACGAGCGCTCATGCGCGAGATCCTCGGAAGGCGACGCAGGCACCGGCCCCGGCGCAAGGGAAGTTCCGCCCAGCTCGACGCGGTGCTGACCTGTGCCACAGCCTGGAAGTGGCCCGTGCTCCCCGGAGCAGGGCTGGCGACGGGAGCCGTACGCGGCGAACGCGGCCGCGGCTGCGCCTGTCCCGACCCCGAGTGCGCCGTACCCGGCGCACATCCCTTCGATCCCGGTCTCCTCGCGGCGACCACCGACGCACGCATGGTGCGCTGGTGGTGGACCAACCGGCCCACCGCGCCCGTCCTCCTCGCCACGGGCGGCCCGGCGCCCTGCGCGCTGAGCCTGCCGGCCGTGGCGGGAGCCCGGGCGCTGACCGCGCTCGACGTCATGGGGCTGCGGCTCGGTCCCGTGGTGGCGACCCCCACCAGGTGGTCGCTGCTGGTCGCCCCGTACACCCTGGAGCGGCTCGGCGAACTGCTGCACGCCAAGGACTGGGTGCCGAGCTCCCTGCGCTTCCACGGGGAGGGCGGCTACCTCGTCCTGCCTCCCTCCGAGGTGGGTACGGGACAGGTGCGCTGGGAGCGCGCACCGGAGGCCGGGAACGCCGTGCCGTGGCTCCCGGACGTCGAATCGGTCCTGGACGCACTCGTCGAGGCGAGCAACGGGGCTCCGGACGGCGGCAGCCGGCTCGCCTACTGAGCGGGTACGGCGGTGTGGTGACGCGGGAACGGCGGGCGGCTCACTCGTTCAGGGGGTGGGGCCGCCCGGTTTCCGCGTGATCGGGCGGGCGGCGTGCCCGGACAGGCGCAATTCCCGCCGGTAAAGGCCGGTGGGCGCAGGCTTTCTGACGGCCCTTCCCACGGATTGCTGGAGCGGAGCACGCGGTGCCGTCCGTGTAAATGTTCCCAGGTGCCGTGCGGCATTCCAGGTGACCGGCAGACATCGTGGATTTTCTGTCCGAAAGCGAACGCCCGACAGGCCCGGCGGCCGGGGCGCGCGCCGCTCCGGCGCGCATCGGGCGCCGGAGTCGTGTGCAGGAGCTGCCGGAGCGGGGCCCGTGGCGGGGCGGGCGCAGGACAGCTGAAGGCGGGACGGTGGCCTCACGGTCGCCGCAGGTGGCCGAGGAGCTCTGCGCTCCGGCGTGCGCCCGGGCCTTCCGGCCCCGGAAACGAGGACGTCCGGCCGCTGGCGACGGGGGATGCACCAGCGACCGGACTTCCAGAACCGTAACAAGAGATCTGCCGTGAGCAAATTCGATCTCGTCTATTCGGACAGCTATTTACCGACGAGTACGGGGAGTTGTGACGGGTGTCACTGCGGCGCCCCGGCTCTCGTCACTGTCAGCTGAGCGTCACCTGGCGGTTGGTGAGCCCTCCGCGCGCCCGGCGCTCCTCGGCCGTGAGCGGAGCGTCGGAGGCGAGGGCTTCGGCGAGCCGCTCCGCGAACTGCGCCGCGGGCTTCTCGCACTCCTCGGCCCCCATCGCGCTCGGCAGGTCCCAGACCGGGACCATCAGCCCGTGGGCACGGAACGAGCCCACCAGGCGGGTCCCCTCGCCGAGCGAGGAGGCGCCCGCCGCGTGCAGCCGGGCGAGGGCGTCGAGGAGCTGCTCCTCGGGTTGCGGCATGACCCAGCGCAGGTGGTTCTTCTCCGGCGTCTCGCACCAGTAGGCGGCGTCCACGCCGGAGAGCCGGGTGGTGGGGATGGCGGCCGCGTTGGCGCGCTCCAGGGAGGCGGACACCTCCGCCGTGGCGTTCTCCGCGTCCGGGACCCAGAATTCGAAGCCGGAGTGCACGACCGGCTCGAACGCGGCGGCGGGGTCGAGGAGGTCCTGCAGGCGCGGGCCGTCGGCGGGCACCCGGCGGGCGGTCACCGGCGAGCCGGGCTCCGCCTCCAGCGCACGCTGCAGGGTGTCCGCGAGGTCACGGCTGAGGTCGCCGGACGAGGTGTCGTTCTGGAGGGCGAGCAGGACCGAACCGTCGTCACGGCGCAGCGCCGGCCACGCCATCGGCAGCACGGTCGCGAGCGACACGGAGGGCACGCCCTCGGGGAGCCCGTCCCTCAGGGTCAGCTCGACGGTGGCGGCGGGGACCAGCTCGCGCAGGGCGATCCAGTCGCACTCGCCCGGGATTCCCTCGAAGGGGCGCTGGACCAGCTCGGTCACCGCGTGAGCGGCGGCGCGTCCGTGACAGGCCTTGTAACGGCGGCCCGAACCGCACGGGCAGGGCTCGCGGGCCCCTACGACCGGGATTTCACCGTCCTTGAGCTGCGGCTTCCCGGCCTTGGACTGAGGGCGCTTCTTGGCCATGGTGGGCGTTCTCCCGATTGCGACAGTGCGGTCTCGGGCGCGAGCCTAGCCGTCCCTGTCATCGCCGGGGCACACCTGCCGCGCACCTCCCGCGGCCCGCTCCGTCGTACCGCTCTCAGCCCGCGTCGTCGAAGGCGTCGAGCGCGGCGGCGAGCTCCAGTCCGTCGAGGGAGCCGAAACCGCTCAGTCCGCCCAGCCCGTCCAGTCCGCTCAGTTTGGACCGTTCGCGGGGTGCGGGAATCCCCCGGCCCGGGGACGCCGTCGCGAATCCGCTGTGCCTCTGGTCCGTGGAGACCAGGGCCCAGACGGTGACCTCACCGGCCGTGTCGTCCCGTACGCCCCATTTCCGGGCGAGGGCGCTGATGATGTTGAGTCCGCGCCCGCCGCGCGCGGTGACCGACGGTGTGGCCGGGACCGGCCTGGTCGGCCCGCCGCCGTCCGTGACCTCGACGGTCAGATCGCCTTCCCTGTCCACGCGCCACGCGGCGCGGATGTCGCCGTCACCCACCTCTGCCTGCTGCCCCAGCGGCCTGCCGTGCCGGCAGGCGTTACTGAGAAGTTCGGAAAGGATCAGAACTGCGTCGTCGACCACGGTGTCCGAGACCCCGTTGCTGCGCAGTTGCTCGCGCATACGGTGCCTCGCCTGCCCCACGCCCGCAGGGCCATGGGGTACAGCCATGCTCGACGACGTCGGCACTTCTTGTGCCACCACAAACGCCACCCCCGAGACCTCCTTTGCCCCACGCCACGGATTGGATGCCCTCCTGGACTGCGCCGGAAACCGGCCAAAGCCCTGTCAGTGATGCACTCGTAACGATCGATTGCGGAGTGAATGCGCCGGTGCACCCCTTGTAACTGATGTTAAGAACGGCCAAGTTGTGAAAGAACCTGTTTCGGCCGGTTCGTGATGATTGCTTCCACTCCGAGGCGCACGCAGAGCTCGACGTCCTCCGGCTCGTTCACGGTCCACACGTGCACCCGGTGGCCCGCCCGGTGCAGCCGCTCGATGTACCCGGGGTGATTGCGTACGATCCGCATCCCCGGACCCGCGATGCGGGCTCCGGCGGGGAGCCGCCCGTCGCGCAGCCGCGGTGAGACGAACTGCATCAGGAAGACGGTGGGCAGGGTGGGCGCGGCGGCCCGGACGCGGTAGAGGGAGCGCGCGGAGAAGCTCATGACGCGTACCGGCGACGGCCCGTCCGCGGGCGGGGCGTCCAGGCCGAACCGCTTGAGCAGATGGAGCAGCCGCTCCTCGACCTGTCCGGCCCAGCGTGTGGGGTGCTTGGTCTCGATGGCCAGCTGGAGCGGCCTGCCGCCCGCCCGTACGTCGTGGGCGAGCTCGAGGAGGCGCTCCAGGGTGAGTACGGAGGTGAGCTCGCCCGGCACCGGGTCCCAGTCGGGGGACTCCTCGTGGTCCTTGTGGTCCTTCCAGGACCCGAAGTCGAGGGCGGCCAGGTCGGCGAGTTCCAGGGCGGAGACGGCACCTCTGCCGTTCGACGTCCGGTTCACCCTGCGGTCGTGCACACAGACGAGCTGCCCGTCCGCGGTGAGGCGAACATCGCACTCCAGGGCGTCGGCCCCGTCCTCGATGGCCTTCCGGTACGCGGCCAGGGTGTGCTCGGGGGCGTCGTCCGAGGCCCCGCGGTGGGCGATGACCTGGATGGGAGGCTGTCCGGAGGGTAGGCGTGCGTGGGTCACCGCGACATCGTGTCACCGAGACGCGTCGGGTGCTGACATCTTGTCGTGTAGGACCTTTTTGCCTGATGTAAAGATTGGTGTGCGGATGCACAGGTCCTGCTTACAGTGGCCTGACGTGCTGTGGGAAAAGCTGACTGCAGACACGTGCACAGCGGATCTCTTGCCGAATGCCGAGTGGAACCGAGGAGTAAAGAGCTGTGAGCACCGAGAACGAGGGCAACGAGGGCACCGCGGTTCCGTCCGTACCGTCCGTACCTCCTGTGCCGGCTGCCGCTCCTGAGGGCACCCCGCAGGGGGGCCCGCCCGCGCCGGAGGCCCCGCCCGCCGTACCCGCGGACGCGCCGACGGCCCAGGTTCCTGCCGCGACGTACCAGGAGGGCGCCGAGCCGTCCGCCGCCAGGCACGAGCAGTACCCGTACGCGCCGCCGTCTCCGCAGCAGCCCCCGGCCGACTCGGCCGCCTGGCCGCCGCCCCCGCCCGCCGTCCCCTCGTACGCCGACGGCGGCGGCCCCCCGGCCTGGGGTGCCCCGGCGCCCTCCGGGCCCGAGCAGCCGCGCAAGCGGCGCGCGAGCGGACTGGTCGCCGCCGTGGCGGTGGCCGCCCTGGTCGCCGGCGGCGTCGGCGGAGCCCTCGGCTACTGGGCCGCGGACAGCAACGCCTCCAGCTCCTCCGGGTCGACCACCGTCGCCGCCTCCAACAGCCCCAAGGACTTCAAGCGCGAGGCGGGCACGGTCGCGGGCGTCGCGGCGAGCGCGCTGCCCAGCGTCGTCACGATCGACGCGAAGTCCGGCGACGGCGAGGGCGGCACGGGCACCGGCTTCGTGTACGACAAGGAGGGCCACATCCTCACGAACAACCACGTGGTGGCCTCCGCCGCGGACAGCGGCCAGCTGACCGCGACGTTCTCCAACGGCAAGAAGTACGACGCCGAGGTGGTCGGCCGGGCGCAGGGCTACGACGTGGCCGTGCTGAAGCTGAAGAACGCCCCGGACGGACTGACCCCGCTGGCCCTGGGCGACTCGGACAAGGTCGCGGTGGGCGATTCGACCATCGCGATCGGTGCGCCCTTCGGTCTCTCCAACACGGTCACCACGGGCATCATCAGCGCGAAGGACCGGCCGGTCGCCTCCGGCGACGGGTCCAGCAACAAGAACTCGTACATGAGCGCCCTGCAGACCGACGCCTCGATCAACCCGGGCAACTCGGGCGGCCCGCTCCTGGACGCGGGCGGCGCGGTCATCGGCATCAACTCCGCCATCCAGTCCACCAGCGGTGGCGGCGTAGGCCAGTCCCAGGCAGGCTCGATCGGCCTCGGATTCGCCATCCCCGTCAACCAGGCGAAGAACGTCGCCGAGCAGCTGATCAAGACGGGACAGCCCGTCTACCCGGTGATCGGCGCGACGGTGACGATGGAGGAGAAGACCGGCGGCGCCGTCATCTCGGACGAGGGCGCGGGCGGCACCCCCGCCGTCACACCGAACGGCCCAGCGGCCGAGGCCGGCCTGAAGGCCGGTGACGTGATCACCAAGTTCAACGACACGACGGTCGAGAGCGGACCGACGCTGATCGGCGAGATCTGGACCCACAAGCCGGGCGACAAGGTGACGCTCACCTACAAGCGCGACGGCAGGACGGCGACGGCCGAACTCACCCTGGGCGAGCGCAAGGGCGACAGCTGACCGGCTAGGCTGTTCCACGCATCGCGCCGGCCCGGCCACCGGGCCCGGCGACGACGCGGGGTGGGTTGCCCGAGCGGCCTAAGGGAACGGTCTTGAAAACCGTCGTGGCGCGAGTCACCGTGGGTTCAAATCCCACACCCACCGCAGGCGAGAGGCCCCCGACCAGTACGTATGGTCGGGGGCCTCTGCCATGCCCGCTCCCCGCCGGGCACCGCTGTTCCCCCTGGTTTCCCGCTCTGTCGGGCACGGGCACCCGTCTGATGTGCGGGAGTCTTGGCGGCCCGCTGATGACCGAAAGGTTGCACCGGTGGGCCGTGCCGCACGGTCGGCTGCCTCCTGTTCGGGGCATTGGCATGGGTCGATAGGGTCGTGGCCATGGGGGATGGGGAGACTCGCAAGTGCGTTTGGTGCGAGAAGCAATTCACGCGGCGTTCGCTGTGGCGGGCGAAGCGCTACTGCAAGCGGTGGCACCAATGCGTGCACTACGGCGCGATACTGGTGGGCTCCTTGTTCTCCTGAGCGATCAGGTAGTGCACTGACCGGCGGAGTAAGCGCAGAGCATGCCAGCCGGCTCCCGTCCCGCCCGTGAGGCACGTAGCGGATGACACCGTCGTGGCGCGAGTCACCGTGGGTTCACATCCCACACCCACCGCAGGTGAACGGCCCCTGACCAGAACGTCGGTCAGGGGCCGTGGTGCTGCGCACCGTCCTCGGGTCACCGTCGTTTCCCGGTGGTCCCCGCTCCATCGGGCACGTGTGCGGCTGAGTGCGGGGAAGTCGGCAACCAGCGGCCCCGGGAGTGTCAGTGGTGGCTGGCAGACTCCGTCGGCATGAGTGATCAGGTGCGCTTGAGAGACGTCGAACCGGTCGATCTGGAGGAGTTCTTCGCGCAGGAGCACGATCCTGAGGCCGTGCGACGGTCGAAGTTCCCGCCCCGGGAACGGGAAGCCTTCATGACTCACTGGACGACAAGGGTTCTTGGGGATCCCGCCAACTTCGTGCAGGCCATCACCGTCGACGGGGAGCTGGCGGGCAACGTGGTGGCGTGGTGGGACGAGGGGCGGCGCTTCATCGGGTACTGGCTCGGCAGGCGGTACTGGGGCCGGGGGATCGGCACGCGGGCGCTGGCGCTGTTCCTGGAGCGGGAAGAGGCCCGTCCCCTGCACGCCGATCCCTTCGTCGGGAACACCGGCTCGGTGCGGCTGCTGGAGAAGCACGGCTTCCGGCGTACCGAGACGGTCCGGTACGGCGAGCACGAGCACATCATGCTGGTGCTCGACGACAACCCCGCCTGAACCCACCGGTCGCAGGGTCAGGGGCTGCGGCGCGGGGTGGTCAGGCGGGCGGCCGAGGCGATCGCGGCGCGGGCCTCCTGTTCGGTGAGGCCCGTGGAGATCGCCGCGTCGGTGAGGGCGTCCGCGAGGTCGTCGCCGAATCCGTGCTCGTAGGCGCGGCAGGCAGCCCAGAACAGACGGGTGTTGCGCTGGCCCTCGTGTGCCGCGCGGACGAACTGCACCAGTCCCTGTCCCTGCCGGGCGGGAGAGACCCGGCCGGTGGGGTGGTGGGGGCGCGGCGGGGGCGTGAGCAGGCGCAGGAGGGCTCGGGGGCAGGGGGCCGGTGCGAGACGGGCGGTGCCGGGGGCGAGCCTGTACCGGCCGTGGACGGTGACCGAGCCGGGGCCGACCAGGTATCCGCCCGCGCCGCGTACGTCGATTCCGGGTGCGAGGCGGCCGGCCGAGTTGGGCACGGAGACGCCGGACGGGCCCGTCAGCCAGAGGTGGCGTCCGCCGCTGGGCGTGAGCACCGTGACGGTGGGCGGGATGGTGAACAGGTGCTGGAGGGCCAGCTGCTGGAGGGCGGCGACGGAGTCGTTGCCGTGGGTGGTGTCGATGTCGAGGTCGATGCCGATCAGGCGGTGCGGCGGCCGCCCGCAGGCGATGCCGTAGCCGGTGGCCCTGGGCGCTGCGGCGAAGAGCGCGCGGACGGCGATCGGGTCGGTCGTGGCGTCGTGGACCCCGTGGCCGGGCAGCCCGCAGGCACCCCGGCAGTGCACGGGCGGGTCCTCGTCGCGGTGGGGTGAGCGCAGGGCCGGGAGCTTGGTGGCGGACAGCGGGAAGACGGGGAGCCCGCGCTCGGCGGCGGAGAGCGCGTGGGCCAGGGCCAGGGTGGCGGTCTGCCGATCGGTGGTGGCCATGGAGCCATTTTCGTACATGCGTTCGAAGAAGGGAAGAGGGGTGGTGCGCTCGGGGCAGCTCCGGGCAGAACGCTCGCTCCGGTGCGGGAGGTTTAGCGGGCGTTCCTCATACGTGCGGGGGAATCGCGGACCAGGGGCGGTTCGCCGGGGACGCGGTGGGCAGTTCTGCTCCGCGACGTCGTGAACAGCATCGGAGTGGTCGGCCGGCCGCTTCGGAACAGCCTTGTTTTCGGTTCCTGGAGGAAATTGACATGGCACGTATCCGCACTGCTCGCGCCCTCGCCGCCGTCGCCGCCGTGCCTCTGGCCGTCGCCCTGTTCGGAGGGGTCGCGGCGGCCGACAACGGTGCGTTCGCGAGCGACGGATCGAACGCAGGGGTGGCGACCATCGGGTCGGGCGGTGTCGGTGGCGACAACTCCGGCAACTCGTCCACCTCGCAGCAGCAGGCCGTGGGCGCCGGCGCCTCCAACCACAGCAACATCGTCCAGGTGAGTGGATCGCCCTTCACGTACATCGACCAGTCCACGAACACGTACAACTTCTATGTGATCTTCCCGCCGCTCTGGGTGAACTGAGCACCGGCGGCCCGTGCGGTGTCGCCGCCGCCGCGCGGGCCGCCCGCGCCGTGGGGGACCGGGCTCCCGTCCCGGGGGTGAGGACCCTGAGGGCGGGGGCCGCTCCCTCCACCTTCAGGAGGTGGAGCGTGCCCGGCCCCTACAACCTGAGGCGGACGTGGCTTCGGGACCTGGGGCCGATCCCCTTGTGGGCGCCCGCTCCTAGCGTGGAGTGATGACCACGCCAGTCTGCACCGGAGCCTCCAGGGCGGCCGCTGCCTCCGCCGGACACCGCCGCTATCCGTCGTTCTCGTCGTACGTGCGGGCCCGGGGCCCCGTGCTGCTGCGCACCGCGCGTTCCCTCACCGCGAACCCGAGCGATGCCGAGGACCTGCTGCAGACCGCCCTCACCAAGACCTACGTCGCCTGGGAGCGGATCGAGGACCACCGGGCACTCGACGGGTATGTCCGCCGCGCCCTCGTGAACACCCGCACCTCGCAGTGGCGCAAGCGCAAGGTCGACGAGTTCGCCTGCGAGGAGCTCCCCGAGAGGGAGTCCGCGCCCGCGCCGGACCCGGCCGAGCGGCAGTCGCTGCACGACGCGATGTGGCGTGCCGTGCTCAAGCTCCCGGACCGTCAGCGGGCCATGGTCGTCCTGAGGTACTACGAGGACCTCAGTGAGACCCAGACGGCCGAGGTGATGGGGGTCTCCGTCGGTACGGTCAAGAGCGCCGTGTCCCGGGCCCTGGGCAAGCTCCGAGAGGATCCGGAGCTCGGCCCGGTCCGCTGACGCGGTCCCCGTGCGCCCCCGCCGCAGAACGGTTCTTCCTGCCGACACCGATTCGTACTCCCGGAAGTAGTGACATACCGCTTGGTATGTGAGCAGAATCAGCGCACCCTTACTGCCGCGTAGCGCCCACCGGGAGGACGCCGTGCTGAGCACCATGCAGGACGTACCGCTGACTGTGACCCGCATCCTGACCCATGGGATGACCATCCACGGGAAGTCGCAGGTGACGACCTGGACCGGCGAGCCGGAGCCGCACCGGCGCAGCTTCGCCGAGATCGGCAGGCGCGCCTCACAACTGGCGCACGCCCTGCGCGACGAACTGGGCATCGACGGCGACCAGCGCGTCGCGACCCTCATGTGGAACAACGCCGAGCACGTCGAGGCGTATCTGGCGATCCCCTCGATGGGCGCCGTACTGCACACGCTCAACCTGCGGCTCCCCGCCGAGCAGCTGGTCTGGATCGTCAACCACGCCGACGACAAGGTCGTCCTCGTCAACGGTTCGCTGCTGCCGCTGCTCGTACCGCTGCTCCCCCACCTGCCCTCCGTCGAGCACGTGGTGGTGTCCGGGCCCGGGGACCGTGCGGCGCTCGACGGTGTCGCGCCCCGGGTGCACGAGTACGAGGAGCTGATCGCCGGCCGCCCCACCTCCTACGACTGGCCCGAGCTGGACGAGCGCCAGGCCGCCGCCATGTGCTACACCTCCGGGACCACGGGCGACCCCAAGGGCGTCGTCTACTCCCACCGCTCCATCTACCTGCACTCCATGCAGGTCAACATGGCCGAGTCGATGGGGCTGACCGACAAGGACACGACCCTCGTCGTGGTCCCCCAGTTCCATGTGAACGCCTGGGGGCTGCCGCACGCGACGTTCATGACCGGCGTCAACATGCTCATGCCCGACCGCTTCCTGCAGCCCGCCCCGCTCGCCGAGATGATCGAGCGGGAGCGGCCCTCCCACGCGGCGGCCGTCCCCACCATCTGGCAGGGACTGCTGGCCGAGGTCACCGCCAAGCCGCGCGACCTCTCCTCCATGGCGAGCGTCACCATCGGCGGCGCCGCCTGTCCGCCCTCCCTGATGGAGGCGTACGACAAGCTCGGTGTCCGTCTCTGTCACGCCTGGGGCATGACGGAGACGTCGCCGCTCGGCACCATGTCCAATCCGCCCGCCGGACTCACCGACGAGCAGGAGTGGCCGTACCGCATCACCCAGGGCCGGTTCCCGGCCGGTGTCGAGGCGCGTCTGACCGGACCCGGAGGCGAACACCTGCCGTGGGACGGGGAGTCCGCAGGTGAGCTGGAGGTCCGGGGCCCCTGGATCGCGGGTGCGTACTACGGCGGTGCGGACGGCGAGGGCCTGCGCCCCGACGACAAGTTCAGCGAGGACGGCTGGCTGAAGACCGGAGACGTCGGCGTGATCAGCGACGAGGGCTACCTCACGCTGACCGACCGGGCCAAGGACGTCATCAAGTCCGGCGGCGAGTGGATCTCCAGCGTGGACCTGGAGAACGCGATCATGGCGCACCCGGACGTGGCCGAGGCCGCGGTCGTCGCCGTCCCCGACGAGAAGTGGGGCGAGCGCCCCCTGGCGACCGTCGTCCTCAAGGAGGGCGCGACCGCGGACTACGCGGCGCTCAGGACCTTCCTCGCCCAGTCCGTCGCCAAGTGGCAGCTGCCCGAGAGGTGGACGATCGTCCCGGCGGTACCGAAGACGAGCGTGGGCAAGTTCGACAAGAAGGTGATCCGCAGGCAGTACGCCGACGGGGAGCTGGACATCACGCAGCTCTGAGCCGGGAAGCCCCCGCCCCTGTGGGGTCATGGCACACGACGAGGGCGGTACGGGTTTCCCGTACCGCCCTCGTCGTACGCGTCCACCGGCCTCCGGCCGTCAGTTCGTCCCTATCTTCGCCAGCAGATCCACGATCCGGGACTGCACCTCGTCGCTCGTCGAGCGCTCGGCGAGGAAGAGCACCGTCTCACCGGCGGCGAGCCTGGGCAGATCCGACTCCTCCATGCCGGCCGAGGTGTAGACGACCAGCGGTGTGTGGTTGAGCGAGCCGTTCGCGCGGAGCCAGTCGATGATCCCGGCGCGCCGGCGGCGTACCTGCATCAGGTCCATCACCACCAGGTTCGGCCGCATCCGGGTCGCGAGGTCGACGGCCTCGCTGTCGCCGGACGCGCGCGCGACCTGCATGCCGCGCCGTTCCAGCGTCTCCGTCAGCGCCAGCGCGATCTCCTCGTGCTCCTCGATCACCAGGACCCTCGGCGGATGCTGGTCGCTGTCGCGCGGGGCGAGCGCCTTGAGGAGCACGGCCGGGTCGGCGCCGTACGCCGCTTCCCTGGTCGCCTGTCCCAGACCGGCCGTCACCAGCACCGGGACCTCCGCCGCCACGGCCGCCTGACGGAGCGACTGCAGCGCCGTACGGGTGATCGGCCCGGTCAGCGGATCCACGAACAGCGCGGCGGGGAACGCCGCGATCTGGGCGTCGACCTCCTCGCGGGAGTGCACGATCACCGGCCGGTAGCCGCGGTCGCTGAGAGCCTGCTGCGTGGAGACGTCCGGGGCGGGCCAGACCAGCAGCCGGCGCGGGTTGTCCAGCGGCTCCGGGGGCAGTTCGTCGTCGACGGGCCGCGGCTGCGGGCGGTTGGCCACCTCGACGGCGCCACCGGGGCCGTCCAGCGGCTCCGGGCCCTCGGCGCCCTCGTCGGGGGCCCCTATCGCGTACGCGCGCCCCTCGGAAGCGGGCGAGGACATCAGCCGGCCCGATCCGGAGCCCTGCACGGTGCCGCCGGGCTGCGGCGGAACAGGGGCCGGGGCGGGCTGCGGCGGCACGGGCGCCGTGGCGGGCGCGGCCGGGCGCTCGGCCTCAGGAGGGGCGGCGAGTTTGCGGCGCCGTCCGGCACCGCCGAGCGTCTGGTTCTGCTGGTGCGCGAGGTGCTGTGCGAACGGCACGCCCTGCCCCAGGGTCCGCACGCTGAAGGCACGGCCCTGGGTCGAGTCCGACGACTCCGGCATCGGCGCCTCCGCGGGCAGCGGCCGGCGCCGCGCGTCCGGGACGGGGGCCGGAGCGTCGTCGTCGGCAGGATGCTGTTCCGGGGCGGGCACGGGCGCGGGCTCCGGCGCGGGTGCGGGACCGGCCGGGGTGGCGTCGCCCGTGGTGTGGGCGGTGGTGCCGGGGCCCGTCCAGGACCCGTCGCCGGCCGAGGGCATGTCGCCCTCGGGCGCCGGAGCGGTGGGAACCTGCCCCGTGTCGCCGCTCCGTGCCCAGTCGGGCTGCGGCGGAACGGCGGGCAGCGGCTGTCCGGGAACCGGATGGCCGGGCCGGGCCTGCGGCTCCTGCGGGGCCTCCGCCGGCCGTGCCCTGCGGCGCCCGGACGGCACGGGATGAGGCTGCGGCGGGGTGTGGTCCGCCTCCGGCGCGGTGCGTACGGCGTCGTGGCGCTCGGGCAGCGGGCCGTCCGCGGCCGGGACCGGCCGCGCGCCGGGCGGTGCCGACCTGGGTGCCGCCGGGGCCTGCTGCGGGGCGGGGGAGGCCGGTGCGACGAGGGACGGCGGTGCCATGACGGGTGAGCCCGGAGCGATCGGCGGGATCCGGTCCGCCGCGGCCGGGGGCAGCGCGAAGGCGGTCCGGGGGCCCGAGGGCTCGGCCGCTGCGGCGCGTTCCTGCGCTGCGGCGAGAGCCCGCCGCGCCCGGCGTCCTCCGGGCTGCTGTGCCTGCTCCTGCTGCGAGGACGCCTGGTGCGGAGGAACCTGCTGCGCGGGGGCCTCGGCCGATGCGAGGGCGGGCAGGGCGGGACGGCCACCGCTGCCCTGGCCCTGGCGCCCGGAAGCGTTCTGCGGCACCCCCTGGGGCGGCACCGTCTGGCCGCGCTGCGGGCGGCCGCCACCTCCCTGCGCGCCCTCCGCCGCCGTCACGACGGCGCCCTCCGAGGGTGCCGGGGCTGCCGCGGGGAGCGCCAGAGCCTGTCGGGGCTGGTCCGCCGCGGCCTCCGCGCCCGTCTCCGCGGGGCTGGGCCGGCCGCGCCTGCGGCCCGAACCCTCGCTCCGCTGAGGCGGGGTCATCTCCTGTACCTGCTGCTGCTCCTGCGGGTCCGTGGACTCACGGCGTGCCCTGCGCCGCCCCGTCGGCTCCGCGGCCGCGGTGTCACCGGTCTCCGGACCGGCCGCCCCGCCGTCGACGGGACCGTCCAGGAAGGCGTCCGTCGACCCCCTGCGCGCCCGGCGACGGCCGCCCTGGGCGGGCTGGGGCGCGGACTCCGGTACGGCGGCTTCCTCGGGCACGGGGAGCGGCTCGGGCGCGACGGCCCCGGAGCCCGTTCCGAGTGGCACCTCCAGGACGTACGCGCTGCCGCTCATCCCCGGCATCTCGTGCGTCTGGAGCACGCCGCCGTGGGCCCGCACGATCCCGCGCACGATCGGCACGTGCACCGGGTCGCCACCGGCGAACGGGCCGCGCACCTCGATCCGTACGACGTCGCCGCGCTGCGCCGCGGCCACGACGACCGTGGAGTCCACGTAGCCGCCGCCCGGCACCGGGCGCGTCTTGCCGGTCGAGTCGACACCGGCCACGTCCGCGACGAGATGGGCGAGCGCCGTGATCAGCCGGCCCGCGTCGACCTCGGCCTCGATCGGTGGTGCGTGGACCGCGAACTGCGCCCGCCCCGGACCGATCAGCTCGACCGCTCCGTCGATGCCCGCGGTCACGACCGCGTCGAGCAGCACCGGTTGCTTGACGAGATCCTCGGCGCCGGTGTCCAGGCGCTGGTAGCTCAGTACGTTGTCGACGAGGGTCGTCATGCGCGCGTAGCCAGCGGCGAGGTGGTGCAGGATCTGGTTGGCCTCGGGCCAGAGCTGGCCGGCCGGGTCGGCGGCGAGGGCCGAGAGCTCGCCCCGCAGCTCCTCCAGCGGCCCGCGCAGGGACTCGCCCAGTACGGCGGTCAGCTGGGTGTGCCGGGCGTCGAGACCCGCGAGGCGCTCCGCCTGCTCCTCCAGCTCGGAGGCGTACCGCTCGGTCCGGTCCGCCGACTCGGCCGCGTGCTGTTCGGTGAGCGCGGCGACTTCGGCCTCACGGCTCTCGGCGAGCGCCGCGACCTCGGCACGGTGGCTCTCGGTGAGCTCGGCGATCTCTGCCGCGTGCCGTTCGGTCAGCCCGGAGATCTCCTCGGCGTGCTGCTGCGTCAGCTCCTCGTGGGGCCTGCGGTCGGTGAAGGTCATGACGGCGCCGACCAGCTGGTCGCCGTCCCGCACCGGCGCGGTGGTCAGATCGACCGGCACCTGCGCACCGCTCTTGGACCAGAGGACCTGCCCGCGCACCCGGTGCTTGCGCCCGGACCTCAGGGTGTCGGCGAGCGGCGACTCCTCGTACGGGAAGTCCCCGCCCTCCGCCCGCGAGTGCAGGATCAGCGGGTGGAGCTCCTGGCCGCCGAGGTCGCTGGCGCGGAAGCCGAGGATCTGGGCGGCCGCGGGATTGACCAGGACGACGCGGCCGTCCGTGTCGGTGCCGACGACCCCCTCGGAGGCGGCGCGCAGGATCATCTCCGTCTGGCGCTGCGAACGGGCCAGCTCGGCCTCGGTGTCGACGGTGCCCGAGAGGTCCCGCACGACGAGCATGAGCAGCTCGTCGCCGGTGTAGCTGGAGTGGATGTCGTTGTACCCGGCCTGGCCGCTGTCCAGCGAGGCACTGGTGACCTCGACGGGGTAGTCGGTGCCGTCGGTCCGGCGCGCGATCATCCGCGTCGGCTTGGTCCTGCCCTGCTCGTCCGCAGATTCCGGCCTGCGCATCGACCCCGGGATCAGCCTGGAGTCGAACTCCGGAAGCAGATCGAGCAGCCCGCGGCCGACGAGCGCCGTGCCCGGGGTCTCGAACATCTCGAGGGCGATGGTGTTGGCGTTGACGACCGTGCCGTTGCAGTTGACGAGCAGGAGCCCGTCCGGGAGGGCGTCGAGTATGGCTGCGAGGCGAGCAGCGCCTCGGGATGGCCTGCTGCTCACGAGACGCTTCCTCCCTGAATACCGCACCTTGCCGACAGCGGGCCCCATCCTGCCCCTCGGGCCTCAGGCTGTCACTGGAGGAGTCTAAAGGCAGGGAGCGCATGGCGGGCGGCGGATGAGGGGGAGCTCTCACCAAGGTTCTGTGCACACGGTGTACGCCGGTGGCCTATGACGTCACCGCGAGCGCCCCCTCTGACGTGCGTCGACGGATTGCGGTGTGCGCCGGCAGCCGACCCGAAGTGCCCCTGGAAAACGGCCTGGAAGCCTTTCGGGCGGCTGCTGTGCGCCCCGGTGCACGCCCTCCCGCCGGCCGGAGTCTCCCGGCGCACGCCCCGCCGAACCGGCTACCTGGCGGACGGGAGAACCGGCACGAGGTTGTTCCAGCGCGAGATCTCGCAGCCGTTGGCCCGGCTGAACCGCGCGTCGACGTTCTCCCCCTGCCAGGTGCCCTGGACCCGCGCGGCGGCCGGGCCGCCGGCCTGCTGGGTGCACATGGCGTTGCGGTCGGTCGCCACGAAGGGGTTGTCCCCCGACCCCGCGGCCTCGTCCAGCAGATCGCAGGCCCGCTGGGCGGCGGGGTGGCTGCCGCCCGCCGGACCGCACTCCAGCTCGAAGACCCCGTCGGCCGACGGATTGCCGGACTCCGAGACCGTCACGGTGAGGCGGGTCCGCGTGTCCTGCTCCAGCGGCCAGTCCCCCTGGAGCACGGGGAGCGGGGGCAGCGGTACAAGAGGGGACACGGCGGTGGCGGCGGGCGCCGCGGCGGACAGCGCGGCGAGGGACGCGACAGCGGCGAGAGTGAGACGGCGCAGCATGCGGGGCTCCTGATGTTCTGGCGCGCCCAGGAGCGCGCCGGTCTGCCGCGCACGCGCCGCCGGGTGGGGGCGCGCACGGGCACACACGGGGGTGACGGACGGAGGGCGGAGCCCTCGTCCTCTCTAACGCTCCTTACGCCCGCACGTTGCGCAACTCATGGGGGGCCGACCGGAACAACCGTCCGGACGGCCCCCTGGCCCCACGTCCTCGACCGGCCGGCCCCGACACCTCCCTAAGTGCTTTGCCTCGCCGCCCACCTGCCTAGTACCGTGGGCGGCGATTGGTGACAGCGCGCTCGAATGTGTCATCATCTGCACGCACCACTCGCGTTCGCGCGGGGTGTGCTGGAGGCGTCGCCTAGTCCGGTCTATGGCGCCGCACTGCTAATGCGGTTTGGGTTTTAAAACCCATCGAGGGTTCAAATCCCTCCGCCTCCGCAGGAACCCGAAGCCCCGTGCCCCAGGCACGGGGCTTCGGGCGTACCCGGCTCGGGAAACCCCCGCCTGAACGGTGTTTTGCCAGGTCAGGCGGGGTGCGGCTAATGGATTTCGCGTCACGGCGCAGGTCATGTAATGTTGTTCTCGCAACGCCGACCGGGGAGAAAAACCCCGGGGGGGCGGGACCGAGGCCCCGGCCGAGGACACGCACTCGTAGCTTAACGGATAGAGCATCTGACTACGGATCAGAAGGTTGCAGGTTCGAATCCTGCCGAGTGCACAGCAGGCCAGAGGCCCCCAGGAGAAATCCTGGGGGCCTCTCGCGTTGCCCGTACAGCAGCGAAGTACAGCAACCGTGTCAGCCGGTACCGCCCATCGCGTCGGACAGCTTGCCGATCGCGGCGCGTACCTCTTCCTCGCTGGCCTCGGCGTAGACCTCCATCGTCATGGCGATCTGTGAGTGCCGAAGGATTCGCTGAGCGATCTTCGGGTGCACTTTGAGCGCGACCAGGAGCGAACTGCATGTGTGCCGCGTGTTCCGCAGCGGGATGACCCGGAGGCCGGCGCGGCGGGCCCGAAGTGCGAACATCCGGGTGAGGTTCCCCGGCTCGATCGGAGTGCCGTACTTGGTGGTGAACACCAGGCCGTGCGCGTCCTGCCAGAGTTCGCCCGCGGCCGTCCGGTCGCCGACCTGCTGAGCCCGGTGCATCCGTAGGGCTTTCAGGCAGAGGGACGGCAGGGGCAGGAAGTCGTCAGAGTCTTCGGTCTTGGTCTCGCGGTGGAGGATCTGCCTGCCAGCCCGCTGGATCTGGTGGTCCACGTACAGTTCGCCGGCCTCGAAGTCGATGGACTTCCACGTAAGCCCCAGAACCTCCCCGCGTCTCAGGCCGAGCGTCAGCACAAGAACCCAGGCTGCGAAGAGGTGGTCATCGCGAGCGGCAGCGTCCGCGAGGAACTGGCCGGCCTCAGCAACAGACCACGGCTTGATCCGGCGTCGACGAGGCTTCGGCACCTTCACGAGCGAGGCGACGTTCTTACCGATCTCCTCCTCTGTGACCGCATGCGTCAGGGCAGCCCGCAGAGCGTCGCGGGATGCCTGGATCACCCGGCGGGACGGGTACGACTCGCAGCAGTCTCCGACCGCGCAGCACTTCCGTCGAGCAGCCGCCCTCTTCTCGTCCTTCCCCTGGGCGCAGCACTGACAGACGGTGCCCAGCTTGGTCAGCCACTCGCGCACATCCCGGACGGTGAGCTTGTCGAGCCGCTTGGAGCCGAGGTGAGGGGTGATGTAGAGCCTGACGTACCCCTCGTACGAGACGTAGGACAGCGGGGCGAGGTTGGGCTTCACGATCGAGTCGAGCCAGTACGCCAGGAAGGCGTCGAGGGTGCGGTGCCGGGTGGCCACTGGCCCCTTCTTCGCTTCCGCGTGGAGGGCCAGCCACTTGTCGTGGACCTCTTCGCGGGTCTTGCCGTACGCGTACTTCCTTGCGCGCTTCCCGTCCGGCTTGGTCACCCAGACGTAGGCCGCGAAGCCGTTCTTGTACGGGTAGATGGAGCCCTCTCCGTTGCCGCGCTTGCCGGTCATGCTGCCCACCCTTCGGCGTCGGCGGAGACGCGCTGGATGTACTCGTCCACCCAGGCCGGGAGGATGCGGCGGTTGCGACCGACTTTCACGGAACGGATCTCCCCGGTGAGCACGAGCATTTTCGTCTTGGAGAGCCCGAAGCCGAGCATCTCGGCGACCTCGGTGGTGGAGTGCCACTTGCGCTCGATCACGGTGGTGGTCATGCAGCTGTCCCTTCCAGAGCGTCATACCGGGCTTCGCGGGCGGTCTCGCGGTTGGTTTGGAGATCACGGGCGATGGTGGCGGCGAGAGCTCCTTCGCCGGGGGTGTGCCCGTGGCCTACGTACTGCCAGTCGGTCAGGACGAGGACGGTGTCCGGTTCGCGGTCGGCGAGGCCGAGAGCAGGCGCTTCCTGGGCGGCGCGGTAGTCGGCGCGTTCCTGACGGAGGGCGCCGAGGGTGGTGGAGTAGGTGCGGGACTTGGACGAGAAGTGGCCGCGGAAGCCGAGCATGTGGGCCCAGGCCCAGAGACGTCGGTCCGGATAGAGGCTGTCGAGCTCACGGCATGCGGTGATGAGCCGACGGGTGTGATCGGGAACGCGGTGGCGGTCGAGTTCGGCGAGCTCACCGATACGGCGGTCCAGGGTGCCGGTGTTCTCGGCGGCTTTGGTGGCGTACTTGGCCACGTACGAGGCGACGGCCTGTTCGGTGACATCTGAACCGTCGCCGAAGGCCTTGACCGGGCGGACGTCGAGCTGTCGTCCCCATTGGAAGGTCCGGGCCGACTGTTCACCGGCAGCCGGGACGGAGACCGACGTGTACGAGTGCGCGGCTGCGGCTCGTATCGCGTCGGTGAGGAGATCGACCGTGGCCCAAGAGGGCGGCGGAGTGCAAGGTCCCTCCGGGCCGTCGAGACGTACGACGGCGTGGAAGTGGAGGGCTCCGCGCTTCTGGAATTCGGCGACCTTGCCGAAGGAGACGCGGAGATGGTCACCCAGCTCACGGCGTGGGATGCCCGCGTGGATGGCGAGTTCGCGGCGGAGTCGGGTGGTGAAGCGCTGCCAGAGCTCCCCGGCGTGGTTGTTGAAGAGCACGGCGCCCGCGTAGTCGTAGGTCTCCGGGTCAAGGGCGGAGCCCAGGTCCGCGGAGTCCGAGGCGTGTGCCGTGCCGCACCGGCAGGTGCCCCGGTCGGGGCGGTTGTGGACAGGGCCGAACGAGGGTGCGGTGAGGGTGGCGAATACGCGCGGGTGGTCGCGGACGGCGGCGGTGATGTCGCGGCGGTCGTCTCCGGCGAGGCCGGCGCGGATCAGGTGGTAGGTGTCGCCCGCGTAGGTCCAGGCGCAGGAGGGGCAGCGGGAGGCGCGGCGGTTGCCGCAGGCGATGCGGAGACGCCCGCCCGGCTCGTACGCGGTCGAGTAGCGGTGCAGGGTCTCGCCGGTGGTCTTGTCCTTGTGGGTTACCCAGCCGCTCAGGTGGACGGGGTCGGCACAGCCGCCGGTGCGGCGGATCTGGTCCTCCCAGCGGGTGTAGTCGGAGGCCGAGGCCACCCGGAGGACGTCCCCGAGGACGGTCGGGTCGAGCTGTGGGGCGGGCGTGGACCGCTTCTGTTTCGAGGGTGAGGGCCGGTGGGCCATGCTGGGGGTTCCTTCCGGTTGCGAGATCGATCGGTGGGCACGGCTCCCGGGCGGCGGATGCTTGGCGGTATCGAGGCCGCCCGGGGCCGGTCAGCGGCGTTTGGCGTCGGACGCGATCAGGGAGCGCAGGACGACCGCGCAGACGGCGACCGATGCGCTGGTGACGGCGACCGCCAGGAGCAGCGAGACCAGGACGGTGCCGACGACCAGGACGACGGCAGTGCCGGCACCGACGAGCGCGACCGCGGTGCCGGGGGTGAGTTGTACGACCGGACGGGTCGGCGGAGGGGCGGCGGGTGCCGGGGCAGGCGTGCCCGGCGTGATGGTGGTCGGCTGGATGACGGCGGGTGGGGTGACCAGGCCCGAGGGCTGCGGCATGGTCGGGATCTTGGGCTGGAACATGGGTGGTTCTCCTCTCCCGGGCGCGGGCTACTTGACGGCGGTGTCGATGACCGAGGCGAAGAGGCTGTCGGCGAGGAGGTAGCCGCCGAGGAGGAGCACGCAGATCAGCCACGCCGGCGGGCGGAAGAGCTTGATGCCGAGGTAGCCGACGACCAGCAGGGCGATCCAAAGGGGGACGTCCATGGACGCTGTCTCCTAACGGACGGTGCAGCGGTGGGTACGGGCGGCGAGTTGGGCGGCGGTCCGGCTGGAGTAGTCGGCGGACCAGCCGCAGCGGTCGGCAGTGCAGACGGCGGCGTGGACGGTGCGGCCGGTGCGGTCGCGGTGGGTGCCGATCTGTACGGGGCCGATACGCATCACGGAGTGGAAGCTGTCGCGGGCGGGCATGCCGGTCAGCCCCTGTCGGTCGTCGGGTCGGTGTACTGGGCGCGGAGGCTTCGGGCGGTGGCCGGGTCGTCGACGCGTCGTGCGGCTTCCTCGGCGAGCAGGTGGGCCAGGAAGGGGCGTCCGGCTGCGGCCATCTCACGCGCTCCGTCGAGGTAGTCGGCCACGGTCAGGTCGGCGGGATCGTGGGTCATCTCAGTTCTCCTTTGCGGTCAGCTGAGGCGGGCGGCGATGGCGTCGGCGAGGTGGGGCGGAACGCCGAGGCGGGAGCGGAGGGTGTCGGTGTCGATCGGTGATCCGGTGCGGGTGCGGTACTCGTCGGCGACCTTGCGGGCGTGGTCGATCAGCACGGCGGGAACGGGCGTATCCGGGGAGGGGGCCGGTGGCGAGGACAGGGCCGTTGTCGCTGGGGGCTCATCGGCTTGGGATGGGATCGGGGCCGCGTCAGGCACACGCGTCGGCCCGACGTCCTTTGTCTCCGTGACGGCGGCTGGCGGAGCTGGCTCCGGCTTCCGCGACGAGTGGGCGAGGAGAGTGCCGCCGAGGAAGGCGAGTGCGGGCCATCCGGCGATGCCGAGCCGGAGCGGGGCCGGCGGATCGGCCAGGTCGAGGAACCCGGCGGTGGCGACGTTGGCGCCGAGCGAGGCGAACAGGGCGATCAGGAACCAGCACCAGGCCAACCGGGACGGGCCCTCACTGCGCAGCCGACGCCAGGCGGCGACAAGGAGCAGGTCGACGCTGACCGGGTAGGCCCATGCCTTCCAGCCGTCCTGTCCGGCCGCGGCGGCGAGGTCGTGCAGGTGGGCGAAGGACAGAGCTCCGGCGATGACCGCCTGGATCAACACCGCGTCGATCCGGAGACCGTGCCGGGCGCCCATCAGGAGTCCTCAGCGGGGTCGGAGTCGTCCGGGAACGTGCCCGGCGGCTCCGGCAGCGACACGGCGAGGGACGGGCTGACGACGTCCACGAAGTCGAGGTCGGCGCCGGCCATGTCGGCGTACAGGGCGAGTTGGCCGAGCAGAAGCACGGTCCGGGCGAAGTCCTCGCAGTCGGGGCACATGGCGGTTCTCCCTTCTCTGGGCATGGCAGTGGTAGGGACTCGGCGCGAAGACGGTCACGCCTACCGAGTGGGGGGAGAGATCAGGCGGTGGCCGGAGAAGCCTTCGCCGATGGCACAAGCTCGGTGGCGGTGCCGGTGGTGGGCCGGAAAGGGGCCAGCTCGGGCAGGTCCGGGGTCCTGTCGGCGTACCGGTTGCAGAGGTTCACGGCCTGGCGGAGCGAGGTGTGCGGAGCGCGGATGCGGTGCCAGCCGCCGGACGAGTCTCCCGCGATAGCAAGGCCTCGCAGTTCGGCGGGAATCTGGATGGCGGCGAGGACCGCGTCCGGGGCGATGTCGCCGAAGGCCATGTTGGCGGAGGTCTCGTCGTTGAGACGGTGGGCGGTGCGGCCGGTGAGTTGGGCGCGGAGCATGGTGATGCCCTTGCCGAGTTCGGAGCCGAAGCGCTGTCCGCAGATTTCGAGGTAGATACCGGCGGCGCGGCCGAGCTGTGCGAGACGGACCAGGGCGGTGATGATGCGGTCTCGCCGCCTCTCCTCCTCCTTCGTTGCGTACAGGGCGAGTTCGGCCACCTCGTCGACCAGGACGACGACCGGGGTCGGGCGGAGCTCCTCAGGCAGGTCCCAGATGTCGGCGGCGATCTCCGCGTCCGGCACATCGACGGTGATGCGCTGCTGGGTACGGATGAGGCGGTAGACGTCCGCCATCCGCGCCACGAGTGCATCGAGGAGTTCGGCAGCGGTGTCCGGGCTGTCGGCCAGCGCTGAGAACCTGCTTGCCAGCGGGAAGAGTTCGACCCCTTGTTTGCAGTCGATGCCGACGAGGGCAACGTCCAGAGGAGCAAGGCCGGCGACCAGGTTGCGTTGGTAGACCGACTTGCCGGACTCCGTGGCACCGAGGGTGAGGGCGTGAGGGTTCGCGCGGTAGTCGCGGTAGTGCACCGACCCGTCCTCCCGAAGGGCGACCGGTACCCGCATCGGCCGGGTCTCCGTCTCAGCAGGCATCTGCACCCGCTTGAGCACGTCGTATCCGGTCATCCGCACCTCGACGACACCGGACCGCACCTCACGCGAGGTCACGCCGAACATCGAGAACGAGTGCCGAAGCCGGTCCGAGGCCGCAGCGATGTCGAAGACGTCCTGCCCGGGACGGAGCTTGAGTCGGAGGACCAGGCCGGTGCGAGTCGGCCACAGTCGTCGGATACGCGGTGGGCGGGGTTCAGGTATCGGCTGGTTGGTGGCCCGAGCCAGAGATAACCGCCAACGCGCCGGCGGAACGGTCAACCCGCACGCGTCCATGACCGAGCGGTACCGGACCAAGACCCGCAGCGCGGCCAGAGTGACCCCGAAGCCCAGCCAGTACCAGGCGGGCCGCCGCCACCGCAGGAGACCCGCAGCGGCGACGACCAGCACCAGAGCGACCGTGAAGGCGGTCATGATCAGGCCGCCTTCGACCCTGTGGTGGCGACGTCGGCGAGCGAGGTGACCGCGACCGCGCGGAACGCGATGCCGTGCCGCCGCTGGCCGTTGAAGTCGTTCTCCCACGGACGGGCGACCAGGCCGGTGAGCGCGACCGGCGTACCCATGGCCAGCTCACCGGTGATCCCGGGCTCCGGAACGGTGACGGACAGGATCTCCACCTCCTCGTTCGCCGCGAACATCACGTCCACGGTCATGAGCTGAGCACCGGTCTCCATGTCGGTGGCGATCTCACCGGTGCGGCGGTCACGGACCTTGACCTGCGGAATCTTGGCGACCATCACGACAGCGCTGGAGGTGTCGACGGGAATCTGACGCACAGCAGATCACTCCTCTATAGATGCTGAACTCCATCACTCATGTATATGAGTGACATGAAGAAGAGTGCCTGACTCCTGTACATGAGTCAACCCGCCGCGAAGAAGAACTCACGACGGGTTGCGGGAAGTTGAGCGGACGTCAGTCGTCGGCAGGAATCCGATACTCGAAAACGAACTGGTCAGCGGCCATGAGCGTGTCGCACACCTCGACCACCCGACCCGCGGTCGTACGGGCCTCCCGGATCAGGTGAACCACGGGCGCGCCAGGGCTGAGCGCCAGTTCCGACGCCTCCGACTTCGAGGCCGGGCGCGCTTGCAGCGTCTCGACGAACTCCGCGAACTCATGCCCGTGGTCTTCGAGTCGGGCGTAGATGCCACCGCCACCGGGGTTCTCGGCGAACAGCTCGGGAATCTCCTTCACCACGTCCCAGGGCAGGTACGACGAGGCGGTTTCCACCGGGGTGCCGTTGCGGAAGTAGAGGCGCCGGCGGGCCAACACCTGCGTACCGGCGGGGACACCCAGCCGCTCGGCGGCGTCCTCGGGCGCGTCCATGGGACCGATGTAGAGGACGCTGACTTTCGCGGTGGCGCCGGACTGTGCGGACTCCGCGAGGTAGGCGGCCTGGCCACCTTGCCGGAGCGAGCGCCGGAACCGATCGGAGGAGCGGTGCCGTACGGGGGGCCGGTCCTTCACAATCGAGCCCTTGCCATGCCTGGTCTCGACGAGCCCACTCGCCCGTACCTCGACCATGGCCTTACGGATCGTCCCGCCGGAGACGCCGTAGCGGTCCACCAGCTCGGATTCGCTCGGCACCATGTCGCCGGCCTTGAGGACCCCTGCCCGGATCTGCTGCACGAGGTCATCAGCGATCTGCACATACCGAGGACCGGAACCGGCCCCTCCCGCCGCAGTTCCCATAGTCCTTCCCTGCCTCCTATGCTCCTCTACATGAGTCAATCACAGGAAGCGACACCCACTCCCCTGCACTCCGTGTCCGTCGCCGGAGTAGTGGTGCGCGAGGACGGCCGCCTCCTGGCGATCCGCCGAGCCGACAACGGCACCTGGGAGCTTCCTGGCGGCATCCTCGAACTCAACGAGACACCCGAGGCCGGCGTTGCCCGCGAGGTCTGGGAAGAGACAGGCATCCACGTCGAAGTGGACCAGCTCACCGGCGTCTACAAGAACACGACCCGAGGCATCGTCGCTCTAGTCTTCCGCTGCAAGCCCTCCGGCGGCACCGAGCGCACCTCAAGCGAGTCGACCGCCGTCTCCTGGCTCACACCCGACCAGGTCAGCGAGCGCATGGCAGAGGTCTACGCGGTCCGTCTGCTGGACGCCCTGGACGGCAACGGCCCTCACGTGCGGAGCCACGACGGCAAGCAGCTCACCTCAGCGGGATAAGACTTTCTCTACTTCATCAAGGCGGCTCGCTCCGCTCGCCGCGCGCTCCCCGGCTCACCGCCGGGGCCTGACGCTCCTGCCTTCGGCCCGCTCTGGCCCCGGCTACGCCGGTCGCGCGGCTGGAGCGAGCACCATGGTGGGGAAGAAGCCCACTCTGGCTGGGGCAGTCGGCTCCACTGCGTCACAATGATGCCTCCGGCGGGGGCGCTCAGACTCCGGGATGGACGGGGCGCCGTTCGCGAGTGCCGGCCGGAGCGGGGCGAGCGTCGTGAAGCTCCCATCCCGACCACCTTCGACCCAGGCAGAGCCGAGCAGTCGCGGCCCAGGGCGTCAAGGTCGTTCGTACAGTGGCGCGCTCCACCTTGACGCCCTGAACCACGACCGCTCCACGGTGTGTGGGTCGAAGGCGGACGGGATGGGAGCTACGGGTGTTGGTCAACAGATCCAGGGCAGTTGCCCGGAAGCTCATCGCGGCCCTCGAAGAACCGTTCCCGAGCAGAGAATGCTGGGCCCTACATTTGCAGGGCCCAGCATTGATGGCACACGTACCTGAGAAGGGGCTGGGGGTTGCGCTCCGAGGTCAGGCCTCGTTGCGTCGGTTGCCCAGGAACACGTAGACGATCGGGATGACCGCCAGGATCAGCGCCAGAGCAAACTTCGCGCTCCAGTGCATCTCCAGGTTCGCAATGGCCTGAAGCAGGATGATCGGTCCAGCGGTGGAGCTCACCATTCCCAACAATATGGGGGAGATGGCGATCAACTGATCGGCGTTCTCGGGAGGGACTTCGATCCCAGCCTCCGCGCCTAGCCTCTCGATCTTGAAAGTCACCGATGCGCCCATCGTGGGCGCCTCCAGCTCCTCCTCCTGGCTAGTCCTGATGCGAACCTCGGATCGTTCCGAGGGCTGTTCCTCGTCTTCCGGCAACTCTGCCGGGATGACGCCATCCGACACGGGTGGTGGATCCTTTCGTCCCTTAGGGCAAACCGAGCATCAGGTTCGCGCTCGGTGGACGCAGCGGATCAGAGGGCATGGCCCACTAGATCAGCCACGATCGCCGCGGGACTCACCACGTGATCGAGGAGGGTTGCCCGTCTAGGGCGAACCCCCCTGGAGATCGACGGTGAGTGCAGGCGATGTAACCAACATTTGCTACCCCCAGTAGCGAATGAGCTCGGTGGATCCGAGCTCCGTCGACAGCGCCTCAGCGAGCTCGGCGTATCCGAGCTGCCAACGACGAGCTGCCAGCGAGCCCGGTGGATCCGAGCTCTGCTTGCGGCGAGCATACTCCCGTCGCGACCCGCACTGCACCCGTAACCCAAAGTTTTGGTGCGTTTAACGCACCAATCTGGTGCGTGATTGATTGGCGCATGCGATGATGGAGGTCACCCGGGGGGCAGACAGAAGGCCAGGGATGTGATCTCTGAGGTCAAATGGGACGAAAAAGAGCAGCCGGGGGACCTTACAGAGAGGATGGTGCACGTGACTCGTTCAAGCGGCCTGCAAGCCGTGCGCGAGAGCGAGCGCTTTACCGTGACCCTCATCGCAGCAGCTGTTCAAGCGGTCGCCACGTTGATGAGGACTACCGGCCTGTCCAAGACGGACGCCATCAACCGCTCGGTGCAGGTGTATGGCTTCCTTGCCGAACAGATGGAGGATGGCAAGGAAGTGCTCCTACGAGACGAGCAGGGCAACTTGGAACGCGTTCACATCGTGTGACCGCAGACAGGCGGGCCCGGGTGACCACATGGCGCCCGGGCCTATCTACATCTCCGGCCGAAAGAACGCTCATCAGTCGTGGCGTGTGGTTAGAGCTGAGAATCAGAAGACAGCCGTCCGTGCCAGAACCGTGCCACAAGGGTCGGTAAACAGCGGTCGACGACAGAGGCTGACAGCGGACTGCCCAGGCGTGCCACCCTCTGCTCGCGCAGACCAGAGGCCCGTTCGAGCCTCGATCACCCATGATTCCCAAGCTCCGTAACAACGCGGGCTACAGCCGTGAGTCATAACTGCCGGGCGGCCGACGGGCGAAGGTTCTAGCCTCTCCTGTCATGGAGTGGATACCGCTGGTCAGTACGGCACTTGGTGCGGCAATCGGGGTTGGCTCCACCTTGTTGGCCGATCGGGCCAGGTGGCGCAGGGATCGTGCCGGCCAGGACCTCGATGTGCGAAGGCAGTTGTATGCCGACTACACCGCTGCGCTCTCACGGATCCGCACAGCGCTCAATGAGTGCGCCCAGGAGGACATCCCAACCGCCGAGCGAACGCGAAAAGTCCGTGAAGTGTTCCTGACGCCTGGCGCGTACGAGATCCGTCATCAGTTGGCCATCGTCGCACCACCGGAGATCGTGGACGCCGCACGATCAGCCTTCGTGGTCCTGAGGGATACCCGAGACCTGCTCGCGGCAGGTGCCTCGGTCGACGACGCGGCATATGCGGATTTGGAGGAGAGGTTCGATGCCGCCGTAGCCGCGCTCCGCACCCTCATGCGCCTTGATCTTGGGGCTGCCAAGTCGATCACGGAACGATGACCCGCAGCCCGGCGGGGCGGTAGCCCGTAGCCCGTAGCCGCGGAAGGCTGGCGCCAGATGCGCACCAGTTGGTACAGCGAACCGCGGTCAATGACAACTGCCTTGTGTCGTGCCCCGGGTTGTTGAGGAGCTGGCGCCAGATCTCTGGCGGCAGCAACGGGGCGAGTGTCTAACTGCGTGACAACGCCCACGAACAACGGCGAACAAGCTTGAACGTCTACCGACTATCAGCGCAGGTAAGAGGCACCCCATCCCAAGGCACCACCCCCACCCAAGTTGCTTCGGGACGAAGCGGTCCTCAGACGTCCAAGGTCGACGGAAGTCGCCGAATAGGGCCAGAGGCCCATGGCATCTGATCTGGTCAGATGCCATGGGCCTCTCTTGCTGTGCTGGTCGGCGGGCCGTAGATCAATAGGCGGACTCACGCGGATCGCTTGTTGGCTGGCGGCGACCGCGGCTCGTTGCGACGCGGAAGATGTCCCGCAGAGCCCCGGTCAGCTCTCTGACCAGGCACCGCATCTCGTCATGGGACGTGTCCTCGTTGTCGAGAGCTTCTGAGGCCTCGTCCAACAGTTCGCGGGCCGTGCCGAGTTGGGCCGCTTCGATGTCGTCTGCGAGCCGGGACATGTAGCCGTCCGGGTCGTCAGTGCTCAGGTAGCAGGGCTTGTCCCCGGGGCCCGACCACGGGAGGAGCCGAAGTTCGTTCGGTGTTGTCATCCTTGGGTTGGCCTCTCGTTGAGCACGTGGTGGGCGGTGAAGACGGCGTCGACTCGGTCTCCTGGGAAGGCCAGGAGCGCGGCTTCAACGACGCGACCGGTGGCGTCGGTGGCGATGCGCGTGATCGAGAGAACGGCCATGTTGTTGCCGATGCGGAGGGCCGACGCTTCGTCTGGGGTGGGAGATCGGGCGCAGACCGTCTCTCGGATGGTGGCCGGCGACGGGCCGAGGACGGCGAATCTCGTGGCTGCCTCCCGGCACACGGAGTCGTTGTCGAGGATTCCGGCCGGGGCCAGGTCGCGCGGGATGTAGATGCGGGCCAGGCCGTGAGGCGACCCCTGTTCGAGGCTGAGGCAGGTGTACTCCGCGAGAGGGCTGCCCGTTGGCACCTTCAGCAACGTCGTCAGCTGCACGGAGGCCGGAACCGTGGCGCTGCGAACTGTGATGCGCAACGTTGGCTCAGCGGCGGTCCAGGGGTCCAGCGTGCCCCAGCCGCTGACGTACATGATCTTGCGGCGGGGGCGACGGACGTAGTTGCCCTTGCCGTGGATCTTCTCGACGAGTCCTTCGCCCTGGAGCACGGCGAGAGCGCGTCGCAGGGTCACCGTGCTGACCCTGTACCGGGCGGCCAGGCCAGTTTCCGACGGGAGGCGTTCGCCAGGCTTGATGCTGCCCGTTGTGATCTGGTGGCGTAGGTCGTCTGCGATGTCGTGATGGCGTCGGGGCACGGAGCGGGTCACCGCCTTCTCAGCAGTCGCAGGGCGGTGAGCCGGGTACGGGCGTGTATGGCCAGCAGTTCGCCCGACTCGAAGACCAGTTGCTTGGCCCCCTGGGGGAGCTGGAAGAGGTCGCTCACTCGGCAGGCCTGACCGCCGAGTTGGATGATGTCGCCTCGCTGCACCGTGGCCGCAGTGACCTCGACGGTGGAAACCAGCGCGCCGCCGGGGGCTGGGGCCCTCATGCCGTCACCTTCATGGGCACGGACGGGTCGGGGGTCGAGTGGCACGGGCAGATGCACTCCTCGTAGGTCACCGGTACGTCCTCCGTCGCCGCAGGCGGGGACGGCTCGGTGCAGGAGTGGTGCGTCCCGATCCAGCAGGCGATCGAGCGGTAGGGGGCGGAAGTCCTGCCCGCCGGGTGCAGTTCTCGGCGAGGAGGCATCAGTGGGCCCCCGCGAGTGCCGACCAGGCATCGGTCGGCAGGTGCGGGGCGACGAGCACCGTGCGCGTCCGTGCACGCTCTTCCCACGCCAGCAGGTACGGACGGACGAGCGCGACGTCTTCTCCCCTCAGCGGGTAACGGTGGACCGTGCCGACCGGAGCTCGCCTCAGGGTGACGGTCGAAGCGTCAGCGGGCGCGGGGCAGGTGGGAGAGGCCAGCGGCCAGGCGGGCGTTAAGGGACGGCGATGCCGACCGTTGGGGAAGCACCGCGCTCTGGTGCACGCGATGGCTTGGCGGATACGGTTGAGCATGCTGTTCAGCTCCTATCGCTGATAGCCCGGTCCCCCGACGTCGCGTGTCGTGGGGACCGTCTTACGTACGACCGCCCATAAGGTGCGGCCGTTCAAGCTGGTGGCCACGAGCCCGAATCGATCGGCATCGGCCACCGCGTCCAGGACCTCCCGCCATGAGTCGGCGGAGAGCGTGTCCGGTACTTCTGCCTCGACCGTCGTGAACCGGGTGTCCTCCTCCACGCGCGGGCGGAGGCCAGCGGCGGACAAGCGGGCGGCGATAGCCGCCGCGGTCACTTCCGAAGCGGACACAGCGCACCCTCCGTTGCTAGCGATCACTTTCAGTGAAGCTAGTTAACTAGATTAGAGCTAGTGGACTAGATTTTCCATATGTCTGAGCAACCGCCGTACCTCCGCATCGCCGACGAACTCCGGCAGCGCATCGCGGAGCACGTCTGGGAACCGGGCGACCGTCTCCCATCCCGCGCCCAGATCGGCCAGGAGTGCGGCGTGGGAGAGAACGTGGTGCGCAGGGCACAGGAGTTGCTGATCTCCCAAGGAGTGCTGGAAGGCCGGGCCGGATCGGGGACGTACGTCGCCGAGCCCCGGGAGCGCGTGAGAGTCGTCCGGTCGTCGGCACGTGAGCAGCCCAGTGGGTCCCCGTTCCGCCAGGACATGAAGGCCCTTCGCCGACAGAGCGACTGGGAGAGCCGGACCGACGCGAAGGTGCCGGCCCCGGCGGAGATCGCGTCGCGGCTCGGGATCGCTGAGGGGGAGCTGTGCGTGCGGACGACGTACGAGTTCCTTGCGGACGGGAAACCGGTTCAGCTGTCGACGAGTTGGGAGCCGTACGCCGTCACTGGCGGAACCCTCGTCGTTCTCCCCGAGGGAGGGCCACACGCGGGGGCCGGGGTCGTGAACCGCATGGCCGCGATCGGAGTGACCATCAGCCTCGCGGTGGAGCAGCCCGAACCCCGGCACGCGACCGCCGAGGAAGCATCGCTACTCGGCATCCAGAAAGCCGCACTCGTGACGCACATCCGGCGGACGTACTACAGCGACGACGGCCGGCCCGTGGAGACAGCGGACATCGTGGTGCCCGCAGCGCACTGCGAGATCGTCTACGAGATCCCGATCAACCGCTGACGAGCAGCCCCGGCACCCCCAAAGTCGTGGCCCAGCCGTGCCCCTTCCGTGCCCGACAGAGCGGGAAACCAGGGGGAACAGCGGTGCCCGGCAGGGAGCGGGCAGGGCAGAGGCCCTCGACCATACGAACTGGTCAGGGGCCTCTCGCCTGCGGTGGGTGTGGGATTTGAACCCACGGTGACATCGCTGCCACGACGGTTCTCAAGACCGTGCAGCGGAAGCAATCCAAGCTTCGCTGACCTGCACTTAAGACTGGCACGCCCAGGGGCCGATGCTGACCGCGGCTTACTGTCGGAACTGGCACGGTTCTGACACGCACGTGGCCGACGAGCCAAACGCCTAGAAGATGCGGGCAAGCCTTTGTAGGTCATCCCGGTCGGCCTGTGTCAGCAGCGTGCCGGACTGCTGGAAGTTGTTGCTGTCCGCCCTTGTTGCCGTCACGACGAGCGATCGAGCCCGGCCGACGTCTTCACTCTGGTCAGCGCGTGGGCGGTACGTGCTGTGAGGCCTGTTCGGGCGTCGTGCGCTCCCCTGCGCGCTGGTTGCGACCTTGTATGACTCGCCTGGCCGCAGCACGGTTTCAGTTGAACGCTGCTCGGTGCCTGCAAGACCACCAAGGAAGGACGGTACGTCGTGGGTTCAGCCAGTCGGTGGGCACGTGAGACCTTCGGAGACACAGCCAGCGAACTGTCCGACATCATCCCGGCCTGCCTCGTCCGGGCTCATGAGCGAGCACGCACAGGGCAGGAGGGCGTCCATACCCAGACGCTCGAAGCCTACGGACATGGCCTCTACGCGGTGCAATACGAGGAACTGGCCGCCGGCATCTCCGGACTCGGAGAACCAGTACGCCTGCAAGGACGCATGATGATGCTCGTCCGCGGGCAACTGATCTACCCCCTCCGCTATGCGAAGAGGGATCTGCCTGTCACGGCTGCACGTCTCCGTCGAGCCACAGGCTTCCGAGCAGACCTGATCCGACGCCACGGCCCACAGCCCATGCAGCAAGCCTTCGACTTGGACTTTGGGGAACTTGAAGACTCTGAGGTGCATCCAGACATGGAGCTGCTTCCCGAAGACGTGCAACTCGTCCTCGTCGCCTACGCCTGCTCCATGGAGAGGGGCGTCATGCGCATCGAGTGGGGCTCTGCGGAGCTGCGCCGCGAGGACAGGTATCTGATCTGGCACCGTCACGAGCCGCTACCCATCTCAGACTGACCTGCGGGTGTCGGCTGCCACACCTGTCGGTGACGGCCGTCCTCGAGCGCCTTCGCACTGCCCAAGGACGGCCAGGGCACAGGCGTCGTGACCATCGCTACGTACGTGCGCCCTTCCCGTGGCACGCCGGACGTTGTATCGGGTCGCTGATCTGAGTATCTGGAGTGTGCCATCTCGTCAGTTTGCGTGTGCTGTACTCTCTCCCCCCACCTTGAGGTCATTCAGACCATCAGGAGCGGTGCCACTTCGGGAGCAGCGGAGGAAGATCTTGCGCCAAGAAGCTGTAAGTGTAAGCAAGCCTCGAACAGTGGCCCGTGTCAGCCACATCAGCGAGGACAGACAAACGACGTTCCTGGAACTCCGGGATGGGCGAACCGCTACGGCAGATCATATGGAGCCGTTCGCCGAGGTTGGGGACATCATTTTCATGGATCCGGACGATGGATCGGTTGAGCTAGCTCCCCATGACCTATGGAGGGAAGATGTCTGGGTCGGCGTAACGAAACTTGTAGTTGGCGATCGAGTTGTAGTCGAAATCGGAGGTCGGCTACGCCTATTCTCCAATACGTTTGCTGAACCTTTGCGCGCAGGCCTAACCGTGGAGGGTACGGATTCAAACGGAATCCTAGGAATTCTCTCCGAAAAAGCGATTAAATTCCTGGACGACTCGACAGAGGATGCCCTTCCAGAGCGATTCATCGTGCCACCGAACGAGAATCTCTCCTTCAAGGATTTTGGCGGTTACTCTGATATCGTCACAAGAGCGCGTGAACTAATTGAACTACCGTTGAAATACCATGACGCCTTGAATGAAATCGGCGCCAGGCCGATCAAGGGAGTTCTTTTTTCTGGCCCGTCGGGAACGGGTAAGACACTGCTCGCCCGAATCATCGCTAACCATGCCGACGCAGTTTTCTATGCCATCAACGGCCCGGAAGTTCTCAGCAAGTGGTATGGCCAAAGCGAAGAGATCATTCGGCGAATTTTCGAGGACGCCAAGAAGCGTGAACGCGCTATTATTTTCTTCGATGAGATTGACAGCTTGGCATCCCAGCGTAGCGATGAGTCGCATGAGGCGTCCCGGCGAGTAGTAGGGCAACTTCTGGCGCTTATGGATGGCTTTTCGCCTGACACTAATGTGATGGTCCTAGGCACCACCAACCGGCCGCAGGATGTCGATTCTGCGCTTCGTAGACCTGGGCGTTTCGACTGGCACGTAGATTTCCCAATTCCGACCGAAAGGGACAGGGAAGAAATCCTCACAACTTCAAGCAGGAAACTGCGACTCAAAGAAGACATGCCACATCTCTGGGTGGCCGAGCGGACAGAATCATGGACGCCGGCTGAACTTGCAGCAATCTGGACTGAAGCCGCGCTGCTTGCAGTCGCGGACCGACGTAGGGCGCTTCTACCTGAGGACTACATCGGTGGGTATGAGCGAGTCGCCAAGCAGCGCATGGGGCCGAGAGGATAATTAAGGTGATTCAGAGACTGAAAATGTGGATTAGAGTCAAAATTCTCCGCCGTGGAGTTCGCGAGATGAAGCGTGTTCGCGAGTTCATCTATCTCGATGAGGTGAGCGTTACCAGCCTGCTGGCGTCGATTCTGGGAGCTATTCCCAGCGAGATCACGGAGAAACTCACCAACTCCACACGAACAGAGCTTGGCGGTGGGGGAGAGTTTAAGGCAGGGGCGGGTAAGGCGAATGCCGCGATGAAGCGTGAGGTCACCCGCGCCAGCGATTATCAAGTGCTACGAAAGGCATCTATCCAAGCTACATTCAAGGATTTGTACGCAACTGTTGAGTCATCTCTAGTGCTGCGTTCCGGTCCCTTCCCGGAGCTAAAACCGGCCGCTATGCGAAAGGTTCGCTACGCCTCATCCATGCATTCGGAATTTTCGCCATGGATCGTTGACGGTGCGAGCCTAAAGCGGGGTCGTCTTATTGAGCTTGAAGTGGAACTCCGTGCCGATGCAATCTTCCGGACGAGCACCATCATCACGAGCATGACCAATATCATCGGCCAGTCGCCCGCGCTTGCTGCCGAAGTCGAAACGCAAGAGATGCGAACAGCGATTGAGGTGAACGGTTTCATTCAAGAATTGATGGCTGGCCTAATTCCGATTAAATGTCGAGCGATTAACTATGAAGTTTCCACCGTTGAGGGACGCGACTTCCTCATCGCTGGCGACATCTTCCCTGAACTCCCTGAGGCCTATCGGCTGAACCGGAGGCCTCTGTACCTGGTCGGTGTTGTTGAGGAAGCGCTTTTCTGGAAAGATATTAGGCGCGTTCTCTTTTCGGGATCGTCGGTAAAGGTGCTTTGCCGGGTGGGGCGCGATCAAGTGCAAGACTCCTGGAGTCCGGTTAAGTTGGTCGATGTGCTCAAAGAAGTAGTCCCAGACATGGAAAGCGCAATGGATGAATTTGGCCCCTCTGCCCTTAGGGCGATGACGGGAGGCGTGGATGACAGTGGCGACGTGACGCAGCTACGTGAATCTGCGTTGGCTCGTTACGGTGATCTTCTTGTCGAGTCGCAGGGCGCAACTATGTCGGAAGAGCTGCGGGCAAGAATCGCACAAGTTGTGTCCAGTAGGTCTTCGGAAATGGGGTCAGTCGTTGCCAACCGTGCTGTTTTCCGCGCAGTTGCAGAGTGCGTATCTGATGAGCTTTCATGTCAGTTCACCTCCGACGACGAAGCTCGGATGCGTGGCGAAGCGCTGACGCAGCATGGACTCATGGTGGACGGCAGCCTCTCAGTCCGTCCTGGAAACTCAAGTGGTCACCTTGATGACACTGTTGATGGAAAATGCATTGATGCTGAGATCGTGGCGATCTACTGGTGATACGGCTCCTGAAGGTCGGCTACTTCATGGGGCTCAGCCACCAGCCGACCACCCCAGCCACAGAGAGTGCCTCCCCCTTTCGTGCCTGCCGCCGCCGGGCGCGGCCAGCCGGGGCGGAGACAGGAGGCAGGCCGCGCCGCTGGGGCGGCGCGTGCCCGCTCGGTGCGCGGGCCTTGACGTGGTGGGAAATTCTTGCGCCGTCTGATCCGCTGGCCACGATCGAGCGATACCCAGGGTGATGTGCATGCGCATGGGCGACCTGTAGCTGGGGCTGCTGTACAGCAGCGGAGTACCGCAACCACAGCAACCGGCCCCGACCGCCACCGTCTCTCCCGACCCTCGTAACGGCCGGTATGGCCGTCACTGACCGATCCGGCTAGAGCTACGGATCAGAAGGTTGCAGGTTCGAATCCTGCCGAGTGCACAGCAGGCCAGAGGCCCCCAGGAGAGATCCTGGGGGCCTCTCGCGTTGTCCGTACGGCGGCGAGGTGTGCACGGAGCTCGCTGCTGCGGCCGGTCCGTCACGACCGCCCTCGCGTGACGCATCAGCGGCTGGCACCGACACGGCCCGTCCTTGGTGAATCCCGCCGTACGCAGTCGGCCGGCGCGGCGCGGTACGGGGTATTCCGTCGTGCCGGGTGTCCGTCCACGACCTGACACGGGTGAGGCCACAGGTCGAGTCCTGCGCTCGACGTGCACGCGCATCTGGTGAGCAGACACAGGGGCATGCCAGGATCACCCTGTGAACGAGCCTTCGACGCCCGCGAAAGTGAACAGGGCTCTCGACTGGGCAGGGCTGCCCCTGTCTGTTCTGCTTCTTGCGACCGGCATCAGGGACTACCGCGATGGAGCCTCCATGGGGTGGCCGATCGGCGGAGGGGTGCTCGTCCTGGTCAGCCTCTGGGTGATCTGCCGAGGGATGCATCGCCGGAGCGGCAGGACCATCGAGTCGCCTTAGGGGTGCGGCGGCTCCGTACCGCAACCCCGGTAACCGTCCCGGCCGGGAGCGGCCCTGCGGGGCCGAGAGGCGTCGGCCCGTTCTCCCCGGGTCGATGGACGTGCGGCCCGTGTCGGGAGGCCGAGCTCAGATGATCCTCAGGTTTCGGCCCTCCGGGCTCCACGCGCACGGCCGGGATGCCATGTTCGTCCACGCGGCACTTGATCGTGTGCCGCGTGGGCCGATGCCAACTGGCTGCTGAGGAGACGGACATGATCGGGACGATGGATCTGGGTGGTGTGATCGGAGCGCTGGTCACGGTCGCTGTCGTCGGGGGCGTCGTCGTGGTCGCCGCCAGGCGGTTCTTCGCGCGAGGCCGGTAGGCCGAGGCCGGGTGCCGGAGCGTGCGTCGGTGTCCCGGGGCGCTCAGGCCGTCGCCTCGGCGGCCGAGCCCTCGGGGGCCGGCTCCTGTACGACGCGGCGGTGCCGGGCCGGTGTTCCGAGCGTCGGGTTGGCGACGGCCCAGGCCGCGCCCTTGCAGACCAGTTCCTTGTAGACGGCGGCCATCCGGCCGGTCAGGGCCGCCCGGACGGCTCGGTCGTCGGCGGTGACGTACTGGATCAGGCCTTCCTTGCGGCCCAGTGAGATGCACTGGTTGAAGTAGCGGAGCGGCGTGGTCGGGATCTTCCCGCCCGTCAGGCGTGCGGCGAGTGCGTCGGCTGCCTGCCATGCGGTGGGGGTGCCCGAGGCGCACGACATCCGCAGCGGCTTGTCGGCGGGGCCCATGGCCATGGCCGCGTCGCCGATGGCGTACACGTCGGGGTGCGAGACCGAGCGCATGGTCCGGTCGACCACGATCCGGCCCGTGGCGGTGCTCTCCAGGGTGGTGGCCTTCGCGACCGGGTGGACGGCGAAGCCGGTGGTCCAGACGGTGACCGCGGACGGGACCGCCGTGCCGTCGGCCGTGGTGACGCGGTCGGCCTCCACGCCGGTGACGGCGGTGTGTTCGTGGACGGTGATGCCGAGCTTGTCGCAGACCTTCCGCACGTGCGCGCGGCCCTTGGGCGAGAGCCAGTCGCCGAGTTCGCCGCGGGCGGCGAGGGCGACGTCGAGGTCCGGGCGGGCCTCGGCGAGCTCGGTCGCGGTCTCCAGTCCGGTGAGACCGCCGCCGACGACGAGCACGGGCTGTCCGGCGTCCAGGGCTGCCAGGCGCTCGCGCAGCCGGAGTGCGCCGGGGCGGCCGGAGACGTCGTGGGCGTGTTCGGTGATGCCGGGTACGTCCTGGGTGTTCCAGCCGCTGCCGAGGGCGTAGACGAGGCTGTCGTACGCCAGTTCCTCGGTCCCCTCCGTGCCGCTGACGGCGACCGTCCTGCGGTCGGCGTCGACACCGGTGACCTCCGCGAGCCGGAGTTCGACGCCGGTGCCCGCGAACATCTCGATGAAGGGCCGGGGCCGGAGGTCCTGGCCGACCGCCAGCTGGTGCATCCGGACCCGCTCGACGAAGTCGGGTTCGGCGTTGACGAGGGTGATGGAGACGTCGTCCCGGTGCAGGCGCCTGGCGAGGCGCCCGGCAGCGATGGCTCCGGTGTATCCGGCTCCGAGGACGATGATGCGGTGCGTCATTTCCCTGCTCCTGTCTCGCGCGGTTTCTGCCCCTTGAACCGGGCAGCCCGCCGATTCCTGACAGGAGAGCGATGTGAAGCAGCTCACACCATGGTCAGAAGATGGTGAGCAGGGGCTCTCCATGGTCCGAGGCCGCCCACTGCCTGGTCGCGCGCTCGAGCTTGTCGGGGTTGACCTGGCTGCGGAACGCGACGATGCCGTCCGCGGTGATCTCCAGGCAGATGATGCCGACGACCCGGCTGTCGGAGACGGCCACCAGGGCGGGGGCGCCGTTGGCGGTCGTGGCGTGGACCTCGGGGGAGTCGCCGACGTAGGCGCGTTTGGCCGGGCTCGGCCTGAACAGACCGCGCATGAACTTCGCGACCGCGAGGGCACCCTCGACCGCCCTGGCGCGGGCCGGGACCTTTCCTCCGCCGTCGCCGATCGCGATGGCGTCGCCGGTGAGCAGCCGGACGAGCGGCTCGGTCCGGCCGCTGGTGGCCGCGGCGAGGAACTCCTCGACGATCCGCCGGGCGGCGGCCTCGTCGATCTCGGTGCGGGCCTTCCCGTCCGCGACGTGCTTCTTCGCGCGGTGGAGGATCTGCTGGCTGGCGGCCTCGGTGAGGTCGAGGATCTCGGCGATCTGGCGGTGCGGGTAGTCGAAGGCCTCCCGCAGCACGTACACCGCCCGCTCGTTGGGGGAGAGGCGCTCCATGAGGGCGAGGACGGCGTACGAGACGGATTCGCGCTGCTCGGCGGTTTCGGCAGGGCCGAGCATCGGGTCCCCGGCGAGCAGCGGCTCGGGCAGCCACTGGCCCACATAGGTCTCGCGCCGGGCGCGGGCCGAGGTGAGCTGGTTGAGGCAGAGGTTGGTGAGGACCTTCGTCAGCCAGGCCTCGGGGACCTCGATACGTCCGGTGTCGGCGGCCTGCCAGCGCAGGAACGTGTCCTGCACGGCGTCCTCGGCATCGCTCGCGGAGCCGAGGAGGCGGTAGGCGATGGCCTCCAGGCGGGGCATGGCGGCCTCGAACCGGTCCGTGTCGTTCATGGTCAGAGCCATGGCCCGGATCCTAGCCCTCACCCCGCGTAGGGGCCGGTCCCCCGCGACCGCCGGGCGCGGGGCAGACAGGGGGCGGGCGCGTCAGCCGGTTCCTCGGCCCGCGCCGTGTCCTCCGCCGTTCCGTCTCAGGGCGGCGATGCCGAGGGCGAGGCCGGCCGTCGTGACGAGGCTTCCCGCCACGATCATGCCCACGCCGACGACGAAGAGGCCGCTGGAGTCGTCCGACCAGTCGTAGAAGGAGGCGACTCCCAGGCCGCCCGTGATGCCGAGCACCGCGCCCGCGATGTTCTGCCGGGACGCCGCCCAGTACAGGGGTGCCAGCAGGGTCAGCACCAGCCCGATCACCTGCCACGCCTCGTAGGGTCCGGAGACCGATCCGTCGGGGTGGACGTCGCGGTGCTGGTCCCAGCCGAGCCAGGCGGCCCACAGCGCGAGTGTGGCGAGGAAGGGCAGCAGGGCCGTCCACAGCTGGTGGGAGGCGTTCCGAAGAGGTGTTCGCATGGGTCGAGCTTCCCGGCTCGCGGCGCGGTGTGCCGGAGCGCAGGTACTCGTTCACGCCTGAGTACTTCAGCCATGAACCCATGAACCCTGGTCCATGACCCGGCCCGTGGGCGGTGGCCGGGGTCAGCGGGCGTACGAGCCGAGGCCGATCAGGCAGTACACGTATGATGCGTTGAGGGTCGCTCCGTTGAGGGTGTAGCGGTACGAGAACGCGTACTGCGTGCGTGCCTCGGCGTCGCACCGGCTCATGTCCGACGTGGCGGGGATCGTCCGGATCACCTGGTAGTGGGCGTCGGGGGCCGAGCAGGAGACCTCGTCGACACCGCTGACCTCCTGAGCCGTGGTGGAGTCCGGCAGGGTCCCGTTGAGGCAGGTCCCGGATTCGTACGGGTCGGGCTCTTCAGCACCCGTGTCGTACGGGTCTTCGAACGGGTCCTCCGTGTAGGTGTCCCCCGCGTCCTCCGTCTCCTCGGCTGCGGGTTCTGCGGTCTCCTCGGGTGTGGGCTCCTCGCTGTACGGGTCCCCGGTCTCCTCGGCTTCCGTTGCCTCCGCGTACGGGTCGGACGTGGAGGAGGCGTACGCGGAGGAGCCGGACGAGGGGCCGGTGGACGTGCCGTCGTCGTCGAGTCCGGTGGCCAGGAACACCGCCGACGCGACGACGGCGGCGATCCCGAGCAGCCCCAGCCGTGCGGGGCCGCTCGACAGGGCGCCCCGGGTGACCCGGATACGCAGGAGCACCTCCCGGCCGTTCACCTGGGCCCGGACGAGGTCGCCGTCGTCGGCGGGCGGGATGCGGATGCGGGTGGCCCCGGTCGGCAGGGGGACGGTGACGACCGCGCCTTCGGCGGCCTGCCGGAGGCGAGAGCGAGAGCGGGATCTCCGGTGAGGACACGAGGGTCAGTGTGGACGGACCGTCACTCGACTGGAGGAACTTTCTAGAAAACCACTCTAGAAATACGCACGCCGTCGAGACGCGGTCCCCCATGTTCCCCCACCCCGACGGGGCATCGGCCGAGGCCGCCGCTTCGTTAAGGTTTCTCCGGCTCGCGGCCGCGGGGTACCGCCCCTTGCCGGACCGTCCTGGGCCGACCGCCCCCGAGGAGACCGACATGCGCCCACACCTCCACACCCTCCGTGCGGGCCGGGCATGAGCGGCTGGAGGTGTACCGGGCTGCGCTGGCCCCACCACGGCGGGCCCGAGCTCGGATGGGCGCGGAGCGACCGGTCCGGGCAGGGGCGGGTGAGCGTCCTGGCGTACGGCAAGGAGCTCGGGTTCCGGGCCGTCGGGGAGCGGCACTGCGTGGGGGCGCGGGACAACCCGTGTCCGGTCGGGGCCGTGGTGCCCGCGCGGAGCACGGGGGCGCGGTGCGAGGAGTGCGCGCGCCTGGACCGGGCCCACTCCGTGGCCGCCGACACGATCGCCGACGACCCGCGCCCGTACCGCGTCTACCTGGCCTGGTTCGGGCCGGGCATGGTCAAGGTGGGGATCACCGGGGAGGCGCGGGAGGCCGCGCGGCTGCGGGAGCAGGGAGCGGTGGTGTTCAGCTGGCTGGGGCGCGGGCCACTGATGGCCGCGCGGCGCACGGAGGAGCTGTTGCGCACGGCGCTCGGGGTGCCCGACCGGATCCCGTACGCACGCAAGCGGGCGGTCCGCGGCGAGCTGCCCGGGGTGGCGGAGCGGGCCGCCGAGATCGAAGGCCTCTACCGGCGGGCCGCCGCGCTGGAGGGTGCCGGATGGCCGGAGGCGCTGGAACGGCTGCCGTTCGAGGCGGTCGATCACGCCGGGGTGTTCGAGCTGGCCGGCGCGGGGCCGGCCGCGCGCGTGGTGACAGGGCTCGCGGACGGCGGGGTGGTGGCCGGGCGACTGGTCGCGGCGGCCGGACCCGATCTCCACCTGGAGACCGCGGCCGACGGGATCGTCGTCCTGGACACACGGCTCGTCACCGGCTGGGACCTGGTGGGAGCCGACGCGCGGGCGGGGACGAGCGTGCCGACCGTGGCCGTGGGGGGCGGTGGTGTGCAGGACGGGCTGTTCTGAGATCGTCGCCGGGATCGTTCCTGGAGCCGTACGAGACGTGCGAGACGTACGAGACGTACGAGACGTACGAGACATGCGAGACGTACGAGACATGCGAGTTGGGTGGGTCGGATGGGTGGCGAGGACGGTGACCGTGAGGACGTGGTGCGGTTCTGGAAGCGGCTCGGGCTGCCCGGGATCATCGACGTCCACACGCACTTCATGCCGGAGCGGGTGCTCAGCAAGGTGTGGGCGTACTTCGACGCGGCGGGCCCGCTGACCGGGCTGGAGTGGCCCATCACCTACCGGCGGGCGGAGGACGAACGCCTCGCGCTGCTGCGGTCGTTCGGTGTGCTCCGGTTCACCTCGATGCTCTACCCCCACAAGGCCGGCATGGCTGCCTGGCTGAACGGCTGGGCGGCCGGGTTCGCGGCACGCGTGCCGGACTGTCTGCACACCGCGACCTTCTTCCCCGAGGAGGGTGTGGAGACCTATGTGCGCGAGGCGGTCGAGGCGGGCGCGCGCGTCTTCAAGTCACATCTCCAGGTGGGGGCCTACGACCCGAACGATCCGCTCCTGGAGCCGGTGTGGGGGCTGCTGGCGGAGGCCGGGATCCCGGTGGTGACGCACTGCGGTTCCGGGCCGGCACCCGGCGCCTTCACCGGCCCGGGGCCGATCGGCCGGCTGCTCTCCCGCCACCCCCGGCTGAAGCTGGTGGTGGCGCACATGGGGATGCCGGAGTACCCGGAGTTCCTGGAGCTGGCAGCGGCGTACCCGGGGGTCCGACTCGACACGACCATGGCGTTCACCGACTTCACCGAGGACTTCATGCCGTTCCCGGCCGCCGAGCACGGCCGTCTGGCGGATCTGGGGGACCGGATCCTGCTGGGCACGGACTTCCCGAACATCCCGTACCCGTACGTGCACCAGCTGTACGCCCTGGAGCGGCTGGGGCTGGGCGACGCCTGGCTGCGGGCGGTCTGCCACGGGAACGCGACCGCGCTGTTCCGGTGAGGAGAGCCGCCCGGGCGGCGTTTCTCAGCGAATTCACAGGTGGGCGAAAGCTCGCTCTCACGGCCGTCTCACAGGCTTGAGCCATGACGACGACCTCGCCCCAGGGGCGTACAGAACTGCTCAGGCCCGACCGCAGCCCCGTCCGGGTGCTGGTCGTGGACGACGAGGCCCCGCTCGCCGAGCTGCTCTCCATGGCCCTGCGCTACGAGGGGTGGGAGGTGCGCAGCGCCGGGGACGGCGCGAACGCGCTCCGCACGGCGCGCGACTTCCGTCCGGACGCGGTGATCCTCGATGTGATGCTGCCCGACATGGACGGACTCGCCGTGCTCGGCCGGCTGCGGCGCGAGCTCTCCGACGTGCCCGTGCTGTTCCTGACCGCACGGGACGCGGTGGAGGACCGGATCGCCGGGCTCACGGCGGGCGGTGACGACTACGTGACCAAGCCGTTCAGCCTGGAGGAGGTCGTGGCACGGCTGCGCGGGCTGATCCGCCGGTCCGGCACCGCCTCCGTGCGCAGCGAGTCGACGCTCGCCGTCGGCGACCTGGTGCTGGACGAGGACAGCCACGAGGTGAGCCGGGGCGACGACTCGATCCATCTCACGGCGACCGAGTTCGAGCTGCTCCGCTTCCTGATGCGCAATCCGCGCCGGGTGCTGAGCAAGGCGCAGATCCTGGACCGGGTCTGGAACTACGACTTCGGCGGCCAGGCGAACGTCGTCGAGCTGTACATCTCCTACCTGCGCAAGAAGATCGACGCGGGGCGCACCCCGATGATCCACACCCGGCGTGGGGCGGGATACCTCATCAAGCCGGGTGAGTAGCCCTGTGAGCAGGAAGGACACGGGCCGCCCCTGGACGCTGAGGACCCGGCTCGTCGTGTACGCGGTGACGCTCATCGCGGTCGTCGCGGCGGTGATCGGCTCGGTCACCGCCATCGCCTTCCACGAGTACATGTACGGAAAGCTGGACGGCCAGCTGCACGACATGGCCATGGTGGCCAAGGCACCCCCGCCGGGCAGCGGCAAGGGCCTTCGAGGGGGCCCGGAGGGCGACAGCGAGGAACCGCTGGCCTTCATCGGCAGGGGCACCCCCGACACGTTCGGCGCCGTGGTCTCCGACGGTTCCGTCACCGCGTCGAAGGTGATCAAGGGGCCGGACGCCCGAGAGAGCGCCCAGGAGCTGACCGGCGCGCAGGAGGACGCCCTCGAGGCCGCCGACGTGGCCCCGGACGGCGCAGCCCACGACGTCGAGCTCCCCGGCCTGGGCGGCTACCGCGTGCAGGTCGTCCCGTCGGGCGCCGGTGCGTCCGTCCTGGTCGGCATCCCCACGGCCGAGGTGGACAAGGCCGTCAACACTCTGATCCTCGTCGAGGTCTGTGTCACCGGGGCCGGGCTCATCGCCGCCGGGATCGCGGGTGCCGCCATGGTCGGTGTCGCCCTGCGCCCGCTGCGCAGGGTGGCGGCCACCGCGACCCGTGTCTCCGAACTCCCGCTGCACAGCGGTGAGGTCGCCCTCCTCGAACGGGTCCCGGAGGCGGAGGCCGATCCGCGCACCGAGGTCGGGCAGGTCGGAGCGGCCCTCAACAGGATGCTGGGCCACGTCGGTTCGGCCCTGGACGCCCGGCAGAAGAGCGAGACACGGGTCCGGCAGTTCGTCGCGGACGCCAGCCATGAGCTGCGGACCCCGCTCGCCTCGATCCGCGGGTACGCCGAACTGACCCGGCGCGGGCGGGAGAACGCCGGCCCCGACACCCGGCACGCGCTGGGCCGGATCGAGTCCGAGGCGGAGCGGATGACGGGCATGGTCGAGGACCTGCTGCTCCTGGCGCGCCTCGACGCGGGACGCCCGCTCTCCTACGAGAGCACCGATCTCTCCCCGCTCGTCATCGACGCGGTGAGCGATGCCAGGGTCACGGACCGCGCCTCGGGCGGTGCCGCCGGAGCCGGTCACCACTGGCGCCTGGAGCTGCCGGAGGTGCCCGCGACCGTGCTCGCCGATCCGACCAGGATCCAGCAGGTGCTGGTCAACCTGCTCGCGAACGCCCGTACGCACACACCGCCGGGGACCACTGTGACCGTCCGCGTGCGTGAGGCGCGCGGGGATGTTCCCTGGGTGACCCTCGAGGTCCAGGACGACGGGCCCGGCATCCCCGCCGAACTGCAGCCACGCGTCTTCGAACGGTTCGCGCGCGGCGACGCCTCGCGCTCCCGCCATGCCGGATCGACGGGGCTCGGCCTCGCCATCGTGCAGGCCGTCGTCGCCGCCCACGGAGGGGTGGCGGAGGTGCGTTCCGTGCCCGGGAACACGGTGTTCGCCGTCCATCTGCCGGCGGATTCGGTGTACGGGGGGTACGGGCCGAACGGCTCCACGGACGAGCCCCCGGCCGGCCCGGCGCACCCCGGGAACCCTCCCCTGGCGGATCCGGGCGGCTCCCCGTACGCGCCCGTGGCGGGTCAGGGCCACGTCCCGTACGCGCCCGTGGCGGGTCAGGGCCACGTCCCGTACGCGCCTCTGGCGCACTCACAGGCGGACCACAGGCTCAGCACACGGATGTGACAGCGCGGTTGGCGAGTGTCTGTGTCATGCGAACCGACACTCCTTGGAGCACCCTGCCGGCCCGGGAACACCTCCTGGCCGCAGCGGTCGGCGCTGCCGGCGCTCCCGTACCCGTACTCGACGTGGTGATCCCCGTGTACAACGAGGAGAAGGACCTCGAAACGTGTGTGCTGCGCCTGCACGACCACCTGGCGCGGACGTTCCCCTACGGCTTCCGGATCACCGTGGCGGACAACGCCAGCACCGACCGGACGCCCCAGGTGGCGGCGCGGCTCGCGGCCCTGATCCCCGAGGTGCGGTCGTACCGGCTGGAGGAGAAGGGCCGGGGCCGGGCGCTGCGGACCGTCTGGTCCCACTCGGACGCCCCGGTCCTCGCCTACATGGACGTCGACCTCTCGACGGACCTGAACGCACTGCTCCCCCTGGTGGCCCCGCTGATCTCCGGGCACTCCGACCTGGCCATCGGCTCCCGCCTGGCCCGTAGTTCGCGGGTGGTGCGGGGCTCGAAGCGGGAGTTCATCTCGCGGGCCTACAACCTGATCCTGCGCTCCTCACTGGCCGCCGGGTTCAGCGACGCCCAGTGCGGCTTCAAGGCCATACGGCGCGAGGTCGCGCAGCGGCTGCTGCCGATGGTCGAGGACACCGGCTGGTTCTTCGACACGGAGATGCTGGTGCTCGCCGAGCGGGCCGGGCTGCGCATCCACGAGGTGCCGGTCGACTGGGTCGACGACCCCGACTCCACGGTGCACATCGTGAGAACGGCGACCGACGACCTCAAGGGGGTCTGGCGGGTGGGCCGGGCCCTGGCCACCGGAGCGCTGCCGCTGGACCGGCTGGCGCGGCCCTTCGGGGACGACCCGCGCGACCGGGCCGTGCCCGGGGTGCCGCGCGGACTCGCCCGGCAGCTGGCCGGCTTCTGCGTCGTGGGGGCGCTCTCGACCCTCCTCTACCTCGCCCTGTACTCCCTCTTCAGGCTCGGCGTCGGCCCACAGTTCTCCAACGCGGCGGCCCTGCTGGTCTCCGCCGTCGCCAACACGGCGGCCAACCGTCGACTCACCTTCGGCGTACGTGGCCGGGGAGGCGCCGTGCGCCACCAGGCGCAGGGCCTCGTCGTCTTCGCGATCGGGCTCGCCCTGACCAGCGGTTCGCTCGCCGCGCTGGGCACGGCGTCCGGATCCGCGTCGCACGGCACGGAACTCGCCGTGCTGATCGCGGCCAACCTCGCGGCAACGGTGCTGCGGTTCCTGCTCTTCCGCGCCTGGGTCTTCCCCGACCGGCGCACCGACCACCAGGACGCCCGCAAGGGTGCCGCACACGAACTGAGGGACGTCCGATGACCGCGGCCACGCACTCCGACCACTTCCCGGCCCCGCCCGGCACCCCAGCGGCGCCCGCGCACGCCATGGACAGGCGCGAACCGCTGTCGCGGCGCATCCGCCGGGGCCGGCCCGGGGACCCGCGGTGGGCGAGGCCCGCCTTCTTCGGGATGCTGCTGGTCATCGCGCTCGCGTACCTGTGGAACCTCAGCGCTTCCGGCTACGCCAACTCCTTCTACTCCGCCGCCGTGCAGGCCGGCAGCCAGAGCTGGAAGGCCTTCTTCTTCGGCTCGCTGGACTCCGCGAACGCGATCACCGTCGACAAGCCCCCGGCGACACTCTGGCCGATGGCCTTGTCGGTCCGGATCTTCGGCCTGAGCTCCTGGGCGATCCTCGCACCGCAGGTGCTGATGGGCGTTGCCACGGCGGGCGTCCTGTACGCGGCCGTGCGCCGCCGCTTCAGCGCCGCCGCCGGGCTGATCACGATGGCGGTCTTCGCGCTGACGCCGGTGGCCGCGCTGATGTTCCGCTTCAACAACCCGGACGCGCTGCTCGCGCTCCTGATGACCGTCACCGTCTACTGCGTGCTGCGCGCCCTGGAGGGCGGCCGTACGAAGTGGCTGGTCTGGGCGGGCGTCGCGGTGGGCCTCGCGTTCCTCTCGAAGACCCTTCAGGCGTTCCTGATCCTGCCGCCGCTGGCCGTGCTGTACGCGGTGTTCGCACCGGTCCCGGTGCGGAAGCGGTTCGGTCAACTGGGGCTGGCCGCGGTCGCGATGGTCGTCTCCGGCGGCTGGTGGGTGGCGATCGTCGAGCTGTGGCCCGCCTCCTCGCGCCCGTACATCGGGGGCTCGCAGAACAACTCCTTCCTGGAGCTGACCTTCGGCTACAACGGACTCGGCCGGATCAACGGCGAGGAGACCGGCAGTGTCGGCGGTGGCGGTGGAGGTGGAGGCCAGGGCGGCGGCTGGGGTGAGACCGGCATCGGCCGGATGTTCAACTCGGAGATCGGCAGCCAGATCGCGTGGCTGCTGCCCGCGGCGCTGATCCTGCTGGCCGCGGGTGTCTGGATGACCTGGCGGGCGAAGCGGACGGACACGGCCCGCGCGGCGTTCCTCGCCTGGGGCGGCTCGCTGCTGATGACGGCTTTCGTCTTCAGCTTCATGGCCGGCATCTTCCACCAGTACTACACGGTCGCCCTGGCCCCCTCCATCGCGGCGCTGGTGGGCATGGGCGCCACGACCCTCTGGGAGGAACGGGCCACCTGGTGGGCGGGCACCGTGCTCGGCGCGACCGTCGCGGTGACGGCCGTCTGGTCGTACGTCCTGCTGGGGCGCACCCCGGACTACGTCCCCTGGCTGCGCTGGGCCGTCCTGATCGGCGGTCTGGCGGCCGCGGTGGGGCTGCTGCTCGCCGCACGGCTGGGCCGGCCGCTCGCGCTGGGTGTGGTGGGGCTGGGCCTCGCGGCGTCGCTGGCCGGGCCGACGGCGTACACGATCAGCACGCTGGACACCGGGCACCAGGGTTCGATCGTCACCGCCGGTCCGTCCGGCGCGAGCATGGGCGGTCCCGGTGGCGGCCGGGGCGGTGGCCCCGGTGGCGGTGAGGGCCCCGGCGGCGGTATGCAGCCTCCCGGCCAGGGCACGCAGCAGCAGGGCACCCAGCAGGGCGGGGGCCAGGCCCCGGGCACCAACGCGCAGGGCGGCGGCTTCCCTGGCGGCGGCACCCCGGGCCAGGGCCAGGCTCCCGGCAGTCAGCAGGGCCGGGCTCCGGGCGGCATGCAGGGCGGCATGCCTGGAGGCGGCACGGGCGAAGGCGGCATGGGCGGCGGTGGCGGCGGTATGGGAGGCCTGCTCAACGGCGCCTCCGTCGACTCCGAGGCCAGGACGCTCCTGAAGCAGAACGCGGACGCCTACACCTGGACCGCCGCGGCCATCGGTTCGCAGAACGCCGCGAGTTACCAGCTCGCCACCGGTGACCCGGTGATGGCGATCGGCGGATTCAACGGCAGCGACCCGTCCCCGACGCTCGCCCAGTTCAAGAAGTACGTGGCGGACGGAAAGATCCACTACTTCATCTCGGGCGGCGGCATGGGCGGCGGTGCGGGCGGCGACGGTGCCTCGTCCCAGATCTCGGCGTGGGTGGAGGACACCTTCAAGGAGGTCACGGCGGGAAGCGCGACCTTCTACGACCTCACCCAGTCGGCGAGCTGACGAGCCGACGAGCTGACGGCCACGGTCGCACGACCGACGACAGGACGGCCACGGCACGGCGTCCCCAACAGGACGGCCGCAACAGGGCGGTGGCCCCGGGCAGAGGCTCCGGGTTCACCGCCCTCCCGCGTCAGCCGGTGAGATTCCGGCATCTTCGGTAAGCCAGTTGTACGGCGTACAGGAAGTGCCTTACGGTGTATGGCGAAGCACTGGCCATACACCGTACAGCTGCACCGGAACCAGGAGTCCGCATGACGGCGACCGCCGCCGAACAGAACGACCTCACCCCCCGGGACGGCCATGCGCGGCGCTGGCTGATCCTCGGAGTCATCTGTCTCGCCCAGCTCACGGTGCTGCTCGACAACACCGTCCTGAACGTCGCGATCCCCTCCCTCACCACCGAGCTGAACGCCTCCACGGCCGATGTGCAGTGGATGATCAACGCCTACTCGCTCGTCCAGTCCGGTCTCCTGCTCACCGCCGGAAGCGCCTCCGACCGCTACGGCCGCAAGAAGATGCTGGTCGCGGGCCTTCTCGTGTTCGGTGTCGGTTCGCTGGCGGCCGGACTCGCGCAGTCCTCCGGGCAGCTGATCGCCGCCCGTGCGGGGATGGGCGTCGGCGGCGCGCTGCTGATCACGACCACCCTCTCCGTCGTCGTCCAGATCTTCGACGACACCGAACGCGTCAAGGCCATCGGGATCTGGTCGACCGTCAATTCCCTGGGCTTCGCGGCGGGTCCGCTGCTCGGCGGGGCCATGCTCGACCACTTCTGGTGGGGCGCGATCTTCCTGATCAACATCCCCGTGGCGGTCCTCGGCCTGATCGCGGTCGTCCGGCTCGTACCGGAGTCCAGGAACCCGAGCGGTGACCGCCCCGACCTGGTCGGGGCGCTGCTCTCGACCCTGGGTATGGCGGGCGTCGTGTACGCGATCATCTCCGGGCCCGAACACGGCTGGGGCTCCGGCCCGGTCCTGCTGGCCGCCTTCGCGGGGATCGCCGTCCTCGCCGGATTCGTCCTGTGGGAGCTCCATGTCCCGTACCCGATGCTGGACATGCACTTCTTCCGCAACCAGCGGTTCACCGGCGCGGTGGCCGGCGCGATCCTCGTCGCCTTCGGGATGACGGGCTCCCTCTTCCTGCTCACCCAGCACCTGCAGTTCGTGCTGGGCTACGAGCCGCTGGTGGCCGGGCTGCGCACCGCCCCGCTCGCCCTCACCGTCGTCGCCCTGAACCTCACCGGGCTCGGCGCCCGGCTCGTCGGGAAGCTGGGGACGCCCGCCGTCATCGGCGCCGGGATGTCCCTGCTGGCCGCCGGGCTCGCTGCGATCGCGCTGCTGGGCGGGCGGGACTACGGCGGCATGCTGCTCGGCCTGGTCGTCATGGGGGCGGGCGTCGCGCTCGCCATGCCCGCCATGGCCAACGCGATCATGAGCTCCATCCCGCGCGAGAAGGCGGGGGTGGGCGCCGGAGTGAACGGCACGCTCGCCGAGTTCGGCAACGGGCTCGGGGTCGCCGTGCTCGGCGCCGTGCTCAACTCGCGGTTCGCCGCACTCGTGCCGGGAGCGGTCGGCGCGGCCTCGCTCCCCGTCGTGCTCGCCTCGGCGGACGGCCCGGCGGAGCGGGAGCGCATCACGGACGCCTTCGCCTCCGGTCTGGAGACCAGCCAACTCGTGGGGGCCGCGGCGGTCCTGGCGGGCGGGCTGCTGGCCGCGGGCCTGCTGCGGAGGGCGGAGCGCGCGGAAGCGGACTGAGCTCCCCGGACGACGGGCATAGCATCGTGGCAGGGGTGCCGGTACGCAGGAGTGCCACCGCGAGACAAGGAGCGTGCGCCATGGGATCCGCGGCAGACCGTGGGAACAGCCCTTCGCGGGTCAGCGTCTGGCTGGACCGGCGGACACCCTCACGCACCCGCAAGGCGGAGCAGCCGACCGGCCTCGACCGGGACAGGATCACGGCGGCGAGCGTCCGGCTGCTGGACGCCGACGGCCTCGCGAAGTTCTCCATGCGCCGCCTCGCCGCCGAGCTCGACGTCACGGCGATGTCCCTCTACTGGTACGTCGACACCAAGGACGACCTGCTGGAGCTCGCCCTGGACACCGTCTTCGGCGAGATCCCGGCGACGGCGGAGGACCTCGACTGGCGCGACCGCCTGCGTGAACTGGCCACCAGTTACCGGAAGATGTTCGTCCGGCACCCCTGGGTGTCGGCCCTCGTCGGCAGCTTCCTGAACATCGGCCCGCACTCGATGCTGTTCTCGTACGCCGTCCAGGACGTCGTCCGGGCCACCGGTCTGCCCCTGGAGCGGCAGACGGGCGCGATGGCGGCGGTCTTCCAGTTCGTCTACGGATTCGGCACCACCGAGGGGCACTTCGTGCAGCGCACGGTGGAGGCCGGGCTCACCCAGGACGAGTACTTCGAGCGGGCGATGGGAACGATCCGCGCGGACCCGGAGATCCACGAGGCCATGCGGCCCTCGGAGAGCCTCATGGAAGCGCGCGGCGGGGCGACGGTGGAGGAGATGCGCGAGCGGGACTTCACGTTCGCGCTGGACCTCCTGATCGCGGGCATCGAGGCGACGTGCGAACGGGCGGCGCGCCACCCGTAGAACGGCCCGCCACCCCTGCGGGTCGGCCAGCCCTCAGTAGGACGGCCCGCCCGCCCTCAGTATCCGCGCCGGGTGTCCACGGCCAGCGCGGGCGTACGTCCCTCGGTGACCGCCTCCCAGCAGGCCTCGAAGTCGGCGACGACGTCCTCGTCGGCCGTGATCCCGGCCGAGTGCGAGGTGATCACCGTGCGCGGCAGCCGCCAGGCGGGGGCGTCGGGCCCGGCGGGCTCGTCGGGAAGGACGTCGAGGACGGCCCGGCGCACGGTCCCGCCGCGCAGCGCCGCCTCCAGGGCCGGCAGGTCCACCGTCGCGCCGCGGCCCACGTTGATGAAGGTGGCGCCCCGCATCGCGGTGAACCGGGAGGCGTCGAAGAAGCGCTCCGTGGCACCGGTGAGCGGCAGGGCGGAGACCACCCAGCGGGCGTCCGCCAGCGCGGCCGCCTCGTCCTCGGAGCCGGAGACGACCACCCGGTCGAAGCCCTCGGGCACCTCGCGGGGCGTGCGGCCCACGCCCACCGTGCGCACGGAACAGGCGCGCAGCAGACCGGCGACGGCGGAGCCGATGCGCCCGGTGCCGTGGACGACGGCGGTACGCCCGGCGACGAGCTCGGACGGGAGCCGCCGCCACTCCGCCCTGGCGTGCTGGGCGGAGTGCTCCGGGACGGACTGGCACTCGGCGAGCACCCAGGCCAGCGTGTACTGGGCGATGCGCTCGCCCATCCGCCCCACGGTCCGCGTCAGCAGGGCCCCCTCGGGCCAGGGCCCGGCGGCGAGCAGCGCGTCCGTCCCGGCGTTGACGCTGTGGAACCACAGCAGCCGCGGGCTCCGCAGCCCTTCGGGAAGCACGTCCCCCACGTACACGAAGGGACCGTCGGGCGCGGTGGCGTACACGGGTCCGGCCGGTCGTCCGGCGATCCGTTCCAGCTCACGCACCACGGCGGGGCTCATGGAGGGGGAGGTCAGCAGTCGGGCCCGCGCGAGCGGGTCCTGGCGGGGCGGTGTCATCGGTACGCTCAGCTGCCCCCGGCCAGGTGGGCGGGGAAGCCCCCGGTCGCGACCGGGCTCCAGCGCTCCGGGGTGATCCGGATGATGGACTTCCCCTGCCTGGTCATCGCCTCCCGGTACTCGTCCCAGTCCGGGTGCTCCCCGGAGATGGTGCGGAAGTACTCGACGAGGGGCTCGACCGAATCCGGGGAGTCGATCACCTCGGCCGACCCGTCGACCTGGACCCACGGGCCGTTCCAGTCGTCCGACAGGACGATCACGCTCACCCGCTCGTCCCGCTTGGCGTTACGGGTCTTCGCGCGTTCGGGGTAGGTCGAGACGACGATCCGCCCCGCGTCGTCGACACCGCAGGTGAGCGGGGAGCCCTGCGGGCGGCCGTCGGACCGGGTGGTCAGCAGGATCGCCCGGTGCCTCGGCCGTACGAAGTCGAGCAGTTCCCCGAGGTCCACGGCGGTGTTGGTCGCGATGTTGGGTGCCATACGGCCAACCCTAGGCCGTGTCCGCGACGTTCCGCCGTACGCCCGCGGCATGTGCGGGGCGCCGCGTGCCGGCACCGTGTGCCGGGCCGGACATCGCGGACAGGGCCCGGGCCGGTGCTAGCCCGTCGGGAGGGAGTCGCCCTGGACCGCCTGGATGTCGAGCTCCACGCGCAGGGTCGTGCCGATCGCGGAGATGCCCGCCTGCAGCACCTGGTTGTAGTTCATGGCGAAGTCGTCGCGGCGCAGCTCGGCGGTGGCGTTGAAGGCCGCCCGCACCCCGCCCCACGGGTCCGGTCCGGTGCCCAGGTAGCTGAGGTCCAGATCGACGTCGCGCGCGATGCCGTGCATCGTGAGCACGCCGTGCACCGTCCAGCGGTCGGGTCCGGCCGGGGTCAGCGCGCGGGACCGGTAGGTGAGCTCCGGGTACGTCTCCACGTCCAGGAAGTCCGCCGAGCGCAGGTGCTTGTCGCGCATGGAGTTGCCCGTGTCGATGCTGCCGGAGGAGATGTAGGCCTCCACCCGGGAGTGCTGTACGTTCTCGGCGATCTCGATGCGGCCGCCGAACTCGGTGAACCGGCCGTGCACGCTGGAGATCCCCAGGTGCTGGGCGACCGCGGCCACGGAGGAGTGCACCGGGTCCAGCGACCAGGTGCCCGGGGGTGGCAGTTCCACGCCTCCCTGGCGGGCCAGCACCACGGTCCCGGCCTCGACCCGGCCGCTGGCCGTGACGAGCGCGGTGGAGGCGGCGGGGGCGTAACCCACCGCCGTGACGATCACCGTGTACGCGCCGGCCTGCAGGAGATCGTCGGTGCGGACGGCCCCGTTCTCGTCGGCGGCGGCGCGGAGCACCTGGGTGCCCGTCATGTCGGTCACCGTGACGACCGCGTGCTGGACCGCCCAGCCGTCCCGCGTGCGTACCTGTGCGCGAAGTCCCATCCCGTGTTCTCTCCTTGCTCAAATCACTCGTGAAGCAGCGACTCAATGAGTCGGGCCCCGGGCGGGATCGGCAGGCCGTCCCCTGCCTGCCGTTCCCGCCACGGGGCCCATTTCCGCCGGCGCCACAGCCTCTCCGCTCGAAGTGCTGTTCCGCCAGGGGTCTTTGTGGATCTTCCGGTGTGTCTACTCGCCCGGGTGGGCGAGCTCGATGTCGTGACCGTCGACTCCGCCGCCGCTCACGGTCAGCGAACCGGCCACCGGCGGGTAGCCGGTCGCGATCACGGAGTAGTCACCGGCGTCCAGGTCGGTGAAGGCGTACACACCGTCGTCGCCGGTGGTCGACGTGGCGACCACGTTGCCGGCCGCGTCGATCAGCGTGACGCGGGCGTCGTTCAGCGGGGCCCGGCCGGAGCCGGCCCTGACGACACCCCGCACCAGCGCGCCGGAGCGCAGGGCGACGTCGACCCGGGTGACACCCTGGCCGCCGACCTCCACCGGCAGCGCAAGCGGACGGAAGCCCGCAGCCGTGACGGCGACGGTCACCGAGCCGGGGATGAGCTCACCGAAGGTGAACTCGCCCGCGTCGCTCGACACGCCCGTGGCCAGTACGTCGCCGCGCACATCGGTCACGACGACCATGGCGCCCTGGACGGGGGTGCCGCCCTCGGAGGTCCGCACGGTCCCGGAGAGACCGCTCGTACCGGCGAGCAGGATGTCGTAGGCCAGCGGCTCGTCGCCGACGACCACGGTGGACGCCTGCGGCTGGAAGCCGTCGGCGGACGCGATCAGGACGTAGCTGCCGGAGCCCGGCGCGTCCAGGACGTAGCCGCCGTCGGCCTGGGCGACGGAGCGCCCCAGCTGCCGGCCGCCCAGCGAGATCAGCGTGACGGCGGCGCGGGCGACGGGTGCGCCCTCGGCGCCCCGCACCACACCGCGTACGGGCGTTCCCTGCATGGTCAGCTCCTTCGTGGCAGCCGTCTGCTCCAGGGTGTCGACCGAGGTGGCCTCGGCGACCGGCGCGGCACCGGTGGTGGCCTCGACGGACTCCGTCGTGGGGGCCGCCTCCGGGGAGGAGGTGTCGTTGCCCGACCTGGTCTTCAGGGCGACCTCCTTGATGAAGATCGTCAGGAGGAACGCGACCAGCGCGGCGGGCGCGGCGTAGAGGAAGACGTCGCCGACACCGTGGCCGTAGGCGACCTCCATGACCGTACGGAGCGGCGCGGGGAGCGCGTCCAGGTCGGGGATGCCCCCGCCACCGGTTCCGCCGTGGCCGAACGCCGCACCCTGGGGGCCGAGGTCGGCGAGGCCGTCCTTGACGTAGTGGGTGACGCGGTTGCCCAGGACGGCACCGAGCGCCGAGACGCCGATGGCACCACCGAGGGAACGGAAGAAGGTGACGACGGAGCTGGCCGCGCCGAGGTCGGCGGGAGCCACCTGGTTCTGCGTGGCGAGCACCAGGTTCTGCATCATCATGCCGATGCCGAGGCCCATGACGAACATGAAGATCGCGATGTGCCAGTACTCGGTGTCGTACCGGATGGTGCCCAGCAGGCCGAGGCCCGCGGTGAGCAGGAAGCCACCGGTGACGAGCCAGGCCTTCCAGCGGCCCGTCTTGGTGATGATCTGGCCCGACACGGTCGAGGACAGGAAGAGACCGGCGATCATCGGGATGGTCATGACGCCGGACATGGTCGGCGACTTGTCCCGCGCCAGCTGGAAGTACTGGCTGAAGAAGACGGTGCCCGCGAACATGCCGATACCGACGAACAGCGAGGCCGCGGAGGCCAGCGTGATGGTGCGGTTACGGAAGAGGCGCAGCGGGATGATCGGCTCGCGGGCCTTCGTCTCGACGAACAGGAACAGCGCGGCCAGGACGACGGTTCCGCCGAGCATCGTCCAGGTCTGCCAGGAGATCCAGTCGTACTTGTCACCTGCGAAGGTGACCCAGAGCAGCAGCAGCGAGACCGCGGCGCTGATGAGGAACGCGCCGGACCAGTCGACCTTGACGCCCTCGCGCTTGACCACGGGGAGCTTCAGGGTCTTCTGCAGCACGATCAGGGCGATGATCGCGAACGGCACACCCACGTAGAAGCACCAGCGCCAGCCCATCCAGCTGGTGTCGGTGATGACTCCGCCGAGGAGCGGGCCGCCGACGGTGGCGACGGCGAAGACCGCGCCGAGGTAGCCGCTGTAGCGCCCGCGCTCGCGCGGGGCGATCATCGCGGCCATCACGATCTGGGCGAGGGCCGAGAGGCCGCCGACGCCGATGCCCTGCACCACACGGCAGGCGATGAGCATGCCGCTGCTGGTCGACAGGCCGGCGACTATGGAGCCGCCCACGTAGATGACCAGCGCGATCTGGACCAGCAGCTTCTTGCTGAACAGGTCGGCGAGCTTGCCCCACAGCGGGGTGGTGGCGGTCATGGCCAGCAGTGAGGCCGTCACGACCCAGGTGTAGGCGCTCTGGCCGCCACCGAGGTCGGAGATGATCTCGGGCAGGGCGTTGGAGACGACCGTCGACGACAGAATCGCGACGAACATGCCGAGCAGCAGCCCGGTCAGCGCTTCCATGATCTGCCGGTGTGTCATCGGCGTGCCGGCGGGGGCTTCTGCAGCCCCGTGCTTGGCGTGGCCGCCCCGCACACCGGGTGGTGTGGTCGTAGCCATTGAATTCCTTCTCTTTGCTTCTGTTACACGGGTGTACGGGTGTGCACATCGTCGGGGTGCCCGGTGCGGCAGTCGCCGCTGTGCCGTCCGGGGGCGCATCCTCCGGGGCCGCGGCAGGAGAAGCTGTCGCGCAGCCGGGACAACAACGAGTTGAGCTGCCCGACTTCTTCGTCGGACCAGTCGTCGAGGTGGTCGGCGAACATTTCCGTCGTCCGTCGGCCCAGTTCGTCGATCATGTCGGCGCCGGCGGGGGTCAGCCGCAGGATGCGGGACCGCTTGTCCGTCGGGTCCGAGGACCGTTCGATCCAGCCGTTCTCCACCGCGTGGGTCACATGTCTGCTGGTCACCGACATGTTCACGGCCAGGAGCTCGGCGAGTCGGGAGATCCGCATCTCCCCGTACTTGGCCAGCAGCGTCAGCACGGTGGCCGAGCCACCGGGACACTCGGCGGGCAGGATGCGGGCGAGGCCCCGCTTGACGGCTCCGACGGCGCTGAGCTGCCGGGCCAGTTCTTCGTACTGGCTCCGTGCTGCCACCGACCCTCCAGACGTCTCGCGAGGTCATCTTGTTGCTTAGGGCAACGATAGAAGCAGTTGGTTGCCACAGGCAAACGAAAGCGGGCTTGCAGAAGTAAAGGAACGCAAAAGCCTGCGTAGGGGCCGGGTCAAGCGTGCAGCGCACAGGGGGCGGGCCGCGCCGGATGTGTCCCTCGCCACACACGGAGTCCCCTGGTGGGGGCCGTGGAGGCGGTGCGCGGCGCCCGGGCGGGCGGGTGAAGAGGCCGTGCGCACCGGGAACGGGCATCGGCCCCCGGGGCCCCGGGGGTTGGGCGGAAGGCCTGCGTTCGCTAGGGTCCTGGGCCATGGCACACAACCCCCACGCCCCGCAGCCGGGCCCCGAGGGCACTCACGACCCGGCGGGCAGCACGCAGATGTTCCGCGCGTTTGTCGACGAGGGCGAGCCGCAGCGCAGGCCGCAGCCCGCAGCGACCTCGTCCGGCCCGAGGACCGGAGTGATCGTGGCCGTCGTCGCGGTCATCGTCGTCCTCGGCGCGGTCGCCTGGCTCGCGCTCGGCTGACCGGACCCCCCGTCCCCTTCACCGCAGGCCCGCCGCCCCTCTCCGGGGGGCTCAGGGCCCGCGAGGCGCCCACGTGAGCGTGCGCGCCGCCTCTTTCCGTACCGCTCCCGCTCCGCCCGTCGGCGCGGGAGCGTCTGCGTTCTCCCGCCGCGTTCCACGACCACCCCTCCTGCTGCACGGGGATGCGTTCCAGGATCGCCGCGCCGGCCGGGCGGGGAGGCCCGGGCACGGCGAAGCCGCCGGGGCGGTGATCGTGCCCCGGCGGCTTCGGGAGCCGTTCCGGACGGACCCGCAGGGGGTCAGTCGGCGATGAGCCCCTCCCTGAGCTGGGTGAGCGTCCGGGTCAGCAGGCGCGAGACGTGCATCTGCGAGATGCCGACCTCCTCGCCGATCTGCGACTGGGTCATGTTGGCGAAGAAGCGCAGCATGATGATCTGCCGCTCGCGCGGGGCGAGCTTGGCCAGCAGCGGCTTCAGGGACTCGCGGTACTCGACGCCTTCCAGTGCCGTGTCCTCGTACCCCAGACGGTCCGCCAGCGAGCCCTCGCCGCCGTCGTCCTCGGGGGAGGGCGAGTCCAGCGAGGAGGCCGTGTAGGCGTTGCCCACGGCGAGGCCGTCGACCACGTCCTCCTCGGAGACCCCGAGCGCCTTGGCCAGCTCCGGCACCGTCGGCGAGCGGTCGAGCTTCTGGGCGAGCTCGTCGCTGGTCTTCGTGAGGGCGAGCCGCAGCTCCTGGAGGCGGCGCGGCACCCGGACCGACCACGAGGTGTCGCGGAAGAAGCGCTTGATCTCCCCCACGACGGTCGGCATCGCGAACGTGGGGAATTCCACGCCCCGTTCGCAGTCGAAGCGGTCGATCGCCTTGATCAGGCCGATCGTCCCGACCTGGACGATGTCCTCCATGGGTTCGTTACGGCTCCGGAACCGCGCCGCCGCGTACCGCACGAGCGGGAGGTTGAGCTCGATGAGTGTGTCCCGCACATAGGCCCGCTCCGGGCTGTCCGTTCCGTCGGGGCCCGATGCGGGGCCCAGCGCGGCGAGCCGCAGGAACAGGGAGCGGGACAGCGTGCGGGTGTCGATGGCTTCCGGCGAGCTGGTGAGCACGGCAGGTGCCGGCACGCTCTTCGTGAGCGTGAGCACCTTCGAGCTGCCCTGTTCTGTGGACATGCCACCCCCTTGAGGTCGCGGACGGTCGCGGTGGCCACGACCATCGGAGGAACGCAGCCTCCACCTGAATACCGGAGGTAGGGCTGCGGCAAACGCGGTTCCAGCAGAATGTCACATGTCGGCAACACGCTGTAGTGACATGTCGACAAGTAAGCGTGGAAACTGCGCAGGAAACTGGGGGTGTGGGGCTTTTGCGCCCCCGGATTCCGTCCTCCCGGGGTCTACCCGTTCTGGTTACGCCTCGATCCTGTTTGCGGACCTCAGTCGGGCGAAACTTCTGGCCAGAAGCCTTGACACGTGCATCTGGGAGACACCCAGTTCCGCGCTGATCTGCGACTGCGTCAGGTTGTTGTAGTAGCGCAGCAGGAGGATCCGCTGCTCGCGCTCGGGGAGCTGCACGAGCAGGTGCCGGACGAGGTCCCGGTGTTCGACGCCGGCCAGGGCCGGGTCCTCGTAGCCGAGCCGGTCCAGGAGCCCGGGCAGGCCGTCGCCCTCCTGCGCCGCCTCCAGCGAGGTCGCGTGGTACGAGCGGCCCGCCTCGATGCAGGCGAGGACCTCGTCCTCGGAGATCTTCAGGCGCTCGGCGATCTCGGCGGTGGTCGGTGAGCGGCCGTGAGCGGTCGTCAGGTCCTCGGTGGCGCCGGTGACCTGGACCCAGAGCTCGTGCAGCCGCCGCGGTACGTGCACGGTCCGGACGTTGTCCCGGAAGTAGCGCTTGATCTCGCCGACCACGGTGGGCATGGCGAACGTGGGGAACTGGACGCCGCGTTCCGGGTCGAAGCGGTCGATGGCGTTGATCAGGCCGATGGTGCCGACCTGGACGACGTCCTCCATCGGCTCGTTGCGGCTGCGGAACCTGGCCGCCGCATAGCGCACGAGCGGCAGGTTCGCCTCGATCAGCGCGGTACGCACCGCGTGGTGCTCGGAGGTGCCCGGTTCGAGGTCCTTGAGCCGTCCGAACAGCACCTGGGTCAGTGCCCTGGTGTCCGCGCCCCGGGTCCTGGCGGGCGTGCTCGGATCGGGGGTCTCGGTCTGGATGTCGTCCGTCTGGACGTTCTGGGGCGGGACTTGAGGCGCTGTACTGGCCGGCACGGTGTCGCCACCCCTTTGCGGTCAACTACGGTCAACTCATCCGTCAAAAGCGGTCATAGCATCACAAGACATGTCCACTGTGTGCAAGCACCGCATGGAGTCGTGTTGAGGGCGTTTTGGTTTAAACATGCCGAAAAGCCCCTCTCCTGTAGGGGAGGGGCCGGTGGGACCAGGGGGCCGAAAGGATCAGAAGGGGTAGTCGGCGATCACCCAAGTGGCGAACTCACGCCACTGCCCGGCCGCGGCCTGGTGCTCGGGGTGCTCGACGTACCGCTTGAGCGCGTCCTCGTCGGCGACCGCCGAGTTGATGGCGAAGTCGTAGGCGATCGGCCGGTCGGTGATGTTCCAGGCGCACTCCCAGAACTCCAGCTCGGGGATCTTCCCGCCGAGCTCCCGGAAGGCCTCCGCACCGGCGACGACCCGCGGATCGTCCCGCTCGACGCCGTCGTTCAGCTTGAACAGGACCAGGTGGCGGATCATGGGTTCTCCTACTTCACGAGCTCGGACATGAAGTCTCCGACGCCCTGCGCGGCGCTCGAAATACCTTCGAACCCTACTTGGACGAGATCGGCTGCCCGCTCGGGCGAGGTGATGATCGTGTACAGCACGAAGACCACAATCATGTAGAGCGCGATCTTCCTCGCTTGCACCACGGCCAGCCCCCGCCTCTCCCCTTCGATCACCTGTGCAGTCGGGTGATTCTAGCCGCACGTATGGCCGTATCCGCTGGCCGTTTCCGATCACTCGGGCGGCTTTTAGGGCCGAAGGACCCGTCGATTCGGGCCCTTTGTCGGCGGCTGCGGCTTACGTCGAGGAGGAGGATGGGGGGTGAGCCCGCCGCACCCTCAGGAATGCGCGGGCCGAGGAACGGGACCTGCACGAGGTCCCCACCGCGTGACTCCCCCCGACCGCGGCGAGGACCTACGGTCCCCGTTCTCACCGGGGGAAGCGGCTTGTCCCCCCGATGCCGCTTCCCCCGACCTGACGTCCGAAGGGCCCGGCGCATCGCGCCGGGCCCTTCGTGCGTCCTCCCGCGGGTCAGTCCTTCCGGAGGCCGACCGCGCCGGGGGCGGCGTCCTGGGCGCCCGGGGCCGAGCCGTCCCGGGGCGCCGGCACGGTGACGGCCGCCGCGTCCTCCGCGGCCAGGCGCTCCATGCCGCTCGTCGTCTTGAGGGGCTTCTCCTTGATGAAGAGCACCGCGAGCAGACCGAGGAAGGCGAACGGGGTGGCGATGAGGAAGAGGTCGCCGGTCGCGACGCCGTAGGCGTGCTCGACGATGTTCTTCATCGGCTCGGGCAGCGTGGTCATGTCGGGCACGGCGCTGCCGTGGCCGCCGCCCGCCACCGGGATGCCGTTCTCCGCGAGGCCCTTGGCCATCTCGTCGGCCACCCGGTTGGCGAGGATCGCGCCGAGCACGCTGGTGCCGACGGTGCCGCCGAGGCTGCGGAAGAAGGAGAGCACGGAGGTCGCGGCGCCCAGCTCGTGAGCGGGCACGTCGTTCTGCGCGGCGAGCACGAGGTTCTGCATCAGCATGCCGACGCCGATCCCCATGAAGGCCATGTACACGCTGAGCAGACCGAAGTGGGTGTCGGCGTCGATGGTCGAGAGCAGACCGAGGCCCGCGGTCATGACGACGGCGCCCGAGACGAGGTAGATCTTCCACTTGCCGGTCGCGGAGATGATCTGCCCGGCGATGGTCGAGGAGACCAGCAGGCCGCCGATCAGCGGGAGGCTCATGAGCCCTGCGACGGTCGGGGACTTGCCCAGCGAGATCTGGAAGTACTGGGAAAGGAACACGGTCCCGGCGAACATCGCGATACCGACGAAGAAGCTCGCCAGGGTCGTGAGCGACACCGTGCGGTTACGGAAGATGCCCAGCGGGATGATCGGCTCGGCGGCCCTGGACTCGACGAGGACGGCCGCGGCCAGCAGCACCACGCCGCCGGTCACCAGGGCGGCCGTCTGCCAGGAGGCCCAGTCGAAGCTGTTGCCCGCGAGCGACGTCCAGATCAGCAGCGCGCAGACGCCCGCCACGATCAGGAAGGCGCCCAGCCAGTCGATCCTGACCTGGCGGCGGACCGTCGGGAGCTTCAGGGTGCGCTGGAGCAGCACGATCCCGGCCAGCGCGAACGGCACACCGATGAAGAAGCACCAGCGCCAGCCGAGCCACGAGGTGTCCACGAGGACACCGCCGATCAGCGGACCCGCGACCGTGCCCACGGCGAAGACCGCGCCGAAGATGCCCGCGTACTTGCCGAGCCGGCGCGGCGGGATGATCGCGGCCATCACGATCTGGGCCAGCGCGGTGAGGCCACCGGCGCCGACGCCCTGGATGACCCGGCTGATGATCAGGGTGACGACGTCCTGGGAGAAGCCGGCCACCAGGGAGCCGACGACGAACAGGCCGAGCGACAGCTGGAGCAGCAGCTTCTGGTTGAAGAGGTCGGCGAGCTTGCCCCACAGCGGCACGGTGGCCGTCATGGCGAGCAGCTCGGAGGTCACGACCCAGGTGTACGAGGACTGGCTCGCGCCGAGGTCGGCGATGATCCGCGGCAGGGCGTTGGCGACGACCGTGCCCGCGAGGATGGCGACGAACATGCCCGCCATCAGGCCGGACATCGCCTGGAGTATCTGGCGGTTGGACATGGAGGAGGGCGCCTGCCCGGGCGCCTCGGTAGCGGTCACGGTGTCCTTCTTCGGTACGGGAGCAGAACGGGGTCGGTGGTGTGCGGAGCGGCGGCCGGTGCGGGCCGGGCCCGCTACTCGGTGGGGCGCGGGAGGCCCTGGGCCAGCTGGGTGAAGACCTCGTGGAAGGCGTCCGCGAGCGCGGTCTCGCCGGGGTGGTCGCACCAGTGCTCGAGGGCGACCCGCAGGGCGGTCAGGGTGACGGCGGCGAGGAGCCGCGCGAAGAGGGCGGTGCCGGGGGCCTCTTCCGTGTCCGGCCCCGGGCCGTGGAGCCGGTCGGTGAGGGCGACGGCGAGCGCCCGTTCGTCCGCCATGTGCGCCTGGAGGCCGCGGTGGATGAGGTGTGGCGAGCGCTGGAGCACCTTGGACTGGAGGGCCCACAGCTCCTGACGGCTCTCGAACCCGTCGAGCTCGGTGACGAGGGCGTCGCGTACGACGTCGAGCGGCGGCAGGTCGGCGGGGGCGCTGCGCACGGACTCCCTGATCCGTTCGCCCACCTCGTCGTCGACCAGGACGAACGCGTCGTCGTGGCTGGGGAAGTAGTTGAAGAACGTCCTGGGTGAGACACCGGCGGCCTCGCTGATGGCCTCGACGGTGACGTGCTCGACGCCGTGCTCGGCGGCCAGCCGTACGGCGGCCTCGGCGATGGCCCTGCGCGTGGCCCGCTTCTTGCGCTCCCGCAGCCCGGGCGCGGAGGTCGTCGTCTTCGGCACAACGTGCATAGTAGGCAAAGATGCACATCCTGCAAAATTATTTACCCGGTGGAGCGGAGCCGTCGGCGGCCTGCGCATCAGCCGGGGCGTCCACGCGTGCGAGCCCAGCGGTGCCAGGACGCTCGGACCGGGCCGGGACGACCGGCTGAGACGACCCCGGGACGACCGACCGGGACGGAACGCAGTGAAGGGACCGACCCGCAACGGGGTCGGTCCCTTCATTCACAGCGGTAGCGGTGGGATTTGAACCCACGGTGACGGGTTACGCCACACTCGCTTTCGAGGCGAGCTCCTTCGGCCGCTCGGACACGCTACCGAGAGAGAGCTTAGACCATGCCGGGCCTGGTTCGAAATCCGATTCCCCGCGCCCTGCCGGTGCGTCCGACGGGACGGGTCAGCGCCCGCGGAAGAACGCGGTCAGCAGCTCCGCGCAGGCGTCCTCCAGGACGCCGTGGATCACCTCGGGGCGGTGGTTGAGCCTGCGGTCGCGCACGACGTCCCAGAGCGAGCCGGCCGCGCCGGCCTTCTCGTCCCGGGCCCCGTAGACCACCCGGCCGATCCGGGACTGGACGAGCGCGCCCGCGCACATCGTGCAGGGTTCCAGGGTGACCACGAGCGTGCAGCCGGTCAGCCGCCAGGAGCCGAGGGCCTCGGCGGCCCGGCGCAGGGCCAGCACCTCGGCGTGCGCCGTCGGGTCGGCGGTCGCCTCGCGCTCGTTGTGGCCCGTGGCCAGCAGGGCGCCGTCCGGGCCGAGGACGACGGCGCCGACCGGCACATCGCCGGCCGACGCCGCCTGCGCCGCCTCGTCCAGGGCGCGGCGCATGGATGCCTGCCACGGGTCCCGTACGGGATCGGGGGGAGGCGGTGAGGGGGGAGTGGGTGGTGGTGCGTTCACCCGCGGACCCTAACGGACGGCCTCCAGGACCTCGGCCGCTCCCAGCGCGTCCGCGATCTCCGCCAGTGCGTCGGTGCGCAGGGTCAGCAGGTCCTTCTCGGACAGCCCGAGGTCGGCGAGGACCCCGAGATCGCCCAGCGGCCCCGCCGGTACGGCGTCGGGGTCGTCCTCCAGGTCGGGTTCGGTGACAGCGGGGCCGGCCCGGCCGTCGCCGCTGTCCTGGGCTTCGTCCGGCTCGCCGTCCTCCGTACCGTCGAGGTCGACGAGCTCCTCGAGTGCGGCGATCTCGTCCTCGGCCCCCGGTTCGCGGCCGAGCAGTTCATCGGTGAGCAGGATCTCCCCGTACGAGGAGCGGGCGGCGGCGGACGCGTCCGAGACGTAGATACGGGGGTCCTCCTCACCGTCCACCCGGACGACGCCGAACCAGGCGTCCTCCTGCTCGATGTAGACGAGGACCGTGTCCTCGTCCACCGAGGCCTCACGGGCCAGATCCGTCAGGTCGGACAGGGTTTCCACATCGTCGAGCTCTGTATCGCTCGCTTCCCACCCGTCTTCGGTGCGAGCGAGCAGTGCGGCGAAGTACACCGTGACTCTCCCACTGGTCATAGGTGAATCGGTCCGACGGGAGGGCAGACGGTCATCCGGCTGCTCTGGGTCCCGCCCAATCGGCATCGTGGCAGAAACGAGCGCGATGCGAGACCTCTTCGACCGTTGCGTCGGCCATCAGTTCCTGGAGCGGGTGCCGGCTGACGGTGTTCACCCGCGCCCCACGGGGCCGCCGAGCGGCCTCCGGCTGACGGCCTCACCAGCGGAACGTACGCATCCGCATCTGTTGGCGCATACGGGCCGCGCGGGCCCGGCGCGGCTGGACCCGGTCGCGCAACTGCTTCGCCTCGTGGAGCTCACGGAGGAACTGCGCCCTGCGCCTCCGGCGTGCCGCGTCACTCTCCTGCGCGTCCGGCACGTTCTCCTGAGCCTCGGGCAGGTCGCGCGCGTCGCGTCCTGCCCGCCGTTGATCCCGCTGCTCCCCGTCGCGCAATCGACACACCACCCCAAGCCCGGGTCCGTATGCCCCCACCTTCCCCCCGAACAGGTGCTTGATGCCAGTGCGGACCGGCGGGAACCCGGTCCGGGGCCCGGTTACTGTTGACGGCATGCGGATCCACGTCGTCGACCACCCGCTGGTGGCGCACAAACTCACCACGCTGCGCGACAAGCGCACCGACTCCCCGACCTTCCGGCGGCTCGCCGACGAGCTGGTCACCCTCCTCGCGTACGAGGCCACCAGGGATGTGCGGACCGAGCAGGTCGACATCGAGACCCCGGTGACGCCCACGACCGGGGTGAAGCTGTCGCATCCGCGTCCCCTGGTCGTCCCGATCCTGCGCGCCGGCCTCGGCATGCTGGACGGCATGGTGCGGCTGCTCCCGACCGCCGAGGTCGGCTTCCTGGGCATGATCCGCAACGAGGAGACGCTCCAGGCGGAGACGTACGCGACGCGGATGCCCGAGGACCTCTCCGGCCGTCAGGTCTATGTCCTGGACCCGATGCTGGCCACCGGCGGCACGCTCGTCGCGGCCATCCGGGAGCTGATCAAGCGCGGTGCGGACGATGTCACCGCGGTCGTGCTGCTGGCGGCGCCCGAGGGCGTCGAGGTGATGGAGCGCGAACTGGCGGGGACGCCGGTCACGGTCGTCACGGCCTCGGTCGACGAGCGGCTCAACGAGAACGGCTACATCGTGCCGGGGCTCGGCGACGCCGGTGACCGGATGTACGGCACCGTCGACTGACCTGGCCGCCCCGGCCTCCCGGCCGGGACCTGCCGTAGTACGAGTGCCCCGGCCGCCTCAGCAGGAGGACGGTGCCGGGGCCGGCTTCGTCAGCGCCGTGAGCGCCGACGCGGCGGCCGCGGGGGTGCTGAACGCCTTGAACTTCGTGCCGATGATCAGATCGACGTCCGCGGTCCTGCGGGTGTCGGTCTTCTGCGCCGCCCCCGGCAGCTGCGTGGCGAGCACGGGGAACGAACCGTTCATGGCGGTCGGGCCGCCGAGCAGCATCCCGGTGCCGGGCACCTTCTTGTCGTAGGCGGCCGGGGCGTTGTCCACCTTGCCGATCGCGAAGCCGCGCTTCTTGAGCTCGTCGGCCGCGGCCTTGGCGAGCCCGCTGCGGGGCGTCGCGTTGTAGATGTTGACCTTGATGGTGGCCGGCTTCGGGAGCGCCTTCGCGGGCGCCGAGGCGCTCGGGGAGGGGCAGGCCTTCGGGCGGTCCGCGGCGTTGGCCTGCTTGTCGCCGCCGGTGAAGACGTCGATGAGCTGGAGCGTGCCCCAACCGGCCAGGCCGAGGGCCACCACGGCGGCGGCCGCCGAGAGCACCAGCTTGCGGCGATTGCGGGGGCGGCGCATGCGGGGGTAGGTGTTACCCGTGATGCGGTACTTTCCGCCCATGCCGGGAGGGGTGAGCATGCTCATGGGCGCAGCGTAGTGCGACCTGGTGATGATGCCTACTAAACGATCAACCTATGGCACCCGAACGTGCATAAAAGCACTCGAAAGGCCCGAAATGCTCCACGGGTGGGTGTGGCGCGTTCAGCCCATCTCGAGCACGCGCGCGTGCAGCACCTGGCGCTGCTGCAGGGCGGCGCGCACGGCGCGGTGGAGCCCGTCCTCGAGGTAGAGGTCGCCCTGCCACTTCACGACGTGGGCGAAGAGGTCGCCGTAGAACGTGGAGTCCTCGGCGAGCAGGGTCTCCAGGTCCAGCTGGCCCTTGGTGGTCACGAGCTGGTCGAGGCGGACCGGACGCGGCGCGACATCCGCCCACTGTCGGGTGCTTTCCCGGCCGTGGTCGGGGTATGGCCGCCCATTTCCGATGCGCTTGAAGATCACACGGAAAGCCTACCGGGCAAGGGCCTCCGGGCGCAGCCACGGAACACGACCGGGAAACCGTTCAAAAGACCGCACAACGGGATGAAACGCCGCTCGGTCTGTCTTGTTTGTGGTGCATGTTTGTGTCGCTGCCCCGGTGGACGCACGAGTGGCCGCGCGGTGACGGCTCGGTGAAGCCCGGGTGCGTCGCTCCCCGCGGACGGGGCGTGGTCCCCGCCCGCGGAGTGCGGACGTGTGTCAGCGGGTGACGCCGTGCGCGTGGCCCTCGCGCAACCCGCCGCTGTCCCTGGCCGCGCCGGAGGCCGAGGTGGCCGGTACCGGGCGGCTCAGGGAGCTCAGGTCGTGCGCGTAGGTGCCCACGGCGTGGGCGATCACGTCGATGTTGGTGTCGAAGTGCTTCAGGTCGACGTTGTCGAGGTCGTCGCAGGCCGCGTGGTAGCAGGGGTCGTACGCGAGGCCGGCCTTGCCGCCGTACGTCTCGGCCTGCTCGGCCGTCTTGATGCCCTCGGCGCCGGTGTCGGTGCCGCCGGACGGGATGCCGACCTCGATGAACGGGCCGTAGTCGGAGCGTCCGGTGAAGTCCGTGCCGGTGTGCGGCTTGTCCTCGCTGTCCAGGAACGCGTTGATGTCATGCTCCAGCTGGGCGGAGCCCTCGGGGCCGGGGCCCGCTCCGGTGCCGTCGGAGTCGTCGCCGTCGAAGACGAACTGCGCGCCGTTCGGGGAGGCGATCATGTCGAAGTTGAGGTAGAGCGCGATCTTCGCGCGCTGTGCCTCGGAGAGCTTCGCGACGTATGCCTCCGAGCCCAGCAGCCCGTTCTCCTCCGCCGACCACCAGGCGAATCGCACCTTGTTGGCGGGCGTCCGGTGGGACTCGGCCAGTTCCAGGGCGACTTCGAGGAGTCCGGCCGAGCCGGACGCGTTGTCGTTGATGCCGGGGCCGTCGGTGACCGAGTCGAGGTGCGCGCCGAGCATGACCGTCTTCGCCGCGTTGCCGCCGGGCGTCTCGGCCACGACGTTGTGGGTGGTGCGCTCCTCCTGGAACTCGCGGATCTCGAAGGAGACCTTCACCTCCCCTTTCGCCAGGTCCGCGACCAGCTTCTCGCCCTCGTCCCGGGTGAGTCCGCCGGTGGGGATCTTTCCCGCGGCGGCATCTCCGAGGGTTCCGGAGAGGGCCCCGTCGGTGTTGTTGTAGATCACCGCCCCGGTGGCGCCCGCCACCGCGGCCGCCGCCTGCTTCTCCGCGAAGGAGCAGCCGCCCCGCTTGATGAGGGCGATCCTGCCGGTGTACGCGGCCGAGGCGTAGTCGGCCGCCTCGCAGCCGGTGGTGTCGTCGACGGGGACGGCGACGAGAGCCGCCGTGATGCCGCCCTCGGCGGTGGAGGCGGTGTACGTCATCGCCCGGATCGAGATGTCCCGGGGGGTGGGGGAGACCACGGCGAGCTTCTCGGCGAGGGTCTCGGTGTAGAGGAAGTCGAACGCCTGGTAGCCGACCCGGTATCCGGCCTTCCGGAGGAGGCGGTGGACGTAGGCGGCGGAGGCGTCATGGCCGGGCGATCCGGCCGCGCGGTGTCCGTCCGCCGCGTCGGCTATGGCCTGGAACCGCTCCAGATGCCGGTAGGCACCCTTGGCGGAGGAGTTCTTGACCAGCTGCCGGGAGAGCTTGGCGGCGTCCCTGGCCGGGTCCTGCGACGCGTGTCCGTGGTCCGGGGACGCGGCGAGGAGAAGCGGTGCGGCCAAGGCGGTGGCGGCCACGGCTGCCATGGCTCTGCGACGGTGTGCGTGCACAGGAGTCCTTCCGGTGTGAACGGATGTGGGGGGAAGCTAGCGATCCGGCCGGTGTCTGTGAACAGGTGCGGCCGTTCCTGACCCGGCGTGTGGCTGGTTCCGTACAGGTACGGGTACGGGTACGGGGGCGGGCGCGCGGACCGGACGCCGTCCCGGGCCGGCCTGACGGACTGCTCCGCGCCCGGGCGCCCTGCCGCTCGCGGTCACGTGGAGCGGCCCGCCGCCTTGGCCGCCGCCTTCGCCTGCTGCTTGAAGGCCCGCACCTCGGCGAGCGAGTCGGGACCGGTGATGTCCGCCACCGACCGGTGCGAGCCGTCCTCGCCGTAGGCCCCGGCGGCCTCCCGCCAGCCCGTCGGACGTACGCCGAACTGCTTGCCCAGCAGAGCGAGGAAGATCTGGGCCTTCTGGGTCCCGAAACCGGGCAGGGCGTTGAGCCGTTCCAGCAGCTCGGCCCCCGTGGCGGCGTCCGCCCAGACCCCTTCCGCCCGCCCGTCGTACTCCGCCACCAGGAACTGGCAGAGCTGCTGCACCCGCTTGGCCATGGAGCCCGGGTACCGGTGAAGGGCGGGTTTCGCGGTGAACAGCTCCGTGAAGGCCTCGGGGTCGTACGCGGCGATCTCCCGGGCGTCGAGATCGTCCTCGCCCATGCGCCGCGCCAGCGTGAGCGGCCCGGTGAACGCCCACTCCATCGGCACCTGCTGGTCCAGCAGCATGCCGACGAGGGCGGCCAGCGGACTGCGGCCCAGCAGCGCGTCCGCGTCGGGTTCCTGGGCGATCCGTACGGTGCGGGCCTTGCCGCTGTCGCTCGTGGTCATGTATTCGATGATCGCGAGGGTGACCGGGATCGGCGACTCGGTCACCACCGCGGCGGTGGCCTCCTACCCGGGGCTCCCACCGGCCGGCGGCAGCAGCCGGGATGCCCGCATCCGCAGGTAACGGGCCTCGGGTGCGCTGAGCGTGCGGCCCGCCGCCCGCTGATAGGCGGCGCGTGCCGCCTCGTGGTCCCCCGCCCTCTCCAGCAGATGGGCCCGCACGGCGTCCAGCCGGTGGTGTCCCGCCAGCCCGTCCTCCAGGGCCGCGACCGCGGACAGCCCGGCCCGGGGGCCCTGCACCATGGCGAGGGCCACCGCCCTGCCCAGCTCCGCCATCGGCTCCGGGGTCCGGTGCACGAGGAGGTCGTACAGGGCCAGGATCTGGGGCCAGTCGGTGTCCTCGGCACGGGCCGCCTCGTCGTGCAGCGCGGCGATCGCCGCCTGCAGCTGGTACGCCCCCGCCGGCCCCTGGGAGAGGGCCTCCTCCACCAGGGCCGTGCCCTCGTCGACGGCCGCCCGGTCCCAGCGGGTGCGGTCCTGCTCGTCGAGCGGGATCAGCTCGCCGTGCGGTCCGGTGCGTGCCCCGCTACGGGCCTCGGTGAGCACCATCAGGGCCAGCAGGCCGGTCACCCGCCCGTCCCGGGGCAGCAGGCCGCGGACGGCACGGGTCAGCCGGACCGCCTCCCGGGCCAGGTCGGCGCGGTGCAGAGCGCTGCCCGACGTCGCGGTGTACCCCTCGTTGAAGATCAGGTAGAGCACCTGGAGCACCGCGCCGAGACGCTGGTCGCGGTCGGCGGGGCCGGGCTGCCGGAACGGCACACCCCGCACCTTCTGCTTGGCCCGGCTGATCCTCTGCGCCATCGTCGCCTCGGGCACCAGATGGGCGCGGGCGATCTCGGCCGTCGTCAGGCCGCCGACGGCGCGCAGCGTCAGTGCGACCTGGGCGGCGGGGGAGAGCACGGGGTGGCAGCAGAGGAAGAGCAGGGTGAGCGTGTCGTCGGCGGACGGTGCGCGGCTCTCGCCGGGCGGCGGGGCGGTGAAGGCGTCGCGCGGGGTGAGCGCGGCGGCCCTCGCCTCGCGCCGCTGCCGTGCGCTGTCCCCGCGGAGCTGGTCCGTCAGCCGCCTGGACGCGGTCCGGATGAGCCAGCCGCGCGGATTGTCCGGCAGCCCTTCGGCCGGCCACTGCTGGGACGCGGCGAGCAGCGCCTCCTGCACGGAGTCCTCCGCCGTGTCGAAGTGGCCGTAGCGGCGTACGAGCGCGCCGAGGACCTGCGGCGCGTGGTGGCGCAGCAGGTCCTCGATGCCGGCCGGCGTGTCGTTCACACGGTTCCTCCCGGTGGGCGTCCTACGCGGGGGCGCCGTCGTCGATCGGACGGATCAGTACCGGGTAGACGGGCGCGCCCTCCGGCTGCGGACACGCCTGGATGCGCGCGGCGATCTCGGTGACCCTGTCGAGGCTCGCGCAGTCGAGCACCCAGTACCCGGCGAGCTGCTCCTTGGTCTCCCCGTAGGGGCCGTCCGTGATCACCGGCCGGCCGTCCGCGCCCGGCAGCACCGAGCGGGTCCTGGCGGGTTCGGTCAGGCCCTGGCCCTCGACCATCTCGCCGGACTCGGCCAGGTCGTTGTTGATCCCTTCCATGAAGGCGAACATCGCCTGGACGTCCTTCTCACTCCACGCGGGGCTCTGAGCCGAACCCCTGCCGCTCATGGCCTCGTAGTCGGCCTGCGAGCCCTGAACCATCACGAGGTACTTCATGGTGTCGCTCCTCGGCTTCTCGGTAGCCGCCCCTTGTGGGCAACTCTCACAGGGGACGTCGGAGCCCGCGACCGGTTCTCGACACCACGCGGGAGGTTTTCCGGGATCACTCCGCCGCGCGGGCCCGGAAACGCTCCCCGTAGAGTTCGGCTGCGTCGTCCCACCAACTCCGAGGTACCGGCCGTGGCCCCCGCATCACCCCTGTCCGCCGTCCCGGCGGCCCTGTCCGCCGTGAGTGTCGTGGGCATCGGTGCCGACGGCTGGGCCGGACTGCCGGACTCCGCCCGCGCGGTGCTCCTGGACGCCGACGTCCTGATCGGTGGTGAGCGCCAGCTCGGCCTGCTCCCGCCGGAGTGCGAGGGCCTGCGCGTGCCCTGGCCCTCGCCGCTGCGGCCGGCCGTGCGGGGTCTGCTCGCCGCCCACGCGGGGAGCGGGACCGCCGTGCTGGCCAGCGGCGACCCCATGTTCTACGGCATCGGCCGGGCCCTCACCGAGGAGCTGGGCGCCGGCGCGCTGCACGTCCTGCCGCACCCCTCCTCGGTGTCGTACGCCTGCGCCCGGCTCGGCTGGCCGGTGGAGGACACCGAGACCGTCACCCTCGTCGGGCGGCCCACGGCCCGGCTGGCCGCCGCGCTGCACGACGGGCGCCGGCTGCTGGTGCTCTCCGCGGACGCGGCCACGCCCGCCGCCGTGGCCGCGCTCCTGCGTGAGCGGGGCTTCGGGCCCAGCCGGATGCGGGTGCTGGAACAGCTCGGCTCCACGGCCGAGGACTGCGTGGAGGGCGTCGCCGACAGCTGGGAGCACCCGCCGGGCGACCCGCTCAACGTCGTCGCGGTGGAGTGCCGGAGCGCCCCGGGGACCCTGCGCCTCGGAGCCGTACCCGGGCTTCCCGACGAGGCGTACGAGCACGACGGGCAGCTCACCAAGCGCCATGTGCGGGCGGCCACGCTCGGCGTGCTCGCGCCCGCCCCCGGGGAACTGTTGTGGGACGTCGGCGGAGGCTCCGGGTCGATCGCCGCCGAGTGGATGCGGACCCATCCGTCCTGCCGCGCCGTGACCGTGGAACGCGATCCGGCACGGGCGGCGCGCATCGCTCGCAACGCGGACCGGCTCGGCGTCCCCGGGCTGCGCGTGGTCACCGGGCGCGCACCGGACGCCCTGGCCGGACTGCCGGTGCCCGACGCGGTGTTCATCGGCGGCGGGCTGACCGCACCCGGGCTGCTCGACGCCTGCTGGGAGGCGCTGCCCCCGGGCGGCCGGCTGGTCGCCAACACGGTGACGCTGGAGTCGGAGGCGCTCCTCGCGGAGTGGTACCGGCGGCTCGGCGGCGACCTGGTCCGCCTCGCGGTGGCCCACGCCGTGCCCGTCGGAGGATTCACCGGCTGGCGTCAGGCCATGCCCGTCACCCAGTGGTCCGTACAGAAGCCCCCGCACGCCCCGCCCCCGCACGCCCCAGAACCCTCGCACGCCCCAGGAGACGACCAATGACCGTGTACTTCATCGGTGCGGGACCCGGCGCCGCCGACCTGATCACGGTGCGCGGCGCCCGCGTCCTCGCCGCCAGCCCGGTCTGCCTGTACGCGGGCAGCCTGGTCCCCCGCGAGCTGCTCGCCTCGTGCCCGCCCGACGCGCGGCTCGTGGACACGGCCCTGCTGGACATCGACCAGATCACCGCCGAGCTGGTGCGGGCTCACGGGGAGGGCCACGACGTGGCCCGGCTGCACTCCGGCGACCCGTCGGTCTTCAGCGCCGTGAACGAGCAGATGCACCGGCTCGACGAGGCCGGGGTGCCGTACGAGGTGGTGCCCGGGGTGCCCGCCTTCGCCGCGGCCGCGGCGGCGCTCAAGCGGGAGCTGACGGTGCCCACGGTCGGCCAGACCGTGATCCTCACCCGGATCGCCCAGCGGGCCACGGCCATGCCGGAGGGCGAGGCCCTGGCCACGCTGGGCCGCAGCGGCGCGCTGATCGTGCTGCACCTCGCCGCGCGGTACGTGGACCGCGTGGTCGACGAGCTGCTGCCGCACTACGGGGCGGACTGCCCCGCCGCCGTGGTCGCCATGGCCTCGCGCCCGGACGAGATCATCCTGCGCGGAACGCTGGACTCCATCGCCGGCCAGGTGAAGGAGGCGGGGGTCATCCGTACCGCGGTGATCATGGTCGGCCGGACGCTGGGCGCGGAGCAGTTCCGCGACAGCCACCTGTACTCCCCGGCGCGGGACCGCCACAGCTGCTGACGGGCGGGAAGGTGGGGCGGACGCCGCCCCACCCTCGCTCAGCGCATCTCGCTGCGCCCGACCACGGCTCCCGCCCGGTCGATGCAGATGATGTCCACCGCGACCGGGGCTCCCCGTAGGACCGACAGTGCCTGGTCACGGGCCGCCACCGCGACCAGGTCCCCGAGCGGGACGCCTGCCGCCATGCACAACTGCAGTGCCGCGAGGCCGGTGTTGGCGACCTCGATCTCGCCCGCCAGCGCCTCGCTCGCGCCGCCCTGGCGGGCCAGCCGCGCCAGGAACGGCTTGTCGACCTGGGAACGGCCCGAGTGCAGGTCCAGATGTCCGGCGGCCAGCTTGGACAGCTTGGCGAACCCGCCGCAGATGGTCAGCCGCTCCACCGGGTGCCGGCGTACGTACTTCAGCACGGCGCCCGCGAAGTCCCCCATGTCCAGCAGGGCGATCTCCGGCAGCCCGTACTCGGCCACCACCGTCTTCTCCGAGGTCGAGCCCGTGCACCCCGCGACATGACGGTGTCCGGCCGCGCGCGCCACGTCCACCCCGCGGCGGATCGAGTCGATCCAGGCGGAGCAGGAGTACGGCACCACGATGCCCGTCGTGCCCAGGATCGAGATCCCGCCCAGGATGCCCAGGCGAATGTTCCACGTGAAACGTGCGATCTCCTCGCCGTCGTCCACCGAGACCGTGATCTCGACGTCGCCGGTGGAGCCGTGTTCCGCCGCCACCCGCGCGATGTGGTCCCGCATCATCTGGCGGGGGACGGGGTTGATCGCGGGCTCCCCGACGTCGAGCGGCAGCCCGGGGAGCGTCACCGTCCCCACGCCGGGCCCCGCCCGGAACACCACGCCGGACCCGGCGGGCAGCAGCCGCACGGTGGACCGCACCAGGGCACCGTGGGTGACGTCCGGATCGTCGCCCGCGTCCTTGACCACACCGGCCGTGGCCCGCCCGTCGCCGAGCTCCTCCACCGCCAGGGCGAAGGCGGGCTCCTGGCCCTTGGGCAGGGTGATGGTCACCGGATCGGGGAACTCGCCGGTCAGCAGGGCGGTGTACGCGGCTGTGGTCGCCGCCGTCGCACAGGCCCCGGTCGTCCATCCGGGCCGCAGACCGGTGTGCTTGAGTTGGGCGGTGCGCCCGCCCTGCGCCTCACTGCTCATGGATGGACCGATCGGATGCCCTTGCACGTACTCGTCCTCGGCGGCACGACGGAGGCACGCCGGCTGGCGGAGTGCCTGGTGACCGCGGACGGGTTCCGGGTGACCAGCTCACTCGCCGGCCGCGTCGCCCGGCCGAAGCTGCCGCCCGGCGAGGTGCGCGTCGGCGGCTTCGGTGGAGCCGAGGGCATGGCCGAGTGGCTCCGCGCACACCACGTCGATGCGGTCATCGATGCCACTCATCCCTTCGCCGGAACGATCAGTTTCCACGCGGCCTCGGCCGCCACCACGGTCCATGTTCCCCTGCTGGCCCTCCGGCGGCCCGGCTGGGTGCCCGTGGAGGGCGACCGGTGGCACCTCACCGATTCCCTCACGGGCGCGGCGGAGCTGCTGCCCGGGCTGGGATCGCGTGTCTTCCTCACCACCGGACGCATGGGTCTGGCCGCGTTCGCCGCCCTGGACGCGCTGTGGTTCCTGATGCGCTCGGTGGATGCCCCCGACGCCCCGCATCCCGCGCGGATGGAGGTCCTGCTCGACCGGGGCCCGTTCTCCCTGGAGGGTGAGCGGGAGCTGATCCGGCGCCACCGTGTCGACGTCCTGGTCACCAAGGACAGCGGCGGCGACGCGACCGCGCCCAAGCTCACCGCCGCTCGCGAGGCCGGGATCCCCGTGGTCGTGGTCTCCAGGCCGCCCGTCCCTCCGGGGGTGCCGGTGGCCGGGTCGCCGGAGGAGGCACTCGCCCTGCTGGGGGCCCTCGCGGGGCGGTGACCGCCGCGGTCGGTCGAACGGCCGGGAGGCCGCGCCCGCACCGTTCTCACCGGGAGGGAGACTCCGGCTCCCGGACGCGCCGGGCGAGGTGCACGGTCACGTCGGCCGTGACCTCCACCGTCCCGGGCAGGACCCGCATGATCCGTCCGAGCACCTGCTCCCGCCGGGCGGCGGGCAGGACCAGGTAGGCCGAGACCGTCGAGAGCAGACCCACGTAGTCACGGGCCCCCATGGTCAGGCGGTGTGCGAGCACGGACTGCTGGACATCCGTGAACCACCGGGACCGTCGGAGCTCCGTGCCCGGCCACTGCATGGCGTCCTCCGGAGGCGTCCCGTCCGGGGAGGGCACCTCGTCGCTCTCCATGAAGGGGGCCCGGGCCGCGCGGACGGCTTCCCGCACCGCCGCGTCGGACAGCTGGACCGGCCCGCCGAACGAGGCGAACACGCCGCCCGGCTCCAGCAGCCCGGCCATGCGCGGCCACCGGTCCTCGGGGGCGGTCCAGTGCAGCGCGGCCGCCGCGAAGACCAGCCCGTACCGCGTCCCCGTCGGCAGGTCCTCGAAGGCGGACCGCACCGTCGTGACCTCCGCGGGGACGTGTCCGCGCAGCTCGGCGAGCATGGCGCCGTCGGGCTCGGTCGCGGTGACCTCGATGCCCCGCCCGGCGAACAGACGGGTCGCCTTGCCCGTTCCGGCGCCGATCTCGAGGGCGGTCCGGACCGGCCGGTCCGCGTACTCCAGCACCCTGTCGACGAGTTCCACGGAGTACCCCGGGCGGAAGCGTTCGTACGACTCCGCGATCGGTCCGAAGCTCAGTGCGCGATCAGACATGGCGGACATCCTGGCATGATTCGCTGCTCCGGCCCGCGGCCCCGGTCCGCTTTCCGGAGAAGGGGAGCGGCGGTGACGCACCGTGGGTGCGCCACCGCCCGCCATGTCAGGCCTCCGGGTAGCGGCGCGGGGTCCAGACGATCTGCCGGCCGTCGCCGCGGTCCACCCACCGGGTCTGCGAGGAGCCGACGATGAGGATCGTCCGCATGTCCACCTCCAGCGGGTCCAGATCGGCCAGCCGCACCGTCCGCACGCTCTCCGTCGGGCCCCCGACGTCACGGCCGAGCACCACGGGGGTGTCCGGTGAGCGATGCTCCAGCAGCAGGTCGCGGGCCTTGCCGACCTGCCATGTCCGGCTGCGGGAACCGGGGTTGTACAGCGCCATCACCAGGTCGGCCGCGGCCGCCGCGCGCAGCCGCTCCGCGATGACCTCCCACGGCTTGAGCCGGTCCGAGAGCGACAGGGTGGCGTAGTCGTGGCCCAGAGGTGCGCCGGCCCTGGCGGCGGCGGCGTTGGCCGCGGTCACCCCGGGCAGCACCCGCACGGCGATGTCCGCGTACGCGTCCTGGGTGGCCACCTCCAGCACTGCCGTGGCCATCGCGAAGACCCCGGGGTCGCCCCCGGACACCACGGCGACGCGGCGTCCGCGGCGTGCCAGGTCGAGGGCGAACTCCGCGCGTTCGGACTCCACCTTGTTGTCGGATCCGTGGCGCAGCTGGCCGGGGCGTACGGGCACCCGGTCCAGATACGTCGTGTAGCCGACCACGTCGTCGGCGGCGGCCAGCGCCCCGCGCGTCTCCGGCGTCAGCCACAGCGGTCCGGCGGGGCCGGTTCCCACCACGACGACCTCGCCGGTGCCGGGGCTCCGCTCGGGACGGGGCGCGTCGATCCGGCTTGGCAGCACGGCGACGGCGAAGTACGGCACGGAGTCCGCGTCGGTGTCCGCCAGGGCTCCGGTCCGCTCCCCGGCCATGGTGGCGCGCTCGACGTAGCGGGCCTCGGACAGCCGGCCGGATGCCTCGAAGGCCCGGCGTACGGCAGGGAACGTCCGCCCCAGCTTCATCACCACGGCGGAGTCCGTGGCTGCCAGACGTGCCGTCAGCTCCTCCTCCGGCAGGGTGCCGGGAAGGATCGTCAGCACCTCCTCGGCCTCCACCAGCGGGGTGCCGAGACGGGCCGCGGCGGCGCTGACCGACGTGACACCGGGGATGACCTCGGTGGCGTAGCGGTTCGCGAGGCGCTTGTGCATGTGCTGGTAGGAGCCGTAGAAGAGCGGGTCCCCCTCGGCGAGCACCGCGACGGTGCGACCCGCGTCGAGGTGCACCGCGAGACGGGCGGCGGCCTCGGCGTAGAACTCGTCCAGCGCGCCCCGGTAGCCGCCGGGGTGGTCCGTCGTCTCCGTCGTGACGGGGTAGACCAGCGCCTCCTCGATGTGGTCGGCGCGGATGTACTGCGCGGCGATCGAGCGGGCGATGGAGCGGCCGTGCCGGGCGGAGTGGTACGCGACGACGTCGGCCTCACCGATGACCTGCACGGCCCGCACGGTCATCAGGGCGGGGTCGCCCGGGCCGAGACCGACCCCGTACAGCCGCCCGGTGCCCGTGGTGCCGTCGGTCCGCTGCTGCTCGGGCATGCTCACTCCTCCTCGCTGGCGATCGCGTTGAGGGCGGCGGCGGCGATGGCGCTGCCACCGCGCCTGCCCCGCACGACGAGGTGCTCCAGCCCCGACGGGTGCGCGGCCAGGGCCTCCTTGGACTCGGCGGCGCCGATGAAGCCGACGGGCACGCCGATGACGGCGGCCGGGCGCGGGGCTCCGTCCTCGATCATCTCCAGCAGCCGGAAGAGCGCGGTGGGCGCGTTGCCCACGGCGACGACCGCGCCCTCCATCCGGTCCCGCCACATCTCCAGGGCGGCGGCGCTGCGGGTGGTGCCCAGCTTCGCGGCCAGCTCGGGAACCCCGGGGTCGGACAGGGTGCAGATCACGTCGTTGTCCGCGGGAAGCCGCTTGCGGGTGACCCCGCTGGCGACCATGGCCACGTCGCACAGGATCGGCGCGCCGGAGCGCAGGGCCGCGCGGGCGTCGGCGACCACGTTCGGTGAGAAGGCGAGATCGCGTACGAGATCGACCATGCCGCAGGCGTGGATCATGCGGACGGCGACCTGGCTCACGTCGGCGGGCAGCCCTGCCAGATCCGCCTCCGCGCGGATGGTGGCGAAGGACTGGCGGTAGATCGCCGGTCCGTCCTTCTCGTACTGGTGCACAGTGCTGTCGCTTTCTTCATCGAACAGGCCGAAAGGGGGTGATGAGGGGTGGTCAGGAGCGTGCGCCCCGGGGTTCCGAGGTGCGTGCGCCCCGGGCTCCGGGGGTGTGTGCGCCCCGGGGTTCCGGGTTGGTGCCCCGGGCTTCCGCCACGGCCGCGGCGAGCGCCGCCGGGTCGTTCCGTACCGTCGCCGCCCCGGTGGCCGACTCCCCCCGCGCGTGGGAGATCCGGTGTCCGTCAGGGGTGGCGACCACGTCGATCCACTCCCCGTGCGGATGACCGCAGCGGCGTTCGCACCCGGACCAGTACACAGGGAGCCGCCCGGGCGGCCCGACGGCGGCCCCCGCCTCGGCCCGCACGTCGGCCAGCGACTTCGCGCAGCCGGGCTGCCCGATACAGGCGCCCACACCGGACCACGGGGAGCCGGGGCCGGTGATCAGTCCGGCTGCGGAGAGCTCTTCCAGGAGGCCGTCCGCACGGTCGGGCGCGACCCCGGTGACGACGGCTCCGCGCCACGGGGTGAGCCGCAGTCCGCCGGCTCCCGCCAGGAGCCGCCACTGCTCCGGGTCCAGCCGTCCCAGCGGTACGCCGACGGACAGCGAGGCCTCGCGTCGGCCGCCCGGGACGCGCCCGTGCGCAGGGGGCAGCGCTTCGAGGGGGCGCGGGCGCCGGTCCGGGGCGACGGGGACCCCGGCCTCCCGCAGCCGTCGGACGACCTCGGCGGGCAACGCCGCGGCCGTGTCGTCCGGCAGGTCCTTCACCCGCCAGGCACCGGTCTCCCGCGCCGCGTCCAGGAAGGCTTCGGCGGCGGTCAGCGCGGCGCGGGGGGCGTCGGGGGCGGGCACCCGGAGGACGGCGTCACCGGGCCCGACGCGCAGCAGGCCGCCGTCGGCACCGAGGGCCAGCAAGGTGAGGTCGGCGCCGAGGGCGTCCACGTCACCGCGGCCGTCGTCGAGCGCGAACAGGAAGCGTCCGGAGAGCGCCGTCGCGCCGTCACTCGCGCAGAGGAGGCCGTCCAGCCCGGTCAGCCAGGGCCGGACGTCGGCCGCCCCCAGCCCGTCGAGCCCGGAGAGCGGGGACGCGACCACGTTGCGTACCCGTTCATGACGTGCGGACGGCAGTAGCCCGGCCTCGTCCAGCAGGGCCGCCAGCTCCGTACCGCAGTCCGGTGCGAGGCCGCGCAGCTGCACGTTTCCGCGGGAGGTGAGATGCAGCTCACCGTCACCGAGGCGCTCGGCGGCCTGCCCCAGCACCCCTGCCTGGCGGGGCGTCAGCGCCCCGCCGGGTATGCGGATCCGTGCCAGCGCCCCGTCGTCCGCCCGGTGCAGCCGCAGTGCGCCGGGGCAGGCGTCACCGCTGCTCCGGGCACACGCGTCGCCCGGAGACCGGGACGGAAGGGAGGCGGGCATGGCGGCGAGCATACCGACCGTGACCGTGGCCCACCCCTACGGTCACTGTGACCTACGGGACATCCGCTGCCGCCCCCGGCCGACGGCGGGGGCCGTCTGGTCAGGACCCCCCACCCCCCGCCTACTATGCCTAGCGGCGGTCCGTTCGGCCCGCCATCGCCAGACGGCGACATGGGAGGAAGCCCGGTGAGATTCCGGCGCGGTCCCGCCACTGTGAGCCCGGCCCACCGGCCGGGCGAGTCAGGAACTCCTGCCGTCCGACACCGCCCGGGGCGTGGACACCCCGAGGAAGGCCTGACGCCGCATGATCCTGCTCCTGTCGACGTCCGACACCGACCTGCTCAGCGCCCGCGCGTCCGGCGGCCCGGTCGGCTTCCGCTACGCGAATCCGTCCCGCCTCTCCGTCGATGACCTGCCGCGGCTCCTGGAGGGCACGGACCTCGTCGTCGTACGCCTCCTCGGCGGCGTACGCGCCTGGCAGGAAGGGCTGGACCAGGTGCTGGCCACCGGCCGTCCGGTCGTCGTGCTCACCGGTGAACAGGCTCCCGACGCCCAGCTGATGGCCGCGTCCACCGTGCCGATCGGCATCGCCGCCGAGGCGCACGCCTACCTCGCGCACGGCGGCCCCGCCAACCTGGAGCAGCTCGCCCGCTTCCTCTCCGACACCGTGCTCCTCACCGGCCACGGCTTCGAGCCGCCCGCCCCGGCCCCCGCCTGGGGTCCGCTGGAGCGGACCGCCCGGGACGTCACCGGCCCGACGGTCGCGGTGCTCTACTACCGCGCCCACCACATGAGCGGGAACACCGCGTTCGTCGAGGCGCTCTGCACGGCCGTGGAGGACGCGGGCGCCCGCCCCCTCCCGCTGTACGTGGCCTCGCTCCGCACGCCCGAACCCGAGCTCATCGACGAACTCCGCGCGGCCGACGCCATCGTGACCACCGTGCTCGCCGCGGGCGGCACCAAGCCCGCCACGGCCTCCGCTGGCGGCGACGACGAGTCCTGGGACGCGGGCGCCCTCACGGGGCTCGACGTGCCGGTCCTCCAGGCGCTCTGTCTCACCAGCCCGCGCGCGGCCTGGGAGGAGAACGACGAGGGCGTCTCGCCGCTGGACGCGGCCACCCAGATCGCCGTCCCCGAGTTCGACGGCCGCCTGATCACCGTGCCGTTCTCCTTCAAGGAGATCGACGAGGACGGCCTCCCCGCCTACGTCGCCGACCCCGAGCGGGCCGCCCGGGTCGCCGGGATCGCCGTCCGTCACGCCCGGCTCCGCCACATCCCGGCCGCCGAGAAGCGGATCGCGCTGGTCCTGTCCGCGTACCCGACCAAGCACTCCCGCATCGGCAACGCGGTCGGCCTCGACACCCCCGCCAGCGCCGTCGCCCTGCTGCGCCGACTGCGCTCCGAGGGCTACGACTTCGGGCCCGAGGAGGAGATCCCGGGCCTCGTCTCCGGCGACGGCGACGAGCTGATCTACGCGCTCATCGAGGCCGGCGGCCACGACCAGGAGTGGCTGACCGAGGAGCAGCTGGCCCGCAACCCGGTCCGCATCCCCGCCGCCGACTACCGCCGCTGGTTCGCCACGCTGCCCGCCGAGCTGCGCGAGGCCGTCGAGGAGCACTGGGGCCCGGCGCCCGGCGAGATGTTCGTCGACCGGTCCCGCAACCCCGAGGGCGACATCGTGCTCGCCGCCCTGCGGCGCGGCAACCTGCTGATCCTCATCCAGCCGCCGCGCGGCTTCGGCGAGAACCCGATCGCGATCTACCACGACCCCGATCTGCCGCCCTCGCACCACTACCTGGCCGCGTACCGCTGGATCGCCGCGTCCGCCGACGACAACGGCTTCGGCGCCGACGCGATGATCCACCTCGGCAAGCACGGCAACCTGGAGTGGCTGCCCGGCAAGAACGCCGGTCTCTCGGCCGCCTGCGGCCCCGACGCCGCCCTCGGTGACCTGCCGCTGGTCTACCCGTTCCTGGTCAACGACCCCGGCGAGGGCACCCAGGCCAAGCGCCGGGTGCACGCGACCCTGGTCGACCACCTCGTGCCGCCGATGGCGCGGGCCGACAGCTACGGCGACATCGCCCGCCTCGAACAACTCCTGGACGAGCACGCCCAGATCGCCGCGATGGACCCGGCCAAGCTCCCGGCCGTCCGCGCCCAGATCTGGACCCTCATCCAGGCCGCGAAGCTCGACCACGACCTGGGCCTGGAGGACCGGCCGGAGGACGAGGGCTTCGACGAGTTCATCATGCATCTCGACGGCTGGCTCTGTGAGATCAAGGACGTCCAGATCCGCGACGGCCTGCACGTCCTCGGCAGCGCCCCGGCCGGCAAGGACCGCGTCAACCTGGTCCTCGCCGTCCTGCGCGCCCGCCAGATCTGGGGCGGCACGGCCTCGCTGCCCGGTCTGCGCGAGGCGCTGGGCCTGGACGAGTCGGCGGCCACCCGCACAGCGGCTGACGAGACCGAGGAGAAGGCCCGTGCCCTCGTCCAGGCGATGGACGACGCGGACTGGGACCCGGCCGCCGTCGCCGGTGTCGCCGCGGGACACCCGCAGGCCGTCGCCGACATCCTCGACTTCGCCGCGCGCGAGGTCGTGCCCCGGCTCGCCGCGACGACCGACGAGCTCGACCACGCGGTGCACGCGCTGAACGGCGGCTTCGTCCCCGCCGGCCCGTCCGGGTCCCCGCTCCGCGGCCTGGTCAACGTGCTGCCGACCGGCCGGAACTTCTACTCGGTCGACCCGAAGGCCGTCCCCTCCCGCCTCGCCTGGGAGACCGGCCAGGCCCTCGCCGACTCGCTCCTGGAGCGCTACCGCGCGGACAACGGCGAGTGGCCCACCTCCGTCGGCCTGTCCCTGTGGGGCACCAGCGCGATGCGCACCGCCGGCGACGACATCGCCGAGGCGTTCGCCCTGCTCGGCGTCCGCCCCGTCTGGGACGACGCCTCCCGCCGGGTCACGGGCCTGGAGCCGATCCCGTACGAGGAGCTGGGCCGCCCCCGTATCGACGTCACGCTGCGCATCTCCGGCTTCTTCCGCGACGCGTTCCCGCACACGATCGGCCTGCTCGACGACGCGGTGCGCCTGGCGGCCTCCCTCGACGAGCCCGCCGAGCAGAACTTCGTACGCGCCCACACCCAGGCCGACCTCGCCGAACACGGCGACGAGCGGCGCGCCACCACCCGGATCTTCGGCTCCCGTCCCGGCACCTACGGCGCGGGGCTGCTCCAGCTCATCGACTCCCGCGACTGGCGCACGGACGCCGACCTCGCCGAGGTGTACACGGTGTGGGGCGGCTACGCCTACGGGCGTGAGCTGGACGGACGCCCGGCGCGGGACGAGATGGAGACCGCGTACAAGCGGATCGCGGTGGCGGCGAAGAACACCGACACCCGCGAGCACGACATCGCGGACTCGGACGACTACTTCCAGTACCACGGCGGCATGGTCGCGACCGTGCGCGCGCTGAGGGGCACCGCCCCCGAGGCGTACATCGGGGACTCGACCCGCCCCGAGACGGTCCGCACCCGCACCCTGGTCGAGGAGACGTCCCGGGTCTTCCGCGCCCGGGTGGTCAACCCGAAGTGGATCGAGGCGATGCGCCGCCACGGCTACAAGGGCGCCTTCGAGCTCGCCGCGACGGTCGACTACCTCTTCGGGTACGACGCGACGACCGGCGTCGTCGCGGACTGGATGTACGACAAGCTGACCGAGACGTACGTCCTCGACCCCACGAACCGCGCGTTCCTCCAGCAGGCCAACCCCTGGGCGCTCCACGGCATCGCCGAGCGCCTCCTGGAAGCCGAGTCCCGGGGCATGTGGGCCAAGCCCGACCCGGCGGTGCTGGAGGCGCTGCGCCAGGTGTTCCTGGAGACCGAGGGCGACCTCGAAGGCGAGGACTGACCTCCGCTCCGGCCGGGGGAGCTCCCCGGCCGGAGCTCGGCGTCCTGCCTTGCTGCCTCCGGGCAGGGGGTCCAAGCTTGTGGAATGGGTGACCGAGCGGGCCACGCGCCCATAGCCTCTGTGCAGCACACGTTCCGCTTGATGGAAGCCGTGGCGGCGCACGAGGGCGGCGCGCCCGCGCATCAGCTGGCGCGGCAGGCGGGGCTGCCGCCGGACACGGCCCGGGAGCTGCTGCGGGCCCTCACACAGGACGGTTACCTCCGCGTGCTGGAGGACGGCGGCTACGTCCTGGGCGACAAGCTGCACGGCGGGCACTCCGCGCAGGACCTGGTGAGCAGGGTCCGCCCCGCACTGGCCGCCCTGCGCAACGACGTGTCGGCGGCGGCCTACCTCACCTTCTACGAGGAGGGCGAGATCCGGATCGCCGAGATCGTCGACGGCCCGAAGACACCCAGGGTCGACCTCTGGGTGGGATTCCAGGACGCCGGGCACGCCACGGCGCTCGGCAAGTGCGTGCTGCGCGAACTGGATGCCGACGCGCGCGGCGAGTACCTCTCGCGGCACACCCTCGCCGACCTCACGCCCCGCACCATCACGCACCGGGAGGAGCTGATCCGCGAGCTCGAGGGGTCGCTTCCGGCACCGGTGGTCATGGACCGGGAGGAGTACGACCTCGGCACGGTGTGCGTGGCGGTGCCCGTACGCAGCGGCGAGAAGCTCGGCTCGCTCGGCGTCTCCTTCCGGGCGGACCGGATGTACCGCACCAGTCAGGTCCGCGAGAGCCTGCTGTCGACGGCGGCCCGGGTGACCAGGGGCCTCGCCCTCGGCGGCTGAGAACGTCCGGGAGCCCGCTCCGGCATCCGGGAGCTCGTTCGCTCCCGCCCTCGCCCGGCGTCCGGGGGCCCCGCTCCCGCCCTCGCCCGGCGTCCGGGGATCCCGCTTCCGCCCTCGCCGGCATCCAGGGGACCCCGCTTCCGCCTCCTCCAGCGTCCGGGGATCCTGCTCCCGCCTCCTCCGACGTCCGGGGTTCCCGCTCTCGCGACTCGGCACGGCGCCCGCGTGCCCTGCCCGATCCGCCGCTGTGGGCGGTGCCCCTACGAGGTGCGACCGCCGGCCGTGAGGGCCTTCAGCTCGTCCAGCACGTCCCGCATGACCAGGGACATCGCGCGTTCCTCGGCCTCGCTGATCCACCGTTCGAAGCCGACCTTGAAGACGGCGATCCCCGTTTCGGCGCTCAGGCTCGCGGCGGGCTCCGGAACGCCGCGCCCGCGCAGGGCGTCGGCGAGCGCGGCGGACAGCGAATCGAGCTTGATCAGCTCGCGCTCCTGGAGTTCGGCGTTCGCGGTGATCACGGCCTGCCGCTTACGGGCGTGCTCCCGGCGGTCGTCGAACATCTCCGACACCGCGTCGAGGCCCACCGCCAGCGCGTCGATCGGGGCCGTGTCCTCCGGGACGCCGGCCACCGCCCCGACCAGCAGGTCCCGAAGCTCCGTGCCGCCGAAGAGCACCTCGCGCTTGTCGGCGTAGTGCCGGAAGTAGGTCCGCTCGGTGAGCCCGGCCCGCTTGGCGATCTCCGCGACGGTGGTCTGCTCGAATCCGCGCTCGCTGTAGAGCTCCAGCGCCGCCTCGGCCAGGCGCCCGCGCGCGTTCGGCTCCCATCTACCCATACGGAGATCCTACGCGACGGCAGTCACTGACATCAGGTGTTACGGTGGATGTCAGTCACTGACATCGAGAGTTCCGGAGTCTCCCATGCGCATCTTCGTGACCGGCGCGTCCGGCTGGATCGGATCCGCCGTCGTCCCCGAGCTCATCGGCGCGGGCCACCAGGTGGTCGGGCTCGCCCGTTCCGACTCCTCCGCGGTCGCGCTCACCGAGGCCGGGGCGGAGGTGGTCCGGGGCACCGTCGACGACCTCGGCGTCCTGCGGGAAGCGGCCGCCGCGGCGGACGGGGTGATCCACCTGGCCTTCAAGCACGACATCGCCTTCTCGGGTGACTTCCTGGGTGCCGCGGAGGCCGACCGCCGTGCGGTCGACGCGTTCGGCGACGCACTGGCCGGCACCGGCCGCCCGTTCGTCATCGCGTCGGGCGTCGCCGGTCTCCTCCCCGGGCGGGTGGCGACCGAGCGGGACATGCCGACGATCGACGGCTCGCCGCTCTCGGTCCGGGCGGCCACGTCCCAGGCGGTGCTCGCCCTCGCCCCGCGCGGGATCCGCTCCTCCGTGGTGCGGCTCTCCCCCACCTGCCACGGTGAGGGGGACAACGGCTTCACTGCGGCCCTCGTCGCCACTGCCCGGGCCCGGGGGGTCTCGGGCTACATCGGGGACGGCGCCAACCGCTGGCCGGCGGTCCACCGTCTGGACGCCGCGCGGCTGTTCCGCCTCGCGGTCGAGAAGGCCCCCGCCGGGTCGGTGCTGCACGGCGTCGCGGAGGAGGGCGTCGCGATCCGCGACATCGCCGGGGTGATCGGCCGCCACCTCGGCGTGCCGGTGACCTCCGTGGACCCGTCCGCGGCGGGGGAGCACTTCGGGTGGCTGGCCGGCTTCCTGGGCGTGGACGCCCCGGTGTCGCACGCCCTCACCGGCGAACTGCTCGACTGGCGGCCGACCCGGCCGGGCCTGCTCCAGGACCTGGAGGCGGGCCACTACTTCGACGCCCCCGCCGTCACGGCCTGACGGCGTACGCCTCCCGGCTCCCCGGGTGGCCCGGACGGCCCGGGTGGCCCGGACGGCCCGGGCGGCCCGGACGGTCCGGCCGGTCCGGCCGGACCGGACCGGTCAGGAATCGAGAAGCGCGCGGTGCGAAGCCGCCATAACGTCGTTCCATGACCTCCCTCGCATCCGTCACCCTCGAGGTGGACGACCCCACCGCCGCCGAACGCTTCTACGCCGACGCCTTCGGCCTGGGCACGCAGCTACGCGTACGGGCCGCGGAAGCCCCGACGACCGGGTTCCGCGGCTTCACGCTGTCGCTCACGGTCTCCCAGCCGTCCACCGTCAACAGCCTCGTCGACTCCGCCCTGGAAGCCGGCGCCACCTCCGTGAAGCCGGCCGCGAAGTCGCTCTGGGGCTACGGCGGCGTCGTACAGGCCCCGGACGGCACCCTCTGGAAGATCGCCTCCTCGGCGAAGAAGGACAAGGGGCCCGCCACCCGGCAGATCGACCGCTTCGTGCTCCTCCTGGGTGTCGAGGACGTGATCGCGACCAAGCGGTTCTACGTCGAACGCGGCCTCACCGTGGGCAAGAGCTTCGGCCGCAAGTACGTCGAGTTCGACACGAAGCCGGGCCCCGTCTCCCTGGGCCTCTACGGTCGCGCCGCCCTGGCCAAGGACGCAGGGGTCGCGCCCGACGGCACCGGATCGCACCGGATCGCGATCGGCAGCGACATCGGACCCTCCACCGACCCGGACGGCTTCACGTGGGAGAAGGCCTCGGACTGAGCCGGGCACGGCCCGTCCTCGCCCCCACACCCGCCTGGCGTCCCGGCCGCCGGGACTCCCGGCAGAACACGCTGCGCGGCGCCCGTGGACATGGCACGATCGCGCAGGTGACCAGCAGACCCTCCGAGGCGCAGCACCTGCGCGATCTGGCGCTGCTGCGCCGCGTCCGGGACCGGATGGACCGGGAGTACGCGCAGCCGTTGGACGTCGAGGCGCTCGCCCGGGGCGTGAACATGTCGGCCGGGCACCTCAGCCGCCAGTTCCGGCTCGCCTACGGCGAATCGCCGTACGGCTATCTCATGACCCGGCGCATCGAGCGCGCGATGGCACTGCTGCGCCGTGGTGACCTCAGCGTCACCGAGGTCTGCTTCGCGGTCGGCTGCTCCTCGCTGGGCACCTTCAGCACGCGGTTCACCGAACTGGTCGGCATGCCGCCCAGCACCTACCGGCGTCAGGCTGCGAGCGGGGCGGCGGGTGTCCCCCCGTGCGTGGCGAAACAGGTGACCAGACCGGTCAGGAATCGAGAAGCACGCCCTGCCGAACCGCCGCTAGCGTGACCAGCATGGACATCACCATTCACACGAGCGTCCTCCCGCACGACGACCCGGACGCAGCCCTCGCCTTCTACCGCGACACCCTCGGTTTCGAGGTCCGCAGCGACGTCGGATCCGGCACGATGCGCTGGATCACGGTCGGCCCCGCCGGGCAGCCGGGTACCTCCATCCTCCTGGCACCGCCGGCCGTCGACCCGGGCATCACCGAGGACGAGCGCCGCACCGTCGTCGAGATGATGGCCAAGGGGACCTACGGCTGGATCCTCCTGTCCACCCCGGACCTGGACGCCACCTTCGAGAAGCTGCAGGCCGGCGACGCCGAGGTCGTCCAGGAGCCGACCCTGCAGCCGTACGGCGTGCGCGACTGCGCCTTCCGCGACCCGGCCGGCAACCAGATCCGCATCAAGGAAGTGCGCTGAGCACGTCCTGTCCGCAGCCGTGACGGACGGGCAGGTCCCGGACCGGGGGTCCTCACCCGTGGTGAGGACCCCCGGTCCGGGGCGGTGGGCCGGGCGCCCTCAGCTGCCCGCCGCCTCCGGCGACGCCGTGGACCGCTCGATCAGGCCGTTGACCGTCTGGTCCCCGTGCGCGTCCATCGGTGTGGAGTACTCGCCGACCGCCCAGAAACCGCCGGAGCCGCCCGCCGGGGCCAGGTCGTTGAACGTGTAGGAGGGCCACCGGGTGTCGCCGTCGGGTGCCGGTCCCCCGGCCTCCTTCGTCCAGGTGGTGCCGTCGTAGTGCCAGAAGACCGGGTCCGCGTGGGCGGGTTCGGCCTGGTCGTTGCCGGTGACCCAGAGGCCGCCCCGGCCGTCTGGGGCGAGGGCGCGTACGTAGAAGGTGGCGAGCGCCCCGGTGATGTCCTCCCAGGCGGAGCCGTCCCAGTGGGCCACGCCCGGCACGGGTTCGGTGACATCGGGGTCCTCGGCCCATCCGGCGACGTAGACGCTGTCGGGGGACGCGGCGGCGATCTTGGCGGTGTCCGTGCCGGCGCGCACGGGCGGCTGGTCCATCAGCGTCCACGTGGTGCCGTCCCAGTGGTACGTCACCGGGTGGCCGCCCTTGACCGGGTACTGCATCCCGGTGGCGTAGGCGTCGTCCGCCGAGATCGCGTCGATGTCCCTGATGTCCACGCGGGCGGGCAGCGCGAAGGTCTTCCAGGTGCCGCCGGTGTACGTGTAGAGCGCGTTCCCGCCCTTGAAGAGCCGCCCGGGGACGGCGTCGATCGGCACCTCGGGCCAGGAGTCGTCGGCGGGTCCGGCGGCGGTGACGCTGTTCCAGCGTTCGCCGTCGAAGTGCACGAGCGCCTGGCCCCTGCCCACCGAGCCGTAGGCCCAGACGTCGTCGGCGGAGACGGCGCTCACCGCCGACCACTGCCAGACGGCCGGGAGCCCCGGAGCGGTGTCCTCGGCCCACCGCTCGCCGTCCCAGCGCATGATGACGCCCGCGCCCGCCTTGCTCCCGACCGCCCACGCGAGGTCGTCGTCGACGGAGGAGACGGACAGCAGGGAACCGGCGGAGCTCTCCCCGGAGAGGGAGACCTCCCAGCCGGGTGCCTCGGCCGCGCCCGCTCCGCCGGCCACGAGCAGGGTGGAGGCGAGAGCCGACGAGACGGCCGCGGAGCGTATGAGGTGCCGTACGAGCATCAGAGGGCTTTCCTTCACGGTGAGTTGACGCTTTCCCGAGTGCCGGACGAGGCCCGTGGCCCGTCGGCAAAGGGCCAGACTCCTGGTCACGTCCGATGGTTGTAGCGGCTGGTCAAGGTGGTGGTGGCGCCCCGGGTCGACCGGCGTACCGGGGATGAGTGATCACAAAAGCGTGACGGGATCAACACTGAACACCCAATTTCCTTCACAGGGTCTTCACTTGCTGTCATGCTGCTCCGGCTGAAACCAGAACCATCAGATGGAGCACCTCACATGGCTGACACTCAGCCCACCACCGCGTCCGTTCCGGGCGTCCAGAGTCCGGCCGGAGGCGTCGTCGAGCCGACCGCCGCCGGCGCGCCCGACGTCAGGCTGTCCGGTCTGGCCATGAAGCGCCGCGGCCCCGTCGCCGTGTGGCTCGGCCTGACCCTCATCACGTTCGGGATCTACCAGCTGGTCTGGTACTTCAAGATCCACAAGGAGCTGCAGGAGTTCGACCGGCGCAGGCCCCTGAGCCCGGGCGGCAGCGTGCTGGTCCTCATATTCCTGGGCTGGACCGTGATCGCTCCGCTGATCTCGTTCAACAACACCGGGAAGGCCATCGCGAACGCCCAGCGCGCGGCCGGCCTGCCGGTGACGTGCAGCCCTGCCGCGAGCATGTGGCTGGCGTTCGTCTTCGGCCTGAACACCTGGTACATGCAGCGCCAGCTCAACCTGGTCGTCGAGGCCTACCCGGGCGCCGCCCCGGGCACCGAGGTCTCGCTCGCGGCCTGATTCCGGAAGAGCGCCACATCACGGCGCCGCCGCCGGTCCGTGCCCTGGCGGCACGGACCGGCGGCAGGGGGCGCCTCGCTCCGTCCTCCTCCTCCGTCGCCGGGCCCTCGTGCATCGCAGTCCGCAGCGGTTGCCGCACAGGGGAGCAGGAGGGTTCCGGCGCGCCGGGCGGTCGTCGTCACACCGCCCCGCCCGCAGCGCTCTTCTCAGCTCAGCCCTCGTCGGTCATGCTTGCCCGCACGAACCGGGCCGGGTGTCGTCGGCCCGGTGCTCGGACGTCGAAGCGGAGGGGAGCGCGCTGTGTCACTTGATCTTGCGGTCGACCTGACCGCGTCGCTCATAGCCTTCCTCGTCGGTTACGGGACCCGCAATCTCCTGACCTACTACCGGAACAGCCGTCCGGTCGCGCGTCTGTGGAGGATCGACAGGCACAAGCCCGTGACCGCTGTGGTCGGCAGCGTGAACGGGGGAAAGGCGCTCTGGGAAGCGGACGCCCTGGCAGCCATGAGCATCCGTCTCAGTCTTGCCCGCGACCTCAAGATCCATTCGGTGGGGACCGTGAGCTCGTCCTCCTTCAGGATGGCCGCATACGCCGAGGACAACGTGGTTGTCATCGGCGGGCCCGCGATGAACGAGGTGTGGGAGACCTATGCCAACAGGCTCGACGCTCCGTACGAGTTCCGGATCATTGACGACAGATACCGGATCGTGGCCAGAGAAGGTGACGCGTCGTTCGGCGAGACGAGGAGCGTCGAAGGCAAAGAGGATCACGCCTTGGTGGTCTTCGCCTGCAACCCCTTCGAGCCCCGCAGCCGCGTGGTCATGATGGCGGGTTGCGGCTACCTTGCCACCTTGGCCGCACCCCTGGTCCTCTCCCCCGAGTTCGCCAGGGAGCTCAATCGACGCTTCGACACCGCCAAGCCGTTGGCACTGGTGCTCTCAATGGAAGACGTGCGTGGCTACATGCCCAAGCCCAAGATCGTTGCGTGGGCTCAGTTCGTCCAGCCGTCCCAAGGCTGAATCGGATTCCTCCGGACGAGTGTGGGAGTGATCGTCCGCCCTGTGGCTCCGAGGCCGCGGTGCCGACGAGGTGCACGGCTCCGGGCGGTCAGGCGGAACATGGCCTGCCCTGGAAGAGCTGACTGGTGTGCCAGGACGGGTGGTCGGCGGCGATCGGACGGACGCCCGGCTGGGGGCGATCACCGGACGGCCGGCGAATGCGATGACGTGCTCGTGGGCGGAGGTACTGCGGCCGACGAAGATCGGTGAGTCCAGAACGCGGTGGCTCTCGCTGAGACCGAGCACGCCTTGGTCGAGCAACTTGTGGTGCAGTGAGCAGAGGCACGGCCCGTTCTCGACGTCGTCCGGGCCATCGAAGACCCACCAGCGCGCATGGCCGGCCTCAAGCCCGACCGGCACCGCGCCGATCCTCCCGTCGTATCCGCAGAAGGCACACCGGTACTCGTAAGCCGTCAGGACCAGGTCCCGCATCCGCCAGTCCCGCTGCCTGCGCGCTCGGGCTCGGTCCGCTCTCGGCCTCCTCCGGCGCCAAGCCGACGGCTTCGCAGAGTTCACCGTGGAGCGACGGCGGAAACTGAGATCGAGCAGTACCCGTCTCATGCGGCCGAGCAGGGCGGCTCCCGTCGCAGCGCCGTGCGGAGCTCCGGCGGCATCCGCCCGGCGGCGCCGGTTGCGCGTAGCTCCTTGACCCCGGTCCCAGGGCTGCCCTGACCGAAAGGGCTGAGCCCACGTCGAAGGGCCCCACCGCAAGCGGTGGGGCCCTTCGACGTATTGCCCGGTGAGAGCAATGGCGGAGGATACGAGATTCGAACTCGTGAGGGGTTGCCCCAACACGCTTTCCAAGTCTTCGCTCGGCTGTTCGGCAACAGTCGCGGGCGTCAGGACCTGTGGCGGAGCCGGCGGCTACAGGCTCGATGAACTGTGGTGAACACCTGCGAATGAGACCGGAACTGAGACCAGGCGCTCGTTCATTTACCGGACACCGGGCCGTACCACTGCATGGCCTGACCGGTGATTGCGGCGATACATTCGAAGTCGTGGTCGCGGTGCAGGAGGGTCAACCCCTGGAGTTCCGCTGTGGCGGCGACGACGAGGTCAACAGCTCCTGCACTGCGGTGCTGACCGCGTTGGGTCAGCAGCTCCTGAACCCGCCAGGCGCGGTCGTACGCGCGGTCATCGACGGGCACCCAGCCGAACAGCAGCCGCATGTCCTCGATGCCGCGCGCACGGTCGGCGGCGGAGCGGGCGCTGTAGAAGAACTCCAGCTCGGTAACGGGGCAGGTCGCGATGAGCCCTGCTGTGGCGGCCTGATCCCATCCGTACTGTTCGGCGTCGTCGCGGAAGAATCGGGCGAGCGCACTTGTGTCGATCAGGAACTGCGCCGCGCTCACCGCCGGTAGTCCCTTTTCTCCTCGAAGGCATTCAGATCGAACGCGCCCTCGCCCGCTGCGGCCCGCAACCGAGTGAGAGCGAGAGCCCGTCGGCGGTTGTCGAGCACCTCGCGCAGAGCGGTGTTGACGGTCTCCTTCTTGGTGCCGGTCCCCAGCGCCTGAGCCACGTCGGCCAGCAGCTCGTCGTCCAGGTCGATCACTGTTCGACTCACTCGTGTACCTCCTGATATATCAACTGTGGAGTCAAGTATATCTTGGTAGGGCGCCTTAGGTGATGTCGATGTCGCGGGCGGCCGGGAAGGTGGATCGGTGGCCGGGATCATGTTGCGGAATCGCGCAGTGGCGGTGACTCCTCCCAGCTCGTGATCACGTGCAGGCAGTACCGTCCCGGCGCGCGAAGAAGGCCTTGACCGGTCGGAACAGGTCAAGGCCTTCTTGGTATTGCCCGGTGAGAGCAGTGGCGTCGCCAGAAGCGCTGACCGAAGTCGTGCATGGTTCGGATCCCGGGAATGGCCAGTTAGCCTCGATCTTTCGTGACGGTCCGTCGGCCTCTTCGGCGGGCCGTTTCGGTTGTTCGGCGGTGGCGGGCACGCTGATGGCCCGGCTGTCGCGTCGGGTGGGCGCCGGGTTCCACGGCTCCGGTCGGGGTGATGCTGCTCGCAGGGACGGGAACTGGCTGCTCAGCCGGGGTGCGGGAGAGCTTCGAGCCGCGCCAGGGCGTCGGTGATCACGTCGGTCCAGGGCCAGTGGCGTGCGAACCTCAGGTGCCGGCGGCGGGCGGTCGTGACGATCTGGGCGGCGGCGGAGAGAAGGCGGAACCGGAGACGGCGGGGCTCCCACCTGCGGATTTCGCCGGTCAGAGCGAGCATCGGCATCCAGGCCAGCAGGTCCAGGGCGAGCTGGACGATCTCCAGCCAGATCTGGTTCCGCGCGGTGTCGTGCAGGGGGCAGGTTGCCCAGACCGGTGGCCCGCGCGGCCCGGATGCGGTCCTCGGTCCGTGCCCGCTGGCGGTGCCGCAGCTCCAGTGCCGCGATCGGCATGTCGGTGGTGTTGGTGGCGAAGCAGGTCAGCCGCAGTCCGTCATCGTCGGTGATCCGCAACTGGGCGCCGGGATGGGGCCGTTCCTTCCGCGCGATCAGCCGCATTCCCTTCGGCCAGCCCTTGCGGCAGCCGCCGGTGATCTCGGCGACCCACGCCCCGTCCCGGATCTCGCCGCCGGGCTCGATCGCTGCCGTCCGGGCCGGAGCGGGCACCTTGAGGACGGCCTGGTGAGTCTGCTCTGTGATGGTCATGCCGACCGAGTACGACAGCCATCGTCCGCGCTGGGCGAGCCAGGCGACGAACTCGTGGGTGCCGCCGCCGGAGTCGGTACGGATCAGCGTCCGGCTTCCGCGCCGGTACTTCTTCGGCGGTTGCGCCAGGGCGAGCCCAGCCGTGGTGATGTGGTCGGCGGCGGTGTTGCTGCCTGCGCTGCCCGGTCTGAGCAGGCCGGCGACCGGCTCACCGCTCCCGCCGCTTCCCCGATCCACGAAGCCCATCAGGGGGTGGCGTCCGAAGGTCTTCTTCCAGGTCGCGGTGGCGTCCTGCTTCTCGGAGTAGGCCAGCACGAGTACCCCGCACTGCACGCCAGCCCACGCCGAAGGGCCCCACCGCAAGCGGTGGGGCCCTTCGACGTATTGCCCGGTGAGAGCAATGGCGGAGGATACGAGATTCGAACTCGTGAGGGGTTGCCCCCAACACGCTTTCCAAGCGTGCGCCCTAGGCCACTAGGCGAATCCTCCGCGGCAAACAATACAAGACGTTGGAGGGTGCTCGCGAACACGTTCCCCAAAGATCGTTCCCGGCCCTCCTCCGGGCGGGCAGTGGGTGGACGACGGGGGGCGGGTATCGGCTAAGGTGGGCGTCAGCCCCTCACGTGGCGCTATCTGACTGAACTCCCCCAGGGCCGGAAGGCAGCAAGGGTAGGTTGGCTCTGGCGGGTGCGTGGGGGGCCCTTGCGTGTCCGGGGTGTGGTTTCCCACCGGGCGCCCGGTCCCGGGCGGGACCGGTTGTCGGTCCGCCCCGATAACCTCGTATGTGTGTCGTCCCTTGCGCTGTACCGCCGCTATCGCCCCGAGTCGTTCGCCGAGGTCATCGGTCAGGAGCATGTCACTGACCCGCTGCAGCAGGCCCTGCGGAACAACCGGGTCAATCACGCGTACCTGTTCAGCGGGCCGCGAGGCTGTGGGAAGACGACCAGCGCGCGCATCCTCGCCCGCTGTCTGAACTGCGAGCAGGGGCCCACACCCACTCCCTGCGGTGTGTGCCAGTCCTGCCAGGACCTGGCGCGCAACGGGCCGGGGTCCATCGATGTCATCGAGATCGACGCCGCATCGCACGGTGGCGTGGACGACGCCCGTGACCTGCGGGAGAAGGCGTTCTTCGGGCCCGCGTCCAGCCGGTACAAGATCTACATCATCGACGAGGCGCACATGGTCACCCCGGCAGGGTTCAACGCCCTGCTGAAGGTGGTCGAGGAGCCGCCGGAGCACCTCAAGTTCATCTTCGCGACCACCGAGCCCGAGAAGGTCATCGGGACGATCCGGTCGCGTACGCACCACTACCCGTTCAGGCTGGTTCCCCCCGGGACGCTCCGCGGCTATCTCGCGGAGGTGTGCGGCAAGGAGAACAGCTTCGTCGAGGACGGTGTGCTGCCGCTCGTGGTGCGGGCCGGAGCGGGTTCCGTGCGTGACTCGATGTCCGTCATGGACCAGCTGCTGGCCGGCGCGGGCGACGACGGTGTGACATACGCCATGGCCACCTCGCTCCTCGGGTACACGGACGGGTCCCTGCTGGACTCCGTCGTCGACGCCTTCGCGGCCGGCGACGGGGCGGCGGCCTTCGAGGTCGTGGACCGGGTGATCGAGGGCGGCAACGACCCCCGCCGCTTCGTCGCCGACCTCCTGGAGCGGCTCCGTGACCTGGTGATCCTGGCCGCCGTGCCGGATGCCGGGGAGAAGGGGCTCATCGACGCGCCCGCCGATGTCGTCGAGCGGATGCAGGCCCAGGCGTCCGTGTTCGGCGCCGCCGAGCTCAGCCGTGCCGCCGACCTGGTCAACGAGGGGCTCACCGAGATGCGCGGGGCGACCTCGCCCCGGCTGCAGGTGGAGCTGATCTGTGCCCGGGTGCTGCTGCCCGCCGCCTTCGACGACGAGCGTTCGCTCCAGGCCAGGCTCGACCGGCTGGAGCGTGGGGCGTCCTTCGCCGCGGCCGGGCCCGGTCCCGCCGTGGGATACGTGCCGGGGCCCGAAGCCCATGGGCCCGGTGTCGGGATGCCCGCCGGGGGTGTCGGGGGTCCTGCCGCGGCCCGGGCGGCGGTCCGCGGTGAGGTGCCGGGCGGTGCCCCCGCCGATGCCGCCCCGCCCGTACCCGTGGCCGCGGAGCCCGTGGCCCCCCCGGTCGCCCAGCAGCCCCAGCCGGCCGTGGAGCAGGCAGCACCACCGGCCCAGGAGCCTCCGGCGCCCGCCGGTCAGCGCCCCGGAGCCTGGCCGGCCGCGGCCGGGGCCGGCAGCGGGGGTGGCGAGGCGGCGCGCCGGCCCGGCGGCTGGCCCACCGCGTCCACGCCCGGCAGCGGCGTGCCCCAGGCCCCCGCGCCCACGCCCCCTCCCGCCCCCGTCCGGGCCGCACCGGCCCCCGCAGCCGCACAGGCGCCCGCGCCGGGCGGACAGGACATGGCCCAGGGCGCCGCGCAGGTGCGGAACATGTGGCCCGACATCCTCGAGGCCGTGAAGAACCGGCGCCGGTTCACGTGGATCCTGCTCAGCCAGAACGCCCAGGTCACCGGCTTCGACGGCAGCACCCTGCAGATCGGCTTCCTCAACGCCGGTGCCCGTGACACGTTCTCGAGCAGCGGCAGCGAAGAGGTGCTCAAGCAGGCGCTCGCCGAGCAGTTCAACGCCAAGTGGCGGGTCGACGCGGTCGTCGACCCCTCGGGCGGCGGAGGTCAGCCCCCGCAGGCCGGTGGAGGCGGCGGCAGGCCTCCCGCCGCGCCGTACCAGCCCCCGTCGGCGCCCTCGGCCCCGTCGTACGAGCCCAGGCCCTCGGCCCCCGTCCAGCAGACACCGCCGCCCTCCCCGCAGCCCCCGCCGGAGCGGTCCGGGAGGTCCGAGCCGTCCTCGTACGACCGTGCGGCCCCGGAACCGCCGCGGAACGTCGCACCCGAGGACGACACCGCGGAGGCGGACGATCCCGACCTGGTCGACTCCGCGCTCTCCGGCCACGACCTGATCGTCCGCGAGCTGGGTGCGACGGTCGTCGAGGAATTCACTAACGAGTAGCGGGCCCCGCACCGGCTGTGCCCCGCCTGCCCCGGGGCAGGGAGAGGCAGCGACCCCCCTCGGCTGTCCACGGAGCGGCGCCCGTCGAGGCGCCCTGCCCCCGGCGGCTAGGCTGCACCCCGTGAAGGTCCTCGTCATCGGCGGCGGCGCCCGCGAACACGCCCTGTGCCGCTCTCTCTCCCTCGACCCCGATGTCACCGCTCTGTACTGCGCCCCCGGCAACGCCGGAATCGCAGAGGTGGCCGAACTGCACCCGGTCGACGCGCTCGACGGCGACGCCGTCGCGCGCCTCGCCACCGAGCTGGGCGCCGAGCTGGTGGTCGTCGGCCCGGAGGCACCGCTTGTCGCCGGTGTCGCCGACGCCGTGCGCGCGGCCGGCATCCCCTGCTTCGGCCCCTCGCGCGAGGCCGCCCAGCTCGAGGGCTCCAAGGCGTTCGCCAAGGACGTCATGGCCGGTGCCAACGTCCCGACCGCCCGCAGCTACGTCTGCACGACCCCCGCCGAGATCGACGAGGCGCTGGACGCCTTCGGCGCGCCGTACGTCGTGAAGGACGACGGCCTCGCGGCCGGCAAGGGCGTCGTGGTCACGGACGACGTCCGGGCCGCGCGTGCCCACGCCCTCGCCTGCGACCGCGTGGTCATCGAGGAGTTCCTCGACGGCCCCGAGGTGAGCCTCTTCGCGATCACCGACGGCACCACGGTGCTGCCGCTGCAGCCCGCCCAGGACTTCAAGCGCGCCCTGGACGGCGACGAGGGCCCGAACACCGGCGGCATGGGTGCCTATTCACCGCTCCCGTGGGCGGACCCGAAGCTGGTGGACGAGGTCATGCAGACCGTCCTGCAGCCGACCGTCGACGAGCTCCGCCGGCGCGGGACACCGTTCTCCGGCCTGCTGTACGCGGGCCTCGCGATCACCTCGCGCGGTGTCCGGGTCATCGAGTTCAACGCCCGCTTCGGCGACCCGGAGACGCAGGTCGTCCTGGCGCGGCTGAGGACGCCGCTGGCCGGTGTCCTGCTCGGCTCGGCCAACGGCACCCTGGACACCGTCCCCGCACTGACCTGGCGCGACGACGCCGCCGTCACCGTGGTCATCGCCTCCCACAACTATCCGGACACGCCCCGGACGGGAGACCCCATCGAGGGCCTCGCGGATGTCGAGGCACAGGATGCGCCGCACGCGTTCGTCCTGCACGCCGGCACCCGGCAGGACGGCGACGCCGTCGTCAGCGCCGGAGGGCGCGTCCTCTCGGTCACAGCGACCGGCAAGGACCTCACGGAGGCCAGGGAGCGCGCCTACACCGCGGTGGGCCGGATCCGGCTCGACGGCTCCCAGCACCGTACGGACATCGCCCGTAAGGCCGCCGACGAGGCCTGACACCCGCTCGTCCCCGTGCCCGGCCCTCAAGGAAGGTGCCGGGCACAGGTGCGTCCGGCAGCCCCCTAGCCACCGGGACGGCGGGCCCCGAGCCCCCCGGACGGCGGCCCCCTACCCCCGGGACGGCGGCCCCGACCCCCGGGACGGCGGCCCCTGAGCCCCGAATCACGGGCTCCGAGCCCCCGGGACGGCGGCCACGTGGGCCCCGGGACGCGAAGGCGGCGGTATCACCGAACGCCTGTGGGCCCACCCGTCAGCAGCTTTGCCCAAAGCCATTCCATCGGGTGACGGCTCGGCCATCCGGATGACGCCCGCCGAGGGCCCAACTAGGGTGCGGCGCAAGCGTTCCGGCACTTGGCCCACCGGCATTGCGATGTCGGTGACGGGTGCCACAGTGGGGGAGTGACCAACACCGTCGCGGGGGCAGAGGGGGTGACGTCCAGCCGTGTCCGGTACCGGTTCGGTTGAGGAGCTGGGTGCGCACGCAGCACAGGCCAGAGCCGTGGCTCTGCTGCGCATCCGCAGCAGAGCCACGGCCCTGGCGATCCTGCCGGCGGGCGTCGCCGTCGTGCTGCTCGTCGCGGGCGCCCAGGGGCACATCGGCCCGGGAGTGTGGTCCACGGTCACCTGGGTGGTGGTGGCCTGCGCGGTCGTCGTCCTGCTGCTCGCCGCGGCGGTCGCCGTCGCGGTGGCGCGCGCGAGGCCCGCGGTCAGCCCGACGGTGCCCCTCACCGAGGCTGCCGCCCCCGACCTCTATCGGCTGGTCAGGGACCTCGCCGACCGGCTCGACGTCCCGGCGCCGTCGGCCATAGCGCTGACCCCGGACTGCGACAGCTGGCTGGAGGACCGTACGCACCCCGCCGCCCGGCCCGACGCTCTCGAGGGGCGGGCCGGAGCCCGCCGGGGCCGCAGGGTTCCGGCGGCGCCCGTGCTCGTCATCGGCTCCCCCTTCCTGTGGTGGATGAGGGTCGCCGAGCTGAGAGCGGTCCTGGCGCCGGTCGTCGCGGGCACCGGGCCGTCCGCTCATCCCGACATAGCCGCCGCCCGCCGGTTCGTCCGCGCTCTGGACGCCGCGGTCGCCGACGCGGCGCTGCCCGGGCAGGGCGTCGTACGCAGGATCCCCTCGGCCTTCGTGGGGTGGATCGCCAGGGTGATGCTGCGCGGCTGTCGCGGCCACGCGGCGGAGATGGAGCGCTGTGTCGCCGCCGCCGCGTCGGGGCGCGCCCATGAGGTGGACTACGGGCTGCGGATCGTCGCCCAGGAGCAGGTCGGGCTGGCCTACGCGGGCTGGGACCGGCTGCTGACCCGGGTCGCGCTGCCCGCCTGGCGGATGGGCCGCTGGCCCTCCCGGCTGGACGCAGGCGTCGTCTCGGCGCTCACGGAGCTCTCCCGGCGCGACCGGCTCGCCGAGGGCTTCACCTCCCGGCTGGGGGAGCGCCCCGCCTGCGATCTGATCGAGGAGCCGGGCGCGGCCGACGAGGCGGCCTCGCTGCTGGCCGCCCGTCTCTTCCACGGCGGGCCGGCGGAGACGGGTCCGGGCTGGTCCCCCGTCGACTGGCAGCAGTACCCGGAGGAGGTCGTGGACCGGAAGTGGCGTACGGAGGCCGCCCGGCTGCACCGGGTGCTCGACGCCATGGGAGTGGCCACGAGCGTCTCCGTGGGGGCGCAGGCCGCCGCAGCGGGCGCCGACGGCTCCGCGGTCCCCACCCTGGCGCGGGTGATCGACCACCTGGCGACGCCGGGTGCCGACAGCGAGGCGCTCGCGGCGGGCATCGGCGCCGCCCTCGCCCGAGACGAGGAGAAGGCGACGCCGCGTCCCCGGGCCGGTGGCGGAGCCGCTCCGGACGGCGGGCCGTCCGGGACGGGCACCGACCCCCTCGACCTCTGGGGGCCCGTCCCGCTGCCGCTGTTCCCCCTCCAGCCGCCGCGTACGGGTACGGAGCTGCTCACCGACCATGTCGTCGCGATGGTGTGCTGCGCCGCCGTGGACACGGCGGGGGCCGCGCCCGGGCTCGACTGGCTCGACGGCCCCGCCCTGCTGGTCGACGGCGGCCGCAGGTCCGACCTGGGCGCCCCCGTGCTCACCCTCGTCGAGGACGGGGACGCGGAGCCGCTGCTCTCCTGGCTCACCGCGGTAGGGGTGCGCACCGACAAACCCGTACGCCTGGGTTGAGCGGGGCTTCCGGGGCGACAGTCCCCTCGAGTTGAACGGTCGTCCGTTCACTTGGATGGTGAAATGTCCCGTATATCCCCTCAATACGCGGAAGATCGGGCTCCGTGCACATCAATTCGCGACGAACGGTAACGGAGCGCGTGCGTAATGTGATGTGCTGGGGCTGGCGTCGGCGTCCGGCGCATCAGATGTGTCGGGGGACGAGGGAGGGGTGCGGGATGGGGGCGGAGCAGATCCGGCGATGGGAATCGGGTGCCCTCGCGCACGCCGTCAGCGACCCCTTCGGGCAGGGCCCGCTGCCCTGGCTGCGAGGCAGCGAGAACTACTTCGACGACACCGGTCACGTCGTCCCCTGGTACGCCGACCCCGACCTCGGCCGCGGCGGGGTCGGAGGCGGCACGCGGACCGCCGACGACGTGCACCAGCAGATCAAGGGCTTCGTGTCCCCCGGCGCGGCGGCGCCCGGTGAGGCGATCGACTTCCACATCACCGTGGACCCGCCCCAGCAGTTCTCCGTGGACGTCTACCGCATCGGGCACTACGCGGGCGACGGCGCCGCCAAGATCACCACCAGTCCGCGTCTCTCCGGCATCGTCCAGCCGGGGCCGATGGCCGCGGAGCGGACGGTCTCCTGCCATCACTGGTGGCTCTCCTGGCGGTTGCAGATCCCCAGCTACTGGTCGGTCGGCGCCTATGTCGCCGTGCTCACCACCGCCGACGGCCACCGCTCGCACGTCCCCTTCACCGTCCGCGACGACCGCCCGGCGGACCTGCTGCTCCTGCTCCCGGACGTGACCTGGCAGGCCTACAACCTGTACCCGGAGGACGGCCGCACCGGCGCGAGCCTCTACCACGCCTGGGACGAGCAGGGCAGGCTGCTCGGCGAGGAGGACGCCGCCGTCACCCTCTCCTTCGACCGCCCCTACGCGGGCGCGGGCCTGCCCCTCCACGTCGGCCACGCCTACGACTTCATCCGCTGGGCCGAGCGCTACGGCTACGACCTCGCGTACGCCGACGCCCGCGACCTGCACGCCGGGCGTGTGGACCCCAGCCGCTACCGGGGCCTCGTCTTCCCCGGCCACGACGAGTACTGGTCGGTGCCGATGCGGCGTACGACCGAGCTCGCCAGGGACACCGGCACCTCGCTCGTCTTCCTCTCGGCCAACACCATGTACTGGCAGGTCGGCCTCGGTCCGTCGGCCTCCGGCGTCCCCGACCGCCTGCTCACCTGCCGCAAGCGCCGAGGCCCCGGCAAGTCCGCGCTCTGGCGCGAGATCGACCGCCCCGAGCAGCAGCTCCTCGGCATCCAGTACGCCGGCCGGGTCCCCGACCCCCACCCCCTGGTCGTGCGGAACGCCTCGCACTGGCTCTGGGAGGCCACCGGCGCGGCCGAGGGCGACGAGATCGACGGGCTGGTCGCCGGCGAGGCAGACCGGTACTTCCCGCGTACGGCGCTGCCCGATCACGAGAGCCGCATGCTGCTGGCGCACTCCCCGTACGCCGACGGCGACGGGGCCACCCGGCACCAGGAGACCTCGCTGTACCGCGCCCCGTCGGGTGCGCTCGTCTTCGCCTCGGGCACCTTCGCCTGGTCCCCGGCGCTGGACCGCCCCGGCCACGTCGACTCCCGTATCCAGAGGGCCACGGCCAACCTGCTCGACCGGATCTGCAAGCGCGACTGAGCCCTGGGTACGCAGGGGGCGGGACCGGCGGTCCACCCAGGGCCCGACGCGGGCGACCCCTGTCGTCGCGGCCCCTCCGCATGCGGGACAATCGGAACGACTCCTGGATCAACCTACGCGGAGGCAGCGTGTCCGGTTTCGTAGAAAAGCCCGAGCCCGTGCAGGTGCCGGGGCTCACCCACCTGCACACCGGCAAGGTGCGCGACCTGTACCGGAACGAGGCGGGCGACCTCGTGATGGTCGCCAGCGACCGCATGTCCGCGTACGACTGGGTCCTGCCCACCGAGATCCCGGACAAGGGCCGTGTGCTCACCCAGCTGTCGCTGTGGTGGTTCGACCAGCTCGCCGATCTCGTCCCCAACCACGTGCTGTCGACCGAGCTCCCCTCCGGGGCGCCCGCCGACTGGGCCGGCCGCACCCTGGTCTGCCGCTCGCTGCGGATGGTCCCCGTCGAGTGCGTGGCGCGCGGCTATCTGACCGGCTCCGGCCTGGTCGAGTACGACGCGACCCGTACGGTCTGCGGCCTCGGGCTGCCGGAGGGTCTCGTCGACGGCTCCGAGCTCCCGGGCCCGATCTTCACCCCGGCCACGAAGGCCGCGGTCGGCGATCACGACGAGAACGTCTCGTACGAGGAGGTCGCCCGCGAGGTCGGCCCCGAGACGGCGGCCGTGCTGCGCCGTACGACGCTGGACGTCTACGGCCGTGCCCGGGACATCGCCCGTGAGCGCGGGATCATCCTCGCCGACACGAAGTTCGAGTTCGGCTTCGCGCCCACCGCGGACGGCGGCGAGGAGCTGATCCTCGCGGACGAGGTGCTGACGCCGGACTCGTCGCGCTTCTGGCCGGCGGAGAGCTGGGAGCCGGGCAGGGCGCAGCCCTCGTACGACAAGCAGTTCGTGCGTGACTGGCTGACCTCGCCGGCCTCGGGCTGGGACCGCCGCAGCGAGCAGCCGCCCCCGCCGCTGCCGCAGGAGATCGTCGACGCCACCCGGGCCAAGTACCTGGACGCGTACGAGCTTCTGACCGGAACCGGCTGGCCCGACCGGGGCGTGTGACGGAAGAAGGCCCCGGTCCTGAGGACCGGGGCCTTCTCTCTGGAGCGGACGACCAGGTTCGAACTGGCGACCTCAACCTTGGCAAGGTTGCGCTCTACCAACTGAGCTACGTCCGCGTGCGCCGTAGCGCGGTGCCTACTATACCCAACCTCTCTCGCGTGCGAGACGCACCGCCGCATGACGGTTCTCCGCACCGAGCTTGGAGACGGCGGCCGACAGGTAGTTGCGCACCGTTCCCTGCGAGAGCGACGCCCGCTCCGCGATCTCCGCGACCGGCGCCCCGTCCGCCGCCAGTTCCAGCACCTCGGCCTCACGGGCGGTCAGCGGGGAATCCCCCGCGGAGATCGCGTCGGCCGCCAACTCCGGGTCCACGTATCGGTTCCCCGCGTGCACGGTACGGATGATCTCGGCCAGCCGCCGGGCGCTGACGGTCTTCGGGACGAACGCGCGGACGCCCGCCTCCAGCGCCCGTTTCAGATTCCCCGGCCGGCCGTGACTCGTCACGATCATGGTCCGGCAGCCGGGCAGCGCGTCCCGCAGCGATGTGGCGACCTTCACACCGTCCGCGCCCGGCATCTCCAGGTCCAGGACGGCCACATCGGGCCGGTGTGCCAGGGCCATCGCGAGCGCCTCGGGGCCGGTGGCCGCCTCGGCGACCAAGGCGATGTCGTCCTCCAGAGCGAGGAGCGCGGCCAGCGCGCCCCGGATCAGGTGCTCGTCGTCGGCGAGCAGGACGCGGACGGTCTCGGGGGCGGGCGTCATCGTGTCTCCAGCGGGGGGTGTGCGGGCTTCCGCGGTGAGGGCAGCGGGACCTCGGCGGTCAGGTGGAAGAGGCCGTCGCCCGTCGGTCCCGCCTCCAGTGAGCCGCCGACGGCGGCGAGCCGTTCCCGGAGCCCGTTGAGCCCGGATCCACCGCCGGGGAGGACGGCCTTCCCCGGGATCGCCCCGTCGTTCTCCACCACCAGGCGGACCCCGTCCCGGGCGGTCTCCAGCCGGATGGCGCACCGCTGGGGATCGCCGTGCCGCAGCACGTTGGTGGCCGCCTCCCGTACGGCCCAGCCGAGGGCGGACTGCACCGCGGCGGGAAGCCGCTGCCCGCTGTCGCCGTGCACGGCGACAGCGATGCCGGCGGCTCGCAGGACGCCCTGGGCGCCCAGGAGTTCCGTACCGAGGTCGGCCTCCCGGTAGCCCCGTACGACGTCGCGGACCTCCTGCTGGGAGGCGCGCGCGATGCGCTGCACCTCGACCATCTGGTCCAGGGCCGTGGGTTTTCCGCGTTGCGCGAGCTCCACGGCCAGCTCGCTCTTCAGGGCGATCACCGCCAGATTCCGGCCCAGCACGTCGTGCATGTCCCGTCCGAACCGCAGCCGTTCCTCCGCGACGGCCAGCCGGGTCTCCACGTCCTGGGCGTCGCGGAGCTTCGCCATCACGTCCAGGGTCCAGGCGGAGAGACGCATGGTGACGGCGAACAGTCCGGTGCCGAAACAGACCCCCAGAAAGGTCTGGAGGACGAGGGCCCCGTCTCCGCCGGCCAGCGAAACACCCCCGCTCACCCCCGCCGCCACGGCGGTCAGGGCCACCGGGGGCGCCCACACGGGGGCGAGCAGGACGAGGGAGGCCGTGAGCGGCAGGGTCGCCGAGGCCAGGGCCAGCGGCAGCTCGGAGAACTCCTCCGGCCCGGCGTACGCCCCGAGTGCCAGCAGACCAGCCGTGTGCGCGAGCATCAGGGCTCCACCGAGCGCCGGCAGCGACGGTCCGACTGCCCGGCGTCCCAGGTAGCTCTGCAGGGCCCCGGCCAGCAGGGGGACGGAACAGAGGCCTTGAGCGACCGCGGCAAGGACCGTTCCGCCGATCAGCCAGACGGGTGCGCCGGAATGCCGTACCGGTCGCGTCACCGACAGCAGCACCGGGCACACGAGCGACATCCACACCAGGAAGTGCAGGGAGCCGCGCGTATAGAGATCGATCTTGTCGAAGCCGCTTCGGCCCTTCCAGCTCCGGATCCGTCCCCGCACCTCGCGCGTCCCCCTCCCGGCCCGTCGGGCTCAGTCACGTGGATCCCATCGGAACCACCGCTGCACAGCAAACACCGCGAGCCCCGTCCAGACCAGGGCCGTCATGAGCGCGCCGAACACGTCGCCGCCCGCCGCACCGCCCAGCCAGCCCGCCCGGACGAGCGTCATCACCCCCGTCAGCGGCAGCAGTTCGCACAGTGACGCGGCCAGGTCCGGGAGGATCTCCAGCGGCACGAAGAGCCCGGAGCCCAGCAGCGAGACGAGGAAGAGCGGCAGCGTGGTCAGCTGGGCGGTCTGCACCGAGCGCGTCAGGACGGACGTCGCCGCGGCCAGCACGGCCATCAGCACGAGGCCCAGGAGCAGTCCGAGGATCAGCAGGCCGGGCCGTCGCGGCGCCGAGAGGCCGAAGGCGTACGTGCCGGCCACCACGATCAGTACGCACTGGACGAGGGCCAGGAGCGCCGCCGGGAGCGCCGTACCGGTGAGGATCTCGTGGTCGGAGACCTCCCCGGTGCGGAGCCGCTTCAGGACGAGCTCCTCGCGCCGGGCCACATAGGCGGCGACGAGGTTCATGTAGACGACCTGGAGCAGCACCATGCCGATGCCACCGCTCAGGGACGCCCCGGCGACGGTCACTCCCGATCCGCCGAGATCGATCTGCTCCAGCGTGGACTTCATCACCAGGATCAGTGCCGCCGGCATCAGCAGGGCGACGAACACCGCCGTCCTGTTCCGCGCGAGGAGCGTCACCTCGGCCCGCCCGAGTGCTCCCAGCCGCCCCGCGACCGTGGTTCCCGTCATGCCGCCGTCACCTTCTCCGCCTCCGTGTGCGTCTTCGCGATCTCGAGGAACGCCTCCTCCAGGGAGGCGGAGCGTGCGTCGAGCCCCCGCAGCTCCACGCCCGACTCGCGGGCCCAGCGCAGCAGTTCGTGGAGCGACTCCTGGAGCGGCCGCGTGCGGATGTCGACGTGCCGGCCGTCCGTGGCCCCGCGCAGCGCCGGAGGGAGCTGATGCGCCGACACTCCTTCCGGGAGCCCGAAGCGGATCCGGGCGGGCCGGGCCGCGGTCACGTCCGCGATCGTGCCCGAGGTGACGATCCGCCCCTGGTGCATGATGGCCAGCCGGTCGGCGAGTGCCTCGGCCTCCTCCAGGTAGTGCGTGGTCAGCAGGACGGTCGTGCCACCGTCCCGCAACTCCCGTACCAGCCGCCATGTCTCACGCCTGCCCTCGGCGTCGAGCCCCGTCGTCGGCTCGTCGAGGAAGAGGACCTCCGGCCGGCCGAGCAGGGCCAGCGCCAGATCGAGACGGCGGCGCTCCCCGCCGGAGAGCTGTTTGACCCGGACCCCGGCCCTGGCCGTGAGGCCCACCAGGTCGAGCGCCTCGCCGGGAGGCCTGGCCCCGCTGGTGCAGCCGGCCCACATCCGCAGGGTCTCCGTGACGGTCAGGTCGGAGGGGAAGCCGCCCTCCTGGAGCATCACGCCGGTGCGGGGCCGCACGGCTGCCCGCTCGCGCCAGGGATCGTGACCGAGCACGCGGACCGTACCGCTGTCGGGGCGGGCCAGTCCTTCGAGCAGTTCGACGGTGGAGGTCTTCCCGGCTCCGTTGGTCCCGAGCAGGGCGAAGAGCTCACCGCGTCCCACGGAGAACGAGACCCCGCGCACCGCCTCGAAGCCTCCCGCGTAGGACCGCCGGGCCCCGGTCGCCTCGATCACGGCGCCGGGTGTCCCGGTGCCGGCCGGAGGGAATTCGTCGTTGGTCATGGCTCAAGACTTCCGCCCGCCGGAGGGCGCGGGCAGTGCGCGGTGTCATCACTGCTCATGACAAACGTCATGCGTCGGTGGCCGGGAGGGTCGTCACTCACGGGAACGGCCGTGGGCGACCGTGATCGCGGTGGGCGGCCGGAAAGGCCGTCGGCGCCAGGGGTGTTGTGGCCGGCCGGAATGGTCATCGGCAGCGGGAAACGTCAAAGACCCCGGTCGATATCGACCGGGGCCTTTGAATCACGAGCGGACGACCAGGTTCGAACTGGCGACCTCAACCTTGGCAAGGTTGCGCTCTACCAACTGAGCTACGTCCGCATTGCCGCCACTCGGCTTTCACCGGTGGAGCGCTCACTACTCTACCTGATCCACTGAGTGGCCCGGTAAGGCAGTGCAGAGCGGGTGACAGGAATTGCACACTGCGCCTTCCCCCTGGAAGGGGGATGTTCTACTACTGAACTACACCCGCACGCTGCGTCGGACCCGGCTTTTCGGCCTTGCCCTTCGGCGTGCTCCAGACTCTAGCCGACCTGCAGGGGTGTTGTGCAAGTCGGCTCCCCGAGGTGTCGTCCCCGGCGCCTGCGGGCGTCGTACCAGAACGGAACATTCCGGGCGCCGGTCTCAACTGGCGGCGTCGAACGCCTCGTAGACCTTCTTGGGGATCCGGCCGCGGGCCGGCACCTCCATCCGGTGCGAGCGGGCCCAGGCGCGCACGGCGGCCGGATCGGGCGCGAGGGATGTGTGGTGGTACGCCACCGGGTTCTTGCCGCGCTTGCCGCTATTTGTCTGCTTTCGGCCGGCCGAAACGTACGGCGCCAGCGTCTTGCGCAGCTTCTTTGCATTGGCGGAGTTGAGATCGATCTCGTACGACTTCCCGTCCAGGGCGAAGGTGACCGTTTCCGCCGCTTCTCCCCCGTCGATGTCGTCGGAGAGTGTGACCACGACCTGCTGAGCCACGGATATCGGTCCTTTCCTGCGGCACCGTCGCGCCTGACATGCGCTGATGCCGGCCTTCCGGCGGCTGGGCGGATACGGATCGACCATGTCGACTGTTCCGGGACAATCGTGCTTTCCCCGGTATTCATTTGTACAGCGGCGGGAGCCGCATTGTGAAGCCCGGCCAATTGCATCCGCGTGTTGCCTCCGTGTGCCCGCGTGCAATCAGCGTGAAGATTTTTTTCCCAGGACTTTCCCCTGGGCCGTCGCGGCCCGATATCTCGGCGTGATCGGGGCCGGTGGATATCTACCCGCGTAGAATTTCAGGCCAGGTACGCTGAGTGGACCCGCGGGGATCTGGGGAACCCCTCGGAGACACAGCCGCACCACACCACATCGGGAGTGCCAGTGGCACGCGTCGTAGTCGACGTCATGCTCAAGCCGGAGATCCTCGACCCGCAGGGACAGGCTGTGCAGCGCGCACTGCCCCGTCTCGGCTTCGACGGAATCGCGGACGTTCGCCAGGGAAAGCGTTTCGAGCTCGAGGTCGAGGGGCCGGTCGACGACGCCGCCCTCGCCCGCATTGACGAGATCGCCGAGACCTTCCTCGCCAACACCGTCATCGAGGACTTCACCGTCACGGTGGAGGAGGAGAAGTGACCACCCGTATCGGCGTCGTCACTTTTCCCGGCACGCTCGACGACCAGGACAGCCTGCGGGCCGTGCGGATCGCGGGTGCCGAGCCCGTATCCCTGTGGCACCGCGACAAGGACCTCCAGCAGGTCGACGCGGTCATCCTGGCGGGCGGATTCAGTTACGGCGACTATCTGCGCGCCGGCGCCATCTCGCGCTTCTCGCCGGTGATGGAGACCGTCATCGAGCAGGCGAAGGCCGGTCTGCCGGTCCTCGGCATCTGCAACGGTTTCCAGATCCTGACCGAGGCACACCTGCTGCCCGGCGCGATGCTGCGCAACAACCACCTCCACTTCATCTGCCGCGACCAGAAGCTGCGGGTGGAGAACGCGGAGACCGCCTGGACCTCGGACTACACGGCGGGTCAGGAGATCTCCGTACCGCTGAAGAACGTGGACGGCCGCTACACCGCCGACGAGCGCACGCTCGACGAGCTGGAGGCCGAGGGTCGCGTCGCCTTCCGTTACGCCGACGTCAACCCGAACGGCTCGCTGCGCGACATCGCCGGCATCACCAACGCCGCGGGCAACGTCGTCGGTCTGATGCCGCACCCGGAGCACGCCGTCGAGCCGCTGATCGGCACCGGTCGCACCGACGGCCTGGGTTTCTTCACCTCGATCATCAAGAAGCTGGTCAACGCATGAGCCTGGACACGGTCAAGCACGCGGCCGAAACCCCGGACGCCGGACAGCCCTGGAAGGAGCTCGGCCTCAAGGAGGACGAGTACGCCCGGATCCGCGAGATCCTGGGCCGCCGTCCCACCGGCGCCGAGCTCGCCATGTACTCCGTGATGTGGTCCGAGCACTGCTCCTACAAGAGCAGCAAGGTCCACCTCAAGCAGTTCGGCGAGAAGGTCCCCGCCAACGACGCGATGCTCGTCGGCATCGGCGAGAACGCCGGTGTGGTCGACGTCGGCCAGGGGTACGCGGTCACCTTCAAGGTGGAGTCGCACAACCACCCCTCGTACATCGAGCCCTACCAGGGCGCGGCCACCGGCGTCGGCGGCATCGTCCGCGACATCCTCGCCATGGGTGCCCGCCCGATCGCGGTCGTCGACCCGCTGCGCTTCGGTGCGGCCGACCACCCCGACACCCGGCGGGTCCTGCCGGGCATCGTCGCGGGCATCGGCGGCTACGGGAACTGCCTCGGCCTGCCGAACATCGGCGGCGAGGTCGTCTTCGACGCCTGCTACCAGGGCAACCCGCTCGTCAACGCCGGCTGCATCGGCGTGATGAAGCACGAGGACATCCACCTGGCCCAGGCCTCCGGGCCCGGTAACAAGGTGATCCTCTACGGCGCCCGCACCGGCGGCGACGGCATCGGCGGTGTCTCCGTGCTGGCCTCGGAGACCTTCGACGACACCAAGCCCACCAAGCGCCCCGCCGTGCAGGTCGGCGACCCGTTCCAGGAGAAGCTCCTCATCGAGTGCACCCTGGAGATCTTCAAGGAGAAGCTCGTCGCGGGCATCCAGGACCTCGGCGGCGCCGGGCTCTCCTGTGCCACCTCCGAGCTGGCCTCCGCGGGCTCCGGCGGCATGCGCGTCGAGCTGGACACCGTGCCGCTGCGCGACTCCTCCCTCTCGCCCGAGGAGATCCTCATGAGCGAGTCGCAGGAACGCATGTGCGCGATCGTCGAGCCGCAGCACGTGGACCGCTTCATGGAGATCTGCGAGAAGTGGGACGTCATCGCCACCGTCATCGGTGAGGTGACCGAGGGCTCGCAGCTGGAGATCTTCTGGCACGGCGAGCAGATCGTGGACGTACCGCCGCGGTCCGTGGCCCACGAGGGCCCGACGTACCACCGGCCGTTCGCGCGGCCCTCCTGGCAGGACGCGCTGCAGGCCGACGACGCCGGGAAGCTGGCCCGTCCGGCGAACGGCGCGGAGCTGCGGGAGCAGGTCCTCCAGCTGGTCGGCTCCCCGAACCAGGCCTCCAAGTCCTGGATCACCGACCAGTACGACCGCTTCGTGCAGGGCAACACCGTGCTGGCGATGCCCGAGGACGCCGGCATGGTCCGGATCGACGAGAAGTCGAACCTGGGCGTGGCGATGGCGACCGACGGCAACGGCCGGTACGCCAAGCTCGACCCCTACACGGGCGCGCAGCTCGCGCTGGCCGAGTCCTACCGCAACGTCGCGGCGTCCGGCGCCAAGCCGCTCGCCATCTCCGACTGCCTGAACTTCGGTTCGCCCGAGGACCCGGACGTCATGTGGCAGTTCGCCGAGGCCACCCGTGGTCTCGCGGACGGCTGCCTGGAGCTGGGGACGCCGGTGACCGGCGGCAACGTCTCGCTGTACAACCAGACCGGCGAGACGGCGATCCACCCGACGCCGGTCGTGGCCGTCCTCGGGGTGATCGACGACGTCACCCGGCGCACGCCGGTCGCGTTCGCCGAAGAGGGCCAGCTGCTCTACCTCCTGGGCGACACCGCCGAGGAGTTCGGCGGGTCCGCCTGGTCCGAGGTCGTCCACCAGCACCTCGGCGGGATGCCGCCCAAGGTCGACCTGGGCCGCGAGAAGCTGCTCGGCGAGATCCTGATCTCGGCCTCCCGCGACGGCATGATCGACGCGGCGCACGACCTCTCCGACGGCGGCCTGATCCAGGCGGTCACCGAGTCCTGCCTGCGCGGCGGGAAGGGTGCCCGGCTGGTCGTCCCGGACGGGCTGGACGCGTTCACCTTCCTGTTCTCGGAGTCGGCGGGCCGCGCGGTCGTGTCGATCCCCCGCAGCGAGGAGCTCCGCTTCAACGACATGTGCGGTGCGCGGGGCCTGCCCGTCGCCCGGATCGGTGTCGTGGACGGCGAGGAGATCGAGGTCCAGGGCGAGTTCAGCATCCCGCTGAGCGAGCTGCGCACGGCGCACGAGGGGACCCTGGAGGGTCTGTTCGCCTAGGTTTCTGCCTGTACCGAAGCCCCCGTCCGGGTCGACCGGACGGGGGCTCCGTCGTTCCCGCGGTACCTGTTGATCAAGATTACGTAATTACGTAAGGTGGATGTCATGAAGCTCGAGGAGCGCGTCGCCGAACTGGAGCGACGCCTCGCGGTGCTGGAGTCGGCTGCCGGGAGCGGCAAGCCGGAGCTGGGGGTCGGGGACTTCTGGGCGCTGGACGGGCTCAAGGACCAGCTCGAGCAGGTCGGGGAGGCCGCGGCCGACGGCGGGGTGCTGTTCACGGGCGCGGTGAGGCTGCCGGCCGGCGAACGGCACGAGTGGCAGTACGGGGCCCTCACCACGGGGCTCCTGGGGAGCACGGAGGAGGACCGTCCCGACTGGGCGGAAGCCGCCGAACCCCTGGCCGCGCTCGGGCACCCGATCCGGCTGCGGCTGCTCCGCGAGATCCTCGGCGGCCGGCGTACGGCCGCCGAACTGGCCGAGCTGGACGACACGGGCACGACCGGCCAGATCTACCACCATCTGCGCCTGCTCACCGGCGCGGGCTGGCTGCACACCACGGGGCGCGGGCGCTACGAGGTGCCCGGCCCGCGCGTGGTGCCGCTCCTGGTGGTGCTCACGGCCGCCCGGCCCTGAGACCGCACGCCGAGAACGAGGGGGACCCCATGTCCGCACGCAAGGCCGCGATGATCCTCTACCGCTTCTGCTGGCTCGCCTTCGTCGCGCTGCTGGTGGCCGACCTCGTCGCCGACCGGCTCGTCCCGTACGGGCTGGTCCTCGTGCCCGCGGCGGCCGCGATCCTCATCGGCCTCCTGGTGGGCCGCAGACGTGCGGACCTCGCGGCGGACCGGCCGGCCGTCGAGGTCGGCCCGCCGGTGACCGGGCGCTGGACCGCGCTCAACAGCCCGGCCGACAAGGTCCCCAGCCACGGCACCCACGGCTACGGGCAGACGTACGCCATCGACATCGTCGCCGAACCCGAGGAGGGAAGCCGTCCCCCCTTTCGGTGGCTCTGGCCGGTCGCCCGGCCCAACCGCGACTTCCCGGCCTTCGGCGCGCCGCTCCTCGCGGTGGCCGACGCCACCGTCGTACACGCGAGCGACGGCCGGCGTGACCACCTCAGCAGGAACTCCGGCCCGGCGCTGGCCTATCTGATGCTGGTGGAGGCGTCCCTGCGCGACATGGCGGGCGCCCGCTGGATCGTCGGCAACCACCTCGTCCTCGACCTCGGAGACGGGACGTACGCCGCGTACGCCCATCTCCGGCGCGGGTCCCTCCGGGTGCGCGCCGGCGACACCGTACGGGCCGGACAACTGCTCGCCCACTGCGGGAACTCCGGCAACTCCACCGAGCCGCATGTGCACTTCCAGCTGATGGACCATCCGGATCTCGACGTGGCGCGGGGGATCCCCTTCACCTGGCGGGGCATCGGTGTACCGGCCAACGGCGAGGTCTTCGCCGCCGGTGAGACCGTCGGCGACGGCTGGTAACTTGCCCGGCGTCACGCGTTGTCGTCGTACGGGGGGCCGGTCATGGACGATTCGAGCGCTGCCGGGATATCAGGGCCGGAGGGGGAGCCGCCCCGGCGGCTGCCGAAAGCCCTGAACGCACTGTTCTGCCTGGTCGCCGTGGCGGGCATCGGCCTGAGCGTCTGGGCCGTCGTCACGCAGCTGTCCGACCTGCGCGCCCGGTCCGAGAGCCGGGAGCGGATCGAGGCCGGGTGCGGCGGCCTCGTCGATCCGGACCTGGTGCTCGGGCTGCACGGCGACACCGACCGGGTGGAACTCGCGGACCGCTACCGGATCGACTCCACCCGGCGGGTCAGCAACTGTCTCGTGTACCGGGTGGGTGAGCCGGGGACGACGTACGGGCACTTCGCCCTGACCCTCACCATGTATCCGGCCGATCCGAACACCGACGAACGCCAGGTCGCTCTCGACGACGACCCCTTCGACCTGCGCCGCGGCGGCGTGGACGACGTCTCGGCCGCGGCCGACCACGCCGTGCCGCACCCCCTGGGCGACGGCGGCCTCGGTGAGTACGAGAGCCACATGGTGACGGCCAGGGCGCTGTGCGCGGACGGTGGGAAGATCTCCTCCGTCGAGGCCTCGGCCATCGCCAAGTACGCGGACGTCGCGACGCCCGAGGACCGCCGTACGCTCGCCGGTCTGGCGCGGCAGGCTGTGGAGCGGGCCGCCGCGGAGCAGGGGTGCCCGTCGAGGCTTCCCGCGCTGCCCGCCGAGCTCCCGGAGGCGGGGTTCGCCCTCGGCCCGGCGGACGCGGCCGGGGGCACCTGCGCCTGGTACGGGCGTCTCATAGCCGCCGAGGGGCGCGGCTCACTTCCCGACCGCGCGCTCGCGGCACCGGCGGGGAAGGCGAGCGCCCATGACGCCTGCCTGCTCGCACTCGGCGAGGACGAGACCCGGAGGATCTGGCCCGCCTACGAGAAGACCACGAAGCGCCCCCGGGACCTCCGTATCGTGCTGGCCAACTCTCCTCTGTGGGTGAAGACCGAGACCGTCGTCGGCGACGGCACCCGGGGCATACGGACCGGTCTGCAGAACCGGACCGCGATCCGTCCCGGCACCGCCGGTACGGACGAGTTCGCCTGGTGGGCCTCCTCCGTGTGCGACGGCCGACCCGCCCTGCACCTGATGCAGGTGTCCTATCCGTACGACCGCATCCTCCAGGACCGGCTGGAGCCCCTGTTCAGGGCCTACGTCGACGACGCGACCGGACGCCGGGGCTGCACCGGTGTCGTCCTGCCCGGTGCGGCGGACTTCGCCGACAGGTGAGGGGGCGCTGTCGGACCCGCCGGTTACGCTCGCCTCCATGCCACCGGCCAAGAAGCGCCCCCGCGCCTACGACGTCACCCGGACCCGGACCGCGGTCCTGGCCCAGTTCGCCCATGTGCGGGACGCGGTGCGCGCCCTGACGCCCGAGCAGCTCGCCCTGCCGGGGCTGGGGGAGTGGACGGTGCGCGAGCTGGCGGCGCACCTGCCGATGACCCTGGAGCGGGTCAGCCAGGCCATGGAACAGCCGGCGCCGGCAGGGCCCAGGCCGGAGACCGCCCTGCTGGAGTGGCCGTTCTCCACGGCCGGGAACGCCGCGGGGATCGCCGGCCTCACACGGGAGCCGGCCGAGGCGTGGCCCGATCTCGACGCGCTGTACGAGGAGACGTCGGCGCGGTTCTCGGAGCTGGTGCCCGCCGAGGCCGGCGACCGGCTGGTGACGACCCGGTCGGGGGCGATGCGGCTGGGCGATTTCCTGGTCACCCGCACCGTCGAGCTCGTCGTCCACACCGACGACCTCCACCGGGCGACCGGCCTCGACATCCCCTACGACCGTCAGGCGCTCGCCGCCTGCACCCGGCTGCTCGCCGACGCACTGGCGGACAAGGCACCCGGTGGCTCCGTCGAGGTGCGCGTCCCGCCGTTCGCCGTCGTCCAGTGCATCGGGGGTCCCAAGCACACCCGGGGGACGCCGCCCAACGTGGTGGAGACGGATCCGCTCACCTGGATCCGGCTGGCCACCGGGCGCACGGAGTGGGCCGAGGCGCTCGAAGCGGCGCAGGTCAGCGCCAGTGGTGAGCGGGCCGATCTCGCCCCGCTCCTTCCGCTGATGGGCTGAGGGGGAACCGGATCGGCCACTCGATCCGTCCCAACGCCATGCGCACACAACGTATGACCGTCAGCGTCCTGGCCCTCCTCGCCCTCGCCGCCTGCGGTACGGAGTCGGGTTCCGGAGCTGGATCCGGGGACTCCGGGGACGGCAGCGGCACCGTGCGGCCCGAAGCGCCCGTGACCGGTGTCCACTGGAACGTGTCCTCCCTGACCGTCGGCGGGAAGAGGACCGCCGCACCCGAGGGCGCCCATGTCCGGATCGACTCCCGGGGGAAGGCCACCGGCAATCTCGGGTGCAACCGCTTCACCGCCGACGTCCGCATCGAGGGCAGCGCGATGACCGTCGGGCGGAGCACGTCCACCGACATGGCGTGCGAGAAGGACGTGCAGCGGTTCGAGACGGCGATGGCCCGTGCCTTCAGCGGCGAGCTCCAGGCCGCCGTGGCGGGCCGGAGCGACGAGAAGACCCTGACCCTGACCACCCCCGGAGGCGACTCGATGACCCTCACCTCGGAGCCGCCCGCCCCCCTCACCGGCACCGCCTGGAAGGTCACCGGCCTGGTGTCCGGCAGCACCGTCGCCTCCCTGCCCGCCGGTACGGAGGACAAGGCGCACCTCACCTTCGGCAAGGACGGCTCGGTGGAGGGAAGCCTCGGCTGCAACTCCTTCCACGGCAGGGCGACGGTCTCCGGCTCCACGCTCACCTTCGGCCCGCTCGCCTCCACCCGGAAGATGTGCCCGGGGCCCGAGATGGAGCTGGAGCGCGCACTGCTGGGTGTGCTGGAGGGCAAGGCGGCGTACACGATCGATCACCGCTCCCTGTCGATCGAGGCGAAGAGCGGCAAGGGACTCGACGCGACCGCCCCGGCGGCCGGGACCTGACGGGCCTTGAGCCGGTGGCCGGGGGCTGACCGGCCTGGATCCGGTCAGCCCCCGGCGATCCACTCGGTCAGGGCTGCCTCATGACCCCGTCGGATACGGCAGCAGGCCGGAGTTCGTCCTCTCCCACGACGCCCGCAGCTCGGCCAGCCGCTGCGGTTCGGCCGCCGCTCGGTCGGCCTGTTCGCGCTGGTCGTCGTCCAGGTTGAACAGCTGGTCGGCCCCGCCCTTCCCCCGGTAGTACTTCCAGTCGCCGCGCCGCAGCGCCCGTTCGCCGCGCACCCGCCAGAACAGGTCGCGCTCCTTCGGCGCTTCGTCCCGCAGCAGGTACCCGGCGAGGCTGACGCCGTCCAGCGGGTGGGCGGGGTCGGGCCGCGCCCCGCCGAGCTCCAGCAGGGTCGCCGTCCAGTCGGGCGAGAACACCGGGACGTCGCTGACCTGGTGGGCGTCGATCCGCGCCGGCCAGCGCAGCACCGAGGGGACCCGGATGCCGCCCTCCTGGAGCGAGCTCTTGTTGCCGGAGAGCGGCCAGTTGTAGGAGAACCGCTCGCCCCCGTTGTCGCTGGCGAAGAAGACCAGGGTGTCCTCCTCCTGTCCCGACCGCTTCAGCGCCTTGAGCACCTCGCCGACCGAGCGGTCCAGGTCCTCGACCATCTCCGTGTACTTCTCGACCGAGCCGCCGTCGGCGTGCCAGAGGGCCGACCGGTCGCCCGCCTTGATGCGGCGGACGACCTCGGCACTGGCCTCCGTGTCCCCGTCGGCGATCCACGGCCAGTGCGGGGTGGTGAAGTTCAGGTTGAGCAGCCATGGCTTGTCGTGATCACGCTGCACGTACTCGCTCGCGCGCTCCGTGAGGATCCGCGTGTAGTAGCGCAGGTCCTTGTACTCGGCATCGCCCTCGTACAGGTCGTACTCGCCGCCCAGGCCGAGCTTGGAGTAGTACTCCAGCGCCCCGCCGAAGTTCCCGAAGAACTCGTCCCAGCCCGACCTGGTCGGGCTGTAGTCCGGCAGGTAACCGCAGTGCCACTTGCCGATGAGCGCGGTGGCGTAGCCGGCGCCGCGCAGCAGGGACGCCAGGGTCGGGTGGGTGGGTTCGAGCCCCACGGACCGGTCGGCGATGGGCTCGGCGAGCCCGCCCTTCGTACGCCCCGGGTAGCGCCCGGTGTAGAGGCTGAAGCGGGTGGGGGAGCAGGTGGCGGACCCGGAGTAGGCGTCCGTGAACCGCACGCCCTGGCGTCCCAGCTTGTCCAGGTTGGGGGTACGGATGTGCGGGGCGCCGTACGAGGAGAGGTCCGCCCAGCCGAGGTCGTCACCCAGGATGAACAGGATGTTGGGGCGGCGCGCGTGCTTGTCGCGGGCGGCGCGGAACGGACGCTCGCCCGGTGCGCCCTCGGGCGAGCCTGCGGGGGCGGCGGACGCCGGGGCGGCCTGCAGCCCCGTGGCGGCGACCGCGGCGGTCGCGCCCACGGCGGTGGTGAAGGCGCGTCGGCTCAGAGGCGAGCCGGAACGTTCCGCCGCATGGGCATGCGCATCGTGCGAGGTCATGAGGTCTCCTGGGCAGGCTTCGGCCACCGGTCGGGGCGGGGCGCGAGGGGGGATGGGCGCGGCGGAGCCCGTCAGGAGCGGGCGCGCGCGGCGGACCCGCTCATGAGGGGCGGAAGGGGAGAAAGAAGGAAATGCGTACGCGCGTACCGGAGTTCGGGACGAATGCCCTGGAAGGACTCCGGGGGTACGGCAGGCTCAGGCGCAGCGACAGAGGGCGCTCGCGACACGTCCCAGATCGACGTGGCGGCGCTCCACGAGCGTGACCGAATGATCACCGAGGGGCTGCATGAGGGAGGAGCCTGCCAACGGGCCATGGGCCTGTCAACGGGGGTCTCGAACTGCGGACATCTGTCTCACATGGCAGATCTCCGCGCCGGCGGCCTCCTGCCCTCCCGGGTGCACCGGTGCGGACCGGCGGGCCGCAGAGGCGGCTCGCGGGGTCCCGGCAGGGACCCCGCAGTGTGAGGCTCACCACGAAACGAGCGTTCGGCCACCACCTGGCCCACCAGCGGTCCGGGCCCACCCGGTGCCACGGGAAGGGCACTCGCGGAGCGGGGCGGCGCCCCTGCCCGACTCGCCGGTAACCGGCCTCCATCCCGGCCCTCGGCGGCTCCGAGGGCCACTGGGGCCGAAAGGGGGACCGCGCCGGGGTCACCCGGAGTGATCACCCGACGCCGGGCCCGGAGCCCGCCGCAAACGCACCGCCGTCACGCCCGCGGCCTTTGCGGGACGGTCGTCCAATTCGGACCGGTGGTCGATCTCGCCTACACTCGGTGCCGTGCCTCGTGGTGATGGACGACTCAACCACGACCTGCTCCCCGGAGAGAAAGGCCCCCAGGACGCTTGCGGCGTCTTCGGTGTCTGGGCTCCGGGCGAAGAGGTCGCCAAGCTCACCTATTTCGGACTGTATGCCCTGCAGCACCGTGGACAGGAGTCCGCGGGCATCGCAGTGAGCAACGGGTCCCAGATCCTGGTCTTCAAGGACATGGGACTGGTCTCGCAGGTCTTCGACGAAACGTCTCTGGGATCGCTCCAGGGCCATATCGCGGTCGGTCATGCCCGCTACTCCACCACCGGTGCCTCGGTGTGGGAGAACGCGCAGCCGACGTTCCGTGCCACCGCGCACGGCTCGATCGCCCTGGGTCACAACGGCAACCTGGTCAACACGGCCCAGCTCGCCGAGATGGTCGCCGACCTTCCCCGTAAGGACGGGCGTGCCACCCAGGTCGCGGCGACCAACGACACCGATCTGGTGACCGCGCTGCTCGCCGGCCAGAGAGACGACGACGACAAGCCGCTCACCATCGAGGAGGCCGCCGCAAAGGTGCTCCCCGAGGTCAAGGGCGCCTTCTCGCTCGTCTTCATGGATGAACACACGCTCTACGCCGCCCGTGACCCGCAGGGCATCCGCCCGCTGGTGCTCGGCCGTCTCGAGCGTGGCTGGGTGGTGGCCTCCGAGTCCGCCGCCCTCGACATCTGCGGTGCCAGCTTCGTCCGCGAGATCGAGCCGGGCGAGCTCGTCGCCATCGACGAGAACGGCCTGCGCACCTCGCGCTTCGCGGAAGCGAAGCCCAAGGGCTGCGTCTTCGAGTACGTCTACCTGGCCCGTCCCGACACCGACATCGCCGGGCGGAACGTCTACCTCTCCCGCGTGGAGATGGGCCGGAAGCTGGCGGCCGAGGCCCCCGTCGAGGCCGATCTGGTCATAGCGACCCCGGAATCGGGAACCCCCGCGGCCATCGGCTACGCCGAGGCGAGCGGAATTCCGTTCGGAGCCGGACTGGTCAAGAACGCCTACGTCGGTCGGACCTTCATCCAGCCCTCGCAGACCATCCGCCAGCTGGGCATCAGGCTCAAGCTGAATCCGCTCAAGGAAGTCATCAAGGGCAAGCGGCTGGTGGTCGTGGACGACTCGATCGTCCGCGGCAACACCCAGCGCGCCCTGGTGAGGATGCTCCGCGAGGCGGGGGCCGCCGAGATCCACATCCGGATCTCCTCCCCGCCGGTGAAGTGGCCCTGCTTCTTCGGCATCGACTTCGCGACGCGGGCCGAGCTGATCGCCAACGGCATGTCGGTCGACGAGATCGCCACCTCCATGGGCGCCGACTCGCTCTCGTACATCTCGATCGACTCGATGATCGAGGCGACGACGATCGACAAGCCGAATCTCTGCCGCGCCTGCTTCGACGGCGAATACCCGATGGAGCTTCCGGACCCGGAACTGCTCGGCAAGCAGCTGCTGGAGACGGAGCTGGCGGCCGGACCCGCCGCGACCGCGGCGTCCGACGCACTGCGTCGTCCGTGACCCGGACCGACCGGTCGCTGCTCCACCAGCCCCGTATTCCCACACGAAAGATCCCGGGCCATGTCTGAGACAACAGGTGCTTCCTACGCCGCGGCGGGCGTCGACATCGAAGCCGGTGACCGCGCCGTCGAGCTGATGAAGGAGTGGGTGAAGAAGACGCAGCGTCCCGAGGTCGCCGGCCTCGGCGGTCTCGGCGGATTCGCCGGCCTCTTCGACGCCTCGGCGCTCAAGCGTTACGAGCGCCCGCTGCTCGCCTCCGCCACCGACGGTGTCGGCACGAAGGTCGATCTGGCCCGGCAGATGGGCGTGTACGACACCATCGGGCACGACCTCGTCGGCATGGTCGTCGACGACCTGGTCGTCTGCGGCGCGGAGCCGCTCTTCATGACCGACTACATCTGTGTCGGCAAGGTGCATCCCGAGCGTGTCGCGGCCATCGTGAAGGGCATCGCCGAGGGCTGTGTCCTGGCGGGCTGCGCTCTCGTCGGCGGCGAGACGGCCGAGCACCCGGGCCTGCTGGGTCCCGACGACTTCGATGTCGCGGGTGCCGGCACGGGCGTCGTCGAGGCCGACCGGCTGCTGGGTCCGGACCGTATCCGTAAGGGTGACGCCGTGATCGCGATGGCGTCGTCCGGTCTTCACTCCAACGGGTACTCGCTCGTGCGCCACGTGGTCTTCGACCGGGCCGGCTGGACCCTGGACCGTCAGGTCGAGGAGTTCGGCAGGACGCTCGGCGAGGAGCTCCTGGAGCCCACCAGGATCTACTCCCTGGACTGCCTGGCACTGACCCGCACGACCGAGGTGCACGCCTTCAGCCACGTCACCGGCGGCGGCCTGGCCAACAACCTGGCCCGGGTGATCCCGGACGGGCTGCACGCGACGGTCGACCGTGGCACCTGGACGCCCGGAGCCGTCTTCGACCTGGTCGGCAAGGCCGGACAGGTCGAGCGGCTGGAGCTGGAGAAGACGCTCAACATGGGTGTCGGCATGATCGCGGTCGTCCCGGCCGACTCGGTGGACGTGGCTCTGACGACGCTGGCCGACCGGGGTGTCGACTCCTGGGTGGCCGGTGAGATCACCGAGCGCGGGGACCACACGACGGGCGCCGAGCTGACCGGCGGCTACGCACGGTAGGACGCCATGACCGCCGGTCCGGGACACCACCGGACCGGCGGCGATGGGCGCCCTCGCCTCGCGCGTCGATCGCGCGCGCACGCCGTCCGTCCGTGCCGGGACAGCACAGAACCCGGTCCGGGCAGGCCCGGACCGGGTTGATGTGTCAGCGCGAGGTCAAGCGCCGCGGCGCTGTGACGACGGACCGGACTGGTCGTCCTCGTCCGCGTCCTCGTCGTCGTTGTACTGATCCGCGTACTGTGCGTACGGGTCATCTTCCTCGTCGTCGTCCTCGAACGGCTCGGCGTTCGGTGGCTGACTCGAAGGTGATGCGCCCAGCTCATTGGCCAGACGCGAAAGGTCGGTCCCGCCGCTGCTGTACTTCAGCTGACGGGCGACCTTTGTCTGCTTGGCCTTTGCCCGGCCGCGCCCCATGGCTCGACCCCCTCGGTGACGGGGCTCGACGGCCCCAGAGTCTTGACACGCGTTCATGTTTCAGGACGGACTCTCGGCAGAGAGACCGCGCCCGTGGCTTTAACGGTACCTGCTTCCTCGGCCATACGGTACGCCGCCCGCATCACGCGCCTCGGTGCAGGACCGCAGAGGAGCCCTTCCTCGCTGGTCAACCCCGATTTTAACCTCTTGCGGACGGCCGACCCGCCGACCGGAGTGAGTCTTGTCTCCCCGCGGCCCGCCGGCCCTCCTCCCGCCCGCGCGCGAGCCCCCGTCACCGGCCCTTCCGAACGGGGCGGTGGCGAGGGCTCGGCGGCTCGACGCGGCGCGCGGGAGCCGTCAGGGGCGGCGGGCGTCCGCCATCCGCTGCTCGGCGATGCGGTCGGCGGCGGCGGCCGGCGGAATCCCGTCCGCCTTCGCACGTGCGAATATGGCCAGCGTGGTGTCGAAGATCTTCGTGGCCTTCGCCTTGCACCGGTCGAAGTCGAAGCCGTGGAGCTCATCGGCGACCTGGATCACGCCTCCGGCGTTCACCACGTAGTCCGGTGCGTACAAAACCGATCGGTCGGCAAGGTCCTTCTCGACGCCGGGGTGCGCGAGCTGGTTGTTGGCCGCGCCGCACACCACCTTGGCGGTGAGCACGCGGACGCTCTCGTCGTTCAGCGCGCCGCCGAGTGCGCACGGGGCGTAGATGTCGAGGCCCTCGGTGCGGATCAGCGCGTCCGTGTCCACGGCCACCGAGACCTCGGGGTGCAGATCGGTGACCCGGCGTACGGACTCCTCGCGCACGTCCGTGACGACGACCTCGGCGCCGTCGCTCAGCAGGTGCTCGACCAGGTGGTGTCCGACCTTGCCGACACCCGCGACGCCGACCTTGCGGCCGCGCAGGGTGGGGTCGCCCCAGAGGTGCTGGGCCGAGGCCCGCATGCCCTGGAAGACGCCGAACGCGGTGAGGACGGAGGAGTCGCCCGCGCCGCCGTTCTCGGGGGACCGGCCGGTCGTCCAGCGGCACTCCCGGGCGACGACGTCCATGTCGGCCACGTAGGTGCCGACGTCACACGCCGTCACGTAGCGTCCGCCGAGCGAGGCCACGAACCGTCCGTAGGCCAGCAGCAGTTCGTCGGACTTGATCACGTCCGGGTCGCCGATGATGACGGCCTTGCCGCCGCCGTGGTCGAGGCCGGCCATGGCGTTCTTGTACGACATGCCGCGCGACAGGTTCAGCGCGTCCGCGACGGCCTCCTCCTCGGAGGCGTACGGGTAGAAGCGGGTCCCGCCGAGGGCCGGGCCCAGGGCGGTGGAGTGGAGGGCGATGACGGCCTTGAGGCCGCTGGCGCGGTCCTGGCAGATCACGACTTGCTCGTGACCCCCCTGGTCCGAGTGGAAAAGGGTGCGCAGGACATCAGCCGGGACGGGCACGCCGGTCACATCGGTCACTGTGGTGACTCCCAAGTACGAAGCGCGGAAGACCCTCCTGAAGGTGGGGAGGGCCCCGGACCGACCGGCAGCGGACGGTCCGACTGGGCAAGAGCGTAAGTCCTCGTGACACGTAGATCTGTTCCCGTGCCCGGGATCACCCCCCTGTGGAGTACGGGCGTGACACGATTCCGGCATGTCGGTGGTGTCTTCGGTGCTCGTCCCTTATGCGTCCTACCTGCGGGTGTACGAGCCGCTCGCCGCCTTCCGCGAACCCGAGCGGAGCCACTGGACGCGGTACGCGCGGCGCTCGGAGCTCCCCACGGCGCAGGACGAACTGCGCCGCTCCCTCGCGGATCTCGTTCCCACCCCGCCGGTGGCGGTGCCGGTGCACGAGAGCGCGGACGCCTTCGTCGCGGTGGTCGACGGCGCGATCTGCGTCTGCCCGTGGCGGACCCGGATGCGGGGCTGGCTGGCCATGGGCGAACTGGGGGGTCTGTTTCCGGCCACTGTGCTGGACGCCGTGCTGCCCCCGGTGGTGCGGGGACAGGTGGCGGCGGACTACGAGCGGTGGGCCGAGCGGAACCCGGACGCCCGCCCCTGGATCCGGACCACGGTCTGGCACGTGCCGGTGCGCTGGTTCGTGCTGTTCGACGACGAGGAGCGGGAGTACGTCGCCGCCGGTGCCGGGGTGGAGCGACCGCTGCTGCGGTACCGGACCCCGATGGTGCAGGCGCGCCGTCGGCTGGCCAGGGCGCTGCGGACGCTGCGGGAGACGGTGGACGAAGGGCCGCTCACCGAGGGCCTCGTGGAGGTGGGGCGCTGGCTCGAGGAGTTCCATCCGCGCGCCATGGTCGAGCTGGACTACGGCGGCCTGGTCCACGCCCTGAGCGGCGAGCAGCTCGCCGGGGACCGCTCGGCCGCGGACGTGGCCGAGGGCATCGCGGCGCTGCGCTCCGGGGACAGCGATGCGGCGGGTGTCGCGTACGGGCGTCTGGCCGACCGCTGGCGCGCGGTGCGCGACCTGCAGTCCTCCAACTAGTCCGAAGCGGTGTGAATTGGGCCGCACCGTCGCATAGAGGGGCTTTCCGCAGGGAAGAGACATCCTGTGAGGTGTCCGACATCTGTCGGCGCCGAGGAAGCCGGGCGGAGGTGAACGGGGATGCCATGCGGCGAACTGACGGGCCATGAACCGGCGTCGAGTGTGACGCGTGCGACAGGTGGGACGGGAGTCAACCTGTGGGCGCCGGGACCTACGTCCTGAACCGGGCCTTTGCCTCAAGCGTGACGGACAGCACTAACGGGGCCCTTGCGCCCTTCCCTACTCCTCATGCCAAAATAGGACAAGGAGTCCGGGGAGGACTCTGTCCGCCCAACTATGGGCGGAATGCTCAGCATTGCACGCTATGGGGGGTCTGACGACTTCTGACGACTCCTGTTCGCCCTGTGACTGATCGTTACTGGGGCGTGACTGTCCGCTATGGCATGGTCCATCGGCTTCCGTCGCTGATGAACACCTGGGAGGGCAATTCCATCGGTTTGGCCGACGTGGCTGGACGGATGGTGTAGTTGTAGTGCCGAGGACAAGCCGTTCGTCCTATAACCGACTCGGCCCGCGTCCGCCATTTCGGGCAACGCGGGTCAAGGTGCAGAATTTAGAGGAAAGAACCGAGAAGGTTCGGTTCTCCCGAGGAGGCCGCTCATGACCGCTCGCACCCCTGATGCCGAGCCGCTGCTGACCCCGGCTGAGGTTGCCACGATGTTCCGCGTGGACCCGAAGACGGTCACCCGTTGGGCAAAGGCTGGCAAGCTCACGTCCATCCGCACGCTCGGTGGGCATCGCCGGTACCGCGAGGCAGAGGTCCGCGCACTGCTTGCGGGTATTCCGCAGCAGCGCAGCGAGGCCTGACACACCCCTGTCGCCGCAGCCACAACAGGGCGCTGAAGGGTCCCCCAACCCCCGGCGTCCGCACTCATAGCTCCATACGACGGGTGCCCGCCCCAACGGGTGCCATGCCTGTGACATGCGGGTTCGTCGTTCGATCGCGCTGGACTCCGCCGGGTCCAGCGCGATCTTTTTTGTGCCCGGGGCCGGGAGGTGCTCTCCGCGGGCGGGTCCGCCGGCGCCCGAACGGCTCCCGCTGCTGCCCGAACCTGCCGACGGGTCGGTTTGCGGGAGGTCCTGTGCGACTCCGGGCGGGCCTGTTCGAGGCTGTTCGCCCGGTCCCGGGCGCCGTGGGACAGCTCGGGCGGAACGGTCCGGGATGTACGCCCACGGCAGTGCAATGGCACATATTAAATTCGCCAGTTGTAGGAAGTACGTAAAGTGCCCCCTGCGAAAAACTGGTGTGGTGACTCCCGTCACACCCGTGCGGCCCTGCCACCTACGAGCCTGCCACCGGGTGTGCGTGCCTGGCTGCGGGAGATGGTCATGTCGTGGGGGGACCTTCGTCCCCGGGGCGGATCTCGGGGCGGTCCTCGGGGCGGACCTCCGGGCGGAGTTCCGGGCGCGTCTCCGGCCCGGCCTCCGGTCGGAGGCCGGGAAGGGCCTCGGGGCCGCCCGCCTGTCCTCGGTTCCGTGACGGAGGCAGGTGGGGGAGGGGTGTCGCCCCGCTCCCCGCCGCAGGGGCTCCGGCGGCCGTCTCCGGGGCGCGCGACGGATCGGCCGAGTTGCCGGGCTCGCCGGGCGCGCACGGCGCCTGTGGGGCCGTCAGGGGTTCCATGGCGAGCCGCAGCAGGCGGTGGCAGATCGGACAGTGCCGGGTGAGGTGGCGGTAGCCGGAGGCGGCCGCCAGGTGGGCGCGCAGCAGCGCGCGGGTCTCGTGCCTTTCCGTGGGCGCAGACATACGTGCGGCCTCCCGGTGGACCCGGCCGCCCCGGGCCGAGGGAAACAGGGGCGGACTCCGTCCTACGGAGTTACCCGCGGCGGACGCCGGCGTCAAGACGAACGAAAGCCCGGATCCAGGGGATCCGGGCTTTCGTTCACTGCGGTCCTGACGGGATTTGAACCCGCGGCCTCCACCTTGACAGGGTGGCGAGCACTCCAAACTGCTCCACAGGACCAGGTTTTCGCTTCCGGCCTTGCGGCTGGCTGCGAAGACAGACTCTACAGGAGGTCCCGGGGCAGGTCGAACTCACTCACCGTGCGGACGTCACTACGGCCCGGTGGAGGGCCGGTTCACGGTGCGGCCGCGTCGATCGCCTTCACGATCCGCTTGTCGGAGACGGGCTGTGCGGTGCCCAGTGCGTGCGCGAAGTAGCTCACCCGGAGCTCCTCGATCATCCAGCGGATGTCCAGGACCTCCTGGGGCACGGGCCTTCCCTGCGGCAGCTGTTCGAGCAGCCAGGCGTACTCGTCCTGCATCTCGTGGACCTTCTCCATGCGCGTGGTGTCGCGCTGGACGTTCGTCGGCATCTGCTGCAGCCGGCGGTCCTCGGCGACGAGGTAGCGCATCAGGTCGGGCAGTCTGCGCAGTCCGGTCGCGGTGACGAACCCGGGCGGTACGAGGCGGGCCAGGTGGTCCCGTACGTCCGTCACGTTGTTGATCAGGACCAGGCTGTTCGTCGACTTCAGGCGGCGCTCGCAGGCCTGCCAGGCGGCCAGGATCTGCTGCACCTGGCCGATGGTGCGGACGGTGAGGTCCACGAGGTCGGCGCGGACCTTGTCGTACAGCTTCCGGAACGACGCCTCGTCCCAGGCCGGGCCCCCGTGCGCGGCGATCAGCCGGTCGGCCGCCGCCGTCGCGCAGTCGTCGAACAGCGCCTGGATGGAGCCGTGCGGATTGCGGGACAGCGCCAGCTTCTGCTGGTTGGTGAGCTTGTCCGAGGCGAATTTGGCCGGATTCACCGGGATGTTCAGCAGGATCAGCTTCCGCGTTCCGCGCCACATCGCCTGCTGCTGCTCGGCCTCCGTGTCGAAGAGCCGTACGGCGACGGTCTCGCCCTGGTCGGTGAGGGCCGGATACGCCTTCACCGGCTGGCCGGCCCGCCGGGTCTCGAAGACGCGGTTCAGGGTGCCGATGGTCCAGTCCGTGAGGCCCGAACGCTCGATGGACTCGCCCGACGGCCCCGCGGTGGCCGCGGCCGCCTTGGAGAGGGCCTGGCGGGCCTTGGGGCGCAGCTGGATCTTCAGCGCGTCCAGGTCCTTGTCCTCGGCCACCTTGCGGCGCCGTTCGTCGGTGATCCGGAAGGTGATCTTCAGGTGGTCGGGGATCCGTGACAGGTCGAAGTCGTCGGCCGTGACCGGGACGCCGACCATCCGCTGGAGCTCGCGGGCGAGCGTGAACGGCAGGGGTTCCTGGAGCGGGACGGCCCGGTCGAGGAACTTGTCCGCGTAGTTCGGCGCGGGGACGTAGTGCCGGCGGATCGGCTTGGGCAGCGAGCGGATCAGCTCGGTGACCACCTCTTCGCGCAGGCCCGGGATCTGCCAGTCGAAGCCCTCGGAGGTGACCTGGTTGAGCACCTGGAGCGGGATGTGGACGGTCACACCGTCGGCGTCCGCGCCCGGCTCGAACTGGTAGGTCACCCGGAACTTGAGCTTCCCCTGCCGCCAGGAGTCCGGGTAGTCGTCCTTGGTGACGGCCCCGGCCTTCTCGTTGATGAGCATCGAGCGCTCGAAGTCGAGCGCGTCCGGCTCGTCGCGGCGCTTGTGCTTCCACCAGGAGTCGAAGTGCGCCCCGGAGACGACGTGCTCCGGGATCCGCCCGTCGTAGAAGTCGAAGAGCGTCTCGTCGTCCACGAGGATGTCGCGGCGCCTGGCGCGGTGCTCCAACTCCTCGACCTCGCCGAGCAGTTTGCGGTTGTCATGGAAGAACTGGTGGTGGGTGCGCCAGTCGCCCTCGACCAGGGCGTTGCGGATGAACAGATCGCGCGACGCCTCCTGGTCGATACGGCCGAAATTGATCTTGCGCTGGGCGACGATCGGCACTCCGTAGAGCGTGACCCGCTCGTACGCCATCACCGCTGCCTGGTCCTTCTCCCAGTGCGGCTCGCTGTAGGTCCGCTTCAGCAGGTGCTCGGCGAGTGGCTCGATCCACTCCGGTTCGACCTTCGCGTTGACGCGTGCCCACAGCCGGGACGTCTCGACGAGCTCGGCCGACATCACGAAGCGCGGCTGCTTCTTGAAGAGCGCGGAGCCCGGGAAGATCGCGAACTTGGCGCTGCGCGCGCCCAGGTACTCGTTCTTCTCGGTGTCCTTCAGGCCGATGTGCGACAGCAGCCCGGCCAGCAGCGAGGTGTGCACCGCCTGCTCGGGCACGCCCTCGTCGGCCCGGGGCTCCTCGACGGCGATGCCCATCTGCTTGGCGACCGTACGGAGCTGCGCGTAGATGTCCTGCCATTCCCGGATCCGCAGGAAGTTCAGGAACTCCTGCTTGCACATCCGGCGGAAGGAGGACGAGCCGCGCTCCTTCTGCTGCTCGCGGACGTAGCGCCAGAGGTTCAGGTACGCCAGGAAGTCGGAGGTCTCGTCCTTGAAGCGGGCGTGGTTCTGGTCGGCCTGCGTCTGCTTCTCCGAGGGCCGCTCACGCGGGTCCTGGATGGAGAGCGCCGCCGCGATGACCATGACCTCGCGGGCGCAGCCGTTCTTGTCGGCCTCGATGACCATGCGGGCGAGGCGGGGGTCCACCGGCAGCTGCGAGAGCTTGCGGCCCAGCGGGGTGAGCCGCTTCTTCGGATCCTTCTCGTCCGGGTCGAGCGCGCCGAGCTCCTGCAGCAACTGGACGCCGTCGCGGATGTTGCGGTGGTCCGGCGGGTCGATGAAGGGGAACTTCTCGATGTCGCCGAGGCCGGCCGCGGTCATCTGGAGGATGACGGAGGCGAGGTTGGTCCGCAGGATCTCGGGGTCGGTGAACTCCGGACGGGTCAGGAAGTCGTCCTCGGAGTACAGCCGGATGCAGATGCCGTCCGACGTACGGCCGCAGCGGCCCTTGCGCTGGTTGGCGCTGGCCTGCGAGATCCGCTCGATCGGCAGTCGCTGGACCTTGGTGCGGTGGCTGTAGCGGGAGATGCGGGCGTTGCCCGGGTCGATCACGTACTTGATGCCGGGGACGGTCAGGGAGGTCTCCGCGACGTTCGTCGCCAGGACGATCCTGCGTCCGGTGTGGCGCTGGAACACGCGGTGCTGCTCGGCGTGCGAGAGGCGTGCGTAGAGGGGGAGCACCTCGGTGTGTCTGAGGTTGCGCTTGTTCAGCGCGTCCGCCGTGTCGCGGATCTCCCGCTCACCGGAGAGGAAGACGAGGACGTCGCCGGGGCCCTCGTGGTCCAGCTCGTCCACCGCGTCGCAGATCGCGGTGATCTGGTCGCGGTCGGAGTCCGAGGAGTCCTCCTCGAGAAGGGGGCGGTAGCGGACCTCCACCGGATACGTACGCCCGCTGACCTCCACGATCGGCGCCTCGCCGAAGTGCTTGGCGAAGCGCTCCGGATCGATGGTCGCCGAGGTGATGACGACCTTCAGGTCGGGGCGCTTGGGCAGCAGCCGGGCCAGATAGCCCAGCAGGAAGTCGATGTTCAGGGACCGCTCGTGCGCCTCGTCGATGATGATCGTGTCGTAGGCGAGGAGCTCGCGGTCCGTCTGGATCTCGGCCAGCAGGATGCCGTCCGTCATCAGCTTCACGAAGGTCGCGTCCGGGTTCACCTGGTCGGTGAAGCGCACCTTCCAGCCGACGGCCTCGCCGAGCGGGGTCTTCAGCTCGTCGGCGACGCGCTCGGCGACGGTGCGTGCCGCGATCCGGCGGGGCTGGGTGTGCCCGATCATGCCCCGGACGCCGCGCCCCAGCTCCATGCAGATCTTGGGGATCTGGGTGGTCTTGCCCGAGCCGGTCTCACCCGCGACGATCACGACCTGGTGGTCGCGTATCGCCTCCAGGATGTCGTCCTTCTTCTGGCTGACCGGAAGCTGTTCCGGGTACGACAGGGCGGGAATCCGCGCGGCGCGTCCCGCGAGCCGCTCGGCCGCCTTCCCGGCCTCGGCCGAGATCTCGTCCAGCACGGACTGGCGGGCCTCGGGCTTGCGGATGCGGCGGGCACCCTCGAGGCGGCGGCCGAGCCGGTGCGCGTCGCGGAGCGAGAGCTGCCCGAGCTGGGTCTGGAGATCGGCGAAGGAAGTAGACATACGGATCCCAGGATCTCACCCGGGCGCGAGGAGTGGCGAACGTATTTCACCCGGGCCGCGTCAGGCGTGTCCCGGAGGGCTCCACCCCCGGGCCGGTGGTCACGGAACGGTACGAAGTCGTCACAGCACGTACCATTCCGGGCAACCGACCACCCGTCCCGTACAAGGCGGTCCCATGTCCCGGGAGATACCCGCTCCCGCCGAACGCTCCGCGCAGGGGGCGCCGGCGGGCCCCACCCTCCGCTCTCCCCTCGTACGCCCCGCTCGCCCCCACGCACCCGCACGGAGCGCCGCATGACCACGCCCGCCCGCCGCCCCTCACCCTCCGCGAAGGAGCCGTCCTCCCTGAGGAAACCGCTGCTCTTCGGCCTCGTCGTCGTGCTCGCCGCCGGGCTGCTCGGCTTCGTGTCCTACCGGGCGACCGCCCCGGACGCACCCGCCTCCGACACCCCGGCCGCCACGGCCACCGGACCGGACCCGGACGTCTACCGGGAGCTGGCGGAGCTCGCCCGGCGCGACCCGGGCGACAAGCTGGCACAGGGGCGCGCCGACGCCCCGGTCGTCCTGATCGAGTACGCCGACTTCCAGTGCGGCTACTGCGGGAAGTTCGCCCGGGACACCGAACCCGAACTGATCAGGAGGTACGTCGACGACGGCACCCTGCGCATCGAGTGGCGGAACTTCCCGATCTTCGGCACGGCGTCCGAGGCGGCCGCCCGCGCCTCCTGGGCGGCGGGGCGGCAGGACCGCTTCTGGGCCTTCCACCGGGCGGCCTACGCCGAGGACGCCAAGGAGAAGGGGTTCGGCGCGGACCGTCTCAGGGCCCTCGCCCGCCAGGCCGGCGTGAAGGACCTGGACCGCTTCACGCGGGACGCCGGCAGCGCGGCGGCCACCGAAGCGGTCACGGAGGACCGGGATCAGGCGTACGGCATCGGGGCCACGTCCACCCCGTCCTTCCTCGTCAACGGCCGTCCTCTGGCCGGAGCCCAGCCCATGGCGGTCTTCACCCAGGCCATCGAAGCGGCGGCGGCGGAGGAAGCGAACGTCGGGAACGCCGGGGACCCCGCGAAGTGACCCCGGACATCGGTTACTTCGCCGCCCTGCTCGGCGGCCTGCTCGCCCTCGTCAGCCCGTGCAGCGCCCTGCTGCTCCCGGCCTTCTTCGCCTACAGCGTCGACTCGGCCGCACGGCTCCTCACGCGTACGGGAATCTTCTACGCCGGTCTCGCCACCACCCTCGTCCCGCTCGGGGCCGCCGGCTCCTACGCCGGCCGGCTCTTCTACGGACACCGGGACGCCCTCGTCCTGGGCGCGGGCTGGCTGATCATCGGGCTGGGGGTGGCCCAGATCGCCGGGCGGGGCTTCGCCTCCCGGCGGATGACGGAGCTCAGTGGCCGGATCCGGCCCACGAAGGCCTTCTCCGTCTACGCCCTCGGCGCGGTCTACGGGCTGGCGGGCTTCTGCGCCGGACCCGTCCTCGGCAGCGTCCTCACGGTGGCAGCCGTCAGCGGCAGCCCCGTCTACGGGGGGCTCCTGCTCGCCGTGTACGCCCTCGGCATGGCCGTCCCGCTGTTCGTGCTCGCCCTGCTCTGGGACCGCTTCGACCTCGGGCGGAGGGCCTGGCTGCGCGGCCGGCCGCTGCGCGCCGGGCGCTTCGAGGTGCACAGCACCTCGCTGCTCTCCGGCCTCTTCTTCGCCGGCCTCGGGGTGCTCTTCCTCGTGTACGACGGGACGACCGCGCTGCCCGGACTCCTGGACGTGGACGCCTCGTTCGCCGTGGAGGGATGGGCCCGGCGCGTGGGCGAGCGGGTGTCGGACACGGCGGCGCTGGGGGCCGCGGTGGTCGTGGTGCTGCTGATCCTCGCGGTGCAGGTGTGGCGCAGGCGTTCCGGCCGGAAGGAGGAAGAGGCGGTCTGAGGACGGCCGGACGCGCCGGAGCACGACGAAGGCCCCGTCCACCGGACGGGGCCTTCGGGTGGTGGCTGGGGCCGGGATCGAACCGGCGACCTATCGCTTTTCAGGCGATCGCTCGTACCAACTGAGCTACCCAGCCACGCAGCTCATACGGGCTGCAGCGGTCCTGACGGGATTTGAACCCGCGGCCTCCACCTTGACAGGGTGGCGAGCACTCCAAACTGCTCCACAGGACCAAGCTAATGTGCGAGACAAGTCTCGCACACGGTAAAGCGTGCCCCCAACGGGATTCGAACCCGTGCTACCGCCTTGAAAGGGCGGCGTCCTGGGCCACTAGACGATGAGGGCTAAGGGCCCACCTGCGCGCTTTCCAGCGCGTCGGGGACGTGAGAAGCATATGGGATGCGGGGAGGTATCGCCAAAACGGTTTACGGGGAGGTCGTCGAGACGCTCGGCGAAGGGGACGGACTCTTGAGGTTCTCCTCCGGGAGATGGCGGCTGACCTCGGCCGTCGTGAGGCCCAGACCGCCGAGGGTGATCTCGTCCCAGGCCTGCAGATGCCGGGTGGAGCGGTCGAGATAGAGCACCGAGGCGCGCACCTTCTCGGGCTTCTCGTTCTGCACGGCACGCAGTCCGCCGCCGCCCGCGGAGCCCTCGACCTTCAGCCGCGTCCCCAGCGGCAGCAGTTCGTTCACCCGGTGGTGCACATGGCCGGCCAGGACCAGCGGAACCGTTCCGTCCGTCTCCCGTGCCGCGTTCGGGTCGTGGGCCACCGCGATGTCCACGGGGGTGCCCGCCCGCTTCTGGTCGCGCAGCGCCGAGGCGAGGCGCATGCCCGCCAGCTGCTCCGCCGCCTTGCCGCCGGTGGGGCGCGTGCGGTCCGGGGTGAACTGGGGGTCCCCGGTGCCCGCGATGCGCACCCCGGCCACGGTGACGGCCTTCCCCTCGTCCAGGACGTGCACGTTCTTCATCTTCTCCAGGTAGGCCTGGGTCTCCTTCGAGTCGTGGTTCCCCCGCACCCACACGTAGGGAGCGCCGAGGTCGCGGGCCGGGTCGAGGAAGCCGTTCTCCGCAGCCGTCCCGTGGTCCATCGTGTCCCCGGAGTCGATGATCACGTCGATCTCGTACTGCTCGACGAGCGAGCCGATGATGTGCCAGGCGGCCGGGTTGAGGTGGATGTCGGAGACCTGCAGGACGCGGATGGTCGCCGGGTCCGGCTTGTACACGGGGAGCGTGGACGTGGCGTCGTACAACTTGGTGACGTTGGTGACGAGCCTGGCCAGCTCCTGCTGGTAGACGTCGAACTCGGTGACGATCGACCGGGCGTCACCCACGACCGAGGGGGCGCTGGAGAGCAGCCCCGAGAACTTGGGCTCCAGGACGGACTTCGGGTTCCAGGTGGCGTACGCGCTGACGCCCGAGGCGGCCAGCAGCGCCAGGGCCAGGCCCCCGGCGGCCAGGGCGCGGCGCGGGCGCCGGTAGACGACGAGGCCGAGGGCGGTGGCGCCGGAGACCACGGCCACGCAGGAGCGGACGGCCAGCTCCCGGGTGCCGGCGGCGACGTCGTGGGTGACCTCGTCCTGGAGACCGGAGAGGCGCTCGGGGTGCTTCACCAGGGCCTGCGAGCGCTCCGGGTCCAGCTGGTCCACGTCCACGTCCAGGCGCACCGGGGCGTGGTGGGAGTCCAGCTCCAGGGCGCCGAGCGGTGACACGTTGATCTTGGTGCCGCCGCTCACCGACGGCCGCAGCGTCATGGTCGTGTCCATGGGACCCACCGGCGTACGCACGCTGCCGACGACCAGGAGCCCGAGCCAGGCGCCCAGGACGACCACGGCCAGCAGACCGAGCGCGCGCTTCCAGGGGTGCGTGGCGGGGACGAGCCCGCCGGCGGGGGCGGTGGTGCGCGGGCGACGGAGGCGGCGGACACGGGCGGCTGCGGCGTGGAACGGGCGTGCCATTGGGCGCGTATGCCCCGTTCGGGCGGCGCGCATGCGGGCGGGGGCGGCGTTGTGGGCCGGGCGGGTGCCCCGGAGGGCGGGTGCGGCCCGCCCCTTCCCGCCGGAGGTACGTGACAATGGCGGGGTGCTGGAGATGACGCGCGAGGAGTTCGAAGAGCTGGTGAGCCTGGCTCTTGACCGGGTCCCGCCGGAGCTGATGCGGCTGATGGACAACGTCGCGGTGTTCGTGGAGGAGGAGCCGGAGGACCCGGAGGACCGGGAGCTGCTCGGTCTGTACGAGGGCACGCCGCTCACCGAACGCGGTGAGTGGTACGCCGGGGTCCTGCCGGACCGGATCACCGTCTACCGGGGGCCGACCCTGCGGATGTGCGAGACCCGCGAGGACGTGGTCGCCGAGACGGAGATCACCGTGGTCCACGAGATCGCCCACCACTTCGGCATCGACGACGAACGGCTGCACGAGCTGGGCTACGGATGACCGGCTCCTGGCGGGTCCTGGCGGCGGTCGCGGCCGGCGGAGCCGTGGGGGCCGTGGCGCGTCACGCGGCGACGCTCGCCTGGCCGGCCCCGGAGGACGGTTTTCCCTGGGTGGTCCTCGGCGTCAACGTCACGGGCTGCGCCCTGATCGGCGTGCTGATGGTGCTGACCGTCGAGCGGGGGACGGTCACCCGTCCGCTGGTGCGGCCGTTCCTGGGGGTCGGGGTGCTCGGCGGGTTCACCACCTTCTCGACGTACGCCGCCGGCGTCGCCCGGCTGCTGGTACGTCAGGAGGTGCTGACGGCCATGGCGTACGCGGCGTCGACCACCGTGGCGGCGCTCGGCGCGGTGTGGGGGGCCGCCGTGCTCACCCGGACCCTGGTGGACCGGCGGGGGCGTACGGCGTGAACTGGCTGCTCGTCCTGGTCGGGGGCGCCGTCGGGGCGCCGCTGCGGTATCTGACGGACCGTGCGGTGCGCGCGCGGCACGGCGCGGGGCTGCCGTACGTCTTCCCGTGGGGGACCCTGGCCGCCAACGCGGCGGGAAGCCTGCTGCTCGGGCTGCTGACGGGGGCCTCGGTGTCCGACCCGGCCTTCGCCCTGCTGGCCACCGGCCTGTGCGGGGCGCTGACGACGTATTCGACGTTCTCGTACGAGACCCTGCGGCTGGCCGAGACGGGGCGTGGTTTCCTCGCCGGGGCCAATGTCCTGGTGTCCCTGCTGGTGGGGCTCGGGGCGGTGTTCCTGGGGGCGGAGCTCGCGGGCGGCCCGGGGGGCGCCGGCGGGTGAGCCGGCCGGGCAGCGCGAGTGCCGGTGTCGTGGTGGGGCGTGTCCCCGGCGGGTGCGGGGGAGTTGGACACATCGCTCTCCCGTCCCCGTCTCTCCTCCCCGGAGGTGCCACCCCGTGCGCCAGTTGTCCGCCCGCGTCCGCTGGGCAGCCGTCACCGCGCTGACGATCGCCGCGTCCACAGGCTGTGTGAGCGTCGGCGACGACGCCGGGAAGCCGTCTCCCTCACGTTCCGCGGACCAGGAGGGTGCCTCGGCGCGGCCGGGCGGCGGCACCGTGTCCGGTTCCGGCAGCGGCCGGTCCGGTTCCGGCGGCGGCCGCGCCGAGGCGCAGTCCGACCGGGGCTCCTCCCGCAAGCCGGACGCCAAGGCCTCGGGGCGGGCCCCGTCGGCCGGTGCCGAGGACGCCCGGCCCGCGCCCGGGGAGCCGGGTACCCCGCGACCGACCCTGGGCGGCCCTCCGCCCACCCTTGAGCCCAGCGCTCCGGGCCCGGGTGAGCCGCCGCCCCCGCCGGTCACTCCGGAGGCGCCTCCGCCCTCGCCGGAGCCCGAGCCCTCGCCCCCGCCGGAGCAGCCCTCGGCCTCGCCGGCCGCGCAGTTCCGGACGGACGCGATGGGGGCTCCGGGGCGGGTCGAGGTGTGGCCCACTCCGCGGGTGTCACCGCAGGTCGCGCCGGTGTGAGCGCGCTCCGGACCAGCCCGGTTTGCGCGAAGGGGGGGAGGGTGCGTATGGTAGTAGATCGTTTGATCCTATGCCCGGCGCCGACACAGAAGAGCGCCGTGTGGCGCGTACTCTCCCTTGCCGTGGCTGGACCGCATTGAGGCGGTCGAAATTGCGAAAACACGGAGTTACGGGCGCGTGCCGAGACTCCGGAAGGTTTCGCATTTCGCATGTCAATTTCCAGTTCTGACCACACCGTCATGCCCGAGAGCACCGAGAACGTCGAGCTCATCGAGGTTGTCGAGGCCGCCGAGGCCGTAGTCGCCGAGGCCCCCGAGGCCGTAGTCGAGGAGACCTCCACCGAGGCCGCCGACGCCGAGCCGACCATCTCGTTCGCCGACCTGGGCCTGCCCGAGGGCATCGTCCGCAAGCTCGCGCAGAACGGTGTGACGGCCCCCTTCCCGATCCAGGCCGCGACCATCCCGGACGCCCTGGCCGGCAAGGACATCCTGGGCCGCGGCCGTACCGGCTCCGGCAAGACCCTCTCCTTCGGTCTGCCGACCCTGGCCGCGCTGTCCGGCGGCCACACCGAGAAGAAGAAGCCCCGCGCGATCATCCTCACGCCGACCCGTGAGCTCGCGATGCAGGTCGCGGACGCGCTGCAGCCCTACGGCGACGTGCTCGGCCTGAAGATGAAGGTCGTCTGCGGCGGTACGTCGATGGGCAACCAGATCTACGCGCTGGAGCGCGGTGTCGACGTCCTCGTCGCCACCCCGGGCCGTCTGCGCGACATCATCAACCGTGGCGCCTGCTCCCTGGAGAACGTCCAGGTCGCGGTCCTCGACGAGGCCGACCAGATGTCGGACCTGGGCTTCCTGCCCGAGGTCACCGAGCTGCTCGACCAGATCCCCGGCGGCGGCCAGCGCATGCTCTTCTCCGCCACCATGGAGAACGAGATCGGCACGCTCGTCAAGCGTTACCTGAGCAACCCGGTCACCCACGAGGTCGACAGCGCCCAGGGCAACGTCTCGACCATGTCGCACCACGTCCTCGTCGTGAAGCCGAAGGACAAGGCGCCCGTCACGGCCGCGATCGCCGCCCGCAAGGGCCGCACGATCATCTTCGTCCGCACCCAGCTGGGCGCCGACCGCATCGCCGAGCAGCTCATCGAGTCCGGTGTGAAGGCCGACGCGCTGCACGGCGGCATGACGCAGGGTGCCCGTACCCGCGTCCTCGAGGACTTCAAGAAGGGCTTCGTCAACGCCCTCGTCGCCACCGACGTCGCCGCCCGCGGCATCCACGTCGACGGCATCGACCTCGTGCTGAACGTGGACCCGGCCGGCGACCACAAGGACTACCTGCACCGCTCGGGCCGTACCGCCCGCGCCGGCAAGTCCGGTGTCGTCGTCTCGCTGGCGCTCCCGCACCAGCGCCGTCAGATCTTCCGCCTCATGGAGGACGCGGGCGTCGACGCCTCGCGTCACATCGTCCAGGGCGCGGGCGTCTTCGAGCCCGAGGTCGCCGAGATCACCGGTGCCCGTTCGCTGACCGAGGTCCAGGCCGACTCCGCGAACAACGCGGCCAAGCAGGCCGAGCGCGAGGCCGCCGACCTCACCAAGCAGCTGGAGCGCGTCCAGCGCCGTGCCGTCGAGCTGCGCGAGGAGGCCGACCGCCTGGTCGCCCGTGCCGCCCGCGAGCGGGGCGAGGACCCGGAGGCAGCGGTGGCCGAGGTCGCCGCCGAGGCGGAGGCCGCCCTGGTGGCCGCCGCGTCCGTGCCGGAGCAGCCGGCGGCCCGCGAGGACCGTCGTGACGAGCGCGGCAACTACGGCCGTCGTGACGACCGGGGCGGCGACCGCGGTGGATACCGCGGTGGCAACGACCGTGTCGGCGAGCGCAGTGGCCGTCCCGCCGGCAGCAACGGCTACCGGGGCAGCAGCGACCGTCCGTCGTTCCGCGGGAGCAACGACCGCCGCGAGGACCGTCCGGTGGGCGGTGGGTTCCGCTCCGGTGGCGGCGACCGTCGTGACGACCGGGGTGGCCGTTCGTTCGAGCGTCGTGACAACGACCGCCCGTCGTTCAACCGCGACCGTCGTGACGACCGTCCGTCGGGCGGTTCGTCCGGTGGCTTCCGCTCCGGTGGCGGCGACCGTCGTGACGACCGGGGTGGCCGTCCGTTCGAGCGTCGTGACAACGACCGCCCGTCGTTCAACCGCGACCGTCGTGACGACCGTCCCTCCGGTGGCTTCCGCTCCGGTGGCGGCGACCGCCCGTTCAACCGTGACCGTCGTGACGACCGCCCCTCGGGCGGCTTCCGCTCCGGTGGCGGCGACCGCCCGACCGGCCGTCGTGACGACCACCGCGGTGGCACCGGCACGGGTACCGGCACCGGCACCTTCGGCCGCCGCGACGACAAGCCGCGCTGGAAGCGCAACGGCTGAGTCCCGCTGACCCCCTGAGCAACCCCCGGGGCCCGTACAACACTTCGGTGGTGTACGGGCCCCGGGGCGTTTCCGGGCAGCCCCCGAGGGCATCGCTGGGGGCATGACAAACGACGAAGCCGCTGTGGCGGCACCACCGCCGGACGCACCCGCTCCCACGACGGACGAGGAGCGGCTGGCCGAACTCGGCTACACCCAGGTCCTCGCGCGCCGGATGTCCGCCTTCTCCAACTACGCGGTCTCGTTCACGATCATCTCGGTGCTCTCCGGCTGCCTGACGCTGTATCTGTTCGGCATGAACACCGGTGGTCCCGCCGTCATCACCTGGGGCTGGGTCGGTGTCGGGCTGATGACGCTGTTCGTCGGCCTGGCGATGGCCGAGATCTGTTCGGCGTACCCGACGTCCGCGGGCCTGTACTTCTGGGCCCACCGCCTGGCCCCACCGCGCTCGGCCGCGGCGTGGGCCTGGTTCGCCGGCTGGTTCAACGTGCTCGGCCAGGTCGCCGTCACCGCCGGGATCGACTTCGGCGCCGCGTCCTTCCTCGGGGCGTACCTGAACCTCCAGTTCGGCTTCGAGGTCACGCCGGGCCGTACGATCCTGCTCTTCGCGGCGATCCTGATCCTGCACGGCCTGCTGAACACCTTCGGCGTCGGCATCGTCGCCGTCCTCAACAACGTCAGCGTCTGGTGGCACGTGGTCGGGGTGGCCGTCATCGTGGGGGCGCTGACCTTCGTGCCGGACTCGCACCAGTCGGCGTCGTACGTCTTCACCGAGTTCGTCAACAACACCGGCTGGGGCAGCGGCTTCTACGTCGTCATGATCGGCCTGCTGATGGCGCAGTACACCTTCACCGGTTACGACGCCTCCGCCCACATGACGGAGGAGACCCACGACGCGGCCGTGGCGGGCCCGCGTGGCATCGTGCAGTCCATCTGGACGTCGTGGATCGCCGGTTTCGTGCTCCTGCTGGGCTTCACCTTCGCCATCCAGTCCTACGACGGTGCCCTGAACTCCGCGACCGGGGCCCCTCCCGCGCAGATCCTCCTGGACGCGCTCGGCGCCACCACCGGCAAGCTCCTGCTGCTCGTCGTGATCGGTGCCCAGCTCTTCTGCGGGATGGCGTCCGTGACCGCGAACAGCCGCATGATCTACGCCTTCTCGCGCGACGGGGCGCTGCCCTTCTCCCGCGTCTGGCACACGGTCAGCCCCCGCACCCGCACACCCGTCGCGGCGGTCTGGCTGGCGGCCCTCGGCGCCCTGGCGCTCGGCCTCCCGTATCTGATCAACGTCACCGCGTACGCCGCCGTGACGTCCATCGCCGTCATCGGGCTCTACATCGCCTACGTCATCCCCACACTGCTCAGACTGCTGCGGGGCGACGACTTCGTCCGGGGCCCGTGGCACCTGGGCCGCTGGTCCCGGCCCATCGGCATCGTCGCCGTGGCCTGGGTCGGGGTGATCACGGTGCTCTTCATGCTGCCCCAGGTCGCGCCGGTCACCTGGGAGAGCTTCAACTACGCCCCCCTGGCGGTCCTGGTGGTGCTCGGCTTCGCCGCCGTCTGGTGGCTGGTCTCCGCGCGCCACTGGTTCCTGAAACCCGCCGAGCCCGCGCACAAGGCCGCGACGACGGACGATTCCGCCGGCTGACCGCCCCGCTCCGGGCGCGACGGGGCCCGGCACCCGATACCCGATCGGCTGCCGGGCCCGGTGCGGCTATGCTCGGGGTGTGATCCAGCAGGGGCCGTTAGCTCAATTGGTCAGAGCAGCGGACTTTTAATCCGTTGGTTGTGGGTTCGAGTCCCACACGGCCTACCTGGTGCAGGGAGGGGAGACATCCTCCGACCTGCTGCTGAGCGCCTCGACCGGCTTCGTCCGGCCGGGGCGCTCTGTCGTTCGCGCCCTCGTGCGTGAGCGTACGGTCCGACCGCACGTGCCGTCGGCGGTCCGCCCATGGCCGTCGGCTCTCCTGCTCCGTGGGGTTCGTCCGGCACCAACACACGCTCACCATCCCCACCATGACCGACGGACCGACCTGAGTTCTCAACCGACCGGTGCGGCATGCTTCGCGGGCCGACCCCGGCTTTCCTGTGGGCTTCTCCGCCGTTTGTCCGACGGCTCCCTGTGGCGCCCCCCTCCATCGCGCGCACAATGGGAACTCAGGGCCACTGATCGGGGGATACACGAGTGAAACTCTCAGGTGTGAGCGTGTAATGCCCGGCCGTGGCCCCTCGCAACCGTGTGAGGCGGAGTGCTATGGACACCACCACCAGGGCCGCGATCGTGGCCGCGCTCGCGGCCGGATATGTCGTCGGCAGGACGAAACAGGGGAAGCTCGCCCTGAGTGTCCTCGCCCTTGCCGCGGGTAAATCACTCGATCCCAAGAGCCTGATCGACGAAGGATTCAAGAAACTTTCCGAGAATCCGCAGTTCGCCCAGCTCGGCGAGCAGGTCCGGGGGGAGCTGCTGACGTCAGGGCGAGGAGCCTTGTCCGAGGTGACCAACCGAGGTGTCACGTCCTTGAGTGAGGTCCTTCAGCAGCGGATGCTTTCGCTGACCGGTGCGCCGGACGACGAAACGAAGGACGAGGACACCGAGGAGCAAGGCGAGGACCAGTACGCCGAGGACGAGGAAGAAGAGCCGGAGTACGACGAGGAATGGGAAGACGAAGAGGAAGAGGAAGAGGAACCGTCTGACGACGAGGCCACGGAAGAAGAAGAGCCGGAGCCGTCGCGTCCCTCCTCCCGTCATTCCAAGAAGCGGACAAGGCCCGAGAGGCCCACCGACAGGAAGCCGGGGCCGAAGAATCCCCCCGCGAAGAGGGCGATGGCACGAAAGGCTGCGGAGAGGAAGCCAGGTCCCAAGAACCCTCCGGCGAGAAAGGCAATGGCGCGTAAGGCGGCACGTGAGTCGGCCGAGAAGGAGGACTCGCCACGGCGGGGCGGGACGCGGGCCGCCCGCCGTAGGGACCGAGGGTGACTCGAGTCGAGGGGGCGTGGCCATGGGATCTTGGCTGAAGGGGCTTCCCGAGTTGCTGACGGCTGCGGAGACAGCGGCACCGGCGGATGCCGTCGACGTGTTCGGGGAGGATCTGCGGCGGCGTTTCGGGGCCACGGACGTCTCCTTCCTGATCGTGGACCTGACCGGCAAGGCGGTGGCACGACTGTCCACCGGCGGCGCCCCGGGGACCGGTGGTGAAGCGGAGCGCATCCCGTTGCTCGGCAGCGTCTACGAACAGGTGATCCGCACCCAGCGGCCGTATCAGGAAGCGACCGGGCAGGGGCACAGGGTGATCACCCCGGTGACCAATCGCGGGGATGCGATCGGGCTGCTGGACGTCACGCTCCCGAGCCACCCTGACGAGACCGTGGTGAACGCCGTTGCGGAGGCCGCCCACGTCCTGGCCTACGTCGTGATCGCCAACGGGCGTTTCACGGACCTCTACACGTGGGGCAAGCGTACGAGGCCCCCCACTCTCGCGGCGGAGATCCAGTACCAGCTGCTGCCACAGTCACTCTCGTGCGAGGGTGCGCAGTTCACCCTGTGCGGCAATCTGGAACCTTCCGAGGAGCTCAGCGGGGACACCTTCGACTACGCCCTCGAACGCGACACCCTGCACCTGTCGGTGACCGACCCCATGGGCCACGATCTCGCCGCGGCTCTCGCCGCCACCGTCCTGGTGAACGCCCTGCGGGGGGCCCGCCGTGCCAGGGCCGGCTTGGCCGAGCAGGCCCACCGGGCCGATCAGGCGCTGTTGGACCACGGCCGAGGTCACGCCACCGGGCAACTGCTGCGCATCGACCTCCACACCGGGCGGGCACAGCTCGTCAACGCCGGTCACCCATGGCCCCTGCGTCTGCGCGACGGGACGGTCGAGGAGATCCCCTGCGAGGTGGACCAGCCCTTCGGGCTGTCCGTGGTCGCACCCCACCACTACAGGGTCCAGGACATCGACCTGCGTCCCGGTGACCGCGTACTCATGGTCACGGACGGCATGTTTGAACACCATGGGGAGGACGTCGACCTCCCGGCCCTGCTGAGACGGACCCGCACCCTGCACCCGCGGGAGACCGTGCTGACGCTGGCCTCCGCGGTCCGGGAGGCCGCGGGGGGCGTGCTCGAGGACGATGCCACGGTGATGTGCCTGGACTGGCACGGCACTCGGGAGACGCAGCGACACGTCAGCTCCGGTGCGGACACAGGGCAGGCCTCAGCCGGCCGCACGTGGTGGCAGCCGTACTGATGCCGGTCCTCGACGGTCCGGCCGGTGGCCGGCAGCGGGCGGCTTCCGGCGACAGGGGCCGATGAGTTCCCGGGGCGCGGAGAGTCTGTCCCCACGGACTCCGTGGGCAGATGTCGCGGACAGATGCCGTGGACGGTCATGGGAGGAAGTCGTGGGAGATGTCTGGCCGATGGTCCACGCGGAGCGCGCGGCGCTCCTCCATGACCTCGAAGGCCTCGACGACCGTCAGTGGGAGGAGCCGTCGCTCTGTGAGGGGTGGACGGTGCGCGACGTGGTCGCCCACCTGACGGACACGGCGCGGACGACACGCCTGGGTTTCCTGGTGGGTCTCGCCCGGGCGGGGTTCGACTTCGACCGCCAGAACGCCCGCGGTGTCGCGCGCGAACGTGGTGCCTCGCCGGCGGAGACGCTGGAGCGGCTCCGCCGCGTCGCGACCCGTACGTCGACCCCGCCGGCGCCCCTCGACAGCCGACTGGTCGAGGAGATCGTGCACGGCGAGGACATCCGCCGGCCGCTGGGGCTCGCCCGCTCCTACCCGGCCGAGGCCGTCGTCAGATCCCTGCGGCTGCAGGCCCGGACTCCTGCCTCCTTCGGCGGGGCCAAGGAGCTCGTGTCCCGCGTCCGGCTGACGGCCGCCGACGGAGAGGTCTCGATCGGGGAAGGCCCGGAGGTGAGCGGGCCGGTGCTCTCGCTGCTCCTCACCGTCTCCCGCCGACGGGTGGCACTGGACGACCTCGACGGGCCGGGGGTCGCCGTGCTGGCTGCGGCGCTCTGACGATCCGGCCACCCCGGGCGGGGCGGCCGCATCGGTGGACTCAGGGCCGCGGCCAGGGACGGCCGCCGATACGCTCGATGTCCGAGTTGAAGCGGCGCAGGTAGCCGGCGAAGGCGGAGATGTCCTCGTCGGGCCAGTCGGCCATGACGCGCTCCAGCGAGGTGACCATGCCCTCGCGTTCCGCGTCGAGGGTCCTGGCGCCCTCCTCGGTGATGCGGAACTTGCGGGCCATGCCCCCGTCCGGATCGGGGATGCGCTCCACGAAGCCGGCGCGCATCACCGCGGCGGTCTGCCGGTTGAGGGTGGAGACGTCGAGGTCGAAGGCCTCGCTGAGCTCACCGACGGTCATGGGGCCCTGGATGCGGATGCGGCTGAGCAGGACGTACGCGCTGCGCTCCAGGAGGCCGTCCTTGCGGCGTCCCTTTCTCTGGTTCAGGAGCCCGTGGCGGCTGAGGAGCATCTGCTCGTACTCGACCTCGTGCGTTGCCCTGTTCATGCGCGGGCACCTCCTGCTTCCTGCCGGGCGAGGCCGGTGTCTCGTCGTGCGTGCTGACCTCATCGTATGGTCACGAAGGAGTGCATGGGGCACACGATGTGCATGATGCAATAAGCATGTACGATGCCAAGTCTGCCACCGACAGATAGCCGAGGACTCCCGATATGGACGCCCCCCAGCCCCCAGCCCGCGCAAGCGGTGTGATCACGACGCTGGCGCTCGCCGGCACGGTCGCAGCGGTCATGCAGACGCTGGTGACCCCGCTCATAGCCGAGCTGCCGCGGATCCTGGACACCTCGTCGTCCAACGCGGCATGGGTGGTCACCGTCACCCTCCTGGTAGCCGGTGTGTGCGTGCCGGTCACCGGCCGGCTCGGCGACCTCCTCGGCAAGCGGCGGATGCTGTTGGCCTGCTCGGTCCCGCTGGTCGTCGGCTCCGTGGTGTGCGCCCTGGCCTCCTCCGTGGTGCCGATGATCATCGGCCGGGGCCTCCAGGGCATGGGCATGGGCATGGTCCCGCTGGGCATCGCGCTGCTGCGTGACGTGGTCCCCGCCGAGAAGCTCAGCGGCTCGATCGCCCTGGTCAGCGCCTCCATGGGCATCGGTGGCGCCCTCGGCCTGCCGATCTCGGCCGCCGTCGCCGAATACACGAGCTGGCGCGTGCTGTTCTGGGGCTCCGCCGCCCTCGCGCTGATGATCGCCGTGCTGATCTGGTCCTTCATCCCGGACGTTCCGGCCGGCGCCAAGGGGCAGCGCTTCGACGCGCCCGGCGCGATCGGGCTCGCCATCGGCCTGGTGTCCCTCCTGCTGGCCATCTCCAAGGGCGCCGACTGGGGCTGGGGTTCGGGCACCACGCTCGGCCTGTTCGCCGTCGCCGTCGTGGCGCTCGGCACCTGGGGGTTCTACGAGCTGCGCACCCGTGACCCGCTGGTCGACCTGCGGACCACCGCGCGCCCCCGCGTGCTGCTGACCAACATCTCCTCGATCCTCGTCGGCGTCGGCATGTACTCCTTCATGCTCATCGCCCCGCAGCTGCTCCAGTTCCCGGAGGCCACGGGGTACGGCCTCGGGCAGTCGATGCTGGCCGCCGGTCTGTGGATGGCCCCCGGCGGCGTGATGATGATGATCGTCTCCCCGCTCGGAGGGAAGCTGATCAACGCGCGCGGCCCCAAGATCGCACTCGTCCTCGGCGCGCTGGTGATCTCCCTGGGCTACGGCCTCTCCCTGGCCCTCATGGGCTCCGCCTGGGGCCTGATGATCGTCGGTATCGTCATCAACAGCGGCGTCGGCCTCGCCTACGGCGCCATGCCCGCCCTGATCATGAGCTCGGTCCCGCTCTCGGAGACCGCCGCAGCCAACGGCTTCAACACCCTGATGCGTTCGCTGGGCACCACCATCGGGTCCGCCGTCATCGGTGTGGTGCTGGCGCAGATGACCACCGACCTCGGCGGTTTCTCGCTCGCCTCCGAGGACGGCTTCCGCGTCGGCCTGACGATCGGCTGCGGAGTGGCGCTCGTCGCCGCCGCCGTCGCCGCGTTCATCCCGGGCCTGGTCCGTCCCGCAGGGGACGGTGACAAGGCCGGCCCCGCCGCGTCGGACAAGGTCGTGGTCGAGGCCTGACCACGGCCTGCACGAGAGCCTCGGCCGTTACGGCCCGCACGAGCGCCCCGACCTGATCACGAAGTACACGAGCGCCCCGACCGGTTCGACCGGCCGGGGCGCTCGTGCGTCCCCGCCCGGGCGCCCCGGCCTTCCGGCCGGGGCGCTTCGGCGTGTCCGGGCCCAAGAACTTTCTGCTGCACGGGCATTGACCGTGGGAGTGGGCCGACTTACGTTCTTCGCGTTGTCCTTCGTATGTCATATATGAGACGCGATATGAGAGCCGAGCGCCGCATGCAGCCAGCCCCGAGTCCTCTCCCCGGCCGCCCCCGGCGCCGAGGGAGACGCTGAAGGCCCCCCACCGCCGCCTCCGAACGTCATCGCCCCCGCACGGCTTCACGCTGCGGCACCCCGCTGCCCGGCGCCCGCCGGTGAGCACTCAGAGAAGAGAGCCGACCATGGTCAAGCCCCGCAACAGCCGTCTCGCCGCCGCGATATCCCTGGTCTCGGCCCTGGCCCTCACGGCCACCGCCTGCGGGGACGACGGCAGCGGCATCGCCGGTGCGAAGGGTGCCGAGGGCTCGGGCACCGGGAAGATCGTGTTCTGGGACGAGAACGGCGGCGTCCGTACGGCGATCTGGAAGGAGATCATCGCCGACTTCGAGAAGGCGAACCCGGACGTCGACGTGCAGTACGTGGGCATCGCCTCGACCGAGGCGCAGTCCAAGTACGACACCGCCATCCAGGGCGGCGGTCTGCCGGACGTCGGCGGCGTGGGCGCGGCGATGGTCGCCGGGATCACCGCGCAGGACGCACTGGAGCCGCTGGACGACCGGATCGCGGACAGCTCGCTCAAGGGCAAGCTCAACGAGGCGATGCTCGAGAACGTGAAGAGCGCGGCCGGCCGGGACGAGACGTACACGGTGCCGATCTCCGCCACCAACGGCGTCCTCTACTACCGCACGGACCTGTTCGAGAAGGCCGGGCTGGGGGAGCCCGACACCTGGGACGAGTTCTACAAGGCGGCGGCGAAGCTGACGGACCAGCAGAAGAATCGTTTCGGCTACACCATCCGCGGCGGCCCGGGCTCCATCGCCCAGGCCCTGGACGCGATGTACGGGCAGTCGGGCATCACGTCCTTCTGGGACGAGTCCGGGACGAGGACGACGGTCAACGACCCGAAGAACGTCGCGGCCCTGGAGAAGTACGCCGGCCTGTACAGGAAGGCCACCCCGGAGGCCGACCTCAACAACGACTTCACCAAGATGGTCGCCCAGTTCGACTCCGGCTCCATCGCCATGCTCAACCACAACCTGGGCTCCTACCAGGACCATGTGAGCGCGCTCGGCGTCGAGAAGTTCCGCGGTATCCCGCAGCCCGAACTGGCCGACGGTACGCGGGTGATGGTCTCCAACCCGGTCTCCGGCCTCGGCCTGCTCAAGTCGTCCGAGAACAAGGCGGCGGCCTGGAAGTTCATCGAGTTCGCCGCCTCCCACGCCTCGAACTCCAAGTTCAGCGAGTCCGCGGGCCTCATCCCGGCCAACAAGGAGGCCGCCGAGGACCCCTGGCTCGACAAGGCGGAGACCACCGCGCTCGGTGCCGAGGCGCTGTTCTCCGGGGACACCAGGATCGTCCAGCTCCCCTACTACCTGCCGGACTGGAACACCCTGTCCAAGGCCGACAGCGAGTCGGGCTTCCAGAAGGTCCTGCTCGGCAAGACGAGCGCCGAGGACTTCCTGGACTCCTTCGCCGAGGACCTCGACGAGGCCCAGGCGGAGTGGAAGGAACAGCAGGGCTGACGGCACCTGGTCGCACGCCCGTGAGCCCGCACGCATGCACGTACGCACCCGCCCCGGACCGCCGGTCCGGGGCGGGCCGGGTGCACGGGGGCCCGCCCCGTCCTCAGTCCAGGCCCTCCTCCCGCAGTTCGTACATCAGGAGGAACGTCCGGTAGGTCTCGGGGGACACGTCCTGGCAGATGTCCGGCCGCTCGGTCCACGTCGACAGGTTGTCCAGAGCCCTCCGGCAGGCCGCCTCGGTCTCCGCCTCGGTGGGGATGTTCGAGAGGAACGCGGCGATCAGCAGGGCCACCGCGAGGACGATCACGCCGATACGGATGCGCATGGCCGTTCAACGACCGTGCGCCCGCGGCGGTCACTCGGGGCCGGTCACGGCCCACCGCTCATTCGGGTTCGTCGGTGAGCGGCGGCAGGTCGGGCTCGATGAACAGGCCCGCGTACTGAGGCGTGGGCAGGGGGGCGGCGATGCGGGTGTCGGTCGCCGCGGCCGCGGAGGTGCTGTCGGGGCGCCGCGTCGTCGTGCGGGCAGGCATGTCGGTCATCTCAGGTGTCCTGTACGTCGGTGTGCGGTGAGAGCCCTGTGACCGAGCCGCTGCGGTGAATGCCGGACTGGTCCGACCGGTGGGGCTACGAGGTGCCGCCGCCGGTGCCGCGCCGCTCCGGGGGCGTCCGGATCATCGTGCGGTGCATGCAGACTGTAACCCTCCCGGCACGGCTTTCCCCCGGAATTGCGCGCCCGGCGTGACGGTCAGTGCGGCGCGGCGGGCTCGATGTTCTGGTTTGCGTGGAAGAGGTTGTGCGGGTCGTAGGCCTCCTTGACCTCCGCGAGCCGGTCGTAGTGGCCCCGGTAGGTGGCCCGGACCCGGTCCTGGGACTCGCCCGTGCCGAGGAAGTTCACGTAGCCGCCGCCCATCGAGTGCGGGTGCAGTGCCTCCCAGTAGGCGACGGCCCACTCCCGGAGCGCCTCGGCGTTGGCCGGGTCGGGGTCGATGCCCGCGATGACGCCCGACCAGACCGCGTCGCGGTAGGCCCAGGCGGTGTCGTCGGGTCCGACCCGCCCCGCGGCCCCGTCGACCGGGTACAGGTGCATGGTCGACAGCCCGGTGGGGAGCCTCTCGGCGAAGGAGGCGTGCACGTCCACAGCGTCGTCCGTGACGCGGTCGAAGAAGTCTCCGCGCCAGTACCACTGGAGGCCGGCGGGCATCAGCGCGTCGAACATGGACTGCTGGGCCGGGTAGGGCATCGGCGCCGTGAAGTGGAACGCGGGCGGCCCCGGTTCGTTCACCGCGGCGAGGGTCGCGTCCAGGGAGTCGGGGTCTCCCGTCGAGGACCAGATGACGCCGCACATCTTCTCCCCGTGGATCTCCTCGGGGAAGGGCGGTCCCGGGGGCACGGTGAGCGAGGCGAAGAATCCGTACAGGTCGTCCGGCGCCTGCGGCAGGAACGCGCGGTACCAGCGCAGTACGTCCTTGAAGCGGTCCAGCGGCCACACGGTGATGGCGACCCCCACCGTGTCCACGGGGTGCAGCTCGAAGTCGAAGGACGTGACGACGCCGAAGTTCCCGCCGCCGCCGCGCAGCGCCCAGAAGAGGTCGGGGTGCTCGCTCGGGTTCGTGGAGACGAAGCTGCCGTCCGCCAGGACCACGTCGGCGGAGACCAGGTTGTCCGCCGTCAGGCCGTACTTGCGGGTGAGGTAGCCGTGACCGCCGCCGAGGGCGAGCCCGCCGATGCCCGTCGTGGACATGATGCCCGCAGGGGTGGCGAGGCCGAAGGCGTGGGTGGCGTGGTCGAAGTCGCCCAGCGTCGCCCCTCCGTCGGCCTGGGCGGTCTGGATGGCGGGGTCGACCCGCACCCCGCGCATGGGCGAGAGGTCGATCGTGACGGCGTCGTCGGCGAGGCCGAGGCCGGGACCGCTGTGCCCGCCGCCCCGGACGGCCACGTCCAGGCCGTGCTCGCGGACGAAGTCGACGGCCGCCATGACGTCCGCCGTGTCGTGGCACCTGACCACGGCGGCGGGCTTCTTGTCGATCATGGCGTTGTAGACCGTGCGGGCCTGCCCGTACGCGGGGTCGTCCGGACCGATGACGGGGCCCCGCAGCGAGGTCCGCATCGTCTCGAGGAGGGTGCCGTCCATGATCGTCTCCTAGCGCGGATGCGCCCGGCCTCCCCTGGCTCCATCACATCGGGTGAGGCGGTTGGGCCGACGCCGGCACCTGTGGATGCCGCGCAGACGGGACCGAACACCGAAAGGCTTGCCCCTCCAGCCTCCCGCCGCTCCGGACACCTCGCAATCGCGGGGCGCGGTGCCCCGTCCCGGCTGCTCCGGGACGGGGTACGGCGTGGGGTCAGCCCTGCCGAACGGCCGGGGCGTCGGCCTCCGGGGCCAGGGGGACGGACTCCGAGGGAACGGGCTCCGCCCGCTTCCCGCGCAGATGCACCATGAGCCCGATGAAGCCTGCGGCGAATCCGCTGAACAGGCCCGATATCCCGTGGTTGAGCGCGTTGACCGAGGCGCTCTCCGGCACACCGATGACCAGGTAGTTGACGGCCGCGCTGATCACCGCACCGAAGACGGCGCCGATCACGCCGCTGACGAGGGACACGCGCAGGGGTGACGGCGCGGCCGAGGGGTACGGGGCAGGTCTGTGCGGTGTGGACATGGTGGGAGGCCCTCCAGCAGGCGATACGCAAGATCGGGGGGTGCGGCAACACCCTTGCCTACGCCACTCCGCCTGGCAACATCCCCGTATACAGGCCGTGTTGGCGTACCGCGTGGAGGCCGGCAGGATCCCGGCCCGGGAGTGGGTGCGAAAAGTGGTCGGAGCACCGTCCCGGATGGCGTAGAGTTGCAATCACAACGACGCGGGGTGGAGCAGCTCGGTAGCTCGCTGGGCTCATAACCCAGAGGTCGCAGGTTCAAATCCTGTCCCCGCTACTGAAAGACAGAGGCCCGGATTCTTTCGAGAATCCGGGCCTCTGTCGTATGCCGTCACCCGGCCGCCGGTCCCGGGCTTGACCTTGACGCCGCGTAAAGATCTAGCGTTTCCGTCATGGAGTGGTCCATCCAGGAAATCGCCCGGCGCGCCGGCACCACGAGCCGCACGCTCCGGCACTACGGAGACGTCGGTCTCCTGGCACCGAGCCGCACGGGTGCCAACGGTTACCGCTATTACGGCCAGGAGGCTCTGGTCCGGCTCCAGCGCATCCTGCTGCTGCGGGAGCTGGGGCTCTCCCTGCCCGCGATCAAGGACGTGCTGGAAGGGCAGCGGGACACCTCCGCCGCGCTCCGGACCCATCTGCGCCTGCTGGAGCAGGAGCGGGAGCGCATCGGCCGGCAGATCGCCTCGGTGCGGACCACTCTCCACCGGACCGAACAAGGGGAGGAACTCATGGCGGAGGACGTGCTCGACGGCTTCGATCACACGGAGTACGAGCAGGAGGTCACGGAGCGCTGGGGCAGGGAGGCGTACGAGCGCGGCGGCCGGTGGTGGCGCGGACTGACCGAGGACGAGCGCGCCCGCTTCCAGGGCGTGCACGAGGTCATCGCCCGGGACTACGGGGAGGCCAGGGCCGCCGGCCTGGCGGCGGACAGCGAGCAGGTGCAGGACATCGCGCGGCGGCACTGCGAGTGGCTGTCGGCGACCACGGAGCCCACGCGCGCGTACGTGACCGGCCTCGGGGAGATGTACGTCGCCGATCCCCGCTTCGGGAGGAACTACGATCGCCACGGAGACGGAACCGCCGTCTTCGTACGGGATGCACTGACGATCTACGCGCAGCGCCGGCTCTCCGACTGACCTCCGGAGGACGGGGCTCCGGCGTGCTCCTCCCTTTGGCCGATGACGAGTCGCCGCTCGGCGCGGCTCCGGCCAGCCTGGGTGGGGCGCGGTACCGTCCGCAGCCGTGGGTGGACCGGGCAGGGGTGTTGCACAGGTGGGGAAGCGGGACGGACGCCGACGGGGCGTTCCCGGGAGCGCCCGCTCCCAGCGGTTCGTGCGTGCGTTGCCCGCCCTGATGATCTGTGCCGGGGTGGCCTTCGACCTCGCCACGCCGCCCGAGGTCACCGCTGTCCCGCTCTTCGCCGCCGCGGCGCTCGTCGCCGCCCCGTTCTTCTCGCTGAGCAGCACCGTCCGCATCGGGATCGCCGCGGTCCTGGTCGTGCTCGCCATCCGGCTCTCGGACGGCGTGCTCCTCAGGGTCACGCCGGTCACCGACCTGCTCACGCTGATCACCGTCGTGGCCCTGTCCCTCGTGATCAACCGCGTCGTGCACCGCGGCAACGAGCAGCTCGCCTCGGCGAGGGTCATCGCCGAGACGGCGATGCGTGCGGTGCTCCCGGTGCCGGACGCCCGGATCGGCGGGCTGCACATCGCGGCGCGGTACGAGGCGGCCCAGGCGGACGAGTTCGTCGGCGGCGACCTCTTCGCCGTCGCGGACACGCCGTTCGGGGTCCGGCTGGTGGTCGGGGACGTGCGGGGCAAGGGGCTGGACGCCGTCGCGGCCGTGGCCGTGGTGATCGGGGCGTTCCGGGAGGCCGCCGAGCAGGAGCTGTCGCTGGAGGGCGTGGTCCAGCGACTGGAGCGGGCGCTGGCCCGTGAGGGCTCGCGGCGGGGCGGGCTCGACTCCATGGAGGGGTTCGTCACCGCGGTCCTCGCGGAGATCCCGGCCGGTTCGGACACCCTGCGGGTCGTCAACCGCGGCCATCCTGAGCCGCTGGTGCTGCACGCGGACGGGGCGCTCGACGTGCTGGCCCCGACCGTGCCCGCCCTGCCGCTCGGGATGGGGCTGGACGTGTGGCCCGACCGGTCGGACGAGTGGGCGCTGCCGGCCGGGGCGACCTTCCTGGCGTTCACCGACGGCCTCTCCGAGGCGCGCGACGCGCAGGGTGTCTTCTACGACCCGGCGGCCCGGCTGCGCGGCCGGCTCTTCCCGGGGCCCGAGGAGCTGCTGTCGGCGCTCACCGACGACGTACGGCTGCACACCGGTGGCCGGTCGACGGACGACATGGCGCTGCTCGCCGTCGGCCGGCCTTCGCACGGGCAGCAGGAGCGACGGACGACGGTGAAGATCGTGGGGCGGGACAGTGAATGACCGGTCGCGACTTTCGGTAGTCGAAGGACCGCGCTCCGCATAACATATGACGCACCATCAGAAACTGCTGGCTGGATGAGTGGTGCTCAACTCGCCCGTTTGCGCCCGTTTGACCCCTGAAAGTCCAGGCCGGAGGCGTGAACGATCTGTGGGAACAGCTTGGAATCGGACCCGGGTGTCTATTAACGTTCGATAACGCAGCGCGGTTGTACCCGCCGTCGCAAGAGACGGCACCGTGCGCAGCGCCGAATTCCGCAAGGGAACCGGGGAACCACCTACATGGGGTGAATCGGGCACCTGTGTCTCGCGAGAGACGAAGGGGCCCGTAGGAGACCTTCCTGCTCCGAACCCGTCAGCTAACCCGGTAGGCGAGAAGGAAGGAAAGGAGAGCGCCCACGTGGCGTCCAATCAGCCTGCCCCCGAGGCCCCGTCATCCTTCAGGACCGGAGGCTTCGGTGATGAGGACAGGACGTGGGAGGAATGGAACCCCACCGAGGAGTCCATCCGCCCCGTACGCGGCCGTCATCGCGTAGCCAAGCAGCGCGGTCTCGCCCGTAGCTCCACCGTCCTCGGCGTCGGCGTCATCGCGGCCGTCGGTGCGGGCGGCATGGCCACCGCGCAGAGCAAGCCGCCGGTCTCCATCTCTCTTCCCGATTCCATCGCGGACAACCTTCCCGACGCCAAGTCCCTTCCCGGCGTCGGTGCCTTCATGTCCGGCGACTCCGACGCGGAGCACGAGACGGCCGCCGCGTCCTCCCCGCTCACCACGGCCGGCATCACCGCCGCCGAGGCCCAGCAGGGCACCACCGACGCGGGCGAGGCCCTGCGCGCCCGCATCCTCCAGCAGGCCGAGCAGCAGTCGGCGGGAGCCGAGGCCGAGGCCAGGGCCGCCCAGGAGCAGGCGGCGGCCGAAGCGGCCGCGACCCAGGCCGCCAAGCAGCAGAGCGCCGCCGAGGCCGAGGCCGCCGCGGAGAAGAAGGCCGAGGAGGAAGCGGCGAAGAAGAAGGCCGAGGCCGAGCGCCTCGCCAAGCTCGCCGCCAGCTACGCCGTCCCGACCTCCTCGTACACGATCACCTCGACCTTCGGGCAGTCCGGCTCGATGTGGTCCTCCGGCTACCACACCGGACTGGACTTCGCGGCTCCCACCGGCACGCCGGTCAAGGCCGTGCACAGCGGCACGGTGAAGTCGGCGGGCTGGTCCGGTTCGTACGGCTACCGCACGGTCCTTGAGCTCGACGACGGCACGGAGGTCTGGTACTGCCACCAGTCCTCGATGGACGTCACCGCCGGACAGAAGGTCACCACCGGCGAGACCATCGGCCGCGTCGGCGCCACCGGCAACGTGACCGGCCCGCACCTCCACCTGGAGATCCACACCGCGGACGGCTCGGGTGTGGACCCGATGAGCTGGCTGCGCGGCAAGGGCCTCACGATCTGATCCCCGGCGCCGCTCCTCGGCGCACCGGAACCCCGGCGGCCCTGACGCACGACCCCCCGACGTCAGGGCCGTCGGTCTGCCCGGGTCCGCCCGGCGTCGCCTGTCACGGGGGCGCCGGGCCCACCCGGGCCGCGCGGGGTGCGGGCCGCGAATCGGAATAGGTGCCTCCGTCAGCTGGTTGTACCCGGGTATGACTTCTCTGCGCCCGCTCGGTTCCTCCGGCCTTCAGGTCTTCCCCCTCGCCCTCGGCGGCAACGTCTTCGGCTGGACGGCCGACGAGGACACGACCTTCGCCGTCCTCGACGCGTATGTGGCGGCGGGCGGCAACTTCCTCGACACCGCCGACTCCTACTCCGCCTGGATCCCAGGCAACGAGGGCGGTGAGTCGGAGACCCTCATCGGGAAGTGGCTCAGGGCCCGCTCCCGCCGTGACGACGTCGTCATCGCCACCAAGGTCGGCGCCCACCCGGCGTACAAGGGGCTCTCGCCCACCACGATCAAGGAGGCGGCCGAGGCGTCCCTGCGCAGGCTCGGCACCGACCACATCGACCTCTACTACACGCACTTCGACGACGAGAGCGTCCCCGTCGAGGAGATCATCACCGCCCTCGACCAGCTGGTGAAGGCCGGCACGGTGCGGGAGATCGCCGCCTCCAACATCAGCCCCGCGCGGCTGCGGGCCTCCCTGGACTTCTCCGAGCGCGAGGGCCTGGCCCGATACGTGGCACTGCAGCCGCACTACAACCTCGTCTCGCGCGACACCTACGAGGGCGCGCTCCAGGACACGGCGGCCGGTGCCGGTCTTGCCGCCGTCCCGTACTTCGCGCTCGCCTCCGGCTTCCTCACCGGCAAGTACCGGCCGGGAGCCTCCGTCGAGAGCGCGCGGGCCGAAGGCGCGGGCAAGCACCTGGAGACCGAGCGCGGACGCACGGTCCTCGCGGCGCTCGACAGGATCGCCCAGGAGCACGACGCGGAGATCGCCACGGTCGCCCTGGCCTGGCTGGCCTCCCGGCCGACCGTGGCCGCCCCCATCGCCTCCGCCCGTACGGTCGAGCAACTGCCCGCGCTGGTGGCGGTGGCCGGTCTCCGGCTGACCGAGGCGGAGCTGGCGGAACTGACCTCGGCGTCGGCCTGACCTGACGGGGCGGGAGCCCGGCGAGCGCGCCGGGCCCACCGCCGAGGGTGAGTTGGCGGGATCTCCGCCCAGGGTGCGTGCGCGGGGTTCCCCCGGGAGTGAGTGCGCCGGGTCCACTGCCGGACGGCCGGGTTCTCCGACCGGTCCGGAGGCGGCCTAGCGATCCTCCAGGTACGGGTTGTGGCCGCCGTAGTGACGGTGCGGCGCGGGGAGCTGCTGCGGAGGCCCGTTGCCGTAAGGGACCTGACGGGGGAACGGCGGCGGCCCGGGCGGCCGGTGAGCCCGCCGCAGCCGGCCCGTCGCGTGCGCGGCGTACGTCAGGGCCGGGCCCGCGATGTCCCTGCGGTGCCAGAGATGGTGCAGCAACTCCTGCTCGCGGACGGCGAAGTCCCGGCCGGCCCCGTCGTGGCGGGCCCTGCGGCGCAGCATGGCCAGCGACGTCGCGAACGACTCGTACTCCGCGACGGCGCGTGCCGCGGCCCGGCCCCGCGCGGGGTCCGGGTGACTGTTCCAGTGCCTGGCCATGTCGCGGGCCACGCCCCGCGCCCGCATGGAGGCCAGCGCGAGGGGCTCGGCCGGGGTCAGCCAGCCGGCCGCCGCGTAGACCGGCAGCTCGGTGGAGAGTGTGCGCAGCTCCCGCTGGCGCGACCAGATCGCCAGCCAGGTCACCAGTCCCAGGGACGGCATCATGAACGCGCCGTACACCAGGTAGAAGCCGTACGGCCCGAAGGACGACGAGCCGTTCCACAGGGCGTGCATGCCCATGGCGAGGCCGAGGCCGACCGGCGGCAGGACGACCCGGCGCACCCGGTGACGTGCGCCGCCGAGTGCCGCGATGCCGAAGCCGATACCGGAGAGCACCGTGAACAAGGGGTGCGCGAACGGCGACATCACCACGCGGACGAAGAACGTCCCCACCGTCACGGAGGCGAAGCCGGTGGTCCCGAGCTGCTGGTCCTCGCCGAAGGCGTTGCCCAGGTAGAGGATGTTCTCGGTGAAGGCGAAGCCGGTCGCCGTGAAGCCGGCGACCACGATGCCGTCGACGATCCCGCCGAACTGCCGTCTGCGGAACAGGAAGATCAGCAGGACCGCGACGGCCTTGGCGCTCTCCTCGACCACCGGGGCGACCACCGTCGCCCCGAGGGTGTCGGCGCCCGCCGGATCCGCGGTGGCCGTCGCTATCCACTGGGTCGCGAAGGAGTTGGCGATGATCGCCACGAGCGCGGCGGCGCACGCGCCCCAGGCGAAGGCGAAGAGCAGATTCCGCCACGGCCCCGGTTCGACCCGGTCGAGCCAGCGGAACGCCGCCATCAGCAGCGGCACGGGCAGGACGGCCAGCCCCAGTCCCACCAGGAAGCCCTCGGTGCCCGTCTGTCGGCGCACCAGGGCCAGGATCACCAGCCCGCAGAGCGCGAGCATCGTGATCACCGCACCGGCGCGGAACGCCTTGCTGCGCCAGACCATGCCGACGCGGCGGGGCCGGTAACGCCACTGGCCTCGCTCCGGGACGGCGCCCAGGAACTCGTCGAGCTGCTGCTCCTCGAGAACCGGGACGGCCGGCTGCTGATGCTGCACGGACCCCTCGGACACCTCACGACCCTAACGAGGGGGACCGACAACTCGCCACGGGGTGGTGGCCGGAGAGCCGGACGGTGGCTGATCAGCGACGGGTGAACAGCACGTCGTGCACGACGTGGCCCTTGTCCAGGCCCTGGCCCTCGAAGCGGGTCAGCGGCCGGAACGCGGGCCGGGGCGCGTAGCCGCCGTCCGCCTGGGTGTTCTCGAACAGGGGGTGCGCCGTCAGGACGTCCAGCATCTGCTCGGCGTACGGCTCCCAGTCCGTCGCGCAGTGGAGGACCGCGCCCGGCTTCAGCGGCTTCGCCACGAGGTCGAGGAAGTCCGGCTGGATCAGCCGCCGCTTGTGGTGCCGCTTCTTGGGCCAGGGGTCGGGGAAGTACACCCGGAGGCCGTCCAGCACGGCCGGCTCCAGCATCTCGCGGAGCAGGATGATGGCGTCACCGTTGGCGACGCGGACGTTGGACAGCCCCGCGCGTTCGGCGAGGCCCAGCAGATTGCCCTGGCCGGGCGTGTGCACGTCGACGGCCAGAATGCCGGTGGCCGGGTCGTCGGCCGCCATCTGCGCCGTGGCCTCGCCCATGCCGAAGCCGATCTCCAGGACCACCGGGAGGCCGTCGAAGAGCGTCGGGAGGTCGAGGACGCCGAGGCCGTCGATGTCCATGCCCCACGTGGGCCAGAGGCGCTGGAGGGCGTCCTCCTGGCCGACGGTCACCCGGCTGCGGCGCGGCTGGAAACTGCGGATCCGGCGCTCGTGGTGCGAGCCCGCCGGGTCGGCGGCCGGACCACCGGGGAAGCGGGGCTCCTGGCGCAGCCTGCGCTGGCGCTCGAAGGAGGCGGCGCGGCGCGCCGCCGCGTCCGCGTCCGTCTCCGGGGTGGCGCCGGGCGCGGTCTCCGGGAGGACGGCGTCCGTCTCCGGGGCGGGGCCGGGCGTCTCTGGGGTGGGGTTCACAGGCTCAGACACAATGACCCGATTCTACGGCGGGTGGTGTCCATCCCGTCGCGCGTGCCCGCAGCAGGGCCCGCCGCGCCACCTCCCTCCCGATGGGCAGCGACGCGGTCGCCGCGGGCGACGGGGCGTTCAGCACGTGGACGGTGTGCGGCGCGTCCCGGATCAGGAAGTCGTCCACCAGCGTGCCGTCCCGGAGGACGGCCTGGGCCCTGACGCCGGCCGGTGACGGCCGCAGGTCCGCCTCCGTCACCTCCGGCAGCAGTCGCCGGACGGCCCGGGTGAACGCGCTCTTCGACAGCGATCTGTGCACCTCGCCCGCCCCGTACCGCCAGTGCCGCCGGGCGATCCGCCAGGAGCCGGGCCAGGCCAGGGTGGCGGCCAGCTCACGCGGGTGGACGACCGTCCGGCCGTACCCCTCGCGGGCGAGGGCGGGCACGGCGTTCGGCCCGACGTGGACCGTGCCGTCGACGCCCCGGGTCAGATGGACACCGAGGAACGGGAACGCCGGGTCCGGCACCGGGTAGACGAGCCCGCGCACCAGCTCCGGCCTCGTCAGCTCGTAGTACTCCCCACGGAACGGCACGATGCGCGCCCCCGGGTCGTCGCCCGCGAGCCGCGCCACCCGGTCGCTGTGCAGCCCCGCGCAGTTGACCAGCACACGGGCCCGGACGACCTGGCCGTCGGCCGTGCGCACGGCGACACCCCAGGGGCGCCGGTCGACGGCTACGACCTCCGCGCCGTAACGGATCCGGCCGCCCGCCGCGTCGACCTCGGCGGCGAGACGGGCGGCCACCGCCGCGAAGTCGCACACCCCCGTCGTCCCGACCCGGATCGCGGCGAGGCCGCGGACCCGGGGTTCGTACTCCGAGATCTGGGCGGGACCGAGCTCCCGGACGGGCAGGCCGTGTGCCCGGCCGCGCTGCACCAGGGCGTGCAGCCGGGGCAGCTCACCGCTGGCGGTCGCCACGATCAGCTTGCCCGTCACCGCGTGGGCGATCCCGTGCTCCGTACAGAAGTCGACCAGCTCGGCGGCGCCGCGCACGGCGTAACGCGCCTTGAGCGAGCCCGGCGCGTAGTAGATGCCGCTGTGGATCACCCCGCTGTTCCGCCCGGTCTGATGGCGGGCGGGGCCCCACTCCTTCTCCAGCACCGCGACCCGGGTGCCGGGCGCGGTGCGCGTGATCGCGTACGCGGTCGACAGACCGACGATCCCGCCACCGACCACCAGCACGTCGCAGTCGTACGCCGCGTGCGTCATCATCACGCCACCTCCCACCCCGATAGTGCACTGACCCACTGACAACGGGCTCAAACCAGGGTCCGGGCGTGCGTGGCGGGACGTCCGTCCCCCGGACCGGGCGATACCGGGGCGTACCGGAGGCGCCGGGCCGGGGCGTGCCCGGAGGTGTCAGGCCGGGGCGACGAGAAGCGGTCGGGCCCGTTCCCGGAGTTCGGCGACGCGGGGCTCGTCCCCGTAGGGCTCCAGGCGGTGCAGCAGGTCGCGCACGTATTCGGTGGTGCGCGCCGAGGAGATGCGTCCCGCCACCTCCACCGCACGCGTCCCGGCCGCGCAGGCCGCGTCGAGGTTGCCCGACTCCAGCTCGGCGACCGCCGAGACGACGAGCCGCAGCCCGTGGGAGCGGACGAACTCGTCGGTGGGTTTCGACAGGGCCTGCTCGGTGAAGCGCCGCACCTGGCGGGGCGCCTTGAGGTCCCGGTAGCACTCGGCGGCGTCGGCGGCGAACCGGTCGTACGAGTAGAAGCCGAGCCAGGCGGGGTCGGCGTCGCCGGCCCGGGAGCGCTCCAGCCAGCTCTCGGCGGCCCGGAGCGCGGCCCCCGCGGCGGGTGCGTCGCCGGCTTTCGCGTGGGCTCGCGCCTCCACCAGCCGGAAGAAGCTCATCGTGCGTGCGGTGGCGAGCCCGCGATTGCGTTCGACCGCGGCCTGCGCGAGGTCCACCCCCTCGTCGGCGAAGCCCCGGTAGGTCGCCTGCAGGGACATCGACGCCAGGACGTATCCGCCCAGCGGTACGTCGGCGGCGGCCCGGGCGAGGCGCAGCGCCTGGATGTAGTAGCGCTGGGCGGCCTCCTGCTGGCCGGTGTCGAAGGCCATCCAGCCGGCGAGCCTGGTCAGCTCGGCGGAGGCCCCGAAGAGCGCCCGGCCGACCTCGTCGCTGTACGAGCCCAGGAGGAGCGGAGCGGCGTCGACCCGTAAGCACTCCGGGACCATGGAGGAGCGCCAGTCGCCGCCGCCGTACTTGGAGTCCCAGCGGCGCGCGTCCTGGGCGGCCTCGCGCAGTTTCGTCACGTCGCTGTGTCCGACGCGCAGCAGCGGTCCGTCGGCAGGGCCCACGCCCGGGGTGTCCGGGCCCGGCTGGACGGGGATCGCGCCCTGTGCCCCGGGTGCGCCCTCCGTGCCGAGGATCGACGCCCGGGCGGCGAGGGGGTCCCGCGCGACCGACGGATCGGCGGGGGTTATGAGCCAGCGGGACGCGGGGGTCGCATAGGCGCTCACCGCGAAGGAACCCGCCAGCGACTGCCAGATCCCACCGCCGCCACGGCGGCCCGCGAGATCCAGCCGGTACAGATCCGTCGCCGACCGCACGGCCTCCCCGATGTCACGGGGGAAGGCGAGACCCACCTCCGGCGCCGGATCGGCGTCGGCGAGCCCGATCTCGTGCAGCGGGACGGGACGGCCGAGTTTGGCCCCTATCGCCGCCGCGATGAGATGGGGCGCGGCACCCTGCGGCACCATGCCCTTGGCGACCCACCGGGCCACCGACGTCTTGTCGTAACGAAGTGTCAGACCGCGCTGCGCTCCGAGGTCGTTGACCCGCCGGGCGAGCCCGGCGTTGCTGATTCCCGCGAGGGCGAGAACTGTGCCGAGCTTCTCGTTCGGCCCGCGTTGCTCCCTGGACATGCGCCACCCCTCGACACGCAGACGGCCGCCGCGTCACTGTGCGGCGCGCGGCATTCGTACCGTGTTCTCCCCAGGTCCGGCCCCGGGCACTCCGGCCGCACACGCATTTGGCCGAGCCCCGTGGAATATGCCGCCCTGCTGAGAACAGCGGTAAACCCAGCGTAGTTCGCCGCATCCCCACCGTTAAGGGGCAGACCTCCGTATGGCGGGAAAGTTGTCCGCGCGGAGCGGGGCGTGGGAGCCGTGCTCCGCGTGTGTGGCCGTGCGCCCGGCCGTGCGCTCTGGTCCGGCACGTGCGCAAGCGCTTCGATGGGTCCTGCGTGGGTCGGCCCGCCGCACTGGACACGGCGGGCTGGGGGAGACCGCCGCCCCATTCCCCGCGGGCGGCGAACCGGTCCGGGAGGTGAAGAACACCTCCCGGACTGTGCGCCGCACGGGCGGGGTTCGGAGGAAGCGGACGTGCGGGCCGGCGCACCGGGGGGATGTGCCGGCCCGCACGCCGCCGCCTCCGGGCGGGGTGCCGGCGGATGTCGCGGAGGGCCCGAGAGAGGTCCGCCCGGGTGCCTCGCGCATGCCCCGGGGTGAGCGGACGGCGGCGAAACGCGCGGTTCCCCGGCGAGCGGAGAATGGCCGAATAGTGCCGGTCTCGCCGGGCATCCTGCCGGGGGCCGACCATGGCTGGATCGCGTCGGGTCCGCTCCCCTGCCGGGGTGGGGGCCACTCAGGGGGCGTCCTGCCGCAACTCCCGGACGACCCGGTTACGTTGCTGACAGCCCCACGGAGCCGTGGCCAGGCTTTTGCCAGGGGCGCATGCTCATCCGGTGTGCGCCGCCCGTACCCCCTCCCGGCCGCCGTTGTCGTGGCAGCATGTCCCGCAACGGCGTTCCCGTGTCCTGGTACGCCGGTTCGTCCACAGCCTGTGGAGGCGGCGATGCGTTGGTTGGTGGGGTGGAGCAGTATCGCCGCGAGCTTCGGCACCGTGGGCGCGGTCGGCCACCACGGGGAGGGGCGGACCGTACAGCCGGTGGGCTCCCAGCCGCTGTGGGGCGACCCGGATCCGCTCTGGGCCGTGGGCGACTGGCGCCCCGACGAGATCCGCGTCATCACGGCGGCGACCCCCGAGGGAGCGCCCACCACCCGCCTCGCCGTCCTGGGCTGCTGCGGGGCCACCGACGAACAGCTCCGCGTCGGGCTGCTGGCCGCCCGCGGCGGCGCGCTGCGCCATCTCACCGCCTGGCCGGGCAGTTACACGGCCGTCGTCCAGATCGGCCGCCGCGTCACCGTCGCCGGAGACCTCGCCGGCGCCCGTCCCGTCTTCCACACGCCCACGCCCTGGGCCAACGGCACCGCGTACGCCACCGCGGCCCTCCCGCTCGCGGACCTCATCGAGGCGCAGCTGGACATCGGCCACCTCGCCGCGCTGCTGGCCTGCCCCGAGACCCCGGAGGCACTGGGCGACGGCACACCGTACGCCGGGGTGAAGCGGGTGCCGCCGGGGCACGCGCTGATCCTCCGCGAGGGCTCACGCGAGATCACCGGGTACGAGGCGGTGGCCTCCCTCGCCGTGGCGGCCCCCCAGGCCGATCCGGTGAGCGCGGTCGAAGGCGTGCGGGACGCGCTGGTCGAAGCCGTACGCGCACGGCTCACGGCACCCCGCCACGCCCCGGAGACCCTGCCGCCCGACCCCGGTCCCGTGCCCGGCATGGGGCCTGCCGAACGCCGCGCGGCCCGCGGGGCACCCGTCCCCGGAATCGGCTCGGACCTCTCCGGCGGCAGCGCCTCCGCCACCCTCGCCCTGCTGGCCGCGGGACTGCCCGGGCTGCCGGGCACCGTGCTGGGACACGGCACGGGGGCGGGCGAGCGCCTCCTCGCCGTCACGTTCAACGACCTCTCCGCCCACGGCCACGAGGACGAGCTGGAGCGCGCCCGGGTCATCGCGGCCAATCCCCGCCTGCACCACGTGGTCGTCGCGGCCGGCGAGGAGGCCCTGCCCTACGCGGCCTTGGAGTCCGGCCCGCTCACCGACGAGCCCGCGCCCTCCCTCGTCGTCGCCGAACGCCACCGCCGCCGGCTGGCCGCGGGCAGTGCGGACCACTTCGTCGGCCACGGCGCCCGCCAGGTCCTGGACGCGCACCCCGCCCGCCTCGCCGACCTCCTCATGGACCGGCGCAGACGCCACCTCCTGCGGCCCGTCGCCGCGCTGGCCAGAGCCGAAGGTCCCTCCACGCACTCCCTGTTCGTCCCGCTGGCCGTGTACCGCGCCGCCCGCCGGCTGGCCCGCACGTCGTACCGCACCGGTCTCGAGACGGCGGCGTCCCTCCTGCCCGAGGCCAACCGCGACGTTCCCGGCCTCGACACCCCGGCCGACGCCTCGCTCGCCTCCCTCGCCTGGTCCCGGCCCGGCCCGGCCGCACGCTGGCTCACCGGGGAGGCACTCGCGGAAGTATCGGTTCGCCTCCAGGAGGCGGCGATCCGGCCCGCCTCTGTCCAGCGCCCGGGAGAGGCCCGCGCCCGCGCGGCGCTGGCCCGGCACGCGGCCGACCAGCGGATCCTGGAACAGGCGGCCGAGATCCGCAGCCAGCGGCTGCACGCCCCCTTCCTCGACAACCAGGTCGTACGGGCCGCCCGCGCCCTCCCGGAATCGCTCAGGGTCCAGCCGGGGGCCCGCGCCGCGATCCTGCGCCGGGTCCTCGCGGGAGCGGGCATCCACGACCTTCCGCCCGGCTGGGGCACCCCGTCGCAGGCGACCTCGACCGCGGCCGGGCACATCGGCCTGCGCACCGCCCTGCCTGAACTGATCGCGCTGTTCGACGCCCCCCTGCTCGCCGACGCCGGACTGGTCGAGGCGCGCGTCGTCCGGAAGGCGCTGCGCGCGGCGTCCGAGGGCGAGCCCCTTCCCCTGGACGGCCTCGCCGAGCTGGCGTCCACGGAACTCTGGCTCCGGCGCCTGGTCACCCGCCGGGGCACCTGCTGGACCGGGACGGCGGCACCGAGGCAACGGGCGGTCGCGGGCGGAGTGGTGCCGGCCCGCCGGACACTCCAGCCGTAGCCGTAGCCGTAGCCGTAGCCGTAGCCGTCAGCCGTCAGCCGTCAGCCGTCAGCCGTCAGCCGCACCCGCAACGGGCGGGCACCCGCCGCGACACAATGGCCCCGTGCGGTACCTGATCCTGGGCGTCACCGAGGCGCGAGACGAGCACGGCGGCGTGCTGCCCGTGGGCGGCGCGCGCCTGCGCACCCTGCTCGCCGCCCTCGCCCTGCGCGCGGGCCGCCCGGCATCGGTCGCCGCCCTCATCGACGACGTATGGACCGACGGCTCCCCGCAGGACGCGCCCGCCGCCCTCCAGGCCCTCGTGAGCCGACTGCGGCGCGTGCTCGGCCGGGACGCGGTCGTCGGAGGTCCGGGCGGCTACCGCCTCGCCGCCGGGCCCGACGACATCGACCTGTACGTCTTCGAACGGCTCGCCGGGCAAGGCGCCGCCGAGCTCGAATCCGGCAGCCCCGAGGCCGCCGCCCACACCCTGCGCACCGCACTCGCCCTGTGGCGCGGCCCCGCCCTCGCCGACCTCCCCGGGCGTGAGCACGGCCTCCGGGCCGAGGACCGCCGGCTGGGCGCGCTCCAGCAGCGCATCGAGGCCGACCTCAGGCGCGGGGCCACGGCCGGCCTCGTACCCGAGCTCAGGGAACTCACGGCCGCCCACCCGTACCACGAGCCGCTGCGCGCCCAACTGCTGCGCGGTCTGCGTGCCGAGGGCCGGCAGGCCGACGCACTCGTCGCGTACGAGGAGGCCCGCCGGGCGCTCGCGGACGGTCTGGGCACCGATCCGGGGCCGGAGCTCGCCGCCCTCCACCGGGAACTCCTCGCCGCCGCGGAGCCCACCTCGCGGCTCGCGGGCGTTGTGCCTCCCGCGGAGAGCAACATCCGCCCCCGGCTCACCTCCTTCGTCGGCCGGGAGCCCGAACTCCGCCTCATCCGCTCCGACCTCGACCGCGCCCGCCTTGTCACCCTCACGGGCCCCGGCGGCTCCGGCAAGACCAGGCTGGCGGAGGAGTCGGCCGCCGGTCTGGACGCCTGGATCGCCGAACTCGCCCCCCTCGACGACCCCTCCGCCGTCCCCGGAGCCGTGTTCTCCGCCCTGGGCCTCCGCGAGACGACCCTCCGCCAGGGCGGCCCGCGCGACGGGCGCCCCCTGACCGAGGACCCGACGGAGCGGCTGGTCGAGCACCTCTCCCACCGGTCGCGCCACAGCCCGTTCCTCCTGGTGCTCGACAACTGCGAGCACGTCGTCGGTGCGGCGGCTGCCCTGGCGGAGACCCTTCTCACGCACTGCCCACGGCTACGGATCCTCGCCACCAGCCGAGAGCCCCTCGGCGTGCCCGGCGAGGCCGTTCGTCCGGTCGGCCCGCTGCCGCCGGACCCCGCGCACCGGCTGTTCGCCGAGCGCGCCCGAGCCGTGCGGCCGGAGTTCGACGCGGCGACGGACGCGGCCGACGACCCGCGGGCCGTCGACGAGATCTGCCGCAGGCTCGACGGGCTCCCGCTCGCCATCGAGCTGGCCGCCGCCCGGCTCCGGCTGCTCACCCCGCGTCAGATCGCCGACCGCCTCGACGACCGCTTCCGGCTGCTCACCAGCGGCAGCCGGACCGTCCTGCCCCGCCAGCAGACGCTCCGGGCGGTCGTCGACTGGTCCTGGGACCTGCTGTCCCCGCAGGAGCGGAGGGTGCTGCGGCAGGTCTCCGTCTTCGCGGGCGGCTGGGACCTGACCGCGGCCGAGGCGGTGACCGGGCCGGACGCCGCGGACCTGCTCGGCGCGCTCGTCGACAAGTCACTCGTGGTCGCGACCCCCGCCGACGGCTCGCAGATGCGCTACCGCCTCCTGGAGACCATCCACGAGTACGCCGCCGAGCGGGCCGCCGAGACCCCGGACGTCCTGGCGGCCACCTGCGCGGCCCACACCGCGTACTTCACCGCGCTGGCCGAGGAGGCCGATCCGCACCTGCGCTCCGGCGGACAACTGCCGTGGATCCGGCGCCTGGAGACGGACCTCGACAACATCCGCGCGGCCCTGCACCGCACGGTCGTCGCGGGCCCCTCGGAGCGGGCGGCGCTGCGCCTGGTGCTCGCCATGGGGTGGTTCTGGTGGCTGCGCAACTTCCGCATCGAGGGTGTGGGCTGGGCCGACCGCACGGCCGCCCTCGGCGAGGACCCGCAGGACCCGGCCGACCCCCGGTACTGGCCCCGCATGCATCTGCACATGCTGCGGTTCTTCCTCGCCGTGGAGAGCCGGCCGACGGAGAACGTCTACGAGGACGAGGTGCTCCAGGCCCTGATCACCAAGGTCGCCGGGGCCTTCGGTTCGGGCGGCCCCGAATCCGCCCGCTTCCCCGGGCTTCTCTGGCCGATGACCTCGTACATGCGCCGCGAGGACATCCCCGATGTACAGGCGCACTTCGACGCTGCCGTCGTCAACACCAGGACGCACGGCGGCGACTGGGAGTACGGCGTCACCCTGATGACCCGGACCCACATGATGGTGGACACCCCCGACGGCATGGTCGGCATCGACGAGGACCTCGCCGAGCTGCGCGTACTGAGCCGCCGGGTCGGGGACCGCTATCTCCGCGCCCAGGTGGCGAGCGCCGACGCCGAGGCGGGGATGACGCGTGGGAGGTACGAGGAGTCACGCGCGGCCTACCAGGAGGCGCTCGGACTCGCACGGGAGGTCGGCGCCCACGGGGAGGAGCCCTTCCTCCTCGGACGTCTCGCCGAACTCTCCTACCGGGCGGGGGACCTTGACGCGGCCACGAAGGGCCTGGACGAGGCGGAGGCCGCGGCGGAGCGTCATCACATGCCGGACGCCCACGCCTACGTGTACTACCTCCGCGCCGCGATCGCGCTGACGGCCGGCGAGATCCCGCGGGCACGCCGGTACGCCGACTCCGCGCGGTCCGCCCGGCCCTACGGCAGCCGACCGCCGCAGTTCGCGGCGGCGGTCCTGGGGCTCTCGGCCCGCATCAGCGTGTCCGAACCGTCCGGTGGACCGGCCGAAGGGCTGCGCGGGGTGGTCGAGGCACTGGCCCTCGGCGTGGAGGCCCGGTGCGTGGAGGTCTTCACCGCGCACCTGGCGGAGGTCGCCGCGATCGTCCTGGTGGAGCTGGGCCTGTTCGGGACGTCGGCCCGTGTCCTGGGGGCCTGCGAGCTCTGGCGGGCGAGAGGCCCCCGCTCCGCGGTGGAGGAGGCCGACGTCGCCGTGGTCGTGGAACGGCTGCGCGAGGAGCTGGGACCCCTTCGGTACGAGAAGGAGACAGCCCGGGGGCGCGGACTGACCCCGGGCGAGGTCCTCGGCCTGCTGACCGGCGTGGCCGGGGAGCTCAGCGGCAGCTGATCCTGGACGCCGCCCAGTCGGCGAGGGCGACCCCGCCGAGGGCGCCCGAGGGTTCCACGACGAGCCGGATCGTCGTGCTGCCCTCGATCCCCACGCTCACCGGGACCGCCGGCTCACCGCCCCGCACCACGGGGGACTGCCAGAGCCGCGCCCCGTCACCGTCGTACACGGAGAAGCGCACGGCGCCGAGCCCCAGTGTCAGGTCGTCGACCCCGGCCATCGCCTCGTAGCGCGTGCACGCGCGGTTGAGCTGGACGGCGACCGACGAGCGGGAGGGGGCGGTCACCCCGTGGGCGTAGGTGGTGGAGGCGATCGACAGTCCGTCGCGCTGCCAGAAGACCCCCCTGCTCTCGCCGAGCAGGATCTCGGGCCCGGTGTGATCACCCGTGACCGAGTAGTCCAGCTCGTTCACCTGGTAGATCTCCGGTGCGGGGGGCGCGGGTGGTGCGGGCTGCTTCGGGGAGGGCGTCGGTGCGGGCTCCGGCCGGGTGGGCTCAGGTGTGGGGTCCGGGACCGGCGGCTCCGGTGACGGCGTGGGTGTCGGTGCCGGGGCGGGTGTGGTCTCCGGGGCGGGCGGTGGATCGGAGACGGGCGGTGCGGGCGGGGCCGGCGGCTGCGGGGCAGGCGTCGGCTCCGGCGGGGGAGTGGGCGTGGGGGCGGCGGGCGCCGCGGCCGGAGGCTTGGCCACCGGCTTCTCCTCCGGCGCCGGCCGGTCGTCACCGACCAGGGCCCACACGAGCCCGGCGGCGGCCGCCACGGCCACGGCTGCGGCGATCCCGGCCTTCAGCGGAGCGCCGAGCCCCTCCGACGCCGCGGCCCCGCCCGCCGTGCCGCCTCCGGAGGACGCGCTCCCCGTGGCCGCGGCGGCGGCTCCGGCGCCGGCCGCTCCTGCCGCACCGCCCGCCACGACGCCCGCCGCCTTGACCGACCAGCCCACGGCGAACCAGCCGATGACGGCGACCGGGAGCAGGGCCGGGATGCCGGCGTTCACCCGGTCGAGCTCACCGGCGGCGAGCCGGCACTTCGCGCACTCGTCCAGGTGCTTGCGCAGCCCGCGTTCGGCCCGGGTCCGCAGACCGCCCCGGGCATGGGCGCCGAGCCGGTCGGCGTACTGGGCGCAGTCGCCGCCGGACGTCAGAGACTGGCTCACATGGGCCTGCAGATAGGCCTGCTTGAGCCCTTCGCGGGCCCGGACCGCCAGGACCGCCGTGGCGTTGGCGGTCAGACCGAAGAGCGGGGCGACCTCGCTCGGGGACTCCTCCTCCACGGTGGTGTGCCACAACACCGCCTGCCAGCGCTCCGGCAGGCTGCGGAACGCCTGCATGGCCATCGACCGGTCCGCCTCGTGCATGGCCAGTACATCGGCGCCGAGATCGAGGGTGTCCGCCTCGGACAGCTCCGAGGAGCGCGTGGCCTGCGCCGCGAACGCCGCGAAGTCGTCGACGAGATGCTCGCGCTTCGCGCTCCTGGTCCACCCGGCGGCGACATGCCGGACCGCCGTCATGAGGTAGGCCCGGACCGCTTCCTCCGGACCCTTCCCGCCGCGTACCGCCTGGAGCGTCCGCGCGAAGACCTCGGCCGTCAGGTCGTCGGCGGTGTGCGCGTCCCGGCAGCAGGTACGGGCGTAGCGGCGGACCGCTCCCGAATGGCGGCGGAACAGCTCCTCGTACGCCTGGTCGTCGCCCCCGCGCATGCCCTGGATCAACTGGGCGTCGGACGGGCCGAGATCGGCCGACCCCGCACGCCCCTCCCGCTGCAGGGGGACCGCGTACGCGGCCTCACCGGTCTCCGGGGCGGGCTCCGGCCGCACCCCGTCGTCGGCGGGCGCGGGCCAGGGGCCCGGCAGCACGGTGCCGCCCTCGCCGGAGACGCCCGGCTCCTCCGGACCCGCAGGGCCGGGCGTCACCCGGCGCGGCTGCGCCTGCCCTGGGGGGCGCGCCTGTTCGGGCATGCGGGCGGTGGACGTGTCATCGGCCCGCGTCCCCGTGTCCCTGCCGCCCTTGCCCGCGGCGGCGACACCGTCGGCCGGTTCTTCCTGCTGCGCGTCACCGCTCATCGCGGAAGCCCCCGTATGCACCCTCGGACCCGAATACGGGGGCAAGGTTGCCACAGAGCCGCACCGCGACGGCCCCCGAGCGGCAGCAACCACTCGTCCGGGGTGTCTTACCCCGTCCGGTGGGCGTGACATCGCCCTGTCGGGGAAGGAGCAACGCCCCTCCGGCGCAACGGCGTTGTCCGTCCCACGGCGTCGTATGTCTCGCAGGGCCGGGTGACGAACCGCGTCGGGTGACGGACCGCGTCGGGTGACGGACCGCGTCGGGTGACGGACCGCGTTGGGTGACCACCGGCCCGGGGCGACCTACAGGCGTCCGGTCGGCGGCAGTGGTCCGCCGACCGGCACCTGGGGCGTGCGGCTACGCGGGACGGGAGCGCAGGCCTTCGAGAAGGATGTCCAGCAGTCGGGCCGAGGCGGCGGCCTGGTGAGCGGGGTCAGGCAGCGCCGGTGCGGCCGTGGCGATGACCAGCAGCACATCGGCCACCGTCACATCGCCCCGGAGCTCACCCGACTCACGGGCCCGGTCCACCAGCCGGCCCACCACCTCGAGCAGCTCGGCAGCGCCCGGACCGTCGTCGAGCCCCTCCTCGGGGGCAGGGTGCTGTCCCGATGCCCGGAGACCGGACGCTTCCACGCTCTGCCGCTGGTGCGGGACGCGCGTGTCGCCGTCGGCCGTGCCGGGGCCCGCCGCAGCGGGCTGCTCGTCCTGCTCCGCGCCGACCCGCAGCACCTGCGGCGGCAGGAGCCGGCCCGCACCCGACGCCACGGAGGTCCGCAGGAAACGGGAGAGCGCCGACCACGGCTCCTCCTCCTGGCCGAGGGCCGAGCGCGCCTGATCGGTGAGCCGCGCGGTCTCCTCCTCGGCTATACGGCGCACCAGCACGTCCTTGCTCGGGAAACGCCGGTAGACCGTACCCACCCCGACCCGCGCGCGCCGTGCCACGTCCTCCATCGGCGCTCCGTAGCCGAGCTCCCCGAACACCTCGCGCGCGGCGCGCAGGACGTGTTCGAGGTTGCGCTGTGCGTCCACGCGGAGCGGCGCGGAGCGGGCGGTGGTGCCCGCGCCTCCGGCTGCCGCGACCGTACCGACCGCTCCCACCGGGCTCAGCCGCCCAGGGCCCTCCACAGAAGAGGTGACAGCGCTCGGCCCATGCAAATCCTGAATGTGCATAACTTCCCCCGGTTATGACGTCTCCCCCCGGAGACTTCCCCGCCGTGTCAGCCGGAGTGTGGACCTCAGTCCGAATCCGACACCCCGACGGGGTACGAACATAGTTGAGCCCGGGTCAATTCAGAAGGGGGTTGTTCCGCACGGAGTGCCCCCCGATCGGAGCAAGGACCGGTTGAACCACGATTCGACCCCTGCGCTCCCGGCTCCCCGCCATACCTGACCTGCGCAGCTCCGTCATCACGCGGTGGCCACGGCCCGCCGGATGATCGAAGAGCTCCGGTCACACAATTTGCCGGGCCTGTGGACAAACACCGGACTCCGTTGCGTCATGGGAAGGTGATGGCACCAGATACCCGGGGGACATCCCCCGACAACCGGCCACGTGTGCGCATTCTCGTCGTCGGCGGCGGCTACGTGGGGATGTACACCGCGCTGCGTCTCCAGCGGAAGCTGCGGCAGCGGCTGAGAAGCGGCGAGGCCGAGATCGTGGTGGTCACGCCGGAGCCCTACATGACCTATCAGCCGTTCCTGCCCGAGGCCGCCGCGGGCTCGATCTCGCCGCGCCATGTCGTCGTGCCGCTGCGCCGGGTCCTGAAGCACTGCACGATCGTCATCGGCGAGGCGGAGCGCGTCGACCACGCCAAGCGCACCGCCACGGTCACGACGCTCGCCACCGGGGAGGACGGCACCGGTGCGCTCGAGATCCCGTACGACGAACTCGTCATCGCCCCCGGGTCCGTGTCGCGCACCCTTCCGGTCCCCGGCCTGGCCGACTTCGGCATCGGCTTCAAGACCGTGGAGGAGGCCATCGGCCTCCGCAACCACGTGATCGAGCAGATGGACATCGCCTCCGCCACGCGGGACCCGGCCATCCGCGACGCGGCGCTCACCTTCGTCTTCGTCGGTGGCGGATACGCAGGGGTGGAGGCGCTCGCGGAGCTGGAGGACATGGCCCGCTACACCTCGCGGTACTACCACAACATCAAGCCGTCGGACCTGCGGTGGATCCTGGTCGAGGCGACCGGACGCATCCTGCCGGAGGTCGGCGGGACGATGGGGAAGTACGCGGTCAGGGAGTTGCGGGGCCGCAACATCGACGTACGGCTCGACACCCGGCTGGAGAGCTGCGAGAACCGGGTCGCGGTCCTCAGCGACGGCTCGCGCTTCCCGACCCGCACCCTGGTGTGGACCGCCGGCGTGAAGCCCGCACCGATCCTCGCCGCCACCGACCTGCCGCTCACGGAGCGCGGCCGGATCCGCTGTACCACCACGCTCTCCGTCGACGGTGTGCCGCACGCCTGGGCGGCCGGTGACGCGGCAGCCGTCCCGGACCTCACCTCGTCCGAGCCGGGCACGGAGACCGCACCGAACGCCCAGCACGCGGTGCGTCAGGCCAAGGTCCTGGCCGACAACATCGTGGCCACCCTCGCAGGCCGTCCGGCCCGCGACTACCGGCACTCCTACGCCGGATCCGTCGCCTCGCTCGGCCTGCACAAGGGCGTCGCGCACGTCTACGGGCGCAAGCTCAAGGGGTATCCGGCGTGGCTCATGCACCGCGTCTACCACCTGAGCCGCGTGCCCACGTTCAACCGAAAGGCGCGTGTCCTTGCCGAGTGGACCCTGGCCGGGCTCTTCAAACGGGAGATCGTCTCCCTCGGGTCGCTCGAGCACCCGCGAGCGGAATTCGCCCTCGCCGCCCGGGGCCACACACACCCCGGACCTCCCGAGGCCACCCCGCCGAAGGACGACGGGCCGCCGGACACGTCCGGCTGAGCCCCCGTCCGCCCCCACCGGCGACGCCCGGGGAACGGGCGCAGTTCAGCGTCCGGACCCGCCGCCGTACGGCAACTGTCAGTACGGTCGGTCACACTGGGCGTGTGACCATAGGTGGGCTCACACCTGCGCAGAGTGACCCGGCAGGCAGTCACCTACAGTGACCGGAAGCGACGGCCGACCGCACGGAGCGGCCCGGCCGCGCGTTCCCGGAAGCCTGGCCCCGGCACCCCGACCCGGTACAGAGGACCGGCGGGGTATCGGCCACAGGACCAGCAGAAAAAGCTCGCCCGAGCGGACCAGACCGACACACGAGGCCAGAAATTCCGTGAACTTCACGCGCTGGAGCGCCCGCCTTCCCGGAACACAGCGTCGCGCCGCCGCGCGGGACGACCACAGTTCCGTACCCGCCGCCCGCGCGGAGTCCGTACGGCCGAAGCCCGCGGCCACGCCGCCGGGCGGGACGCCGCAGGCACCCCCCGCCACGGCGGGCCCCGGCCTGGAAGCCCTGTCGGCCCGCGACATCCTCGGCCGGCTGCCCGCCCCCGTCGCGCTGCTCCACGGCCCCGAGCACCGCATCACCTACGTCAACGCCGCCTACACGTCGGCGTTCGGCCCGCGCCCCTGCGGCGCCCCCGCGGCCGAGGCGATGCCCGAGCTCGCCGAGCTCAGCCTGCTGCCCCTCATGGACCAGGTGCTGCGCAGCGGTACCCCCCGTACGGTCAAGTCCCGCAAGGTCCGCGCCGGTGACTCCTGGACGGTGACGTGCACCCCGGTGGCCGCCGACGGCCCGGACGGTGAGGCGGGGGTCCTCGTCTACGCCACCGACGTCACCGACCACGCCGAGGCCGCCGAGCGGCTCCGTACCAGCGAACGCCGCCACCGCGAGACGGCCGTCACCCTCCAGCGCTCCCTGCTCCCGCAGGAGCTCGAACAGCCGGACGACCTGCGTATCGCCGCCACCTACCAGCCGGGTGGCACGGACGCGGCGGTGGGCGGCGACTGGTACGACGTCATCACGCTGGGCGCCGGCCGCACCGCACTCGTCATCGGAGACGTGATGGGGCGCGGCGTGCGGGCGGCGGCCGTCATGGGCCAGCTGCGCACCGCGGTCCGCGCCTACGCCCGCCTGGACCTCCCGCCGCACGAGGTGCTCCAGCTCCTCGACGTGCTCGCCGCCGAGATCGACGCCAGCCAGATCGCCACCTGCGTCTACGCCGTCCACGACCCCAACGAGGGCCACCTCGTCTACGCCTCCGCCGGACACCTCCCGATCCTCGTGTGCGACGAGGACGGCACGGTCCACCGCGCCGAGGACCCGACAGGACCGCCGCTCGGGACGGGTGGCTGGGTCCACACATCGGGGACGATCGCCCTGCCGCCCGGCTCCACGGCCGTGCTCTACACGGACGGCCTGGTCGAGCGGCGCAGCGAGGACATCGACGAGGGCGTCGCCTCCCTGGAGCGTGCCCTGTCCGGCGCCAAGGGTTCGCCCCAGGTGGTCTGCGACCGGCTCATCCGCTCCCTGGGCGTCACCGCGGAGCACGACGACGACGTGGCGGTCCTGGTGGTCCAGCACCCCGCGCGTACGGGATCGAGCGCGGAGCTCTTCCACAACGCCTCGCTCGAGCTGCTCGGCGGCATCGAGGCCGCGCCCAGGGCCCGCGCCTTCGCCACCGGCGTCCTGGCGTCGTGGCGCTTCCCCATGGAGCTCTGCGATCTGGGCGTCCTGGCCGCCAGCGAGCTCGTGGCCAACTCCCTCCAGCACGGCACCCCGCCCATGCGCCTCGGCCTGCGCCGGACCGACCGCCGCCTGATCATCGAGGTGACGGACGGGGACGACCACCTGCCGCGCCGACGCCGGGCCGAGCCCGCCGACGAGGCGGGGCGAGGCATCTCCATCGTCGCGACCATCGCGTCGTCCTGGGGCAGCCGCCGCACTCCCGGCGGCGGCAAGGCGGTCTGGTGCGAATTCGCCCTCCCCGGCTGACCGCGCCTCAGCGCAGGGCGCCGGGCACGGTGACGGGTTCGCTCTCCGGCATCGACACGGCGACCACCCGGGACGGCACCGTCGCGAGGGACGGCTTGTCCTGTACGGGCGTGAGCCGACGGCCCAGCTTCAGCGCCAGCACGGTGATGCCCAGCGAGAACAGTACGAACGTCACGATGTACGGCCCGGGCAGCGCCGCCCCCATGGGACCGCCGACAGCGGGACCGACGGCCAGGGCGAGCTGCTTCACCAGGGCGAACGCCGAGTTGTACTGACCGACCATGGCCTCCGGAGCCAGATCGGCGACGAGCGGGGCCACCGTCGGCGACAGCATGGCCTCACCGAGCCCGAACAGGGCGTACGTCGAGATCATCGCGGCCGTCGCCATCGTCTGGCTGCCGTGCCCGAGGCCCGCGTAGCCCGCCACGATCCAGGCGAAGGCCCAGATGAGACCGACCCAGGCGATGACCCGGCTGCGCCGCCGCCGCTCCACGAGACGGAGCACCACGAACTGCGCGGCGACGATGACCGCCGTGTTGGCCGCGAGCGCGATGCCCAGGGTGGACGGATCGATTCCCGCGGACTCGGTGCCGTAGGCGGCGAGACCCGACTCGAACTGCCCGTAGCAGGCGAAGAAGATCACGAAGCCGAGCACGCACAGCTGGACCATGGCCTTGTGGGAGAGGAGCGCCCGCAGTCCGGCCCTGGGCTCCGTGCCGTCGCCGGGCACCGCGTCCGTGAGGGACGGGACCCTGGGCATGCGCACCGTGGCCGCGACCACGCCGAGCACCAGGAACATCGCCGCCTCGATCAGGAACAGCAGGGTGAAGCTCGACGGACGGTCGACGTCCACCAGCTGCCCGCCGACCAGACCCCCGATGCCGAGCCCGAGATTCTGCAGGAAGAACTGCATGGCGAAGGCACGGGTGCGCGTCGCGGCGCTGGAGCACCACACCAGCATCGTCGCGAGCGCCGGCTGCATGACGGCGGTCCCCGCACCGAGGACCGCGGCGGAGAGCACGGTCGAGGTCACGCCGTCGGACACACCCAGGGCGCAGGCGCCCACGGCTGCCGCAGCGGCGGCGACGATCAGCACGGGCAGAGGCCCGCGCCGGTCGATGGCCCGACCGGTGAACGGCAGTACGGCCAGCGCCGCCATGGCGAACACAGCCAGCACGACACCTGCCGTACCGGCACCGAGATCCCGCACCTGTGCCACGTAGACGTACAGATACGGGACGGTGAACCCGAGGCCGAACGCGCTCAGCGCGCTCCCCACCTGGATCCGCCGCAGCGCTGCACCCATCTCCCTGGTCACACTCACCTACCTCAAGACATGAAGAACTTTGAAGAACACAGACCCGTAGACTTTAACACTAAAGTTAGAAGCTGAACTCTTCACCCTGAAGGACTTCGAAGGCGATGGAGAGCGTGCGATACTGCCCGCCATGTCTGACACCACCGAGCAGCCCGAGCTCCAGGAGCCGAGCCTCGACGAGCAGATCGCGGCCTACCAGCGCGAGTTCCGGGACCTCGACCCGCAGGTCGAGCAGATCGTCTCCGCGCTGGGCCGGCTGAACCGCAGGATGAACGTCGCTTACGGCAGACAGGTCGCGGCCCTCGGCATCAGCAACGCCGAATGGGAGGTCCTCAAGACCCTGGTCCTGTCCGGCACGCCGTACCGGCTGGGTCCGGGCGAGCTCGCGAAGCGCCTGGGGCTCACTCCGGCCGCGATGACCCACCGCATCGACCGCATGGCGGGCGAGGGCCTGGTCACCAGGGACCGGGACGAGAACAACCGGGTGCGCGTCATCGTCGAGCTGACCGACGAGGGCCGGACGAAGTGGCTCGAGGCGATGCGGATGGCCACGACCTTCGAGGAGGACCTCCTCCAGGACCTCTCCGGTGGCGAACGCGGGGCGCTGGGCGAGATCCTGATCCGCCTTCTGCGCCGCGTGGAGCACGAGCAGCCGGACGCCGGCGGCCGCCTCACCGACCTGGGCTGACGGGCCGGACGCGGGTGCGAGGGGAGGGGTTGACGCGCCTCCCTCGCATCTGTAAGGTTCTTCGAGTTGTCCCGGAGCCACTACGGTCCGGCGTCAGCCGATCCCGCCGCGCATGCGGCAACCAAACTCAGCACGATCTCCCACCGGGGAGAATTTCGGCATGCCGAAATTCAATTCGAGGACTCGATTATGAGTCGCCGGGAGAATCCGATAGAGTTTGAGCGTCGGAACGGCCCAAGGGCCGGGAAGACGAACCCCGCTGACTGGGAATCAGGCCCGAAAGGATCTGATAGAGTCGGACTCGCCGGAAAGGGAAACGCGAAAGCGAAGAACTGGAAAGCAAAACAGCAGGAACCCGCTTCGACCGGGAATCGGACACGAAAGAGTCTGATAGAGTCGGAAACGCAAGAACGAAGGGAAGCGCCCGGAGGGCCCCGGTGAAACGGGACCGAAGGAAGCGTCCGTTCCTTGAGAACTCAACAGCGTGCCAAAAATCAACGCCAAATTTGTTGATACCCCGGCCCACTTCGGTGGGTTGGTGGTTCCTTTGAAGTCCTACCGGCCCATGTGGCGGGTAGGCAACATCAGCGAGGACGCTGTGGACGACCATCCCTATTCCGGATCGGTCGTCCCGCTCTTCTATGGTGCTCTCCCGATTACGGGAAAACATTCATGGAGAGTTTGATCCTGGCTCAGGACGAACGCTGGCGGCGTGCTTAACACATGCAAGTCGAACGATGAAGCCCTTCGGGGTGGATTAGTGGCGAACGGGTGAGTAACACGTGGGCAATCTGCCCTTCACTCTGGGACAAGCCCTGGAAACGGGGTCTAATACCGGATAACACTCTGTCCCTCATGGGGCGGGGTTAAAAGCTCCGGCGGTGAAGGATGAGCCCGCGGCCTATCAGCTTGTTGGTGGGGTAATGGCCTACCAAGGCGACGACGGGTAGCCGGCCTGAGAGGGCGACCGGCCACACTGGGACTGAGACACGGCCCAGACTCCTACGGGAGGCAGCAGTGGGGAATATTGCACAATGGGCGAAAGCCTGATGCAGCGACGCCGCGTGAGGGATGACGGCCTTCGGGTTGTAAACCTCTTTCAGCAGGGAAGAAGCGAAAGTGACGGTACCTGCAGAAGAAGCGCCGGCTAACTACGTGCCAGCAGCCGCGGTAATACGTAGGGCGCAAGCGTTGTCCGGAATTATTGGGCGTAAAGAGCTCGTAGGCGGCTTGTCACGTCGGATGTGAAAGCTCGGGGCTTAACCCCGAGTCTGCATTCGATACGGGCTAGCTAGAGTGTGGTAGGGGAGATCGGAATTCCTGGTGTAGCGGTGAAATGCGCAGATATCAGGAGGAACACCGGTGGCGAAGGCGGATCTCTGGGCCATTACTGACGCTGAGGAGCGAAAGCGTGGGGAGCGAACAGGATTAGATACCCTGGTAGTCCACGCCGTAAACGTTGGGAACTAGGTGTTGGCGACATTCCACGTCGTCGGTGCCGCAGCTAACGCATTAAGTTCCCCGCCTGGGGAGTACGGCCGCAAGGCTAAAACTCAAAGGAATTGACGGGGGCCCGCACAAGCAGCGGAGCATGTGGCTTAATTCGACGCAACGCGAAGAACCTTACCAAGGCTTGACATATACCGGAAAGCATCAGAGATGGTGCCCCCCTTGTGGTCGGTATACAGGTGGTGCATGGCTGTCGTCAGCTCGTGTCGTGAGATGTTGGGTTAAGTCCCGCAACGAGCGCAACCCTTGTTCTGTGTTGCCAGCATGCCCTTCGGGGTGATGGGGACTCACAGGAGACTGCCGGGGTCAACTCGGAGGAAGGTGGGGACGACGTCAAGTCATCATGCCCCTTATGTCTTGGGCTGCACACGTGCTACAATGGCCGGTACAATGAGCTGCGATGCCGCGAGGCGGAGCGAATCTCAAAAAGCCGGTCTCAGTTCGGATTGGGGTCTGCAACTCGACCCCATGAAGTCGGAGTTGCTAGTAATCGCAGATCAGCATTGCTGCGGTGAATACGTTCCCGGGCCTTGTACACACCGCCCGTCACGTCACGAAAGTCGGTAACACCCGAAGCCGGTGGCCCAACCCCTTGTGGGAGGGAGCTGTCGAAGGTGGGACTGGCGATTGGGACGAAGTCGTAACAAGGTAGCCGTACCGGAAGGTGCGGCTGGATCACCTCCTTTCTAAGGAGCATCTAGGTTTCCTTCGGGGAATCCAGAGACCATTACGTCGGCAAATGTTCGACGGTGGTTGCTCATGGGTGGAACGTTGATTATTCGGCACGATGAGCACGGTTCTGTGAGTACTGCTTCGGCGTGGAAAACAGGATCGGGTTGGTCGGGTCGGGCACGCTGTTGGGTATCTGAAGGTACGGGCTCGTTGAGTCTGGATCTTCGGTTGCCGGCCCCAGTGAACTCGCCTGTTTGGGCGGGGTGATGGGTGGCTGGTCGTTGTTTGAGAACTGCACAGTGGACGCGAGCATCTGTGGCCAAGTTTTTAAGGGCGCACGGTGGATGCCTTGGCACCAGGAACCGATGAAGGACGTGGGAGGCCACGATAGTCCCCGGGGAGCTGTCAACCAAGCTTTGATCCGGGGGTTTCCGAATGGGGAAACCCGGCAGTCGTCATGGGCTGTCACCCGCTGCTGAACACATAGGCAGTGTGGAGGGAACGAGGGGAAGTGAAACATCTCAGTACCCTCAGGAAGAGAAAACAACCGTGATTCCGGGAGTAGTGGCGAGCGAAACTGGATGAGGCCAAACCGTATGCGTGTGATACCCGGCAGGGGTTGCGCATGCGGGGTTGTGGGAGTTCTCTTGATCAATCTGCCGATTGGTCGGCAAGTCAGAAACCGTTGGTGTAGGCGAAGGACATGCGAAAGGTCCGGCGTAGAGGGTAAGACCCCCGTAGCTGAAACATCAACGGCTTGCTTGAGAACCACCCAAGTAGCACGGGGCCCGAGAAATCCCGTGTGAATCTGGCGGGACCACCCGCTAAGCCTAAATATTCCCTGGTGACCGATAGCGGATAGTACCGTGAGGGAATGGTGAAAAGTACCGCGGGAGCGGAGTGAAATAGTACCTGAAACCGTGTGCCTACAAGCCGTGGGAGCGTCGCTGTATGTGCTTGCACATGCAGTCGTGACTGCGTGCCTTTTGAAGAATGAGCCTGCGAGTTAGCGGTGTGTAGCGAGGTTAACCCGTGTGGGGAAGCCGTAGCGAAAGCGAGTCCGAATAGGGCGATTGAGTTGCACGCTCTAGACCCGAAGCGGAGTGATCTAGCCATGGGCAGGTTGAAGCGGAGGTAAGACTTCGTGGAGGACCGAACCCACCAGGGTTGAAAACCTGGGGGATGACCTGTGGTTAGGGGTGAAAGGCCAATCAAACTCCGTGATAGCTGGTTCTCCCCGAAATGCATTTAGGTGCAGCGTCGTGTGTTTCTTGCCGGAGGTAGAGCACTGGATAGGCGATGGGCCCTACCGGGTTACTGACCTTAGCCAAACTCCGAATGCCGGTAAGTGAGAGCACGGCAGTGAGACTGTGGGGGATAAGCTCCATGGTCGAGAGGGAAACAGCCCAGAGCATCGACTAAGGCCCCTAAGCGTACGCTAAGTGGGAAAGGATGTGGAGTCGCAGAGACAACCAGGAGGTTGGCTTAGAAGCAGCCACCCTTGAAAGAGTGCGTAATAGCTCACTGGTCAAGTGATTCCGCGCCGACAATGTAGCGGGGCTCAAGCGTACCGCCGAAGTCGTGTCATTCACACATATAGGGCCAACGCCTGTGTGGATGGGTAGGGGAGCGTCGTGTGCCGGGTGAAGCAGCCGCGGAAGCGAGTTGTGGACGGTTCACGAGTGAGAATGCAGGCATGAGTAGCGATACACACGTGAGAAACGTGTGCGCCGATTGACTAAGGGTTCCTGGGTCAAGCTGATCTGCCCAGGGTAAGTCGGGACCTAAGGCGAGGCCGACAGGCGTAGTCGATGGACAACCGGTTGATATTCCGGTACCCGCTTTGAAACGCCCAATACTGAATCAGGCGATGCTAAGTCCGTGAAGCCGGCCCGATCTCTTCGGAGTTGAGGGTAGTGGTGGAGCCGACGAACCAGACTTGTACTAGGTAAGCGATGGGGTGACGCAGGAAGGTAGTCCAGCCCGGGCGGTGGTTGTCCCGGGGTAAGGGTGTAGGCCGTGTGGTAGGCAAATCCGTCACACATTAAGGCTGAGACCTGATGCCGAGCCGATTGTGGTGAAGTGGATGATCCTATGCTGTCGAGAAAAGCCTCTAGCGAGTTTCATGGCGGCCCGTACCCTAAACCGACTCAGGTAGTCAGGTAGAGAATACCGAGGCGTTCGGGTGAACTATGGTTAAGGAACTCGGCAAAATGCCCCCGTAACTTCGGGAGAAGGGGGGCCATCACTGGTGATCCGATTTACTCGGTGAGCTGGGGGTGGCCGCAGAGACCAGCGAGAAGCGACTGTTTACTAAAAACACAGGTCCGTGCGAAGCCGTAAGGCGATGTATACGGACTGACGCCTGCCCGGTGCTGGAACGTTAAGGGGACCGGTTAGTGCACTTTCGGGTGTGCGAAGCTGAGAACTTAAGCGCCAGTAAACGGCGGTGGTAACTATAACCATCCTAAGGTAGCGAAATTCCTTGTCGGGTAAGTTCCGACCTGCACGAATGGCGTAACGACTTCTCGACTGTCTCAACCATAGGCCCGGTGAAATTGCACTACGAGTAAAGATGCTCGTTTCGCGCAGCAGGACGGAAAGACCCCGGGACCTTTACTATAGTTTGATATTGGTGTTCGGTTCGGCTTGTGTAGGATAGGTGGGAGACTTTGAAGCAGCCACGCCAGTGGTTGTGGAGTCGCCGTTGAAATACCACTCTGGTCGTGCTGGATGTCTAACCTGGGTCCGTGATCCGGATCAGGGACAGTGTCTGATGGGTAGTTTAACTGGGGCGGTTGCCTCCTAAAGAGTAACGGAGGCGCCCAAAGGTTCCCTCAGCCTGGTTGGCAATCAGGTGTTGAGTGTAAGTGCACAAGGGAGCTTGACTGTGAGACCGACGGGTCGAGCAGGGACGAAAGTCGGGACTAGTGATCCGGCAGTGGCTTGTGGAAGCGCTGTCGCTCAACGGATAAAAGGTACCCCGGGGATAACAGGCTGATCTTCCCCAAGAGTCCATATCGACGGGATGGTTTGGCACCTCGATGTCGGCTCGTCGCATCCTGGGGCTGGAGTCGGTCCCAAGGGTTGGGCTGTTCGCCCATTAAAGCGGTACGCGAGCTGGGTTTAGAACGTCGTGAGACAGTTCGGTCCCTATCCGCTGTGCGCGTAGGAATATTGAGAAGGGCTGTCCCTAGTACGAGAGGACCGGGACGGACGAACCTCTGGTGTGCCAGTTGTCCTGCCAAGGGCATGGCTGGTTGGCTACGTTCGGAAAGGATAACCGCTGAAAGCATCTAAGCGGGAAGCCTGCTTCGAGATGAGTATTCCCACCACCTTGAGTGGTTAAGGCTCCCAGTAGACGACTGGGTTGATAGGCCAGATGTGGAAGCCCGGTAACGGGTGGAGCTGACTGGTACTAATAGGCCGAGGGCTTGTCCTCAGTTGCTCGCGTCCACTGTGTTAGTTCTGAAATAACGAACGGCTGTGTTTTTGCCCGGTGTTGGTTAATTTCATAGTGTTTCGGTGGTCATTGCGTTAGGGAAACGCCCGGTTACATTCCGAACCCGGAAGCTAAGCCTTTCAGCGCCGATGGTACTGCAGGGGGGACCCTGTGGGAGAGTAGGACGCCGCCGAACAATTATTCCGGGAAAGCCCCGTGCCCTTGTGGCACGGGGCTTTTCTGCGTTCCGGGCCCGTTTGTCCCGAATCGGGTGGAGTCGGAACAGTTCGGTATGAGCGTGCCCGCCACACTCTCGCGGCCGGCTCAGCGCGGGTTTGTCAGCCGCGTGTCGTACGCCAGGATGACGGCCTGGATGCGGTCCCGGGATCCCGTCTTGGCGAGGATGCGGGTGACGTGCGTCTTCACCGTCGATTCGGCGAGGAACAGACGTGTGGCGATCTCGTTGTTCGTCCATCCCTGGCCGATGACCGTGAGGATCTCCCTCTCGCGTTCCGTGAGTGCGGCGATGCGTGGATCTCCGGTGGCCGGGGTGTCGCCGGGGGCCGCCGGCAGGTGATGGACGTAGGCGTCCAGGAGCCTGCGGGTGAGGCTCGGGGCGACGACCGCGTCGCCGCTCGCGACGGCGCGGATGCCGGACAGGAGCTCCTCCGGCAGCGCGTCCTTGACGAGGAAGCCGCTCGCTCCGGCGCGCAGGCCCTCGTAGGCGTACTCGTCGAGGTCGAACGTCGTCACGATGAGGACGCGGGTGCGGGCCCCCGACGTGATGATGCGGCGGGTCGCTTCGATGCCGTCGAGCCCCGGCATCCGGATGTCCATCAGGACCACGTCCGGGTGATGGCGGGCCGTCAGAGCCACCGCTTCCGCACCGTCGGCCGCTTCACCGACGACCGTCATGTCGTCCTGGCTCTCCAGGAGCATGCGGAAGCCGAAGCGTTGCATGGCCTGGTCGTCGGCGATGAGTACCGTCGTCACGGGAGTGCGTCCTCCAGGGGAAGGGTGAGTCGTGTCTGCCAGCCGCCCGCGGGGAGCGGGCCCGCTTCGAGTGTGCCGTTGTAGAGCGAGGCGCGCTCCCGCATTCCGCTGATGCCCCGGCCGGTGCCCGGTGCCTCGGCCGCCGAAGCCGTCGTGCGGCCACCCGTATCGGTGGTCCGCACCTCGATCCCGGTGGGTGTGCAGGTGAGGGCGACCTCGGCGGTGGCGTCGGGTCCTGCGTGCTTGAGGGTGTTGGTGAGGGATTCCTGGACCACGCGGTAGACGGCGAGCTGGCGGCCCGGTGAGGCGAGGTCGGGCGAGGGCTCCCCGCGGACGGTCAGGCGGACGGGCAGCCCCGCCTCCCGCACGCCCCTCAGCAGGGTGTCCAGGTCCGCGAGGGAGGGCTGGGGCGACAGTTCGGCGGTGGGGGCCGCGTCGCTCAGGACGCCGAGCACGCGCCGTAGCTCCGCCAGAGCCTGGCGGCTGGTGGTGCCGATGGCTTCGAGCGCCTGGCTCGCGCGTTCGGGGTTCTTCGCCGCGGCGTACGCTCCGCCGTCGGCCAGGCCGGTGATGACGGAGAGGTTGTGCCCGATGATGTCGTGCATCTCCCGGGCGATGCGGGTGCGTTCGGCGGCTGCGGCGAGCTGGGCCTGCTGGTCGCGTTCGCGCTCGAGGCGGTGAGCGCGTTCGACGAGGGCCTCGGTGTACTCCCGCCGGGTGCGTACGACGAGAGCGAGCAGCGCGACGAAGGCGAATCCCCAGAGGTAGGAGACGAGTTGCCGGTCCGCGGTGCCCGGTATCCGGATCGCGCCTGCGGCGACGGGGAGGCACATCAGCACCCCTGACCGGGCCAGGGTCCCGAGGGGCAGCCGCAGACCGATCGTGTAGGCGGGGATCAGCTGGAGGAAGGCGGCCTGGACGACCGCTCCCGTCCAGATGTTGACCAGGGAGACGGGCGCCATCAGGACGAGGACCGCGACCGGGTGGCTGCGGCGCCACAGCAGGGGAACGGAGAAGCACAGGCTCATCAGCAGAACGAGGGGCTCGGGGGCGTCCACGTCGCGGGCGACCGTGCGCCAGCCGCCTGTGGTGTAGTCGAGCACCGCGAAGGCGACCCAGAAGCCGGTGACCGCGAGGTCCCAGAGCATCGGCCGGCGGCGGTCGAAGGCGCGGAGCCGTTCCATGAGGGTCTGGATGTACAGGGTCGGTGGAGCGGTGTCCGTGGGCTCGTGTGCGGGGTGGGGGCCTGACCCGTCATCCACGCCGTCCGCCCTTCGTCGGTCCGTCACCGGCTTCCTCCCGCTGCTTCGTCATGCGTCCCGGCGGCGCAGGAGTACCGCCGCCGTGCCCAGGGAGACCGCTGCCCAGAGGCAGAGGGCCAGCAGGGCGGGGCCGGTGTCCGCGGTGCCCGGGATGGGGGTCGCCGTGCCGAGCGCCCCGGCGGCCTGCGTCGGGAAGTACTTCAGGGCGCTGTCCACGGCATCGTACGGAAGCATGCCCAGCACCTCGGGGAGAATCAGGACGCAGCCGATGTACGCCCCGATGCTGCCGGGCACGGAGCGGAGGGCGGCGCCCAGGCCGAGGGCGATGAGGCTGAGCAGGGTGATGCCCGCCGCGTTGCCCGTGATCGCTCCGAGGACGCCGTGGTCGGTGAGTCCGGCGGCCTGGTCGGTGTCCTGGAGGAGCAGTTGCGCGGACACGAAGGTGATCAGCGCGGTGGCGAACATCCAGCCGAAGGCCACGACGGCGAACACCGCCGCCTTGGCCCCGAGGACGGGAAGCCTGCGCGGTACGACGGTGAGTGAGGCGCGGATCATTCCGGTGGAGTACTCGCCTGCGGTCACGAGGATGCCGAGGACCGTGACGCACAGCTGGCCGAGCAGCGTGCCGTAGAGGACGAGGACGACGGTGTCGACGTCGGAGTCTCCGCCGTCCGACGTGTAGGTGGCGCCCATGAGGAGGCCCACGCCGAGGACCACGGCCGACGCCGACAGGAGTGTGATCCAGGTGGAGCGCAGGGTCCAGAGTTTGTGCCATTCGGAGCGCAGGACGCGGCGAGTGGTGACGCGGTACGGGGAGGGCGCGGTGGCAGTGGTCATGCGGGGGCTCCGGTCAGGGGTTTGGCGGTCCGGTATTCGACGGACTCCTGGGTGAGGTCCATGAAGGCCTGTTCCAGGGAGACGGTCTGCGGGGTGAGTTCGTGGAGCGCGACGGCGTGGGCGGCCGCGGTGCGGCCGATGTGGGCGGCGTCCGTTCCGTGGACGGTGAGTTCGCCGGCGGTGCCGGTCGTGATCCGGACACCGGGGCCGCTGAGGAGGGTGCGCAGGGTGTCGGCCTGGGGGGTGACGACCTTGACGGAGGCTCCGCCCGCGGCGCGGATCAGCTCGGCGACGGTGGTGTCGGCGAGGAGCCTGCCTCGGCCGATGACGACGAGGTGGTCGGCGGTGAGCGCCATTTCGCTCATGAGGTGGGAGGAGACGAGGACGGTCCTGCCCTCCGCCGCGAGTGAGGTGAGCAGGGTGCGGATCCAGAGGACGCCTTCGGGGTCCAGCCCGTTGACCGGTTCGTCGAGGACGAGGGTCGCCGGGTCGCCGAGGAGCGCGGCGGCGATGCCGAGCCGCTGTCCCATGCCGAGCGAGAAGCCTTTGATCCTGCGGTGGGCCGCCTCGGTGAGGCCGGCCAGGTCCAGGACGTGCTCGACGCGGTTGCGGGGGATGCCGTGGGTGTGGGCGAGCGCCATGAGGTGGTTGAAGGCGGTGCGTCCCGGATGGACGGAGCGTGCCTCCAGGAGGGCGCCGACCTCGGTGAGCGGTGCGGGGTGGGTGGTGTAGGCGCGGCCGCCGATGGTGGACCGCCCGCGGGTGGGGGCGTCCAGGCCGAGCAGCATGCGCATGGTGGTCGACTTCCCGGCGCCGTTGGGGCCGAGGAAGCCGGTGACGGTGCCGGGCCGGACGGTGAAGTCGAGTCCGTGGACGACGGTCGAGTCCCCGTAGCGTTTGGTGAGTTCGTATGCCCTGATCATGCGGTCGACGCTACGGAGCGGGCGCGTGGCGGTCGTCCGACCGCGGGCTCCGGCGCGGGGGCCGTCGTAGTACCGGGGTACGACGCGGAGTGCTCGGGCTATGCGGGGGACGTGCCCTCGACGACCGGTGTCAGGCCGTCGAGGAGCGCTTTGAGGCCGAGCTCGAAGAGGGTGTCGAGGCGGAGGTCGTAGCCGTCGCCGAAGGAGGAGACCACCTTCGTGAAGGTCGGGAAGCGGCCGGAGTCGACCAGCCTCTGGAGGGCGTCGCCGCGGCTGTCCATCCACTGGTCCTCGTCCTGGCCGGTGGTCGCCGCGGCGTGTGCCTCCCGTTCCAGGTGGACCGCCAGCCCCTGTACGTGGCTGTAGAGCAGCACGTGGATGTCGAACAGCGTGGTGGTGTCGAGGCCGTGGCCGTCGAGGGCGCTGAGCGACCATTCGCCGTGGACCATCAGGTTGGGGAGGAGCAGGGGGCGGGTGAGGGAGGAGAGCTGGGCGAGCCAGGGGTGCCGCCTGTGCAGGGTCCACAGCGTGCGCGCACCCAGCTCCAGGCGGGCGCGCCAGCCGTCCGGAGCCGTGGCGGGGTAGAGCTGCTCGCCGAACGCGGCGTCCGCCATGAGCAGGATGAGGTCGTCCTTGCCGGTCACGTACCGGTAGGGCGACATGGCGGCGACGCCGAGCCGGGCGGCGATCCCGCGCATGGAGAGCGCGGAGAGCCCTTCGGTGTCGGCGATGGCGACGGCGGTGCGCACGATCCGGTCCAGTGACAGGTCGAGTTCGGCGGGCGGGGCGGGTGACGTGGTGGTGGACGGGGCGGACCGTCGTCCACGGGCTGGGGTGGTGGGCGTGGCGACGACGGTGCCCGCGCGCGGTTTCGTCTCGACGATCCCCTCCAGCCGGAGATGCGTCAGGGCCTTCGTCGCGGTGGCGAGGGCGACACCCCACTCCCGTGCGATCCCGCGGGTCGAGGGGACGCGGTCCCCCGGGGCCAGCTCGCCCTGCTCGACGCGTCGGCGGATCTCCGCCGCGATCCGCAGGTACGGCGGCTCATCCGTGCGCCCTGTGGTGTTCGTCACGTCACCCGTCCTCTCTTGTCTGTACTAGTGCAGCCGGTACCGGGTACGACGCCGTCCGCGCGTGAACTGTCCTAGAGCAGAAGGGGAAAACGCCTGGTGCAGGACGGGCCGCGTACGCCGTACGTTCAGTTGGGTACATCGTACGAGAGGAGCTTCTGATGCGCACTGTTCTCATTTCCGGTGGCGGTATCGCCGGACCCGCTCTTGCCTTCTGGCTGCGCCGCCACGGCTTCGCGGTCACGGTCGTCGAGCGAGGGCCGGGGGTGCGGCCCGGCGGGCAGGCCGTGGACGTCCGGGGTGTCGCGCTCGACGTGATCGAGCGGATGGGCCTGCTCGAGGAGGCGCGGCGGGTGCGTACCCGCATGCGCGGCATGTCGGTCCTGGATCCGGAGGGGAAGGAGATCGACCGCTCCACCGAGGTGGCTCTCAGCAGCGGCCGGCTGGACAGCGACGACATCGAGCTGTTGCGCGAGGACCTGGTGCGGATGGTCTTCGAGCGCACGCGGGGAGACGTGGAGTACCTCTTCGGGGACACGATCACCGCACTCGACGAGGACGGCACCGGTGTGCGGGTGGACTTCGGCCATGCGCCGTCCCGCACCTTCGACCTGGTCGTCGGGGCGGACGGCCTGCACTCGACGGTGCGGCGCCTGGCGTTCGGGCCCGAGGAGCGCTTCGCGCACCATCTCGGCAGCTACCTGTCGGTGTTCAGCGCGGACAACTTCCTCGGGCTGGAGGACTGGCAGGTGTGGCTGCGCGACGGCGACATCGGCTTCGGCATCATGGCCGTCCGCGACAACACGGAGCTGAGGGTGGCGTTCGGGTTCGAGTCGGGTCCGCTCGCCCGTGACGCCGGCGCCCTCCGCCGCATCATCACGGAGCGGCTCGCGTCGCTGCGGTGGGAGGGGCCGCGTCTGGCCGAGGCCGCGCGCAACGCCCCCGACTTCTACTGCGACGCCATGGCGCAGATCCGGATGGACCGCTGGTCGCAGGGCCGGGTGGCTCTGCTCGGAGACGCCGGATACTGCCCTTCCCCGCTCTCGGGACAGGGCACCAGCCTCGCGCTCGTGGGCGCCCACGTCCTGGCCGACTGCCTGGCCCAGGCTCCAGGCGACCACACGGCTGCCTACACGCGCTACGAGGAGCGGATGCGGCCCTTCGTCGCCCTGAACCAGTCGCTGGCCACCGAGAACCCCGGTGGGCCCGCTGGGGAGGGCTCCGTCGAGCGTGCCAAGAACGCCCTCTCGCTGGACGGCTCACGGGCCGCCGTATCTCGTTTGCCGGGGTCGGGGCGGCAGGGCACGATCGGCGGATGGACTATGTCGTGCGTGCGGTGCGGGCCGATGAGTGGGAGCGGGCACGGGAGATCCGGCTGGCCGCGCTGAGGGACCCGGTGGCCTCGATCGCGTTCCTGGAGACGTACGAGCACGCGCGGGTCAGGCCCGACGTGTTCTGGCAGGAGCGGACGGCGGGCGCCGCCTCGGGTGAGCACGTCCGGCAGTTCATCGCGGAGGCGTCCGACGGGCATTGGGCGGGAACGGTGTCGGTGCTCGTCGAACGCCCGGCCTCCGAGCCCGGTTTCGGTGAAGCGGCCGAGGTCGACCAGGCGCACCTGGTGGGTGTGTTCGTCCGGCCGGAGCACCGGGGACGGGGGGTCGTGGACGCATTGTTCCGAGAGGCGATCGACTGGGCCTGGTCGTTGTCCGGGCCGCCCCTGGAGAGGGTGCGGCTCTACGTCCACGAGGCCAATGCTCGCGCGGCGGCCTCCTACCGGCGGATCGGCTTCCTCCCGACCGGCGGGACCCTTCCCATGGAAGGCGATCCGACCGCTCTGGAGCTGGAGTTCGAGATCCGCCGGCGGGTGCCTGGCAGGGGCTGAGCGGAGGGTGCCGGGCAGGGCTGAGCAGAGGGTCAGCGTGGTCCCGGCGCGGACAGGGGCTCGCGCCAGCGGGCACGGGCCTGTTCCTCGGAGCGGAGCAGGACCAGGGCGGGAAGCCCCTGGTCCTGGCCGGTCGACAGCAGCTCCGGGAGCTGGGGAAGCGGAGCCACGGCCGCGACGTCGTCGAGGACGAGCGTCATTGGTGGGTCGAGCCGACCGTCGGTTGACCGTGCGGCCATGCGGCGGCCGTGCTCGACCACGTGTGAGGCGAGTGCGGTGAGCAGAGGCATCGCACCGGGGTGGTGGCGGGGATCCTCGATGGGTTCACCGACCACATAGAGCGTTCCCCCTTCCCGCACAAAAGAATCCAGAACGAGCGCATCGGATCGGTTGGGTGTGCATGCCTCACGGACGTGGACCGAGGAGAGGGCCGCGAAGGCCCGTACGGTCAGTTCCTGGGCCATCTCGCGGCGTTCGGGATAGGCGGTGAGCGCGGACTCCAGGAGACCGGCGAACCCGGAGGCCGCCTTGGGGTGCGTGCGGAGCAGGCGCACCGGTTCGTGGCCGCCGGCGCCCGAGGCCCAGCGGTGGACCTGCCGGAAGGGGCGGCCGTCCACGGCCGCGGCGTGCAGCCAGCACTGGAGGAGGGTCTGCGCGGTGTCGGCGACGGCCGCGTCGATCCGGGCCAGGGGGCGGACCGGGGTGAGGAGGGCGGCGGCGCGGGAGGCCGCGGTGGCGGCGTCCTCGCAGCCGGCGGTGGGGGACCAGTGGAGACGGGACGGGGTGTCGCAGAGGTGGCCCGGGTCGTAGACGGGGACCGGGCCGAGCTTGCTGCGGGCGTCCTTCGTCTCGGCCCAGACGGTGGGGTCCGACGTCACGACGAGGGCGGGCCCTTCGGCGTCGCGGATGGCCTGGACGACGGCGGGGCGGCGGGCCGCGGAGGCGCCGTAGAGGATCCGCGGGGTGCGGGGCGTGGGCACCAGCGGGGCCGGCTCCGGTGCGTACGCCGGGAGGGGGGCGGTGAGGGCGGGCTCCGGCACGTGGGAGGCGGCGAGCGGCGCGGCCTCGACGGGGGTCGCAGGCGCCGGGGGGCCCTCGGCGCGGATGGGTCCGGGGCTGCGGTGTGTGGGGCCCGGCCCGGCGTCGTGGGGCACGGGCCGGTCGTGCACGGGGGCAGGGCCGGCCTCGTACGGTGGCGGGGCGGCTTCCCTCTGCTTCCGGACCAGGCGCCAGCGTGTCACCACCCCCAGGGTGAACACCGCCAGGACCAGCAGCACCATCACCTCGCCGATGAACAGGCCCCAGAACAGGCCGTATCCGGAGAGGGAGGCGGGCGGGGCGTCGGGCCAGGCACCGGCCAGGTCCGTCGGCTCGACGACCAGGGCGCGCAGGGCCAGCGGGGTCCGCATGAACGTGACGCCGTCGGGCCAGCCCCCGTGAGCGAACAGCCCGGCCAGGCCGGTGGCCGTCCAGGCCAGGGCCATCAGGGCGAAGAGGAGGACCAGCAGGCCGATCAGCAGGCCGTCGGGGATGCCTCCCTGGCCCTCACCGCCGCGCCCCGTACCGGATGCTGCCGGGCGTGCCATGTCAGGCCACCGTTGACTCGGACGACTCGTTCAGCCGTTGCTGGTTCTCGATCCGCGCCGCCCGCTGCTCCGCCTCCAGCTCCGCGGCTCGTACGTCCTCGGGGAGCAGGTCCATCGCGGATCCCTCGGTCATCGCGCGGTCGGTGAAGACCAGGGGGCGTTCCGCCTCCGTGATCAGGTGCTTGACGACCTGCACGTTGCCGTTGACGTCCCATACGGCGATGCCCGGGGTCAGCGTCGGGATGATCTCGACCGCCCACCTGGGCAGACCGATGACCTTGCCCGTCGCTCTCGCCTCGTCCGCCTTCTGGGCGTAGATCGTGCGGGTGGAGGCCATCTTCAGGATGGCCGCCGCTTCCTTCGCCGCGGCTCCGTCGACGACGTCGCTGAGGTGGTGGACGACCGCCACGAAGGACAGCCCGAGGCGTCGGCCGAACTTCAGCAGGCGCTGGAAGAGCTGAGCGACGAAGGGCGAGTTGATGATGTGCCAGGCCTCCTCGACCAGGAAGATGCGCTTCTTCCGGTCGGGCCTGATCCAGGTGTGTTCCAGCCACACCCCGACGATCGCCATGAGGATGGGCATCGCGATGGAGTTGCGGTCGATGTGCGAGAGGTCGAAGACGATCAGCGGCGCGTCGAGGTCGATGCCGATCGTGGTCGGGCCGTCGAACATGCCGCGCAGGTCACCGTCGACGAGCCGGTCCAGGACGAGGGCGACGTCCAGGCCCCAGGCGCGGACATCGTCTATGTCGACGTTCATCGCTTCGGCGGACTCGGGCTTCGGGTGGCGCAGCTGCTCCACGATGTCCATCAGGACCGGCTGCCGGTCGGTGAGGGTGTTGCTGACGTACGCGTGGGCGACCTTGAGAGCGAAGCCGGACCGCTCGTCGAGGCCATGGCCCATGGCGACCTCGATGATCGTGCGGAGCAGGGCGAGCTGCCCCGTCGTCGTGATCGACGGGTCGAGCGGGTTGAGCCTGATCCCGTCGTTCAGCGCGGCCGTCGGGTCGAGCCGGATCGGGGTGATCCCCAGCTCCTCGGCGATGAGGTTCCACTCGCCCACCCCGTCCTCGCCCTGGGCGTCCAGGACGACGACCTGGCGGTCACGGAAGCGGAGCTGGCGCAGCACGTACGTCTTCTCGAGCGCCGACTTGCCGTTGCCGGACTCGCCGAGCACGAGCCAGTGCGGGGCCGGGAGCTGCTGCCCGTACAGCTGGAACGGGTCGTAGATGTAGCCCTTGCCCGAGTACACCTCACGCCCGATGATCACGCCGGAGTCGCCGAGGCCGGGCGCGGCGGTCGGCAGGTAGACGGCCTGGGCCTGGCCCGTCGACGTACGGACCGGCAGCCGGGTCGTCTCCACCTTCCCGAAGAGGAAGGCGGTGAAGGCATCCGACAACGCGGACAGCGGATCTCGCATGGCGTGACTGCCCTCTCGTTAGCGACGGATGCCGGTGGCGAACGGCAAGGTGTTCACAAAGGCCCGGTGGTGCTCCCGGTCGCACCACTCCAGCTTCAGGTACGACTTGCCTGCCGAGGCGCGGATCGTCCGCTTGTCGCGGGCGAGGGCTTCCGGGGACCGGGACGACACGGTGATGTACCCCACGAGATTCACCCCGGCCGCGCCGCTCGCGAGATCTTCACCCCGCTGGTCGAGCCGGCCGTGGGCGGCGATGTCACGGGGGTCGACGGTGCGGTTCATCTTGGCCTGACGGCTCGCCTCGGCGTCGTCGTTGGTCTTCTCCGTCAGCATCCGCTCGATGGCGATCTCGGTGGGTTCGAGGTCCATGCAGACCGCGACCGTACGGATCACGTCGGGCGTGTGGACGAGCAGAGGGGCCAGGAAGTTGACGCCGACCGGAGTCATCGGCCACTCCTTCACCCAGGCCGTGGAGTGGCACCAAGGCGCGCGCGTGGTCGACTCGCGGGTCTTGGCCTGCAGGAACGTGGGCTCGACCGCGTCCAGTTCGGCCGGCCAGGCGTTGCGCTTCGTCATCGCCTGGATGTGGTCGATGGGGTGGTCGGGGTCGTACATCGAGTGCACGAGGGAGGCCAGCCGACTCTGACCGAGCGGCTGGCGGACCCGGATGTCGGCCTCGGCGAGCCGGGCGCAGATGTCGGTCAGCTCGCGTGCCATGACGACCGCGAGCCCCGAGTCACGGTCGACCTTTCGGCCTCCGTGGGGGCGCATGGCACGGGCCATGGCGTTGGCCTCGGCGGCCAGGTCGCGGCTGTAGTGCATGCACGCGACGAGGTAGGCGCGGTGCTGCTCGCTGGAGGTGGAGACCATCGACTGGAGCTGGTCGTACGAGTCCTGGAGCCAGCCGGGCGCGGTCCTGTCGCCGCGCTGGGCGACGTCCTTGGCGTGGGCGTCGGGGTCGGCGGGGAGGGTCCGCGCGAGCATCTGGAGGCGCGTCACGAAGCCGTCGCCGTTGGCGACGTGCTTGAGGAGGGTGCCGAAGCGGTCGACCAGGGCCTCCTGGTCCTCACTGTCGCGGAGACCGACGCCGGGGCCCTCGATCTCGATGGCGGCGGTGACCGTACGGCGGTCGGCGTGCAGCAGCACGGCGATCTCGTCGGGGCCGAACGGCGCGGCGAGCCAGCTGATCCTGCCGATGCCGGGCGGCGGCCCGATCTCCACCTCCCGCCCGTCGGCACTGACTCCGGCCTCCATCGCGGAGGAGCGGTAGGCGGTGCCGCGGCGCAGGGTCCGCTTGAAGCTGCGGTTGATCTCGAACCACTTGTAGAAGGTGCGGCCCTTGTAGGGGACGTACACGACGGCCAGCGCGAGCATGGGGAAGCCCACGAGGGAGACGATCCGCAGGGAGAGGGCCGGGACGAGGAGGCCGCTCATCATGCCGAGGAACGCCCCGGCGATGATCAGCGCGATCTCACCCGTCTCGCGGTTCTTGCCGACGATCGCGTTCGGCCGGGCCCGGCCGATGAGATACGTGCGGCGGGGCGCGATCGTGTGGGACTGGATCGTCAACGCCCTCCACCTCCTGTGCTCGTGCTGCCTGTGCTGCCTGAACCGCCTCCGCGCGGGGAGCGGCTGCCGTGGGGGGTGCCGGAGGTGGGTCCGGACCCGCTGCGGGGCGAGGGCGCGGCGGAGCCGCCGCCAGCGCCGCCCGAATTACGGGAGCTGTGTGCGGCGACACCGCCGCTGACCGGGTTGGAGGGCCGGGCACCGCCACCGCCGCCGCCTTCACCGCCTCCGCGACCGCTGTGGGTCTTGATGCCCTGGGAGACGAGGGCGGCCGGCGAGCTGATCATCGCGGCTGCCTGGGAGCCGTCGGTCGCTGCCTTGCGGTTGGTGCGGGCGCCCTGGATCTCGTCGCCGAAGCCGGGGACGAAGCGGTAGATCATCGCCGAGGCGAAGATGGCCAGCAGGATGATGGCGAGGCCGGAGACGACGGCGGAGAAGGCGTTGGGCCCGTCGTCCGCCGAGAGCGCCCCGGCGAGCCCGAGCACGATGACGATGACCGGCTTGACCATGATCACGGCGATCATGATGCCCGCCCAGCGGCGGACGTGGCCCCACATGTTCTTGTCGACGAGGCCGGAGTACACGACGACACCGAGCAGGGCGCCCACATAGAGAAGGGCGGCCCGGATCACGAGCTCCAGCCACAGGATCCCGGCGGCGAGGATCGATACGAGGGAGACGACGATCAGCATGATCGGCCCGCCGCCGATGTCGTTGCCCTTCTTGAGCGCCTCGGCGAACGACCCGAAGAAGACATCGCTCTGCCCGCCGGTCGCGGCGGAGATGACTTCCGTGACGCCGTCGGTGGCCGAGACGACCACGTACAGGATGAGCGGGGTGAAGGCAGAGGCCAGGACCGTGAGCCAGAGGAAGCCGATGGCCTCGGAGATCGCGGTGGTGAACGGCACGCCCCGGATGGCCCGCTTGGCCACGGCGAAGAGCCACAGGACCAGGGTGAGGATGGTCGACGCGGCGAAGACGACGGCGTACTGGGTGCGGAAGGTGGAGTTGGTGAAGTCGACGGTCGCGGTGCTCTCCACGGCCTCGCTCAGCTTGCCCACGAGGTAGGCGGCGGCGTCTGCGCATCCGCGGGCGAGCGAGGTGAGGGGGTCGAGGGCGTCGTCGGTGACGGGGGGTGTGCTGCGGGCGGAGCCACCGGCTTTGCCTTCGCAGTAGTCCTTGGCGGGGCCGCGAATCAGGTCGCATGCATTGTTGCTGGTGCTGGGTGACGGAGTGGGCGTGGGGGATGGCGCTGCGACAGCGCGGCCTGCAAACAGAACGACAGCAACCTGCAGGCTGGTCAGCGTAGCTGTGAGCGGAATTGCTCGGCGGGATCGTTTACCGGGCATAGGTGAACCCTCCGAACTGTTCCACGGCGTCCGCCATCTCCTCGGCAGGTGAAGCGGCTTGATCGCGACCGACTGGTACGGGACCGTCCTTCTGCGTGAAGTCGGTGACCTTCCAGTCACCACCGATCCATCTCAGCTCGAAGGTGTTTGTGTACCAGCTCTCGGACACCGGATTCTTGGATCCTTCGCCCGCCAGGCCGAACAGAGTGGAGTACCAGACTGCGACGCTCGCTGTGTCACCGACGAATTTCTCGACTTTGGCTCCGACCGGGTTGGACCGCGAGATGAAGACGAGGCCCTCTGGCGCGGTGCCGTCGGGATTCAGCCCGATGCTGCTCAAAAATTCCTGACCGGAGTAGACCTTGTCGAGGTCGTCCTGCCGTGCCGAGGCAACATCCGGGGCGTATACGGCGGTAGTGATCTCCCGGCGACGATCTCTGTCGAACATCTCCGCGGACCCCAGCGCCACCGCGTAGTTCGCCGCCGCGCTCTGCGCCCCCTGCTCGTCGTGCGCGAAGCCGGCTGCGATGGTGCCGTTCTTGCCCTGGACCGGCTTCGTGCCCGTCGCGGCCGTGGGGCCTGCTCCTGCCGTGTTCGGCTTCTTCTCGGCGCTGTCGCCCGAGGTGTCGCCGCCGCCCTGGTTCGCGAACGCGATCGCCGCGATCAGGAGGACCACCACGCCCACCACCATGACCAGGGAGCGTGAGGTCCGGGCGGGCCGGCGGCCGTAGCCGTCGTCGTCGTCGCTTCTGTGCATGCGCGTGCGTGTCTGGCGCGTCCCACCGAGGGTGCTGTACGCGTCGTCCGGGTGGGACCCCGGCTCGTTGCCGCCGTAGCCGCGCTCGTCGCCCTGGCTCATGCCGCGTACGCCCCCTCAGCCGTGTGCAGTTCCGCGTAGTACGACGGTAGCGGTGCTGGTTCCCGCGTGGGCGCGGTGTGGTGACTCGACATCAGGGGACGCAACCTCTGCCGGTGGGCACGACGGACGGATGGTGTGGGGGTGGACGGGTACGAGCCCGGGGCGGGGCCCGGGTCTCACGAGCTGTCAGACGGCCATCCCGTACACGATGGTGAACAGAGTGCCCAGCGATCCGATGATGAAGACGCCGGTCAGCCCCGCCACGATGAGGCCCTTGCCCTGCTCCGCGCTGAAGGTGTCGCGCAGCGCCGTCGCGCCGATGCGCTGTTTCGCCGCACCCCAGATCGCGATGCCGAGACAGAGCAGGATGGCGACCGCCATCACCACTTCGATCATGATGCGCGCTTCGTTGCCCAGGGTCCCGAACGGCCCCCAGTTCGGGGCGATTCCGCCGATGATGGTGGTGATGTCGCCCTTTTCAGCTGCCAGGATCATGTAAGTCACCGCCCCTGTTGGGTAGTTCGCAGCCCGCGCCATGCGACACGGGTCGGTCTCTATCTTCGCTGATGAAACCGGCATCGCACGACGCCTTCCGGGGTCTCTTTACCCGAATCTCGCACGTTTGACCGGAGGAGCCGCCCTGACCTGCGACTCGTGTAGGGATCCGCCTGCATATGCATGGTTACTCTGTGTATCACGCACTGTGACGGCTAGCAACGACGGTGGCCATGGTTCCGGATGCGGTCGATGCGTTCACGGGACGGTGGTTATTCGTACGCGCTGTTCGAGAGCCGTGTACGCGCCGGTGGCTTCCGGCCGACGCATCATCAGAACCTGTACGGGGAAGGGCTCGCGGCGTCGCATTTCAGAGCACTGTGCGTGGGGGCGCCGGGCCGCGGGGCGGTCTGGTCCAGTGCGACGGTGGCTTGAAGTCGCACCAGGAGCCGTCGAAGGGAAACGACCCCGAATCGGCGAGGCGGGCCATGCGTTCCCCCTCGGCGCGGATCGCGGTCGCCTCCCGCGCGGACCAGTAGGCCGGGTGACCGGTCTTTTCGGCGAACGACCGCTCGTCCTTCCATCGCCAGCTGCGGTCCGCCGCGACGGTGAGGTCGAGCTCGTGGTCGGAGACGTCGATGTGCTCGCGGTGGTGGGTCCGGTGCTCCAGGTTCACGTACCAGCCCCTGAATCTCTGCCTCCGCCCGAAGAGCCAGAAGACCGCGTGCCGGGCCCCGGCCGGCTGGTGGATGAGCGCGCTGCCCAGGGGCCACCGGCCGGCCTTCATCGGGTACCCGTCGGCCGGCCGGTGCTCGGGCGGGATGTCCCGGAGGTGGGCCCTGCGGGGGAGGTCCGTACGCCACATCGGGGTGCCTGCCTCCAGCCACAGCACCTGGTGCTCGTCCGTGCGTTCGACCAGGCGTACGGGTACGGACGAGCTCAGGTGGCCGCCGATGAAGAGGTTCCACCGCAGGATCCGCCCGGTCATGACGCGAGGAGGGCCAGGTCCTCGTCGCTGAGCCGCAGGGTGCCGGCGGCCACGTTCTCGGCGAGGTGGTCCGGGTTGCCGGTGCCGGGGATGGCCAGGACGTGCGGTCCCTGGTGGAGTGTCCAGGCCAGTCGTACCTGGGCGGGGGTCGCCCCGTGGTGGTGCGCGACGGTGAGCACCGCCTTGTCCTGGACGCCGCTCGCGCCGGACTCGCGACCCTCGCCGGCGATGGCGTAGAAGGGGACGAAGGCGATGCCCTGTTCGCCGCAGAAGCGCACGAAGGCATCGTCCTCCGCGGGGGAGCCGAGGCCGTACGCGTTCTGTACGCAGACGACGGGGGCGATGGCCCGGGCCTCGGCGAGCTGCTCCGGTGACACGTTGGAGATGCCCAGGTGGCGGATGAGGCCGGCTTCGCGGAGTTCGGCCAGGGCGCCGAAGTGCTCGGCCACCGGCTTGCTTCCGTGGCTCCTCGCGATGCGCAGGTTCACCACGTCCATGTGGTCACGGCCGAGCTGGCGCAGGTTCTCCTCGACCTGCCCGCGCAGTTGCTCCGGTCTGGCCCATATCCATGAACCGGAAGGGTCCCGGCCCGGGCCGACCTTCGTGGTGATGACCAGATCGTCGGCGTAGGGGGCCAGTGCGCTGTTGATGAGCTCGTTGGCCGAGCGCAGCGGCGAGAAGTAGAAGGCGGCCGTGTCGATGTGGTTCACGCCGAGTTCGAGGGCGCGGCGCAGGACGGCCAGGGCGCGGTCGCGGTCGCCGGAGTCGCTGCGTCCGAACGCCGCGCCGTCCTGCGTCAGGCGCATCGAGCCGAAGCCGATCCGGTTGACTGTCAGGTCGCCGAGCGTCCAGACGCCCGCGGCCGATGCGTTGATCGTTTCCGGTGATGAGGTCATTGCCGGATTGTTCCATCGGCGGCGGTCCCGGGCCTGTGTTCCTGGGTACTCGACGATGTCCCCACTGACGGTCCGGCTACTTGATCAGAGCGTCCGCGGCAACGATGACCAGGCCGATGAGCATGTCCATGCCCCCCGCTCGGCACGAGGACGGCCAGCCGTGTCCGGCGGTGCGGGCGGCCCAGGTGCCGCAGCCGAACAGGGCGACGGTGTTGAACAGGAGCGCTGTGTCCACAGCCGTGGCTTCTGCCCACCACCCGGCTGCCGCGGCGAGCAGCATCCCCACGGTGGGCAGCACGGCGGCCAGCAGGGGCCACTCGGCCAGCACCAGCCGCAGCCTGCTCGGGGTGGCAGCCCCGTCGGCGGACGCACGCCGGGCGATGACGTGTGCGTACCCGTGGGCGGCGCCCGCTGCCAGCGCGGTGAGCACCACCCACAGTGCGTCCGGACCGGGGTCGGCCTCCTCGCCCGCCGGGTCCAGCGCGGCCACCAGGGCGCTGGCCAGCACCAGGCCGTAGACGACGCTGAACAGCGGCTGTTCCGGCAGTCGGTACCGCGGCGCCGGCCGCGGCGCTGCGTCCTTCCGGTGGACATGGTCGGCGCGGTCGGACATCGCATCGCCTCGGTGCGGGAAGAGGGCTGGGTCCGCACATACTCACCCGCGTGACGTCAGGACACGCGACGCGACGCGCTGAGGGTGTCAGGGTGCCGGTGTCCCGAGGGTCGAGTTCCTCAGCTCGCCGGAAGGCCGGGCTGCCGGCGCGGGATGTCCGTTCCTGCGGAGGGCTCCGGCGGCGACGCTGCCGGCAGGCCGGTCGGCGGCGGGTGCGGGGCCCGGAAGGTGAAGGCCTCGGGTCCTTCGCCCTTGGCGCGGATCAGCGCGATGCGGTCCATCGCCTCGGCCACGCCGGGGCGGTGTCCTGCGGGGACCCACCACATGGCGTGGTGGAACTCGGCGAGACGTTCGAACCATTCCCGGCGGCGCGTCAGCACCTTGAGGTGTGCGCTGCGGTACGTGTAGTCCTGCAGCGCCTCGACCGACTCCCATACCGAGCAGTTGATCAGCAGCATGTCGTCGTCGTCCTCGGGGCGGAGGCTCGTGGAGTCGGCGCCGCCGTCGTCGACCATGCGCCAGACGAAGCCGGGGGCTCGGTCGGCCGCGGCGTTGATATCCGGGAGCTGCGCGACGAAATCGGACAGTTGAGGAGTGTCGAGCGGGGCGAGAATGCGCCCGACGTTGACCTGGGCGAGGTGGAAGTCGTTCACGGGGGCAAGCATGCGCGCGCCAACTCTCTAAAGTCAACGATTTTTATTTTTACAAAGCCTCCGGCGTCTCCAGTGCGACGCAGCACCCGTGGGGAAGCGGATCCATCGCCGCGCTCCATCCCTGGGCATCCGGCAGGCCGGCGAGCAGGCCCTGGATCCTGGCCAGGTTCATCCCGCAGATCAGGGCGGGGAACTGATCGGCCAGCGCATGGAACGGGCAGTTGTTCAGGCGCAGTTTCCCGTCGTCCGGGAACGGCTCGTAGCCGCATGCCCGCAGGGCTTCGACGGGATCGGTCCCGCCGTCCGAGGCGTCGCCCTCGGACTCTCCGGCCGTGCGTGCCGCTGCCTGCAGGGCCTCGTCGAGCCCGGCCTGCTCGACCACCTCGGCGAGGAGCCGGCTCGCCGCGTCGTAGGAGCGGGGCGGCACGGAGACCGTGTGCTCTCCCTCGGCCCGCCGGTACAGCTTCGAGGGCCGTCCCGCCCCCGGGCCGGTGCGCCCCGAGAGCCGCCGGAACGACACCTCCAGCAACCCGGCGTCGACCAGCTTGTCCAGGTGGAACGCGGCCAGTGAGCGGGAGATCCCGGCCGCCTCGGCCGCCGCGTCCCGTCCCACCTCGCCCGGTGTCCCGGTGACGTGTCGGTACAGTCCGCGCCGCACCGGATCGCCCAGCACGCCCAGCGCGTCGAGGGCGGAATCCTCACTGCTGTTCATGGGGGCGATTCTATGACCAGCGACGATTGGTGATTCTGGCGACGGCGTTCGTCCGGGACCCGTGCGGCCCCGTCAGGACCCCTCGGCAAGGGTCGCCGTGAAGCTACGGCCGTAGGCCTGGTGGGTGGTGACGTCGACGCGGGTGCCGCCGGGGACGGGGTGGACGCGGACCCCGGCGTCGGCCGCCACGGGTCGCAGGGGCCTGCCGTGGAGCGTGACCGAGACGGTGCGCCGTGCCGTCGTGGGGTCGGACACCGCGACGGTGTACGTGCCGCTCGCGCTCCGGCGCAGCAGGACGGAGGCCGGACCGTCGATCGAGAGCCTGCCCGCCCGGTGGGTCCCCGGGGTGAAGGCGTTCGCGGCGGTGATGCCGAGGTGCGTGTGTGCCGCGGCGTGGAGGCGGACCGTGTGGGACAGGACGGAGAGCGGGCCGTGGGCGTAGGAGGCCAGCTGCCGTGCGGAGGCGTTCGGGACGAGGGCGTACGCCATGGAGGCGGGCCGTTCACGGGCGGACTGCTCGTAGGACAGTGTGAAGACCTGCTTGGTCACCGCTGTGTCCGCGTTGGCGAGACGGACGAGGCGCCGGCTCCGGGTGACCGTGTCGAGGGTGACGACCGGCGGTGGGCCGGACAGGAAGACGTACCCGACCGCGGTGCGGTTGCTGTCGTCGGCGTACCGCAGCCAGGCCGGAGGGGCGGACCCGGTCCTCCGCCAGGGCGACCCGTCGCGGAGGCCGCCCGTGAGGGTGACGGGGGCGGAGGGGCCCGCGATGCGGCTGTCGACCGTCGTGGTCACCGCGCGGCCGGCCAGGCCGGTCACACCCGACGCGAGGACGAGGATCTCGTCGTCGAACATGAACCACGACTTGGTGGCCGCCGCAGCGGCGTAGGCGACGAAGTCGTCGGGCAGCGCGCCGGCCTGCTGGGCTGCGTACGCGGCGTCGTCGGACTGGACGAGACCGGCGGCCCCGTAGGCGCCGAGGCGGACGCCGCCGGAGAACGGGTGGGTGGCGCGGGGGAAGTAGACGTAGGTGTTCTGCGACTCGGAGGACGAGGTGAAGCCGCGTTCGGGGTTGTCGTACCAGAGGGTGCCGTAGAGCTCGGGGACGGTGCGGCGCGTCTCCACGGGAGCGGTGACTCCTGCGAGGCGGTGGGGCGGGACGGCGGTGAAGTAGTCGATGCCGAACGCCTCCCGCTGGTCCGCGCCGGAGAGGTAGAGGTAGTGGGCGCCGGTGCCCTGGAACCACGGCATCAGGTTTTCGCCACTCATGTACTCGTACATGCTGACGCGCGTGGAGCTGCGGGCGAGCGCGAAGGAGTAGCCGGGCCTGCGGTGGACGGTCCGGTCCATGGCGTTGAACGCGGCGTGGGAGGAGGCGGCGGCGAGGTCCCTGGCGGGCCCGGGGGTGTTCACGATGTCGGCGTAGCGGGCGATGCTCACGGGGGAGACGAAGGACGTCGGGTCGACGCCCGCCTTCGACGTCTGCCGGACGTGTCTGACGTAGCTCTCCAGGGCTTCGGCGTCGCTGCCGGACGTGTGCGAGGAGAGGTCGACGACGGCCTCCACGACGGCGGTCACGTCCGCGTAGCCGGTGCCCGGGCGGGAGACGGCGCGGCCCTTGACGGCCTCCATCATCCAGCCCTCGTGGATCAGCGGGGCGAAGCCGTCGGCGACCCAGCCCTGTACGACGCCGGTGAGGGTGGAGTCGGGCACGTAGCCGGTGCCGTCGAGGATCTTGACGGTCTGGACGATCCGGGTGAGAAGCCCCTTGCCGTAGGACCCGGTGTACGCGACGGAGGCGTGCTGGACGAAGGACCCGTCGGCGTAGAAGCCGTCGGTGACGCCGTGCTGCGGCCGGTAGGGGTCGACCGTCGCGAAGACGGTCAGCTGGTCGGCCAGGGCCTTCGTGATGCGCGTGTCGTCGCCGAGCAGGGCGCCCTGGAGGATTCGGTTCGTCGTGATGTCGGCGAGATTGGCGCCCGTGTGGAAGCGCGAGTCGAGATCGACGTCGCCGTCCTTGCCGTTGCGGAGGTACGCGTCCATGGAGGCGATGTAGGCCGCTGTGAGGTCCGGCCGGTACGCCTCGACCTCGTCCCTGAGGAGGACCAGGGTCTTGGTCACGTAGGACGGGATCCCGATCTCCCAGTGGAACCAGTTGCCGTAGTAGCCCTTCGACTGGTCGCCGAACCAGCCGTCGTGGAGGCGGGCCAGGCCGTCGACGACCCGGCGCCGGACCGCTGTGGTGTCGCGCGGGGCGGAGGCGTCCTCGGTGCCGGGGAGGCAGGTGGCGAGGGCCGTCTCGTAGAGGTACTGGTACGACGTGCTCAGGTTGGGGTCGCTCGTGCCGAGGGGGACGCCCGCGAAGAGCTCGTCCGTCCCCGCGCCGTCCATCGCGGCGAGCCGGGCGTCCGCCGTCGCCCGCAGCGAGGCGAGCTTCGGGGCCACCTCGGGGCGGGTGTTGGATCCGGCGGTGCCGGCGAATATCGCGACCGTGTTGCGGAGCAGGATCGCCGCGGCCTCGTCCGGGGACGCCGGGGCACCCGGGGCGGCGGACTGACCCTGCCGGGACGACGCCTCGGCGCGCAGCCCCTGGGACATCGCCCAGAGCGCGGCTGCGGGGATCACGGACAGTGCGGAACGACGCGAGAGATCCACCAGCACGCTCCAAAGCCCGTAGGGTAAGCGCTTGTTGCCCTCGGTCCAGCCAAGCAACGGGGCGGCGCCGGTGTCAACGGCCGGGGGCGTTGTCAGTGGCCTCGATTACGGTCGACGCATGACGACTCCTGCGACGCCTCCCGCCGACGGCCACCATGTCATCCAGGTCCGGGGCGCGCGCGAGAACAACCTCACCGATGTCTCGCTGGACATCCCGAAGCGCCGGCTGACGGTGTTCACCGGGGTGTCCGGGTCCGGTAAGTCCTCGCTCGTCTTCGGCACCATCGCGGCCGAGTCGCAGCGTCTGATCAACGAGACGTACACCGCCTTCGTCCAGTCGTTCATGCCGAGCCTGGGCCGCCCCGACGTGGACGCGCTGCACAATCTGAGTGCCGCGATCGTGGTCGACCAGGAGCGGATGGGGGCCAACTCCCGGTCCACCGTCGGCACCGCCACCGACGCCTACACGATGCTCCGGATCGTGTTCTCACGGCTCGGGACCCCGCACATCGGGACATCGGGCGCCTTCAGCTTCAACCTGCCGGAGGGCATGTGCCCGCGGTGCGAGGGCGTCGGCCAGATCTCCGACATCAACATCGACCAGTTGGTCGACCGGGAGAAGTCGATGACGGAGGGCGCCATCACCGTGCCCAACTTCGCGGTGGACTCCTGGTACTGGCAGGTCATGGCGAAGTCCGGTCTCTACGACCCGGACAAGAAGCTCAAGGACTTCACGGAGCAGGAGTGGTCCGACTTCCTCCACAAGCCGCAGACCAAGGTGAAGGTCGACAGCAACACCCTCACGTACGAGGGCCTGGTGCAGAAGGTCCAGCGGACGATCCTCAGCAAGGACCGCGACGCCATGCAGCCCCACATCCGCGCCTTCGTGGACCGGGCCGTGGTCTTCCGCGAATGTCCCGACTGCGGGGGGACCCGGCTGACGGCGGCCGCGCTCTCCTCGACGATCGACGGGGTGAACATCGCGGAGTGCTCCGCCATGCAGATCAGCGACCTCGCCGCGTTCGTCCGGAGGATCGACGACCCGGGTGTGGCGCCGCTGCTGGCCGGCCTGAGGGACCTGCTCGACTCCCTCGTCGAGATCGGCCTCGGCTACCTCAGCCTGGACCGGCCCGCGGGCACGCTCTCGGGTGGTGAGGCGCAGCGGGTGAAGATGGTGCGGCACCTCGGATCCAGCCTGACGGACGTCACGTACGTCTTCGACGAGCCGACCATCGGGCTCCACCCGCACGACATCCGGCGGATGAACGACCTGCTGCTGCGCCTGCGCGACAAGGGGAACACCGTGCTCGTCGTCGAGCACAAACCCGAGGTGATCGCCATAGCCGACCATGTCGTCGACCTCGGGCCGGGCGCGGGGACGGACGGGGGGCGCATCTGCTTCAGCGGGGACGTCGCCGGGCTGCGCGCCTCCGGGACGCTCACCGGGCGCCACCTCGAACACCGCACACGGCTGCGGGACGAGGTGCGCAAGCCCTCCGGACAGTTGTCCATCGAGGGCGCCGACCTGCACAACCTCCAGGACGTGAGCGTCGACATCCCGCTCGGTGTCCTCACCGTCGTCACCGGTGTCGCGGGTTCGGGCAAGAGCTCACTGATCCACGGCAGCCTGCCGGCGGGGCAGGGGGTCGTGGTCGCCGACCAGACGCCGATCCGTGGTTCGCGCCGCTCGAACCCGGCGACGTACACGGGTCTGCTCAACCCGATCCGCACGGCCTTCGCCAAGGCCAACGGCGTCAAGGCGGCCCTGTTCAGCGCCAATTCGGAGGGTGCCTGCCCCAAGTGCAACGGCCTCGGGCTCGTCTACACCGATCTCGCCATGATGGCCGGCGTCGCTTCGGTGTGCGAGGAGTGCCGGGGGAAGCGGTTCACCCCCGAGGTGCTCACCTACACCCTGCACGGCAGGAACATCAGCGAGGTCCTGGGGATGTCGGTGGCGGAGGCCCACGACTTCTTCACCTCCGGGCAGGCACGCGCCATTCTCGGTCGGCTCCGCGATGTCGGGCTCGGCTACCTCCGGCTCGGCCAGCCGCTGAACACCCTGTCCGGCGGTGAGCGCCAGCGCCTCAAGCTCGCCATCCACATGGCGGAGAAGGCCGCGACCTACGTCCTCGACGAGCCGACGACCGGACTGCACATGGCCGACGTGGACCAGCTGCTCGCGCTGCTCGACCGGCTGGTGGACGCGGGCAACACCGTGATCGTCATCGAGCACCACCAGGCGGTGATGGCCCACGCGGACTGGATCGTCGACCTTGGCCCCGGAGCCGGGCACGACGGTGGCCGCGTGGTCTTCGAGGGGACACCGGCGGAGCTCATAGCCGACGGGAGCACCCTCACCGCGCGCCATCTGCGGGAGTACGTCGGGGGCTGACGGCGGCGGGTCCGGGCCTGGGAGCCGTGGAGGGGTGACCTCCGTCAGCGCGCGGCGAGCCGGTCCATCAGGGCGGCGCTGCGTGCCAGCACCTCACGCTCCTCGCCGGTGAGCTCGAGCTCGATGGCCTGGGCGAGCCACCCCGCCCTGCGCCCGCGCTCCGCCTCCAGCGCGGTCCGTCCCGCGGGCGAGAGCTCCACGAGGGACTTACGGCCGTCCGTGGGGTGCGCCCGGCGGACGACGAGCCCTTGATCCATGAGCAGCCCGACCGCGCGGGCCATGGACTGGGGCCGCACGCGCTGGTCCGCCGCCAGGTCGCTGGTGGTCATGGCCCCGTCGCGATCGAGGGTGCCGAGCACGGAGACCTGGCCGAGCGGGATCCGGTCCTCGTGCTTCACGCGCCGCGTGAGCTTGCCCATCGCGGTACGCAGTTCGGTGGCGACGGCGGCGGGATCCGGGGAGGGCATAGGCAACTTTAACCGGTGGTCCCCAGCGAAGCTGCGCACCTCATCTGCACAGCCAAGCTGAACAGCTCAACTGAACAGCCGAACTGAACAGCGCAACTGAACAGCATTGCTGTAGAGTCGCCGTTGTCGCGGCACGCGCCAGCGTTGTCGCAGCAGGGCCGCGGCGTGCGTCAACGCGAAGGACCTCCCATGGCTTCCACGTCGGTCGAGTCCACCGTCATCCAGTCCGTCACGGCCCGCAGGGTTCTCGACAGCCGGGGCAACCCCACCGTCGAGGCCGATGTCCTCCTCGCCGACGGATCCCTCGGCCGTGCCGCCGTCCCCTCCGGTGCCTCCACCGGAGCGCGGGAGGCCGTGGAGCTGCGGGACGGGGACGCGGGGCGCTGGCACGGCAAGGGCGTCGACCGGGCCGTCGCCCACGTCAACGGCGAGATCGCCTCCGTGGTGGTCGGGCGTGATGCCGACGATCAGGCGGGACTCGATGCCGCGCTCGTCGCGCTCGACGGCACGACCGACAAGTCCCGGCTCGGCGCCAACGCCCTCCTCGGCGTCTCCCTCGCTGCCGCGAAGGCCGCTGCGGCGGCCCACCGCCAGCCGCTCTACCGCTACCTCGGCGGCGCCGACGCGCGCCTTCTTCCGCTGCCGATGATGAACATCGTCAACGGCGGCGCCCACGCCGACAACCCGCTGGACTTCCAGGAGTTCATGATCGCTCCGATCGGTGCGGAGACCTTCGTGGAAGCCGTCCGTATGGGCTCCGAGATCTTCCACACGCTCCGCCGCGACCTGCTGTCCGCCGGGCACTCGACGGGCGTCGGCGACGAGGGTGGCTTCGCCCCGGCGCTCCGCACCGCCGAGGAGGCGCTCGACTTCGTCATGAAGGCCGTCGAGCGCACCGGTTACCGGCCCGGCACGGACATAGGCCTGGTCATGGACCCCGCCTCGTCGGAGTTCTTCCACGACGGTGCGTACGTGTACGCCGGGGAGGGCGTGCGCCGTACGCCTACCGAGCAGGCCGACTACCTGGCCGAGCTGATCGACGCGTACCCGATCGTCTCCATCGAGGACCCGATGGCGGAGGACGACCTGGACGGCTGGCGGGAGCTGACCGCCCGTGTCGGCGACCGCTGCCAGCTCACCGGCGACGACGTGTTCTGCACCGACGAGAAGCTGCTGCGCGAGGGCATCCGCACCGGTGTCGGCAACTCGGTCCTGGTCAAGGTCAACCAGATCGGCACCCTGACCGAAGCCCTCGCCACGGTCGCCACCGCGCACCGCGCGGGCTGGACCGTCGTCATGTCGCACCGCTCCGGCGAGACCGAGGACACCACCATCGCCGACCTTGCGGTGGCGACGGGCTGCGGTCAGATCAAGACCGGCTCGCTGTCCCGGTCCGACCGCACCGCGAAGTACAACCAGCTCATCAGGATCGAGGAGGAGCTGGGCGCGTCCGCGCGGTACGCGGGCGGAGCGGTGCTCGCCCGCGCCTGACCGCTGCGGCGGTCGCTCCACCGGGGACACCTGTCCTGGCGCGCCGGGACGGGTGTTCCCCGTCCCGTCGGTTCTAGGGGCATCGGCCCCCGCCTGACGGTTGACGGCCGCACGCCTGGGATTCTGTCGGGATGGATTCATTCACGGCCCGGCTGGACGGCGCCTGGGAGTGGTGGTCGGCCGCCGTCGACGAGGCGCAGGAGGGGAGCTGGGTTCGTGATCCCGTGGAGCGGCAGGGGTGGCGGACATCATGGCCGCGACCAACGCCCTGAACGACGGCCGGCCGGCGCCCTTCACCGAGGACTCGTGGCACGTACGGATCGGGCGGATCGCCAACTGGGCCGGGGTGCTCCGGCTTGCCGCGCGAGCAGGCGGGTGGGAACTCCAGCCTGTCGTCGGGCGCCGTCCTTCTACACCTGCGGGTATGGCCGAGCTGCTCTCCGGCATCTATGCGATCGGCGAGCAGGGCGAGACGTGGATGAAGGAGCTCCTTCGGGAGAGCCGGGTGCCGTCGGAGAGCGAGATCGGCCAGGCCGAGGGGTTCCTGACAGGGCCCGGGTCCATGGAGGATCTTGAGCTGTTCTTCTACGACAGCTGACAGCCGTCTCCGTGCGGTCGGCATCGCGCCCGTCCGAGCGCGTGGTCCTCGGACCGACCGGCGCCGGTCCAAGAGGCACGCTTCGGGTCAGGAGTGCCCGTATCTCCGCATCCCCGATGCGGTCACCGGGCGATCTCCCAGATGTGGCCGCCGGGGTCGCGGAAACTGGCCGTGCGGATGCCCCACGGCCGGTCCATCGGGCCGTTCAGCAGCGTCACGCCCCGGGCGGCCAACTCCTCGCACATGGCGTCCACGTCGTCCACCGGCAGGGTGAACTGCATGCGGGACCCGACGTCGGGGCCGGCGACGCGTGCGGGTGCGATGAGGCCGGGGGCCTCGGTGACCCTCAGCAGATTGATGACGGTGTCGCCGAAGCCGAACACCGCAGAGTTGCTGTCCTCGAAAACCACGGGCAGTCCGAAGACCTCACCGTAGAAAGCCTTGGTGGCGTCCAGGTCCTCGACGAACAGGGTGATGGCGCTGATGCCCGGAGGCCATGAGGACGCGTTCGCTTCGTCGGTCACAGCTCCAGATGATCTCGCCCAGGGGTCGTGCTGGGAACAGTCAGGTGGACCGGATTTCGGTGAAGTGGTCGAACTCGCCGGCCGCGACTCCCCTGGCGAACGCCTCCCACTTCTCTGCGGTCGTGGTCACCACCGTGGTGGGGTCGCCGGTCTCACGCAGATGCACGAGCTCCCCGGGTCCGAACGCGATCTCGATCCAGGGCCCGGGGCCCTCCGCGTCCTCGGGAGCGGCCCGGGTCCAGACGAGGTCGGCGGGGAGGTCAGCCACGGGCCTGGGTCTCCTTGACGGTGCGGATGAGGGCGGCCAGGGCGGTCGGGCTGGTCCGGAGTATCGCGCCGCCGGGGTCGCCGCTCTCCGTGAGGACGATCGCCCCCCGGTCGGCGGCGACATGTATGCAGGCTTCACCTTGAGCGCAGTGCGAGGACTTCTGCCAAGCGGGTGCGGACATCATGGATCCCTCACAGACTCCGGGCGATGGTGTGTATGAACTCGCGCGACTGCTCCGGAGCGAGGGCGATGACCTCGATCCGGCTCAGTAGCACGCGGTACTTCTGAAGTTGCTCTTCCGCGTCCAGGGAGCCCGGTCCGTGAGACTGGCCCAGGTTGACGCTGTCGAGTTGGGGACAGGCCCGTGGATGTAGTCGGCGGGGAGGTCAGCCACGGGCCTGGGTCTCCTTGACGGTGCGGATGAGGGCGGCCAGGGCGGTCGGGCTGGTCCGGAGTATCGCGCCGCCGGGGTCGCCGCTCTCCGTGAGGACGATCGAGCCCTGGTCGGCGGCGACGTGCACGCACGAGTTCCCCTGAGCGCAGTAGGACGACTTCTGCCAAGCGGGAGCGGACATCATGGATCCCTCACAGACTGCGGGCGATGGTGTGTATGAACTCGCGCGACGGCTCCGGAGCGAGGGCGATGGCCTCGATCCGGCTCAGGAGCACGCGGTACTTCTGGAGTTGCTCTTCCGCGTCCAGGAAGACCGGTCCGTGCGACTGGTCCAGGTTGACGCTGTCGAGTTGGGGGACAGCCCCGTGGACGTAGTAGATCGACTGTCCCGACCCGGCAAAGGCTCCGGCCGCGAACGGGATGACCTGGAGTAGGACATGTGAGTGCTCGCTCATCTCCGCGAGGTGTTCCAGCTGCCGACGGGCTACCCGCGCCCCGCCGAACTGCATGCGCAGCGCGGCCTCGTGGATGACGACCTGCTGAGTGGTCGGAGGATCACGGAAGAGCACCGTCTGCCGTTTGACGCGGAACGAGACGCGGTGTTCGATCTCGGGCGGCGACAGCTCCGGCACGTCCTGGCGGAAGATCTCGCGGGCGTGTTCTGGGGTCTGGAGGATTCCGGGCACATGGACGGTGACTGCGGTGCGCAGCCGCTCCGCGTGGTGCTCGGTCTCGGCGAGATCCAGAAGGGGCGCGGGCAGGATCTCCCGGTACTCCTCCCACCAGCCGCGTGTGCGGTCGGCGGTCATGCCGCAGAGCGCCTCGACGACCTCGTGGTTCCCACAGGCGTAGTGGTCGGCCAGGGTGCGGACCCTCTCGGCGCTCACGCCTACGCGACCGGCTTCCATGTTGCTGATCTGGTTCTGCTTCACGCCCAGGAGCTGGCCGGCTTGTGTCGCGGTGAGCCCGGCGTGTTCCCGGAGCTTGCGCAGTTCACTGCCGAGGCGCAGTTGGCGACCTGTGGGGCTGGTTCTCACCGGCCGGTTCGCCTCCTTGACCGCCTTGTCACCCACATGGGTGGTAGTTCACTCATTACCCAGCTTTCGGTTAATACATTAGCCACTGGTGGCTACCTTGGGTCCAGGCCACCCGCCCGGAAGTACCCCGCTCGACGGAGCGGCCTCGTCACCGGGCCGTGCGACACGCACATCCCCAACGCTCCTCCGTGAACGGAGACTTCCATGGCTCTGGCCACCGTAACGCCGCCCTGGGCGTACACCCTCCAACTTCCGCAGGATCCCCGTGGTCCCGGGATCGCCCGGTCGACTCTGCGGACCGTGCTGCGGGTGCACGGGATGCGGGATCTCATCGACACCGCCGAGTTGCTGGCCAGTGAACTGGTCACCAACGCCTACCGGCACTCATCGGGCCCGTACTCCCTGCGGCTGCGCGGGGCCGGGCGTAACCGGGTGCGGGTCGGGGTGTGGGACAGCAATCCGGAGATCCCGGATCCGTTCGCCGGCGGGACCGTGGACGCACCGTGCGTGCTGTCGGAGCGGGGGCGCGGGCTGCAGCTCGTACGGGAGTGTGCGGAGAGCTGGGGTGCGTACCCGATCAGGGGTGGGCTGCCGGGCCAGGGCGGCAAGGTGCTCTGGGTGGAGTGCACCGTGCCGCCCCTGATCAGGTAGGGCCGTGTCAGCCGGTGGCGTCCGGGTCTCGAAGCTGCAGACGGACTGCTCCCGTCGCCACTCCGGCCGGGCCCGCGGGCTTCACCAGGGGCCCGTAAACCATCCGCACGAGGCATAACCGTCCGCCTCGGCCGGCCTCTTTTAGACGCGGAGCTCCTGAGGGAAGCCGGTCCACTGGAGATCCGCCGGAAGGTGGCCCATGTCGTTGACCATGGCCAGTGCGGCGGGCCTTCCCGGCGTGTAACGGATCACCGTCAGCGCCGCGTTGGAGTGGTTGAGGCCCAACCAGCGCCAGGCGGGAGCGTCGAGGGCGTCCCGTACCAGCCAGGCGGCCAGGAACGCATGGGTGACGACCAGCTCGTGGCGTGGCTCGGCACCCTCCACCGGCCCGGTGAACCGCGCCAGCGCGGCTTCGGCCAGTTCGGGGCCCTGGCTGCGTTCGGCCTCCGGGAACTGCTCCACGAATCCGAGGAGCCGGTCGGCCGCATCCTTCGGGAGCTCTTCCTGCCGCGGGACGTACGGGACGTAGTCACCGGCAGGCTCCGAGACATGGAGGGGGACGTCCTGCCGGAGCTGCTCGTGGACCAGCCGGGCGGTCTCCGCCGCCCGAGGGAGCGGGCCGTGATGGACGGCGGAGAGGGGCACGTCCCGTAGCCGCTCGCCGAGCAGGGCTGCCTGCCTCCTGCCCCGCTCCGTCAGCTCGGTCTCGTCCGGGCTCGCCTCGCCGTGCCGGGCTACGTAGAGGAAGCGGGTGCTGGCCACGGTCATGGGTGGTCGTCTCCTGCGCGTGGGTGGGGCTGCCCGGTCGGGCCTCCTGCGGGTGTCCTGGTGCCCTGGTGGACGGTGCATCGCGCGCGGGTGGTTCCGGGCTGTCAGTCGACGCGGGGCACGAAGCCGTCGGGCCCAGGCCCTGAGGCCGGTCGTGCCTGGGCGAGGCTGTGGAGGAGGGCCGCGCTGTCGGGGTCGGCCGGGTAGTAGGACTCGATCGAGACCTCGTCGAGCGTGATGTCCTCGGGGGTTCCGAACGTCGTGATGGTCGAGAAGAGCCTCAGCTCGCCCTCCGGAAGGCGGAAGATCATCGGAACCGCCACCTCCGACGCCGGTCGGGGCACCGGACCGTCGCGCTCCTGATCCGCGAAGAACTCGTCGTACAGCACCCCGACCACCGGATCGCCGGTCCTGGCGACCTGGCGCGCCAGCCGGGCGCGGAGGAACGCACGTACGTCGTCCAGGTTGACGATGAGGGAGGCGAGCCCGCGCGGATCGAGCCCGAGCCGCACCATGTTGACCGGCGGGGCGAGCAGAGCGGGATCGACGTGCGTGAGGAGGTGCCCGGCCGGGGCGTTGGTCATCACGATGTTCCAGCGCCGGTCCACGACCAGTGCCGGGTAGGGCTCATGGGCACCCAGGACCCGCGCCACGGCGTCGCGGACGGCCGACATGTCCGGCCCGTCCAGTGGACGCTCGCGGTAACGCGGCGCGAACCCTGCCGAGACCAGCAGGCGGTTGCGGTGTCGCAGCGGCACGTCCAGCTCTGCCGCGAGCCGCAGCACCATGGCGGCGCTCGGCCGGGAGCGGCCCGTCTCGACGAGGCTGACGTATCGCGGGGAGATGCCCGCCGCCAGCGCGAGATCGAGCTGACTCAGCCGCCTGCTGTGCCGCCACTCACGCAAAAGGCCGCCCACGGTCTCCACACGGCCGACCCTAGCCGTGGCATCCGGAAGGGGGCCATGAACTCCGACTTCATCGACATGTCCGGCCCATGCGGCCACGCTTCCGGGCATGAGCACTGACTGCAAGGACCTGGTTCTGACCTGCCTGGAGCTGTACGGCAAGGGCGACCTCGATGCCGTCTTCCCACTGCTGTGCGACGACTACGTGGACCACGGGCTGCCGTTCCGGACCACGACGAAGGCGGACTGGATCGTGGCGGCGCGACAGCTGCCCCTGTCCGCATTGCGAATCGACATCCGTCGTCTCGTGGCGGAAGGCGACTACGTGACGATGTTCTCCCGGCGGTGGCTGCCCGGAGGCGCACTCGACATCGCGGTGGCCGACGTCTTCCGTCTCCGGGACGGCCTGATCGCCGAGCGGTGGGAGATTGTCGAACCGATCCCGGCGGAGTCCCCGAACCCGGTGGCGACGTTGTGACGCGTGGCGCCGCTCGGAGCGTGCGGTCCGGGCGTCGCGCGTTCGGGTGATGTCGGCACCGGCCCTTCCGTGCGGTGGCCGGGGTCCGACTCATCTGGACGGTTCCGTCCGGCGTGTCGGCTGTGCCGCCTTTGACACAGTGCCGCTCCGTGATCAAGGAACGGGGTGAGCGGTGTGGCCGTGGTGGGCGTCGCGGATGATCCGGCGGGACCGCCGAGCGCGGGTGGCCGGGGGCCGAGGCTGAAACACAGCGACGGGCCGTGGCTGCGGGCCGCCGGGGGCGCGGAGGAGCTGGTGGCCCATCTGGGTCCGGTCAGGGGCGAGTTGGCTCTGGCTCATGCAGGGCTGATGGCCGGGGCGGGCCGACTGACCGCCTTGGCCGAGCTCGCAGCCGTACGGGAGTCCTGGGAACGCCGGATCCAGGCCGCGCAGGGCGAGTGCGGCAGCCTGGCGGCCAAGCTGCGGGACGTCGCGCGGACTCAGGGCGCCACGAACGAGGCCGTCAGGTCGTCCTTCGCCGCGGTGGCCGTCCCGCGGGCGGGTGACGAGCGATGAGTTCGGCGCTGACCTGGGCGCAGTTGCGGGATCTGAAGTGCGGCGAGCTGGAAGGCGCGGCCGACGGGTGGGGCAGGTCGAGCAACCGTGCCGACGCGGCGCGGGACCGCATCGAACAGCAGCTCCTCACCGGCCTCCGCGACACGCAGGAGGGCGAGGCGGCGCAGGCGGCGGTGGGGCGGCTGCGGCAGCTGGGACGCAACTTCCAGTACGTGTACACCGAGTGCGGGCTCCTCCGTACGACGCTGAACTCCCTGGCCCACGAGATGAGGACCCAGCAGCGGGCCCTGCGCGAGGCGCTCGACGACGCGGCGGCGCTGAAGTTCACGGTGCACGCGGACGGGTCGGTGACCTACCCGGCAGGGGGCGAGGGCCTGGTCGACGGCGCCCCGCTGCGGGGTGGCACAGCGGCGTCGAGCGGCTCAGCGGGGCTGACGGCGCCCTCCGGCCTGGTCGCACCGAACCCCCACGCGGGCAGGGCACAGGACATCGCGGACCGGGTGACGGGAGCAGTGCGGGCAGCGGCCGAGATCGACTGGCGGTACGCGGGGATCCTGCGCCGGCTGAAGGCGGAGGACGGCCTGAAGGTCCCGGCCTCCACGTGGAAGGACGCGGCGGGTGACGCGGCGGAGGTCCGCGACGCGGCGGGGGCCTACCTCAAGGACGCCATCCCGCGCGACGCGTCGCCGGTGGAGCGGCGCGACTGGTGGGCGGGGCTGACCCAGGAACAGCGCGAGGAGTACCTCGCGGTCTACCCGGACCAGATCGGGAACCTGGACGGCATCCCGGCGCTGGTCCGCGACGCGGCCAACAGGGACAACCTGTCGCTGCTCATCGGCAAGCTGGAGGGGCGGGACGACGACAAGTCGGTCACGCAGCTGGCGGGTTTGCGGGAGATCGAGCGGCAGTTGGGGGCTGGGAAGCAGCCCCCCATGTTTCTGCTCGGCATTGGGGACGAAGGGAACGGCCGGGCGATCGTCTCCTTCGGTAACCCGGATACCTCAAGGAACGTGGCCGCTTATGTCCCAGGGCTGAACACGTCATTGGACAAGGGGTTCGCGGAGGCGGACATCAAAAGGGCCTGGGATACGGCTAAGGGTGCACAAAAATATGATCACTCCAGTGCTGCAATGGTATGGCTCGGCTACGATGCGCCACAATTCCCTGATGGATTTGACAGTGCTGATGTTATGGGTGATGAACGGGCCGAAGTTGGAGGGAAGGCATTCGGTTCTTTCGTGGGTGGCCTAGTGGCTACAAATGCGAATGAGGACCCTCATGTGACAGCCATTGGGCACTCGTACGGGTCGCGTACGGTCGGTGCCGCAACCCAACAGGATGGTGGAATCGCAGGTGTTGACGACATCGTCCTGGTTGGTAGTCCCGGAGTGGGGGTGGATCGCGCTGAGGATTTGGGTGTGAGTAAGGATAACGTGTTTGTTGGCGCAGCTGAAAATGACTTGGTAACTAAGGCGCCTTCTAGGTTGCAGGGAAGTATGACCGCTGCCGCGGGCCCGGTCGGTTTCGTGGCCGGGCATCTCTTGGATCGCGGTGACGATGATCTCTGGTTTGGAAAGGATCCAGCCAGTGAAGCCTTTGGGGCTCGACGCTTTCGTACGGATCAAGGTCCTTCACTCGTTACCGGCGGCTTTGATGCGCACTCGCAATACTTCGATGTAGGGCCAGAAAGAGATAGTGCGTCTGCCGACAATATTGCGATGGTTGTCGCGGGGCAGGGCGGCAGAGTGAAAACTGAGGAGCAGCGTTGAGTTTCAGGCTTTGGCGGAATGTGCTCTTCCTGTTGGTCTGCTGGCCAGTGATCGGGTGCTCTGTGACGGAAAATGCGGCGAACGGCGGGGAGCGTGACGACATGAACATGCAAGCGGCAGCAGATCGCGCGGATAGCATTCTCGATGCCGTCTTGGGGGAGATTAGGCCGTCCGTGCAGTGGGCGCATGGCCCTTCTGGGGAAGGTGCCTGCGATGTGTCCCGAATGCGTGCGGTCATGACTGTTGTTTCTGCTGACAGGAGGGGGAATTTCCTTGGAGTTGTTGAACGTTTTTGGCGTGATAGTGACTACCGGATCAAAGCGGTCAACAAGGACTTGGTTTTTCCGGCGATCTATGCCCAGACCAAGGATGGGTTTGGTGTCAGCTTGAGCTTTGGTGGCGAAGGGCAGGCCTTTTTCGAAGTTGATAGCCCCTGCGTAGACAAGTCCGAGGTGGCCTCGCCCACTACTCCGCCAAACGGTTCCTCCTACGAGGGGGTGTACCCCCTCCCCCGCCCCAACATCCGCTCGCCCTTCTGGTCGGCCGGCGCCCCCTGACCCCCCGTGGCCGCCCCTGACGCCCCCTCATGCCCCCATCCACCCGTACACACCAGCGAATCGCGTCGTGAACCGCGCCCGAATGGGGGATGGTTGGGGGGTGCGGAAATACTGGGTGTTCGTCGGCGGTGGGATCGGGCTGGGCCTGTGCTTCATCGCCCTGCTCGTCGTCGGTACGTACTCCGCCGCCGCCGGGATCTCCGGGGCGAGCGGGGCGGTCGGGCTGGCCAAGGGGGCGGTGCCGGCGCGGTACCAGCCGCTCGTGGAGAAGTGGGGCAACCTCTGTCCCGCCATCAACCCCGCGCTCCTGGCCGCGCAGTTGTACCAGGAGAGCGGCTGGAACCCCAGCGCTCAGAGCCACGCCGCCGCGCAGGGCATCGCACAGTTCATCCCTGGGACCTGGGCCTCTCACGGCATCGACGGCGACAACGACGGCGACCGGGACGTGTGGGACCCGGCGGACGCGATTCCGTCCGCCGCGTCCTACGACTGCGAGCTCGCCGGGTACGTCAAGAAGGTGCCGGGCGACCCGACCGACAACATGCTCGCCGCCTACAACGCGGGCGCCTACCGGGTGATCCAGTCGGGCGGGGTGCCCGCGATCAGTGAGACCCAGAACTACGTCAAGATCATCCGTTCCCTGGAGAAGAGCTTCGCCAAGCCGGTCGGCCGGGTGCAGCCCTCGCAGCAGGCGGCCGGGGCGATCTACTTCGCGCAGAAGAAGCTCGGCACCCCGTATCTCTGGGGTGGCAACGGGACGGCCGACCAGGGGGGCCGGTTCGACTGTTCCGGGCTGACGCAGGCGGCGTACCGGACCGTCGACATCGAGCTGCCGCGTGTGGCCAACGACCAGTACAACGCCGGGCCGCACCCCTCCCGGGAAGAGCTCCTCCCGGGCGACCTGGTGTTCTTCTCGGACGACCTGAACAACTCGCGGGCCATCCACCACGTGGGGCTCTACGTCGGCGGGGGGTACATGATCAACGCTCCGTACACCGGTGCCGTGATCCGGTTCGACAAGATCGACACCCCCGACTACTTCGGTGCGACAAGGGTCACGAAGGACGGGGCCGCGGCGCTCCCCACCGCGCTTCCGGAGAGCTGACGCACAGTCGGCGGTGGCCGGAACTCTCCGTGAAGCCTGGGCCCTGAGCTGCGACGATGAGTCACTCTTCGATAACGTCATGGTGATCATTCGGTGGAGAGCGGAACGTACGCACCCGGCAGGCCGTTCCCTGGACTGGGACAGCATGCGCACATGACCATGCGTGACTGCCCGGAGCAGTCGGGCGTGACGGCATCATGGCGTGACGCGGCACTGAATCCGCACCGACCACGGGGGTCAGACCAAGGCGACGCACGCCGTTGTGCGTCGCGGCAGCAGACAAGGCAAGGGGCCGCGGCAGATGGCTGGACTCGCACTCGATGGGTCGAACCCCGATGTCAGCCTGCTCTACGACATCAATGGGCTGGCGAAGGCCGCTCCGACCTGGTTCGACCGGGTCATGGAGTTCGTCGGTGAATTCGGGATCATGTTCGCCATGGTCCTGGCGGTCCTGTGGTGCTGGTGGAGCGTGCGCCGACGCGGGACGACCGAGGACTCGGTGACGGCGGTCGCCGGGCTCGTGTGGGCGCCGCTCGCCGCCGGCATCGCCCTGCTCATCAACATCCCGATCCGGGGCTTCGTGGAGAGGCCGCGTCCGTTCTTCGACCACAAGGGGCTCGAGGTCCTGGTGGAGGGCAAGACGGACTTCTCCTTCGTGAGCGACCACGCGACGATGGCGATGGCCATCGCGGTGGGCCTCTTCGTGGCCAACCGGAAGTTCGGCCTGGTGGCCATCGCGCTGGCGCTCCTCGAGGGCTTCTGCCGCGTCTACATGGGCGTGCACTACCCGACCGACGTGATCGGCGGCTTCGCCCTCGGCACCGCCGTCGCCCTGCTGCTCGCCCCGCTCGCGATGATGATGCTGACGCCTCTGGTGGGGGCCGTGGCCCGCGCCGGGGTGGTCGGCAGGCTCGTCCGCTCGGGCGGTGCGGTGGCCGCCGACGGACGGGGCACCTCGCGTGGGATCCCTGAGCCGAGCCGCGGTTCCGGCGCGCCCGAAGAGAAGGACCTCGCCGCCTGAGACACAGCGGTCGTACGACGTGAGGGGAGCCCCGGCGGGGCTCCCCTCACGCATGTTTCGAGGATTGGCTGGTTTCGATCGTTCCGTCGTCGGCTCTCCGGTGACGGGGCATCATGTGCGGGGACCGCGGGGGTGGTGCATGTGGCCGGTCGGCGGCCGTCACGGCAGGAAGTGAACCAGCGGCGCGCGCGTACGGGGTTCGTGGGGCGCCGCAACGAGCTGGCGGTCTTCCGGGAGACCTTCGCCAGGGATCCCGAGGAGGCGGACTTCCCGTTCCTCTTCCATGTGCGCGGCAACGGGGGCGTGGGCAAGTCGACCCTCGTGCGGCAGTGGGAGGCCACCGCCCGCGAGCAGGCCTCCGTCGTCACCGCGTACGTGGACGACGACGTGCACGACGCGATCGAGGCGATGGAGGCGGTCAGCGTCCGGCTCGGCCGGCAGGGGCATCCGCTCAGGAAGTTCGACAAGCAGCTGTCCACCTACCGTCAGCGCAGGCACCAGGCCGACAGCGCGGCCTCCGCCCCGCAGCCCGAGGGCGGTGAGCCGGGAGCGGTGGCGGCCGTGGCGTCGCCGTCCAGCACGGTCGCGGCCCAGGTGGGCCTGGCCGGGCTGGGAGCGCTGGTCCCCGGGGCGGGGCTGTTCACCGGGGCCGTCGACCCGCAGCAGGTGGCGCGGGGCGCGGACCGGGTGCGGGCGATGCTCAACACGCGTCTGCGCAGCCACGACGACGTGCAGCTGGTGATGAACCCGCTCGTGGGTCTCGCCCCTGTCTTCCTCGACGACCTGGCCGACGTCGCTGAGCGGTGCGAGCGGGTGGTGCTGTTCTTCGACGTCTACGAGAGGACCGGGCCGGTCCTCGACCACTGGCTGCGGACCATCGTCTTCGGGGAGGAGTACGGCAGCCTGCCCGTCAACGTGCAGATCGTGCTGGCCGGGCAGCTGCGTCTGGACACCCGGGTCTGGGGCGACCGGCTGGGCCAGGTCACCGAGGTGTGCCTGGAGGTCTTCTCCGAGGAGGAGGCCCGCACCCTCCTCTCCACCCACGGCGTCACCGACGAACCCGGCATCGAGCTGGTGCTCCGCCTTTCGGGCCGGCTGCCGCTGCTCGTCGACATGCTGGCCCGGAGCGATCCGGGCGCGGGCGCGGCCATGGGCGATCCCTCCGAGACCGCGGTCGAGCGCTTCCTCAAGTGGGAGCAGGCCCCTGAGCGGCGCGAGGCCGCCATGGCCTGTGCACTCCCGCTGCAGCTCGACGAGGACATCTACCGGGCGGTCGTCCCGGAGGCGGCAGCCGAGGGCTACGCGTGGCTGCGCGGTCTGGCCTTCGTCTCTCCCCAGGCGGGCCGCTGCCGCTACCACGACGTCGTACGCGCCGCGATGCTGCGCCTCCGGCGGACCCGGTCACCGGTCCGCTGGCAGGAGGCGCACACGCGGCTGGCCGAGCTGTTCGCGCGGCGGCGGCGCGCGGTGGAGGCGGACCTGGGTGCCGACCCCGAAGACCTCTGGAAGGAGGCCGCCTGGCGGGAGCACCGGCTGAACGAGACGTATCACCGGCTGTGCGCGCATCCGCGAACGGCCCTTCCCGACGCGCTCTTCCAGAGTGCCTCCGCCGTCGGTGTCGACATCGCCACGTTGCGCCGCTGGGCGCAGATCCTCGGCGGTGCGGGCCGCGACACCGATGCCGCGGCCCTCATCTCGTGGGGTGACCGCCTGGAGGCCGCGGCGGAACAGGAGCAGCCGGGGGCGGTCGTGCTGACCCTCCTGCTGGACGCATCCGAACTCGACGCCCGGGGGAGGGCTGTGGCGTACACCGTCCGGGCCGAGGAGCACCGGCACGTGGGCGACAACGAGAGCGCGCTGGCGGACTGCGAGGCTGCTGTCGCCCTCGCGCCGGACATGGCGCGCCCCCGTGCCGGGCTGGGGGAGACGTACCGCGTGATGGGCCGTTACGAGGAAGCGGTCGCCGAGTGCACCCGCGCGGTGGAGATCGACCCGGGGTACGTCCTGGCGTACGGCAGCCGGGGCGACGCCTACCGGAACCTGGGGCGCCACGAAGAGGCCTTCGCGGATTTCGCCCGTGCCATCGAGATCGACCGGCGGTACGCGTGGGCGTACGGCAGCCGGGCGCGGGTGTACGAGGCTCTGGAGCGGTACGAGGAGGCCTTGGCCGACTACGACCGGGCCATCGGCATCGATCCGCTCTACGAGTGGGCCATCGGGAGCCGGGCCCAGCTCCATGAGCGGATGGGCCGCTACGAGGAGGCGCTCGCCGGTTACAGCCGGGCCGTCGAGATCGATCCGCAGTACGCGTGGGCGTACGGCAGCCGGGCGCGGGCGTACGAGGCCCTGGATCGGCGGGAGGAGGCGCTCGCCGACTACGACCGGGCCATCGGCATCGATCCGCTCTACGAGTGGGCCGTCGGGAGCCGGGCGGAGCTCCATGAGCGGATGGGCCGGCACGAGGAGGCGCTCGCCGGTTACAGCCGGGCCGTCGAGATCGATCCGCAGTACGCGTGGGCGTACGGCAGCCGGGCGCAGGTGTACGAGGCCCTGGATCGGCGGGAGGAGGCGCTCGCCGACTACGACCGGGCGGTCGAGATCGATCCGCGGTACGCGTGGGCGCTCGCGCGCCGTGCACGCGTCGAGCAGGCCATGGGACGGTACGAGGAGGCCCTCGCCGACTACACGCGGGCCGCCGAGACCCGGCCGGAGTCCGCGTGGTGGCCCTTGGACGGCCGTGCGCAGGTGCAGGTGGCGCTCGGCCGGTACGAGGAGGCCCTGGCCGACTACACGCGGGCCCTCGGTCTCAGGCCCGGGTACGACGTGGCGGCCACCCACCGTGGCGAGCTGTACGAGAGGCTCGGGCGGTACGAGGAGGCGCTCGCCGACTTCACCCGGGCCGTCGAGATCGATCCGGCCTCCGACTGGGCGCTCAACGGCCGTACCCGGACCTTCCTGCGCATGGGCAGGTACGAGGAGGCGCTCGCCGACTGCGCGAGGGCCGACGGGATCGATCCGGGGGACGGCTGGAACCAGATGCTGCACGGCATCGTGCTGCGTGCGGCCGGTGACCCCCAGGACGCGCAGGCGTACTTCGCGCGCGCCCTGCGGATCTTCACCGCCGCCCGCACGACGGACGGCGGTGAGGACGTGGACGCGCACCAGGGCCTGCTCGTGCTGCACTGCGCCCTGCTCGAAGGAGACCGGGCAGCCGCCCGGTGCGGCGCGCTGGTCGCTCTCGGGCCGGATCAGCGGCAGCTGAGGGACACGCTCGACGACCTCGCGTTCCTCCGTGAGGTCTTCCCGGAGGCCGGGCAGGTCATCGGGACGGTGGTGCGGCGCCTGCGGGAGGCGCTCTAGGCCTCCGGCTCCCCGAGGTGTTCCCGCGCGTCGGTGCGGGCCCGGTCGCGGGAGCGTCTGGCGGCGCCCGACCAGCCGCAGCTGCAGCGTGCCAGGCAGAAAGAGCCTCGTTCGACGGTCGTGGTGGTGTGTCCCGGAGAGGGGCTCCGGACGGGGGAGTCCGAGGGGTCCTGATGCACGCGTCCACGGTACCGGGGGCGCCGTACGGCGGTCGGCGAGTGGGCCGATCGGCTGTCGTGAGGGGGGCCGTGGCGTGACGGGGCGCCCCGGCCGTCGTTAGGCGGGACGGGCGGGAGCTCGGCCAGGTGTACGTCGTTGGGGGTTGGCAGGCGATGGTGGTGCGACAGCAGAGGTCCGGAGGCGGGGCACTGGCTGTGTGTGCCCTGGCCGTCGCCGGCGTGATGACGGTGGGCAGCGGATGCTCCGGGCCGGGCGGCGCCGGTGCCGACGGGACGGGCGAGCGCGCGGTCTCCCGGGCCGGCCCGGCAGCCTCCCCGGCCTCCGTGGTCCGGCGGGCGGCCGAGGCGCTGACCGCCGCCGGCAGCGCCGAGACGCGTACGTCGATGGAGACCGCGGCGGGCGGGACCCGGGTGACGATCAGGGGCCAGGGGGCGTACGACTTCCGCAGGCAGCTGGGCCGGATCAAGGTCCTCCTCCCGAAGGACGCCGCCGGCGCCGAGGACCACCGGCCGATCACGGAGCTGCTGGCCCCCGGGGCGCTGTACATGAAGAACCGCGGGGCCGGGGTGCCGGACGACAAGTGGGTGCGGATCGACACGACGACCCTGGAGGACGGCAATCTCGTCACCGGCGGTGTGACGGACCCGACGGCCGCCGCCGAGCTCCTGCGGGGCGCGGGCAGGGTGACGTACGTCGGACGGACGGAACTGGCCGGGGTGCCGGTCCGGCACTACCGGGGGACGGCGGACCTGGGCCGGGCGGCGCGGGAGGCCTCGCCGTCCTCGCGGGGGGCGCTGACCGCCGCGGCGAAAGGGTTCAGCACGGACTCCGTGCCCTTCGACGCCTATCTGGACGACGAGGGCCTGCTGCGGAAGGTGCGTCACCGCTTCACCTTCGCGACCGAGGGCCCGCCGGTGGCGGTGGTGTCGACGATGCTGCTGTACGGCTTCGGGGCGCCGGTCGCGGTGGAGCTGCCACCCGACGCGGACATCTACACGGGCCGGGTCCAGCAGGGCCGGAGTGGCCCGGAAGCGCCGTAGGGAGGGGGCCGAAATGGTCCTTCCGTGCCATGCGCGGTGCGTGCCGCGCTCCCTACGCTAGGGAGTCGGTGCGCCAGCGGGTCGGCGACAGCAGAGAGAGGTGACGCAGGTGGTGACGCTCAGCGCTCCGAACGCTCAGGACTGTGTGGCCCTCGCCGAGATCGAACTGTGCGGCGAGCTCATGATCGCGGCGGCCGACGCGCTGGAGGACCGGCTCAGTCCCGACCGGATCGACGAGGTGCTCAACGTCAGGGTGGACCGCGCCGAGCCGGCGCCGACGATTCCCCGGCAGGTCCGCCACCGGGGATGACCTCTCCCCTCCCCGGCCGCCGTCACGTACGCAGGAGGCGGGCGATCGCCTTGGTGGCCTCCTCGACCTTCGCGTCGATCTCCTCACCGCCCTTGAGCGCGGCATCCGCGACACAGTGGCGCAGGTGCTCCTCCAGCAGCTGGAGCGCGAAGGACTGCAGGGCCTTGGTGGAGGCCGACACCTGCGTGAGTATGTCGATGCAGTAGACGTCCTCGTCGACCATCCGCTGGAGACCGCGGATCTGGCCCTCGATGCGGCGCAGGCGCTTGAGGTGCTCGTCCTTCTGGTGGTGATACCCGTGGATACCGCGGTCGTGGTCGGTGACGACTGCGTCCGGACCGGCTGCGTCGGTGGCCTCGGTGGTGGTCATGGGGTCCTCCGTTGTCCTCGTGGCCTGCGGTGAGCGTGCCGTTCTGTTCCGTCTGTATACCCCTGGCGGGTATATCGTAACGAATCCAGCCGAAACGTGACCGGGGGGCCGTGCTGATCACTGTGCCCGATGGGCGACACTGAATGACGCCGGTTAGCCGTGGCCGGATGATGCGCCTAGCATCAGCCTGACCGAATCCAAAGCACCCCGAGGACCCCACGTGCGCTTTCGTCTGACCCCCAGGGAGACGAGCTTCTACGACATGTTTTCCGCTTCCGCGGACAACATCGTCACGGGCTCGAAGCTCCTCATGGAACTGCTCGGGGCGGATTCTGCCTCCCGAGTCGAGATCGCGGAGCGTATGCGGGCAGCGGAGCACGCGGGGGACGATGCCACCCACGCGATCTTCCACCAGCTGAACTCCTCCTTCATCACGCCGTTCGACCGCGAGGACATCTACAACCTCGCGTCGTCGCTCGACGACATCATGGACTTCATGGAGGAGGCCGTCGACCTGGTCGTGCTGTACCAGATCGAGGAGCTCCCGAAGGGTGTCGAGCAGCAGATCGAGGTCCTGGCCAGGGCGGCGGAACTGACCGCCGAGGCCATGCCGAGTCTGCGGACCATGGACAACCTCACCGAGTACTGGATCGAGGTCAACCGTCTGGAGAACCAGGCCGACCAGATCCACCGCAAGCTGCTGGCCCAGCTCTTCAACGGCAAGTACGACGCCATGGACGTGCTGAAGCTGAAGCAGATCGTGGACGTGCTGGAAGAGGCGGCTGACGCGTTCGAGCACGTCGCCAACACGGTGGAGACCATCGCGGTCAAGGAGTCCTGAACCTCGTGGACACCTTTGCGCTGATCGTGACCATCGGTGTCGCGCTCGGCTTCACGTATACGAACGGCTTCCACGACTCGGCGAACGCCATCGCCACCTCGGTCTCCACCCGGGCGCTGACCCCGCGTGCGGCTCTGGCGATGGCCGCTGTGATGAACCTCGCGGGCGCCTTCCTGGGCCAGGGGGTCGCCAAGACCGTCAGCGAAGGCCTGATCGCCACGCCCGAGGGCCAGAAGGGGATGGGCATCCTCTTCGCGGCGCTGGTCGGCGCGATCATCTGGAACCTGGTCACCTGGTACTACGGCCTGCCGTCCTCGTCCTCGCACGCCCTGTTCGGCGGCATGGTCGGCGCGGCGCTGGCCGGCGGGACGATGGTGCACTGGGACGGGGTGCTCGAGAAGATCGTCATCCCGATGTTCCTGTCGCCGGTCATCGGCCTGGTCGTCGGCTATCTGGTGATGGTCGCGATCATGTGGATATTCAGGAAGTCCAACCCTCACAAGGCCAAGCGCGGCTTCCGTATCGCGCAGACGGTCTCCGCGGCGGGCATGGCGCTCGGCCACGGTCTGCAGGACGCCCAGAAGACGATGGGCATCGTGGTCATGGCCCTGGTCATCGCCGACGTCGAGGGTCCGAACGACGAGATCCCGGTGTGGGTGAAGATCGCCTGTGCGGCGATGCTCTCCCTCGGCACGTACGCGGGCGGCTGGCGCATCATGCGCACGCTCGGCCGCAAGATCATCGAGCTGGACCCGCCGCAGGGCTTCGCGGCCGAGACGACCGGCGCGTCGATCATGTTCGGTTCGGCGTTCCTCTTCCACGCACCGATCTCCACGACGCACGTGATCACCTCGGCGATCATGGGTGTCGGCGCCACGAAGCGGGTGAACGCCGTGCGGTGGGGCGTCGCCAAGAACATCATCCTGGGCTGGTTCATCACGATGCCGGCCGCGGCGCTGATGGCCGCGCTGAGCTACGGCATCGTCGTGCTGCTCTTCGGCTGACGGTCCGCTCCCCCTCGACATGGGTCCGCCCCCGCTCTCCTGCTGTGGAGAGCGGGGGCGGACCCTTTCGCCTTGTGGTGGCACCGCCATGCAGCACCGCAAGGCCGTCTGTGGTTATCCGAAGCGGCCCGAGATGTAGTCCTCGGTCGCCTGCACCGACGGGTTGGAGAAGATCCGCTCGGTGTCGTCGATCTCGATCAGCCGGCCGGGCTTGCCCACCGCCGCGAGGTTGAAGAAGGCCGTACGGTCCGAGACGCGCGCCGCCTGCTGCATGTTGTGCGTCACGATGACGATCGTGAAGCGCTCCTTCAGCTCGCCGATCAGGTCCTCGATGGCGAGGGTCGAGATCGGGTCGAGCGCCGAGCAGGGCTCGTCCATGAGCAGCACCTGCGGCTCGACCGCGATCGCGCGGGCGATGCAGAGGCGCTGCTGCTGGCCGCCGGAGAGGCCGGAGCCCGGCTTGTTCAGGCGGTCCTTGACCTCGTTCCAGAGGTTGGCGCCCCTGAGGGACTTCTCGACGATGTCCGACAGCTGGCTCTTGCGGTACGAGCCGTTCAGCCGCAGGCCCGCCGCGACGTTGTCGAAGATCGACATGGTCGGGAAGGGGTTCGGGCGCTGGAAGACCATGCCGACGGTGCGGCGCACGGTGACGGGGTCGACGCCGGAGCCGTACAGGTTCTCGTCGTCCAGCAGCACCTTGCCCTCGACGCGGCCGCCGGGGGTGACCTCGTGCATGCGGTTCAGGGTGCGCAGGAAGGTGGACTTGCCGCAGCCGGACGGGCCGATGAAGGCGGTCACGGAGCGGGGTTCCACGGTCATCGAGATGTCCTCGATGGCCCTGTGGGAGCCGTAGTAGGCGGTGAGGCCGCCGATGTCGATGCGCTTGGCCATGTGAATCACTGCTTCTTTCGGGAGGTCGCTGATGGCCGCGTCAGCGACCGGTCTTCGGGGCCTTCCAGCGGGCGATGCCGCGGGCCACGAGATTGAGGATCATGACGAAGGCGATCAGCACCAGGGCGGCGGCCCAGGCCCGGTCGTAGGAGGCGGCCTCGCCGACCTTGTACTGCTCGTAGATGTAGAAGGGCAGCGAGGACTGGGCGCCTTCGAAGGGGTTCGTGTTGATCAGCTGGCTGCCGAAGACCAGCAGGATGATCGGTGCGGTCTCGCCGGCGATGCGCGCGATGGCGAGCATGACGCCGGTGGTGATGCCACCGATCGCGGTGGGCAGGACCACCTTCAGGATCGTGCGCCACTTCGGGATGCCGAGCGCGAGGGAGGCCTCGCGGAGCTCGTTGGGGACGAGCTTGAGCATCTCCTCGGTGGAACGGACCACGACCGGGAGCATCAGGATGGTCAGGGCGAGCGCGCCCATCAGGCCGGACGGTTCGATGCTCGCGATCAGCATGATCGACAGGATGAAGAGACCGGCCACGATGGACGGGATGCCCGTCATGACGTCGACGAAGAAGGTGACGGCCTTGGCGAGCGCGCCCTTGCCGTACTCGACGAGGTAGACGGCGGTCAGCAGTCCGAGCGGGGCGGAGATCACGGTGGCGATCCCGACCTGCTCCAGGGTGCCGATCAGCGCGTGGTAGACACCGCCGCTGTCCTCGGAGCCGAGGACCCCGGCCATCGAGTGCGTGAGGAAGTAGCCGTCGAGGCGCTCGGAGCCGCGGCTGACCGTGGTCCAGAGCAGCGAGGCGAGCGGGACGACGGCGGCCAGGAAGCAGACCCAGACGATGCTGGTGGCGAGGCGGTCCTTGGCCTGGCGCTGGTTCTCGACCACGGTCGTGGCGACGTACGAGAGGGCCAGGAAGAGCAGGGCGGAGATCAGGCCCCACTGGACGCGGCTCTGCCAGCCGGCCGCCAGGGAGATCCCGACGCCGAGCGCGACCGCCACGACGGCGAAGCCGAGCGGGGCCCAGCGGGGCAGGCTCCGGCTGCTGAGGCCGGTCCCGCCGGGTTCCGGCGAGGTCCGCGGACGCCTGTCCTGGATGTCTGTGGTGGTGGCGTGGCTCATGCGTTGGCCCCCGAGTACTCCTTGCGGCGGGCGATGATGAGCCGGGCCGCGCCGTTGACCAGCAGGGTGAGGACGAAGAGGACGAGGCCAGAGGCGATCAGGGCGTCACGCCCGAACGCGTCGGCCTCGCCGAACTTCGCCGCGATGTTCTGGGCGAAGGTCCCGCCGCCCGGATTGAGCACGTGCAGCGAGATGAGGAAGCTCGGCGACAGCACCGTGGCGACGGCCATCGTCTCGCCGAGCGCCCGGCCGAGGCCCAGCATCGAGGCCGAGATGATCCCGGAGCGGCCGAAGGGCAGGACCGAGAGGCGGATGACCTCCCAGCGGGTGGCCCCGAGGGCGAGCGCCGCTTCCTCGTTCATCTTCGGGACCTGGAGGAAGACCTCGCGGCTGACGCTGGTCACGATCGGCAGGATCATGATCGCGAGCAGGACGCCGACGGTGAAGAGCGAGCGGGCGACGCCGATCTCGGTCTTCTCGAAGAGGTAGGTCCATCCGAAGAACTGGTCGAGCCAGAGGTTCAGGCCCTCGAGGTACGGGACGAGGACCAGGGCGCCCCAGATGCCGTAGACGATGCTGGGCACCGCGGCGAGGAGGTCGACCACGTAGGCGACCGGGGCGGCCAGCTTGCGCGGCGCGTAGTGCGAGATGAAGAGGGCGATGCCGACAGCGATCGGAACCGCGATGACCATCGCGATGATCGAGCTGACGACGGTGCCGAAGAGCAGGACCGCGATGCCGAAGACCGGCGGGTCACCCGCCGGGTTCCAGTCGAAGGTGGTGAGGAAGTTGCCCTCGTCCTTCGATATCGCGATCACGGCGCGGTAGCTGAGGAACACGGCGATCGACGCCATGAGCACGAGCAGCAGGATGCCCGAGCCGCGCGAGAGGCCCAGGAAGATCTTGTCGCCGGCGCGCCCGGTGGCCTTGGGGCGGCCGCGCGTGGCCGGCGGAGCCGGTGGGATGTCGAGCGGTGTGGTGGAAGCCATGGTCTTTCCGGTCTGTGTGGGGGAGCGGCTGGCTCCCCTGGCGGCGGTGCACCGGATGGGTCGGGCGGGTGGGGGCCGGTCCGGAGGGGTGCGCCGGACCGGCCCGCCTGTGCGTGTCGTGCGGTGGGGCTACTTGAGACCGGCGACGGTCTCGCGGACCTTGGCGTTGATCGCCTCGGGGATCGGGGCGTAGCCGGCCTCGGTGAGGACCTTCTGGCCCTCGGCGGAGGAGGTGTAGGTCAGGAAGGACTTGACCGAACCGAGGGTCTCGGCCTTGTTGCCGGTGTCGCAGACGACCTCGTAGGTCACCAGGACGATCGGGTAGGCGCCCTCGGCCTTGGTGGTGTAGTCGAGGTCGAGCGCCAGGTCCTTGCCGGTGCCCTTGACCTTGGCGGCGGCGATGGCCTTGGAGGCGTTCTCCGAGGTGGCCTCGACCGGGGCGGCGCCGCCCGTGGCGATGTCGACGGTGGTGATGTCCTGCGAGGCGGCGTAGGAGAGCTCGAAGTAGCCGATGGCGCCGTCGACGGCCTTCACCTGGGTGGCGACACCGGAGGACTGGGACGCGGCCTGGCCACCGGGGGCCGGCCACTTTTTCTCGGCCTCGTACTTCCAGTCGGCCGGGGCCGCGGCGTTCAGGTACTTGCCGAGGTTCTGCGTGGTGCCGGAGTCCTCGGAGCGGTGGAAGGGCTGGATCGCCTTGTCCGGCAGCTTGACGCCGTCGTTGAGCTTGGCGATCGCCGGGTCGTTCCACTTCTTGATCTTGGTGTCGAAGATCTTGGCGAGCGTGGGGGCGTCCAGCGTGAGCTTGTCGACGCCCTCCAGGTGGAAGCCGATCGCGATCGGGCCGCCGACCATGGGCAGGTTGATGCCCTGGCCGGTCTTGCAGATCTTCTTCGACTCGGCGACCTCTTCGGGCTTCAGGGCGGAGTCCGAGCCGGCGAAGCCGACGGTGCCCTGGTTGAACGCGACGATGCCCTCGCCGGAGGAGGAGGAGCTGTAGTTGATCTCCACACCGGAACAGGCGGCCATGTAGTTCTTGACCCAGAGGTCCATCGCGTTCTTCTGGGCACTGGACCCGGAAGCGCGCAGCTGGCCCTCGGCGCCGTCGCACGCGATGTCCGACGCGGCGGCCGTCGTCTTGCCGCCCTCCACGTCGGTGCCGGTGTTGTCGTCCGAACCGCACGCCGTGAGGACCAGGGCGCCGGAGACGGCGAGGGCACCGAGCGCGGTGGCACGAAGCCGGTTCTTGCGCTGAAGCTTCACTTTCGGGGTGTTCCTTCCAGGAGCCGCCGCGGCTGGTGGGGTCGAGGCGGCGTGCGATGAGGAGTGGTGCGTGGCGTCGTGCCGTGCACCTGGTACGTCCGAAATTAGGCAGAACAGGTGAAGCGCCCTACGGGGGAGAGTGAACGGCAGGTGAACCGTGCCGGGCGGGCTGGTTCCGCTGGTAGAGCGGCCGGGCCGGTGCCTCGGATCGCGGGGCATGGCGGATCGCCGGGGCCTCGGATCGCCGGGGCATGGAGGATCGCGGGCCGGTCCCGTACGGCCGGGGGCCTCGGACGCCAGGCCGGGCCCGTGCGGCCAGGGGCCTCAGACGCCGGGCCGGGCCCCGTGCAGGAAGGCGTCCAGCTGGACGCGGTCGCCCGGGCGGCTCAGGCGGGCGCGGGCCTCCTCGGGGGAGAGCCAGGCCAGCCGGTCGACCTCGTCGTTGGGCTGAAAAGCGCCGTCGGCCGCCTCCGCGGCCCAGTAGCTGACCTCTTTGGGCCGCCCGTTGGCCATGTACAGGGCCGTCGGCAGCGCGGCGCCCGGCACACAGCGGTGGCCCGTCTCCTCCAGGACCTCGCGCAGGGCGGCCTCCAGCGCCGTCTCCCCGCGCTTCAGCTTTCCTTTGGGAAAGGACCAGTCGTCGTAACGGGGCCGGTGGACCAGGCAGATCTCCGGACCGGCGCCGTCCGGGGAGCGGCGCCAGAGCACGCAGCCCGCCGCGAGCACGAGGTCGCTCATGGCGCGGTCACGGCCGCCGCGTACGGCCAGGTCTCCCGGAACACGCCGCGCGCCGCCTCGACCTCGTGGCGCTGGTCGGCGTGGAGCACCCCGAGGGCGTACGCCGTCGCCGGGGCGATGCGCGGCGTGCGGGCCGCCGAGGCCGCCGCCGCGGCGGCCTCCGCCGCGTCGCGGTGCAGGTCCAGCGCGTGCCGCGGCCCGGCCAGGGCCGGATCGGGGGCGCCCCGCAGCGTCTCGTGGGCGTACCGGTGCAGCCGGAGCAGGAGGCGGGCCTGGTGCCAGAGGGCGTCGTGGGCCTCGTTGTACGGCTCCATCGCCTCGTCGGGCGGGAGCGCGGCCACCGCGTCCAGCATCCGCTGCCCGGCCAGCTCCGCCGGGGCGTGCAGGACCCTTTCCGCGGGCTCCGCGGCCGCGGGGGACAGGGGGACCTCCGAGGCGAGCAGGGCGACGGCGTCGGCGACGGCGTGGAAGCGGGAGGAGCCCAGTGCCTGGAGCGCCGCCGAGTGGGCCCGGGTCCGGGCGAGGGTCAGCCGGCGCTCCAGGAGGGCCCCGGCCCGGGCCGCGCCGACGCCGAGTGCCGCCCGCTCCTTGTCGCTCTCGGTCCGGACCTCTCCCGGGGCGGGGCGTGCCTGCGGGAGCGAGGCGCCGGAGAGCTGGTGCAGGGCCTCCAGCAGCCGCCCGAGCCGGGTGGCGTAGGCGTGCTCGCGGGCCAGGGTCCCGGAGAGCCAGGCCAGCTCGGTGCGGAGCTGGTCGGCCCAGGCGGGTTCGAGCGCTCCCCGGAAGGTGTGCAGCGTGCCGCTGATCCTGCGGGCCGCGTGGCGGAGCGCGCGGGCGGCCTCGTCGGCGGTCTGCGTGCCGGAGTCCGCGGAGGCGCTGTGCTCGCGGTGCGTCCGCAGGCCCCTCAGGAAGCAGGCGGCCTGTTCGCGCAGGTAGGGCGCGAGGACCGCTTCCGCGGAGAGGGTCGTCGTCTGGTGGTCAGGGCGTCGCACGCCGGCGCCTCCGGGCGTCAATGAGCATCTCTTGTACGTGCCTCAGCGGCTGCCCGTCCGCGTCCGTGGAGTGCCGGGTCCAGTTTCCGTCGGGGCCCAGGTGCCAGGAGGAGGTGGTGTCGGACATCCCTGTTTCCAGGAGCCTGCTGAGGGCGGCGCGATGCGCGGGGTCGGTGACGCGGACCAGTGCTTCGATCCGGCGGTCGAGGTTGCGGTGCATCATGTCGGCGCTGCCGAACCACACTTCGGGCTCGCCGCCGTTGCCGAAGGCGAAGACCCGCGAGTGTTCGAGGAAGCGGCCCAGTATCGAGCGGACCCGGACGTTCTCGGAGAGGCCGCTGACGCCGGGGCGGATCGCGCAGATGCCGCGCACCCAGATGTCGATGGGCACACCGGCCTGCCCGGCCCGGTAGCAGGCGTCGATGACCGCTTCGTCGACCATCGAGTTGACCTTGATGCGGACGTAGGCGGGGCGGCCCGCGCGGTGGTGGGTGATCTCCTTGTTGATGCGGGCGATCAGTCCGTCGCGCAGGGACTTCGGGGCGACCAGCAGCCGGCGGTAGGTCTCGCGGCGGGAGTAGCCGGAGAGCCGGTTGAAGAGGTCGGAGAGGTCCGCGCCGACCTGCGGGTCGGCGGTCAGCAGGCCGAGGTCCTCGTAGAGCCGTGCCGTCTTGGGGTGGTAGTTGCCGGTGCCGACGTGGGAGTAGCGGCGCAGCGTGTCGCCCTCCTGGCGGACCACGAGCGACAGCTTGCAGTGCGTCTTGAGGCCGACGAGGCCGTAGACGACGTGGCAGCCGGACTCCTCCAGCTTGCGGGCCCACTTGATGTTGGCCTGCTCGTCGAAGCGTGCCTTGATCTCGACGAGGACGAGGACCTGCTTGCCGGATTCGGCCGCGTCGATCAGGGCGTCCACTATCGGCGAGTCGCCCGACGTCCGGTACAGGGTCTGCTTGATGGCGAGGACGTCCGGGTCGCCCGCCGCCTGCTCCAGGAAGGCCTGGACGGAGGTCGAGAAGGAGTCGTACGGGTGGTGCAGCAGCACGTCGCGCTCGCGCAGGGCGGCGAATATGTCGGGCGCGGAGGCGGACTCGACCTCGGCGAGGTCACGGTGGGTGCCGGCGATGAACTTGGGGTACTTCAGCTCGGGCCGGTCCAGCGAGGCGATGCCGAAGAGCCCGGTGAGGTCGAGCGGGCCCGGCAGCGGGTAGAGCTCGGTCTCGGAGATCTTCAGCTCGCGGACCAGCAGGTCCAGGACGTACGGGTCGATGGACTCCTCGACCTCCAGGCGGACCGGCGGGCCGAAGCGGCGCCGCATGAGCTCCTTCTCCAGGGCCTGGAGGAGGTTCTCGGCGTCGTCCTCCTCGACCTCCAGGTCCTCGTTCCTGGTGACCCGGAACATGTGGTGGGCGAGGACCTCCATGCCGGGGAAGAGCTCTTCGAGGTGTGCCGCGATGATGTCCTCTATGGGGACGTAACGCTGCGGGGACGCCTCCAGGAAGCGGGTGAGCAGCGGCGGGACCTTGACGCGGGCGAAGTGGCGGTGGCCGCTGACGGGGTTGCGCACGACGACCGCGAGGTTCAGCGACAGCCCGGAGATGTACGGGAACGGGTGCGCGGGGTCGACGGCCAGCGGGGTCAGCACGGGGAAGACCCGCTGCCGGAAGAAGGTGAAGAGGCGGGCCTGTTCCTTCTCGGTCAGCTCGGGCCAGCGGACCAGCTGGATGCCCTCGTCGGACAGGGCGGGCGCGACGTCCTGCTGGTAGCAGGCGGCGTGCCGGGCCATGAGCTCGCGGGAGCGGGTCCAGATCAGATCGAGGACTTCGCGGGGCTGCAGCCCGGAGGCGGACCGGGTGGCGACACCGGTCGCGATACGGCGCTTGAGGCCGGCGACCCGGACCATGAAGAACTCGTCCAGGTTCGACGCGAAGATGGCGAGGAAATTAGCCCGTTCGAGTAGGGGGGTGGCCGGGTCCTCGGCCAGTTCCAGAACGCGTTCGTTGAACGCGAGCCAGCTGCGCTCCCGGTCGAGGAACCGGCCCTGGGGCAGTTCGTCGCCGTCCGACTCGGGCTCGTACGCGTCCGGGTCGTTGTCCAGGTCGGGATCCAGGTCGGCGGCTGTGGACAGACCTGCGGGCACCGAGCCCGCGACGGCGTGCGGCCGGTGGGCGGCGAGGGAGCCGACCGACGGCTGGGCGGGCTGGACCGGGACCTCGGAGCTGGGCTGCTGGCTCATGGACCTATTCTTCCGCGCGTTCGGCTCCTCAGGCGCGTCGGAGCCGAGAAAGATCGCGGAAGAATCCGGAGCGGTCCCCGGGCCGGGGCCACTCCCGTTGCGGGGGGCGGGCAGAGCTGGCTGCATCCCGTGAGGGTCGCAAGCCCGTCTGAATGGCCGGTAACGATGACATGACGTACAGGAAGCGGTGTGACTGCGGTGACGTCCCTGTCTCACCGTGGGTGAACCCCCTGCCCGGACTCCCCTGTGGCCCGGGCAGGGGCGATCGGTCAGCCGTGGAGGCGGCGCAGGACGCGGAAGGCGACCGCGAGGGCCACGGCGGCGAGGACGAGCAGGATGCCCGTCTCGACGAGCTGGAGGGGCCAGAAATGGGAGGCGGGGTGGTAGTCGAGGTAGTGGCTGGTGACGTCGTGGTCGGCCATGCACCGGGCGTAGTCGGTCGCGGAAGCGCCCGACGCGCACACGTCCTGCGGCAGCCGTTCGCCTGCGCCGGTGATGTGGCCCGTCTCCACCCACCACATGCCTTCCTTGGCATTCAGGGTTGTGCCGCTGACCGTGCGAGAGGGCCACAGCTCCGCGCGCCAGTAGGTGAAGAACGTGACGGCCGCGCCGGTGACGAACGCCGAAACGGTCAGTGCGGGGATGACGCGGCGTATCAGCAGGGCCGTGAGCGCTCCGACGGCCGTACCGAACATGACGTGGGCGAGGGGGAGGACTCCCGAACCACTGAAGGTATAGGCGTCGTGCCAGTGGACCGGGTAGGGGGTGTCCCCGTAGGACCGGGCCCGGGCGAGCACGGCTGTCACCACGGCTGTGACAGCCAGCAGCAGCATGGTGGGAACCGCGAGCTTGGCAACCAGCCAGCGTGTGGGCGACACCGACTGGGTCCAGGCCATTCTGAAGGTGCCGCTCTCCAGCTCCCTGGCGATCAACGGGCCGGCGACGAAGGCACTGAAGAGCACGGGCAGGACAGTCAGGCCCGAGGCGACGTAGTCGAACATGCGACGGTACGTGACCATGCTGTCCAGGTAGTTGCGGGTCGTCTGATCGCATGCGCGGCCTGCGCCGCCGTCCACCCGGCAGTCGGTCGCCTCGAACACCTCGGCGACGTGTGACGACCGCAGGGCCAGGGCGATCATGCCGATGACCGCGGCCAGGGCGATCCCACCTGCGATCCACAGCGTCCACCGGTGCTGCCGCACCCCGACCCGTGCGGGACCGCGCAGCGAGGGGCGTACGGGCGTGAGCGTGCTCATACCGCCGCCACCTCCTCGCGGGCGTACGAGGCGCTCGGCGTCAGCAGAGGCGGGGCCTCCGGTGAGCGCAGGTGCGCCAGCAGCAGCTCCTCCAGCGAGGGGTCCGTGACGTCCCAGGCGGCCTGGTCCACCGGCCCCTCCTTCCGTACCAGCGCGGTCATCTGACGTCCCGTCGTGCGGGATTCGACGACCGTGTGCGGGGCGAGGTCGCGGACCTGGCCGGTGAGTACGGCGTGCGCGGCGACGATGTCGTCGCTCTCGCCGCCGAGCCTCACCCGGCCACCGTCGACGAGCAGGAGGTAGTCGCAGGCGCCCTCCAGCTCGGTGAGGATGTGCGAGGACATCACGATGGTGGTCCCGTGTTCGGCGGCCTCGGCCATGAGGACGCCCATCAGCTGGTGCCTGGCGAGCGGGTCGAGATCCGCCATCGGCTCGTCCAGCAGCATGAGTTCGGGCCGCTTGCCGAGCGCGAGCGCCAGGGCGAGCCGGGTGCGCTGGCCGCCCGAGAGGGTGCGTACCTTCGCGTCCTGCGGCAGCGGGCCGGCGATCCGGTCGGCGGCCGCGCGGTCCCAGCCGGCGGGGTTGAGCTGCGCCCCCGCCCACAGGGTGTCGGCCACGGTGAGCTGCGGGTACAGCGGCTTGTCCTGCGCGACGTACGCGACGCGGGGGCGGGCCTCGGCCGGCGTGGTGCCGAGCACCCGCACCGACCCCTCGGCGGGCCGGAGCAGTCCGGCCGTCAGGGCGAGCAGCGTGGACTTGCCCGCGCCGTTGGGCCCGACGAGGGCGCATATCCGTCCGGCGGGCAGCCGGAACGAGCAGGAGCGCAGCGCCCACCCCCGCTTCCGCCCGTAGGTCATCCCGAGGCCGTCCGCCTCGATCACGGCGTCTGTCATGCGTGCTGGTCCCCCTCGAACGTGCTGTCCAGTACATCGGTGAAGAGCGCGCTCACGTCGTCCTTGTCCAGTCCGGCGGCGCGGGCCCTGCGGGTCCACTCCGTGAGCTCGGCGCGCAGCGGCGGGTCGGTGGTGACCGCCGCGCTGCCGAGGGTGCGGCGGACGAAGGTGCCCAGGCCGCGGCGGGCCTCGACGAGGCCTTCGCGTTCCAGTTCGCGGTAGGCCTTGAGCACGGTGTTGGGATTGATGGCCGTGGCCTCGACCACCTCGCGGGCCGTGGGCAGCCGGTCGCCCGGCTCCAGCACACCGAGGCGGAGCGCCTGCTTGGTCTGCTGCACGATCTGGAGGTAGGTGGCGACGCCGCTGCGCCGGTCGATGCGGAATTCGACCGCTGCGGACTCTGCCATGTTCACCACCCTTTCACTAATTGAGTAGTGAAAGGGTGGCGCAAGGGGAGGGTCGCGTCAAGTGGGCTGGTTCACCCGGTCGTTGCGATGACCTCGATCCCCCACGACCACATGACGGGCTGACAGGAACTTCAAGGGTTCTTCATCACCTCCGTCCTACGGTCGGCCTGCCCACCGCTTCCGCGGCAGGGCCCGACGGGCGAGCGGGAGAACGATGAGGACGAACTGGGTGGTGCTGGCTGCGGCGGCCTCCGTCATGGCCTTCACGCTGACCGGCTGCGGCGGCGACGACGGGGGCGCCGAGGTCCCGACGGCCGGAGGCGGCGACACGTCGGCCTCGGCCCCGGGGACGGGTGGCCAGAGCGGCGGGGACGATGTGGCGGCGTACGTGACCGCCCAGCGCGCGTACGTGAAGTGCCTGCGGGAGAACGGCGTCGACGCGCCGGACCCGGATGCCAAGGGGAACATCGACTTCGGCGGCGGCGACCAGGCGCGCGCCATGAAGAAGGACCAGAAGTTCAGGACCGCCACGGAGAAGTGCGCCGAGTACCAGGCCGCTGTCCCCGAGAGCGTGGAGAAGGGCAATCAGCCCAAGCTCTCCGCCGAGCAGATCAAGGTCAAGCGCGAGTACGCCGAGTGCATGCGGGAGAACGGCGCCGCCGACTTCCCCGACCCCGGCCCCGACGGTCTCGGGCAGGGCGAGTGGGACCAGACCTCGGCCGGCGGGAAGCGTGCCGCCCGTATCTGCGGACCGATCGTCGGAGTCCCCGAGAACCCGGGCAAGGGCAAGGGCTGATCATGTCGGAGACGGTGACGCACCTCGATGACGATCCCGGGGTGGCCCGCGCGCCGCGCGGCGGACGGGGGAGGCGCACGGCGCTGATCGTCTCCGCCCTGGTCGTCGTGGCGGCCGTCGCCGTGGTCGGTGCTCTGGGGCTCGGAGGTGGCGGGGACGAAGGGGCGGACGCACCGCCCAGGTCCGGCTCGACCGTCGCGGTCACCCGGGCGACGCTGACCGAACGCACCTCGGTGGACGGAGAGCTGGGGTACGGCGCCGAGATCCCCCTGCCGGTCAAGGCGACGGGCACCGTGACCTGGCTGCCCGCGTCGGGAGCGTCGGTGGAGCGCGGCGAGACCCTTCTGCGCGTCGACGACCGCCCTACGGTGCTCCTGTACGGGGCGCTGCCCATGTACCGGGAGCTCGGGCTGCCCGTGGCCCCGTCCGCCTCGGGGGCCGAGTCAGGGGAGTCCGGGGAGTCGGGCGCGCCGCGGTCCGACGGCAAGGGCCCCGTGCCCTCCGGCTCGACGGCACCGGAGGGCACGGACACCGGAGGGGCGGGAGGCGGGACCGACGCCACCGGGCCGGTGAAGGGCATGGACGTGATGCAGTTCGAGACCAATCTCGCGGCACTCGGCTACACCGGCTTCACCGTGGACGAGACGTTCACCACGGGGACCGCCGGGGCGGTCGAACGCTGGCAGAAGTCGCTCGGGCTGCCCCGGACCGGCAGGGTCGGCGTCGGGGACGTCATCTACTCCGCCGGGAAGGTACGGATCGGCCGGCCGGGCGTCCGCCTGGGCGCGGCCGTCGGCGAGGACGCTCTCACGTACACCGGTACGGCCCGCAAGGTCGTCGTCGACGCCTCCGCGGCGGACGCCGCCTGGGCGGTACGGGGTGCGGCCGTCACGATCCGGCTGCCCGACGAGACCCCGGTGAAGGGCGAGGTGGCGTCGGTGGGCCGCCAGGCGACGGCGCCCGAGGGCGGCGGCGGTGAGGGCGGATCGGGCGAGGGCGAGGCAACCATGCCGGTGACCGTCACCATCAAGGACCAAGGCGCCGTGGGGAAGTGGGAGAGCGGCCCTGTCACCGTCGAGTACGTGGGGCGTGAGGTGAAGGACGTGCTGACCGTCCCGGTCGCCGCCCTGGTCGCGCTCGCGGAGGGCGGCCATGGCCTGGAGACGGCGGACGGCGCGTTCGTCGCGGTGCGGACCGGGCTGTTCGCGGACGGCGACGTGGAAGTGAGCGGGCCGGCTGTCCGCGAGGGACTGAAGGTGAGGATTCCGGAGTGAGCGGCGAGTCCTCGGCCGTCGTGGAATTCGACGCCGTCTCCAAGACGTACCCGGGGGGAGTGGCCGCGGTGAGTGACGTGAGCCTGCGGATCGGGCACGGTGAGCTGATCGCCGTGGTCGGGCCGTCGGGCTCCGGGAAGTCCAGCGTGCTGAATCTGATGGGCAGCCTGGACCGGCCGTCCTCGGGCCGTGTCCTGGTCGACGGCCACGACGTGGCGAAGCTGTCCGACCGCGAGGTCTCCGCGCTGCGGGCCACCCGGATCGGTTTCGTCTTCCAGCAGTTCCATCTGGCGGTCGGTGTCCCGGTGCTCGACGCGGTGGGGGACGGCCTGCTGTACGCCGGGGTCCCGCTGCGCCGCCGTCGGGCCAGGGCCGCGGCCGCGCTGGCCCGGGTCGGGCTCAGCCACCGTGTGCACCATCTGCCGAACCAGCTCTCCGGCGGCGAGCGGCAGCGGGTCGCGGTCGCCCGCGCGGTCATCGGGGAGCCGGCGGTCCTCCTGGCGGACGAACCGACCGGAAATCTCGACTCCGCGTCAGGAGCGGCCGTGCTGAACCTGCTCCGCGAACTGCACGCGGCCGGCACCACGGTCGTCGTGATCACCCATGACCGTGAGATCGCGGCCGAGCTCCCCCGCCGTATCGAGATGCGCGACGGGCGGCTGATCAGCGACATCACGCGGAGCACGGTGATCGGAGAACCCCGGTGACGGACAGCACGACGAACTCCCCGGCGGGGACGGAGCCCACGGTCCGCCGGCCGCATCCCGGGCCCTCGCCCGGCCGTGCCCGCAGGCGGTCGCGCCTGCGGCCCGCACGGCTCGGACCCGCCGATGTCGTACGGCTCGGGGGCACAGGTCTGCGGACGCGGCCCGTACGCGTCTTCCTGTCGGCCCTCGGCATCGCGATCGGGGTCGCCGCGATGATCGCGGTCGTCGGCATCTCGGGCTCCGGACAGGCCGAGGTCGACCGCCGGCTCGACGCGCTCGGTACCAACCTCCTGCGGGTCGCCCCCGGTGAGTCCCTCGCGGGCGAGAAGGCCGAACTGCCGTACGAAGCGGTGGCGATGGTCCGCCGGATCCCGCCGGTGCGGCAGGTCGCCGCGACCGGGGTGACCAGCGCGCACATCTACCGTAACGAGCGCATCGCCATCGGCCGCACCGGCTCCCTGAACGTCCTTGCCGCCGGTGCCGAGCTCCTTCCCGCCGTCGGCGGTCACGTCCGCAGGGGCCGCTGGCTGGATTCCGCCACGGAGCGGTACCCGGCGGTCGTACTCGGAGCCACGGCCGCCCAGCGGCTGGACGTGTACACGCCGGGAACCAGGGTCTGGATCGGAGGCCGCTGGTTCTCCCTCGTCGGCGTCCTCGATCCTGTGCCACTCGCGCCCGAGCTCGACAGCGCGGCTCTGGTCGGCTGGCCGGCGGCGCGCACCTATCTCCGCTTCGACGGCCATCCGTCCACGGTCTACGTCCGGGCCGAGGACAGCCAGGTCGCGGCGGTCCGGGGGGTGCTCCCGGCCACGGCCTATCCCGAGAAGCCGGGTGAGGTGCGGATCTCGCGGCCCTCCGACGCACTCGCGGCCCGCGAGGCCACGGAGTCGGCACTGACCGGCCTGCTCCTGGGTCTCGGTGGGGTCGCCCTGCTGGTCGGCGGGGTCGGCGTGGGCAACACCATGGTCATCTCGGTCCTGGAGCGGAGGCCGGAGATCGGGCTGCGCCGCGCGCTCGGCGCGACCAGGGGGCAGATCCGCACCCAGTTCGTGATGGAGTCGCTGCTGCTGTCGCTCATCGGCGGTCTCGCCGGAACGGTACTGGGGACGCTGATCACGTCGGGGTACGCCCTCAGCCGCGACTGGCCGACGGTCGTCCCCGCCTGGGCGAGCGCGGCGGGCATCGGCTCGACCCTGGTCATCGGCATGGTGGCCGGGTTGTATCCGGCGGTCCGGGCGAGCAGGCTGTCGCCGACGGAGGCGCTGGCCGGCACATGAGCACCCGACATGCGGAGGGGCTCCCGAGCGCGCTGCTCCCCGGACGGGGAGGCGGCGTCGAGCCGGCGGCCGGGACGGCCGGAGGGGAAGGGAAGCGGATGGCAGACCCATTGCGGCAGGGGGCGGGGGCGGAGTCCGTCACCCCATGCTCCGGTACGGCCCAGGGGCGGCCCCGGCCGTGGCCGCCCCTGGTTCCTCGTCACTTCGGCGCGTACTCCGGCGCCTGCTTCCGCGCGTACGTCCACGCGCACTTCGGCGCGCCGAGCGCCACTGTCACGTCGGTCGAGGTGCGCCCGTCGACTTGGCGCGCCTCGGCCTCCGGCGTACTAGATCCCGCAGCTCACGAAGCTGCCGCCGTCGCTCAGCAGGTCGTCCCGGATCCAGCCGGTGACACCGGTGGCGTCGTTCCGCACGAACGTCCAGGTGTAGCCGTCGTTGCCGAGGGTGTAACAGTGGTAGTCCAGCGCCTGCGTGTTGTAGGCGACGCCCTTGACGGCACAGCCGGTGCTGGAGCCGCTGCGCTCGTTGGCCCCGTTGGCCGTCTTGCCCCAGGAGCCGCCGTCCGCGTCCGCGACGGACTTGCCGCACGCGGCGTGGGCGGCGGCCGGGGTGGAGAGGGACAGCGGGACCGCCACGGCGACGGCCGCGAGTGCGGGAACGATCGCCGCTATCTTGAGCTTCTTCATTCTGAATCCCCCAGTTCATTTCTTCGGCGCTGCACACGAATGCCCGAAGGCACATGAGTGAGAGCAGCGGCCTCTGCGTCGGCAGGGACGCGGTGGCACCAGAACGATCGTCCGCGTGAACATGTGAAGAAATAATTCCGCCCGCGAATGACTGGTTCTGGTTCATGGTGGGCCGGAAATCTCGGGAACGAAAATCCGCCATTTCCCGGTGGATACGTGGCCGTATTCACCGGTACCCGCAATTCCGCGATCATGGAAATGCCGCCCGGGCGCCCGTGGTCCGTGCCGTTCGACCGAAGGAGACAGGGTGAGCGCACGCGCATCGAGGGCAGAGCGGGAGGGGACGCGATGAGCTTCCGGCTCCGGGTCCTCGGCCTGCTCATGCTGGTCGCGATGACCGCCACGGCCGCCACCGCGTGGCTGACCCTGCGCCAGGCGAACCGTCAGGTCCAGGAGACCGTCACGGCGGGCCGGCAGGAGGTCTCCCGTATCACCGGAGACCTCAGGGCCTACGGTTTCGAGCACGGTACGTGGGACGGAATCGCGCCGACGGTGGCCGCGCTCGCGAAGGAGACCGGCCAGCGCATCCGGGTCGCCACGGAGTCCGATGTCCTGCTCGCCGACTCCGACGCCCTCGCCGGCCGCGCCCCCCGTGCGCTGAGCGGTCAGCCCGCCGTCCTGGTCGACCCGCGCCCGGACCTGCGGTTCCCCGAGGGGCAGGTGAAGCGTGTCTCGATGAAGCAGGCCGCCGGTGCGATCTCCAACTACCGTGCGGCCACGGCCTATGCCGCCTGCCTGACGCGTACCGGGGCGGAGGTGGTGGCCCTGCCGGACGGCTTCGGCGTCCCCCGGGTGACCACGGAGCGCGGGTCCTCGCAGTGCGAGAGCCCGAGCGGAGATGCCGATCCGTCGACTCCGCAGGATCTCGAAGCGATCCGGCCGTGCGAGACAGAGGCGCGCTTCACCACGTGTCTGCAGCGGGTGTTCGACGCGCGGGTCGGTTCCGCCGCCCCGCCGCGCCTGGAGGTCCGCCTCGGCGTTCGGGACGACGCGCCGCCCACCCTGTCCCCCGCCCCCACCGTGGCCGTCGCGGCGGGGGTGGCCCTCGCCGTCATCCTCGGCGGCCTGCTCCTGAGCAGGGCCGTGCTGCGCCCCGTCCGTGCCATGACGCTCGCGGCGAAGGGGCTGGGCGAGGGCGATCTCGGGCGGCGGGTCCCGGCCTCGGGCCGGGACGAGATCGCGCAGCTCGGCGGCGCCTTCAACCGCATGGCCGATTCCATCCAGGCGAGCGAGGAGCACCAGCGCCGCCTCACCAGCGACATCGCGCACGAGCTGCGCACCCCCCTGGCCAACCTGCGCGGCTATCTGGAGGCCCTGCGGGACGGGGTCGTCGAGCCCACTCCCGACCTGCTCGCCTCCCTCCACGAGGAGGCACTGCTGCAGCAGCGGATCGTGGACGACCTGCGGGACCTCGCCCTCGCGGAGGCCGGCGCGCTCACGTACCACCCCGTCGAGGTCGACCTGCGCGAGCTGCTGGAGACCAGCCACCGGGCCCACCGTGCCCAGGCCCGGACGGCGAGCATCACGCTCGCGCTGGAGGCGCCGCGGCCGGTCCACGTGACCGCGGACCCGGACCGGCTGCGCCAGGTCGTCGGCAACCTGGTCGGCAACGCCCTCCGGGCCACCGCGCCGGACGGCACGGTCACCCTGGCCCTGGCCTCGGACGGCGAACGGGCCGTCGTGGAGGTGCGGGACACCGGCACGGGGATCTCGGCGGAGGACCTGCCGCACCTCTTCGACCGCTTCTGGCGGGCCGACGCCTCGCGGGACCGGGCCACCGGTGGCAGCGGCCTGGGGCTGTCCATCGCCCGTCAGATCGTCGCCGACCACGGGGGGACGATCGATGTGCGCAGCACGGTCGGGACCGGAACGACCTTCACGGTCGCCCTTGCGAGGGCTGCGGGCGACGGCGGCTCAGGAGGAGGCTGAGTCGGGCGCGTCCGCGAGGCGGTAGCCCCGCCCGTACACCGTTTCCAGGTGGCCGGCCCGGCCCGGGACCGTGTCCAGCTTCCGCCGCATGTTCATCACGTGCGCGTCGACGGTCCGCTCCAGCACGTCCCGGTCGAAGCCGAAGACGCGCTCGATGATCTGCGCCCGGGTGAAGACCCGGCCCGGTTCACGGGCCAGGGTCTCCAGGATGGAGAACTCCTTCGCGGTCAGCTCCACCGGCCGGTCCGCCACCCGGACCTCGAAGCGCTCGGTGTGCAGCTCCACCTCGCCGACCCGCAGCACCACGGGTTCCACCGGGCCGGTGCCCTTCCCGGACCGGCGGAGCAGCGCCCGTACCCGTGCGGTCAGCTCGCGGGGGCTGTACGGCTTGGTGATGTAGTCGTCGGCGCCGACATCGAGGCCGAGGAGCATGTCCTCCTCGGTCGCGCGGGCCGTGAGAAGAAGAATAGGAACGTCCGATTCGGCGCGCAGAATATGGCACACGTCGAGCCCGTCGACCAAGGGCAGCATCACATCCAGAACGATCAGATCCGGTTTCGAGGAACGGGCCTGTTCCAGCGCCGCGCGGCCGTCGGCCACGACCTGCACCGCGTTTCCTTCTCTTTCCAGATAGATCCGAATGAGACGAGACTGTTTCACGTCGTCCTCGGCGACCAGAATGCGCGCGCTCAACGATTTCCCCCCACGAGATCCTGCCGGTTCCGGAACCGTAGTACAGAAATCATCGAGAACTCGACCGGACCGGTGCCCTCCGTTCCGGGCGGACCCGGGGCGGGGCAGGCTTGCACCCCGGAGGGCCCGTGGGGGCGCCGCGCGGGTCCGCCGGACGGAGGGCACGGTGCCGGTCAGGACTCCGTGCGGTACATGAGGTCGACCTCGTGGGTGGCGAAGCCCATCCGCTCGTACACCGACAGGGCCGCGGGGTTGTCGGCGTCCACGTAGAGCATCGCCGTGGGGAGCCCCAGGGAGGCCAGGTGGCGCAGCCCGGTCGCGGTGAGCGCCTTGCCGAGGCCGCCGCCCTGGGCGTCGGGCAGGATGCCCACGACGTAGACCTCGCCGAGCTGGTCCTCGGCGTGCACCTTCGTCCAGTGGAAGCCGATGATCTCGCCGTCGCGCTCGGCCAGGAAGAAGCCCTTCGGGTCGAACCAGGGCTCGGCCTTGCGGTCGTCCAGGTCCCGCTGGGTGAGGGAGCCCTGCTCGGGGTGGTGGGCGAACGCCGCGCTGTTGACGGCGAGCCAGGCCGCGTCGTCCTGGCCCGGCACGAAGGTGCGGACGGTGACGCCGGGCGGGAGGGCCGGCTCGGGGATGTCGAGGGAGTCCAGCGGGCGCCGGAGCTGCCGGAGTTCGCGGAAGAGGGAGAGGCCGAGCACCTGGGCGAGGTGCCGTGCGGCCGACTTGCCGCCGTGCGCCCAGACCCGCAGCCGCTTCCCGGTCGCGGCCAGGAGCGCGGCACCGAGGGCGCGGCCGTGTCCGCGGCCCCGGTGGGCGGGGGCCACGACCAGCTCGGCGGCGGGGGCCTCGACGGGGTCGGCGTCCTCCAGCTGCGCGTATCCGGCCAGCACACCGTCGACGGTGAGCAGGAAATGCCGGACGCCCTCACGGTGCCCGCCCCTCAACTGCAGCCGCCCCTGCTCGGAGACGGCCTGCCGGCCGTCGGTCCCGGCGGCCTCGCCGAGGAGGTCGAGGACCGCGCCGGCCTGCTCGGGGGTGAGCGCGTCGAGGGTCTCGATCTCGCGCCCGGGGGAGGGGAGGGGTGCGTCAGTCGTCATGGGTACGAGCGTACGGGGCGGGGCCGGGGGGCCGGGGGTGGTGACCACGCGTCAGTCGTCCCGTGTGCGGTGACGTTTCTGCTCGATATGTACGCCCTACGGGTGATCGACCCCTTTCTGAGCGTCCGGCAACCAGTTCGTAACCCCGCACATCTGTCGCGCTACGCGCGTTGACTCTAGGCTGCCGCACGCAGGATCCAGACACTCACAAGGGGACCGATGTCAGCGACTCCGCAGAAGAACCGTGCGTCCCGGCGGGCGCTCGCCGCCGTGGCCGGGCTGACCACCGTGGGCGCGCTCGTCGCCGCGATGCCGGCCGGCGCCCATGACCGGGGGCACGGTCACGGCCACCCGTCCCGCACCGTCGACGTGCAGCTCCTCTCCTTCAACGACCTGCACGGCAACCTGGAGCCGCCGGCCGGCTCCGCCGGGACCGTCAGCGAGACGCAGGCCGACGGCACGGTGAAGTCGGTGCCGGCCGGTGGCGTCGAGTACCTCGCCACCTCGCTGCGCACCGCGCGCAAGGGGCACCCGTACTCCGTCACGGCGGCCGGCGGCGACATGGTGGGCGCGAGCCCGCTGCTGTCGGGGCTGTTCCACGACGAGCCGACCATCGAGGCGCTCAACGGGCTCGACCTCGACGTGACGACCGTGGGCAACCACGAGTTCGACGAGGGGGCCACGGAGCTCGCCCGCCTGCAGAACGGCGGCTGCCACCCGGTCGAGGGCTGCTACGAGAAGGGCAAGAAGTTCCAGGGCGCGGACTTCCCGTACCTCGCGGCCAACGTGACGAACGAGAAGACCGGCAAGCCGGTCCTCAAGCCGTACACGGTCTGGAAGAAGAACGGCGTCAAGATCGGCTTCATCGGGGTGACCCTGGAGGGCACGCCGAACATCGTCACGGCCAACGGCGTCAAGGGCCTGAAGTTCCACGACGAGATCGAGACGGTCAACACGTACGCAAAGGAGCTGGACCGCCAGGGCGTCAAGTCCATCGTCGCCCTGATCCACGAGGGCGGGGCCCCGGCCTCTTCCTCATACAACTACGACTGCGACAGCCCGGGCGCCGGTGACGGGATCTCCGGGCCGATCGTCGACATCGCCAAGGGCATCACGCCGAAGGTCGACGCGCTGGTCACGGGCCACACCCACCAGGCGTACGTGTGCACGGTGCCGGACCCGTCGGGCAAGCCGCGCATGGTCACCTCGGCGTCCTCGTTCGGCAAGCTCTACACCGACACGACGCTCACCTACGACCGCCGCACCAAGGACATCGTGCGTACGTCGGTGAAGTCGCCGTCCTCGGCCAACCACGTCGTCAGCCGGGACCAGGCCAAGGCCACCGACATGACGGCGCTGATCGCCCGCTGGAACACGCTCGCCGCCCCCATCGCGGGCCGTCCCCAGGGCTTCATCTCCGCCGACATCAACGGCCGCGGCTCCACGGCCCCCGAGAAGCCGCTCGGCAACCTGATCGCCGACGCCCAGCTGGAGGGCCTGGCCCCCGCCGACAAGGGCGGCGCGGTCGTCGCGTTCATGAACCCCGGCGGTATCCGCTCCGACCTGGTGTACACGGCGTCGGGCAGCGAGGGCGACGGGGTGGTGACGTACGGCGAGGCGTTCACCGTCCAGCCGTTCACCAACATGATGAACGTCGTCGACCTGACCGGCGCGCAGCTGGTCGCCGCACTCCAGCAGCAGGTCAGCGGCTCCAACGCGGCCTCCCCGAAGATCCTCCAGGTCTCGAAGGGCCTCACCTACACGCTGGACATGACGAAGGCGGGCGCCGACCGTGTGGTCAGCTCCTCGATCCTGCTCAACGGCGAGGCGATCGACCCGGCGAAGACCTACCGCGTCGCGATGAACGAGTTCCTCGCGGGCGGCGGCGACGGCTTCGCGGCCCTCGGCCAGGGCACGAACAAGCTGGTCGGCCCCTCCGACCTGGACCTGTTCAACGCCTACCTGGCGGCGCACTCCACGGCCACCGCGCCGCTGGCCCCGCCGGCCACGGACCGGATCACGATCGTGCAGTAGGCGGTACGCGTGATGCACGGGGCGGTGGGCCGGTCGGCTCACCGCCCCGCTGCCGTTCCCGCGGCCGGTCCGCACCGCGTGGCGGGGTTCGGGTGCCGCCGAGGCCCTGTTCCGCCCTTGATGAGTACAGGTCATAATCCCAAGGCCACTCCCCCCACGGCCGTCGGAGGCATGTCCCCATGAGCCCGTACACCACCACGCGCAGGAGCTTCCTCACCGGCGCCCTGGCCGCCGCCACCGGAGTCGTCATCGGTACGACGCCGGCCGTAGCGAGGGCGGTGGGCACCCAGGACTGGATGAGCGGCATCGCCGACTCCACCCCGTTGCGGCGTCTGACGATCCCGGGAACCCACAACTCGGGGGCGCGCTTCGGGGGACTCTGGACGGCGTGCCAGAACACCACCGTCGCCGAGCAGCTCGGCAGCGGCATCCGCTTCCTCGACATCCGCTGCCGGATCAGCGGTGACGCGTACGCCATCCATCACGGGGCGTCGTACCAGAACCTGAACTTCGACGACGTGCTGGTCGCCTGCCGGGACTTCCTGGCCCGGCACCCTTCGGAGACCGTCCTGATGCGCGTCAAGCAGGAGTACTCCGAGGAGAGCGACGCCGCGTTCCGGCGGATCTTCGACCTCTACCTCGACGGCAAGGGCTGGCGCTCGCTCCTCCGTCTCGACCCCACGCTCCCGGACCTGGGCGCGGCCCGGGGCAAGGTCGTGCTGCTCGCCGACAACGGAGGCCTGCCGGGGGTCCGGTACGCCGACTCCGCGCTGTTCGACATCCAGGACGACTACATGGCGGAACCGATCGCCAAGTACCCGAAGATCGAGGCTCAGTTCCGCAAGGCCGCGCAGCAGCCGGGCAAGCTGTTCATGAACTACGTGAGCACGGCGGCCCTGCTGCCGCCCCGCTGGAACTCCGACCGGCTCAACCCGCAGGTGCACGCGTTCCTCGACGGGACGGAGGCGGCGGGCTGGACCGGGCTCGGCATCGTCCCGCTGGACTATCCGGCGACGCGGTCGGGGCTGGTGGAGTCGCTGATCCGGCACAACCCGACCGGTTGAGGCGTGACTACGCCGGGGATGCGGCCGAGCGTGCGGACCGCTTCACGGCGTAGGCGCACAGCCGGGTTCCGTAGAGGTCCAGGGCGTCGTCGGGGTCCTCGTCGTAGTGGGCGGCCACCTCGTACCACCGGTCCCACGCGTAGAGCCGGGCGTGGCGGCGGTCGTCGTCCGTGCGCGCCGGGGTGTCGGCCGGGCGGGCGGCCAGCCACTGCTGCCACTCCCGGTGGGCGGCCGGGTCGGCGGTGAGCTCCTCCTCCGGCCGGCGGGTCGCCCCGGCCCGCCCGTCCCGGGTGAGGGCGGCGGTGATGTACCCGGCCGGCTGCGCGGGTCGCCAGCCGAGTGCCATGCCGACGAGTTCGGCCGCGATGTCGTGGGCGTCCAGGCCTCGATCGATCAACGGGCGTAGCGCGAAGGCCAGTCGGCGGAGACCCTCCCGCTGGGTCCAGCCGACGAGCGGCCGGACCTGCCGGGCGACGCTGATGTCGTGGGCCACCTGCCACGGGCTGCGGTGTGACGCTCTGACGCCGCTTCCGTCCCTCTTGGTGCTGCGGTTCTGCCGCGAGGTGTAGTTCATTCCACCGTCGAGGTCAGGGGTGGGAACGTCGTGGTGGGGCCCGAGGGAATGGGGTGCACGCTGTGTGGGAAGGGTCGCGCCCTGGTGCCGCTTGTCCACAGGCTGTGGGGTGGCGCGGACAGCGCCGACCGCGCGCGTCCGCCCTTCGTCCGTCAGGCCGCGCAGCTGGGCGCCGTAGCCCGTGCCCGCGAGCCGGTGCCCCATCGCCGCGTCGTAGACGGCCGGGATCGTGGCCGCGTAGATGGTCGCCGTCGCGGTGTACGCGCGTCCCGGGAGCCGGAGGTTCCTCTTCGTGCCGTGCCGGTGCCACGCCAGCGCGCCGAGCTCCCGCAGCACCCGGACATGGCGTTTCACCGTCGCCGTCGACACCCCGCATCGGACGGCGGTGCCTTCGAGGTCGTAGAGGACGAACCCCAGCCGGTAGTCCATCCGTAGCGCGAGGTCCCGGGCCACGGCGAGTGTCGTTCCGCTGGCGCGTGGGTGCAGGCCCGCACCGACGAGCCAGGTCACGGCAGGCAGCCACGTACGCGGCCGGGCGCGGCGGGCCGGGGTGGCGTCGACCTCCTGCGAGGTGCGGGGAATGCGGGTCCATGCCGGATCAGGGCATGCCGGGGGAGCGCAGCGCGAAGCCGCGCCGGTGGTGGGGCGCATCAGGGTCCGTAGAGGTGGGGCGGGCCTTCGGCCGGCCTGCCGGTGCATCACGGCGAGCGGTCAGGCCTGCACCGCCGTACGGGCGCGAGAGAGCCGAGCGCTACGCGGCGACCCCCGCGTCAGCGGCGAGCGTGAACCACACCGCCTTGTGGCTGGGGGTGCAGCATCCGCAGACGTCCGCCCCCCACGCCAGGGCGAGCTCTTCCAGGAGGAGCAGCCCCCGCCCGCACTCCTGCGCGGGGCCGGTGCGGGGCCCGCCGGGTGCGGGCGCGGTCCAGGGGGTGTCGTCGGCGACGGACACGGTCACCTGCTCGGGGCCGATCGTGACATGCACGCGGATCAGTGACGTACGGGTGTGGCGGTGGGCATTGGCCACGACCTCCGTGACGCACAGCCGGGCATCCTCGACGAGTCCGCTGTGCGGGGTGCCGGTGAGGAGCGACGTGACGAAGTGCCGCGCGATCCCGGCCGAGCGCGCGGTGTTGGGCAGGGACAGCCGGTAGTCCTCGCCGTCCCGACGGTGCGGTGAGGTGGAGGGTGCGGTGGTCTTGGCGCTGGTCATGACGGTCTCCCCACGTGATGCGATCCGAACTGGCGCGCGGCTCGTTAACCGGGGTGATGGCCGCGCGGGCGCATCTCTCTCAAGGCGCTTCGGAGCGGCTGCACTTCAGGTCAAGGCTGCGGTGCGGTGATTGAGGCATCGCGATTTGATTACCTCACGTGTTGGGTCTATGTGGGTAACGTGATGGGCAAAGTGAACCCTGTCGGGTGACGGGTCACACTGAGGCTCGAAAGGAAAGGGGAGTCCGATGGCATCGAGGAAGGCGCCCACTGCGCGTCAGCGCCGGGTGGGCACCGAACTGCGCAGACTCCGGGAGCGCACCGGCTTGTCCCTCACCGAGGCGGCTGCCGCACTGGGCACGGACCGCACCACTGTCAGCAACAGTGAAGCGGGACGCTTCGGAGTGAGTGCCCTACGGGTGCGCGCATGGGCCGGTCACTACGAGTGCCCGGACGCCGCATACGTCGATGCCTTGTCCGGGATGGCTGGAGAGCGCGTGAACGGATGGTGGGAGGACTACAGGGGCGATCTCGTCAGCGCAGCACTCGATCTGGCGGAGCTTGAGCATCACGCCGTAGCGATCCGGTCGGCGCAAATCCTGTACATGCCGGGGCTGTTGCAGAACGAGGAGTACGCCCGCGCCGTGTTCGCCGAGGTTGTGCCCCCGCTGAGCCCGGAACGCCTCCGTCGCCTGCTTTCCCACCGGTTGCGGCGTCGCGATGTGCTCGACAGGGAAGATGCGCCCACCTGCGTGTTTCTCATTCACGAGGCTGCGCTGCGGATGACATACGGCGGTTCCGGTGTGGCCCGCAAGCAACTTGGGCATCTGCTGGCGGAGTCGGAGCGCGACAATGTCACGGTCCGGGTGATCCCCTTCGCGGCGGGCGGTTTCCCGGAGATCGGCAGCTCGACACAATATGTCTACGGTCCGGTCCCGCAGCTCGACACCGTACAGACGGACACCGCGACGGGGCCCGCGTTCATCGATGCCGAGAGCCGCCTCGTGAACTACCGGGCCGTGCTGGACCGGGTCGAAAGCCGGTCTCTCGATCCGAAGAGCTCGCGGGACTTCATCCGCGATATCACCCAGAGCATGAAGGCGTGAGAGTCATGGAAATCCAGTGGCGCAAGTCCTCGAAGTCATCGGGTGCCGAGGGCAACAACTGCCTCGAACTCGCCGAGTACGACGGCGAGATACTGCTGCGCGAGAGCGACAACCCGGACGTGGTCGTACGTACCAGCCGCGCCAAGCTTCGGGCCTTCCTCGGCGGGGCCAAGGAGGGCGAGTTCGACGACCTGGCCTGAGCCGCGCGGTGCCCACGATCCGTGCGGAGTGTGTCCGGCCCCTTCGGCCGACCGGGGTCGGTCAGCGCGTCGAGCACATCCTGCACACCCATGCCGACGCGGGCGTCGGCACCGCCCGTCCGGCCGTGGTCGTGGGCCTCTTCCGGTGCGCCGTGGGCGCCGGCCACGCCGAGGACGGCCTCTCCAGCCTGGTGGGGCTGACGGCGAAGGCCGAGGCGTGACCGCGCCGCCGTCCTGCGGTCGCGGGTCGGCAGCTACCTGCGCGCTGCGTGATGCGCGTGGTCTGCTGGACAGGCGTGACTCTGGCGGTGGCCCGCAGTTCGCTGCGGAATTCCGTCGCCGGCTCTGAGCTGCCCGCCCTCACACCCTCGGAGGCGGCGTCGGGGCCCCCGGCAGCCGGATCGACGCCACCGTGCCGCCGCCGTCCGCCGGGCGCAGGGCGATCTCGCCGCCCGCCTGCTGGACCGTGCGGGCCACGATCGACAGGCCGAGGCCCGAGCCGGGGAGCTGGCGGGCCGAGGGGGAGCGCCAGAAGCGGTCGAAGACGTGCGGGAGTTCCTCGGCGGGGATACCGGGGCCGTGGTCCCGGACGGTCAGCTCGCCGCGGTGCAGGGTGACGTCGATCGTCCCGGCGGCCGGGCTGAACTTCACCGCGTTGTCCAGGACGTTGACGACGGCCCGCTCCAGGGCGGCCGGCTCGGCACGTACGTACCAGGGGGCCAGCTCGGCGGTGATGGTCAGCTCGGGGCCGCGCAGCCGGGCGCGCTGCAGCGCGGCGCGGGTGATGTCGTGCAGCGCGACCACCTGGAGGGGGCCGGGCTGGGTGGCGTCGGGGCGGGAGAGCTCCTGGAGGTCGCCGATCAGGGCGGCCAGCTCCGTCATCTGCGCCTTCACCGAGGACATCAGGGCCTTGCGGTCGTCGGGCGGGATCGCCCGGCCCGTGTCGTCGCTGCGGGCGAGCAGCTCGATGTTCGTGCGGAGCGAGGTGAGCGGGGTGCGGAGCTCGTGCCCGGCGTCCGCGATGAGCTGCGACTGGCGGTCGCGCGAGGTGGCCAGGGAACTGGTCATGGAGTTGAAGGACCGGGAGAGCCGGGCGATCTCGTCCTCGCCCTCCGCGGGGATCCGGATGGTCAGGTCCTCGGTCTCGGCCACGTGTGCGACGGCGTGCGCGAGGTCGTCCACCGGGCGCAGGCCGGTACGGGCGATCCACAGACCTGCGGCGCCGGCTCCGACGACGCCGACGCCGGCGACGAAGAACAGCACCCAGGCGAGGGTCGAGAGGGGGTCGGTGACATCGTCCATCGGGCGGGCCACGGACACCGCGAGGGTGGTGATTGCTCCGGGGCCAGGGCGGTCCAGCCTGATCTGGTAGGTGTAGACGCGCAGCTTGGCACCATCGGTGTCCGTGACGGTGTGCAGGACGTCGTCCCTGTCACCGCCCGCCACGGCGATGTCCTCGTCCGTCGTGGGGAAGGGCTGGGGGCGCGGTGGCGCGGCGCAGGGGTCACCGGTGGTGGCGATGATCTGCACGCTGTACGAGCCGGGCGCTGGGCGCTGGCGGGCCGCGGTGCCCCCGCAGGCGTTGAGCAGGTTCTGGACGTACGTCTCGTCGATCGCCGTCGAGCTGCGAAGCGACTGGTCCAGCTGGTGCTCTAGCTGCTCCCGCGTCACGAACCAGCACGCCGCCGCCACCGCTGCCACCGCCACCGCGACCGCCGTGGCGACCAGCAGGGCGAGCCGGGAGCGGAGCGGGAGGGCGCGGAGCCGGCGGGGCAGGCCGGTCACCCGTCACCGCCGCCGGAGCGCAGGGCGTAGCCGACGCCCCGCACGGTGTGGACGAGGCGGGGCTCGCCGCCCGCCTCGGTCTTGCGGCGCAGGTACATCACGTACACGTCCAGGGAGTTGGAGCTGGGTTCGAAGTCGAATCCCCAGACGGCCTTCAGGATCTGCTCTCGGGTCAGCACCTGCCGGGGGTGGGCCAGGAACATCTCCAGCAGGGTGAACTCGGTGCGGGTCAGCTCCACCCGGCGGGTCCCACGGGTGACCTCGCGGGTGTTGAGGTCCATGCGGAGGTCGGCGAAGGACAGGACGTCGTCGTCGGGGACGGGGCCGCCCGCCGCGACCGCGTACGAGCTGCGGCGCAGCAGGGCGCGGATGCGGGCGAAGAGCTCGTCCAGCTCGAAGGGCTTGACGAGGTAGTCGTCGGCGCCGGCGTCGAGGCCGGTGACCCGGTCGCCGACGGTGTCGCGGGCGGTGAGCATCAGGATTGGCGTGGTCGACCCGGTGGACCGGATGCGCCGGGCGGCCGTGAGGCCGTCCATGCGGGGCATCTGGATGTCCAGGACGATCAGGTCGGGGGCGTACGACTCGGCCTTGGCGAGGGCGTCGTAGCCGTCCACGGCCACCTCGGTCCCGTAGCCCTCGAACGCGAGGCTGCGCTGCAGGGCCTCCCGCACGGCGGGCTCGTCGTCGACGATCAGGACGCGCTGCGGATCGTCTTCGGCGGGGCTCATCGCTTCTTCGTCCTCTTCCTTCGTGCCGGGTTCGGTGCGCTGGGCTCTCAGCCTCGCACGGCGTTCGCGCGCCGTCGCGCGGCACGTCGCGTGCGGCTCGTGCCCGTGCGGACCTCGGCCGGGCGGGGTGCGGTCGCGGAGGGGGCCGGGGCGGCCAGTTCGGCGGCCAGGGCGAGGGGCAGGGACAGTCCGGAGGGGCCGGTGTCCGTGGTGTCGGGGTTCATGGTGACCTCCGGGTCAGGAGCCGTCGCCGGCGCGCAGGGTGTCCAGGTCGGCCTTGACGGTGTCGACGGGGATGGCGAAGCCGAGGCCCACGCTGCCCGCCGCCGAGCTGCCCGAGCTGCTGGCGGAACTGGGGGAGTACATGGCGGAGTTGATTCCGATGATCTCGCCGTTCATGTTGATGAGGGCGCCGCCGGAGTTGCCGGGGTTGAGCGAGGCGTCGGTCTGCAGGGCCTTGTACGTCGTCTTGGACGTACCGGTCTCCCCGTTGAACTGCTGGCCGCCGAACTCGAACGGCCAGTTCTGGCCGCCCTGTTGCTGCTGCTGTTCCTGCTGCTCCTCCTTGGCGACCGTGACGTCGCGGTCGAGCGCGGAGACGATGCCGCTGGTGACCGTGCCGGTGAGGCCCTCGGGCGAGCCGATCGCCACGACCTCGTCGCCGACCTTGACCGAGGAGGAGTCGCCGAGGGTGGCCGTCTTGAGTCCGCTCGCGCCCTGGAGCTTGATGAGCGCCAGGTCCTTGTCGGCGTCCGTGCCGACGACGTCGGCGGTGTACGTCTTGCCGGTGCTGAGGGCCACCTTGATCGTGGAGGCGCCGGAGATGACGTGGTTGTTGGTGACGATCTCGCCGTCGCCCGTGATGACGACACCGGAGCCGGTGGCATCGCCGGCCGAGGAGCTCGCGCTGATCTCCACGATGGCGGGCGACACGGCAGCCGCCACACCCGAGACGGTGCCCGCGTTGCTCTGCGAGACGGTGGTGCCGCTGACGACGCCGCCGGATCCGGTGCCGGCGGAGCCGCCGTCGGCGAGCTGGCCGATGAGGGTCGCGGTGCCGCCGCCGATCGCCGCGGCGGCGATCGCCACGGCGGCCAGCAGGGCCAGGGGGCGCTTGACCCGGCGCTCGGCCTTCGGTGTCTCCGCAGCCGGGACGGGCTCGGGCGCCGGCCAGGCGTACGCGGGAATGACAGTGGTGGGCTGCCCCGGCTCGTGGGCCGGAGGCGGCGGGTAGGCCGCCTCGCCACCGCCGTAGGACGCGCCGCCGTACGGAGCGCGGCCGTCCGACGAGCTGTCGTACGGGGAGCCGCCCTGCGGCGCACCGGCGTACGAGCCGTCGCCGTACGAACCCTCGCCGTACGAACCCTCGCCGTACGAACCCTCGCCGTACGAACCATCGGCGTAGGAACCGTTGTCGCGCGAACCGTTGTCGTGTGAGGGGGACGTCGGGTACTCGCCGCTCGGGCGGTGGCTGTCGGTCATGTCTACGAGAGTGGCCAGCGAACATGAGAGCAGCCTGAGTGTGCCCTGAGAAGCCCGGCAGAACCGCGTATGCCCGATATAAGGACGCGCTGGGCTACCGCGGTGTGACCGTCGGTTCCCCGCAGCCGCACGAGCGGCGTACGACGAGCGCGGACGGGAACTGCTTGAGCCGCTCGCGCCGGGACCCCGATACCCGCAGCGAGTCGTCGAGGACCAGGTCCACGGCCGCCCGGGCCATCGCCGGACGGTCCGAGAAGACCGTGGTCAGCGGCGGGTCGGTCAGCCCCGCCTCCTTCACGTCGTCGAATCCGGCCACCGCGAGCTCGCCGGGTACGTCGATCCGCAGCTCGCGCGCGGCCCGCAGCACCCCGATCGCCTGGTCGTCGGTCGAGCAGAAGATCGCCGGCGGTCTGTCGGGGCCGGCGAGCAGCTTCAGGGCCACTTGATAGGCGTCGTAACGGTTGTACGGGGCGTGGAAGAGGCGGCCCTCCGTCGAGCGTCCCGACGCGTGCATCGCACGGCGCCAGCCCTCGATGTGGTCGGCGACCGGGTCGCCGACCACCGGGGTCGACTCCATGCCGCCGAGGCACGCCACGTACGCGTTGCCGTGCTCCAGGAGGTGCCGGGTGGCGAGCAGGGCTCCGCCGATGTCGTCCGTGACGACGGCGACGTCGTCGATGGCCTCGGGGCGCTCGTGCAGCAGGACGACGCGGGCGTCCCAGGCCTCTATCTCCGCCGCCGCGCGCTCGCTGGGACCCTGGCTGACGAGGATCAGCCCTGAGACCCGCATGCCGAGGAAGGCCCGGAGGTAGTGGACCTCGCGTTCGTCGCGGTAGTCCGAGTTGCCGACCAGCACCATCTTCCCGCGCTCGGCGGCGGCCTGTTCGACCGCGTGCGCCATCTCCGCGAAGAACGGCTGCCGGGCGTCCGGCACGATCATCCCTATGAGGTCGGTGCGCCGCGAGGCCATCGCCTGGGCGACCCGGTCGGGCCGGTAGCCCAGCTCCTTGATCGCGGCGAGCACCCGCTCGCGCGTGGCCGGGGCAACCGGCCTCGGTCCGTTGTTGATGACGTAGCTGACGACCGCTGTCGAGGTCCCCGCCAGTCTCGCCACATCGTCCCGCGTCACCTTGGCCACGCGCGGCAGTCTACGCGGATCGACCTACCGCTTGGCAGGCCGGACCGGGGCTTCTTCCGGGATCTCGGCCTCCGCGGACTGCTCCGAACGGGTGACCTCCTGCTCCGCCGGCTTCGACGCGGCCCTGGCCTTGGCCTCCTCGGCCGCGCGGTCCACCTTCTCGGGGGTGACGAAGCGGTAGCCGACGTTGCGCACGGTGCCGATCAGCGACTCGTGCTCGGGGCCGAGCTTGGCCCGCAGCCGCCGTACGTGGACGTCGACCGTGCGGGTGCCGCCGAAGTAGTCGTAGCCCCACACCTCCTGGAGCAGCTGGGCGCGGGTGAAGACCCGGCCGGGGTGCTGCGCGAGGTACTTGAGCAGTTCGAATTCCTTGAAGGTCAGGTCGAGGACCCGGCCCTTGAGCTTGGCGCTGTACGTCGCCTCGTCGACCGACAGATCGCCGTTGCGGATCTCCATGGGGGAGTCGTCGGCGGTGATCTGCTGACGGCCGGTGGCCAGCCGCAGTCGGGCCTCGACCTCGGCGGGGCCCGCGGTGTCCAGCAGGACGTCGTCGATGCCCCAGTCGGCGGTGACGGCCGCCAGGCCGCCCTCCGTCACGACGAGGATCAGCGGACAGCCGGGTCCGGTGGACCGCAGCAGCTGGCACAGCGAGCGCACCTGGGGGAGGTCGCGGCGGCCGTCGATGAGAATGACGTCGGCACCAGGGGTGTCGACGAGGGCGGGGCCCTCGGCGGGGGCGACCCGCACGCTGTGGAGCAGAAGACCGAGGGCGGGGAGCACCTCCGTCGACGGCTGAAGGGCATTCGTCAGAAGCAGCAGTGAACTCATCGCCGCCCACCTGTCCGGGTCGTCGGTCGATCGTGCACGTTCAGCTCGCCCATTACGTCGGTCCTCCTCGTTCCCTGCGAGAGGGGCACTCCCGGGTCGGACCCGGGGGAGTATGCGGCACTGCTTCGTACTCCCGTACGGCCATCACCCGCGACGGCTGTCATACGGTTTTTACTGTGCGGTCCCGCGCCCGGGGACCGCTGAGCTTGTGGAAACGCTGCTGTAACAACGCTCGGAAAGCACAAAAGGACCCGGGGGCTGCTTTGCCCGGATCCTCTTCGCAGCAGAATAGCCCACATGAGTTCTGTGTCCGAGGGTCGATTCATGAGTTCTTCTGTTCCCTCGATCACGCCGGTCCCCCGGCGCACCACATTGCTGACCGGTGACGGGGTCCGTATCGAGGCGGTGTACACCCCGTGTACGGCGGGTTCCGGGGCCGGCGGAAGCGGTGCCTCCGACGGGACGGCCGTCGTCCTCGCGCACGGTTTCACCGGCGCCGTCGACCGGCCCGCGCTGCTGCGCGCGGCTGCGGTGTTCGCCCAGCGTGCGGCCGTGATCACGTTCTCCTTCCGGGGGCACGGGAGGTCCGGCGGACGGTCCACGGTGGGCGACCGCGAGGTCCTGGATCTGGCCGCCGCGGTCGCCTGGGCGCGGTCGCTGGGACACCGCCGGATCGTTACGGTCGGCTTCTCCATGGGCGGTTCCGTGGTGCTCCGGCACGCGGCTCTGTATACGGCTCCGGAAGCCGGAGAATTCTTTGCCGAGGAAGAACGCGCCCCTGGGACCGAACGGGTGGAGCGGCGCACTGGGGCGCATACGGCGCACGGGGGGCGCGCACAGGCGCATTCAGGCGCGTACATGGACGCGGCCCGGGACGCGCACACCGACGCCGTCGTCGCGGTGAGCGCACCGGCCCGCTGGTACTACCGGGGCACGGCCCCGATGCGACGTCTCCACTGGGTCGTCACCCGCCCCACCGGCCGTCTCGTCGGCCGTTACGGCTTCCGCACCCGCATCCACCGGGAGGACTGGGACCCGGTGCCGCTCTCACCGGTGGAGGCGGTCCCGCTGATCACCGCGCCGCTGCTCCTCGTGCACGGCGACCGGGACCCGTACTTCCCCGTCGACCACCCCCGGATGCTGGCGGCGGCAGCCGGGGACGGGGCCGAGCTCTGGCTGGAGCGCGGCATGGGCCACGCGGAGAACGCCGCGGACGAGGGCCTGCTGGCCCGTATCGCCGACTGGACGGAGTCGGCGTGATCCATGATGGACAGCTGACGCACGACGAAAGGGGTGCCGCCATGGCAGCGGGGACGATCCGCTACTGGGCCGCGGCCAAGGCCGCAGCGGGGACCGCGGAGGAGCCGTACGCGGCGGAGACACTCGCCGAGGCGCTCGACGGGGTGCGCGAGCGGCACCCCGGTGAGCTGTCGCGCGTACTGCTCCGATGCTCGTTCCTCATCGACGGGAATCCTGTGGGGACCCGTGGACATGAGACCGTACGGCTTGCCGAGGGCGGCACGGTCGAGGTGCTCCCGCCGTTCGCAGGAGGGTGAACCGCAGACCATGAGCAACAGCGATCAGCAGTATCCGTACGACCCGGGACACGGGCGGCAGGACCAGGGACAGCAGCCCTACGACCCGGCCTCGGGGCAGCAGAACCCGCAGAACCCACCGCAGCAGCCGTACGGCCGGACGTACGGCCAAGGCCCGGCCTACGGTCAGGACCCGGCGTACGACCAGGCCCCGGTCCACGGCCAGGACCCCGCGTACGACCAGGCCCCGGTGTACAACCAGGACCCCGCGTACGGTCAGGCCCCGGCCTACGGTCAGGCCCCGGCCTACGGTCAGGCCCCGGCCTACGGTCAGGAAGCGGCGTACGGCGGGCAGCAGTCGTACCAGCAGCCGCAGCAGCCCCCGCAGCCGTACGCGCAGCAGCAGCCGCCCGCCGTGTACCCGGAGCAGGGTTCTCCCCACGACGGCGACCAGGGGGCGACCCAGACGTGGCAGGGGCAGACCTGGGACACCCAGTACCAGCCGACCATCCAGCCGCAGCAGCACCAGGCCGGGCAGGCCGCGGCTCCCGCCGCTCCCGCTGCCCCTGTCGCTCCGCAGGGCGCCCAGGGCGCCTACCCGCTGCCGCCCGAGGTCCCGACGGCTCCGCCCGTCGCCGCGCCCGCTCCCGCCGCCGCTCCCGCCGCCGCTGTCGCTCCGGCAGACACCTCCGACGGCTACAGCGCGCCCACCACCCTGGGCAACAGCCGGATCACCGACGCCCAGCGGGCCCGCGCCGAGGGGCGTTCGCCGATCATCGCCCCGGGGATGCAGCCCGCCGCGATCACCGCCGGGCTGGGGCTGCTCCTGGCCCTCGGCGCAGCGATCGGGTCGTACGCCCTGCTCGTGCCCCTCGTCCTGCTCCAGGCCGTGACGGCCGCGGGATGGTTCCGGCTCAACGGCATGTGGCCGGCCAGGCAGGGCATCGCCCTGGCCTTCGCCGGCGGTGTCGTGGCCGATGCCGTGCTGCTCGTCGCGGGCCGGAGCCATGCCCCGGCGGCCATCCTCGGCACGCTCGGCGTCTGGGTGCTGCTCACGATCGTCCTCCAGCTGCGCAGCCACGCCGGTGCCGACGAGCGGATGTACGGCCTGACGGCCACCGTCGCGTCGGCGGCGCTCGCCGTGCTGGCGGCCGGGCACCTGGCGGCCGTCCCCGACGCGGTGACGGTGGGCGGTGTCGCGGTCGCCGCGGGCGTGCTCGTCAGGGCCCTGCCGCTGCCCGGCCCGGTCTCGGTCGTCGGGGCCCTGCTCGCCTCGGCGGGCGCGGGAACGGCCGCCGGGGTGTTCACCGACTTCGGTGCGCAGGCCGCGTTCCTCGGCTTCGCCGCCGGGGGCTGCGCGCTGATCGGCCTGCGGGTCGCGAGCTACGACTACCCGTCCCGCTTCGTGCACATGACGGCAGGAGTCGCCCTGCCGCTCACCGCCGCGGCTCCCGCCGTCTATCTGATCGGCCGTGCGATCGCCTGACGTTTTCGGACGTTTCTGACGTTCCCTCACTCCTGCTCCCGCACAGGGGAACCGTGCGGGCCTTCCGCTCGTCGATCACTCCGGGCGCGCCGCGCGGCGGCAGTAGGCTCACGTGCACCAGGGGTCAGGCCGGTCCGAGTGGGGGAACAACAGGCATGCGCGCACTGCGAATACTGCTGATCATCGCCGTGGTCCTGGGCGGCGTGTTCGTCGCCGTGGACCGGGCCGCCGTCCATTTCGCGGAGTCGGAGGCCGAGGAGCGGGTCTCCTTCGGCGGTGTCGAGACCGGTTCCACCGACGTCTCGATCAAGGGCTTCCCCTTCCTGACCCAGGTGGCGGGGTCCGAGCTCGACCAGGTCGACGTCACGGTCGAGGACATCCGCGCCAGGGCCGCGGGGCGGGAGATACGGATCAGTGAGATCCGGGCCCGGCTGCACCAGGTGACGCTCGGCGCCGGATACACCAGTGCGACCGCCTCCCGGGCCACCGGGACCGTCCTCGTCTCCTACGCGGCCCTCACCGAGGCCGCCGACGACGGGGTCACCGTCGCCTACGGCGGCAACGGCAAGGTCAAGGTCACCGGCACGGTCCGGATCCCGCTGGTGGAGCGGACGGTCACGCGCAGTGTGCTCTCCACGGTCACCCTGGTCGACGGCGACACCGTCAAGGTCCGCGCCGACGAGGTCCCGGGCGAGGGGATCCCCGGCATCGAGGACCTGGTCAGGAAGAAGACCGACTTCGAGCGCGGGATCGGCGGGCTGCCGGCGGGGCTGAAGCTGGAGAAGATCGAGGTCGCGCCGGGCGGCCTGGAGATATCGATGACCGGCTCCGACGTCGAACTGGCGGGCTGACGGCACGACACGGGACGGCCGCGGGTAACCTCCGGCCGCCCTGGGTAGGGGCCCGACGGAGCGGGACCGCCCGGCGATCCAGATAGTGAGACGGGCTCGTCCGCCCCGTAGATGACCGTCGGGTTCCGGGACCGGGATCCCGCGCCGCGACCGCCCTCCCCGCATGATCCGTCTCGCATCGCGGACGATCGTGTCTCATCATCCGACACGGCGGTGACATCTCCGCCCGTACCTCCCTACGATCGGACACATGAAGCGACAGGCGGACCTCACGAAGCGGCGGGCAGTAGACCTGTGCCGCGTCGCCGCCATGCTCTGTCGCACCTTCTGAGCGGGACCCTCTCCCGTTTCCCCCGGCCCTTCGACGATGTCAGGGCCGAACCCGTGCCTTCGTACGCGTTCCGCTCCCAGCACCTGCGCGTACACCTCGCACCCCGCACACCGCACCACCCCGCCGCAGACTGCCCCGGAGGAGAAACACATGAGCCGCGCAGACGTTCTGGTCGACGCCGACTGGGTCGAGGCCCACATCGACGACCCGCAGGTCGCGATCGTCGAGGTCGACGAGGACACCTCGGCGTACGAGAAGAACCACATCAAGAACGCGATCCGGATCGACTGGACCCAGGACCTCCAGGACCCGGTCCGCCGTGACTTCATCGACCAGGCCGGCTTCGAGAAGCTCCTGTCCGAGAAGGGCATCGGCAACGACACCACGGTCGTCCTCTACGGCGGCAACAACAACTGGTTCGCGTCCTACGCCTTCTGGTACTTCAAGCTCTACGGCCACCAGGACGTCCGCCTGCTCGACGGCGGCCGCAAGAAGTGGGAGCTCGACTCCCGCGACCTGACCGACGCCGTCCCGACGCGCCCGGCCACCCAGTACACGGCCAAGGCCCAGGACGAGTCGATCCGCGCCTACCGCGACGACGTCGTGGCCGCCATCGGCAGCCAGAACCTCGTCGACGTCCGTTCGCCCGACGAGTTCAGCGGCAAGCTGCTCGCCCCGGCGCACCTCCCGCAGGAGCAGTCGCAGCGCCCCGGCCACGTGCCGAGCGCCCGCAACATCCCGTGGTCGAAGAACGCCAACGACGACGGCACGTTCAAGTCGGACGACGAGCTCAAGGCCCTCTACGAGGACGAGCAGGTGGACCTGTCCAAGGACACCATCGCGTACTGCCGCATCGGTGAGCGCTCCGCGCTCACCTGGTTCGTGCTGCACGAGCTGCTCGGCCAGGAGAACGTCAAGAACTACGACGGTTCGTGGACCGAGTACGGCTCCCTGGTGGGCGTGCCGATCGAGCTCGGCGCCAACAAGTAATTCCGCAGGACCCGATCAGCAGGACCCCGACCAGAAGGACAGAACACCATGTGTGGAGCACAGGCCGGCGGCCCCGACGCTTCGACGATCAAGCCGGGCGAGACGACCATCCAGGGCAGCGTGACCCGCGACGGCGAGCCCGTCACCGGCTACGTCCGTCTGCTGGACTCGACCGGTGAGTTCACCGCCGAGGTCCCGACCTCGGCGACCGGGCAGTTCCGCTTCTACGCGGCCGAGGGCACCTGGACGCTCCGCGCCCTGGTTCCGGGCGGCACCGCCGACCGTACGGTCGTGGCGCAGACCGGTGGCCTCGCCGAGGTCGCCATCGCGGTGTAGTTCACGCGCACATACGGCCGGAGGGCCGCACCCCAGGGGGTTGGACGCCACCTGATCAGGGGTGCGGCCCTTCGTGCCGTCCGCTGGTGCTTCCTCAGGTTCTTCCGCATGTGCTTCCGCGCCGGAGAGCCCTACGCTGGAGACATGTACGCCCGGCGCAGGCGCGCCTATTTCCTGATGATGGGCGGGTGCCTCTTCCTCTTCGTCTCCGCCTGGGCCTTCGTGCGCCTGTGGTCGGTCCCGGCGGCGGTGGCGATGTGTGTGGTCGCCATGGTCATACCGCCCGTCGCGGCGATCGTCGCCAACCGGCGGGGTCCGGAGGACCGCTGGTGGGACGACCCCGCCCGGGACTCCCGGTCCGGGGACTCACCGCCCCGGCCCCCGAGCACGACACGGGACGCACGCCCGCGCCCGGCCGGGAAGGCCGGGAGGCAGCGGACGGGCGACCCCACGTCGGACGCGTGGTGGGACGAACTCGACGGCAGGAACCGCCGGTAGCTCCTCCCGCGGAGCCGGGTCAGTAGACGAGTGCCTGGGTCCCGTCCGCCATGGCCTCCTGCACGAAGACCTGTGCACCGGCGATCCGCACGCCCTCCAGGACGTCCTTCTCGGTGATGTCCCGCCGTGCCGCGCACTGGGTGCAGAGGGTGATCCGGCCGCCCGCCAGGATCGAGTCGATCAGATCGGGCAGCGGCGCGGCGTGCGGCAGTTCGAATTCGGCGGCGCGCCCCGGCAGGGCGAACCAGGCGGACTCGCCGGTCAGCCACAGGGAGACCTCGACCCCGCTGGCGACGGCCACGGCCGCCACGGTGAAGGCCTGCGAGCAGCGCTCGGCCCCATCGGCTCCGGCGGTCACCTTGATCACGAGCTTCTTCGGCATGTACCGAACTGTAATCCTCGGCCGTGCAACCTCCCCTGTGACCTGTGGGTCAGTTGTGTGCGCAGGTAATGGAACCTGCGCCTCAGGTCTCTTGGGGGGGACCCTTTTGGAACCGAACGACACCATTCCTGCCGTACCGGCCGAGCCGCTGTCCACGGCACCGGCCGAGCCGCCCGCCGCACCCGCCGAAGCGCCCGCCGCGCCCGTCCGCCCGCGTCCGCGTGGCCGTACGGCCCTGCTCATCGCCGCCGCGGCCCTGCTCGGCATCTCCGGCGGCACGGCGGTCGGCTACGGCATCCAGGCGCAGCGGCCTCCGTCGCAGCTGCCCGCGCTGTCGCAGACGGAGCTGGCCTACCCGGCGAAGGCGCTCCCCGCGGACAAGGTCCCGGCCCCGCTGCCCGCCTCGCAGGACCGGCAGGCCAAGACGGACGGCGACCTGCGCAAGCTGCTCATCGACCGCCCGGCGGGCTGGAGCGAGGACAAGGACGCCGACTGGCTGGACGACGGCTGGATGAGCGTGGGGGACCTCGCACGCGACTACAGGGAGGAGGACTACATGTTCGAGTACTTCCTGGGGTCCGGCATACGCCGCATAGCCGGTGCCTCCTGGGTGAAGGGCGCGGACCGTGAGGCCGAGATCCGGCTCGTCCAGTTCTCCTCCGGGGTGAGCACGTCCGCCGCCAAGTTCGCCGACGGCCAGCGGGCGTACATGGGGGACCCGGAGAAGGGCGCGGGCAACGAGGGCGACCCGGTCGAGGCGAGCGGTGAGGGTCGCTACTACCTGTACGAGGTGGACCGGGAGCCCGGCTACGAGCCCTTGTACCAGGCCAGGGCACTCATGAACCGCGGCGACATCATGATCGAGATCAATCTGTACGACAGCCGGCCGATCAGCAAGAAGGACATCCGGACGCTGGCAGAGCAACAGCTGGAGCGCGTGTGAACGACATGAACCGGCCCGAGCCCTCCGGCGCGGCACCGCTCCCCGAACCGCTCGACGCCCCGGACGCCGCCGGGGCTCCTGCGCGATCCGGCCGGGCCCGGCGGATCCTGCTCACGGCCCTTCCCTTCGTGCTGGTGCTCGGAGCGGTCGGCGGCGCGGCGGCGTACACGAAGATCACGGTCGACGGCGCCGACCGCAGCGTGGAGACCACGGCCTGGAAGGTGTCCGAGCGCAAGCCCGGCAAGGATCCCGCGCGGGACACGAGCCGGGGCAGGGCCGACACCGCGCTGAGCAAGCTGATGCTGCCGGTGCCCGACGGTTACCGGCTCGGCCCGGACACCGGGGAGCAGGGCAACGACGACGAGGTGAACGGCGAGCAGGCCGTCGCAGCGATGAAGGAGTCCAATCGCGGGCTTGCGGGCAAGGAGCGCCGCGCGTACGACGAGCGGATCGACAAGCTCCGCGTGCAGGGCCTCGCCGTCCGTTCGTACATCACCCAGGAGGACGACCTGGAGGTGCACGCCGAGATGGTGCGGATGAAGGACAGGAAGGCCGTGCGGGACTTCCACACCTTCCAGACCGGGCTGTTCGACGTCCTCGGGATCTTCCGCGAGGGGCCGAAGATCAAGGGCCACACGCGGAACGCTGCCTGCTACCTGGAGCCCAAGGACAGCGACAGCGGCATCGAGGACATGGTGTGCGTGGCCTACGACGGTGAGCTGAGCATCAGCTACTCGGCGTCCGGCATCAAGCCCGTCGACAAGGCGGCCGTCGCCGAGCTTCTGAAGGACCAGCTGGACCACATCACGTCCCCGGGGGAGTACGTATGACCGAGCAGACGGCCGGACCAACCGACGTGGCGGCTCCCGCACCGGACCCCCTTCCCGAGGCAACCACGCCCCCGGTCCCGCAGGAAACGCCGCGGATCCCCGTGGAAGGTCCCGCGCCCGCCCCACCCCGCCCGCCGCGCCGCGTCCTGCGGGCGGCCCTCCGGTGGACGGCCGCCGTGCTGGTGCTCGGCGGACTCGGCACGGGCACGGCCGTCGGCATCACGGCGATGGAGCGCACCGACGTGCCGGGTCTCGCCACCCGGGACGACGGGCGCTGGGACTACCCGGCGCTGAGCCTTCCGGCCCTTCCGGCCGACGCGCCCCGGCCCTTCACCGACTTCAACACGGCGGAGGTCCACCACGCGGATCTGCGGCGTCTGCTGCTGCCCGCGCCGGCCGGTGCCACCGTGGACAAGAAGCTCGACGGCGGCTGGGTGGATATCGCCCGCTACGCCGCCGAGTACGCGGAGGACGACCGGGCGACCGTCACCCAGCGTCTGAAGAACTCCGCGCTGCGGCACATCGCCGCCCGTGGCTGGACCATGCCGGACGGCACCTCGTCCCGGGTCTACCTGCTCCAGTTCAACTCGGTGGCCTACTCCACCGACTTCCAGGACGACCTCTTCGACAACGGCTCCCTGCCGCTTCCCCTCGCCGGGACGGCCGAGCCCGCCGCCGACGAGGACTGGAGCGCCACCGGCGGGGCGGAATTCACCACGGCGCACGTCTACTCCGAACCCGAGCCCCACGGCGCCGAGCAGGTCCGCCACGCCTACGTGCTGGCCGGGGACACCGTCGCCCTGGTCGTCCAGAGCCGCAAGGGCGAGGCCGGCACGGAGGCGGTTCCGTTCCACCAGACGCTGATCCTCCAGAACCAGCTCCTCGGCTGAGCCGACCGGGCCCGGGTGAAGCCCCGGACCGCCGCGCCGGGCCCCCACCCATTAGGCTGGGGGCCCGGCCGCCTGCTGCCGTCATGTCGTTCGTTCCGAGGAGCTCCCGTGCTTGAGGCTTTCTTCTCCGCCCTGCTGGTCCTGGTCTGCGTCGGCGTGCTCGCCTTCGCCGCCGTGACCGTGAAGAAGCTGTACCAGGGCCAGCGCTGACCCTCGCCGAACACCTCCCGTACACCCTCACAGATCGTCTGAGCCGCTCATGATCGAGATTCCGTCCGACCTCCACCCGGACCTCGTGCCGCTGGCCTTCCTCCTGGGCAACTGGGCGGGTGCGGGCGTCTCCGACTTCCCCGGTGCCGAGAAGTGCAACTTCGGCCAGGAAGTGACCTTCAGCCACGACGGCCGCGACTTCCTCGAGTACGTCTCGCACTCCTGGGTGCTCGACGCTGAGGGCAACCAGGTCAAGCCGCTGGAGTCCGAGTCCGGCTACTGGCGCATCGACAAGGACCGCAAGGTCGAGATCGTCATGGTCCGCGACCAGGGCATCGTCGAGATCTGGTACGGCGAGCTGGCGAAGCAGAAGCCGCAGATCGACGTCGTGACCGACGCCGTGGCGCGCACCGCCGCCTCCGGCCCGTACAGCGGCGGCAAGCGGCTCTACGGCTACGTGAACAGCGACCTGATGTGGGTCGGCGAGAAGGCCACCCCCGACGTGGAGCTGCGGCCGTACATGTCGGCGCACCTGAAGAAGGTCGTCTCCCCGGAGCAGGTCGCCGAGATGGCGCGGGGCCTCGGGGACCTGCCGGACGACGGCATCGCGTTCTTCAAGTAGGTCGGACCGACGGTCCGGTGCTCGCCCCGCCCTACACTGGGCCTGTGGTGAGCACCGACTGGAAGACCGATCTTCGGCAGCGCGGCTATCGGCTGACGCCTCAGCGACAGCTCGTCCTGGAGGCCGTCGACGCCCTGGAGCACGCGACACCCGACGACATCCTCTGCGAGGTGCGCCGGACGGCGTCGGGTGTGAACATCTCCACCGTCTACCGGACCCTGGAGCTCCTCGAGGAGCTCGGGCTGGTCAGTCACGCCCATCTCGGGCACGGCGCCCCGACGTACCACCTGGCGGACCGGCACCACCACATCCACCTCGTCTGCCGGGACTGCACCAACGTCATCGAGGCAGACGTCGACGTGGTCGCCGAGTTCACGGCGAAGCTGAGGGACACGTTCGGCTTCGAGACCGACATGAAGCACTTCGCGATCTTCGGGCGCTGTGCCGACTGCACGGCCAAGACCGTGGCGGCCGAGCCGGAGGGACCCGCCGACGAGCGGTAGAACGGCCCGCCCGGGTCGTACGCTTGTCGCATGAAGAGCCCCCTGCTGTCCCTGCCCGGCGCCGTCCCCGCCGAGGGGCGCGACGAAGGCGTCGCCGCGCACTACGGCGACCTGTTCCGTGAGCAACGCGCACTCGCCGACGGCAGTGGCCTCGTCGACCTCTCGCACCGCGCGGTCGTCACGGTCACCGGCGACGACCGGCTGGCCTGGCTGCACCTGCTGCTCACCCAGCACGTCAGCGACCTCGCGCCGAACACGGCGACGGAGGCGCTGATCCTCACCGCCAACGGGCACATCGAGCACGCCCTCTACCTCGTCGACGACGGCACGACGGTGTGGATGCACGCCGAGCCGGAGAGCCAGGGCGAGCTGATCGCGTACCTGGAGTCGATGAAGTTCTTCTACCGGGTCGAGGTCGCCGACCGCACCGAGGACATCGCCGTCGTGCACCTGCCCGCCGGTTCCATCGCCGAGGTCCCGGACGGCGTCGCCGTGCGCGAGACCCCGCACGGCCGTGACCTCTTCCTGCCCCGGGCCGACCTGGAGGCGTACGCGGCCGCGCACGGCCCCGCCGCGGGCATCCTGGCCTACGAGGCGCTGCGTATCGAGGCGCACCGCCCGCGCCTGGGATTCGAGACCGACCACCGCACCATCCCGCACGAGCTGGGCTGGATCGGCACCGCCGTGCACCTGCAGAAGGGCTGCTACCGGGGCCAGGAGACGGTCGCCCGTGTCCACAACCTGGGGAAGCCGCCGCGCCGCCTGGTCTTCCTGCACCTCGACGGCAGCGAGGTCCACCTGCCCGGCCACGGGACGCCCGTGCGGCTCGCCGCCGACGGCGTGGAGGGCCGCCAGCTCGGCTTCATCACCACCTCGGCCCGCCACCACGAGCTGGGCCCGATCGCCCTGGCACTGGTCAAGCGGAACGTGGCGGTGGACGCGGAGCTGATCGCGGGTGACACCGCGGCGGCCCAGGAGACGGTCGTCGAGCCGTAGAGCGCCTACGCGCGGCCGTCCAGCCGGGCCGGCCGCGTTGCTACACCTCGAGCAGTACGGTGAACGGGCCGTGGTTCGTGAGCGTGACCCGCATGTCCGCTCCGAACCGGCCCGTCTCCACCCGGGCTCCGAGCGTGCGCAGCTGCGCGACCACCTCGTCGACCAGCGGTTCGGCGACCTCGCCCGGCGCGGCGGCGTTCCAGGTGGGCCTCCGGCCCTTCCTGGCGTCCCCGTAGAGGGTGAACTGAGAAATGACCAAAAGCGGTGCATTCACGTCCGAGCAGGACTTCTCGCCCTCCAGGATCCGCACCGTCCACAGCTTGCGGGCGAGCTGGGCCGCCTTCTCCGCCGTGTCGCCGTGAGTGACCCCCACCAGCACACACAGTCCTTCGCCGACGATCTCGCCGACCGTTTTGCTGCCCGACGGATCGTCCGCGGAGCCCGCCACGGCGACGCTCGCGCCGTCCACCCTCTGTATCACTGCACGCATACAGACCAACCTATCTTGGGCTGAACGGGTACAGAGCACCTGCGTGAACACCCTCCGTAGTGGCACGATGCACGATGTCGGTGTGCCGACGCACCGGTCGAGGGGACGGAACATCATGACGACACAGGGAACCGGGCCATCACCCGGGGCCGTACCAGTGACACGTACCGCAGCCGGCCTGCGGCCGCCCGTGCAGCGGACCGTCGCTGTGCCCACCCCGCCACCCGTGCACCTGCCCGGAGCGGTGTCCGTGCCCGGGCAGACCGGGAGCGGTGCGATCGACGGACTGGCCTCCGTGCGCCCGCAGCCCGAATTCGGCCGGCTGCGGCTTCCGGATCTGCGCACCCTCCGCCGTGACGCCCAGCGCGACGAGGCGGACCTCAGTTACGTACGCCGTCTGGTCCAGGGCCGGATCGACATCCTGCGGGCCGAGCTCGCCCGCCGGGTGGATCCCGAGTCGCCCGTGGTGGACCGGCTGTCGGAGATCCTCGCCGACACCCCGTCCGTCCATCGCTCCTCGGCGCGGCACGTCACCCTCACCACGCCGCGCAGCGACGAGTACCGGCAGCTGGCGGCGGACACGCTCGCCGAGGTCGAGCTCTCCGACCTCGACGCCCGGACGGACGAAGAGCTCCTGACCGCCATGGGCCGGCTCGTCCGCTACGAGCGGCAGGTCTCCCGGCGCCGTCACCGACTCCAGCGCACCGTGGACGATTGCAGCGCGGAGATCGCCCGCAGGTACCGTGACGGGGAAGCACAAGTAGAGGACCTGCTCGCCTGAAGCGACCCTTCCGGGAGCGGGTCACGCCCGCCCCCGGAAGGCCACCCGCCGTATGACGTCCTCCATATCCACCTCCGCGTCCCCCGTGCTGCCGGTCCTGGCCGAGGTCGTACGGTCCGGTTTCACCGAGGGCCACCACCGGGGGTCGCTGGTCGTCCTGGCAGCCGACGGGAGCGTGGAGCTCGCGCTCGGCGACCCGGCGGCGCCGGTCTTCCCGCGCTCCTCCAACAAGCCGATGCAGGCCGCCGCGATCCTGCGGGCCGGTCTCGACCTCTCGGGGGAGCGGCTGGCGCTGGCCGCCGCGAGCCACTCCGGTGAGGGCTTCCACCTCGAACTGGTCCGCACGATGCTCGCCGAGCACGGGCTGACCCCGGACGATCTGCGGACCCCGCCCGATCTGCCGCTGGACCCGGTCGAGGCGGAGGCGTACCTCGCCGCGGGGGGTGTGCGGGAACCGCTCACCATGAACTGCTCCGGCAAGCACGCGGCGATGCTGGCCGTCTGTGTGCGCAACGGCTGGGACACCGCCACCTATCTCGACCCCGGCCACCCGCTCCAGCGGCTGGTCGGCGAGGTCGTCGCGGAGGCGGCGGGCGAACCCGTCGCCGCCCTCGGCACGGACGGTTGCGGGGCCCCGCTGATGGCGATCGGCCTGGTGGGCCTGGCCCGCGCGTTCCGCGCGTTCGTGCTGGCGGAGCCCGGCACGGCGGAGCGCCGGGTCGCGGACGCGATGCGGGCGCACCCGGAGTACGTCGCGGGCACCCGGCGGCCGGACACCTGGCTGATGCGGGAGGTGCCGGGCACGCTCTCCAAGATGGGCGCCGAGGCGGTCCAGGCGCTGGCGCTCCCGGACGGCAGGGCCCTGGCCTTCAAGATCGACGACGGCTCCGTCCGCGCTCTGGGCCCGGTGCTGGCGCGCTCCCTCGAACTGCTGGGCGTCGACGCCCCGGTGGTGTCCCGCATCGGGCGCTCGCCGCTGCTGGGCGGCGCGGTGGAGGTGGGGGAGATCCGGGCGGCGTTCTGAGCGGCGGGGGCCGGCACCGGGCGCGGCCCGAAATACGTGCGACATCCCGGACGCCCCCGGCTTAGCGTGGGCCGCATGAACTGTGATCCACGCCCCGTCTCCGCAGCCGAGTTCCCCGACTGGCTGCACGCCGTCGGCACCGGATTCCTCCGGGCGTCGGCGGCACCGGTGCCGGAGGAGGAGATCGCGGTGCGCCTGGCCCACACCGATCTCGACCGCGTCCAGGGCGTGTTCGACGCAGGGCGCTGCGTGGCCACCTACCGCTCGTTCGCCCAGGAGCTCACCGTGGTCGGCGGTGCGAAGGTCCCGGCCGACGCGATCACGGCCGTGACGGTGACCCCCACGCACCGGCGGCGCGGGCTGCTCAGCCGGATGATGGCGAAGGACCTGGCGGCGGCGAAGGAACGCGGTGACGTGGTCGCGTCGCTGATCGCCGCCGAGTACCCGATCTACGGGCGGTACGGATTCGGGCCGGCCGCCTGGACCACCGAGTGGGAGATCGACGTCCCCCGCGCGGGCCTGGACCCGCGTGGCCGGGTCCCCTCCGACGCGGACGGCGGCCGGATCGAGCTGGTGGACGGCGCGGACGTCCGCAAGCTGGGCCCCGAACTCCACGGCCGCCTCGCCGACCGGCAGCACGGCGTGGTCTCCCGGGACGCGCGCTGGTGGCAGCGGAACACCGGCGTGGACGTCCCGGCGTTCGAGACCTGGCAGGAGCCGTTCTACGCGGTGTACCGGTCGGCCGACGGCGGGACGGACGGCCTGGTCGTCTACCGGGCGGACGCGCACTGGGGCGACCGTAAGCAGCCGCTCAACACGGCGACGGTGAGCGGCCTCATCGCCGCGACCCCGGCGGCGGAGCGCGCGCTCTGGCAGTTCGTCTGCTCCATCGACTGGATCACCACGGTCCGTACGGGCTACCGCGCCCCCGACGACCTGCTCCCCCTCCTCCTCCCGGACCCCCGGGCCGCCCGGGTCGTGACCCAGGCGGACTGGCTGTGGCTGCGCGTCCTGGACGTCCCCCGCGCCCTGGAGGCGCGTACGTACGCGACGGAGTCGGCCCTGGTCCTGGACGTCCGGGACGGAGCGGGCCTGGCGGGCGGCCGGTTCCTGCTGGACGCCTCACCGTCCGGCGCGTCCTGCACCCCCACGACCCGGGACGCCGACCTGACGCTGGACGTGGCGGAGCTGGGCGCGCTCCTGCTGGGCGACGAGTCCCCGGTGCGGCTGGCCGCGCTGGGCCGGCTCGACGAGCACCGGGCGGGCGCGGCGGCCTCGGCCGACACGCTGTTCCGGGCGCCACGGCGGGCGTGGTGCCCGGATGTGTTCTGACGGGCGTCGGAGGGGTGCGCCGGAGCCCGCACCGCCGGACGGCGGGTGCGGTGCGGACTCCCACGTCACCGCGTCCGCCTCCTGAAGAGCGTCCCCGACAGGCCCACCGCCAGCAGCAGGAGCCCGGCCGCCCAGGCGAGCGCGATCCAGGGGGCGTTGCCCACCGGCTGGTCCAGCAGGAGGCCGCGCAGCGACTCGATGGCCGGGGTGACCGGCTGGTGGTCGGCGAAGCCGTGGAGCCAGCCCGGCATGCTGTCGACCGGGACGAACGCGCTGCTCGGGTAGGGCAGGAACGACATGAAGAAGGTGAATCCGCCGGCCGCCTCGGGTGTGCGGGCGAGCAGGCCGATCGCCGCCGAGATCCAGGACAGGGCCACGATGTAGGCGAGCAGCACGGCGGCGACGGCGAGCCAGCCGGCGGGGGTGGCCGCGGGGCGGAAGCCGATGAGCAGGGCGACGGCGAACACCAGCGTGGTGGAGACCAGGTTGCGGACCGTGCTGGCCGCGACGTGGCCGGTCAGGATGGGCAGCGCGCCGATGTCCAGGGAGCGGAAGCGGTCGATGATGCCGCCCTTCATGTCCTCGCTCACCGCGACGGCGGTGGTGGCCGAGCCGAAGCCGGCGCAGAGGAACAGGACGCCGGGGACGACGTACATGACGTACGAGTCGTAGGCGGTGCCGGTGTCGATCGCGCCCCCGAAGAAGTAGACGAAGATCAGCATCAGCATGATCGGCAGCATCATCGAGGTGATGACGGCGTCGATGTTGCGGCGGCTGATGAGCAGGCTGCGGCCGGTCATGACCGTGGCGTGGGTCAGCGCTCCGGGCGTGTCAGACATGGGCCGGTGCCTCCTTCTTCTCGGCGGTGAGGGCGAGGAACACGTCGTCGAGGGTCGCGCGGTGCAGCGAGAAGCGGTCGACGTCGGTGCGGTGCGGGTCGATCTCGTCGAGCAGGGAGCGGACGTGGGCGGCCGTGCCGTCCGTGGGGACGCCCAGGGTGAGGGTCTCGGGGGAGTGGTGGACGGCGCGGGTGGCGAGCCGGAGGTAGGCCTCGCGGCTGCCGAGGACGAGGTCCAGGCGGTGTCCCGACACGCGTGACTTCAGGGCCTCCGGGGTGCCTTCGGCGACGACACGCCCCTCGGTGAGGACGCTGACGCCGTCGGCGAGCTGGTCCGCCTCCTCCAGGTACTGGGTGGTGAGCAGCACGGCGGCGCCCCGGCCGGCGAGGTCGCGGACCACCTGCCAGAGCTCGCGGCGGCTGCGGGGGTCGAGGCCGGTGGTGGGTTCGTCGAGGAAGAGGACGCCGGGCTCGGGCGAGCCGACGAGGCCGGCCGCCAGGTCGAGGCGGCGCCGCATCCCCCCGGAGTACGTGTGCGCCTGGCGGCGGGCCGCGTCGGTGAGGCCGAAGCGTTCGAGGAGCTCCCCGGCGCGGGACCGGGCGCGGGCGCGGGGCAGGCCGGAGAGCCGGGCCATCATCCGCAGGTTCTCCTCGCCGGTCAGCGTCTCGTCGACGGCGGCGAACTGCCCGGTCAGGCTGATGACACGGCGCACCCGGCGCCGGTCGGCGACGACGTCGTACCCGGCGACGCGCGCGGTGCCGGAGTCGGCGGTGGTGAGGGTGGCGAGGATCCGCACGGTCGTGGTCTTGCCCGCGCCGTTGGGCCCGAGCAGTGCGTGGATCCCGGCGCGGGCCACACGGAGGCCGACCCCGTCCAGGACCCGCGTGCCCCTTCCGTAGGACTTGGTCAGGCCGTGCGCCTCGATCATGACGTCGTTCGTGCCCGTACTCATGACGATCCCCCTTCTGCGTATGTCATACGCGTTACTGTGTAAGCATTACGCAAATCTAGGATGGTGGCAAGCCATGAGCGGGGAAGGGCGGCTACGGGTGACGGAGAACAGCAGTGCGTCGGGCGGCACGGGGCTGCCGGCCAGCATCGAGGCCGCGTGGGGTCTGCGCGACCGTCCGGTCAAGGGCCCGAAACCCGGCCTGACACTGGACCGCATCGTCGGGGCGGCCGTGTCGGTGGCCGCGGCGGAAGGGCTCTCGGCCGTCTCGATGGGGCGGGTCGCCAAGGAGCTGGGCGCCTCCACGATGTCGCTCTACCGCTACGTCTCGGCCAAGGAGGAGCTGTACGTCCTCATGCAGGAGGCGGCCATGGGCACTCCGCCGCCCCTGTCCGAGGCGGAGGAGCAGGCGGGGTGGAGGGAGGGGCTGAGCCGGTGGGCCTGGTCCCAGCGCCGGATGTTCCAGCGGAACCTGTGGGCCCTGCGCATCCCGATCGGCGGTCCGCCCGCCAGCCCCCGCATGGTCCTGTGGTGGGAGCAGGGGCTCGAGGCGATGTCGGGCAGCGGCCTGTCCCCGGGCGACAAGATCTCGGTCATCCTCCTCGTCTCGGGTTACGTACGGAACGAGGCGACGCTGATGAGTGACATCGCCGCCGCCGTCGAGGAGAAGGGCGTCTCCGCCGAGGAGTTCATGGCGCGGTGGGAGCGGACGGTGCGCAGGCTCGTCGACCCGGCACGGCATCCGGAGCTGGCGGCGCTGCTGGACACGGGGATCATGAGCGAACCGGACGAGCCCGACTACGAGTTCGTGTTCGGTCTCGAACGGATCCTCGACGGGGTCGAGGCGCTCATCCAGAAGGGATCACCGTCATGAGCGACGGGACGACCGGCCTGCGTGAGCGCAAGAAGCAGCTGACCTACCAGGCGGTCTCCGAGGCCGCGATCTCGATGTTCCTGGAACGGGGCTTCGACAAGGTCTCCGTGGCCGAGGTGGCGGCGGCGGCCGACATCTCCAAACCGACGCTGTTCCGGTACTTCCCGTCCAAGGAGGACCTGGTCCTGCACCGGTTCGCCGACCACGAGGACGAGTCCGCCCGCGTCGTCTCCGGCCGGCCGGACGGCCTCTCCCCGCTGGAGGCGCTGCGCCACCACTTCCTGGACGGCCTGGACCGCCGCGACCCGGTGACCGGTCTGTGCGACAACCCGCAGGTCCTGGCCTTCCACCGGCTGCTCTACGGGACGCCGTCGCTCGTCGCCCGCCTGTACGCCTACCAGGGGCGCTCCGAGGCGGCGCTCGCCCGCGCCCTGGATCCCGGCACCCCGGTGACGGCGCGGCTCGCCGCCGGTCAGATCATCGCCGTACTGCGGATCCTCGCCGAGGAGAACTGGCGGCGGATGGACGCGGGGGAGAGCGCCGACCGGGTGCACGCGGACGCCGTGGCGGCGGCCGGCCTGGCTTTCGCCCAGCTGAAGGACGGCCTGGCCACCGCGGATTCCGCTGAAGCCCCTTGATGAGCGAGCGGGGGGCGCCGGGCAGGCCGCGCCCGGTGCCGGCCCCGGCTCTCCCCGTTCACGCCCCTTCCGGTCCGAGGCCGAACGGACCGGGCAGATCCGCCGGTTCGCGGAAATGCACGCCCGACATGCCGAGCGCGACCGCCGCGGCCACGTTCTCCCGGCTGTCATCCACGAAGAGGCACCTGTCCATCGGTACCCCGGCTCGCCCGGCGGCGATCCGGTAGAGGGCGGGGTCCGGCTTGGCGATCCCTTCGACCGCGCTGCTGACCACGTGGTCGGCCAGGTCCGTGAGGCCCAGGGCGGCGAGGTCCTCGTCCAGGCGCGGTGTGGCGTTGGTGATCAGGACCAGCGGTACGCGGGCCCGGACCCGCCGCAGCATCGCCACGACCGTGGCGTCCGCCCGGAAGGGGGCCTCCGCGAGGGCCCTGCCCAGCTCGCGCCCCTTCGCCGTGCCGACCCTGGGGGCGAGACCGAGCGCGACGGCCTCGACCCACTCCTCCAGGGTGATCCGGCCCAGGAGGAGCGGGAGGTCCACCTCGGGGGCGTAGGCGACGTCCTCCGTGGTGCCCTCGGGCAGGCCGGCCGCGCGCTCCAGCGCGGACAGGTGCGTCACGTCGTAGAAGCGGACGACGTTGTCCAGGTCGCAGAGCACGGCGTCGTAGGGCCCGTCGTGCCTCATGCGCCGGCCGCCGTCATGCGCGCGGCCGATGTCACGCGCGGCCGCCGTCGTGCGCGCGGCCGATGTCACGCGCGGCCGCCGTCATGCGCCGGCCGCCGTCACGTCCAGGGCCGCTCCGTAGAGCCTCGACACCCGGATCCGGATCACCACGCGGTGCTCCGCCACGGCCTGCTCCAGAAAGGCCCGCTCCTCGGTTGGGTCGTCGAAACCCGGTGTCAGGGAGAGGAGTTCACGGCCGACCACGTCGCCGGCCACGGAGGTCGGCTCCGAGACCTCCGCGGTGCCCTCCGCCACGGCGAAGGACCAGACGTCACCGCCGCCGACGTGCAGGGAGGCGTGCGGATTCGCCCGCAGGATGCGGGTCTTCAGACGGGCCGCGGTGGAGGAGACGCGAAGGACGCGTTCCTCGGCGTCCAGGCGGTACAGGACGGTCGACAGATGGGGGTGGCCGGTGGAGCGGACGGCCGCGAGCACTCCGAACTGCTGGTCCCGGAGGATCCGCACGAGTGCCTGGTCGGTGAGGGTGCGGGGCGCGGGCCCGCCCTTCGTCTCTTCGGTGGTGTCCATGTGGCTTGCCTCTCGGGATTCAGGAGCGGGGGGCGGAGGGGGTGGGGCGCAGGACGAGGAACGCCACCACGAAGGCGGCGGCGAGCAGGCCCGTCCCTACGGTGAACGCGAGTTGGTGGCCGCCGGTCAGTGCCTCGGCCCGGCGGCTGCCCTCCGCGAGCATGCTGTCGGTCCGGGCCGCCGCCAGAGTGGTCAGTACCGCGACGCCGAGGGCCATGCCGATCTGCTGAGTGGTGTTGAAGACGCCGGACGCCAGCCCGGCGTCGTTCCTGCCCGCACCGGACATCCCCAGGGCCGTCAGAGCGGGGAGCGCCAGTCCGAAGCCTGCCGCGAGGAGCATCGCGGGGAGGACGTCGGTGAGGTACCGGGCGTCCGCGGGGACCCGGCTGAGAAATCCGAGGGCGGCGATCAGCAGGACGATCCCGGTCAGGAGCACGGTCCGTTCACCGAACCGGGCGTTCAGCCGGGCCGAGACGCCCAGGGAGACGCCTCCGATGACGACGGCGGCCGGGAGCATGGCGAGACCGGTCTCCGCGGCGCCGTATCCGAGGACGTTCTGCAGGTGCAGCGCGACGATGATCTGGAACGAGAACAGGGCGGCGACCATGAGGACCTGGACCAGGTTGGCTCCGGCGACGCTGCGGGAGCGCAGGACGCGCAGAGGCATGAGCGGTGTCCGCGCGGTCGCCTGACGGACGGTGAAGGCCACGAGCAGGGCGAGGGCCACCGTGCCGAGCCCCAGCGTGTGCGCGGAGATCCAGCCGTGCGCCTCGACCTCGACCACGGTGTAGATCGCCAGCATCAGACCCGCCGTGACGAGCGCCGCACCGAGGACGTCCGCGCCGGAGGTGAGCCCCTCGCCACGGTCTGCGGGCAGGACCCGGCGGGCGATCAGGAGGATCGCCACGCCGATCGGGAGATTGATGAAGAAGATCCAGTGCCAGCCGAGCGCGTCGGTGAGGATCCCGCCGAGCACCTGCCCGAGGGACGCGCCCGCCGCCCCGGTGAAGGAGAACACGGCGATGGCGCGGGCCCGTTCGCGGGCCTCGCTGAACAGGGTGATCAGAATGCCGAGGCCGACGGCCGAGGCCATCGCGCTGCCGACCCCTTGGAGGAAGCGGGCGGCGATGAGCAGCGCAGGCGTCGTGGCCGCACCGGCCAGCAGGGAGGCGACGGTGAAGACGGCGGTGCCGGCGAGGAACACGCGGGTGCGGCCGATCAGGTCGCCGAGCCGGCCGGCGAGCAGGAGCAGGCTGCCGAAGGCGATCAGATAGGCGTTGACGACCCAGCTGAGGCCCGCCGGGGTGAAGCCGAGGTCGCGCTGGACGGTGGGCATCGCGACCGTCACGATCGAGCCGTCGAGGGTGACCGTCAGCATCCCGGCGGCGATCACCCCGAGGGCGAGTCCGCGGTGGCGGGCGGTCCCCCCGGGGCCGGAGGGCGCGTTCGTGGGTCGGGATGTGGCGGAAGTGTCGCGCGGGGCATGGAGGGCCATCGGTCTTCTCCTGTCGGAAGGGTCGACAAGAAGGACCGTAGCAGATGGGTTTGTTGCAGACTATATTTAACGGTCCGGTCTTCGGCGGTTGCCTCTGCGGGCTACCGCTGCCCCTGGCGGGCCCTCCTGACCGGCCGGGGATTCTCGGCGGGTGTGGCCAGATGGTCCGTGGCCAGCTGGTTCAGGGCGCGCACCAGCACCTCGCGGTCGCCGGCGGGCAGGGCCCCCAGGGCCTCCTGGTGCACCCGGTCGACGATCTCCTGGCTCCGCACGGCGATCCGGGCGCCCTCCTCGGTGACGGCGATGATCCGCGCCCGCCGGTCGTGGCTGGAGGGCTGTCGCTCGGCGAGTCCCGCCTTCTCCAGGGCGTCCACGGTCACGACCATCGTGGTCTTGTCCATGTCGCCGATCTCCGCCAGCTGGATCTGGGTGCGCTCCTCCTCCAGGGCGTGGACCAGCACGCAGTGCATGCGTGCGGTCAGCCCGATCTCGGCGAGTGCCGCCGCCATCCGGGTCCGCAGGACATGGCTGGTGTGGTCGAGGAGGAAGGACAGGTCGGGTTCGGTGCGCGCGGGGCTCAGGGCGGTCATGTCCGCCACTGTAACAATTCGTACTGTGGCAGATCATCCGCAAGGGGACGTTATCGCGGCAGCTCGCGCCTGACCAGCGCCTTCGCGAGCGGTTCGCCGGTGCGCTCGGCGTACACCATCCGCTCCTTCACCTCCCGCAGTGTGCGCGGGCGGTAACCCGGCCCGCCGCAGCAGCTCTTGTGGAAGCGGACGCCTGCGTTCAGCAGTACGGAGAGGGCGCGCCACGCGGAGGCGTCCCGACGCCGAGGGGCGGCGAAGGCGGACCCGGCGTGGATCAGCACCCCGGCGCACCGGGGGCAGACGCGGTCCTCCCACCCCATGCCGCGGGGCTGCTTGTACGAGGCGCGGCAGGGCAGGCAGACGTACGACGTGTTGGCGTGGGACATGCGGCCAGAGTAGAAAGCCCGCCCCCGTTGTTCGACCGGTTTTACGCGGCCCCGGCCCGACGCCCGCGCCACGGACGCCCGAAGCGCCCCCGCCGCCGCGGGCCCTCCCCTGACGGCCGGACGCCGCGGCCCGTCTCCCACGGACGGTCCGGCGACAGCAGCGGAGCCGTGCGCTCGGCCTGCGCCCGCATCTCGTGGTGGGCCTCGTGCGCGGTCACCCGGAACGCCTCGTCGTACGCCGCCAGGGCTGCGCCGATCGCGGCACCGGCGGTCCCGCGCCGCCGCACGCGGGACGCCAGCCACCGGAAGAAGCCCATGACGACGGCGAGTGCGCCCGCGAGAGCGAGAAGGGGCAGGAGGTCGGTCATCGGACCGACGCTACGGGACCGGAGGCGCCCTGTGGAGGGGCCGACGGCGCTCTTCCTGTCCCCGCGCACGGCACCACGGTGCGCTCGTCGCGACTCACCGGGACCGTAGCTCCCGCAGCAGGCCGCCCTCCTCGTCGTACAGCTCCAGGGTGAAGCCCAGCCCGAACTCCGTGAGCAGCGAGGCGAGGGCGTCGAGCGCTTCCGGGACGATGACGCCGTTCAGCAGCGTGGCCCCCTGCTCGATCGGATCGAGCTCGACCTGGCACCAGCCGGTCTCCACCTCGTACCCGTGCCAGGAGGACGACCGGCACGTCCACCCCGCCCGCTCGAACCGCTCGGCCGCGGCGGCGGTGCGGAGAGGGCCGCGCAGCGTGGCGTACACGTTGTTCCCGGCATCCAGGGACCTGTGGTCGAGGACGGGGTGGTCGTCCCGGCCGTCGGCGTCAGGCATCCCGGCCGGCCTCGCGGGCCGTGCTCTCCAGGCGGCTCCGGTGCTTCTCCCACCAGGCCGCGTCCCCGGGCGGGATGCTGCTGTTGCCCTTCTCCATCCCCACGGCGCCGTCGAGGAGTTCGCGGAGGATGTCGGCGTGCCCGGCGTGCCGCTGCGTGTCGGCGACCACACGCACGACGGCGTGATGCAGGGTCACCCGGTCCTTGCCGCTCGGCCACCACGGCACCGTGCCGACGGTGTCCAGGGCCAGCGCGTCGATCGTCGCGTCCGCGTGGGCCCAGGCCCGGTGGTAGAGCCCCACGATCTGCTCGCGCGACTCGTCGGCGGTGGCCCACATGTCCGCGTTGGGCTCGGCGCCCTCCCCGACCCAGGGCAGCGGCGCGCCGGACGGCCGGGCGAAGGTGTCGCCGAGGTAGCCGAACTCGACGGTGGCGACGTGCTTGACCATGCCCAGGAGGTTGGTGCCCGTCGGTGTGAGGGGCCGCCGGGCGTCGTACTCGGAGAGCCCGTCGAGCTTCCAGAGCAGGGCGTCCCGGGCGGACTGCAGGTAGAAGAGGAGGTCGGCCTTGGCGTTCGGCGAGGTCATGGCGCCGAGTCTCTCGTTCGCTCGGCATCCGCCCAACCGATTTCTCGCCCGGCCGAGTGCGCCGACGGACAACCCCTGTCGCCGAGTGCGCCGACGGACAACCTCCGTACGGGAGCACCGAGGACCGTCAGCGGGCCGCCGCTTCCCAGGTCAGTTCGCCGGCGTCGTCCACGCGTGCGACGCACGCCTTCTCGGTGCCGCCGAGGGCCGTGTGCCGGAGCAGGGCGGGCGTACCGGATTCGAGGGCCGTGGCGATGTCCTGGAGCATGGCGGCCACCGAACTCCACAGCGGCACCCCGAGCACCCACGTCTCGTGGTCCCACAGGTACACCGCGCCGCGGGAGCCGCCGGGCCTCAGGTCGACGACGAGGCCGTCACCGCCGGGGCCGGCCGCGATCGGCAGGAACGAGGGCAGGAAGCGGGGCTCCGGTGTGCCGTTCGCGTCGAAGGCGGCGTCCTCCTGCTCCGCTACCTCCAGCCAGATCTCCCTCGTCTCCAGCGCCTCCGCCAGATCCATCGGTGCGAACGGTCCCGGGAGCCAGAAGTCGGCGCCGACCCGCTCCAGGGCCCACCACGCGCGCACGTCGGCGGGGATCGCCTCCCCGAGTTCCGTCTCGACCGCGCGGAGCAGGCCCGGGTCCGACACGGCCCTCACCGGCGTCCCGCGGAGGTGGCTCCCGCACCAGGCGTCGATGCGGTCCCAGGACGTACGCACGTCGCCATCGTTCGAGGTCATGGCCGGAAGTCTCCCAAGAGGCCCCGGCCGGCCCCGGGCGGGGTCCTGCCGGGGGAGTGGTTCAGGCCGGACCCGAGGCGCGGAAGGTGCGCCGGTACGCCGCCGGGGCGACCCCGGACTCCGCCGCGAGGTGCCGTCGCAGCGAGGTGGCGGTGGCGAAGCCGACCTCGTGGGCCACCCGGTCCACCGGCAGGTCGCTGGACTCCAGCAGGTGCCGTGCCCGCCGCAGCCGCTGCTGGGTCAGCCAGCGGCCGGGGCTCAGGCCGGTCTCCTCCCGGAAGCGCCGGGCGAAGGTGCGGGTGCTCATCGCCGCGTGCGCGGACAACTCGTCCAGCGACAGGGGCTGTGCCAGCCGGTGCAGCGCCCAGTCGCGGGTCGGGCCGGTGCCTGTCCCGCTCGCCGGCGGCAGCGGCCGCTCGATGTACTGCGCCTGCCCGCCGTCCCGGTACGGCGGCACGACGCAGCGCCGGGCGACCTGGTTGGCCACCTCGCTGCCGTGGTCCTGGCGCACCAGGTGCAGGCAGACGTCGACACCGCTCGCTGCCCCCGCGGAGGTCAGCACGTCACCCTGGTCGACGAAGAGCACCCCGGCGTCGAGCTCCACCTGGGGGAACAGCTCCTGGAAGTGCTCGGTGAGCGCCCAGTGGGTGGTGGCCCGCCGGCCGTCCAGGAGACCGGCGGCGGCCAGCAGGAAGGCGCCGGTGCAGATGGACACCAGGCGGGTCCCGGGGCGGATCAGGGAGAGGGCGGCGAGGGCCCCCGGGTCGGGGGTGGCGGCCGAGGCCCGGGTGATCGCGTACGGCGGGACGACCACGGTGTCCGCCTCGGCCAGCACGTCGGGACCGTGCGCGGGGGTGACGGTCAGGTCGGAGTCCGTACGCACGGGCCGCCCGTCCACGCTCGCCGACAGCACCTCGTAGCGGCCGTCGGCGGAACCCAGGACGCGGTGCGGGATGCCGAGTTCGAAGGGGTAGACGCCGTCCAGGGCGAGGACGACGACCTTGTGGGCGCCGGGCCGCGGGTCCGGGCGCATCTGGCGTTCCAGCTCGGCCGCGCGTGCGGCGCGGTCGCCGACCAGGGAGGGGCCGGCGGGGGCGGGGCGGCCGGTGGGTGCGGAAGGCATGGCATAAATGTATCGGAGGATGACCTTCTTGCCATCGCCCCGGAGTGGACCGTGCGGCCAGGATCGAGACATGACCACGACGAACACCCCGGAACACCTCGGCTCCCCGGACCCGGCGGCCACCACGGACCGCACCGGCCCGGACGGCACCCCTTCGATGCTCGCCCTGCACCAGACGGCCCTCGGCGGCCCGGAGGTCCTCCGGCTGACCGAGCTTCCGCGGCCGGCGCCCGGCCCGGGCGAGATCCTCGTCGCCGTGCACGCGGCCGGACTCAACCCCACGGACTTCAAGCACCGCGCCATGAGCCTCTTCCTCCCGCCCCCGCCGCTCACCCTCGGCTGGGACGTCTCCGGCACCGTGGTGGAGGCCGGTTACGGCGTCACCCTGTTCCGGCCCGGTGACGAGGTGTTCGGGATGCTGCCCTACCCGTACGGGGCCGGCTCCCACGCCGAGTACGTGACCGGCCCCACCCGCGCCTTCGCCGCCAAGCCCGCCGGGATCGGCCACACCGAGGCGGCCGCGCTGCCGCTGGCCGCGCTCACCGCCTGGCAGGCCCTGGTCGACACCGCGGACCTCCGGGCCGGGCAGCGGGTGCTGATCCACGCCGCGGCCGGCGGCGTCGGCCACCTCGCCGTACAGATCGCCAAGGAGCTCGGCGCGCATGTCACGGGGACGGCGAGCGCCCCCAAGCACGACTTCCTGCGCGAGCTCGGCGCGGACGCCTGCGTCGACTACCGCTCCGAGGACTTCACCGACACCGGCACGCGCTACGACGTCGTCCTCGACACCCTCGGCGGAGAGACCGCCACCCGTTCAGCGGGCGTGCTCCGCCCCGGTGGCGTCGTCGTCTCCCTGCTGCCGGGCGCCGAGGACACGCAGGCCGCAGCGGAGAAGGCGCAGGCCCGCGCGGTCACCCTGCTCGTCGAGCACGACCGGTCCGGGATGCTCGCGATCGCCGATCTCGTCGAGCGCGGCAGGCTCCGCGCCCACGTCTCCGGCACCTTCCCCCTCGCCGAAGGCGCCCGGGCCCACGCCCTGGGCGAGACGGGCCGCACCACGGGCAAGCTGGTCCTCACCGTGCGGTGATCCCGTTGTTCACGGGTGTCGCCGCGGAGGGGCGGGCGGCGGCGTACCTGGCCGCCGCCCGCCCCTCCGCGGGCCCGGACCGGACGCCCGACGGCCCCGGCCCGCCCCGGGCCGGACGCGGACCCGGTCGGCGGCCATGGCGAAGCGGTCGTCGTTGACGGTGGACATCTGGTTCAAAGGCTCCGACTACCCACGGACCCAGTGCCCGGGAAGAGTGGCGCAGAGCGACTCCAGGTCGGCCGGCGTGCGTCCCCGGGCGTGCAGCCAGCTGTGGTCACCCAGTCCGTCGAGCCGCAGGAGCTTCCCCGGCGCGGAGAACCAGCACACGGGTGACTCGTCCTTCCCCGTCCACATCGGGTATTCGGGGAACTCCACCGGCGCGAACCGGCTCGGCAGCTCGCGCATCAGGTCGGCGGGAAGTTCGCAGGCGTTGTACAGCCGTCCTTCGCCGCCGTGCAGCGTCTCGCTGAGTACGAGCTCGACGCAGGCCAGGGAGACCCGTTCCAGGTGGCGGACCCAGCCGTCCTGTGACTGGACGAACACCGGCGGATCGTCCTGACCGAGGTCCCGCAGCCGCACTCCCCAGAAAGCGCACCCCTGGTTCTCGCTGCGGAAGACGAGCACTCCACCGAACTCGTCGTGCACGAACAACTCGGAAGGGCGCAGCAGCGGGTCCTGGTTGCCGGTGAGGTCGTGACGCGTACCGAGGAGCGCGTACGCCTCGCGCAACGCGGTCGGCAGCGTGAGCCCCAGCGTCTCCTCGGCCTGCTCCAGCTCCTCCGCCCGGGTGCCCGCGCCGCCGGCGAGCGGCTCCGTCCACGCTGCGGCGAAGTCCCGGACGAAGGCCCAGGCCCGTGCCCTGTCGGGTATCCCACCGCGCAGAGCTCGAGCCACATCGAACGCGTCAGCCATGCGGTGGACCGTACAGGCCGGCCGGTCCCGCCGGGGCTCCGCCAGGTCGTCTGCCGGACCACCGGGACTCGCCGCATCCGAGGAGAACGGACATCGGAGGGCGGTGTCGCGGGCGCTCCTCCGGATGACGTGGAACACTTTTGCAAGCAGGCGCTTGCAAAAGTTAGCAACGCTGGGCAGTATCGAGGCATGGCATCACTCAACGTCGGCAATCTCGGCGAGTACCTGCGTGAGCAGCGCCGTACGGCGCAGCTCTCCCTGAGGCAGCTCGCCGACGCCGCCGGGGTGTCCAATCCGTATCTCAGCCAGATCGAGCGCGGTCTGCGCAAGCCGAGCGCCGAGGTGCTGCAGCAGGTCGCCAAGGCCCTGCGGATCTCGGCCGAGACGCTGTACGTGCGGGCCGGGATCCTCGATGAGCGGGAGCGGGAGGAGCTGGAGACGCGGGCGGTCATATTGGCCGATCCGTCGATCAACGAGCGGCAGAAGAACGTTCTGCTGCAGATCTACGACTCCTTCCGCCGGGAGAACGGTTTCGATGTCGCGCCCGACACCGGCGCCGGGTTCCACGGTGCCGCCGGTGCGGAGAGCAGAATCGATGCCGACGCGGAAAGCGGTGCCGATGACGCCAACGGTGCCGGTCCGGATGCCCGCGGCCCCCGCACGGCCGGCGGCAGTGATGAAGACCCACCAGCGAACTGACTTCTGATGATCCGGGAGGACCACAGTCATGGCCATCACCGATGACCTGCGTAAGACCCTCACCGACCCGACCCCCCTCTACTTCGCCGCCGGCACGGCCGACCTCGCCGTGGAGCAGGCGCGCAAGGTCCCGGCTCTGATCGAGCAGCTCCGGGCCGAGGCGCCCGACCGCTTCGACGCCGTGCGCAACACCGACCCGAAGGCCGTGCAGGAGCGGGTCACCACGCAGGCCAAGGAGGCCCAGGCCACCGTGCAGGCGAAGGTGACCGAGGTCTTCGGGGCGCTGGACACCGACCTGAAGAAGTGGGGCGAGACCGCCCAGGACCTGGCGCTGCGGAGCGTCGGCGTGGCCGCCGAGTACGCGGTCCGCGCCCGGGAGACGTACGAGAAGGTCGCCGAGCGCGGTGAGCAGTCCGTACGGACCTGGCGCGGCGAGACGGCCGAGGAGATCGTCGAGATCGCCGCCGTCGTCGAGGCGGACCCGAAGTCCGTGCCGAAGCAGAAGTCCGAGGCCGCGGCGAAGCCGGTGGCTCCCGTCAAGCCGGTGACCTCGGCGAAGCCCGTCGCCCCCGCCGCGAAGAAGCCGGCGCCGAAGCCGGCCGAGTCCAAGGCGGCGCCCACCACCGCGGCGAAGAAGCCGGCGCCGGTGCGCAAGCCCGCCGCGAAGAAGACGACCCCGCCCTCCGCGAAGTAGGCGGAGGCGGTTCCGGGATTGCCGGGACGGTGACCCGGGCACCTTTGGGGGTGCCCGGGTCGTTGTCCCGGTACCTTGGCCGCGAGGCGCTCATCCACTGACTAGGCGGTGCTCACCGTGTTGCTCGAAGCATTCGGCTCGTTCCTCCAGCTGCTGTACCTGGCCATGCTCGTCCTGGCCGTGGTCGCGCTGATCTTCGCCGTGACGGCGCGCGAGGACGCCTACCGGGCCGCGGACAAGCAGAAGAAGTCCTTCTGGCTGATCATCCTCGGGGTCACCGTCTTCGTGAACCTCGTCATCCCGATCCTGTTCCTGCAGATCGCGGGTGTGATCGCCTCCATCGTCTTCATGGTGGACGTGAAGCCCGCGCTCAAGGCGGTGTCGGGCGGCGGCGGCCGGCGCGGAGGCTCCAGCAGCGACGGACCGTACGGCCCCTACAACGGCGGGCGCTGAGCGCCCACGGCGGAGGCCGCACCGGGGCGGGAGCGCGGCGCGCTTCCGCCCCTTCGCCGTATCCGGGCCTCGTCGCGCTCCAGCAGCAGGACCGCCACGTCGTCGGTGAGCTCGCCGCCGTTCAGTTCCTGCACCTGGGTGACCGCGGCCTCCAGCAGCGCCTCGCCGCCGAGCCCCTGGTCCAGGCGTCCGTTGACCATCGCGACCATGCCGTCCTGGCCGAGCCGCTGGGTCCCCTCCTGTCCGACGCGGCCCTCGATCAGCCCGTCGGTGTACATCATCAGGCTCCAGGAGCCGCCCAGCTCGACCTGGCGGCGCGGCCACCGGGCGTGCGGCAGCAGGCCGAGGGCCGGGCCGCCGTCCTCGTACGGGAGCAGGTGCGCCGCCCTGCCCTGGCGGGCGATCAGCGGCGCGGGGTGGCCCGCGATGCACAGGCCCGCGCGGCGGCCGTCGGGGGCGATGTCGACGGTGCAGAGCGTCGCGAAGATCTCCTCGCTCTGCCGCTCGTGCTCCAGGACCTGCTGCAGCGTGGAGAGCAGGGCGTCGCCGCAGAGCCCGGCAAGCGTGAGCGCCCGCCAGGCGATGCGCAGCTCGACGCCGAGCGCCGCCTCGTCCGGGCCGTGCCCGCAGACGTCGCCGATCATCGCGTGGACCGTGCCGTCGGGCGTGCGGACCGTGTCGTAGAAGTCCCCGCCGAGCAGGGCGCGGCTGCGGCCCGGGCGGTAGTGGGCGGCGAAGGCGAGGTCGGAGCCGTCGAGGAGCGGGGTGGGCAGCAGCCCGCGCTCCAGCCGGGCGTTCTCCTGGGCGCGCAGCCGGGACTCGGTCAACTGGTGCTGGGCGGTGTCCGCGCGCTTGCGCTCCACCGCGTACCGGATGGCGCGGCTGAGGAGCCGGCCGTCGAGCTCGTCGCGGAAGAGGTAGTCCTGGGCGCCGACCCGTACCGCCTCGGCAGCCCGCTCGGCGTCACCCTCGGCGGTGAGGGCGAGCACGGCGTGGCGCGGCGCGATGCGCAGGACGTGCTTGAGCGCGGCGAGCTCGTCCGGGCCGCCCGTCTCCTCGTCACGGACGTCGGAGCGCGCGCCGCCGGGCACGGGCGCCGCCGCCAGGTCGAGGTCGAGCAGGATGCAGTCGACGTCGTCGGTGAGCAGCCGGCCCGCCTCGGTGAGGTTGCGGGCGGTGCGGACGCGGACCCGTGCCCCGGCGGTGGACGACAGCTCGGGGACGGCGAAGGTGCCCGCAGGGTCGTCCTCGATCACCAGGAGTGTGAGGTCGGCGCCATGAGTGGTCTCCGCAGCGGGAACGGCACGTTGCTGCGGTACGGGTACGGGCATCGGTTCGGGTTTCCTTCCCTCCCCCCGAGGGCGCGGCGGATCGACGAACGACGAACCGCCGACGGGGACGATAGCGGTCCGCAGCAGGGGAACGGAATGGCGCCCGGCGATCATCCTGTGTCATATGCGCGGCCATAAGCCGCGTCCCACCACGGATCCGGCGCGATCGGCGCGCATGAGACGGACATGGGGTCATGACAAACATCACGCGCCCGACACGTACCGCACACATTCGGTCGCCCGCGCCCGGGCGGGCGTTGCGGTGTGCGTCACGTGCGCCCGGTCACGCGTACTCCGCCAGATGCCCGGTGACGCGTGCCCCGGACGGACCGCCCGGCCCCTTCACCTGAGGGGCTGTTCACCCCTCGGTGCCGTGCGCCGGGCATGGTCCGTCACGTGCCCGGTCCGCGTCCCGACCGCCGTAACTCCCGGTGCCTACTTGTCCGGCCGGACCACGCCCAGGATCTGCATCGTGCCCGCACCCGTCAGCGTGACGTGCCGTCCGGGCCGGGGGGCGTGCACGATCGAGCCGTCGCCGACGTACATCCCGACGTGGCTGGCGTCGCTGTGGTAGATGATCAGATCGCCGGGGCGCATGTCCTGGACGGGGATGTGCGGCAGCTGCCGCCACTGCTCCTGGGACGTCCGGGGGATCGGCCTCTTCGCCGCGGCCCAGGCCTGTGAGGTCAGCCCCGAGCAGTCGTACGAAGAGGGGCCTTCGGCTCCCCAGACGTACGGCTTGCCTATCTGGGCGGTCGCGAAGGCCAGCGCCTTCTTCCCGGCGGGGCTCGCCTCGCGGTTGATGTCCTTGAGGGCGCCGGAGGAGAGCCAGGCGGCCTGCGCCGTGGACGCGGCGTCCTTCTCCAACTGGAGGAGCCTGGCCTGCTCCTCCTTCGCCAGCTGGGATTCGAGCTTCTCCGCCGCCTCGATCTGCGCGTCGATGCTCTTCTTCGCCTTGGCCTGCTTGACGCGAGTGGCCTCGATCTTCTCCCAGTTGAGGCTCGCGTCCTTGGTATACGTCTCCAAGTCCTCCTGTGCGCGCTCCAGTTCGGTCAGCATGCCCTTGGTGGCCTGCTGGCCCTGCCTGGCCTGGTTGACGCCGTCCAGGAAGAGGTTCGGGTCACCGCTCAGGACCAGCTGCGCGCCCGGAGGGAGCCCGCCGGTGCGGTACTGCTCGCGGGCCACGGCGCCGGCCTTGTCCTTCAGCTCCGCGATCCTCGCCTGGCCGTCGGCGATCGCCTTGGTCAGCCGGACGATCTCGCCGGACTGCTTCTCGGCCTGCTCCTCGGCGAGGTTGTACGCGTCGGTGGCCGCCCCGGCCTTGCGGTAGAGGGTGTCGATCTCGTCGCGCACCTCCTCCAGGCTCTTCCCGGTGGCGGCGGGCGCGGTGGCGGTCGGTGTGGGCTCGGGGATCGGGGCGGCCATGGCCTGGACCGGCGCGGTCAGCAGGGCCAGTGCGCAGACCAGAGTGATCGCGGCGCTGGCACAGTGGCGTCGGTTCACAAGCTCCCCCTCCGGGCGAAAGGCAACGAAAGCCATATCGCGTACATCTGACTTACCGTCAGTAACGTTTGCGTGACGACGCGATCGTGCCATGTTGTCCCGTAAAGCAACAGAGGTTCGTGCCACCCTGCCCGTCACACAGGGGGACGAACGGTGAGGGGCGGGTGTTCCCGGGTCCGGTGGGGTTCACCGCCGGTTCCTCCGCGTGCGCCGCCTCTCACCCGCCCCTTCCCCGGGCCCCCGCCTCACACCGGCTGCGGGCCGCCCCTCACCCGCCCGGGCGCAGGGCCTCCCAGCGCACCGTGATCTCGCCCTGCCGCCACCGGCGTTCGCCGTCCGTCAGCGGCCAGTCGACGGAGACCGCACGGACCGCCGCGATCCAGCGCTGCCGCGCCCCCAGGGACGCGTACGGGGAGGCCGTGGCCCAGGCCCGGTCGAGGTCCCGCAGGAAGGCGTGGACCGGTTCGCCCGGCACGTTGCGGTGGATCAGGGCCTTGGGGAGGCGCTCGGCGAGGTCGGAGGGGCGTTCCAGTGAGCCGAGCCGGGTCGCGAAGGTCACCGTGCGCGGCCCCTCGGGGCCGAGCGCGACCCATACGTGCCTGCGGCCGATCTCGTCGCAGGTGCCCTCGACCAGCAGGCCGTCCGGGGCGAGCCGGGCGCACAGCCGCTGCCAGACCGCGGCGACCTCGCCCTCGTCGTACTGGCGCAGCACGTTCGCGGCCCGGATGAGGACCGGCCGGCCCGCCACGGGGATCTCGAAGCCGCCGTGCGCGAAGGTGAGGCCCTCGCGCTCGTACGGCTGTGCCGCCGCGACCCGGGCCGGGTCGATCTCGATGCCCACGACGGCGGTGCGCGGCTCGGCGGTGCGCAGCCGCTCCAGCAGCTCGACGGCGGTCCACGGCGCGGCGCCGTAGCCGAGGTCGACCGCGACGGGGGCGTCGCTGCGGCGCAGGGCGGGGCCGTGCGTGGCGGCGATCCAGCGGTCCATGCGGCGCAGCCGGTTGGGGTTGGTGGTCCCGCGGGTCGCGGTGCCGATGGGGCGCTGGTGCATGAAAGGGAGCGTATGCGACGCGGAGGAGGGCACACGCGGAGCGGCGGGGCCCGCCGGACCTCGTCCGGCACGCCGGGCGGATCGCAATGATTTGGCAAAGCGGAAATGAAAGGCTGAGTTCCGCTGTTCTGGCCCTTCGAGGGGGCCTTGTGCCCCGTACGCGTCATGCCCTGAGCGAGGAGGAGCGGACCCGTGAGCCAGTACGTCTCCCGGCTCGGCAGCAGCCGTGCGGCACCCCGCATCCGCTTCCCGGGCGGCTTCGCCGGACACCGCAAGCCCCGCCGCGTCGCGATGCTCTCCGTGCACACCTCCCCGCTGCACCAGCCCGGCACCGGCGACGCGGGCGGCATGAACGTCTACATCGTCGAGCTGGCCAAGCGCCTCGCCGCGATCGGCATCGAGGTCGAGATCTTCACCCGGGCCACCACCGGCGGACTGCCCCCGACGGTCGAGCTGGCGCCCGGGGTCCTGGTCCGCCACATCGACGCGGGGCCGTACGAGGGCCTGGCCAAGGAGGAGCTGCCCGCTCAGCTCTGTGCCTTCACCCACGGTGTGATGCAGGCCTGGGCGGGTCAGCGCCCCGGCTACTACGACCTGGTCCACTCCCACTACTGGCTCTCCGGACAGGTCGGCTGGCTGGCCGCCCAGCGGTGGGGCGTGCCCCTCGTCCACGCCATGCACACCATGGCGAAGGTCAAGAACGCCGCGCTCGCCGAGGGCGACACCCCCGAGCCCGCCGCCCGCGTCATCGGTGAGACCCAGATCGTGCACGCCTCCGACCGGCTCATCGCGAACACCGCGGGGGAGGCCGACGAGCTCATCCGCTTCTACGAGGCGGATCCGGCGTCGGTCGCCGTCGTACACCCCGGCGTCAATCTGGAACGCTTCCGCCCCGGAGACGGCCGCGCCGCCGCCCGGGCCCGTCTCGGCCTGCCGCAGGACGCGCTGATCCCGCTGTTCGCCGGCCGGATCCAGCCGCTCAAGGCTCCGGACGTGCTGCTGCGCGCGGTCGCCGTGCTCATGGAGCGGGACCCCTCGCTGCGCTCGCGCATCGTCGTCCCCGTCGTCGGGGGCCCCAGCGGCAGCGGCCTCGCGAAGCCCGAGGGCCTCCAGAAGCTCGCCGCGCGCCTGGGCATCGCCGACGTCGTACGGTTCCACCCGCCGGTCGGGCAGGACCAGCTCGCCGACTGGTTCCGGGCGGCGTCCGTGCTGGTCATGCCCTCGTACAGCGAGTCCTTCGGGCTCGTCGCCATCGAGGCGCAGGCGGCCGGCACGCCCGTCGTCGCGGCGGAGGTGGGCGGTCTCCCCGTCGCGGTGAAGGACGGCGTCAGCGGCTTCCTGATCCCGGGCCACGAACCGGCGGCGTACGCACAGGCACTCGGCCGGTTCGCGGACGACCCGGAGCTGGCCTCCCGGATGGGCGAGGCCGCCGCCGCGCACGCCCAGTCGTTCGGCTGGGACACGGCGGCGTCGGCCACCGCCGACGTCTACACGGCGGCGATGCTCGACCACCGGCGCCGTGCCCGTGCGCACCACGGCTGAGGTCCCACGGCCCTCCGCCCCCCTCGCCGCGAGTCCGCGCGCACGCGTTGTCGTACGCTCGCACCATGGCTGACGTATCCGACGAAGCAGCAGCGGCGCAGGTCATCGAGGCGACGCTGGACGACGCGGAGCTCGCATGGGAGAGCCCCGGCCCGGGCAGCTACGTCGTCACACTGCCCGGCACGCGCAAGCTGTCCACGACCTGCTCGCTGATCGTCGGGCAGCACTCCCTCTCCCTCAACGCGTTCGTCATCCGCCACCCGGACGAGAACGACGCTGCCGTGCACCGCTGGCTCCTGGAGCACAACCTCCGCCTCTTCGGAGTGAGTTACGCCATCGACCAGCTCGGCGACATCTACCTCGTCGGAAGGCTGCCGCTCTCGGTGGTCACGCCCGAGGAGCTCGACCGGTTGCTGGGGGCGGTCCTGGAGGCGGCGGACGGCGCGTTCAACCCGCTGCTGGAGCTGGGGTTCGCGAGCGCGATCCGCAAGGAGTACGCCTGGCGGGTGGAGCGGGGCGAGTCCACCCGCAACCTGGACGCCTTCACCCATCTGACGAAGCGGCCCTCCTGAGGTCCTTCCCGCGGCCGCCCGGCTCGTGCGGCGGTCCTTCCCGGCGTCCTTGCCGGGCTGCTTCCCGAGGTCCGGGCGTCATGCCGTCGCCAGCCCGTCCAGTGCCGTGACGAGCCGCGGTGCCACCTCCTTCCAGGTCCAGGCCAGCGCATCGGCCCCCGCGCCCCGGGGAACCGTCTCGGTGAGCATGATCAGGTAGAGGTAGCTCCGGTAGAGGTCGAGCCGGCGCCGCACGGACGGGGTGAACACCAGCGGGCGGCCCGTCGCGGACGCGTATCCGGCGAGGAATCCGAGGTCCGCCTCCGGGTCGCCGAACAGGTGCGCCGAGACCAGATCGGCCATCGGGTCCCCCCAGAACATCCGCTCGCCGTCGATGATCCCGCCGATCCGGCGGGCGCCCGGCTCCCCGGCCACCAGCAGGTTGCCCTCCCACAGGTCGAAGTGGACCAGCGCAGGCCGGACCACCTCGTCCAGCACGTCCGACGCCCCGGCGAGCACCTCGCGGATCCGGTCCACCGGGCGGGGCAGCCTCGCCCCGTACGTCTCGGCGTCGGCGAGCACGGCGTCCGTCATCGCGGTGAACGCCTCGCGCCAGGTGGGGGAGAGCGGCCCGAAGGGTTCGGCGGGGTATCCGAACCCCGCGGGACCCGTGACACCGTGCAGCCGCCCGACAATGTGCCCGAACTCGGTGCGCAGGGCGTGTCCCTCGTCGGCGGTCAGGTCACCGGCGAGGGTGCTCCAGGGCCGGCCGGGGCAGGCGGTCATGACCACGTACGCCCCGGCCGGCGCTCCCGGGTCGAGCTCGCTGTGCACGACCCGCGGGATCGCGGCGCCACCCGCCGCGGCGGCGGCGCCGTAGAAGGTGACCTCGTTGACGAGCAGGCGCAGTTCGTGGCTCAGCCCCGGGGAGTGCGCCGGAGGGACCTTCACCACCCAGTCGCCGCCGTCCTCGAACGTCACACGGGTGACGGTGTTGTACGTGCCCCCGGTGAGCGCCTCACGGGAGGCGGGCGTGTGGGCACCGACGGCTTCCAGGACGGCTGTCGTCGCGTCGACGGGCACAGGCGGGCTCCCATGGCTGAGCTGCGGATTCGTCCGCCCCACAGGAGCTTCACAGAGTGATCACAGAGGAGTCACGATCACATCCCGTGACCATGCGGGGCGATCATCGGACAGGTGTCCGATCGTAGAGTGTGGCGCACTGCGACAGCTCTCCTCCGACAGCCCTGAATCACGCCTCGGCGGGCGGTTGTTGCTCCTTCGGACGGAGAGTTGAACGAACCATGCGCGCCACCGCCGTACGCCGTACCGCCCTTGCCGCCGCCGTGGCGTCCCTGACGCTGCTCGCCACCGCCTGCGGCGGCTCGGACTCCGATGCCAAGGGTGACGGCGGCACCTCGGGGGCGAAGGACGACGCCTCCGCCAAGCCCGCCGCCGTCAAGGCGCTGTCCTCGGCCGAGCTGGAGAAGGCGTCGCTGGAGCAGGGCGACGTCGCCGGCCACAAGATCTCGAAGACCGGCCCCGAGGACATCGCGCAGCCCGGGGACGTCACCGTGGACAAGAAGGAGTGCGAGCCCATCGGCTTCGCCTTCTACGGGGTGAAGCGGGGGACCCCGGTCGGGAACGCCGGGCGCAAGGTCGTCGAGGAGCCCAAGAAGGACGAGTCCGCCGACCCCGAGGACCTCCTCGCCGGCATGCTCGACATGACGTCGTCCCTGGTCACCCTGGCCTCGTACGACGGTGACGGCGCGGTCAAGAACATGGCGGAGCTCCGTGAATCGGCGGCCAAGTGCGCGACCGGTGGCTTCACCCTGTCGATGAAGGGCTCGAAGCAGAAGGTCACCAAGCTCACCGAGGAGAAGGTGACCGGCGGCGAGGAGGCCCTCGCCTGGCGGGTCCAGATGGGCGAGGGCGACGAGGTCGCCCCCTTCAAGCTGGTGAGCGTGCGTCAGGGCGGCACCGTCGCCACGTTCTTCTCCTTCAACCTCGCCAAGACGGGTGCGGACGCCGACTTCGAGCGGCCGACGTCGGTCATCGACGCGCAGGTCGCGAAGCTCGGCTGATACGGGTGCGGTGAGGGGGCGGGGGCGGGGGCGGGCAGGACGGCTCCCGCCCCTTCGCCGTCCGGGGCCGGACGAGCACCACGGCCGCGACCACCGCCAGCGCGCCGGCGAGCTGGACGGGGGACAGGGTCTCGTCCAGGACGAGATAGCCCAGCACCATCGCGGCGAGCGGTGAGGCGAAGCCGAGCATGGACACGGTCAGCGCGGGCAGCCGCTCCACGCCGCGGAACCACACCGCGTAGGCGAGCAGGGCACCGATGAGCCCCAGGTAGGCGAAGCCCGCGAGGTTCCGGCCGTCGACCGCGTCGGGCAGGCCCTCGCCGAGGAGGGTGACGGGCAGCAGGATGATCCCGCCGAAGGTCAGCTGCCACCCCGTGAACGTCAGGACGCCCACCCCGGTGGGGCGCCCCCAGCGCTTGGTCAGCACGATGCCGGTTGCCATGCTCACCGCGCCCAGGAGCCCGGCGCCCACCCCCACCGCGTCCAGTCCCGCGCGGGGGGTCAGGGCGAGCAGTCCGACGCCCGTGATCCCCAGCGCGCAGGCCGCGGCGTGCGTCACCGTGATCCGCTCCTTCAGCACCACCGCCGACAGGGCCAGCACGACCGTCGGCTGTACGGCCATCACCAGGGCGGCCACCCCGCCGGGCAGGTGGTAGGCGGCGACGAAGAGCAGGTAGAGGAAGGCGCCGATGTTCAGCGTGCCGAGCACGGCGGCGCGCCACCACCAGCTGCCGCGCGGCAGCGTCCGGCCGATCGCCAGGAGGATCAGGCCCGCCGGCAGGGCCCGGGCGGTGGCGGCCAGCAAGGGCCTGTCGGGCGGCAGGAACTCGGTGGTGACGAGATAGGTGGAGCCCCAGACGAGCGGGGCGAGGGCGGTGATCGCGGAGTCGGCCGCGGACCCGTTGGCCTTCATCGTCACCGGATACCGCCTGCGTCGTGTGCGTCGTGTGTGTTGTGTGGTTCGTGGACCTTGTGGCCCTCGTGCCTCTCGTGCCTCTCGTGGCCGAAGCGGCCGGTGAACGCCTGTCGGGACCGTGGTCGTCGGCCCGGGTGGGCGCGCGTCTCCGCGGGCATGCCCACCGGCACCAGCATGGCGATGTGCAGGTCGTCCCGGTCCTCGACGCCGATGACCCGCTTCACCTGCTGCTCGTCCCAGCCGTTCATCGGGGACGTGGCCAGGCCCATGGAGGTCGCGGCGAGCATCGCGTAGGTCGCGGCGATCACCGCGTCCTTGACGGCGTACTCCCGCAGCAGCCCCCGCTGTTCGAGGTCCCGCTGGAAGTCCTGGGTGGCCTGGGAGAACCCGCTGACGAACCGCTCGTTCCACGCGCCGTCGCGCAGGGCCCGCTCGTAGACGTCGCTCAGGTCCTCGCGCCAGGTCTGGCTCCCGGCCACGAACACCAAGGTGAGCGGGGCCTCCTGGGGGTGCGGCTGGCCCCCGGTGGCCCGGGTGAGGGCGGCCCGTCCCTCGTCGTCCGAGACGACCACGACGAAGCGCGCCTGCACGTTCCAGCTGGAGGGGGCCTCCATCGCCAGGTCCAGGAGTTCGGTCAGGAGCCGGTCGGGGACCGGGTCGGGCAGGTAGTGGCGGATGCTGCGGCGCGCACGGATCGCCTGCGGCACGGTCAGAGGGTCTAAGTCCCGAGTCATGGCTGGACCGTAGCGTTTTTGCTTAGCGCTAAGCAAGTAGGTATCTCAACTCTAAGGTAAAGCTATGCTGTCCCCCATGAGCGACCATGTGGACCGCGTACTGGCGCAGTGGGCGGAGCAGCGCCCCGGACTGGACACCTCGTCGATGGGCCTGGTCGGGCGCATCAAACGACTGTCCCGGATCGTCGAGGCGGAACAGCGGGCCGTCTTCGGGGCGCACGATCTCGACCCCGCCGCGTTCGACGTCCTGGCCACCCTGCGGCGCAGTCCGGCCCCGCACCGGCTGACCCCCGCGGAGCTGATGCGGTCCGCCATGGTCACGTCGGGCGCGATCACCCAGAGGCTCGACCGCCTGGAGGAGCGGGAGCTCGTCGTACGCAGCCGGCGTCCGGAGGACGGCCGCAGCGTGCACGTCTCGCTCACGGCGGCGGGCAGGGAACTGATCGACCGGGCGCTCGTGGACCACGTGGAGAACCAGAACCGCCTGCTGTCCGGCCTCACCGAGGAGAAGCGCGAGCGCATCGCGGGCGACCTGCGGGACCTGCTGGAATCCCTCGGCGACACGGACCGCAAGGTCAGGCTGGGGTGAGGCCCCCCGGGCCGGGGGTGAGGCCGAGCCTCACGGCAGCGGTACGAGCCTCACGACGGTGACCGTCAGCACGGTTCCGGAGACGTAGTAGAGGACGATGGCGCCGGACACCGTCGCCTCGCGCCGGTCGCGTTCGCGCTTCACGGCGGTCGAGGCGTGTCCGTACGGGTCGAGGCCCAGGGTGCGCGCCATCTCGTCCCGGAACGAGTCACCGTCGCGCATCTTGGCCAGGGTGTCGTCGGCGGGCGGGGCGAAGGAGATGCGGAAGCTCAAGCGACCTTCCGCCTCTCGGCCTCGTCCTGCGCCAGCCGGACCAGGATGCGCTCGGCCTCGGGATCGGGCACGGACTCGAGCATCCAGTGGCGCATCACGGCCTGGATCTCGTGCACCCCGGCGTCGTTGATGGCCTGGTCGAACTCCTCGCGTCTCCCTTCAGGGAGCGCGGCACGGATCGCTGGAATGCTGTTGGGCACCTCGACCTCGGTGCCGCCGACGAAGGTCTTCAGAGACTCGCCCATGATCGCTCTCCCCGATCTCCTTGCTCTCCGCGCCCTGCCCGGCCTGTACCTCCGGGGGCCTGCACCTGGGTAACGGGCGGACGTGGGGGTCAGGTTAGCGGGTGCCACCCTGGACGGGACGGCTGCTTCCGGTGCAGCAGGTCCAGGAACGCGTCGAGTCGAGCTGCGCGCCGGGGGAGTGGGTACCCGTGAGTCACCCAACGGACGGCGAAAGGCGTCCCGTTGTACTTTAAGTCGAGCTCGAGGCTCGTCTCTCTGGTGAACAGGGGTCCGTACTTACGCTGTTGCTCAGGTAGCAGGACGAACTCCGCGTAACCGACGAACCGCAGGGCCCTCGTCCGGAACCTGGTCGCACTCCTCGAACAGCTCGCGTACCAGGGAGGAACCCGCCTCACGCCAGAAGACAGTCGGGGCTACGGGCGCCGGGGTGTCTCGGGGATGCGCCCTCGCGAGAGTGCCACTGCTCTCGACGGCGAGCGGCTCCCCCGCAGAAGCAGGCGTGTCCGCCTGCCGCGCCCTCCTCGCAACGGCCGTACGCGCCCCCGTACCCCTACGCGACGGGCTGGCCGATGCCCAGCATGTTGCCCTCGCTGTCGCGGAACCAGGCGCCGCGCTCGCCCCGGGCGCCCTTGCTCGGGTAGTTGCCCTCGATCTCGGCGATGCCGCCCCGCGTGCGCAACCCCGGCAGGTCGACCTCCTCGAACACCACGCCTCGACTCACCAGTCCCGCCACCACCGCCTCGATGTCGTCGACGGCCCATCCCATCTGGGTGAAGGTGCCGGGGGAGGCCCCCACCGACTCGAACAGGGCGAACTCCGACTGTCCGCACCGGTACAGCAACCCGCCTGGCCGCTCGTCGACGGGCTCCAGACCAAGCTTCTCGGAGTAGAACCGCCGAGCCCGCTCCAGATCCTGGGCCGGCAGCCGAGTGGCGGCGCCGCGAGCCCCGGCCAGCGTCTTCCTATCGTCTGCGTCCATGCGCCCACTGTGCCGTGCACGGCGGGCGATGCCGGGGAGGATGCGCGGGTGATTCCCGGGCGGGCCTTTCAGCCTGCGCGAGGTTCGACCGGGCCGGCCGCCTACAGCCACTTGTGCCCCCACGGCGGCATCCATCCCGCCGGTATCGGCACCGGCCAGGGCTGTCCGTGCCGGACACAGAGGGACGGGCGTCCTGCTGTCATCGGGGTCGGTTAGGTTGCGCGGATGACAGACAGAGATCCGCTGGTGCCAGCTCTTGTGGCATTGATCGTCGACGTGGCTCGGTTCCTCGACACCTGCGAGGACGACGAAGTCGATCCGGATACCGCAGTGGAGATGATGGAAGGCATGGGCGGGCAACTGCTGAGCCTGCCCGCAGCCCAGCGCGACAGCCTCCTGCGGGTGCTTGCCGACCTGGGCGACGCGGAGCCGGATACCGCGCGACGGGAGTTCCTGGAGTCGTTTCCCCGCGACTTCGGCCTGGTCGACGAAGAGGAGAACTGAGCCGGGGGCCAGCGGGGCACCCACGGCCCTGCACGGTTGCGCGACATCCCAGCGCTGCTCGGCTTCGCCGAGCTCGGACGCGACGGGCCCGGACAGGGCCCTCGAGCGCAGAGAAGAGCCCCCTCCTGACGGGAAGTCCGCAGGCAGGGGGCTGCTTCAGCGCTGACTACTTCTTCTTGCCCTGGTTCTTCACAGCCTCGATCGCGGCCTTCGCCGCGTCCGGGTCGAGGTAGGTGCCGCCTGGCTTGAGGGGGCGGAAGTCGGCGTCCAGCTCGTAGGCGAGCGGGATGCCGGTCGGGATGTTGAGGCCCGAGATGGCGTCGTCGGAGATGCCGTCCAGGTGCTTCACCAGGCCGCGGAGGCTGTTGCCGTGGGCGGCGACCAGGACGGTCTTGCCGTCGAGGAGGTCCGGGACGATGCCGTCGTACCAGTACGGCAGCATGCGCTCGACGACGTCCTTGAGGCACTCCGTGCGCGGGCGGAGCTCCGGGGGGATCGTCGCGTAGCGCGGGTCGGCGCTCTGCGAGAACTCGGTGCCGTCCTCGAGCGCGGGCGGCGGGGTGTCGTACGAGCGGCGCCAGAGCATGAACTGCTCCTCGCCGAACTCGGCGAGCGTCTGGGCCTTGTCCTTGCCCTGGAGGGCGCCGTAGTGGCGCTCGTTCAGGCGCCAGGAGCGGTGCACGGGGATCCAGTGGCGGTCCGCGGCCTCCAGCCCGAGCTGGGCGGTGCGGATCGCGCGCTTCTGGAGGGAGGTGTGCACGACGTCGGGGAGCAGGCCGGCGTCCTTGAGCAGCTCACCGCCGCGGACCGCCTCCTTCTCGCCCTTGTCGGTGAGGTCTACGTCCACCCATCCGGTGAACAGGTTCTTCGCGTTCCATTCGCTCTCGCCGTGGCGGAGGAGGATCAGCTTGTACGGTGCGTCGGCCATGGGTCCGAGCGTAATCGAACCCGTGCGGCCTCTGCGCGCTCGGTCACAGGGCGGACAGGGGGCGGGGCGGGGTGGGGCGGCGGGCCGACGATTGACGGGCGGCGTCAATTGAGTGGCGGTCGGGGAATCCGCCTTCGTAATGTTCGGACAGTGGTCGGACCGCTTACACAGGTCCGGCCCGCATCCGTTCCGCACGCGTACGTCCCCGGGGGGAAGCCCTATGTCTGTCGCCGGTCTCAGAAAGGCGGCACACGAGACGGTCGCCGGCCTCCCCAGGGAGTTCTGGTGGCTGTGGACCAGCACGCTGGTCAACCGCCTCGGGGCCTTCGTCGCCACCTTCATGGCGCTCTACCTGACTCTGGACCGGGGCTACTCGGCCTCGTACGCCGGCCTCGTCGCCTCGCTCCACGGGCTCGGCGGGGTCGTGTCGTCGCTGGGTGCCGGGGTGATGACGGACCGGCTCGGCCGTCGCCCGACGATGCTGATCGCCCAGCTCTCCACGGCGGTGTCCGTGGCCGTGCTCGGCTTCATGGTCCATCCGGTGGCGATCGCGGGCGTGGCCTTCGTCGTGGGCATGGCCAGCAACGCGTCGCGGCCGGCCGTGCAGGCGATGATGGCCGACATCGTCCGGCCCGAGGACCGTGTCCGGGCCTTCTCGCTCAACTACTGGGCCATCAACCTGGGTTTCGCCGTCTCGTCGGCCGGAGCGGGGTTCATCGCCGAGTACAGCTACCTGGCCGGCTTCATGGGCGAGGCCGCTCTGACGTTGCTCTGCGCCGTCGTCGTCTTCCTCAGGGTGCCGGAGTCGCGGCCGAAGGAGGCGCCCCGGGCCGCCGGTGCCCCGGCGCCGGACGACGTGCGGCTGAGCACCGTCCTGCGCGACGGGCGCTACATGGGCGTCGTCGGGCTGTCGTTCCTGGTCGCGCTGATCTTCCAGCAGGGGTACGTGGGTCTGCCCGTGGCCATGGGGACGGACGGGCTGTCCAGCTCCGAGTTCGGTACGGCCATCGCCGTCAACGGCGTGCTGATCGTGGCCCTGCAGATCCCTATCACCCGGTTCATCCAGCACCGCGACCCGCGACGGCTGCTGATCCTCTCGTCACTGGTCGCGGGGTACGGCTTCGGGCTGACCGCCTTCGCGGGTTCGGTCGGGGTGTACGCCCTGACGATCTGCGTCTGGACCCTTGCCGAGATCGTCAACGCGCCCACGCAGACGGGCATCGTCGTGCAGCTGTCCCCGGCGCACGGGCGGGGCCGCTACCAGGGCATGTACACGATGTCCTGGTCGGTGGCGGCGCTCGTCGCTCCGCTGATGTCCGGCTTCGTGATCGACCGCTACGGCGCCGCCTGGCTGTGGGGGACCTGTGCGGTCCTGGGCACGGTGACGGCGTTCGGCTACTGGCTGCTGATGCGGAACCTGGAGCTGCCCCAGCCGGAGCCGGCTCCGCTCGTCGCCCCGGCGCCGGTGGACGGCACGGTGGCCGAGCCCGCGCTCTGAGCAGGACGCCTCGGGGGGTGCCTCACGACGGACAGTCGTGAGGCACCCCCCGAGGCGGCAGTCGGCCTGGTTCAGCCACCGCACTGGCAGGGCGCACCGGACTGACAGCCGCACCCGCAGCCCGAGCCGCAGCCGCAGGCCCCCAGCACGGTCAGATGCACCACTTCGGTCGGGGTCTCCTGCTGGGGTTCGGTCACGGGGGAATCGGCCATGGTCCCTCCTCAGGGGGTACGACACGACGGCGTACGGCACATGCGTGGAGCGCGTGGCCGACGGCGGGGGCGTACGGGCATGACGTGTCGCCCCCGCACCCATTGCATGCCCAGCGAAGAGGGCGCATCAACGGCGCACTAGTGCGGGAACAGACGTGCGACCGCTGTAGGCGGTCGCGCCCTTGCGCCCCTCCCCCCGATGCCCCTTCCCCCTACGCACCTCCCACCTACGCTCCTTCTACCGACGCCGCCGCCTGGATCTCGTCCGCGTGCTCACCCGTGACCAGGTAGACGACGCGCTTGGCGACCGACACGGCGTGGTCGGCGAAGCGCTCGTAGTAGCGGCCGAGCAGGGTGACGTCGACGGCGGTCTCGATGCCGTGCTTCCAGCGGTCGTCCATCAGGTGCTGGAACAGCGTGCGGTGCAGCAGGTCCATCTCGTCGTCGTCCTGCTCCAGCTGGAGCGCCAGGTCGACGTCCTTCGTGATGATGACTTCCGCGGCCTTCGCCATGAGCCGCTGGGCGAGCTGCCCCATCTCCAGGATGGTGGCGTGCAGGTCGTGAGGCACCGCCGACTGGGGGAAGCGCAGCCGCGCCAGCTTGGCGACGTGCTGGGCGAGGTCGCCCGAGCGCTCCAGGTCGGCGCTCATCCGGAGCGAGGTGACCACGATCCGCAGATCGGTGGCGACCGGCTGCTGGCGGGCGAGCAGCGCGATGGCGCGCGCCTCCAGGTCGTGCTGGAGGTCGTCGACCTTCTGGTCCGCGGCGATCACGCTCTCGGCGAGCTTGAGATCGGCGTCGAGCATGGAGGTCGTGGCCCGGCCGATCGCCGAGCCGACCAGCCTGGCCATCTCGACCAGGCCTTCGCCGATCGAGTCGAGTTCCTCGTGATAAGCGTCGCGCATGGAAGTCCCTCTCCAGATCCTTACTGAGGCCGGGGTCCGGTGCCGACCCCCACGCTTCCACGGTGCGGTCCCAACGCGTCGGGATCCGTCCCCCTAAGTGAACCGGCACTATCCCCTTGGTGAACTCTGGGCGACGAGTGTTCGAGATGGCACCCGGATGGCTGGGAGAGTGTCGGCGCGCCCGCATAACCTTGAGGCATGGACGTGAACGCGGCGGTCGCCGCAGCTGCAGCGATCGCCGGGTTGTGCACCGGTGTGATCGCCATGCTGGCGTTCCGCTGGAGCGAACGCGAGCAGAAGCGCCCCACGCGTACGTCCCTGCGGCCCGACGGCAACGCCGCGCTGCCCCCGGGGGTGGACACGGTCCTCTCCGTGCTCAGCTCGTCCGCCGTCGTGCTCGACGAGAGCGACAGCGTGGTCAAGGCCAGCTCCGCGGCTTACGCGCTGGGCCTGGTCAGGGGCGGCCGGCTGTCGGTCGAGCCGATGCTCCACATGGCCAGGGACACCCGGCGCGACGGGGAGATACGGCAGGTCGAGCTGGACCTCCCGCGGCGTGGCACGGGCCGGGGGGAGGCGCTGGCCGTCTCCGCCCGGGTCGCCCCACTGGGGTCGCGCCTGGTCCTGCTGCTCGTCGAGGACCTCACGGAGGCCCGCCGCATAGAGGCGGTCCGCCGCGACTTCGTCGCCAACGTCAGCCATGAGCTCAAGACCCCGGTCGGCGCGCTCTCCCTGCTCTCCGAGGCCGTCATGGACGCGTCCGACGACCCGGAGGCGGTGCAGCGGTTCGCCGGGCGCATGGAGATCGAGGCGACCCGGCTGACCAACCTCGTCCAGGAGCTCATCGACCTCTCCCGGGTGCAGAACGACGACCCGCTCGAGGACGCCGAGCCCGTCCGGGTCGAGGAGCTGGTCGCCGAGGCCATCGACCGCTGCCGCCAGCAGGCCGGCTCCAAGCAGATCACCATGGCATCGGGCGGCGCGGCGGACCTCTTCGTCTGGGGGAACCGCAGCCAGCTCGCGGCCGCCCTCGGCAACCTCGTGGAGAATGCCGTCAACTACAGCCCCGCCCGGACCCGCGTCGGCATCGCCGCCCGGAAGATGGCCGCGCCCGGCGGGGACCTCATCGAGATAGCCGTGACCGACCAGGGCCTCGGCATCTCCGAGAAGGACCGCGAGCGCGTCTTCGAGCGGTTCTACCGCGTCGACCCGGCCCGCTCGCGGGCCACCGGTGGCACCGGCCTCGGCCTCGCCATCGTCAAGCATGTGGCCGCCTCGCACGGCGGGGAGGTCACCGTATGGAGCTCGGAGGGACAGGGCTCCACGTTCACCCTGCGACTGCCCGAGTCGGGCGTCGTACGGGGTCGTACCACCGGCGGACCTCTCGTCGTCAACGGAGCCGTTGACGACGACGGGCCCTACGGGACCGATTCTTATGAACCATTTCCTGCCCCGGAGGCCCTTCCGTGACCCGAGTGCTTGTCGTCGAGGATGAGGAATCCTTCAGCGACGCCCTGTCCTACATGCTCCGCAAGGAAGGCTTCGAGGTGGCCATCGCGGCCACCGGCCCGGACGGCCTGGACGAGTTCGAGCGCAACGGCGCCGACCTCGTGCTGCTCGACCTGATGCTCCCGGGACTGCCCGGTACGGAGGTCTGCCGTCAGCTGCGCGTCCGGTCCAACGTCCCGGTGATCATGGTCACCGCCAAGGACAGCGAGATCGACAAGGTCGTGGGTCTGGAAATAGGAGCCGACGACTACGTGACCAAGCCCTTTTCCTCGCGGGAGCTGGTGGCCCGTATCCGCGCGGTGCTGCGCCGCCGCGGCGAGCCGGAGGAGGTCACGCCGGCGGCCCTGGAGGCCGGTCCGGTGCGGATGGACGTGGACCGCCACGTCGTCACGGTCTCGGGCGGCAAGGTCGACCTCCCGCTGAAGGAGTTCGACCTCCTCGAGATGCTCCTGCGCAACGCGGGGCGCGTACTGACGCGCATGCAGCTGATCGACCGGGTCTGGGGCGCGGACTACGTCGGCGACACCAAGACCCTGGACGTCCACGTCAAGCGGCTCCGGGCCAAGATCGAGCCCGACCCGGGGGCACCGCGCTACCTGGTGACGGTGCGGGGCCTGGGGTACAAGTTCGAGCCGTAAACCGAGGGCTGCGGGCTACGTGGGGGGTGTCTCCGCCGGAGACACCCCCCACGCGCGCTCAGTGCTCGGCGGCCTCGTCGTCCGGCGTGGCCGAGTCGCTCGGCGTGCCCGAGGGGCTCGACGACTGCTCGCCCGGCGTCTCGGAGGCCGACCCCGGCGTCCCGGACGCGGAGGCCGAGGGCGTGGGCTTCGCCGACGGCAGGGCGCTCGGACCGAAGTCCTTGAAGAAGCTGGTCGCCGGGACGATGGCGGCGCCGAGCTCGATGTCGCCCGTCTCGCTGAACGTGAAGGCCACGGTCTGCACGTTGCCGTTGCGTCCCGCCTCCCGGCCGTTCTCGATCACGGCCGAGGCGTTGTTCTTCCCGCCGATGACGACCCGTCCGCCGGCCGGGACCACGAGCGGTCCCTTGCCCTTGGCGGCCTGCAGCTTCACGGTCGTGGAGGTGCCCGGCAGGGTGACCTTCTCCACGATCTCGCGCTTCGTGCCGTCGTTGAACAGGGTGGCGGCGATGACCGCCGGACCCTCGGCGTCCGCTTCGGGCTGGGTGATGATGTTCAGGTTCTGGATCTTGATGGAGTCGACAGCGGTGGCTGCGTTGTCCGGCCTGACCTGAAGCGTCTGCGCGTCGTTGCCGGCGCTGCACGCGGACAGAGCGGCGATCGAGAACACGAGGGCAGTGGCGGCGAGGGCGCCGTGTCGAAGGCTGCGGCTCACGGCGGCGGCAACTCCTTGAACGATCGGACTGCGGACTTCGGACTCTGCGGACAGGAAGGCCCGAGCGGCCGTAAAGCCGCCCTAAGTGTGTGTCAGCGGCCTCAGGTTACCGAGCCGTCGTCCCGGGCCCGCACCCGACCCGCCCCTTGGGCCGACCGACCTGTGAGCCCGGCCGCGGGTCGACAGTTCCCGTCGGGGCGCCTGATGTCCTCAGGCCGCGTCCTGGGCGTCTCCACACCCCTCACGATTCGCACGGTGTTCACAAAACAGGGGGTGAGCTGCGTCGTTGATCGGCCGATGATCGATTTCCGGGCGGCGGCGCATTTCCCGCGCATAATCCACCCGGTCCCGGGCCGTTGATCAATTTCAATGACCACGGACACTAAGAGCCGTACGGGTGATCGAGGTCCGAACGGAGTACGGAAAGTTCACCATCCGGAAACCGGCAAAACGGGACGTTCGGCCCCTTCTGGAGGGCTTCCGGCATGTGTGACGCACGTGTTTCGGCTCGGCCGTACGCCCGCTCCGACCTGCGAATATCGCCTTCCGGAAGGCTCGCGCAGCACGTTCGTGTTGCAGTTGTCAAGCCCCGAGATATGCCCTGACCTGCGAAAACGCCATTCAGGAGATGCCGTTCTCGTGTTACTCTGGATAGCCACGGAAGGGGTACCTGTCACATGACGTTCAAGGTTGGCGACACCGTGGTCTATCCCCATCACGGGGCCGCGCTGATCGAGGCTATCGAAACTCGCCAGATCAAAGGCGTGGACAAGACCTACTTGGTGCTCAAGGTCGCCCAGGGCGACTTGACGGTTCGTGTGCCGGCGGACAATGCGGAGTTCGTCGGTGTGCGTGACGTAGTCGGGCAGGAAGGGCTGGACCGGGTCTTCGAGGTGCTGCGCGCGCCGTACGCCGAAGAGCCGACGAACTGGTCCCGACGCTACAAGGCAAATCTCGAGAAGCTCGCCTCCGGCGATGTCATCAAGGTCGCCGAAGTGGTGCGTGACCTGTGGCGTCGCGAGCGCGAGCGTGGACTCTCCGCAGGTGAGAAGCGCATGCTCGCCAAGGCCCGCCAGATCCTGGTGAGCGAGCTCGCTCTCGCGGAGAACACGAACGAGGACAAGGCCGAGGCCCTGCTCGACGAGGTTCTCGCGTCCTGAAACCGGATCACACCGGTTGACCGGATGACGCCGGCGAACTGAATCCGGTCGTACGACATATGCCGCGGTGCCCGCTGACCAGCCGTCTTGACGGCGAGTCGTCGGGCGCTGCGGCATGTTCGGATCCGCGCATGACGTTGTCCGGATCCGGACGAGGGTCTGCCCGAAAGTCCGGGACATGGACCTGCCCGGGAGACGATCCGACGCCCCCCTGTGCCGTCTCCTTCGACGACCCTCCACCGAGCCCTGCGGCTTGGCCGACCAGGGGTCACGGAAGGGGTCCCGGTCAGGTCAAGGCGTCGCGCCCGGCTCCCCCAACCTACGGTCGGGGGCACGCCCAGGCCATACCCACGTCCGCCGTGGAAACAAACCTGCCGAAGCTTCGGAGTGCTACGGATGTCATCGATGTCACCGACGCCTGCTGAACCGAGCCCCTCCCGCACCGCAGCGGTGATCCCCGCAGCGGGTCGCGGTGTCCGGCTCGGCCCGGGTGCCCCGAAGGCGCTGCGTGCGCTCGGCGGTACCCCCATGCTGATCCACGCCGTACGGGCGATGGCCGCGTCCCGCGCCGTCTCGCTCGTCGTCGTGGTGGCGCCCCCGGACGGCGCGCCCGAGGTCAAGAACCTCATCGACGGGCACGCGCTGCCGGAGCGCACCGACTACGTCGTCGTCGCCGGTGGTGCGACACGCCAGGAGTCCGTGAGCCTCGGCCTCGACGCCCTGCCGGACGACGTCTCCGTCGTGCTCGTCCACGACGCGGCGCGTCCCCTCGTGCCGGTCGACACCGTGGACGCCGTCATCGAAGCCGTACGGGACGGGGCTCCCGCCGTCGTTCCCGCGCTTCCTCTCGCCGACACCGTCAAGGAGGTCGAGCCGGGAGAGCCTGGGGCGCCGGAGCCCGTCCTCTCGACCCCCGTGCGGGCACGGCTGCGCGCGGTCCAGACCCCGCAGGGCTTCGACCGGGCCACGCTCGTGCGGGCGCACGGGAGCGTCGCCGTCGACGGTGAGGGGGCGACCGACGACGCGGGCATGGTCGAACGGCTGGGCTCGCCGGTCGTCGTCGTGCCCGGGCACGAGGAGGCGTTCAAGGTGACCCGGCCCCTGGACCTGGTCCTGGCCGAGGCCGTTCTCGCACGCCGGAGGGCGAACGATGGATTCTGAGGCAGTGAAGCGGCAGCCGGCCCCCGTGATTCCGCTCGTCGGCATCGGGACCGACATCCACGCCTTCGAGGAGGGCCGGGAGCTCTGGTGCGCCGGGCTGCTGTGGGAGGGCGAGGGCCCCGGTCTGGCCGGGCACTCCGACGCGGACGTCGTGGCGCACGCCGCCTGCAACGCGCTGTTCTCGGCCGCCGGGCTCGGTGACCTGGGGCAGCACTTCGGTACCGGCCGCCCTGAGTGGTCGGGGGCCGCCGGTGTGACCCTGCTGACCGAGGCCGCCCGGATCGTACGGGCCGAGGGCTTCGCCATCGGCAACGTGGCGGTCCAGGTCGTCGGTCTCCGGCCGAAGATCGGCAAGCGGCGCGACGAGGCCCAGAAGGTGCTGTCCGACGCGGTCGGCGCGCCGGTCTCGCTCTCCGCCGCCACCTCGGACGGCCTCGGGTTCACCGGCCGGGGCGAGGGCATCGCGGGCATCGCGACCGCACTGGTCTACCGCGCCGAAGGCTGACCGGCGGGTCCGCCCGCCGGGGACGGCGCTCCGTCCCCGGCGGAGAGCGGTGCGGAACCCCCGCCGCCTTATTGCACATCACTCGCACGTACGCTGGTGCGGCAAGTGATGTGCCGTAGGGGCTGAGGGCGAGGGTGAGTGTCCGTGGTGAGCGCGACCGTCGGGGCGACGACGATGCAGGACGCGCCGACCGGTGTCGACGGGTACGTCGTGCGGACCGCCACCGTCCAGGACGTCGGCGGCGCCCGGGCCGTCATGCTGGACACCGTCTACCGCGACCTGCGCTCGGGCTATGTGCCCCGCTGGCACGCCGACATCATCGACATCGAGGGCGCCTACCTGCGCCCCGCGCGCTGCACCCTCCTGGTCGTCGTGCGGGGCGACGAGGTCGTGGCGACGGGTGCGGTACGGGACCGGGGCCCGCAGGCGCCGCCCAATCCGCAGTGGGTCGCGGACCGTTTCCCCTCCGGCTCGACGGCCCAGCTGTGCCGCATCTACGTACGCCCCGAGCATCGCCGGCACGGTCTGGCCCGTCGGCTGGTGCGCGAGCTCGGGGACTTCGCCGCGCGGGCGGGCGGCTACACCTCGCTCTACCTGCACACCGATCCGGCCGTGCCGGGCGCCGAGCCGTTCTGGCGGTCGCTCTCCCACGAGGTCTGCGACGAACGCGCGCTGCCGGGCGGCGGTCAGGGCATCGTCCACTTCGAGCTGCCGATGCCGGCTGTCCCGGTGTCCGCCCCGGGCTCCGTCACCCCGAATATCAGATGATAATCGTTTTCATATAGGGTCTTCGTCATGCCTACGTCCCGAAGCCGCCGCTCCCCGCTGCCGGCCGTCGCCGCCGCTGCCGCCCTGCTCTTCCCGCTCGCCGCCTGTTCCTCGTCGAGCGGCTCCGGAGCGTCCGGCGACGCGCAGCGGCTCCGGGTCGTCATGGCCTTCCCGCCCGCCCAGGCCATGTCCCCGTACGGGGACGACGCCGTCACCCTGAGCAGGCTCGCCGTCGTCGAGGGCCTCACCACGCTCGACCGGAACGGTGCCGCCCGGCCCGCGCTCGCCGCGTCCTGGAAGCAGGAGAACCCCACCACCTGGACGTTCACCCTCCGCGACGCCCTGTTCCAGGACGGCGCGAAGGTCGACGCCGGCGCGGTCGTGCGGTCCCTCACCGCCGCGGGCAAGGCGTCCCCGCTGCCCAGGGTCCTGTCCGACACCACTCTCAAGGCCACGGCCACAGGCGGGAACACCGTACGGATCGTCACCGGCAAGGCGGACCCGCTGCTCCCGCAGCGGCTCGCCAACCCGTCGCTCACGATCCTGTCCGCCGGTGCCTACGAGAACGGCAAGGTGAACCCCGCCGGGCACGCCACCGGCCCGTTCACCCTGACCGACGTCAAGGGCGCGGTGGCCGCCACCCTGGAGCGCAACGACGGCTACTGGGGTGGCAAGGCGAAGGCCCCGGGCGTCGACGTCACGTTCGCCGCGGACGGCACCGCCCGCGCCAACGCGCTGCGCACGAAGGCCGTCGACGTCGCCGAGTACGTACCGATATCCCAGGCCTCGCTCCTCGGCGACTCGTACGTCCACGCATTCCCGTCCGCCCGGACCAACGGCCTCTCCCTCAACACCCGGCACGGCGTCTTCGCCGACCCGGCCATGCGTGCCGCCGCCCGCGAAGCCATCGACTCGAAGGCCCTGGTCGACGGGGTGTACGAGGGACGCGCCGACACCGCGCGAGGGCTCCTCGGCCCCGGCGTCCCCTGGGCCGCCGACAAGCGGACCGCACCCACCGGCCGGGCCCGGGCGGCGAGCCGCGCGGAGGTCGAGGGGACGAAGGAGATCGTCCTCGCCACCTACACCAACCGCCCTGAGCTCCCCGAGGCCGCGACCCTCGTCCAGCAGCAGCTGGAGAAGCGCGGCTTCACCGTCAGGCAGGTCGTCCGCGACTACGCGCAGATGGAGGCCGACGCGCTCGCCGGCACGTACGACGCGTTCATCCAGGCCCGCAACACCCTGCTCGACACCGCCGACCCCCTCTCCTACCTCGCCTCCGACTTCACCTGCGACGGCAGCTTCAACATCTCCCAGCTGTGCGACGAGCGGGTCGACGCCGCGGTGGACAAGGCCGGCTCGCTGACCGGCACCGACGCCCGCCACGCGGCCGAGATGACCGCCGAAGCCGCCGTCCTCGGCGCCGACGCCCTCGTGCCGCTCGTCCACGAGCGCTTCGTCCAGGGGTACGACGACGCCCGCGTCGAAGGCGTCGCGCTCGACCCGATGGAACGCACCCTCATCACCGCCGACACGCGCGTCGGGTGACCGCGTGACGTACGTGGCCGGACGGCTCGGCGCGCTCCTGGCCGTCGTCGCCGTCATCGGCCTGCTGCCCTGGCTCACCCGTACCGACCCGGCCCTGACGGTCCTGCACGCCCGCTACGCCGACCGTCCGCCCACACCGGCCGTCCTCGACGCGATCCGCGCCGAGACCGGGCTCGACGGCGGGCCGCCGCACGTCCTCGGCGCCTGGGCCTCCGGGCTGCTCCACGGCGACCTGGGGGAGTCCTGGGTCTCCGGACAGCCGGTCGGCCCCGACGTGACCTCGGCGCTCGGGGTCTCCCTCACCCTCATGGGCGCCTCGCTCGCCGTCGCCGTCCTCCTGGCGCTCGCGCTCGCCGCCGGAACACTCCGACGGGGTGCCCGACGGCGGCTCGTCACCACCCGGGCGGGCGTCGGCGCCGCCATGCTCGCCGCGCTGCCGGAATTCCTCCTCGCCGCGGTCCTGGCCACCGTCCTCTCCGTGCAGCTGGGCTGGTTCCCCGCACTCGGCTGGGGGGAGGCGGGTCAGGCCGTCCTGCCCGCGCTCGCCATGGGCCTCCCCGCCGGTGCGCTGCTCGGACGGCTGCTGGACGACGCGCTGCCCGCCGCGTTCGCCGAACCCTGGGCGCGCGCCGCCACCGCCCACGGGATGCCCGCCCGCCGGATCGCGGCCCACGCCCTGCGCCGCGCCCTGCCCACACTGCTGCCCCAGCTCGGGCTCGTGGTCGTCGGGCTGACCGGCGGCGCGGTCGCCGTCGAGACGCTCTACGCCGTCCCCGGACTCGGCGGTACCGCCCTGGCCGCCGCCCTGGCCCAGGACCTGCCCGTACTCCAGGCCTGCGTGCTGCTCCTGCTCCTCCTCGGCGTCGCCGCCGGACTCGCGGCCCGGCTCGCCTCCAGGGCCCTGCTCGGCCCCGCCCGCACCGACGGCGCCCTTCCCCCGCTCGTCGCGCCTTCCCTTCCCGTCCGGCGCGCGGTGTCCGTCGCCGCGGTGCTCCTGGCGGCGCTCCTCCTCGCCGTCGCCGTCGCGGGGCTGCTGCGCGACCCGCTGCACGCCGACACCGCCGCCCGCCTCGCGTCACCCTCGGCGGCCCATCCGCTGGGCACCGACTCGCTGGGCCGCGACATCCTCGCCCGGCTCGGCCACGGGGCGGCGACCACCGTGATCACGGCGGTCGGCGTCGGCGCCGTCACCCTGCTCCTCGGGCTGCTCGCCGGAGCGGTGCGCGCCGGAGCGCTCACCGAGACGGCCAACGCACTGCCCGCCGTCCTGGCCGGCCTCGTCGTCGCGGGCGTCGTGGGCCCCGGCCCCTGGGGCGCGGCGGCGGCCGTCGCCGCCGTCGCCTGGGCCCCGCTCGCCGCCCACACCTCCGCGCTGTTCGCCCTGGAACGCGCCGCCCCGCACGTCGCCGTCGCCCGCGCCCTGGGCGCCGGGCCCTGGCACCGGCTGCGCCGCCACGTCCTGCCGGGCGTCGTACCGCCGGTCGTGCGCCATGCCGTCCTGCGCGTCCCGGCCATCGCCCTGGCACTCGCGTCCCTCGGCTTCCTCGGCCTCGGGACCCCCGCCCCCGCACCGGAGTGGGGCCGCATGCTCTCGGAGAACATGCCGTACGCCGAGCGCGCCCCCTGGGCCGTCCTCGCCCCCGCCGCCGCCCTCGCGGTGCTCGGCGCCCTCGCGGTGCTCACCTCGGCGGCCGTACGCGGCAGGGGGCGCGGGTGACGACGGCCCCGGCGGGCATCCGGTCCGGCGCCCAGCCGGACCTCACGCCCTACCTCCGCCTCCTGACCGCCACCCAGTTCGCCTTCAACACCGGCTTCTACGCGGTCCTGCCCTACCTCGCGGTCCACCTCGGCGACGGACTCGGCATGGCGGGGTGGCTCGTCGGGCTCGTGCTCGGCCTGCGCACCTTCAGCCAGCAGGGCCTCTTCGTCGTCGGCGGCGCCCTCACCGACCGCTACGGTCCCCGGCCGGTCGTCCTCGCCGGCTGCGTGCTGCGCATCGCAGGCTTCTGCTGGCTCGCCGGGGCGGGCTCCACCGCCACCGTCATCGGCGCCGTGCTCCTCATCGGCTTCGCCGCCGCCCTCTTCTCACCCGCCGTCGAATCCGAGACCGCCAGGACCGCCGTCGCCCACGAGCGCGCGACGGGGACGCCGCGTGCCCAGGTACTCGCCGTGTTCTCCGCGGCCGGCCAGGCCGGTGCCTTCCTCGGACCCCTGCTCGGCAGCCTGCTGCTGTTCCTGGGCGGCGGGTTCCGGACGGCGTGCCTCGCCGGGGCGGTGGTCTTCGTCGGCGTACTCGCCGGACACGCCCGGCTCATGCCCCGCCGGCCGCGCCGGGTCCGCACCGCCGGAGAGGGCGCCGCCGCGGCTCGGCACGTCCTCACCGACGGGCGCTTCCTCGTGCTCTGCCTCGTCTTCAGCACCTACCTCGTCTCCTACAACCAGCTCTATCTCGCCCTTCCCGAGGAGGTGGAGCGGGCCACCGGCTCGCAGGGCGCGCTCGGAGGGCTCTTCGCGCTCTCCTCCTTGCTCGTCGTCGTCGCCCAGCTGCCGCTGACCCGCTGGTCCGCCCGCCGCATCGCGCCCCGGACCGCCGTCGTCGCGGGTCTCGCCGTCGTCTCCGCCGGATTCGCCGCGGTGCCCCTCGCGCCGGACGGGCCCGCCGGGCTGCTCCCGGCGGCGTCGCTCGTCGTCCTGCTCACGCTCGGCCAGATGCTGCTGGTCCCGGCCGTCCGGGGGCTCGTGCCTGACCTGGTGGACGACGACCGGCTCGGGCTCGCCACCGGTGCCCTGTCCTCGGTCTCCGGTCTCGCCGTCCTCGGGGGCAGCGCCGCCACCGGAACCCTCCTCGGCACGCCCGGTCCGGTCCTGTGGGCGGTGCTCGCCGCCGTCCCTCTCACGGGCGCGGCGCTCGCCCTCACCCTGGCCGTCGGACGGCGCGCGCCGGAGCCCGCTACCACCGTCACCGATTAGTTGTGACACGTTTTCCACAGGGGGCGCTGGGCACTGGTGCGGGCCCACTACCCTTGAGGGGTGACTATTCGCCTGTACGACACCGACGCCCGGCAGATCCGTGACTTCGTCCCGCTCACAGCGGGTTGTGTCTCGATCTACCTCTGTGGCGCGACTGTCCAGGCCGCCCCGCACATCGGGCACATCAGGTCCGGGCTGAACTTCGACATCATGCGCCGCTGGTTCGACTACCGCGGCTACGACGTGACGTTCATCCGGAATGTCACCGACATCGACGACAAGATCATCAGGAAGTCCGCCGAGCAGGGCCGCCCCTGGTGGGCCATCGGCTACGAGAACGAGCGCGCGTTCAACGCGGGCTACGACGCCCTGGGATGCCTCCCGCCCACGTACGAACCGCGGGCCACCGGCCACATCACCGAGATGATCGAGATGATGCGCGGCCTCATCGAGCGCGGCCACGCCTACGAGGCCGACGGCAACGTCTACTTCGACGTGCGCTCGTACGAGGGATACCTGGAGCTCTCCAACCAGGACCTCGACGACCTGCGGCAGCCCTCCGGCGACAACGAGACGGGCAAGCGCGACAAGCGCGACTTCGCCATGTGGAAGTCGGCGAAGCCCGGTGAGCCCAGCTGGGAGACCCCGTGGGGCCGCGGCCGTCCCGGCTGGCACCTGGAGTGCTCCGCGATGGCGCACAAGTACCTCGGCACCGCCTTCGACATCCACGGCGGCGGCATCGACCTGATCTTCCCGCACCACGAGAACGAGATCGCCCAGGCCAAGGCCTTCGGCGACGAGTTCGCGAAGTACTGGGTGCACAACGGCTGGGTCACCATGTCCGGCGAGAAGATGTCGAAGTCCCTCGGCAACTCCGTGCTGGTCAGCGAGATGGTCAAGGCCTGGCGCCCGATCGTCCTGCGCTACTACCTGGGCACCCCGCACTACCGGTCCATGATCGAGTACAGCGAGGAATCGCTGCGGGATGCCGAGTCCGCCTTCGCGCGGATCGAGGGATTCGTCCAGCGCGTCGTGGAGAAGACCGGGGGACCGGTCGAGGCAGCCGCCGAGGTGCCGCCCGCGTTCGCCGAGGCCATGGACGACGACCTCGGCGTCCCGCAGGCGCTGGCGATCATCCACACCACCGTCCGGCAGGGCAATTCCGCCCTCGCCGCCGACGACAAGGAAGCCGCCGTCGCCCGCCTCGCCGAGGTCCGCGCGATGCTCGGCGTCCTCGGCCTGGACCCGCTCGACCCGCACTGGGCGGGCGAGAGCGACCGCGGCGAGGATCTCCACGGCGTCGTCGACACCCTCGTACGGCTCGTGCTCGACCAGCGTCAGTCGGCCCGGGCGCGCAAGGACTGGCCCGCAGCCGACGCGATCCGCGACCAGCTCAACCAGTCCGGCCTCGTCATCGAGGACAGCCCCAGCGGACCGCGGTGGACGCTCGGACCGCGCTGAGCGGACCTCGCGCCCTGCGTGAGCAGCGCAAATGTGCCGCCCGGCCTTCCGGGCGGCACACTTTCACTTGACGACGTTTTTCTGAAGCAACGAAACAGGTAGGTCATGGCCGGGAACAGCCAGCGCAGGAACCGCCGCACGTCCAACAAGAAGGGCATGCAGGTCGGCAGCGGCGGTAACCGACGCCGTGCTCTCGAAGGCAAGGGACCGACGCCGCCCGCCTCCGCCCGTAAGGGACACAAGAAGAACAGGGTGGCGAACGCCGCGGCCAAGCAGGCCGCGGCACGCCGTCCCGCCCCGCGCCGTGGCGGCGCCAAGGGCACGTCGGAGATGGTCGTCGGCCGTAACCCGGTCTTCGAGGCGCTGCGTGACGGCGTGCCCGCGACCACCCTCTACGTCCAGCAGTACATCGACAACGACGAGCGGGTCCGCGAGGCCCTCCAGCTCGCCGGCGAGCGCGGCAACATCCACCTCATGGAGGCGCCGCGCCCCGAGCTCGACCGGATGACGAACGGCCTGAACCACCAGGGCCTCGTCCTCCAGGTCCCGCCGTACGAGTACGCGCACCCGGAGGACCTCACCGCCGCCGCGTACGACAACAACGAGGACCCGCTGATCGTCGCCCTCGACGGCGTCACGGACCCCCGCAACCTCGGCGCGATCGTCCGCTCCGTCTCCGCCTTCGGCGGCCACGGCGTCGTCGTCCCCGAGCGCCGTGCGGCCGGTATGACCGCCGGAGCCTGGAAGTCCTCGGCGGGCACCGCCGCCCGTACGCCCGTCTCCCGTGTCACCAACCTGACCCGGGCCCTGGAGGGCTACCAGAAGGCCGGCCTCACCGTGGTCGGCCTCGCCGCCGACGGCGAGCACACCGTCGAGGACCTGCAGGCCCTGGAGGGCCCCGTCGTCATCGTCATCGGCAGCGAGGGCAAGGGGCTGGGCCGTCTCGTCGGCGAGACCTGCGACTACCGGGTCCGGATCTCCATGCCGGGCGGCGCCGAGTCCCTGAACGCCGGTGTCGCCGCGGGCATCGTCCTCTACGAGGTGGCCCGCCGCAGGGCCTGAGCCCTGTGAGGGGCCGCAGGGACCCGGGGCCCGTGCGGCGCAGCAGTGCCTGAGCCCCGTGAAGTGCCGCAGGGACCCGGGGCTGGAGCCCCGGGCCCCTGCGGCGTTCCGCCGGAGCGCCCGGTCCCGCGCTTTCCTCGCCCGGCGCGGTTCGCCGCAGGGAAGCGGACCCCGGCGCGGTTCGCCGCAGGCAAGCGGACCCCGGCGGCGGACCGGGCTGCTCCGAAGCGCACCCGGGCGTGGGTCGGCGCTCCGAAGCGCACCCAGCCGTGGGCCGGCGCCCGGAACGCACGCTGCCGGTTCGTACCCGCCGTTCGTACCAGCCCTGGGCGCGCCCGCCGGATCGCCACCGCCGCCGGGCGGCCTACGCCACCTGTCCGCAGGCGCCGGACGCCATGCGGCACCCGGCCTCCGCAGACACCCGCTCCCGGAGGGGACGCCGGGCGGCGCGGGAGCGGACCGCGGACCCGGATCTCGGCCGGCCCGCAGGCGCCCCCGCCCCACGACTTCCCCGGCCCGAAGAGCTCGCGACCCGGAGGCCCGGCGCGCGCGGATCCGCCCGGTGCACAGGGGTGTTGACGGGTCTCGGACACAGGACGCGTCAAGGCAGTGTCCTAATCACACATCACTCGGTTAGATGAGTGTGGACACCAGAACGCCTCGGTTCGACGACCAACCCGCCCTGAGCATGACGAAGGTGGACAGCGACCCCGCGCAGGTCATCGTCAGCCACGCCAGCTTCCGGGTGCAGCTCGCCCCGGGTCAGCGCACCCGTCTGCGCCCCCTGGGCTCCGCCGGGCCGGTCAGGATCCCCGCCATGGGCGGGGCGGGGGGCCGCAGGCGGGCTCCCGTCGTCTGGAGCGGCAGGTCCGAGCCGGGCGATCCCGGAGCGACCGGACTCCTGCAGGCCGTACGGAACTCCACCGCCGGCCACCTCGACACCCGTGCGGGCGGCGGCTTCGGAGCGGGCTACGACGACGGGGGCGGCGGCACCCAGGTCATCCCGCGCCTCGACGAGACCCAGCCCAACCCCGTGCTCCCCGCACCCCATCAGCCGGGAGGCGGGCGCTCCGGGCCGCTGCTGCCGCCCATGCGGCAGGCCGTCGGCGCGTACGACACCGCCGATTCGCAGGCCCGCGAGGCGTACGACCTCACCTACGACGACGAACCCGGTACCGAGGGACCGGACGGCAGCTCCGCCGGGGAGCGACGCCACGCCAACGACACCGTCCGGCACGCCTATTACCCGGGCCGCCGGATGAACCTCGGCGTCGTACTGCTCCCGCTGCGGGTCATCCTCGGCTTCCTCTCCATCTACGCCGGCATGGGCAAGCTCTGCGACCCCGCCTACTTCGACGGCGGCGACCGCGGCTCCATGGTCAAGTGGCTGACCTCGCTGCACCCCTGGGCCGCGGCCGAACCCCTGCGTGACTTCGCGCTCTCCCACCCCGTCGCCGCCGGGCTCTCCGTCGCGTTCCTCCAGATCGTGATCGGTGTCCTCACCGTCCTCGGCCTGTGGCAGCGGGTCGCCGCGGCCTTCGGCGTCCTGCTCTCCGCCGCCATCCTGGTGACGGTCAGCTGGCGCACCGCCGCCGCCTACGACACCCCGGACATCATCCTGCTGGCGGCCTGGAGCCCCCTCGTCATCGCGGGCGCACCCGTCTACTCCCTCGACGGACGCCTCGCGGGTGAGGCCTGGCGCACCCTCGGGCCGCGCTCCGACATCTGGGACCTCCGCCGCCGGGTGCTGCGCCGCGGCACCGTGGTCGCCACCGTCGTCGTCGGTCTCACCCTGCTGGTCGGCTCGATGCTCGGCGGGGCCGTCCGCTCCACCGAGGTCGTCACCGTGCCGGGCCCCGACAGCTACCCGACCAACCAGCTGCCCGGCTCCCCGCTCCCCGGCGAGAGCAAGGGCAAGAAGCGCAAGCCCTCCATGACCCCGGAGAACCGCACGCCCGAGACGTCGTCCTCCAGCGCGCCCGGTACCCCGTCGGCCGAGGAGTCCACACCGGGCTCCGAGTCCTCACGTGACTCCGGTCCGACGGCCGGAGCGAGCACGGGCGAGCCCAGTCAGAGCCAGGGCACCGGCCAGGCACCCCCGCAGGAGCCGGCCCCGCAGGAGCCCCCGACCGGGGACGCGGGTCCCAGCTCGTCCGGATCCGCCGGCTCGGGCGGCCCCACCGGCGGTTCCGACGGCGGCGGTTCCACCGGCGGCTCCGACGGGGGCTCCACCTCCGGCGGAGGAGCCGGCCAGAACCCCATCGGCGGCCTGCTGGGCTGACCCCGCCACCGCACACCACGAGGGCGGCCACCGGACATCCGGTGGCCGCCCTCGCGTACGTGCGTGGAGCGTGGGGGAGTGGGTGCGCCTGCCACACGCGCGGGTCAGCCGTACGTGCACGGACGGGCTCAGCCGCCCGCGTGGGCGCCCAGCTCCTTCGCCGCCTCGGTGAGGTCCTTCGCGGTGTCGATGGCCCGCCAGTACGCCCCGTGCGGCAGCGGGAACCCCGCGAGCCGGCGCTCGCGGGCCAGCCGGGGGAACGTGGTCCGCTCGTGGTCGCCGCGGTCCGGCAGCATCGCGGTGAACGCGGGCGCGAAGACGTACACGCCGGCGTTGATCAGGTAGGGCGACGGCGGCGACTCGATGAAGTCGGTGATGTGGCCGAAGGCGTCCGTCTCCACCGCCCCCCACGGGATCCGCGGGCGGGCGAGGGCGAGCGTCGCGGTCGCGTCCCGCTCGGCGTGGAAGGCCGCCATCTCCCGCAGGGAGAAGCGGGTCCAGATGTCGCCGTTGGTCGCGTACCAGGGCTCCGACGGGTCCGGCAGGCGCGCCGCGGCATGCTTGAGACCGCCGCCCCGGCCCAGTGGCTCGTTCTCGACGACGGTCGTGACGCGCAACGGAAGATCGGCCGAGTCCAGCCACTCCCGCAGCACATCGGCAAGATGGCCGCACGAGATCACGGCGTCGGTGACGCCCTCGGCGGCCAGCCAGGACAGCTGATGGCCGATGATCGGGGTCCCGGTCCCCGGGATCTCGACCATCGGCTTGGGGCGGTCATCGGTGTACGGGCGCAGCCGCGAGCCCTGACCACCCGCCAGGATCACGGCTTGCGTCGGATACGTATGCATGCCAGGCACGATATGCCGTGCCCGGACGTGGCCGGACGTGCCCGGCTCAGCTGAACTGTGCGACGCCCGAGGCGAAGGAGGTGTCGCAGACCGGCCGGGAGAAGCGGTGGGCGCGGGTCGGGCCGTACTGGTCGACGGCGGCCTTGCCGAGCGCCCTGGCGATCGACATGCAGTGCTTCGCCAGCGAGGGGCGTCCTTCGACGGTGCGCTGGAGGCTGGTCAGCGCGGAACCCGGGTCCTTCTCGCGGAGCTCCAGCAGGAGCTTGTCCCGCAGGATGTCCTGGGGGGCCCGGGCCTTCGCCTGCTTGGAGACGGTCTCCGAGGCGGCGGTCAGCAACTGGGTCTCGGTGTCCTGCCCCGACCACTGCACACGGGTGACCGCGAGGGTCCCGGACAGCACCATGACGACGGGCAGTACGAGGGCGAGGGTTCGGCCGATACGGCGCGCGGTGTGGGTCACGCAGGCGAGCGTAGCGGGCAGTGATGGTTCGGCGACATTTCGTCACCCCTGCGGGGGATGGTTCGAGTGGCCTTTTCGAATCGAGCGTTGACGCACCGGGGCGAATTGACCGGAGTGCCAGGGTATTTGGCGCCCGCAGGATCCGAAACCCGATCCTGCCCGCGACACGCGAACGGCCCCACGTCCGGGGGACGCGGGGCCGTTGCGGCTGGATCAGGTGGATCCGACGGGGGTGGTCGGATCAGCCGGTCAGGCGCTCACCGGTCGACGTGGCGAAGACGTGCAGCTCGTCCGGGCGCGGCACGACGTGCAGCTCGGTGCCCTTCTCCGGGACGGCGCGGCCGCCGACGCGGACGACCAGGTCCTTGTGCTCGCCACCGACCTGCGCGGCGCCGTAGACGAAGCCGTCGGCGCCGAGCTCCTCGACGACGTTGACGGAGACGGCCAGGCCGGCCGGGGCGTCGGACGAGGCCTTGGAGAGGCCGGTCGCGGCGGCGCCACCGTGCTCGACGATGTCGAAGTGCTCCGGGCGGATGCCGACCGTGACGGTGGTGTCACCACGGTTCGCGGCGGCGGTGAGCGCCTCGCGGGAGACCGGGACGACGCTGTTGCCGAACTTCACGCCACCGTCGGTGATCGGGACCTCGACGAGGTTCATCGCCGGGGAACCGATGAAGCCGGCGACGAAGAGGTTCGCCGGGCGGTCGTACATGTTGCGCGGCGAGTCGACCTGCTGGAGCAGACCGTCCTTGAGGACCGCGACGCGGTCACCCATGGTGAGGGCCTCGACCTGGTCGTGGGTGACGTACACGGTGGTGATGCCGAGGCGGCGCTGCAGCGAGGCGATCTGCGTACGCGTCGACACACGGAGCTTGGCGTCGAGGTTCGACAGCGGCTCGTCCATGAGGAAGACCTGCGGCTCACGCACGATGGCGCGGCCCATAGCCACACGCTGGCGCTGACCACCGGAGAGCGCCTTCGGCTTGCGGTCCAGGTAGTCGGTGAGGTCCAGCATCTTGGCGGCCTCTTCGACCTTCGCCCGGATCTCGGTCTTGTTCACGCCGGCGATCTTGAGGGCGAAGCCCATGTTGTCCGCGACGGACATGTGCGGGTAGAGCGCGTAGTTCTGGAACACCATGGCGATGTCCCGGTCCTTCGGGGGCAGGTGCGTGACGTCGCGGTCACCGATGCGGATGGCCCCGCCGTTGACGTCCTCGAGACCCGCGAGCATGCGCAGGGAGGTCGACTTGCCACAACCGGAAGGACCGACGAGGACGAGGAACTCGCCGTCCTCGATGTCGATCTCGAGCTGGTCCACAGCCGGCTTGGTGGAGCCGGGGTAGACGCGGGACGCCTTGTCGAACGTGACACTGGCCATGGCGATTCTTCTCCTCCACCGGCAGGAACGTGCCGGACGATCCGAGTAAGGGAGTGGTGTGGTCCACTGGAGTGAACCTGAGGTGACGCTACCTGGCGTTTTCGGATCTGTCAGCAGTCCGAGGTCCCGAATATCGAGCAGGTTCCGCTCCCCACGTTGGTTACACTGCTCCCGCACGCCTCCTTAGCTCAGTCCGGCCAGAGCAACGCACTTGTAATGCGTAGGTCGTCGGTTCGAATCCGACAGGGGGCTCCGAGAAACCCCAGGTCACATAGCCCGTGACCTGGGGTTTTCTGTTGGGCGCGGTACGGCAGGTCGCACGGCCGGGTTGCCGTGACGTTGCCTGCGTGAGCGGAGCCGTGCTGACCGGGGCCGGACGACCGGCTCATCGTGAAGGAGTAGGCAATGCCGGATCCCATGAGCCAAGAGACGGACGGTGCAGCCGAAGCGGTCCCGGACGAGTCGCAGCGGGGAAGCTTCCGGTTGGCGGCCTATGCCGTGTGCATCGAGGACGGGCGGGTGCTGCTCGCCCATCACGCGTCGGACAACTGGACTCTTCCGGGCGGTAGGGTCGAGCACGCGGAGGATCCGTTCGACGCGGTGATCCGGGAGGTTGCTGAGGAGACCGGCTGCTCCGCGGTGGTCGAGCGCCTGATGGGCGTGGACTCCAGGGTGATCCCCGCGGCCGTGACGCGTGCGGGCATCGAGCATCAGAATGTCGGCATCTTCTACCAAGTCCGGATCACTGGCGGCCGGCTCCGGCCTGAGCCGAACGGCGAGACCATTGAGTCGGTCTGGACTCCGATCCCCGAGGTTGCCCGCCTCCGCCGATCATCGCTGGTCGACATCGGCCTCGCCCTGGCGCAGACGGTTCCGGCAACCGGCCACGTCGCTCCTGTCCCGATTCGCGGCCTGATCCAGCACTGAGGTGTCGCGGGCCAAGCCCGTGCGGCGGTCCGCCCGGTAGTGCGTGACCGTGTCCAGGCCGAGGCCGACGACCAGGCCCAGGGCGGTGACGGGCACGTGGAGCACGCTCACGACCACGGCCGCCATCTTGGTCACGGTCATGGCCAGGACACGTCGGCCGCACACGAGGCGTGGCCCAGCCGGGCTCACCCTTCACGCCGGACCAAGGGCGCAGGTGACGGGATCGGCCACTCACGGGCAGCACCCAACCCCCGTTGCTTCGGGACGAAGAGGTCCAGGGCGAACGTGTCTCGCTTCAACACCTTCGACCGCTGCTTCAATCGTCTCAAAAGGCTTCTGCCGTATCCCCGCCCGGCCACAGCGCCCCGCACGCCTTTACACTCCGTCGCGTTGTTCGGGTGCACGGGAGGTGTGCCCGGGGCGGAGGGGGCTCAACTTGAGAACGAACAGTGTTCTGACCGGGCGCAGGTGGAGAGCCGCTGCCCTTCTGGTCGCCGGTCTGATCGGCGGCACGTTGCTGCCGGCCACTCCCGCGGCCGCCGTGCACGGGGCGGTACCCGGTGACTTCAACGGCGACGGCTACCGTGACGCCGTCCTGCCCGCCCCCGGCGCCGATGTGGCGGGCAAGGAGGCGGCCGGTGCGGTCGTCGTGATGTACGGGGCGCAGTCGGGACTGTCGACGACCCAGCGGAAGATCATTACGCAGAACACCGCAGGCGTGCCGGGCACCGCCGAGGCGTACGACCGGTTCGGTGCCGCCACCGCCACGGCGGACCTGAACCGCGACGGGTACGCGGACCTGATCGTCTCGTCGCCCTACGAGGGCACGGACCAGGGGATCGATGCCGGGGCGGTGACGGTGCTGTGGGGGAGCAGCGCCGGTCTCACCACAGGCACCAACCTCCCGACACCGGAGAGCGATCCGCTCTACTACGGCCTGGACCTGGCTGCTGTCAGCGCCGGCCCGGGAGTGAGGACCGAAGTCCTGGCGGGTGGCTGGCACGGGACCGTCCGCTTCAGCGGCCCCTTCAGTCGCACCGGATCGTTCGGCAACGCGGCCATGCCGGCGGACATGTCCTGGGGCGAGTCGGTGGCGCTCGGCGACTTCAACGGGGACGGAGCCCAGGACCATGTGAACGTCACCTACCGCTACGGTGGTCTCTCCGGTGGCCTGGTCTTCGTGAATCCCGAGAACCACGTCCACAAGCCTGGTGTGTCACCCGGTCTCCAGAAGGGCAACGGCCTCATCTCCGCGACCGGCGACCTCAACGGCGATGGATTCGCCGATCTCGTGGTCGGCGACCCGGACGAACCCGAAGTCGCCGGGGTCGACGGCACGCTGGGCGGTCGCATCCTGGTCTGGTACGGCTCGGCGCTCGGCATCGCGGCCGACGCGGCACCCGTGCAGGTCACGCAGGACACCGCCGGTGTCCCCGGCGGGAGTGAGAAGTACGACGCCTTCGGCGGCGCTCTGGCGGTTGCCGACCTCAACCGTGACGGGCTCGCCGACATCGTGGTCGGGGCGCCGTACGAAGCCATCGGCACGGTCGGCCGGGCCGGGCAGGTGACCGTCGTCCCCGGACGGCGCACGGGTGCCCTCGGCACCGGGGCGTACGCCTTCACTCAGGACACAGCAGGTGTCCCCGGCGGCTCGGAGGTCGACGACTTCTTCGGTACGACGGTCGCCGCAGGTGACGTGAACAAGGACGGCAAAGCCGAGTTGTTCGTCGGAGCGGCCAGCGAGAACAACTCCACGGGCGCCGTCTGGGTCCTCCCCGGCGGCACCTCCGGACCGACAGCCGCGGGCAGTCGCATGTTCACCGCGTCCTCCGTCGGCCTCACCCAGCAGAACGGCACCCTCCTGGGCGGCAACGGGCTGCTCTGGGTGATCTGACACGCCATACGGGTGGCAGTCCCCCGGTGCCGTACCGCCCGTAGGTGCCCGGACGACGCCACAGGTCAGGTACACGGCGCTACCGCGCACCGCGGGCGGTCAGGCCGGCAGTGCCGGCTGCCGGTCCGCCTGGGCCACCTTCCCCGCCACCTCGCGGGTCGCCCCGGCGAAGGCCTCCAGTGCTCCTGTGCCGTCGCCGGACCGCCACACCAGGCCGTAGCCGACCGGTTCGGCGTCGACGAAGGGGAGGTACACGATGCCCGGGCGCGTGTAGTACGTCGTCGTGTGCGCGGCCGTGAGCAGGGCGCCCCTGCCGCCCGCGACCAGCGTCAACGCCTCCTGCATCTGGGTCACGGCCGGGCCGCGTCCGATCGGCCGTCCTCCTGGTGTGTGCGTGGGGACGTGGTGTTCCAGCCAGTAGTCCGGCAGCTCGCCCTCGATCGTGAGCAGCGGTACGCCGGCGAGGTCCTCCATGGACACCGACTCCCGCGCGGCGAGCGGGTGCGCCGAGGAGACGGCGAGGACGCGCGCCTCGGCGATGAGCGCAGGACCGCCTGAGAGGTCGTCCTCGCGCACCGGGTACTCCTGGAGCTGGACGTCGAACGCGCCGCTGCGCAGCTGTCCGAACGGATCGGACATCGGGACCTCGCAGATCTCCACGGCGAGGCCGGGGTGGCTGACCCGCAGGGCCTCCGCCGCCCTGAGCGCGATCTCGCCGGTCAGCGGGTTGGAGAACCCGACGTGCAGCACGGTGTCGATGCCCCGCGCGGTGGCGACGGCCCGGGTGAGGGCGGCCTCCATCGCGCGGTGGTGCGGTTCGAGGTCCGCGCGCAACTGCCGCCCCAGGGAGGTGAGGGCGACGCGACGGCTGGTGCGTACGAACAACGGCGCGCCGACGCGTCGCTCCAGGCGCTGCACCAGCTGGCTCACGCGCGCGCGGGAGAGCCGCATCCGGTCGGCCGTGCGGCCGAAGTGCAGCTCGTCGGCGAGCAGCAGGAAGCACTCGATCTCGTCGCGTTCCATCAGTTCCCCCAGATGAACCGGATCGGTAAGCCTGACTGAACGAACGTGCAGATCTTCGCCGTTGTTCCGGTCAGGTGTCCTGGCCGAGGGTGAAGGTGCCGCCGACGGAGGCCTCCGGCACCGCGGCGCCACCCCTTCCACCATCCTCGTTACTCAGGAGCTGAACCGACATGAGTGAGCAGAAGGCAGCGGTCGATGCCCCGCTCGGTGCCCGTGACTGGGGCGTGCTGCTCGTCCTGTGCGGCGCGATCTTCCTGGAAGGCATCGACGTGGCCATGCTCAACGTGGCCCTGCCCTCCATCCGTGCCGATCTCGGCCTGTCCACCGGCTCGTTGCAGTGGGTCATGAGCGCCTACGTCCTCGGGTACGGCGGCTTCATGCTGGTCGGCGGACGTGCCGCCGACCTCTTCGGGCGGCGCCGGATGTTCGTCCTCTGGCTCGCCGTCTTCCTCGTCTTCTCCGGGCTCGGCGGATTCGCCACGGAGGGCTGGATGCTCGTCACGGCCCGGTTCGTGACCGGCGTCGCGGCCGCCTTCATGACCCCGGCCGGTCTGTCCATCATCACCACCGGCTTCGAGGAGGGCCCGCGGCGCAACAAGGCCCTGCTCATCTACTCCGGTACCGCGGCGGGCGGATTCTCGATCGGGCTGGTCGTGGGCGGCCTGCTCGCCTCGGTCGACTGGCGCTGGGTGTTCTTCGCCCCGGTCGTGCTCTCGGCCCTGATCCTGCTGGCCGCGCTCGTGTTCGTACCCAGGTCGCCGCGGTCCGACCGTCCGGGCGGGCGTCTCGACCTCGCCGGCGGCCTCACCATCACCGCGGCGATCCTGCTGCTGGTCGTCGGCGTCGAACGCGCCGGTCACACGTCGCTCGCCTGGACCCTCGGCACGCTCGGCGCGGGTCTCGCCGCGCTCGCCGCGTTCGTCGCGGTCGAACGCCGCTCACCGGCTCCCCTGGTCCGCCTCGGCATCTTCCGAAACGCCGCACTGGTGCGCGCCAACCTGGTCGGACTGCTCTTCGCCGCGGGCTTCTTCGGCTTCCAGTTCCTGGTCGTCCTCTACCTCCAGGAACTGCGCGGCTGGTCCACGCTGGAGACCAGCTTCGCGATGATCGTCATCGGGATCGACGCGATCCTCTCCCCGGTCCTCGTGCCCGGACTGGTCGCCCGCTTCGGCAACGCCAGACTGATCGTCGGCGGACTGCTCCTCGCCTCCCTGTCGTACGCCCTCTTCCTGCCCGTCGGCGCCGACTGGACCTACGCGGCCATGCTCCCGAGCCTGCTGCTCCTCGGCGTCGCCTTCTCGCTGGCCTACGGTCCGCTCACCATCGTCGCCACCGAAGGCGTGAAGGAGGAGGAACAGGGGCTGGCCGGCGGTCTGCTCTACACCGCGTTCCAGTTCGGTGCGGCGCTCGGCCTCTCGGCCGCCGCGACCGTCAACGTCGCGGCCACCGCGTCGGATTCGCCCGGCGCGCTGCTCGACGGATACCGGGCGGCGCTCTGGGTGCCGCTCGTCGCGGCCCTGCTCGCGACGCTCATCAGCGGTCTCGGACTGCGCTCCCGCCGGGCCGCCGACGGGCAGGTGATCGTCACGGGTGAACCGCCGGCCGACGACCGGGCGGCGGAACTGCCCGCCGCCCGCTGACACCCGGGCCCCGGCACCCCGCCGGCACCCCGCGACGTCCTCCACCGACATCCAGCCCGTGCGCCCTGCGAAGGAGTACACCGCATGCCCACCACCGTGGCCGGCCGTTTCACCGACGTCCAGGACCCCTTCTTCAGCTACATCCGCGACATCACGTACGCCACGATGGTCACGGTCGACCGCAGGAACCGGCCTCGCGCACGGGTGCTGCTCCCCGTCTGGGAGGTGGTCGACGACCGTCCCGTCGGCTGGCTGGCGTCGTACCGGACACCCGTCAAGTCAGCTCACCTGGCCGCCAATCCGCACACGACGTACTCCTACTGGAGCCCCCGTCAGAACGCCCTCCACATCGACGCCGTCTCCACCTGGGCCGCATCGGAGGCCGACAAGCGTCACGCCTGGGACCTCTACGTCCAGGGGAGTCCACCGGGCGTGGGCTACGACCCGGTCCACTACTGGCGGGGCGGCGTCGAGGATCCCGGGTACGACGTGATCCGCATCGACCCCTGGCGCGTGCAGCTGGTCCGCGGTTCGGATCTGCGCAGCACCGTCTGGACGGCGCCGTCCGGCAGCCGGGAGAGGACGGCGTGACGCACTGACCGCTGTCGACGGAATGCCCGGCCGGGCATTCCGTCGAGGGAGATCGTGCGGGTCAGGCGCCCGGTGGTTCGCCGGTGTTCCGGCCGGGGGCCTGCTCGAAGTCCTCCTCGGCCCTGCGCTGGATCTCGTCGGCGTCGGCCAGGAGGCGGTCGACCCGCTCGGGGCCGCCGGGGACGGGCGGCGGGACGTCGGTGAGGGCGTCGTACAGGTAGCGGCAGGCCTCCGCCTCGGTACCGAAGCGCACGATCACCTCGTCCGTGCCCCGCTGGCGGAGCAGGACCGGCCACGCGTCCTCCTCCTGGCGCAGGACGTAGTAGGCGTCCAGCTGGACGGGGACGGCGTGGACGCCCGGGATCTCGTACAGCGCGTCCGGGACGCCCTCGCGGCGCAGACGCTCGGTGAGCTCCGCCGTGTTCATCGTCCGGGTTCCCCCCTGCATGCGTCCGGGCGGGCTCCGGTGGTGCCGGAACCCGCCCGGGAGTGTGGTGCCGTGATCAGTTCAGGGCTTCGAGCTTGTCCGCGGTGACCAGCTCCGAGACCCGCTGGCCCGTCTTGTACTGGATGCCCAGACCGGGCTGCCCGAACCAGGGGCGGATGCGGCCCGCCTCCACGGTGAACGCCTCCTCCACCCTGTACAGGTGGTAGCTGTACGGGTAGTCGTCGGTGTACCTGACGAGGTTGCTCGGCGGGATGGCGCGCTTGGCGTACGGCGTCCCGGCGGGGGCGAGGAAGTTGCCGCGCCCGCTGCCGAACAGGTCGACCAGCTGCCCGACGCGGAGCGTCAGGGTCTTCTTCACGGGATCGCCGGAGCGGTCGAGGACGAAGCCGTCGTTGTCCGGGTACCACCAACCGGACTCGCCCGTCACCGGGTTGGTCTGCCAGTAGCAGCCGAGGAACCAGTACGCCGAGGTCGGTCCCGTGCGGTCGTAACCCCGCAGCATCGTGCCGATGGCGCCGGTCCTCGGCAGGACCCGGGGGCCGAGCCGCCAGTCGTCGAGGTAGTACTGCTCCAGCGCCGGGTTGGGTGCTCCGGAGATGCCTCGCGTCCGGCCGTCGGTCGGGCACTGGGCTCCGGGGCGGGCCGCGGTGCCGGTGCCCGTGCCGGTGTCGGCGTGGGCCGCCGGCGCCGGGCCGACGAGGAGGAGGAGCGAGGCGATCGCGCTCCAGGCGATGTTCCGCAGCACCCGCATGGCATTCGGTCCCTTCTCATTGCCCGCGCCGGCCAGGACCGGCACGCGGACGTCGAGGTCGTGCGAAGGCGCCCCGCGAGAGGGCGCCGTGATGTGGTGACCGCCAGTCAAAGGGGAGTGGGGGCACGCGCGCAGGCAGGGATGCGTGCTGTCACCCGCACGGAGTCGCACGTTCTCCTGTTTGGCCCAGGGCTCGTTCGGATCACGCCGGGCTGGCGTGCCCTGCACCGCACCTCGGGGCGTTGCGTCGGCCGGCGACCAGGTGCCGTATCGCGTCGAGTGGACTGCGGGTTCGACGGGTACACGGAGGTGCCGCGACCGGCGGTGAGAACCGGCCCTGATCGCGTACGGACAGCAGAGGGAGGACCCGTGGAACTTCTCCGTCTCGCCGCTCGGAGGAAGACCGACTTCTGGCCCACGGGTGCGGTGATGCTCGTCCTCATCACCGTCATCACGGTGGGACTCGGCATCTGGCGGATCCGCGACGCCAAGAAGGGATCGGGTGGGCCGGGCACGGAGCGGAATTGAGCGTTCTGCCTGCGGCAGGGTTCCGCCACCGCTGTCGCCGCCGTCGCCGCTCCTGACGACGGTGGGCGCCGGACCCGGCGACGGATCCGGCGCCCCCAGCTCGTCCTGGCGGGTCTCCGCCCGGTCAGTGGCGTCCGGAGATGCGGTCCGCCACCTTCGCGATGCGGTCGGTGCCGAGGTGCGGTGAGGCGGCCTCGCGGCGGTCGGCGGCGCGGTAGGCGGCGTAGAGGGTGTGGACCCCCAGCCAGCGGAAGGGTTCGGGCTCCCAGCGGCGGACCCGGTGGTTGACCCACGGGAGGGCGGTCAGGTCCGTGGGACCGGCCTGGCCGGAGTCCTGCTGGATGAGGTCGCGCAGGGTGCGGGCGGCGAGGTTGGCGGTGGCGACGCCCGAGCCGACGTAGCCGCCCGCCCAGCCGAGGCCGGTGCTGCGGTCCAGGGTGACGGTGGCGCACCAGTCGCGGGGGACGCCGAGCACCCCGGACCAGGCGTGGTCGATGCGGGTGCCGGCGGTGGTGGGGAAGAAGCGGACGAGCAGGTCGCGCAGGGCCTCGACGGTCTCGGGCCGGGTGCGCCCGTCGTTGTCGGTCGCGGAGCCGTAGCGGTAGGGGACGCCCCGGCCGCCGAGGGCGATGCGGTCGTCGGCGGTGCGCTGCGCGTACATGTAGGCGTGGGCCATGTCGCCGAGCGTCTCTCGGCCGTCCCAGCCGATGGTGTCCCAGAGGGCCTTGGGCAGCGGCTCGGTGACGATCATGGAGGAGTTCATCGGGAGCCAGGTGCGGCGGTGGCCCTTGAGGCCCGCGGTGAAGCCCTCGGTGCAGCGCAGCACGTAGGGGGCGCGGACGGTGCCGTACGGGGTGACGGCGTGCTTGGGCTTGATCTCGGTGACGGGGGTCGACTCGTGGATCGTGACGCCGAGGGCTTCGACGGCGTCGGCGAGGCCCTTGACCAGCTTGGCCGGGTGCAGGCGCGCGCCGTGCGGGGTCCAGCTGGAGCCGACGGCTCCGTTGACGCGGATGCGTTCGGCGGTCTCGCGGGCGCCGCGCAGGACGCGGTCGGTCTCGCCGAAGGCGATCTCGACGGAGTGGAAGTCCTTGAGGCGGGCCAGCTGCGAGGGGGTGTGGGCGACCTCGAGGACGCCGCCGTGGTGGATGTCGGCGTCGATGTCCTCCTCGCCGGCGACGCGGATGACCTCGCCGACGGTCTCGTTCATGGCCTGCTGGAGACGGACGGCGGCGTCGTGGCCGTGCAGCTGGGCGTAGCGGGCGCGGCCCGCGATGCCGTTGTACAGCCAGCCGCCGTTGCGGCCGGAGGCGCCGTAACCGCAGAACTTGGCTTCCAGCACGGTGATGTTGAGGAAGGGGACGGCCTTCTTGAGGTAGTACGCCGTCCAGAGCCCGGTGTAGCCGCCGCCGACGATGCAGACGTCGGCGGAGCTGTCGCCGGGCAGGGGTTCGCGTGGAGAGGGGGTGCCCTCGTGCGCGTACCAGAACGAGATGCCGCCGTTGACGGTGTTCATGTGTCCCCTGCTTGTCCGTGTGCAGCCGAGTCGCTGGAGGGACGGTACCTCTAGGCTCGCGGTGTGATCGACGTACCGGATGACCTGACGGTGAATCTGAGGACCTACAGCGGTACGGCGGGAGAGGCGTTCGCCGCCGCGTTGCCGGGGCTCGCCGGGAGGTTCCTGGAGGAGTGGGGGCTGCGGCCCGACGGGGCCGCGATGTCCGGGATGTGCGCGCTGGTGCTGCCGGTGGTGCGGGAGGCGGACGGGCGCCGGGCCGCGCTGAAGCTGCAGATGGTCGACGAGGAGACGGCGGGGGAGCCCGTCGCGCTGCGGATCTGGGGCGCGGCCGGCGCCGGGACGGTGGCGCTGCTGGAGCATGACACGACGACCGGGGCGATGCTGCTGGAACGGCTCGACGAGCGGCGTCCGCTGACCGGCGTCGAGGACGCCCGGGCGGCGGTGCGGGTGCTCGCGGATTCGCTGGCCCGGCTGGCCGGAGTGCCCGCTCCGGCGGGGATGCGGAGCCTGGAGGACGCGGCCGCGCGGATGCTGGAGGCGGCGCCGGGGGCGGCGGCGGAGCTGGCGGACGAGGGCGAGCGGCGGCTGCTGCTGGACTGTGCGGCGGCGGTGCGGGAGGTGGCGGGGGAGCCGGGAGACCGGCTGCTGCACTGGGACCTGCACTACGACAACATCCTGGCCGGGCGCGCGGAGGAGGGCCGGGCGGGGGAGTGGGTGGTGCTGGACCCGAAGCCGCTGAGCGGTGATCCGGGGTTCGAGCTGTTCCCCGCACTCGACAACAGGTTCGACGCGTCCGAGGTGCTGTGGAGGTTCGACCTGCTGTCCGGGGTGCTGGGGCTGGACCGGGAGCGGGCGCGGGCCTGGACGCTGGGGCGGGTGCTGCAGAACGGGCTGTGGGGTGCGCCGGGCATGGTGAGGCTGGCGCCGGACCATGCGGAGATCGCCCGGCGGCTGCTGGGGCGCAATTGAGGAGCACGGGGTCGGCCCGCCTGTCTAGGCTGCCCTCATGATTCGCGTAGCCACCCCTGAAGACGTCCCTGCCCTCCACGCCATGGTCCGGGAGCTAGCCGATTACGAGAAGGCGCTCGACGAGGCGAACGCCACCGAGGAGCAGTTGCACGAGGCCCTGTTCGGCGAGCGGCCGGCCGCGTACGCGCACATCGCGGTGTCGGACGACGACGGCGAAGTGGTCGGCTTCGCGCTGTGGTTCCTCAACTTCTCGACGTGGCGCGGGGTGCACGGCGTGTATCTGGAGGACCTCTACGTGCGCCCGGAGCGGCGCGGCGGTGGTCACGGGAAGGCGCTGCTGGCGGAGCTGGCGCGGATCTGTGTGGAGCGCGGTTACGGGCGCCTGGAGTGGTCGGTGCTGAACTGGAACGCCCCGTCCATCGCGTTCTACGAGTCGCTGGGCGCACGCCCCCAGGACGAGTGGACGGTGTACCGGCTCACGGACGGGGCGCTGGCGGAGCTCGGCGGGGCCTGAGGCGGCGCGGCCTCACGGTACGAGGACGACCTTCCCCGTCGTGCCCCGGGTCTCCAGCGCCCGGTGCGCGGCCGCCGCTTCGGCCAGCGGGAAGAGCTGGACGGCGGGGCGCAGGCGGCCCGCGGCGGCCTCGGCCAGGGAGCGGGTCTCCAGGGCCCGCATGCCGCCGCCCTTCTCGATCATGGCGGGGCCGAGGACGTTCCGGGAGGTGATGCCGCGCTCGGCAAGCTCCTCCGCGCCGAAGGAGAGCGCCCGGCCGCCGGAGCTGCCGTAGACCAGGTGTTCGCCGCCCTTGCCCAGGAGGTCGACGGCGGCGCGGGCGGTGATCCCCCCGACCGAGTCGAAGACGACGGTGGCCGGGCGGCCGAGGGCTTCGAGGCGGGAGCGGACGCGGCGCGGCCAGTCGGGCAGGGTGTAGTCGACGGCGAGGCCGGCTCCGTTCGCCGCGACGCGGGCGACTTTCGCGGGCCCGCCCGCCAGGCCGATGACCTCGGCTCCGGCGTTCACCGCGTGCTGGACGAGGAGTGTGCCGATGCCGCCGGCCGCGGCGGTGACGACGGCGACGGATCCGGGGCCGAGGTCGGTGAAACCCAGGATGCCCAGGGTGGTGCGGCCCGTACCGATCATGGCGACGGCCTCGGCGGCGTCGAGCCCGTCGGGGATCGGGTGGAGCTTCTCGGCGTCGACGACGGCCAGTTCGGCGTAGCCGCCGGGGGCCGCGCCGAGGTGGGCGACGACCTCGCGGCCGAGCCAGCCGGGGTCGGTGCCCTCTCCGAGGGACTCGACGGTGCCCGCGACCTCACGGCCGGGGACGGTCGGCAGCCGGGCGGCGGTGGACCGGTAGGGGCCGGGTCTGCCTTCGCGCAGGTGGGTGTCGAGGAGGTGCACCCCGGCCGCGGCCACGGCGACACGGACCTGGCCGGGGGCGGGCACGGGGTCCTCGGTCCGCTCGTGGACGAGGTTCTCCGCGGGGCCGAAGGCGTGGAGGCGGATGGCGAGCATGGCGGATCTCCCGAGGGTGGTGAGGAGCCGGCCGACGGCCGGTGCCCCCACCCTCCGACCTCAGGTGCGGTTGAGGTCAAGAGCTCCCTGGGCGATGTCAGTGGTGTGCGTCACGATGGGGGCATGGCACGTACAGGCAGCAGGAGCGGCAAGGGCGCGGGCGCGAAGGACGGGGTGGCCGAGGCACGGCGTCCGGAGGTCCGGCTTCCGCCGCTGGTGGAGTACGACGGGGAGGGACTGGAGCCGGACGGGGACTACGACGGTGTGCGGTTCGAGGGCACGGACCTCGCGGACGCGTCGGGCCCCGGCGCGCGCTTCATGGACTGCGAGCTGCGGGGGTGCGCGCTGGACCGCACGGAGCTGGTGCGGGCCCGATTCATCGACTCGGTGCTGACGGGCGTGCGCGGTGTGGGCACCGATCTCGCGGGGGCGTCGCTGCGGGACGTGGAGGTCGTGGACGCGCGACTGGGCGGGGTGCAGCTGCACGGTGCGGTGCTGGAGCGGGTGCTCGTGCGGGGCGGGAAGATCGATTACCTGAATCTTCGCAAGGCGCGGCTGAAGGACGTCGTGTTCGAGGGGTGTGTGCTCTCGGAGCCGGATTTCGGGGAGGCGCAGCTGGTCCGGGTGGAGTTCCGGGACTGTGTGCTGAAGCGTGCCGACTTCAGTGCCGTGCGGATGGAGTCCGTCGATCTGCGGACGGTCGCGGAGCTCGACATCGCGCGGGGGGTGGAGCGGCTGGCGGGTGCGGTGATCAGTCCGTCGCAGCTGATGGAGCTGGCCCCGGCCTTCGCGGCGCAGATCGGGGTGCGGGTGGAGGGGTGAACGCGGTGGGCTCCATGACGTCCGTGGCCTGTGCGACCTCGGTGGACGGGCGCTGTCAGAGGCGGGGGAAGCGGGCCTGGAGGTCCCAGACGACCGGGTTGTCGGCGAGGCCTTCGTGCATGTCGGCCAGGTCGGCGATCAGGTCGTGCAGGAAGTCGCGGGCCTCGCGGCGCAGCAGGGAGTGGCTGAAGGTGAGCGGGGGCTCCTCGCCCGGCATCCAGTCGGCCTCGACGTCCACCCAGCCGAAGCGGCGCTCGAAGAGCATCCGGTCCGACGATTCGGTGAAGTCGAGCTCGGCGAACTGCCTGCGGTGCGAGCGGCTGCCCCGGGGGTCGCGGTCGATCTGCTCGACGATGTCGCAGAGTGCCCAGGCGAAGTCGAGGACGGGGACCCATCCCCAGGCTGTGGACACTTCGCGGTCGGCCTTGGTGTCGGCGAGGTAGACGTCCCCGGAGAACAGGTCGTGCCGCAGGGCGCGGACGTCCGCGCGGCGGTAGTCGGTCTGCGGGGGGTCCGGGAAGCGCCGGGAGAGGGAGTAGCCGATGTCGAGCACGGTTCGATGGTGTCATGCCCCGCGAGCGTCCCGCGCCGGGCGGCGGCGGCCGCCGGTCCGGGCCGTGGCGTAGTGCGGTCGGTCACGGCTGCCGTCAGGGGAGCAGCCGTTGTTCCTTGGCCACGGCGACCGCCCCCGCCCGGGTGTCCACGTCGAGCTTCTCGTAGATCCGGCCCAGGTGGGTCTTGACGGTGGCCTCGCTGATGAAGAGGGCGCGGGCGATGTCACGGTTGCCGAGCCCCTGTGACAGCTGGCCCAGGATGTCGCGTTCGCGTTCCGTCAGGGTGGGCCTGGGGCTGCGCATCCGGGCCATGACACGGCTGGCGACCGGCGGGGAGAGTGTGGTGCGTCCCTGGGCGGCGGCTCGGATCGCGGCGAAGAGCTCCTCGGGGCGTTCGGCCTTCAGGAGGTAGCCGGTGGCCCCCGCCTCGATGGCACGGGTGATGTCGGCGTCGGTGTCGTACGTGGTGAGGACGAGCACGTTGACGGTGCCGGTCCCGGTCCCGGCGGTGATGCGGCGAGTGGCCTCGACCCCGTCGATCCCCGGGCCCAGCTGGAGGTCCATCAGGACGACGTCGGGGCCGAGGCGGGCGGCGAGGGCGACGGCCTCCTCGCCGCTGCCCGCCTCGCCCACGACCTCGATGTCGGGCTCGCCGCCGAGGAGGGCGAGCAGTCCGGCCCGTACGACGGCGTGGTCGTCGCAGAGCAGGATCCGTACGGGCGGGGTCATGCGCGTTCCTCCGGGGCGGCTGGGGCGGCTGGGGCGGCTGGGGCGGCGGTGTGGGGCAGGGGGACGGCGGCGGAGAGGACCGTGCCTTCGCCCGGCGCGGATTCGACGGTCAGGGTGCCGCCGAGCTGCTGGAGCCGGGCACGCATCGCCGGCAGTCCGTGGCCGCGTACGCCCTCGGGCGGGCGGGGTGCGGGCCGGTCGGGGCCGAAGCCCCGGCCGTTGTCGGCGATGTCGAGGACGACCCGGTCGTCGAGGTGGGTCAGGGTCAGGGCGGCGACGGTCGCCCCGGCGTGCTCGGTGACGTTCGCGAGGGCGCCCTGCGCGATCCGCAGCAGCGCCGACTGCACCCGGTCGGGAAGAGGCGCGGCGGGGGCGCCCTCCACATGGCAGCGGACGGTGAGGCCGCCGCGCGCCTGGGCGGTCTCCCGGGCGGCGAGTGCGTCCAGCGCCGCCTCCAGCCCGCCGCCCTCGGCCAGGTCGGCGGGGGCCAGGTCGTGCACGAAGCGGCGGGCCTCGGCGAGGTTCCGCTCCGCGATGCCGGTCGCGGTCAGGACGTGGCGGCGGGCGGTGGCCGGGTCGGTGTCCCAGGAGCGGTCGGCCGCCTGGAGCAGCATCTGCTGGCTGGAGAGGCCTTGGGCCAGGGTGTCGTGGATCTCCATGGACAGCCGCTGGCGTTCGGCGAGGGTGCCTTCCCGGCGTTCGGTGGCGGCCAGTTCCCGCCGGGTGCGCAGCAGGTCGTCGATCAGCTCGCGCCGGCGTCCGGCGAGGTCCCGTTGGCGTACGGCCTGACGCTGCATGTGGACGAACACGGCGGTGGCGACGGCGGCGACCGCGGGCGGGGCCAGGACGAGATTCGGGTCGAAGCCGGAGGCGAGCCGAAGCTGTGCGGCGACGACGAACAGGGTGAGCAGCGCGACGAGAGCCAGGGCGGCGCGCGGCGGCAGGATCCGCAGGCCCGTGTAGAAGAGCGGGACGGCGCACCACGCGAAGCTCGGCGCGAGGACGACCAGGACCATCCAGACCACCACGAGGACGCCGAGCCAGGTGAGCCGGCGTGGTGTCGGCCGGGAGCCGAGCACCGGACCGAGGAGGTAGAGGACGGCGAGCACGGCCGACAGCGCGATGATCCAGGGGGTGCGGGTCTCGCCGGGGTGGCGCATCAGGAAGCGCGCGAGCGAGGCACCGAGCAGCAGGAAGAACGCGGCGTGCATGAGGAGGGCCAGCCACCGGGCGTCCGGATCGCCGGCCACCGCGACCGGCCCTTCCGTGTCAGCCGCGCCCGCCGGTGACGGCCGTTCCGGGCCGTCCGCCGGTGACGGCCGCTCCGCGTCCGGGCCGGTTCCGTTCCGCCGCACCTCGTACCCCGCGCTCCCTCGACCGTTGACGCCGCCGACCCCCGTTTGACCTCGCGGCCCTGTCGGCCCGTGCTGCCGCACCACCGGGCCATTGCTGACCTGCGGGGACACCCCCATGGTCACCCCTCGGGGCCACCTCCGCATCAACCGATCGGCTGACGGTGCCGTCGGCCGACACGGCGGCGGCTTCCATCCGGTACGCCGACGGTACGGGCCCGGATCCGGCCGGAGGATCGATAGCGGAAGCCACCCGGTCCGAGGCCGGGCCGCACTCACCCGAGGAGCCCACCATGAAGAAGATGTCGCTGCGCACCCGTGTCCTGACCGGTGCCGTCGCTGCCGCGGCCCTGGGCGCCGGAACGTTCGGCGCGGTGTCCGCGAACGCGACCGCCCCGGCCGCCGTGCCCGCCGCGGCCGTGAAGGCCGACGCCGCCGACCGGAACCTCCAGCAGTCCACCCACCTGACCGTCGCCGCCGCCACCAAGGCCGCGCAGGCCGCTCTGGACGCCGCGAAGAAGGAGAACCAGCGCGTCTCGGTGGCCGTCGTCGACCGCAACGGCAACACCGTGGTCACCCTGCGCGGTGACGGTGCGGGCCCGCAGTCCCCCGAGTCCGCCGTGAAGAAGGCGTACACCGCCGTCTCCTGGAACGCGCCCACCTCCGAGCTGGTCAAGCGTCTGGAGCAGGCTCCGAACCTGAAGGACATCCCCGGCACCCTGTTCCTGGCCGGCGGTTCGCCCGTGCAGGTCAAGGGCGCGCCGGTGGCGGGCATCGGTGTCGCGGGGGCCCCGAGCGGCGACCTCGACGAGAAGTTCGCCGCGGCGGGTGTCGCGGCCGTCACCAAGTAGCGGCACGGGCGCGGGGCGCGGGCGCCACCGCCGTCGGGAACGGCGGAGGGCGCCCGGCCGCCGGAGCGTCCTTAGGATCGACGGCGTGGATCACCCGACAGCGGCGGCCGTACGCCGCACCGCTCACGCCGCCGTCCTGCTGCCGGCCCTGCTCGCCCTGCTCGCGGGCTGCGCGGCAGGCCTCGGCGGGAGCATGGGCACCCCGGGTGCGGCCGGGGTGCGCGACCCGTACTTCCCCCGGCTGGGCAACGGCGGCTACGACGTCACGCACTACGGCCTGACCCTCGATGTCGATGCCACGGCCGAGCGGCTGAGCGCGACGGCCGTGATCACCGCCCGGGCGACCCAGGACCTCAGCGCGTTCCACCTGGACCTCGCCGGACTGGAGGTCCGGTCGGTGACCGTGGAGGGCCGGCCGGCCGCGGTGAGCCGGGCGGGTTCGGAGCTGACGCTGCGTCCGGACCGCGCGGTCGCGGACCACCTCCGTACGGGCGGCACCTTCCGCACCGTCGTGCGCTACGCCGGCTCACCCCGGACCGTGACCGACGCGGACGGTTCCGAGGAGGGCTGGCTGCGGACCGCGGACGGGGCGGTGGCGCTGGGGGAGCCGGCAGGTTCCCTGACCTGGTTCCCCGGGAACCACCACCCGGGCGACAAGGCCGCCTACGACATCAGGGTCACCGTGCCCGAGGGGCGGAGCGCCGTCTCCAACGGTGAGCTGGTGTCCCGTCGTACGGACGGGGGGCGCACCACGTTCCACTGGCGCACCCGCGAACCCATGGCGAGCTACCTCGCGACCGTCGCGGTCGGCCGCTACAACGTCCGGACAACGGCCACGGAGGACGGCCTGCCGGTGATCACCGCCGTCGACCCGGCGGTGGACCGGGCGAGCGCCGGGGTGCCGGACCGGATCGCCGAGGTCGTGGCGTGGGGCGAGGAGCGGTTCGGCCCGTACCCCTTCTCCTCGGCCGGGGCGGTCGTGGGCCGGCGGGGTGACGCCGGATACGCGTTGGAGACCCAGAACCGGCCGTTCTTCCCCGGCCCTCCGGACACCGGGCTGCTCGTCCACGAGCTGGCCCACCAGTGGTTCGGCGACTCGGTCACGCCCGAGAGCTGGCGGGACATGTGGCTCAACGAGGGCTTCGCGACGTACGCGGAGTGGCTCTGGAGCGAGGACCACGACGGCGTCCCCGTGGCGGAGAGCTTCCGGAAGGCGTACGCCGACGAGGCCAACTGGGCCTTTCCCGCGTCCCGTCCGCCGGGCCCGGCCGATCTCTCCCGGCCGCCGGTGTACGGCCGGGGCGCGATGGTCGTCCACCGCGTCCGGCAGGAGGTGGACGACGACGAGGCCTTCTTCGGCATCGTCCGGGGGTGGCTGTCGGCGCACCGGCACGGCAACGCCTCGACGGCGGACTTCACCGCCTACGTCGAGGAGGAGTCCGGCCTGGACCTCACGGAGCTGTGGGACACCTGGCTCGACGGCGGGAGCCGGCCGCCCGTGGGCTGACCGGCTCCCTGTGACACGACGCAACACGACGCGACATGAGTGCTGTGACGTGAGGTGCCCTGCGGTTACTTGACGTTGACCCCGGTCCAGGCGGCGTCGACGGCGGCGAGTTCGGCGCTGCCGGCCCCGAACAGGTCGGTCGCCGCCTTCTCGGTCGCGACGCGCGCGCCCGCGTAGTCGGTGGTCGACGTCATGTAGACGGAGAGCGCCTTGTACCAGATCTGGTAGGCCTTCTGGCGGCCGATGCCGGTGACCGTGGAGCCGTCGGCGGTCGGGGAGTCGTAGTCGACCCCGTCGATCGTCCTGGCGCCGCTGCCCTCGGCCAGCAGGTAGAAGAAGTGGTTGGCGACTCCGGAGGAGTAGTGCACGTCGAGGTCGCCGACGTTGGCGTCCCAGTAGTCCGCCGAGCCGCCGTCCTTGCTCGGCTTGTCCATGTAGCGCAGCGGGGTGCCGTCGCCGTTGATGTCGATCTTCTCGCCGATGAGGTAGTCACCGGGGTCGGCCGTGCTGCCGGCGAAGAACTCGACCGAGGAGCCGAAGATGTCGCTGGTCGCCTCGTTGAGGCCGCCGGACTCGCCCGCGTAGTCGAGGTTGGCGGTGGCAGCGGTCAGGCCGTGGCTCATCTCGTGGCCGGCGACGTCGATCGCGGTGAGCGCGCTCTTGTCGTCGGCCCCGTCGCCGTAGGTCATGCAGAAGCAGCTGTCGTCCCAGAAGGCGTTGACGTAGCCGGTGCCGAAGTGGACGCGGGAGTACGCGGCCTTGCCGTCGCCGGCTATGCCGTCGCGGCCCAGCTCGGACTTGTAGAAGTCCCAGGTCTTCGCGGCGCCGTAGTGGGCGTCGACGGCGGCGGTCTGGCGGTCGGCGCCGGTGCCGTCGCCCCAGGTGTCGTCGGCGTCGGTGACGAGGGTGCCGGTGCCGGTCTGGCCCTGATTCAGGTCGTAGGTCTTGTGGCCGCCCCGGTCGCCGTCGGTCAGCTCGAAGCCCGAACCGCCCTTGGTGGTCGACAGCGTGACCTCTCCGCTGTACTGGCTGTTCCCGGTGCCCGTCTCCACGGCCTCGAAGCTGTGCAGCCGCTTGCCGGTCGTGGCGTCCGTGATCGTGTGCAGCTTGCTGGGCGTGCCGTCCTTCCGGACCCCGGCCTTCACGGTCTCGAAGGCGAGGGCGGGCTTCCCACTGCCCGCCCAGACGACCGTGCGCGCGCTCGCGGCGGCCTTCAGCTTCGGCTGGGTGGAGGGCACGGAGATGCGGGCCGTGGTCGCCTTGTCCACACCCTTGGACGTGCCGTCGGCGGCGGTGTGGGTGACGAGGTCACCACCGAGGACGGGCAGCCCGGCGTAGGTGCGCTCGTAGCGGGTGTGCACGGTGCCGTGGGCGTCCTTGATCACGTCACGGGCGATCAGTTTCTCCTGGCTGCCGAGTCCCAGGGACTCGGCGGCGGCCGGGGCGTCGGCCTGCGCGGTCTGCAGGGCGGTGGCGCGGGCGGCCGAGGTGTTCACGCCGAGGGCCGAGGCTCCGGCCGTGGAGCGGGAGGACGAAGAGGTGTCGTCGGCGGTGTGGGGACCTGCCGCGGCCGTACCGGTCTGGACACCTACGACGACCATCGCGGCGACTGCGGCCAGGGCGGCCGCGCGACGGGTGTTCATGTGGGGGGTCATGCCTTCTCCGTTGCTCGTTCCTGTGGGGGGTACGAGCGGAGAGCGTGCCATCGAATGAACGATTTTGACGGGACGCCGACAATTGCCTCACAAGTTTTTGACCAGTTCTTGCCGGTCCGGCGGTCGCGGGCCCGACTCCTGACGGAGGGTTACGCGTGCCGCTGTCCGCGCGTAGCCAGCAGCTGGTGCATGACCTCGGAGCCCAGAGCCGGGTTCGCCGCGGCCGCGTGGGCCAGCTCCTCGTCGTCGAGGAGCTCCGACAGCCGGAGCGGCGGAAGATTCGGGTGGCGTGCCAGCGCGGCTCGCACGGCCGGGTCCGGGTCCCTTGTGAGCCGCTCCACGGTCGCCGGTGCGGTGTGGGGGTCGCGGGCGGCCAGGGCGCGGACCTCGGGGTCGGCGTGGTCGGCGAAGGCGGACAGCCCGGCGGTGGGGAAGTTCGGCCGGGTGGTGAGGTGCGCCCGCCCGGGGCCCTCGTACTCCAGGAAGCTGCGCAGCAGCAGGGGCCCCGGGGCGTCCGGATGGTGCTGTGCCAGCAGGACGCGTACGCCGAGATCGTCGTCGGCGGCCAGGCGTTCCATGAGGTCGGGCGGCAGGAACTGGTCCTGGGCCGCCCGCTGGCGCAGAAAGGGGTGGCCGGAGGTCGCGTCCCGGCGGACGTCCTGGGGGTCCCGGGGCACGGAGGGCCGCCCTGGCAGCACGTCGAAGTAGTCGTTCACCGGGATCGCGTAGTCGATCGCGGCCCGCTCCTCCTCGGTCAGCTCGGGGTGCACGGACAGGGTCAGCCGGACTTCAGGGTCGGGGTCCACGGCGAGCGCGCGGCGTTCGGCGGGGCCGAGGTCCGCACGGCCGGCGATCTTCGCGCGCACCTCCGGGTCCGGATCGGTGGCCAGGAGGACCACCACGTCGGCCGGCAGGCTGGGGTTGCCGGCGATCGCCGCCCGCTCTCCCTCGGAGACCGGAGCGGTGAGGACGCCGTCCACGACGGTTCTGCTGAGGGCCTGGTTCATCAGCAGGTCCCAGCGCGCGTGGCACGGCCGGTCGGGCAGTGCGCGCTCCACCCACGCCGGGTCCTCGAGACGTGCGTGTCTCTCCGCACGGTCCCTGACCTCGTCGTCGGGGTCCGCCAGCAGCGCGGCCCGTGTTCCGGCGGTCAGCAGACCCCACTCGCCGACCCCCAGGGCGCGGACCTCCGCGACCGGATGCGTGGGCATGGCCCGGCGCAAGCCGGGGGAGATCTGCTGGTAGAGGCTGTGGTCGAGGGTGTCGTTGTCGTACGTGCTGAGCATCCGTACGACGGTCTCGTCGGGCAGCGGCCGGTGCGGGCCGCCGTGAGGCAGCCGCGGAGGCTGGACGAGGTGCGCGCGGACGAACCATTCCGGATCGTCCACCAGCCGCGCCCGTTGCGCGGGATCGGCGTGTGGGTTGCGGGCGAAGAACGAGCGGGTCCGGGTGTCGGGGTGCTGGAGCACGGCCTCGACGACGGCGTCGGGGAGGATGCGGTCCCGGCACAGCACCATCCGCACCGCCTCCGGACCGTCGGCGAGCAGCCGCAGCAGGACGTCGTCCGGCGAGGACGGATTCAGAGCGACGCCGGCGAGGCGACGCGCAGGCAGATCGGCGTCCGCCCAGATGTCTTCAGGCGTAGGCATGTGTCACACCCCCCGTGTGTCGACCGGCCCCGTCGGGCCTGCCGGGCCGTGATCTTACCGGCCACGCCCCTCCGCGGACCTGGCCCGACCGGTGAGGACCGCGCGGACGGAACGGACGCACGGGAGCCCCCGTCCGACCGGAGTCGGGCGGGGGCTCCCGGGGGGAAAGCCTGACGTCAGAGGTTGACGCCGAAGTCCTGGGCGATGCCGCGCAGGCCCGAGGCGTAGCCCTGGCCGACCGCGCGGAACTTCCACTCGGCGCCGTTGCGGTAGAGCTCGCCGAAGACCATGGCGGTCTCGGTGGCGGCGTCCTCGCTCAGGTCGTAGCGGGCGATCTCGGTGCCGCCGGCCTGGTTGATGATGCGGATGAAGGCGTTCCGCACCTGGCCGAAGTTCTGGCTGCGCGTCTCGGCGTCGTAGATGGAGACCGGGAAGACGATCTTGTCGATGTCCGCCGGGAGGCCCGCGAGGTTGACGTTGATCTGCTCGTCGTCGCCCTCGCCCTGGCCGGTGACGTTGTCACCGGTGTGGACGATGGTCTGGTCCGGCGTCGCCTTGTTGTTGAAGAAGACGAAGTGGCCGTCGGAGTAGACCTTGCCGGCGTTGTTGACCGCGATCGCCGAGGCGTCGAGGTCGAAGTCGGTGCCGGTGGTGGTGCGGACGTCCCAGCCGAGGCCGACCGTGACGGCGGTCAGGCCCGGGGCCTCCTTGGTGAGCGAGACGTTGCCGCCCTTGGACAGGCTTACAGCCATGGGAAGTCCCTTTCCTCGTCATGTGCGGGCTTCGTGCCATCACGAAAGCTACCGTCACCCGTCCTAACGCAGACAAGAGACCACGAGGTTCCTGCTCGCTTTACTTTCTTTGCCGAACTTCTGGGCGAACGCTCGCAAAACAAGGTGACGAACCGGTCGTACGCCAGGGAACATGGGTGTCATGTCCGGGCCCTATGTCATCCGCGGTTCGGTCTCCCTGCCGGAGGCCGAGCTCATGTGGCGTTTCTCGCGGTCCTCCGGGCCGGGCGGGCAGCACGTCAACACGAGCGACTCCCAGGTGGAGCTCCGCTTCGACCTCGCGGCGACCGAGTCCCTGCCCGAGGTGTGGAAGGCCAGGGCCCTGGAGCGGCTGGCGAGCCGGCTGGTCGGCGGTGTGGTGTCCGTGCGCGCGTCGGAGCACCGCTCCCAGTGGCGCAACCGCGAGACGGCCGCCGTGCGGCTCGCCGCACTGCTGGCGGAGGCCACGGCGCCGCCTCCCAAGCCGCGCCTGAAGAAGAAGATCCCGCGCGGCATCAACGAGCGGCGCCTGCGGGAGAAGAAGCAGCGCGGCGACACGAAGCGCGGGCGCTCGGGACGCGACTGGTAGCGGAGCGCCCGACCTGCGTCAGCCGCCCGACCTGCGTCAGCCGCCCGACCTGCGTCAGCCGCCCGACCTGCGTCAGCCGCCCGACCTGCGTCAGCCGCCCGACCTGCGTCGGCCGCTCCACCTGCGTCGGCCGTTCAACCCCTGTCAGTCGCTCCACCCCGCCGGCCGCCCCACCCGAGGTCGGCGCGGGGATCCGTGGGTCAGCCCAACTGCCGGTAGCGCCCCTTGTAGTACGTCAGCGGCTCGCCGTCCGCGCTGGGCAGGGTCGCCGTCAGGACCCGGCCGATCACCAGCGTGTGGTCCCCGGCCAGGACGCGCTGCTCGGTCCGGCACTCCAGGGTGGTCAGCGCGCCGCCCACCAGGGGTGCGCCGGTGATCTCGCCCCGCAGGTAGGGGATGTCCTCGAACAGCAGCCGGTCGCTGATCCGGCCCTTCATGGCGAACCGCCCGGCGATGGTGCGCTGACTCTCCGTCAGCACCGAGACCGCCCACAGCGGCTGCTCGGCCAGCAGGTCGTCCATCCGGGAGTCGTTGCGCAGGCTCACCATGACCAGCGGGGGGTCCAGCGAGACGGACATGAAGGCGGTCGCCGTCATCCCGACGTCCTCGCCCCGCCCGTGCTCGTCGAGCGGGGGCTCCTGGGCGGTGATCAGCACCACGCCCGCGGCCAGGCGGGACAGGGCGGCGCGGAATTCGTCGTTGCTCACCCCTTCAGCATGGGGGACGGCTTCGGGGCGCGGGGCGGGGGGAGTCTTCTGCAGCACACCGGGCACGCTAGTGCCGCGAGGCGCGCCGTCGCATCGGGCCAGGGGACCAGCCGGGTCCTAGGACCCGGGAACCAGGCGTCCCGGTTTGCGTTCGGTGAACAACACCAGCCCCTGGAGGCCTTTCGAGCGGCCTTTACCATCTGTTGTGACTTGAGTCACAGAGAGCAATATTTGTTGACCCTGTGTACCGGGTGCACAGCTCACTGTGATTCAGTGGCCGTGACAGTGCAACAAGTACGTCGATATGAAACCTGGAGTTGCTGTCGAGGTCTCAGGGAGTGCGAGCAATGGAGGCCGAGTCGGAGCCGTACGTCCGTCTTGCGACCATGCGGCAGCTGCACCAGGCCGTCGCTGATCTCAACACGGCACGGAGCCTGGCGGACACGCTGCAGTCCGTGGCCGACGGCATCGTCACCGGCCTCGGCTACGAGCTGGGCTGCGTGAACGTCGTCCGCCCCGACGGTGACCTCGTGGTCGCCGCGTTCGCCGGCAACAGCGCCGCGGAATCCCTGATCACCGGCCGTGTCGGCTCCCGTGGGTCCTGGGAGCGCAGGCTCTCGATGGGCGAGGCGTGGGACGAGCTCCGGTTCATACCCCACACCGAGGGCTGGGTGCTCCTCGACGACGACGTCCCCCAGTGGCACACCGAGGGCCCGGAGCCCCGCTTCGAGGACGAATGGCACCCCCTGGACCGCCTCTATGCCCCCATGTACGCCTCCGGTGGAGGTCTGGACCTCCTGGGGGTCATATCGGTCGACAGGCCGCGCAACGGCCGCCGCCCCGGCGCCTGGGGCCGTGAGGCCCTCCAGATGTACGCCTCCCAGGCGGCCATTGCGATCAGTAACGCTCGCCTCCGAGCAAACATGCAGCGTGCACTGGTGAGGCTGGAGCGCGAACAGCAGGCGCTGCGGGCCAGTGAGGAATCCTTCCGCCAGGCCTTCGAGTACGCCCCCAGCGGCATGGCCATCGCCGAGATGGGCGGCGACCAGCACGGCAGGCTGCTGCGCACCAACGACGCGCTCTGCCGGCTCCTGGGGCGCCCCGCCTCCGTCCTGCGCCGCTACTCGTTCGCCGACCTCGTCCACCCCGAGGACATCGGCACCCTGCTCCGCACCTCCGCCGAGGGGGGACGCGCGGAGCTGCGGCTCGGGCGCCGGGACGGCACGTACCTCTGGGTCTCGCTGCGCAACTCCGTCGTCGCCGACACCACCGACGGCCCGCGCTTCCTGCTCACCCACGTCGAGGACATCGAGGAGCGCAAGCGCAACGAGCTGAACCTCGCGCACCGTGCCTCGCACGACGCGCTCACCGGCCTGCCCAACAGTGCCGAGCTGCGTTCCCGGCTCGGCGCGCGGCTGTGTGAGAGGCCTCACTCCGTCACCTCCTCCGCGATCGAGGCGCTGGACGCGGCGTACGGGGACGTCGAGAGCGCGGTGCACGGCTACCGGGCGGACGGCTACGAGGGCGAGGTCGCGCCGGGCGTCGGCCCCTACGACCACCATGTGCACGTCGTGGCTCCCGACCCGGACCGCGACGACGGGACGAAGGGGCTCGCGGTGCTCTTCTGCGACCTCGACGGCTTCAAGTCCATCAATGACCGCTTCGGGCACCACGCGGGTGACGCGGTTCTCATCGAGGTCGCCAGGCGGCTCACGACCTGCGTACGGGACGGTGACACGGTCGCGCGGCTCGGGGGTGACGAATTCGTCGTCCTCGCGGACGGCCTCGGGGCGGCAGATGCCGCGGATCTGGCCGTACGCTTGCGTAACGCCATCATTCCGCCCATCCGGGTGGACGGCCGGGCAGTCAGGGTCGGGGCGAGTTTCGGTATCGGCTGGGCCGAGTGCGGCATGACCGAGGAAGAGGTCCTGCACTCCGCCGACCAGCGGATGTACGTGGAGAAGCGGTCCCGGTCGAAGGTTCACCGCAGAGCCGGCTGACGTTCACGCCCTGGCTGTTCCCGTGCACCGCCCGGTTTTCCGGGGGACCGAGGGCAATTCGACGCGTGCTCCGTTCGGGGTAGGCTCGGCCGGTCGGCGACGGCTGGCGACATGGTGAGGAGTGACCCAGGGATGACGGCCGGAAACAACGGCGCGAGCAAGCCCGAGGACGACGATCCGTTCGGCTATCTGTACGAGGACGGGCGGGCGGCAGGCGCACAGCCGCCCGGGCAGAGTGGTTACGGCTACCCCGGTCCGGCCGCGCAGCCCGGTGTGCCCAGGACGTCGTACAACCAGGTGCGGACGGTCGGCGAGCGCCAGTACGGGCAGGTCCCGCAGCAGGCCTACGGGCAGCAGGCCCCGCCGCAGTACGGCCAGCAGCCCCAGCAGTACGGCCGGCCGAACCCGCAGTACGCGGCCCCGGAGACCTACCCCGGCGGCGCGGTGACCGCGCAGCACGGGTCGGTGCCGGGCGGCGGCGGCCGGAACGGCGGTCCCGGCCGTGGCGGACCCAACACGAAGGCGCTGCTGATCGCGGCGGTCGCCGTGGTCGCGGTCGTACTCATCGGCATCGGCGCCGCCCTGATGACGGGTGACGACAGCGACGGCAAGAAGGACGAGGCCGGTTCGTCGGCGGGTCCGGCCGACGAGGTCCAGGAGTCCCCGAAGCCGGAGAAGTCCACGAAGCCGTCGAAGAAGCCCGTCGACCTGCCCGAGCAGGACGCGGCGACGCTGACGCTCGGCGGTACGGCCTCGCTGGACAACACGGTCAAGGGCGCCAAGAGCGCCAACGGCCAGTACATCAGCCTCAACGAGGTCGGCCGGTCGGCGACCTGGACGGTCGACGTGCCCCGCAGCGGCGCGTACACGCTGTTCGTGACGTACGGCGTGCCGGGCAGGGACGCCAAGACGTCCCTGACCGTCAACGCCGAGGCGCCCCGGTCCATCAACATGACGAACTTTGCGCACGCCGCGGAGGGTGATCTGGAGAAGGGCTGGACCAGGACGTTCGCGTACGTCCAGCTCGAGAAGGGGTCGAACACGCTGATGCTCTCGTGCAACGAGGGCGACTCGTGCGACGCCAACCTCGACCAGCTGTCGCTGAAGTCGGGTCACGTCAAGGACTAGCCCGCAGGAATCCAGCTCCACCGTCGTCCCGGTCATCGCCCAGCGAGCCGGGACGCGGTGTTGTCCGGGCCGGTCAGGCGGCTGGTGCGTGCTCCTCGACGGTGACGCGCCCCAGCAGGTCCTCGTAGGCCGCGCGGTCGAACTCCCCGGCGGCGGGCGCCAGCACGGTCGCCGTCGACAGGGCCACCGCGCGCGCCAGCCGGTCCCGCCAGTCCAGGCCCTCGGCCAGGGCGGAGAGCAGCCCGGCCACCGCGGAGTCCCCGGCGCCCGTCGGGTTGCCCCGCACGGGAGAGGGCGGCGCGGCCTTCCAGGTGCCGTCCGGGGTGACGGCGAGGAGCCCGTCGGCGCCGAGCGAGGCGACGACGCTGCGCGCGCCCCGGCGTCGGGCGTCGCGGGTGGCGCGCAGGGGTTCGCGGGCGCCGGTGAGCCGGGCGAGTTCGTCGGCGTTCGGCTTGACGAGGTCGGGGCGGGCGGCGATGCCACGGCGCAGGGGCTCGCCGTCGGTGTCCAGGAGTACGGGTACGCCGGCCGAGCGGGCGAGGCGGACCAGCTCCGCGTACGCGCCGACGTGGATGCCGGGCGGCAGGCTGCCGCAGAGGGCGACCGCCGAGGCGCCGGGGAGCAGTTCCCCGAAGGTCCCGAGGAAGGCCGCCCATTCGTCCGCGCCTATGTGCGGGCCCGGCTCGTTGAGCTGGGTGGTGTCGCCGGTGGAGCGGTCGACGACCGCGAGGGTGCGGCGGGTGTTCCCCGCGACGGTCACCAGGGCGTCCGTGGGGCGGTGGGGGAGCGAGCCGAGGAGTTCGCGCACGACGGCCCCGGTGGCGCCGCCGGCGAAGCCGGTGACCACGGTGTCGTGGCCGAGCGCGGCGAGCACCCTGGCCACGTTGACGCCCTTGCCGCCGGGGCGTTCGGTCACGTCGTGGACGCGGTGGCTGCGGTGCGGGACCAGTGCGGGGACGGCATAGGTCAGGTCGAGTGCCGTGTTCAGCGTGACGGTCAGTATCACCTGTACCGGCCCCCGGTTCCTTAGTGGTCCGCTCCCGCGCCGTCTCCCTGCGGCGCGGCCCCTGGTGATCATGCCAAAGAGGCGGCGGCCGTCCCAGATGCCCGGGACAACCGCCGTCTCTTCGTTACGTGTTCTCTCGCCGGCTGCCCGTCAGACGGCGGCGGGCTTCACGATCCACTCGCCCCGGCGCATGACGCCCTTGAGCCCGAAGTCCGCGTCGAGGACCACCAGGTCGGCGTCCTTGCCCGGGTCGAGCGAGCCGACCCTGTCGTACAGGCCGAGGAGCCGGGCCGGGTTGGCGGAGATGGACCGGACGACGTCGTCGACGGGGATCCTGTCGATCGTCACGGACCTGCGGAACGCGGTGTCCAGGGTGAGGGTGGAGCCCGCGATCGAGCCGCCCTCGACCAGACGCGCGACGCCGTCCTTGACCTCGACCGCGAGCGGTCCGAGCTCGTAGTGGCCGTCGCCGGCACCGGCCGCGTCCATGGCGTCGGTGATCAGCGCGACCCGGTCGGCGCCCGCGTGGTGGTAGGCGAGTTCCAGGGCGGCGTGGTGCAGGTGCGTGCCGTCGTTGATCAGCTCGACGGTGACGCGCTCGTCCTCCAGGAGCGCCGCGATGGGGCCCGGGGCGCGGTGGCCGAGGGCGGGCATCGCGTTGAAGAGGTGCGTGGCGACGGTGGCGCCCGCGTCGATCGCCTCGACGGTCTGCTCGTACGTCGCATCCGTGTGGCCGACGGCGGCGATCACTCCGTGCTCGGCGAGCAGCCGTACGGACTCGATGCCGCCCGGGAGTTCGGTGGCGAGGGTGACCATCCTGGCGCTGCCGCGCGCCGCGTCGAGGAGCTTGCGGACCTCGGCGGGGTCGGGGTCGCGGAGCAGCCCCTCGCTGTGGGCGCCCTTGCGGCACGGGGAGATGAAGGGGCCCTCGAAGTGGATCCCGGCGAGCTCGCCCTGTTCGACCAGCTCGGAGAGGATCCCCGCCTGTCGGGCCAGGAAGTCCATCTCGCCGGTGACGGTGGAGGCGACGACGGTCGTCGTGCCGTGCTCGCGGTGCGTCCGTACTCCGGCCAGGACGTCCTCGGCGGTGCCGGTGGCGAAGGACGCGCCGCCGCCGCCGTGGTTGTGCATGTCCACGAATCCGGGGACCACCCAGTGGCCCGAGAGGTCGACGGTCCGGGCGCCCTCCGGCGTGCTGCCGGCGATCCGGGTGCCCTCGACGATCACCCGGCCGTTCTCGACGGTCCCGGTGGGAAGCACCACCCGGGCACCTGCGAGAACCGTGCTGTCTGCGCGTCCGGCCATCAGGCGGATACCTCCGTGGAGAGTAGATCCCAGGCGAGCAGCCCTGCGCCCAGGCATCCGGCGGTGTCCCCGAGGGCCGCCGGGACGATGTGAGGCAGCTTCTGGAACGTGACCCGTTCCTCGACAGCCGCACGCAGTGGTGTGAACAAGGTTTCCCCTGCCTCGGCAAGACCGCCACCGATGATGAGCGTGCGGGGGTCCAGCAGAGTGAGGGCGGTGACCAGGCCCGCGGCGAGCGCGTCGACGGCGTCCGCCCAGACGCGCAGGGCGGCCGGGTCGCCGGAGGCGACGGCCTTCGCGCAGTCCGCGGCGTCCGCATCGGGGTCGCCGGACGCGGTGGCCCAGGCCCGGGAGACGGCGGAGGCCGAGGCGAGGGTCTCCAGGCAGCCGCGCTGCCCGCAGCCGCAGTCCGGGCCGTCCGGCCGGACCACGACGTGGCCGATCTCGCCCGCGTAGCCGTGGGCGCCCGCCTCGATGGTGCCCGCGATGCCTATGGCGCCGGCGATCCCGGTGCCCAGGGGCACGAACAGGAAGCGGTCCGCGCCCCGGCCGGCCCCGATCCGTCCCTCGGCGAGGCCGCCGGTCCTGACGTCGTGGCCGAGCGCGACGGGGATGCCGCCGAGCCGTTCGCCGAGCAGCTTCCGCAGGGGCACGTCGCGCCAGCCCAGGTTGGCGGCGTAGACGGCGATCCCGCGTTCCGCGTCGATGATGCCGGGCACGGCGACCCCGGCGGCCACGGCGCCTTCGCCGAGGTGCTCCTCGCCGTAGGCGTACAGATCCGCGGCGAAGCCCAGGATCGTCTCCACGACTGCCTCGGCGCCGCGGTCCCTGCCGGTGGCCCGGCGCGCCTCGTGGAGCAGGGTGCCGTCGGCCCCGACCAGAGCGGCCTTCATTCCTGTGCCGCCCACATCGAGGGCGATGACGTGTCTCACGGAAGACAGTTTCGCCCGTCGACCCCTAAAAGGTCTAGTCCACTATCGAGGTTTGTTGAGCACCCATACAAAACGGCCCTGCTAGATTGCCGAATCGATACACCGGTGGTGTAGACCTCCGTGCGGACGTGAGGCAGGATCGCGGGTTCATCGCCGGAGCGATGACATCCACGTCGGACAATGTAGGGATGGACAGGGCTGTGCAGCGGCGCTTTGTGGGTCTGACCGCGGCGGTGGCCGCACTCGGTATGACGGCGGCGTTGTCGGGGTGTGGTTCGGACACCGGTTCCGGCGACGTCACCCTGCGGATGGTCGCGGCCGACTACGGCACCGGTGCGGAGAACAGCTCCCAGAAGTACTGGGACGACGTCGCCGGGAAGTTCGAGGAGGACAACCCCGGCATCAAGGTCGAGGTCAGCGTCTACTCCTGGAAGGACGTCGACCGCAAGGTCGCCGAGATGGTGAAGGCCGGAAAGGCCCCCGACATCGCGCAGATCGGGGCGTACGCCGACTACGCCGAGGCGGGCAAGCTCTACACGGCCGACGAGATGATAGCCATCCGCACCGGGTCCAACTTCCTTCCCTCGCTCACCGACGCGGGCCAGGTCGACGGCAACCTGTACGGCCTGCCGTTCGTGGCCAGCACCCGGCTCCTCTTCTACAACAAGGACCTCTTCGCCAAGGCGGGCCTCGGCGCCCCGCAGACCTGGGACGACATCCAGGCCGACGCCACCACGCTGAAGCAGCGCGGCGTCACGTACCCCTTCGCCCTGCCGCTCGGCCAGGAGGAGTCCCAGGCCGAGACCCTGATGTGGCTGCTCAGCGGGGGCGGCGGCTACACGGACGAGGTCGGCAACTACGACATCGACTCCCCGGCCAACATCGCGACCTTCCGCTGGCTGACGAACAACCTCGTCGGCAAGGGCCTCACCGGCCCAGTCGCCCCCGCGAAGCTCGACCGGGCGAAGGCCTTCGACGCGTTCACCAAGGGTGAGGTCGGCATGCTCAACGGCCACCCGACCCTGATGCAGGAGGCCGAGAAGAACGGCGTCGACGTCGGCATGGTCCCGCTGCCCGGGGTGGACGGGCCGACCAAGGGCTCCATGGGCGTGGCCGACTGGATGATGGGCTTCAAGCAGAACGGCCACCGGACGCAGATAGGCAAGTTCCTCGACTTCGCCTACAAGGACGACAACGTGACGGCCTTCGCCGACCAGTACGACCTGCTCCCCGTGACCAGCAGCGCGTCCGCCGCGATGGAGGCCGACAGCAAGCACAAGTCGCTCCACGCGTTCCTGACGGCGCTGCCGAACTCGCAGCTGCCCCCCTTCGGCAAGACGTCGTGGGCGCAGGTCAGCGAGACGGTCAAGGAGAGGATCGGCTCCGCGGTCGAGCCCGGCGGCAACCCGGAGGGCGTGCTCGTGGAGATCGCGGCCAAGGCCCGGCAGGCGGAGAGCGCGGAGTAGGTAGGTTGGTCGGCATGACCGCCGGCCCGCCCGACCCCGCTGACCCCACCGCCCCGCTCTCCGGCCAGGACCGTGCGGTCCTGGCCCTGGAGCGGCGCTCCTGGGCGGGCCCCGGCGCCAAGGAGCGGGCGATCCGGGAGGAGCTGGGCATCTCACCGGTCCGCTACTACCAGCTGCTCAACGCACTCCTGGACGACCGCCGCGCGCTGGAGGAGGACCCGGTCACGGTCAACCGCCTGCGCCGGGTCCGCGAAGCGAGGCGCGGCCGCCGCTGAGGCCCTGTCCGGGGCCGGTGCCCCGGGGCGGGAAGCCGCGCGGCCGGGCGGCCCGCCCGCTACGCTCACCCGCATGGGCAACCCGGCACACCCCCTCCCGTCCCCGTCCACCCAGGCCGGCCGCGAAGGCCTCGCCGCACTCCTCGCCCGCCCCGGCCGCGCGGTGGTCGCGCTGGACTTCGACGGCACGCTCGCCGACATCGTCCCGGACCCGGAGCAGTCGCGCGCCGACCCCCGGGTGGTTCCGGCCCTCTCCGCGCTCGCCCCCCGGGTCGCCGCGGTCGCCGTGATCACCGGCCGGCCGGCCTACACCGCCGTGCGGTACGGCGGCTTCGCCGGGGCGCGTGGCCTGGACCGCCTCGTCGTCCTCGGGCACTACGGCGCCGAACGCTGGGACGCCGCCACCGGGTCCGCCCACGCCCCCGCCCAGGACCCCGGCGTCGAAGCCGTCCGGGCGGAGCTCCCCGCCGTGCTGGCGGAGGCGGGCGCCGACAGCGGCACCTGGATCGAGGAGAAGGGCCGCGCGGTCGCCGTGCACACCCGCCGCGCCGCCGACCCGCAGGCCGCCTTCGAGGCCCTGCGCGCCCCGCTGGCCGGCCTCGCCGCGCGCCACGGCCTGATCGTCGAACCGGGTCGGCTGGTCCTGGAGCTGCGCCCGTCCGGCATGGACAAGGGCGTGGCGCTGGAGGGCTACGTGAAGGAGGTCGGCGCCGAGGCGGTGCTGTACGCCGGTGACGACCTCGGCGACCTCGCCGCGTACGCCGCCGTCGAGAAGCTCCGCACCGAGGGCGTCGCGGGCCTGCTCGTCTGCAGCGGCACCGAGGTCCCCGAACTCGCCGAGCGCGCCGACCTGGTGCTCCCGGGCCCGGCAGCGGTGGCGGACCTGCTCCACTCCCTCGCCCAGCACCTCACCCAGGGCTAGGGGCGTCCCGCAGCGCGTCCAGCTGGTCCAGGAACCACTGCTGCGGCGGGAGCGCCGTCGCGGCGGCGGCCAGGCGCTTCGTGCGGGCGCCCCGCTCGTCGGCGTCCATCGTCAGCGCCTCGTGCAGCGCCGCCGCCGTGGCCGACACGTCGTACGGGTTGACCACGATCGCGTCCTCGCCCAGCTCCTCGTAGGCCCCCGCCTCGCGGGACAGCACGAGCGCGACGCCGTGGTCGGAGACGACCGGGACCTCCTTGGCGACCAGGTTCATGCCGTCGCGGATCGGGTTGACCAGCGCCACGTCCGCCAGCCGGTACGCCGCCAGGGAGCGGGCGAAGTCGTCGTCGACGTGGAGCAGGACCGGGGTCCAGCCCTTCGTGCCGTACTCCGCGTTGATGCTGTCGGCGACCCGCTGGACCTCGGCCGTGTAGTCGCGGTAGACCGAGAGGTCCTGCCGTGAGGGGTAGGCGAAGGCGACGTGCACCACGCGCTCGCGCCACTCGGGGCGCTCCTCCAGGAGGGCCCGGTAGGCGTGCAGACCGCGGACGATGTTCTTGGAGAGCTCGGTGCGGTCCACCCGCACGATCGTGCGCCGGTCCGCGCCCACCTGGCCCCGGAGGATCTCCATGCGCTCGTCCACGTCGTCCTCGCGGGAGCGGCGGCGCAGGAAGTCCGCGTCGGCGCCCAGTCCGTGCACCCCGATCCGGGTGTGGCCGGTGCCGCCGAGGATCTCCGTGCAGCAGCTGATGAAGGCGTCGGCCCAGCGGCGGGTCAGGAACGCGGCGCGGTCGGCACCCAGGATGCCCTTGAGCAGCTGCTCGCCGATGTCGTCGGGAAGCAGCCGGAAGTAGTCGACGGGCGCCCAGGGGGTGTGCGAGAAGTGGCCGATCCGCAGGTCGGGGCGGAGCTCGCGCAGGATGCCGGGGACCAGCGAGAGGTGGTAGTCCTGCACGAGGACGGCGGCGCCCTCGGCCGCCTCCTCGGCGAGCGCCTCGGCGAAGGCCCGGTTGTACGCCTCGTAGGAGGCCCACTGGCGGCGGAACTCCGCGTCGAAGACGGGCTCCACCGGCGTCTGGTAGATCATGTGGTGGACGAACCAGAGCACCGAGTTCGCGATGCCGTTGTACGCGTCCGCGTGGACCTCCGCGTCGATGTCGAGCATCCGGACGCCGGGCTCGGACACCCCGCGCCGCACCGCCTCGCGGTCGCCGTCGCTGAGGGCGGCGCACACCCACAGCTTGTCGTCGACGGCGCTGAGGCCGGAGACCAGCCCGCCCCCGCCCCGTTTCGAGTCGAGCGTGCCGTCCTCCCGCCGTGCGTACGACACCGGGCCGCGATTGGACGCGACGAGGACCTGGGCAGCGTGCTCGGAGACCATGTACCCGAACCTAGCCCGTTCGGGAAGCCGCCAAACGTGAAGCGGGTGTGGAGCCGGGCGGGAGAAGCGTCACGCCGCGTCCCGGGAGGCGTACTCCGCGATGTCCCGCATCGGCGGCCGCTCCTCGGTGTCCACCGCGTGGGTGCGCGGGACGAAACCGCCGGGTCCTCGCTCGAACTGGACGAGCTCGGGCCGTACGAGCGGTCCCCGGGAGAGCCGCAGCTGCGCCGTGCGGTAGATCGCGGCCGACATCCGGCCGAGGGCCTGGCCGTCCTGGTGGCGGTGCCTGCGGACACCGACGTCGACCTGCGCCAGCGCGTCCAGGCCGACCGTGTGCAGCGCGTCGACGAGCAGGGCGAGCTCCACTCCGTAACCGACGGGGAAGGGGAGCCGCTCCAGCAGGGAGCGCCGCACCGCGTACTCGCCGCCCAGCGGCTGGACGAAGCCGGCCAGCCGCGGCCAGTGCAGATTGAGCAGCGGGCGGGCCACCAGCTCGGTCACCCGGCCGCCCTGTCCTGCCGCGTCGCCGAGCGGGCGGTCGTACATGGCCTTGACGAAGTGCACCGAGGGGTCGGTCAGCAGCGGTCCGACGATGCCGGAGACGAAGTCCGCGGAGAAGTCCTTCAGGTCCGCGTCGACGAAGCAGACGATCTCGCCGCTGGTCACCAGCAGCGAGCGCCACAGGACCTCGCCCTTGCCCGGCAGGGCGGGGATCCGGGGGAGGATCGCGTCGCGGTGCACGACCCGGGCGCCGGCCCGGCGCGCCTCCTCGGCGGTGGCGTCGGTGGATCCGGAGTCGATCACCACCAGCTCGTCGACGAGCGGGACCTTCTCCATCAGCTCGCGCCGGATCTCCGCGACGATCGCCCCGACCGTCGCCTCCTCGTCCAGCGCGGGCAGGACGACGCTCACCCGCGCGCGGTGCGGATCCGTCGCCCGCGCTGCCGTGAGGCGGTCCAGCGGGCGGTCGGCAGCCGACCAGGAACGCCTGGTCAGCCAGCGTTCCACCTCTTCCAGCACGGTCGATACTCCCTGTATGTGATCCATCTCGCGGTTCGGACGTCTATCTCAACCGTCCGGTGCTTCGGTTACAGTCTTGAACAACGCGGATGACCCTCGCATGTCGGGGTCGGTCCGCGAATAAACGCCCGGATCCATGGTCCGGTGCCATAGCGCTCATCCAGAGGGACTGAGGGAACGGCCCGTTGAAGTCCCGGCAACCCTCCTGCCGACCGCGAGGTCACGGTGGGGAAGGTGCCAATTCCGTCTTGTGGCGAAATACGTCGCAAGGAAGATGAGGAGAAAGGGCCTCCGCCATCATGGCCGTGCAGACAGTTGCAGCGAACACCAATTCTTCCGCCGTGGACCTCGGTCCCGCCGCGGCGCTTTCCTGCCGCGAGTGCGGCGAGCGTTTCGAGCTCGGACCCATTTTCGCCTGTGCGTCCTGTTTCGGGCCGCTCGAAGTGGCGTACGACCTGCCGAGCGGCTCCCCCGAAGAGCTGAAGAAGCGAATCGCCGAGGGTCCGAACAACATCTGGCGCTACGCGCCGCTGCTGCCGGTCCCCTCCGACGTCGCGGACAAGCCCAACATCAACCCCGGCTTCACGAAGCTGGTCAAGGCCGACAACCTCGCCCGCGAGCTGGGTGTGACCGGCGGCCTGTACGTCAAGGACGACTCCGGCAACCCGACGCACTCCTTCAAGGACCGTGTCGTCGCCATCGCCGTCGAGGCCGCCCGCGCCTTCGGATTCACCACACTCTCCTGCTCCTCCACCGGCAACCTCGCCGGCGCGGTGGGTGCCGCCGCCGCTCGCGCCGGCTTCCGCTCCTGCGTGTTCATCCCGCACGACCTGGAGCAGGGCAAGGTCGTCATGGCCGCGGTGTACGGCGGCGAGCTGGTCGGCATCGAGGGCAATTACGACGACGTCAACCGCTTCTGCTCGGAGCTCATCGGCGACCCGCTCGGCGAGGGCTGGGGCTTCGTCAACGTCAACCTCCGGCCGTACTACGGCGAGGGCTCCAAGACCCTGGCGTACGAGATCTGTGAGCAGCTCGGCTGGGAGCTGCCCGACCAGCTCGTCATCCCGATCGCGTCCGGCTCGCAGCTCACGAAGATCGACAAGGGTCTGCAGGAGCTGATCAAGCTCGGCCTCGTCGAGGACAAGCCGTACAAGATCTTCGGTGCCCAGGCCGAGGGCTGCTCCCCGGTCTCCACCGCCTTCAAGGCCGGCCACGACGTCGTGCGGCCCCAGAAGCCGAACACCATCGCCAAGTCCCTGGCGATCGGCAACCCGGCCGACGGCCCGTACGTCCTGGACATCGCCCGGCGCACCGGCGGTGCCGTGGAGGACGTCAATGACGAGCAGGTCGTCGACGCGATCAAGCTGCTGGCCCGGACCGAGGGCATCTTCGCGGAGACCGCGGGCGGTGTGACCGTCGGCGTCACGAAGAAGCTGATCGACGCCGGCCTGCTCGACCCGACGCTGACAACCGTGGTCCTGAACACCGGTGACGGCCTCAAGACGCTCGACGCGGTCGCCCCCACGACCGGCCTGTCGGCGACGATCCGGCCCAGCCTGGACGCGTTCCGCGACGCGGGCCTCGCCGCCGCCAACTGACCACCCGAGACCGAAGGAAGGCACCCACATGAGCGTCAAGGTCCGTATCCCCACCATCCTCCGCACCTACACGGACGGTCAGGCCGAGGTCTCGGCGGAGGGCGCGATCCTCTCCGAGGTCATCGCGTCCCTGGAGCAGAACCACCCGGGCATCGGCGCCCGTGTCCTCGACGACCAGGGCAAGCTGCGCCGCTTCGTCAACGTGTACGTCAACGACGACGACGTGCGCTTCGAGGGCGGTCTGGACGCGGCCACCCCGGACGGCGCCGGCGTCTCCATCATCCCGGCCGTCGCCGGAGGCTGACCGCCGCAGGCGCGATACGGGCCGGCTCGGCCGCCCGGTTCCACAGAGTGAGCAGAATGCCCCCCTCCGCGAGAGAAGCGGAGGGGGGCATTCTGCATGGTTGAGCGCGGTACAGTTGGGGAAGTCCCCGCAGCTACCCGCGCCGCCCGCATATGAGAATGCGCCTGGCCGCGACAAGAAGTAGCCAAAGTACGTGAACCCCTTGAGGCATAAGTGGCCTTTGTCAGGCCCGACTTGCCCTGGAATCCCATGAATTCCGCCTATCCGTGCGCTCGCGTGCGCCCAGAATTCTCGTCCGATTGACCTGTTGCAGAGGGCAGTTGGGCAGATACATTCGGCCGCGGTCGACGCGTTCCGGCGCACGCCACCCTCTCCTGTCGGAGGGTGAGTTCTGACCCGGGCCCGCGAAGTGCGGTGCTCGTGCAAGGGCCAGTAATAGGGGAGTTAGGCATGGCTCAGGGCACCGTCAAGTGGTTCAACGCGGAGAAGGGGTACGGCTTCATCGCGGTCGACGGTGGTGCGGATGTTTTCGTCCACTACAGCGCGATCCAGATGGACGGGTACCGCACCCTCGAAGAGGGTCAGCGAGTTGAATTCGAGATCTCGCAGGGCCAGAAGGGGCCGCAGGCGGACATGGTCAAGCTCGCCGTCGGCTGAGCTCGGCGCGGTCGGCCAACGACACTACTCACGCGCGAGAGGTCCGTACCCCCACCGGGGTGCGGGCCTCTCGTGCGTCCCCGGCCTGCCCTGTCGCTCCTCTGTTCGCCCCCGGTGGTTGTCCACATCCCGAGGACGACGCTTGCACTCGCAGGGGTCGAGTGCTAATCATTGGCGTTAGCACTCTCCAGGTGAGAGTGACAGAAACTTGGACCGGGCCGGTGAGGCCCGCAGGCCCAGTGGGGCAAGGAACCACTGAGCACGCTGGCCGTCCGTCGCGGGCGCCTCTCGGTCCGGAGAAATCCACCCCTGTCCGGGAGGACCACTTCACATGGCCAAGATCATCGCGTTCGACGAGGAGGCACGGCGCGGTCTCGAGCGCGGGATGAACCAGCTCGCCGACGCCGTCAAGGTCACCCTCGGCCCCAAGGGCCGTAACGTCGTCCTCGAGAAGAAGTGGGGCGCGCCCACGATCACCAACGATGGTGTTTCCATCGCCAAGGAGATCGAGCTCGAGGACCCGTACGAGAAGATCGGTGCGGAGCTGGTCAAGGAGGTCGCCAAGAAGACGGACGACGTCGCCGGCGACGGTACGACCACCGCCACCGTTCTCGCCCAGGCGCTCGTCCGCGAGGGCCTGCGCAACGTCGCCGCGGGTGCCAACCCGATGGCTCTCAAGCGTGGCATCGAGAAGGCCGTCGAGGCCGTCTCCGCCGCTCTGCTGGAGCAGGCGAAGGACGTGGAGACCAAGGAGCAGATCGCTTCGACGGCCTCCATCTCCGCTGCCGACACCGAGATCGGCGCCAAGATCGCCGAGGCGATGGACAAGGTCGGCAAGGAAGGCGTCATCACCGTCGAGGAGTCCCAGACCTTCGGTCTGGAGCTCGAGCTCACCGAGGGTATGCGCTTCGACAAGGGCTACATCTCGGCGTACTTCGCCACCGACATGGAGCGCATGGAGTCGTCGTTCGACGACCCGTACATCCTCATCGTCAACTCCAAGATCAGCAACGTGAAGGACCTCCTTCCGCTGCTCGAGAAGGTCATGCAGTCGGGCAAGCCCCTGCTGATCATCGCGGAGGACGTCGAGGGCGAGGCGCTGTCGACGCTGGTCGTCAACAAGATCCGTGGCACCTTCAAGTCCGTCGCCGTCAAGGCTCCGGGCTTCGGTGACCGCCGCAAGGCCATGCTCGGCGACATCGCCATCCTCACCGGTGGCACCGTCATCTCCGAGGAGGTCGGTCTCAAGCTGGAGAACGCCGGCCTGGACCTGCTCGGCACCGCCCGCAAGGTCGTCATCACCAAGGACGAGACGACGATCGTCGACGGCGGCGGTGACAGCGACCAGGTTCAGGGTCGCGTCAAGCAGATCCGCGCCGAGATCGAGAACTCCGACTCGGACTACGACCGCGAGAAGCTCCAGGAGCGTCTCGCGAAGCTGGCCGGCGGCGTGGCCGTCATCAAGGCCGGCGCCGCCACCGAGGTGGAGCTCAAGGAGCGCAAGCACCGCATCGAGGACGCGGTGCGCAACGCCAAGGCCGCCGTCGAGGAGGGCATCGTCGCCGGTGGTGGCGTGGCTCTGCTCCAGGCCACGGCCGTCTTCGAGAAGCTCGACCTGACCGGTGACGAGGCCACGGGCGCCAACGCCGTGAAGCTCGCGCTGGAGGCCCCGCTCAAGCAGATCGCCGTCAACGGTGGTCTCGAGGGTGGCGTCATCGTCGAGAAGGTGCGCAACCTGCCGATCGGTCACGGCCTCAACGCCGCGACCGGCGAGTACGTCGACATGATCGCCGAGGGCATCATCGACCCGGCGAAGGTCACGCGCTCCGCCCTGCAGAACGCCGCGTCCATCGCCGCGCTCTTCCTCACCACCGAGGCCGTCATCGCCGACAAGCCGGAGAAGGCCTCTGCGGCCGCTCCGGGCGGCATGCCGGGCGGTGACATGGACTTCTGATCCTCGGATCAGCAGCTCCTGGCAGTACCCGCAGTACCTGTACGACGCCGGCCCCCGGGATTCCTTCCCGGGGGCCGGCGTCGTCGTGCGCCGTGGCGCCCCGCTCCGCGCCATCGACGACCGCTGCTGTGGAGCGTCAGGGGGTGAAGGGGGCCACGCCGGTCAGTCGGGTGCTCGCTGCCCAGAGGGCTTGGCCGGTGGGCCGGTCGGCCATGTGGGGGTGGGGTGTTTCGAGGTGGGGCTTGCCGCTGAGGCCGAACCTGCTGGGGCCCCACAGCTGGCCGCCTCGGACGTCCGGGTCGAGGGTGGCCCGGACGGCGGGCCAGGCGCCGGCGTCCTTGCCCTGGAGAAGGGCTCTCGCGGGGAGGGCCAGGAGTTGTCGGGGTCCGGAGCGCTGGTGGATGCCGGGCCGGGGCGGGGTGAGGGCGTCCAGGGCGCCGCCGGGATGGGCGATCACGCTCATGCAGGTGCTGCCCGCGGCGCGCAGCCGGCGGTCGAGTTCGAGGGCGAAGGCCATCTGGGCGAGTTTGGAGCGGCCGTAGGTGCGCTTGGGGTCGTAGTCGCGTACGGATTGCAGGTCGTCGAGGTCGAGGCGCTCGGAGCGGGCGGCGAAGCTGCCCATGGTGATGATCCGGGCCGCCGGAGCCGCCTCCAGCCAGGGGGCCAGCCAGTGCACCAGGGCGAAGTGGCCGAGGTGGTTGGTGGCGAACATGAGTTCGTGGCCGTGGTGGTTCTGCTCGCGGGGCGGTTCGTCCAGTGCGATGCCCGCGTTGAGGACCACGGCGTCCAGGGCGTCGGTGTCCAGCCGGCCGGCGGACGCCCTCAGGGAGGCGAGGTCGGCCAGGTCCAGGGGTATGTGCCGCACACGGGACCCGCTGACGCGGGCGGTGAGGGCTTCCACGGCGGCGGCGGCTTTCGCAGGGTTGCGGCTGCCGATGATGACGGTTGCTCCGGCGGCGGCGAGCTGCTCGGCGACGAAGTAGCCGATGCCGGCGTTGCCGCCGGTCACCAGCACGGTGGTGCCGTCGGCGCGCGGGGGCTTGTGTACGTTCCAGGCCACGGGGGCTCCTTGCAGGGGGCCGCCGGTGGGGTCCGCAGGCGGCGGCGGGGGCGGTGTCAGAGTTCGGGCCAGCCCATGTGGAGGCGGCGGAACGCCTCGGCGAGGGCGGCCTTGCGGTCGGGGCGGCTCGATGCCAGGTCGGGGGTCTCCAGCACGTAGCGGGCCAGGAGGCGGTGGGATTCGTCGGGCTCGCTCCGGCCGGCGGCCTCCGCGAGCAGGCGGGCGAGCGGCTCCTGACAGGCCACCCAGACCTGACGTGCGTAGGGCCACAGCGCGGGAGTGTCCATGATCAGTTCTGCCGCGCGCCGGTAGCGCTCGGGCAGGTCGCGTTCGTCGGCGAAGGGGGCACGGCCGGCGAAGAAGGCGTGCAGGGCGTCCAGGGGCGAGCTGCCTTCGGGCCGGTTGCGGACCGCGTCGACCAGGGATGCCTCCCGCTCCCCGCTGTCGTCGAGGATCAGGGCTTCCTTGCCCGCCGGGAAGTGCGCGAACAGGGTCGTGGTCGCGGTGTCCGCGGCCTCGGCGATCTGGGCGATCGTCACCTTCTCGTAGCCGTGCTCCAGGAAGAGCTCCAGGGCCGCGTCGGCCAGGGCCTTGCGGGTTGCCGCCTTCTTGCGTTCGCGCCTGCCGGGCGCGGCTCCAGTGGTCGCCATGACGGAAAGATAGCACCACGTACTTCAAAACCCTACTCATTGCAGTTTTGGCCATAGTTGTGTTTCAGTCTGAGTCGTAAATCCCATACTGTTCAGTCTTGGAGTCGTCATGACCATCACCACGGAAACCGGGCCTCCGACGGGAGCGGCACGGCTGGGCAAGCTCGCGATGTGGGCCGTCCTGCTCCTGGTCCTGCTCGCCGACGCGCTCGACATGATCGACGCGACCGTCACCAACATCGCGGCGCCCACGATCGTGGGCGACGTCGGCGGCGGCGACGGCCTGATCAAATGGCTCGGAGCGTCCTACGCCCTGGCCATGGGCGTCCTGCTCGTCATCGGCGGACGCCTCGGCGACCGCTACGGACAGCGCCGCCTCTTCCTGATCGGCATGAGCGGCTTCACCCTCGCCTCGGCGGCCTGTGGGCTGGCCGGAGGATCCGGCGTGATGATCTCCGCCCGGATCCTGCAGGGCGCCTTCGGTGCGCTCCTCATCCCCCAGGGCATGGCGATCATCACCCGCCACTTCACGCCCGACATGCGACGTACGTCGTTCAACCTGTTCGGTCCGCTGCTGGGCATCGCCACGATCGGTGGCCCGGTTCTGGCCGGGTTCGTCATCGACGCCGACTTCGCCGGGCTGTCCTGGCGGCCGATCTTCCTGGTCAACCTGCTCCTGGGTACCGTCGGCGTCGTCCTGGCCGCCCGGATCCTGCCCCGCGACAACGCCGACCCGGCCGTCACCGTGGACGGGGCCGGCGCCGGCATCCTCGCCCTGGCCATGTTCGGGACGATGTTCGGGTTGATCGAGGGCTCCGAGTCCGACTGGAGCATCCTCTCCCTCGCGGCCCTGGTCCTCGGCGTGGTGTTCCTGCTGCTGTTCGCGCGCCGTCAGCGGACCGCCGCCGCGCCGCTCATCGAGCCCTCGCTGTTCCGCAACAAGGGCTTCACCTCGGGGCTGTTGGTCGGGCTGATGTTCTTCGCCGTCACCAACGGACTGGCCTTCGTCCTCTCCCTGTTCATCCAGCAGGCCCTGGGTGCCGGCCCCGGCAGCGCGGCCGTGGGCATGCTTCCGCTGACCCTCGGCATCATCGCCGGCGCCGGCGCGGGCATGGCCCTGGCCAAGAGGCTGGGCCGCCTCCTCATCCTCGCGGGCATGCTGGTCACCCTCGCCGGCGCCGGCTGGCTCCTGGCCCTGGTGGTCACCAGCGGCACCGACGTCACCCTGCTCGCCCTGGCACCCGCCGGCGTCCTGGCCGGCATCGGCATGGGTGCCTGCTTCGGCACCCTCTTCGACATCACGATCGGCGACATCGACCCCGCCGAAGCAGGCAGTGCGAGCGGCACCCTCACCGCCGTCCAGCAACTCGCCACCGCGCTGGGCTCCGCCACCGTCACCACCGTCTACCTCCACGGCGGCGCCCCCGGCCATGCCATGACCCTCGCCCTCGTCACCGTCATGGCCGTCACCGTCGTCTGCCTGCCCTTCCTCGGCCTCCTGCCCAGGACCGCACCCGCCGACAGCCCGGCACCCGGCCACTGAACGCTCGGACGCACCCGGCCCGGCGACTGCGGACCGGCGCCACCCCGGCCCGGTCGAACGCCGAGATCCGCAGCGGACAGCCGTGATCAAGGCTTGGCGCCGACGGCTGTACCGCTGGTCCCCAGGGCCGGTTCCCTCCAAGGGGAGCAGTCGTTCCCCGCTAGAGAGCCACACGCAAAAGTATGACGGTTTTTTGCATGTACTCAGCAGTGAGGAGAAATCTTCTCGCACGCCTCTTGTGGTGGTGATTCCGCGCGCCCTAACGTCGCCTCACCTCCGAGAGAAACGGGCATGCGATGTCACGTCACATCACGGTCGCCGCGCTGACGGCCGCCGTCGTCGGACTGGGGGCGCTGACCGGCGCTCCCGCCGCCCAGGGCGCGGAGGGGAAACAGTCGTCCGCGCCGACGGTGACGCGCGCGGGCCTCGCTCCCGCCCTGGTGGCCGGTCGCGGCGCCGACGTCCCCTTCGCCGAGCAGGAGGCGGAGAACGCCGCGACGAACGGCACGGTCATCGGACCCGACCGCACCGCCTACACCCTCCCCGCCGAGGCGTCCGGCCGTAAGGCGGTCCGCCTGGTGCCCGGCGAGCACGTCGAGTTCACCCTGCCGGAGGCCGCGAACGCGATCACCGTGCGCTACAGCATCCCGGACGCTCCCGGAGGCGGCGGCATCACCGCCCCGCTCGACGTCGCCGTCAACGGCGCGCAGCGCTCGACGATGACGCTGACCTCGCAGTACTCCTGGCTGTACAACCAGTACCCGTTCACCAACGACCCCGGCGCCGATCTGCTCCAGCCCGGCTGGTGGATCACCGAGTGCGCGTGCGTCCCGAACGCGACGACGCCCGCCCCGGTGATCTCCAAGCCCTTCCGGCCGAACCACTTCTACGACGAGCAGCGCCTGCTGCTGGGCAAGAGGTACCGGGCGGGTGACACCGTCCGCCTGACCGTCCCCGCCGGGAGCCGTGCCGCGTGGACGGTCATCGATGTGCTCGACTCGGAGCTCGTGGGCCTGCCCCACGTCGAGCTCCGGGCCGCGAACGCGCTGCTCTTCGGGGCCGATCCGTCGGGGCGCAGGGATTCCGCGGGCGCCCTGGACCGGGCGATCGCCTTCGCCAAGCGCAAGAACCTGCCGGTGTACGTCCCGCCGGGCACCTACCAGGTCAACCGGCACATCGTCGTCGACGACGTCACGATCAGGGGCGCCGGCAGCTGGTACACGACGTTCAAGGGCCGCCAGGTCGCGCTCGACGCCCCGGCCGCCGACGGCTCGGTCCACACGGGCGTCGGCTTCTACGGCAAGGACGCGGCCGACGGCGGCAGCCGCGACGTCCACCTGTCGGGCTTCGCCATCGAGGGGGACGTCCGGGAGCGGATCGACACCGACCAGGTGAACGGCGTCGGCGGGGCGATGAGCGACTCCTCGATCGAGGGCCTGCACATCCGCCACACCAAGGTCGGCATGTGGTTCGACGGCCCGATGTCGAACCTGAGGATCACGGGCAACGTCATCGTCGACCAGATCGCCGACGCCATCAACTTCCACGGAGGGGTGACGGATTCGGAGGTCTCGCACGCCTTCGTCCGCAACTCGGGTGACGACGGCCTCGCGATGTGGTCCGAGAAGCGGGCCAACGCGGGCAACACCTTCGCCCGCAACACCGTGCAGAGCCCGGTCCTCGCCAACGGCATCGCGGTCTACGGCGGTACGGACAACACCGTGTCCGGCAACCTCGTTGCCGATCCCGTACGTGAGGGGAGCGCGCTGCACGTCGGCGCCCGCTTCGGCGCCGAGGCGTTCCGGGGGCGGCTCGACCTGAGCGACAACACCACGGTCCGGGCCGGGACGTACGAACTGAACTGGAACATCGGGCTCGGAGCCATCTGGTTCTTCGCCCTGGACCGGGACATCGACGCCGACATACGGGTGACGGGGAACCACTTCCTCGACAACACCTACAACGCGATCATGCTGGTCACCGACTGGCCGGTGAAGGACACGTACAAGATCCAGGGCGTGCACTTCAAGGACGTCAAGGTGGACGGCACGGGCACCTCGGTGGTGAGCGCGCGTGCGGCGGGGTCGGCGACCTTCGAGAACGTCGACGCGCGCAACGTGGGGGCCGTGGGGGTCAACAACTGCGGGTCCTTCCACTTCACCCCCGCCGGTTCGGAGTTCACCCTGGTCGACCGCGGCGGCAACGACGGCGGTGGCACGACGGGCGACTGGCTGGCGCCGTGGCTGCTGCCGAACACGATCACCTGCGACGACCGGCCGCCGGTGGTCGCGCCGCCCGCCCCGGGAGCGTGGTGACGACGCCGGACGTCCGGCATGTGTGAAGGGCCGGTACGGCGCGGGAGACGCGCCGTACCGGCCCTTCCGGCGCGAGGCCACCCTCTGTGCCCTGAGCCTCTTCCCCGGTGCGTTTTCTCGTCAAGACTCGAATGCATGGCAACGATGCGTTACTCCCAACTCCCTTATGTGTCAGGTCTATTGACCTAGAGTTTCAAAAGTTTTACGTTCCTTGGCACCTGAGAGCGCTCTCAAGCTCCCCTCCCCACCCCCCCTGACGAGGTGCTGCCCCATGCAAGCCTCCCTCTCCAGACCAGCAGCGGCGACGGTCCTGGCCATCGCCCTGGCCGCTGTGGGTCTGGGCCCTGCCGCGTCCCCGGCGGCGGCCGCCACCATCCCCGCGGGTTCCGGCAGCTACACCGACAGCCGCCCCGCCGGTACCTCCGGGCCCACCACCAACACCGGTGCCCCGGTCACGCCCAAGCTCACGGCGGCGGCCAGGGACAAGCCGGTCCCGACCAACGACTGGTGGTCCTCCCTCGCCTACCAGCGCTACGGCGACAACCCGTACTCCACCCCGATGTACGGGCACCCGCTGACCTATCAGGCGACCTCCGGCGGACTGGAGGTCGGCTACCCGACCACGCCCGCGATCGTCGGGGGAGGCCGCCAGTACGAGTACGCGCACAAGGCGGACCTCACCGTCGGCCTCAACGGTCTGAACTCCCCGGACACCAGGGCCGACGACTGGTCCGACTGGACGGTCACCCCCTACTGGTCGGACGGCACCCGCACCCTGCGCACGACCATCGGCCACGGCATGCCCTTCGTGTACGCCAAGGGCTCCGGCGGTGACGCCCGCATCACCACGGCCGGCACCCCCACCGTCTTCGCGGACAACGGCAACGTCCTCGGCATCACGGTCGCCGGTCACCACTACGCCCTCTTCGCCCCGACCGGCAGCGACTGGAACGTCTCCGGCACGGCGATCACCGCCGGGCTCGGCGGCAAGGACTACTTCTCGCTCGCCGTGCTGCCGTCCACGGACGCGCTCGCGACCTACCGGAAGTACGCCTTCAGCTTCGTCACCGGCTCCAAGGTGGCCTGGGAGTCGACCGGTGGCACGGTCAGGGCGACCTACAGCCTGACCACGGAGGCCAAGGAGGGCACCGAGCGCGGCACACTCCAGGCGCTGTACCGCCACCAGTGGCTGCACACCTCCGACGCGCTCACGCCGTACACGTACGTCTCCCCGCGCGGCACCATGAAGGTCCGGGAGTCCGCCTCCTTCACCACCAGCCAGAAGAACCAGGGCGTGCTGCCCGCCCTGCCCGCGTCCGGCGGGGTCGACAAGGCGCGGCTGACCGGTTACCTGAACGAGGTGGCGAACGCCTCCGACCCGTTCTCCGGGGCGGCCGACACCTACTGGACCGGCAAGGCGCTCGGCCGCCTCGCCCAGCTGGTGCCCGTGGCCGACCAGATCGGCCAGACGGGCATCCGGGACAAGCTCCTCGGCCTGATGAAGGGCCGCCTCCAGGAGTGGTTCACGGCGGGCGGGGCCAGTGAGTTCAGCTACGACAAGAGCTGGAAGACGCTGACCGGATACCCGGCCTCGTACGGCAGTGACACCGAGCTCAACGACCACCACTTCCACTACAGCTACTACGTCTACGCGGCGGCGGTGATCGCCCAGTACGACCAGGCGTGGGCAGCCGACTCCGCCTGGGGCACCATGGTCAAGACCCTGGTGCGGGACACCGCCAACCCGAGCCGCACCGACTCCGCGTACCCGTTCCTGCGGGGCTTCGACGTGTACGCGGGCCACAGCTGGGCCTCCGGGCACCAGGGCTTCGCGGCGGGCAACAACCAGGAGTCGTCGTCGGAGTCCATCAACCTCAGCGCGGGACTCGTCCTGTGGGGCGCGGCGACGGGCGACACCGGGCTGCGCGACCTCGGCAGCTACCTGCTGACCACCGAGTCGGAAGCGATCACGCAGTACTGGTTCGACGCCGGCCAGCAGGTCTTCCCGGGCACCTTCGGGCACGACACGGTCGGCATGGTGTGGGGCAGCGGCGGCGCGTACTCCACCTGGTGGACCGCGAACCCGGAGGAGATCCACGGCATCAACGTCCTCCCCGTCACGGGTGGGTCCCTGCACCTGGCCCGTGAGAAGGCCGCCATCAAGCGGAACATCGCCGAGATGGAGCGGGAGAACGGCGGCCCGGCCGTCGAGTGGCGCGACCTCCTGTGGGAGTTCGAGTCGCTGGCCGATCCGGCTGCGGCCAAGGCCAAGTGGGACGCGGGCAACGGGGGTTACTCCCCGGAGCAGGGTGAGTCCAAGGCGCACACGTACCACTGGATCACCACGCTCGACAGCCTGGGCGCACCCGATCTGACGGTGAGCGGGAACATCCCGACGTCCGCCGTCTTCGCCAAGAACGGCGTCCGTACCTACGCCGCTCACAACTACGACTCCACCGCCCGCACCGTCACCTTCTCCGACGGCAAGACGCTCTCCGTCCCGGCCCGTTCCACGGCCACCGGCACGGGCGCCGGCGGTGGCGACCCGGACCCGGATCCCGAGGAGCCCGGTCCGTCCACCGGCAACACCTTCCGGCTGAAGTCCGGCGGCACCCTCACGACCGCCACGGACGGCGCGGCGGGAGCGGACACGCTGGCCTCGGCGGACGGCGTCAACCGGGACGGTACGCCGTACAAGCCGACGGTCTACGAGGTCAGGAAGGTCGACGGGACGCTCGCGGCGGGTGTGTCCTCCGCGTTCCGCCTGCGGGTCGACGCGGGTACGAAGGTCGGGCTCGCCCCGCAGGTCAGGGTCAGTTACGACCTCACCGGCGACGGCACCTTCGACCGGACGGAGACCTACCGCTACTTCGCGACCGACCCGGTCACGGGGTGGGAGGAGTACACCCAGGCGGTGGGCACCGCGGCGGTGACCGGCAGCCTGGGCAACCTCAAGGCGGGGACGGTCCGCCTGGAGATCTGGAACGCGCTGGGCAACGGTACGTCCCAGGTGCAGACCGGCACGGACGCGGCGGTCGTGAAGATCCCGTTCGTCTAGGCCCTTCCGTCCGGGTCGGGCCGGGTCGCGGAGTCCCCGCGGCCCCGGTCCGGCCCGGACGTTTCTCACCACGGCTCCCGCCGTCCATCGATCTCTGTCATGACCCTGGCGGAACATGCGCTCCACCCTTCACACTGCTGATGGGAGCGCTCCCATCAGCGGAAGCCGCGCTCCTCACCGCCTCCGTCGACGAAAGGCCCTCCCGGTGAATGCCTCACCACTCCCCGCACGGCCCCCGCGCGTCCGCCCCCGGCACGGGCGGCGCGCGTTCGGGATGTCAGCCGCCGTCTTACTGTTCGCGGCGGCGCTGGCCGCGCCCGGTACGGCGCTGGCCGACGACGCCGAACCCGGCCCCGAGCAGATCTCCAACGGCGACTTCGCCGCCGGTACCGCCCCCTGGTGGTGGACGGCGAACCTGTCGCCGGCCGCCCCGGACGGCCGGCTGTGCGCCGAGGTGCCCGCCGGTACGGCCAACGCCTGGGACGCCATCGTCGGCCAGAACGACATCCCGATCGTCGCGGGCGAGAGCTACGAGCTGTCCTACACGGCCAGTTCGACCGTGCCTCTGACCGTCCAGACCCGGGTCCAGGAAGCGGCTGCCCCGTACACGACGGTGCTCTCCACCGCGGACCCGGTGGGCACGGAGGCCACGCGGGTGACGCGGACGTTCACAGCGTCGGTGGACCAGCCCGCCGCGTCCATGCAGCTCCAGATCGGCGGCGGTGAGCGGGCGACGACCTTCTGTCTGGACGACGTGTCGCTGCGCGGAGGGGCCGAACCGCCCGTGTACGTACCGGACACCGGGTCGCCCGTACGCGTCAATCAGGTCGGCTACCTGCCGCGCGGCCCCAAGAGCGGCACGGTGGTCACCGACGCCGAAGCGCCGCTGACGTGGACGGTGAAGGCCGAGGACGGGTCGACGGCCGCGACCGGCACGACCGTTCCGAAGGGCGAGGACCCCAGCTCGCGCCAGCGGGTCCACACCTTCGACTTCGGCGGCCTCACCACGGCGGGCGACGGCTACACCGTGGAGGTCGACGGCGAGGTGAGCGAGCCGTTCTCGATCCGCGGCGACCTGTACGACGGCCTGCGTTCCGACGCGCTGGCGTACTTCTACCACAACCGCAGCGGCACCCCGATCGAGGCGGACCTCGTCGGCGAGGAGTACGCGCGCCCGGCCGGCCACGCGGGTGTGGCGCCCAACAAGGGCGACACGGACGTCCCCTGTCAGCCGGGGGTCTGCGACTACCGGCTCGACGTGTCGGGCGGCTGGTACGACGCGGGCGACCACGGCAAGTACGTCGTCAACGGCGGCATCTCGGTCGCCCAGTTGATGTCCACGTACGAGCGCACCCTGACGGCCCCGGACGCCGAGTCGGCCGAGCTCGGCGACGGCGAGCTGCGGGTGCCCGAGCGCGACAACGGGGTGCCGGACATCCTGGACGAGGCGCGCTGGGAGATGGACTTCCTGATCAAGATGCAGGTCCCGGCCGGGAAGCCGCTGGCGGGGATGGCGCACCACAAGATGCACGACGCGGAGTGGACCGGGCTGCCGATGAAGCCCCACCTCGACCCCCAGCAGCGGGAGTTGCACCCGCCGTCGACCGCCGCCACGCTGAATCTCGCCGCCGCGGCCGCCCAGTGCGCCCGGCTCTACGCGCCCTTCGACAAGGCCTTCGCGGACCGCTGCCTGCGGGCCGGCGAGACCGCCTGGGCCGCGGCGAAGCAGCACCCTGATGTGCTCGCCGACCCGGCCGACGGCACCGGCGGCGGCGCGTACAGCGACAACGACGTCTCGGACGAGTTCTACTGGGCCGCCGCCGAGCTGTTCACCACGACGGGCAAGGACGCCTACCGCCAGGCGGTGCTCTCCTCCGCCCTGCACGGTGACGTCAACAAGATCTTCCCGGCGGGCGGCGGCATCTCCTGGGGCTCCACCGCCGGACTCGGCGCGCTCACCCTGGCCACCGTGCCCAGCGCCCTGACCGCCGGCCAGCTGGCCGAGGTGCGCTCCGTGGTGACCGGGGGCGCCGACCGCTACGCCGCACAGTCCCGTGCGCAGGTGTACGGGCTTCCGTACGCGCCGACCGGCGAGGACTACGTCTGGGGCTCCAACAGCCAGGTCCTCAACAACATGGTGGTCCTGGCCACGGCCCACGACCTGACCGGCGACGCGGCCTACCAGGACGCCGTGCTGCGCGGCGCCGACTACCTGCTCGGCCGCAACGCCCTCAACCAGTCGTACGTCACCGGCTACGGCGAGCGGAACTCCCACAACCAGCACCACCGCTTCTGGGCGCACCAGAACGACCCCGCCCTGCCGAACCCGGCACCCGGCTCGCTCGCGGGCGGGCCCAACCTCACCGCGATCGCCTCCGGCGACCCGGTGGCGGCGGAGAAGCTGAGCGGCTGCGCCCCGGCCATGTGCTACATCGACGACATCGGGTCCTGGTCGACGAACGAGATCACCATCAACTGGAACGCGCCGCTGGCCTTCATCGCCTCCTACCTGGACGACGCGGGCGAGGGCGGGACGGCGGCCCCGGCCCGCACCTGCCGGGTCGCGTACTCCTCACACCCGTGGAACAGCGGCTCGACCGTGACCGTCCGCGTCGAGAACACCGGCTCGGAGCCGGTCTCGCCGTGGTCGCTCACCTGGCTGCTCCCCGGTGACCAGCGGCTGAGCCACACCTGGAGTGCGGAGTTCGCCCAGGCCGGCCGCACGGTCAGTGCCAAGCCGCTGTCGTGGAACCGGACCCTGGCACCGGGTGCGGCGGTCGACTTCGGCTTCAACCTCGCGGCCACGGGCCCCGCGCCCGACCCGGGGTCCTTCAAGCTGAACGGCAGGGCCTGCGCCTCGGGCTGATCCCGGCACACACCTCGCACGAGCTCGCGCCCGGCACCCCGCCAAGGGGTACCGGGCGCGAGCCCGTGGGTCACGCTGTGGCGAAGGCGGCGTGCACGCACTTCCCGTCCGACAGCGCCTCGGTGAAGATCCGGGCTCCCAGGTCCTCGGCGATGTGCAGGCCCATGCCGCCGGTCCCGTCGCTCAGGTCCGGTGTCCGGGGGGCCGGCCGCACGCACGAGCAGTCGGTCACGGCGATGTCCAGGGCTCCGGTGGTGGTCGTCAGCGTCAGGGTGCTGGGCCCGGGTGCGTGCCGGACGGCGTTCGTGACCAGTTCGGAGACGATCAGCAGGAAGTCGTCGCAGCGGTCCTGGGTGAGTGAGGGCCATGACCGGTGGAGGAATCCGGCCGTGGCGTGGCGGGCCTGCGAGGGCGCCTGCGGCCCGGACGGCAGGGAGATCGTGAGCCTTCCCGCCGTGAGGGGCGGCCTGGTGGACGGGGGCGGTGGTGCGGTCATGGTGGTCATGGCGTCGTCCCGAGGAGGACGCGGCGCCGCTGGTGAGCGCCGCAGGGTGGGGGGTGGAGTGGCCCGGGGTCACCGGGGCTGCCGTATGTGGTTCCGATGGTGTGAACGGCCTTGCACAAGGGATTCGGAGACACCGGGCGGAAGGTTTGGGGTGAATCGCAAGAAAACGGAGAGATGTGCACGGCGTCGTCGGGTCAGGCCGTCAGCGGGACCGCGCCGAGAGGGACGGTGGTGGGCTGCGGGGAGCCACCGTCGGGCTCCACGGACAGGGCGACCGCCGTGGCGTCGTCCAGCGTCCCTTCCAGCAGCGTCACCTGCCGCCCCGGGTCCCCGCTGAGCAGTCCGGCCGGCACGGGCGTCCCGTCCTCCATGAACCACGCCGCGTACGTCCGTCCTGCGGGGAGTGCGGGAAGGCCGGAGACGGCGAGCGTCGCCGAGCCCTCGCTCCGGGAGAAGGTGACGGACGCCGTGGCGCCATCGCTGAGCACCTGGGTCTGCAGACGGACGTCGGACGCCGTGAGCACCTTCGTCACGTTCTTCTGCTCCGCCTCCACCTGATGGGCCTGCGCCTGCACCTCGTGGGCCTGCGCCTCCACCCGGTCGGCGTGGTCCTTGGCGTCCGAGGCCTCCTGGTGCTGCCATCCGGCGAGGCCCAGGCAGACGAGGGCGACGGCCACCGAAGCGGCGAGTGCCAGGATCAGGGACCGTGCGGGTCGGCGCCGCCCGGGCACCTTCGCGGTCGGGTGCGGACGGGCCTCCTGCGTGTGCGGTTGGGCCTCCTGCGCGTGCGGACGGGGCTCCTGCGGTGTGTCGGCCACCTTGCGCAGGACCTGGTCCCGCAGGGACTCCGGCGGGTGCTCGGCGGTCAGCTGTCCCAGGAGCGCCGTCGTGGCCCGCAGCTCGGCCACTTCCTCCTGGCACTGTCCGCACTCCGCGAGGTGCGCCTCGAAGGCCCGGCGCTCCCCGTCGGGCAGGGCGTGCAGGACGTAGGCGCCCGAGGACTCGTGCGGGTCCGCGGCGCTCACGCCTTCGCTCCCAGGCAGCGGCGGAGCCGGATGAGGCCGTCCCGCAGGCGGGTCTTGACGGTCCCCAGCGGCAGGGACAAGGAGTGGGCGATCTCCTTGTAGGTGTGTCCCCCGTAGTAGGCGAGGACGACGGCCTCGCGCTGGATGTCGGTGAGCCCGCGCACGCAGCTGCGCACCCGCTGCCACTCCATGTGGGTCTCCACCTGCTCGGTCACGTCGTCGAAGGGGGTGTCCTCGCTGAGTCTGGCCGCCCTCTGCTCGCGGTCCTGGCTCGCCTGCGCCGCCCGCACCCGGTCGACGGCGCGACGGTGGGCGAGGGTCATGATCCACGTCATCGCGCTGCCTCGGTCGGGCCTGAACCGCCCGGACGTGCGCCACACCTCCAGCAGCACCTCCTGGGTGACCTCCTCCGACTGGGCGGAGTCGCGCAGGATCCGGCGCACCAGCCCCATGACGGGGCCCGCGGTCACGTCGTAGACCCCGGCGAAGGCTTCCCGGTCGCCCTTGGCGGCCGAGACCATGAGCTGATCCAAGTCAGGAGCGGTGGCCACCCGCCGAATATAGGCACCGGACCACGGGCCGGGCCTCTTGTGCGCACCCGAACAGTCAGTACCGGCGAGTACGGGGTGTTCAGGCGGTGGGAGTCATCCTCCGCGCCCGGACGGTCCGCTCGGTCCGGGGGACGAGGCCCGCCCTGACCTGCGCGATCCGTTCCCGCACCCCGTCGGTGGGTACGGCGCCGGGCGGTCCCCCGGGTGCGGGGGAGGCCTCGCCCCGGCAGGTCGCGCACAGTCCGTCCGTCAGCGCTTCGGGGCTGCCCGGCGCACGGCACTCGCCGCATTCCAGGGCGAGCAGCACCGCCCGTCGCTCCGGTGCGGGCCGGTGGGGCGGCAGCTTGTCGGCCAGCCGCCTGCGGACGAGCGAGGGCGCGTGGTGGACCGGCACCGGCAGCCCCTGCGTGAGGGCGTGCAGCAGCTCCGCCTCCGTGGCGCCCCGCTCGAACCACTCGCTCGCCTGCGGTTCCAGGGCGGCGCACTCCGCCGCCGAGAGGCTCAGCGCCGGTGCCGTGCGGCCCAGGGCCGCCAGCAGGACGAAGGCCCGGGAGCGGGTCGGCTTCCGGGGCGCCTCGCGTGGGGCGTCGCCCCGGATGAACGCCGCCCACCAGTCGTCGTCGCGCGCGGTCCGGGAGAAGAACGTCCGCGTCACCCAGAGCATGACCTCGTCGGTGGCGACACACTCGCTGCCCCGGCGCAGATGTCCGGCTGCCTGGAGCTTGTTGAGCGCGGTCCGCAGGGCGCACTGCCCGTACGGGAGGACCTTGGCGAGCGTCTTCACGGAGATGTCGGAGCCGTCGGGGAGCCGGTCGACGTACGCCGCGATGGCGGCCTCGCGCGGCGGCAGGTGCGCGAAGTCGCGCTCTTCGCGGGGGCGTTGGTCCGGCGCGGAGCGCTTGCCGTAACCGGGGTTCGCCATGGGGTGCGGGGCTACCTGCGGGGCGTAGGGGACGGCATTAAGCTGAGTGACAGCCATTTGGTTCGCCTGTCTCGATCTGAGTGGTCAGACCCCTGTCCGGTGTTCCCGCACCGACGGGGGTCGTTCTGTGTCAGTCCGCACGCTAGAGCGTCGCCACGATGCGTGGCAAGTCGGTCACGAAAAGTGAACTCTTCGAGGTGAGGGCGGCCTCGGGGAGGGTGGGTGGGTGGGAAAAGGCCCTCCTCCCATTCCTCTGAAAGAGCGCTCGGACTCCAGGACTTGAGCCCCGGGGGCTTTGCCGATGAGCCCTCCGCCGTGCTCAGCGCGTGCTCAGTGGGTGCGGACCGAGTGCGGCGTCCGCGTGCCGACGGCTCCCAGCTTGTCGGGGTTGGCGACGTTGTGGATGGCGGAGATCCGTCCCTCGGCGTCGAAGTCGAGGGTGACCGTGGCGAGCACGCGGTCCGGCGCGCTGAGGACCATCCCCGGCCCGCCGTTGATCTCGGCCATCTCGGCGCGCATGTCGGCCGGTTCGACGCCCTGGTAGGGGACCGTCCCCATGGCTGCGAACCAGGAGGCCACCGTGGTGGCGCCCACGACCGGGCGCAGGGCCTGGCGGACCTTGCCGCCGCCGTCGGTCCACAGGGTGACGTCCGGTGACAGCAGCTCCATCAGGGAGTTCATGTCGCCGCCGGCCGCTGCCGTGAAGAACCGTTCCGTCGCCTCGCGTCGGTGCGTACGGTCCGCCGTGAAGCGTGGCCGCCGGGCGCGCACGTGCTCGCGGGCGCGGTGCGCTGCCTGCCGCACGGCCGCCTCGGAGCGTTCCACCGCCTCCGCGATCTCGGCGTGGCTGAACCCGAAGGCCTCCTTCAGCACGAACACGGCGCGTTCCAGCGGGCTCAGTGTCTCCAGCACCACCAGCAGCGCCATCGACACGGACTCCGCCTCCAGCACCGTCTCGGCGGCGTCCCCGCCGGTGAGGATGGGCTCGGGGAGCCACGGCCCCACATAGACCTCACGTTGGTGGCGGGTCGACCGGAGGCGGTCCATCGCCAGGTTCGACACGATCCGCACCAGGTACGCCTTGGGGTCGGTCACCTGTGAACGGTCGGCGGCGGACCATTTGATCCAGGCGTCCTGCACCGCGTCCTCGGCATCGGCGGCGGTGCCGAGCAGACGGTAGGCCACGGAGATGAGCAGGCCGCGGTACTGCTGGAACACCTGCTGGTCGGCGTCCGCCCCGGTCATCGCGCCGCCCGGAGCCGGGTGAAGCGTCCGCCGCGGGGCCAGAACGCCCCCGAGGCGGGCATCTTCTTCATACGGCCGTAGGTCGGCCAGGGGGAGGCGCTCACGGCTTCCTTATATCTGGCCGCCGCGCGCCCTGTCAGGCAGATGCGCCGGGGGCTGTCGTCGGGCCGGGTGAACTGCACGACCGCATCGTTCCTGCCCAGGCTCACGGGTGTGTGGTAGTAGCCGAAGCGGAAGGGCTTGGGCTGCCTGCCCCGCAGTGTGCGGACGATCGACACCGCCGCGTGCACCCCGGTCGGCATCCCGCTCTGGCAGGTGCCGTGCAGGACGCCGTAGCCCTGGCGGACTGCCGCCGCGTCGCCCACGGCGTACACGTCCGGGTGCGACTCGGACCGCAGCGCGGTGTCGGTGAGGATGCGGCCGCGCTCGTCCACCCGCAGACCGGCCTCGGCCGCCAGCGGTGACACCCGGGTCCCGCCCGTCCACAGGACGACCTCGGCGGCGACGCTCTCCCCGCCCGCCAGCTCGACGGAGCCGGGCAGCACCTTCACCACCTGCTCCCCGCCGCGCACCCGCACGCCCAGCCGGTCGAGCGCGGACCGCAGATGGGCTTGGGCCTTCGGATTCATCGACGCGCCTGGTTCCTGGCGCCCCACCAGGACGACGTCCAACTGCGGGTGCCGTTCGGCGATCTCGGCGGCCGACTCGACCCCCGTCAGGCCGCTGCCCACGACGACCACCGTGCCGCTCCCGAGCCGGGCCAGCCGGTCGGCCATCGACCGCGCCTCCTCGGGGCCGCTGAGCGTGTACGCGTGGTCCTCGGCACCCGGCACCGCCGCCGTGTCGGCCACGCCGCCCAGCCCGTACACCAGCGTGTCGTAGTGCAGGACCCGCTCGTCGTCGATCCGCACGGTCCTCGTGTCCGCGTCCACCGCCGTCACCCAGCCGCGCACGAACCGGGCGCCCGTGCCCTCCAGCACCTCCGGGATGCTCAGCTCGGCGGGCTCCTGCCCCGTCGCCGTCATGTGCAGCCGGAGCCGCTCGGTAAAGCTGTCCTGGGCGTTCACGAGGGTCACGGTCAGGCCCTTCCGCCGCCCGGGCCTGGCTGCCAGCTGGACGGCCGCCGCCATGCCCGCGTACCCGGCGCCGAGGACGACGACGTGGTGGGTGGACGTTCCGTCGGTCTCACGTGTGTTCATCGCTTCCGCCTTCTTCCGCTTCCTGATGACACCCACGAGACGGAAGTTCTCCGGCGATCTGTGACATGACCAGAAGTGACCTGCGTCACAGGTGGAGCTGGGTGGGGATCCGGTCGAGCCCCAGGGGTGCGGGAGGCGGCAGTGGGGCCGCATCCCCGGCGCGGAAGGACTGGAGGAGGTAGGCGACCAGGCGCCGGGACGCGGCGGGCGCGTCCTCGCCCGCCCCGGCGGTGGCGCCGCAGTTGGCCAGCATCAGCAGCGTGATGTCCTGTACGTCGAAGTCCGGACGCAGCCGCCCGCTCTCCTTGGCCCTCCGGACCAGCAGGGCCAGCCCCTCCTCCGCACGGGCGCGCTCCTCGGTGAAGGCGGCGTGGTCGGGGAACTGGGAGAGGAACGCCTGGGTGAACCCCCGCTCCCTCGCCTGCATCATGCAGACCTTCTCGATGACCGAGCAGAAGCCGCGCCACGGGTCCGGGTCCGCGAGGCCCTCGTCCAGGACGGCGACACAGTGGGTGAGCTGCTCGGAGAACGCCTCGGACACCAGCGCGGCGCGCGTCGGGAACCGCCGGTAGAGCGTGGCGACCCCGACCTTCGCACGCCGGGCGATCGCCGCCATGGGGACGTCGATGCCCTGCGCGGCGAACGCCTCCCGGGCGGCGTCGAGAATCCGCTCCCTGTTCTCCCGCGCGTCGGCCCGCAGGCCGTCACGGGACGGTTTGTGAGACGTCTGATCAGGCATGTTTCTCACTTCGAGCCAAGTGGAGGGGTGCATCCGTTTACCCGCCTAGCCTGGCAGACATGAACGACATGCGCGCAGCGCTCTACGACCGTTACGGCCCCCCGGAGGTGCTCTACGTCGGCAGGGTCCCCATCCCGGCGCTCCAGCAGGGCCAGGTGCTGGTCCGTGTCCACGCGGCGAGCGTCAACGGCGGTGAGCTGTACGGGCGGGCCGGCCGCGTCCGCCTGGTGACCGGCCGGAAGTTCCCGCTCCGCACGGGGCTCGACTTCGCCGGGGAGGTCGCCGAGGTGGACCCCGCGATCACGGGGCTCAAGCCGGGCGACCGGGTGTGGGGCGTCCTGCCCCGCACCTTCGGGAGCGCGGCCGAATACGTGGCGGTCCGCCCCCGGAACCTCTCGTACGCCCCCGAGAACATCGGCCTCGTCGAAGCCGCCTCCCTGCCGGTCGGCACGACGGCCCTCACCGCCCTGAAGGCCAAGGCGCGGATCGAGGCGGGCGAACGCCTGCTCGTGCGCGGCGCCAGCGGGGGCGTCGGCAGCATCGCGGTCCAGCTCGGCAAGGCCCTGGGCGCCCACGTCACGGCCCTCGCCGGCACGAAGAACCTCGACTTCGTGCGGGAGTTGGGCGCCGACGAGGCCCACAGCTACACCACAACCGGCCCGTCCGACCTCGACCGCTTCGACGTCATCCTGGACACCGTCGGCACCGAGCACCGGGCCTTCCGGAAGCTCCTGGCACCCGGCGGGCGCATGGTCTCGATCGCCTTCGACATCGACCACATCGCCGCGAGCCTCGGCTACCTGCTGGCCTCGACCGTCCACGGCCGGGGACGGGTCCGGTTCTTCAGCGGCAACCCGCAGCACGATCTGCTGGCCGAGCTGACCCGCTACGTCGAGACCGGCGCGATCCGCCCGGTGGTGGACACGGTCCACCCCCTGGCCGACATCGCCACCGCGCACCGTGCGCTGGAGGCGGGCGGGGTGCGGGGGAAGCACGTGATCCAGGTGGTGTGAGCCGGGAGCCCCGCTTGCTCAGACCGCGCCGGACATGACAGGGCCGACATGCCTCGCTTGCCGGTGCGCGCTTTGAGCGCGGCAATGGTGCCCTCATGGAGCGAGACGGACACCGGACGGACCGGGCCTTCGTCGCGTGCCGGGGATGTGGCCATGGCTCCTGTTCAACACAGCTCTTGTCATCGGGACGGGAGGTGTGACGCTCAGCCGGGCAGGTTCCAGGCCCCGGCGAGCTGTCCGGCCAGGTCGGTCAGGTCGTCGGCATACAGGTCGAACCGGTCAGAGGGTGCGGGCGGATCACCCACGGGGCGGGCGACGTAGGCGGTGCGCAGCCCGATCGCCTGCGCACCTCGCAGGTCCCAGGCGTGGGCGGCCACCATCAGCAGCCGCTCCGGCGGCGCCCCGGAGGCGGTCACGGCCAGCCGGTAGACCGCAGGATCCGGCTTGTAGGTCCGGGCCTCCTCGGCCGACAGCACCTGGTGCCAGCGCAGCCCGGCGCGGGCGTTGAGCCCCAGCAGCGCACTCCGGCTCGCGTTGGACAGGCCGATCAGCGGGAAGCGCTCGGCGAGCAGGGCGAGCCCCGCGACGGTGTCGGGCCACGGCGGCAGGCGACGGCCCGCCAGGGCCAGCGCCGCCACGGCAGCGGGGTCCTCGGCACCGGCCGCCTCGGCGACGATCCGGGCGGCCTCCCGGTCCAGGTCCTCGCTGGTGGCGTAGGGCCGGCTGCCGTCGAGCACGCGACGCGATGCGCTGTCGATGTGCTCCTGCCACAGCGTCAGGAGCTGCTCCGTGGTGGGCTCGTCGAGTGTGGGGGCGAGCTCCCGGATTCCGGCGCGGATCCCGGTGGGTTCGTCGACGAGTGTGCCCAGCACGTCGAAGACCAGGGCGTCGATCTGTAATTCGGGCATGCGGTGGGACCTCCTGCGGCGACGGATCGGCTACGCGTGCTTGAGGTCCGCGATGAAGGCCGCCCAGGCACCGGTCCGGAACACGAGCGCCGGGCCGTCGGTGACCTTGGAGTCGCGGACGGGGACGACATCGGGGAGGTTGTCGGCGACTTCTAGGCAGTTGCCCCCATCGCCGCCGCTGTACGTCGACTTGCGCCAGGTGGCGACCTCCAGGCAGTTGCCGCCACTGGCATCGCTGTAGGTGGACTTGTGCCAGGTCGCCGCAGCGAGGTCGTAGTCAGAGCTGCTGATCTTCATGGGCGTAATCCTCCGCAACCGACTCGATCAAGGCCAGGGACACATCGGGTGCCAATGCGCTGGCCACCAGCAAATCGTAGGTCAGTTCGTATGAGCGAACCGCTGCTGGATCGTCAAGTAGTTGGCCCGAACCCAATCCGTCCAGGTAGGCGAGAGGAGGAGCGTCCGGGAACGCCATGAGTTTGAGCGGACCACCCATCGCTGCGTGCCCGCCCGCGCTGTACGGCAGGATCTGGATGATGACTCTTCGCTGTCGGCTGAGTTGAGTCAGGCGACGCAGTGCCTCGGACATGACGGCCGCTCCACCGACTCTCCGTCGGATCACCGCCTCATCCAGAACCATCCAAACCATGGGGGTTGTTGGATGGGTCAGAAGGCTGGCCCGCTCGATCCTGGCCGTGACAAGTTCATCAATCGTGGCTTCGGGAGCGGTGGGCCTGCCCGCCAGGAAGACTGCCCGTGCGTACGCCTCCGACTGCAGAAGCCCCGGGATGAGGAGCGGCGAATACTCCTTGATCGTCTGCGCGACGGCCTCCGCCTCCGCCGCCTCTGCGAAGTGGTCCGGATACTTCGACTGCTTCTGCGCCGCACAGTTCCTCACGAAGAACCCGTCCGTGCCCAGCACCTCGTCCAACTTCTGGGCCTGGTCGAGCTGCATGCGCCTCGTGCCCGCCTCCAGTTGGCCGATGAAGGAGCCGCTGACGAACAGCGGGGCCCCCAGGTCCTCCTGCGACAGGCCCGCGGCCTCTCTCCGGTGGCGGAGTTCCGCGCCGAGGAGGGCGCGGGGTGAGGAGGAAGGGTCGAGCTTCTTCGGTCCGGGCAAGGCGACTCCCAGTGGACATGTGCGGGTGTTGGAACTGCGCCTCTTCCACGGTAGCGACGAATTGGCCACGCTGAGTAGGCATAGCCACTACTCAGCGTGGAAATGGGGAAGATCATGATGACGGCTACGGAACGGCGCAATGAGGCAGCGGACAGAGTGCGGGCTGCGGAGGACGCGGTGGCGCGGCTGCGGGCCGGGTTCGCGGGGGTCGGCGTGAAGCTGCCGTCGCTGCGGGTCGACCCGGTGTCGTGCGCGAGGAACGAGCCCATGCCGCTCGTCGACCTCGGCCGGTGCTCGATCGAGACGGCACTGCGGCTGAGCGCGCTGCTCGAAGCGAAGGCAGCTCATGACAGTTGAAGGACTGGAGCCGTGTATGCCGGAGCCCGGAACGTTCGCGATGGACGTGCGGGACGGCCGGGTGGGCCGGGTGATGGGCCGAGTCGGCCCGTACGTACAACTGCGTCCGCCGGGTGGCGGGGCCGAGTGGGACTGCCCGCCGGAGGCCGTCCGGCCGGCCCCGCCGGGGCTCGTGCTCCGGGCCCGGGTGCGGGAGATCAACCGGGAGGGGCGGCTGCCGTGAGGCCGCCCCGGGGCATCACGGCCGGGGTGCCGCCCGGCGCTCCCGGGCCTGGACGAGCCGCTGCCGGAGTACCGCGAGGGTGGCGTGCGCCGGTGGAAGGGCCAGGGCGCCGGTGAGCAGCAGGGCGACCGCGATCGGGGCGAGGACCCCGGCGACATACGCGGCGTAGGTGTTGTCCGGGCCCCACTCCAGGAAGACGCGGACCGTGCCGGGGCGCAGGGACCGTGCGGCGACGTGGAGCAGGACGTACGTGACCACGGTGAGACCGCCCAGAGGGAGCGCGACGGCCACGGTCCGGAACCAGGCGGAGGGCCGGCCCCACACGAGCGACCAGGAGCGGCGCATCGCGGCTCGGGGCCCGAGGCCCTCCGCCGCGGCGACGGCCGGGGCCAGGGTCCAGCCGAGCCGCAGGAGCAGCGCGCTCGCCGTGCCCAGCAGGGGCGGACCGTAGCGCAGCACCTCGAACAGGTGGGGGTGCTCCCACTTCGGGACGATCGCGGTGTACTCCCTGAACGTGGTGGTCGTGAAGTACTCCTCCACCAGGATTCCGAGCACCACCGGAGCCCACACGCACACGCCGCGCAGCGCGTACACGCCGAGGACCGCACGGAAGCGGCCACGCCCCTCGCCGGCCGCGCGGGTGGCCGCGGTCTGGATGGCGGCGCACCCCAGGTGCAGCAGCAGGATCAGGAACGGCAGGCAGGCGAGGAGGACGAGCCACATGGTGTTCACGCGGCTGCCGTCGGGGGCGTAGGAGTCCTCGTCGATACGTGCCCGCTCCGCGCCGAGGCGTATCTCGGTGAACTCGGGCCAGGCGGCGAGGAAGCCCACGGCGGTCAGCAGCAGACCGCCCAGGGCTACCGGACCGGTGACGAGGGCCGCCCGGCCGTAGAGGCGGCGCCCGTCACGGCGCACGACGTCGAGCGCCGTGCGGGCGATGCCGCGTGGCGAGCCGTGCTCCTCCTCCGCCTGCCGCTCCTCGCCCGGAGCCGTTCGGTGTGCGCTGCCACCACCCGCCTGGCCGTTCGTCATGTCTACCGCCTCTCTCCGTCCAGGGGGCGCTTCTCCGTGATCGAAGATCAACGTCTTGGAAGAGGGATGCGGGAGAACGGGCGGTTGGTTCCTCGGCCAGGACGAGCGCGAGGGACACCTGCGGCGAGGTCGCTGCGAGCGTCACACGTTCGTGGGACGCTGATGAGAGCGGCGGACCGCCGCGAACACGTCGATCTACGCTCCCACGTACGGCCACAGGAGGAGGGACCTGCGATGACCGCCGCGATGGTCGAAAGCGATCAGGGCTCTGAAGGCCGCCCGTGGGACTACCTGCTGCGCACCTGGCAGGAACTGGACGTGCCCGAGGGGTGGCGCGCCGAGATCGACGAAGGGCAGATCGTCTTGGTACCGCCGCCTCACGCGCACCACAACGGCATCGCCGAAATGGTGCAGCGCGTTCTTTACAGGGGCCTCCCCGATGAGCTGGGGATCTACCAGACGCTCGGTGTGCACGTCGCGCCTCTCGACAAGCTGTACGTACCGGACCTCGTCGTGATGCCGAGAGAGCTGATCGCCGCCGCCGACCCGGAGAGAAGCGACCCTCTGGACGCGTCCGAGGGGCTTCTGATCGTCGAGATCACCTCTCAGGGCAACGCCCGCGAGGACAGGACGAAGAAGTACCGTGCCTACGCCCGCGCCGGGGTCCCCATGTACCTGCTGCTGGACAGGTTCGACACCCGTGGGGCGATGGCGACGCTGTTCACCGAGCCCAACGAGGACGGGACGTACAAGCACAGCGAGGCCGTGCCCTTCGGGAAGCCGCTCCCGCTGCCCGACCCCTTCGACGTCACCCTGCTCACCGCCGACTTCCCGGTCTGAGCCCCGCCGCGCATCGCGTGTCCGGACGGCGGGGCCGGCCCGGGCCGTTCAGAACCAGGGGGCCGCCGCCTCGCGCAGCGCCCTGATCGACTCGGAGAGCGAAGCGACCGAGGCGAGCGCGCCGGTGAGGGTGAAGACCGCGTTCCGCACGCGGCCCCGCCCTGCCTCGTCCGGCTGTGGGAGTGCGTCCTCCACCTCGGCCAGGGCCGATTCCGCAGCCGATCCCTCGGCGGAGGGCAGCTCGGCCGGGTCCAGGGCGCGGAGGCGTACGCGCAGCGCGTCGACGGCTTCCCGCAGGCGCAGGACGTCGTCCGAGTCACCTTCCGGACCGGCTCCCGGGGCGTTGCCGACGAACTCCGCGCTGCTGTGGTCGCCGGTCTGGGCGTTCCCGGTGAACGTGGCGTGGCCGCTCACGTGGATTCCGCGTCCGTCTCCCGGCGGTGTGCTCGTCATGGTGTCGACTCCTTCAGCTGGAACCGGTGGTGGTACCGCCGCCGGGTGGGCCGACGTGCGGTTGCGGTGTGGTGACGGTCCGGTGGCTCGCCCGGGCGTGGTCACCCGTCTGGACATTGCCGTGGACCGTGCCGTTGACGTGCACGGAGCGGTCGAAGAGGACCGTGGTGCGGGCGTCGTACTCACTCGTGCGGTATCCCGCGTCGCTGAGGCTGTTGCGCACCGCGGTCACCGTCCTGGTCTGGATGCTCTTCAGGAAGCGCCGGACGTCCATCTCCTGGAAGAGCTGCTGGAACCGGGGCTCCGCCGCGATCTCCCGGATCGAGTACGCCGGGCCGTGGTCGACCGGGCGGTCGGTCCTGCACATGCGCTCGTACCACTGCTTGGAGCGCGCGGTGAGCGTCTTCGTGCGCGAGGGGGCGGCGAGGTCGCCGGGGGCGTCCGCGACCAGGGAGACCGCCGATGCGAGCGCCGCACCGACCAGCTCGGCCCAGTCCCGGGTGTTCTTCGGGGGCAGTATGTCGTCGATGAGGTGATAGGCCTGAGCTATCGGTGGGAGCAGGAAGGCCCGGGACTCCAGGAACAGCAGGCCCCCCTGCATCTGCACGCGGCTGAAGACGGTGAGTACCACCTCGTCGTCCCAACTGCCGACCCGCACGGTCAGATAGTGGCGCAGCCGCTCCTCGGCGAACATGTCGAGGCTGTCGGCCCACCACGTCTCGGGGGCCCGTCCGTCCTGCTGGGTACGGAGCATCCGGGCGGCCTCCGCACTGGCTTCGTCGGCCTTCTCCTGGAACTGGCTGTCACTGCCCGTGACACTCCATTCCGACGCGGGCCCCAGGCGTTTGCCGCTCTTCATGACGGAGTCGTCCACCTGGAGCCCGCGCAGCCTGTCGCCCGGATAGGCGTCGCCCTCGCCGAACCGGAGCAGGTCGCGCCGTATCCGCGCATGGACCTCGGGCACGTTGAAGGCTGCCCGGCGCTCGGCTACGGCGCTGCTCTTCCTGTCCGGGTCCGGCACGAGCTCGATGGCGAACGACCAGTGGTCCAGCTCGATCCCCGCGCCGACGAACGGGGCGTAGTCGCTGTAGACGACGTCGGGGTCGGCCTGTTGCCGGCGGATCTCCTCGAGACGGGCCTCGGCCGCCGGAGGATCGGGGTGCACCTGGGCGCGGCCGATGGCCAGGAAGTAGAGGTGGTGCTCCGTGCGGTACCGGTACACGGAGGCGACGGCGATCCAGCCGACGAGTACCAGCAGGGCGGTGAGGAGATGCCTGCTCCCGACGTCGACGTCACCGGACTGCTGGTGCAGTGCGGTCCCGGAGAGGTTGATCGCGTTCCACAGGGCCCAGACGAGGAAGAACAGCAGCAGGAGTGTGACCGCTCCCCGCCCGGGACCGGGCCTGCGGTCGCCGTCCGAGCGCTCCCGTTCTTCCCGGGCGGCCTTCAGCCTGTTGCCGAGTGTGTTCGCCACCCGGACGGACAGCACCAGCAGGAGGGGGACGAGGGCTCCAGCCGTACTGACGGGGAGCATCAGCAGGGGCAGGGCGAGCAGGATCGCCGCACGCGTCGCCACTTCTCTGCGCGCGACCAGGCACTCCTTGAAGACCGCCGCCAGATCCATTCCGTACGAAGGAGGGGGGATACGGTGCGGGTTCTCGCCGAGTTCCTTGATCACGGCATTTCGGAACCTGCGGTCCAGGTGGGCGGCGCCCCGCAGATAGCCGGTGGCGTTCCCGCGCCGGTTCCCGGCCTGGGAACGGACCAGTTGCCGGAGCACGCTGTCGGGGGCCGAGGGCGGAGGGTCCGGTCGGCGCGGTTCCGGGACGGGTGGAGGCGGTGGACCCTGAGGGTCGGTCATGGGGGCCGGCTTTCCGACGGGACGAAGGGCCAGGGAGAGGTGCGGGTCGCGGGTGACGTCAGAGCTCGGCCGTGTCGCGCTCCGGCAGCCCGTGGTCAGCGGCGATCGGTTTCCAGAGCGTGAGGAAGTCTTCCTTGGAGCCGGTGGCGAGTTCGCTGCTGCGCACGCCCTTCCGGTACGAGGCGGTGCGGGGGACGGAGCCGGGCGAGCATCCCCGCGCGTCGTCGGCCCAGTCGGCGAACGCCCTGTCGGCGTCGGCCGAGTGCTGCCAGCCGGTGCGCAGACGGGCCGTCGCGAGTGAACCGGACGGGATCGCGCCCACGTCGAGCGCCGCGAGGTCGGTGATCAGGGCCTCGCGGCGGACGGCGGCGTCGTCCAGGCTCTGCCCGGCGGTGTCGACCGAGTCGTCCGAGGCGCAGGCTTCCACGGCGTTGACGGCGTCGATGACCTGCTGGCGGTCCGACTCGCTGCGCTCCAGGAGCGCGTCGACAGCCGTGGCCTGTGTGTCGGCCGAGGCGGTGGGCGGGTCCGACGGCTCAGGTTCCGGGGCCGTGGAACCCGGCACGACCCGTGACGGTGAGCCGGAGGACGAGGGGGCGGCGGTGTGGCCGGCCTCGGAGGCGGAGGGACGTACGACGTGGGCGACGGCCAGGATCACGGCGGCGGCCACCAGCCCACCGCCCACCCCCAGCAGGAGGTACTTCTTCGGCCAGGTGGGGCGGCTGCTGCCCGGGTCGGGGCTCTGATCGGGGCCCGGCCCGCCGGGTGGCCCCGTACCGGCGTCGGACGCGCGTACCCAGCCGCCCGCGCCCCCGCGCGCGTGCTCGTCCCAGCGCATCGGTCCCGTGCTCCGGTTCTCGCTCATGAGCGCCCCCCGCCGCCGCAAGAGGGGCAACCATCCCATGCGCCACCGAGGGTGCCAATGGGGTCGCTGGGAAATGGCCGAAGACGGCCCTGCCTGCGATCGGACCGTGGCCTTCGGCGCACATGACAGCGGGGCCGGCTCCGTGATGGGAGCCGGCCCCGCCTCTGATCATGGTGCGCTGTGCGTCAGGGTCACGTGATGCGGTAGCTGTCGTAGTACGTGCCGACCTGGGCGTGATACCCCGGGTCACCCGCATGCTTGTGCTTGTCGAACTCCGGGGAGTCCTTGATCTGGTCCTTGGTCAGGTCGACGAACACCTTCTTGTGCTCGGTGTCGATGCCCTTGACCGTGCCGGCCGGCAGGAGCACGTCCTTGCCGAAGATCCAGACGCCGGTGTCGACGACCAGGTAGGCGGAGCCCACCTCGTCGGAGTGCTTGTCGACCTTGCCGATGCTGCCGTCCGTCGCCTCGACCGAGAATCCGGTCAGGTCGGCGCCCGCGGTGTGACCGCTCGTGGGCTGATAGCCCCACAGGTTGTCGCTCATTACTGGCTCCTTCCTCGACGGTTCGTTCGTCGCGGCCGATCCCCTCGTGATGAGGGTGAGTGCCGCTCAGATATTCGACTGCCCGCGTATTTCCGGTCCATGCCCGGAGCATTCCGGGAATGCGCGGAAAACGCGGGTGGCGCGGGACCCGAAGGTCCCGCGCCACCCGCGTCAGTGCTGTTCGAAGCCGTCTACCAGCGGTACCACCGGCCACGCTTGCCGCCGGTGGTCGACCGGGCGAAGAATCCGACCAGCCAGATCACCAGCACGATGACGGCGATCCACCAGAGTGCCTTGAGTGCGAAACCGGCACCGAAAAGGATCAGGGCGAGCAGAAGAACGAGAAGCAGGGGAACCATTGTTATCAACCTCCGAGACAGCTGGTGCCCGGCAATCAATTGCCTACACACATGTGTTCGTGAAGAAAAAATAAGTGGGGTTCCCGTGCAGCTCGCGGCTCGGTTCAGACGCCCGCCGGTTCCTTCGCCGGGGCGTCGCCCGAGCCCGACGCCGCGGCCGGGCCGGTGGCGGCGACCGTGGAGGGGGACTGCTCCTGGGAGACGTTGAACTCCGTCAGCAGCGCCTTGCTGAAGCCGAAGAAGTACGTGGCGACGAATCCCGCGACGTAGCCGACGACCAGGCCGCCCGCGTAGATCGCGATCGTGGAGCCGAGGCCGTGGTTGCCGTCGAGAAGCGGGAACAGGGCCCAGCCGGACGGGCCGATGGCCGTCGAGCCGACCGAGTCGCCGAGCTGGTTGAACAGGCCCACGAAGCCGCCGCCGAACGCGCCGCCCACACAGGCCGTGATGAACGGGCGGCCCAGGGGGAGCGAGACGCCGTAGATCAGGGGTTCGCCGACACCCAGCAGGCCCGCGGGCATGGCGGACCGGATGGTCCTGCGGATCGACTCGTTGCGGGGGAGGCGGAGGTAGACCGCGGCCGCGGCGCCGACCTGGCCCGCTCCGGCCATCGCGAGGATCGGGAGCAGGACCGTGAAGCCCTGCTGCTCGATCAGCGTCGTGTGGATCGGGATCAGGGCCTGGTGCAGGCCCAGCATCACCAGCGGCAGGAACAGGCCGCCCAGCAGGAAGCCCGCGCCCGCGCCGCCCGTGGAGAGCAGCCAGTCGGCGAACGTACCGATGGCGGAGGAGAGCTCACCGGCCACGTACATCAGGCCGAAGATCGTGACGAGCCCGGAGATCAGCACCGTGAGCGTCGGGGTGACCAGGACGTCCAGCGCCTCGGGGACCCAGCGGCGGCACCACTTCTCGACGTACACCGCGAGGACCGCAGCGCCGAGGGCGCCGAGAACGCCGCCCTGGCCGGGGGAGAGGGTCTGGCCGAAGGCGTCGATGTTCGCGACGCCGGGGAAGACGATGATCGCCGCGACCGCACCGCCGAGGATCGGCGTACCGCCGAACTCCTTCGCCGTGTTGTAGCCGACGAAGACCGCGATCAGGGCCATGAAGCCGGACGCCATCGCCGCCAGCGCGGGGGTGACCGAGGGCAGCCAGCCGAGGTTCACCAGCAGGCCGTTGAGGCCGGCGATGATGCCGCAGCCGATCAGGGCGGGGATCAGCGGGACGAAGATGTTCGCGATCTTGCGCAGGAACAGCTTGAAGGGCGTGGCGTTCTTCGCCTTCTGCTGAGCCTTGAGTGCGGCGCCCTTGTCGGCCAGCTCCTCGGCGGTGTGGACGGGCGCGGGCGTCCCGGACGCCTTGCCCTCCTCGACGAGCTGTTCGAACTCCGGGGTGACCCGGGCGACGGTGCCCGGCCCGAGGACGATCTGGTAGGTGTCGTCCTCGACCACGCCCATCACGGCGGGAATCGCCTTGAGGGCCTCGTCGTCGACGAGGGAGCGGTCGTGCAGGCCCAGCCGGAGCCGGGTCATGCAGTGGGCGATCGAGCTGACGTTCGCAGCGCCACCGACGAGCGGCAGGATCGCGGCGGCAGTGGCGCGGTTCTTGTCTTCAGTAGCCATGGTGCGTGGTGCCTTGCTGTGCGGGGAGTGGAGCGTCAGGTGGTTCGGACGGCCGCGAGGGCGGCGCGGAGGTGGCCTCGGGAGTCGGCCAGGAGCGTGGCGGCGGTGGGGCCGTCGACCTCGCCGAGGATGGCGAGGATGGCGTTCTTCACCTCGCCGTCGGTGGCGGCGAGCGCCGCCTCGATCTCCTGGTCGGAGGCGCCGGTGGCGAGGGAGACGATCCGGCGGGAGCGGGCGCGCAGCTTCTCGTTGGAAGCGCGCACGTCGACCATGAGGTTCCCGTACGTCTTGCCGAGCCGGATCATCGTGATCGTCGAGAGCATGTTGAGGACGAGCTTCTGCGCCGTGCCCGCCTTGAGGCGGGTGGAGCCGGTGAGCAGCTCGGGGCCGACGACGATCTCCAGGCCGTGCTCGGCCGCCGCCGCCAGCGCGGAGTCCGCGTTGCAGGAGAGGCCGAGGGTGAGCGCGCCCTTCGCGCGGGCGTGCTCGACGGCGCCGATCGCGTACGGGGTGCGGCCGGAGGCGGAGATCCCGACCACCGTGTCGTCGGCGGTGAGGCCCAGCTCGTCCAGATCGGCGGCGGCCAGCTCCTTGCTGTCCTCGGCGCCCTCGACCGCCTTGACCATGGCGGAGGGGCCGCCCGCGATGAGGCCGATGACCTCGGACGGGTCGGTGTTGAAGGTGGGCGGGCACTCGCTGGCGTCGAGCACACCGAGGCGGCCCGCGGTGCCGGCGCCCGCGTAGATCAGCCGGCCGCCCCGCGCCATGCGCGCGGCGGTGGCGTCGATCGCGGCGGCGATCTGCGGCAGCTTCTCGGCCACGGCGGCGGGGACGGTGGCGTCCTCGCCGTTCATGATGCGGGCGATCTCCTGCGTCGGCAGCTGGTCGATCTCGGCGAGCTCCGGCCGGAACGCCTCGGTGGTGAGGGTGGCCAGCTGGGCGCGCAGTTCGCCGTAGCCGCCGGGGGTGGCGGCGTCGGCGTCGGTGGTGGAGGTCATGGACAACGCTCTGCTTTCTCGTACTCGTACGGTTCTGCGGGTGAGGGGGCCGGGCCGGGTCAGCGGCTGCGCGGGGTGTGGCGGTGGGCGAGTGCCTCGTAGGACGCGGACAGCGCGGGCGCGGCCGTCTCGTACGTCCGCTGGGCGACGCCTATGAAGAGGCAGTCGATCACGAGGAGCTGGCTCGTCCGGCTCGACATGGCGGCCGGGCGCAGCTCGCTCTCCCGGGCGGTGGACGTGGTCAGCACGTGGTCGGCGTACTGCGAGACCGGACCGTCGGGACGGCCGGTGATCGCGATCGTCGTGGCGCCGCGGTCGAAGGCGACCCGGAGCGGCTCGATGACGTCGACCGTGGAGCCCGAGTGGGTGATGGCGATGGCCACGTCGCCCGGGCGGAGCTGCACCGCGTTGGTCACGGCGAGGTGCGGGTCCATGTTGGCGTGGGCTATCAGGCCGATGCGGAGCAGCTTCTGCGCCAGGTCCTGGCCGACGAGGGAGGACGCGCCGACGCCGTAGATGTCGATGCGGCGCGCGGTCGCGGCGGCGGTCACGGCGGCCCCGAGCTGCACGGTGTCGAGACCGGCGGCGGTGTCGGCGAGGGTCTGCTGCTCGTCGTAGGCGAGCTTCGTGACGACGTCCGCGATGGGGTCGTCGACCGCGATGTCGGCGGTGACGGCGGGAGCGCGCCCGGACTGCTGGTGCGCGGCGAGGCCGGCGAGCGCGAGGCGCAGGTCCCGGTAGCCGGGGTAGCCCAGGAGACGGGCGGTGCGGACGACGGTCGCCTCGCTCGTGCCGGTGAGCTCGGCGAGACCGGTGACGGTGAGGGCGGCGCACCCCGCGGGATCCCCCGCCACCGCTTCGGCGACCCGCTGCATGGAGCGGGTCATGGACGGAGCGAGTGTCCGCACCTTGGCCGCAAGCGCCGCGGGGGCGGGCGGGGAGTCCGCGTTGAAACTTTCCTTCACAACATTGGTCACGATTGAAAGATATTTTCAGGGTTGTGTCCCGTCAACCCCCCTTTGGTCCCGACCTCTGAAGGATCAAGAACGTCGAGACCGGCCGCCTCGCGGGGCGGGGGACAATGGACGCATGGAGTTGAACAGCCTGGAACAGGAGCTGCACACCGCGCGTGCGCTGGTGATGGCCGACCTCGTCGCGGGTGATGTCGCCGAGGCCGGGATCGTCTCGATGGTCGAGGACGCGGTGGCCCACCGGCGTTGGTGGGTCGAGCAGTGGCCCGAGGGCGTGTCGTTCGTCACGGGCCTCGTGGCGCAGGACGTCCAGGACGCCCTCCTGGAGCAGCACGGGCGGTGGCCGCTGTGCCCGGTGTGCACGGAGGAAGGGCCGCACGCCCTGGACGTCGAGCCGGAGCTCGGCCCCGATCCGCACTGGGTCTGCACCAAGGCGACCGTGTCCGTCGCGCGCGTCGGGGCGCTCGCCGAGGTGTTCGGCCGGTGACGGTCTACATCGACCCGCCGACCTGGCCGGGGCACGGGCGCATGTGGTCGCACCTCGTCAGCGACGTGTCCTTCGAGGAACTGCACGCCTTCGCCGCCGCGATCGGCTGCCCGCCCCGCGCCTTCGAGCGCGACCACTACGACGTGCCCGAGGCGCGCTACGCGGACGCGGTGCGCGCCGGTGCGCGTGAGGTCGGGTCGAAGGAGATCGTGCGCCGGATCACCGAGGCGGGACTGAGGCGGCCGAAGGGGCGGCCTGTTCCTGGCTGATCCGCGCCGGGGCCCCCGCGATCCGCCGGGACGGCGCACCACCGTGCAGCCGCAGCGAGACCACCACGGCGGCCAGGCCCAGGACCAGCATCCCGGCGCCCGCCCACGCGGTGGCCCGGAAACCGAAGTCCGCGTCGATCACGGCGCCGCCCAGCCACGGGCCGCTGGTGTTGCCCAGGTTGAACGCGGCCGTGGTCGTCGCTCCCGCCAGCGTCGGGGCCACCCCCGCGACGTTGAACATCCGGGCGTTGAGCGCCGGAGCCGTGTAGAACGCGGACAGCCCGAGCAGGAACGCCAGGACGACGACGGCGACCTGGTTGGAGGCGAACAGGGCCAGCGCCACGAGGAAGACCGTGGAGGCGCTGATGCCGCTCAGCAGCACCCCGAAGAGATGCGCGTCCGCGACCCGCCCGCCGATCGTCGTACCGATCAGCGCGCCGACGCCGAAGAGCCCGAGCACCCACGGCACCCAGCCCGAGCTCAGGCCGGCCACGTCCGTCAGCAGCGGCGCGAGGTAGCTGAACGCGCAGAACACACCGCCGGCGGCGAGGGCCGTGATGATGATCGACAGCCACACCTGGCGGTCCTTGTAGATCGCGACCTCGCGCCCCAGCTGCGGCTTCTCGTCCGGCAGCGGGATGCGCGGGATGCGGGTGACGACGCCGACCAGAGCGACGGCGGACGCGGCGCCCACCGACCAGAACGCCGAGCGCCAGCCGAAGCTCTCCCCGAGGAACGCGCCGAGCGGCACGCCCAGCACATTGGCGATCGACAGCCCGCCGATCATCACGGCCATGGCCTTGGCCCGCGCGTTCACCGGCACCATCGCGATGGCGACCGCGGCGCCGACCGCCCAGAAACCGGCGCACGCCAGCGCGCTCACCACCCGGGAGACGAACAGCACGTCGTACGTCGGCGCCAGCGCGCCGGCGACCTGGCCCAGCCCGAAGACCGAGATGAGCGCGATGAGGGTCGTACGCCGTGGCAGCCGCAGCGTGGCGACGGCCAGCAGCGGGGCGCCCACCACCATGCCGATCGCGAAGGCGGATATGAGGAGTCCGGCCTTCGGTATGGACACGTCCATGTCGTCGGCGATGGGCGGCAGCAGCCCGGACAGCATGAACTCACTGGTACCGAGGGCGAAGACCGAGAGGCCGAGGATGTAGACGGCCATCGGCATACGGGCGCGGCTGGAAGCAGAGTCGGGCATGACAGTGGCCAACAGTGCTTTCGTCCCTGTCATTCCCCTGTCTCAGTGGGTGAGCAGCTCCAGTTCCGTGGTCAGGTTCTGCCGGGCCCTTGCTTCCCATTCCGCCGCACCCTGGGGCGTACGGAACAGCCGGGGCAGCTCCAGCAGCTGCCGCAGCACGGCGGCCCGGCCCTCCGTGAAGGCGTCGTCGGGGACGAAGCCGTACTCCTCGCGCACCTGCGCCGCGTACGCCGCGTACTCCTTGGGGGCCGACGCGAGGATCGCGAGATCCGCGTCGCACAGCACCTCGCCGTTGGTGTCGCCGTCCGCCGGGTCGTGCGTGACGGTGAGCCGGACCAGGCGCGCGACCTCGGCCGTCCCGGCGTCGGGGACGCCCGCCTCCGGCAGGGCACGCTCGGCCAGCGCGGCGCTGCGCTCCTCGTTCTCGGAGCGGTCGGGCCGGTAGACGGCGTCGTGGAACCAGACGGCGAGGCGCACGAGGTCCGGGTCGGCCGCGTGGCCGGCGAGGGTGTCGACGCGGTCCAGGACCTGCGCGAGGTGGGCGGTGGTGTGGTAGCGCCGCTGGGGTTCGGCCCAGCGTGCGAGAAGGGCGTCGGCGTAGGGCAGGGGGTCGGGACCCGGCCCGCCGCGTGCCGCGAGCAGGGCCTCGCTCCAGCGGTCACGGAGCGCGGAGGTGGCGGACGTGTCGGGGGCGCTGTCGCTCATACGCCGAGGGTAGGACGTACGCCCCGCACGCGAGGCCCGCGCCCCGGTCCCGGTCGGCGGGTCCGGGGCGCGGGTCCGCCGCTCAGTGACCGGGTGCCGTGTCCAGGGCCAGGGCCGCGTACGTCGCCAGCCAGTGGTCGGAGGAGAAGTCGCCGGAGGACACGGTCGGCAGGCCGCGTGTGAGATGGGCCTCGGCCGACTCCAGGAGCGCGGTGCGGCCCGGGCCGTCCGGGAGCGCGCCCGCGATCGACCGGAGGGCGGCGGCCCGGCTCAGGGTGAGACCGAGGAGGTGGCCGATCTGCGGATCGGCGTGATCGGAGACCACCGGCGGGTCGAGCAGCGTGGAGTCGGGAGCGGCGGAGACCAGGTCCGGCAGGAACCGGGCGATCCAGGTACGGAATTCCGCCACCGGCAGCACCCGGCGCATCGCGTCCGCCTCGGCCAGGGCGGGGGACAGGAAGTCCTGGCCGGAGGGCTCCCAGTGGGCGGGGGCGTCGTGGTCGTCGGTGAACCAGGTCCGCAGCCGGTCCTCCGCCGCGTCGAGGACCGGTGCCGGCAGCCCTGCCGCTCCGCCCGCGTCCAGGACCAGGCCCAGGCCGAACGCGCTGTTGTTGTGGACGCCGTGCCGGACCGGGTACGTCGCCTTGGGCAGCCAGGCGCCGAGCAGGTCGCCGACCGCCTCCACACCGGGGGCCAGCGCCTCGGCCCAGCGGTCGCCGTCGGGCGTGGCGAGGGCCCGGCACTCCCCGGCGAGCGCGACCAGCCAGGCCCAGCCGTACGGACGCTCGAAGTGCGGCCGGCCCCGCAGGTAGGACGCCTCGACGGCGATGTTCCCGGGGGTCAGGTGCGTGTCGAGCACCTCACGGATACGGGTGGTGAGGGTGGCCGGAAGATCGCCGGTGGTGGAGAAACGACGCATCAGGCGGACGAGCAGCCAGTGCATGTGCACCGTGGAGTGCCAGTCGTAGCCCCCGTAGAACGCGGGGTGCAGCGTGCGGGGTGCGACGAGCTCCTCGGGCCCGGCGTAGAGGTGGGCCGGCGCGTTGGGGTATTCGCGTACGACGTTGGCGAGGGCCAGTTCCGCGAAGGGGACGGCGTACGCGGCGGGGAGCGCGGGGGGCATCGGGGTCACTCCAGGGGGGAGGGCGAGCGGCTCGGGTCGAGGGCCGGGGTGGGGTGTGGGACGTGGGACGTGGGGCGGGGGTGTCTCGGGTCAGAAGGCGAAGAGCGCCATGATCACGACGTTGCAGACCAGCAGGGCCGCCGCCGTGGGCAGCTGGGCCTTGATCGGGCCGTACTGGTCCTTGAGTTCGAGGAGCGCCGCCGGAACCAGGTTGAAGTTGGCGGCCATCGGCGTGACGAGCGTGCCGCAGAAGCCGCACAGCATGCCGATCGCGAGGACGGCGGGCGCGTTGCCGTTCATCTGCTCGATCAGGACGGGCCAGCCGATCGCGGCGGTCATCACCGGGAACGCGGCGAAGGCGTTGCCCATGACGATGGTGAACAGGGCCATGCCGCAGCAGTACACGGCCACGGCCACGAGCCTCTGGCCGTCCGGCAGTACCGCCTCGGTGATCCGGCCGACCTGTTCCCCGACCCCGGCGGTCTGGAAGATCGAGCCGAGGACGGAGAGCAGCTGCGGGAGGAGCAGCGCCCAGCCCATCGATTCGAGCATGTTGCGCCCGGAGTGCAGCGGCACGGAGACCTTCCGTTCGCGCAGGAGCACCATGCCCACGGCCAGCGCGGCGATCGCGCCGACCCCCAGGCCGAGAATGGTCTCGTACCCCGGCTCCAGGACCGGTTCGCCGCCGATCCTCCAGTTCTTCACGAGCGTCGCGCAGATCATCGCGACCACGGGGATGGTGAGGGCCGGGAGGAACAGCTTGTTGCCGAGCCGGGCGGCCGAGGCCGCGCGCCTCTCGCGGGACGGCGTGTGCGACTCGCCCTTCCCGGTGAGGCCGAAGCCGCCCAGGACGATCAGCACCAGGACGGCGACGCCCAGGGGTTCGGCGGGCAGGGACTCGTCGACGACTCCGGTGGAGTAGAAGAACGCGGCGCCCAGCAGGCCCCAGAAGCCGGCGGATCCGAAGCGCTTCGGATTGGTGCGGTCCCTGACCATCTGCGCGGCCATGACGAGGAACACCGCGCCGACGAGCCAGAAGAAGTACTCGGACTTGATCACTTGGCGTCCTCCGTGCGGGCCCCGGCGTGCTCCGTCAGGTCGTTCTCGGTGGCGGCGACGGCGAGTTCGCGCTCCAGCTGCCGGTCCAGGTTGAGCAGACGGGCCCCGTGGATCAGGAAGGCGCAGATCGCGGAGGGGATCGCCCACAGGGCCAGGTGCAGCGGTTCGAGGTGCTGGTCGTACGTCGAGTTCACGAAGCCGGTGATCAGCAGGATCGATCCGATGGCGATGAAGCAGTCCTCACCGAAGAACACCCCGATGGTGTCGGCGCCGGACGCGTGCGAGCGGACCTTCTCGCGCAGTTTCTCCGGCAGCGGACGACCTGCCTTCGCTTCGGCGGCCGCCTCGGCCATCGGGGCGATCAGCGGCCGCACACTCTGCGCGGGGCCGCCGATGCTGGTGAGGCCGACGGAGGCGGTGAGCTGCCGGATCAGCAGATAGAGGGTCAGGAACCGCCCGGTGGTCAGCTTGCCGAGCCTGCCGATGAGATTGCGGGCCTGCTCCTGGAGGCCGTAGCGCTCCAGGAGACCGATCACGGGCAGCGTGATCACGAAGACGGTCACCGAACGGGCGGAGGCGAAGCTGTTGCCGAACGAGGCCAGCACCTCCTGCGGCGAGAGCTTGCCGAGCAGCCCCGTGATGATGCCGGCGGCACCCACCACGAGCAGGGGGTTGCGGCGGGTGGCGAATCCGAGGATCACCACGAGCACGCCGAGGAGAACGATCACGCGTCGGCCTTCTTCCGCGCAGGGACGTGGCGGTGCACGGTCCTGGTCAGACGGGGGTGTTACGCGAGACCTTAGGGTCTTGTTCAACAATCCCACAAGGGTGTGGGATGCATCGATCTGAATCGGCGGCGCGGGAGGGCAGGGGGCGGCAGTTTCTGCCCCGATACACCCGCATTCAGGGGAGAATGTGGGCCTGCCGGGAGCGCCTGAGCGGGGTGTGGATCATCGGACGATCCGGAGTCAGCGCTCGGTGAGCCGTTGCGCGTACGCCTCCGCCAGCTGGCGCCGGGAGTCCTCCAGGTAGAAGGCGAGCATCCGCTCGGCGCCGGCCGCGTCGCCCTTGGCCAGTCGGTCCGTGATCTCGCGGTTGCGGCTGAGGTAGGGCTCGTGGAAGCGGCGGGGGTCCGCCATCACGTGGAAGGCGAGGCGCAGTTCGGCCAGGACGTTGCGCATCAGCTCGTCGGTGCGGGCGCTGCCCGCCAGGCCCGCCAGTGCCTGGTGGAAGCGGATGTTGGCGGTGGAGCAGGCCGGCCAGTCGTCACGGAGTGCGGCCTGCTCGCCCGTCGACACCGCCGCCTCGACCGCCGTCAGGTCGAACGGGGGCTCGCCCAGGGCCCGCAGGGCCGCGCACTCGACGAGGAGCCGCACCCGGTAGATGTCCACCAGGTCGTCCACGGCCAGGATGCGGACGAAGACGCCGCGGTTGAGGCGGTGCTCCAGGAGGCGCTCGTGCGACAGGAGGCGGAACGCCTCGCGCAGGGTGTTGCGCGAGACGGCCAGGGCGCCGCTGATGCTCTCCTCGGACAGGCGGCTGCCGGGCGGGAAGTAGCCCTCGGTGATCCGGTCCCGCAGGACCGCCGCGACCCGCTCGGCCGTGCCGGACCGCTCCAGGGAAGCGCCGTGCGCCGCCAGTTCCGAGAGGTCCGGGGTGCCGCTGCCGCCGGTCCGCCCGCCGTTCGTCGTCCCCGCCATGCCCCGTCCCTTGCCTGGTGTTCCGTCAGCCGTGTTCCGTCAGCCGTGTTCAGTGCCCAGTGAACCGTACGGCCGTCCCGGGCGGCGGACAGGCCCTTGTCAGATTGTTGAACAATCGCTAGCGTGCGCTCGTGACGGATCTGACGAGTGTGACGCGCCCACCGCGGCTGATCGACCTCAACGCGGACCTGGGCGAAGGGTTCGGCCGCTGGACCCTCACCGAGGACGACGCGCTGCTGGCCTGCGTCACCAGCGCGAACGTGGCCTGCGGCTTCCACGCGGGCGACGCCTCCGTGATGCGGCGGGTCTGCGACACGGCGGCGGAGCGGGGCGTGCGCATCGGGGCGCAGGTCTCCTACCGTGACCTCGCCGGATTCGGGCGGCGCGCCATGGACGTACCGGCGGACGAGCTGACCGCCGAGATCGCCTACCAGATCGGCGCCCTGCGGGTCTTCGCGGAGGCGGCCGGCTCCACGGTCTCGTACGTGAAACCGCACGGCGCCCTCTACAACCGCGTGGTGCGGGACGAGGAACAGGCCGCCGCCGTCGTCGCGGGCGTCCTGCTCGCGGGCGGGCGCCCGGCCGTCCTCGGGCTGCCCGGTTCGCGGCTGCTCGCCAGGGCGGAGGCGGCGGGTCTCCCGGCGGTCCGGGAAGCCTTCGCCGATCGCGCGTACACCCCGCAGGGCACCCTCGTGCCCCGGAGCGAGGCGGGTGCGGTGGTGCACGACGAGGACGAGGTCGTACGCCGCAGCGTGGGCATGGCCGTCGACGGGGCCGTGAGCGGCGTCGACGGCACCCGGATCGCCGTCGCCGCCCGGTCGCTGTGCGTCCACGGCGACACCCCCGGGGCGGCGGCGCTCGCCCGGCGGGTGCGTACGGCCCTGGAAGAAGCGGGCGTCCGCGTGCAGGCGTTCGCGTGAGCGGCATCCGGGTGCTGGAGGCCGGGCCCCGCGCGCTGCTCGTGGAACTCCCCTCCGGGGAGGAGGCGGAGGCCTTCCACGCGGAGCTGCTCCGCCGCCGGGCAGCGGGTGAGCTCCCCGCCGTACGCGAGATCGTCCCCGGCGCGCGGACGGTGCTGCTGGACGGGGTCGAGGACCGGGCCCTCGCGGGGCGTCTGCGGTCGTGGACCGTACCGCCGTTGCGCGCGGGCGCCGGGGAGGCCGTCGAGATACCGGTCGTGTACGACGGCCCGGACCTCGCCGACGTGGCCGAGGCCTGGGGCGTCGCCGTCGCCGAGGTGCCGCGCATCCACGCCCGTACGGAGTTCCGGGTGGCCTTCTGCGGGTTCGCCCCCGGTTTCGGCTACCTCACGGGCCTGCCCGGGCACCTGAGCGTGCCGCGCCGGGCCACGCCCCGGACCCGGGTGCCGGCGGGGGCGCTGGCCCTCGCCGGCCCGTACACCGGGGTCTATCCCCGTTCCTCGCCCGGCGGCTGGCAGCTCATCGGCCGGATGCCGGGGCCGGAGGCCCTCTGGGATCCGGACCGCGAACCGGCGGCGCTGCTCGGTCCGGGCGTCCGGGTCCGCTTCGTCCCGGCGGAGGCGCGCGGATGAGCCCGGGGCTCGAAGTGGTCCGGGCGGGCGCCCTGACCACGGTGCAGGACGAGGGCCGCGCCGGCTGGGCCCACCTCGGCGTACCCCGGGCCGGGGCGCTGGACGGCCCGGCCCGGCGGCTGGCCAACCGGCTCGTCGGCAACGCCCCGGACGCCGCGGTGCTGGAGACCACGGTCACCGGGTGCGCGGTCCGGGTGACCGGCGCCCGGCCGGTGCTCGCCGTCGTCGGCGGTGCGGGGTGCCGGGTCACGGTGGACGGCCGCCCGGCCGCCTGGGGCGCGCCCGTGCGCGTTCCGCCGGGCGCGGTGCTGGAGGCCGGGCCCGCCGTGCACGGGCTGCGCGGCTACCTGGCGTTCGCGGGCGGCCTGGTGCCCGAGCCGGTGCTCGGCAGCAGATCCGCCGACCTGCTCTCGGGGCTCGGCCCGCCGGTCCTGCGCGAGGGCGACCTCCTGCCGCTGGGCCCGGCGTGCGGAGCCCCGGCCGTGGACACCGTGCCCTGGCCCGGTGCCCCCGCCGAGCTGATCCTGCCCCTGCACCCGGGCCCGCGCGACAGCTGGTTCACGGAGGCGGCCCTGCGCACGCTGACCACCGCCGTGTACCGGGTCTCGGAGCGGAGCAACCGCATCGGGCTGCGTACGGAGGGCCCCGCCCTGGAGCGCGTCCGGGAGGGCGAACTGCCCAGTGAGGGCATGGTGCTGGGAGCCGTCCAGGTGCCGCCGGACGGCCGGCCCCTGGTCTTCCTCAACGACCATCCGACGACGGGCGGTTACCCGGTCGTCGGTGTGGTCGCCGAAGCCGCCCTGGCGGGCGCCGCGCAGGCGGTCCCGGGGACTCCGGTGCGGTTCGTGCGGGCGTGACGGGAACCCGGACGCGGGCATCGGCCAACAGGAGGTGACCGAGTCCGCCTCCCCGAGGGAATCTGATGCGCCCGAGAGCCGACCAGTGACCGCCCCACCGGGGGTCGAAGCCCGCCGCACCGTCGAATCCGGCGTCGGTGGCGACGAGCCCTCGGACGCCTCGGTCGTCGAGCGTTCCTGGGGTGAACCCGACGCGTTCGCCGTGCTGTTCGACCGGTACGCCGACGACATCCACCGCTACGTCGCCAGGAGGCTCGGCACCGAAGCTGCCGACGACCTGATGGCCGAGACCTTCGTGATCGCGTTCCAGCAGCGCCGCCGGTACGACCTGTCGAGGGCGCAGGCGAGGCCCTGGCTCTACGGCATCGCCACCAACCTGGTCGGAGGGCACCGGCGGGCCGAGGCCAGGAGGCTGCGCGCCCTCTCCCGTGCTGCCTCCGCCGCACCCGGTGGGGGTGAGCCCCTGGCGGACCGGGTGGCGGCACGGGTCAGCGCCGAGGGCGTCCGGGCCGAACTCGCCGGAGCCCTCGCCGCGTTGCCCGCCCGCTACCGGGACGTGCTGCTGGTCGTCGCCTGGGGGGACCTGGACTACGCGGAGGCGGCGGACGCCCTCGGTGTCCCGGTGGGGACCGTGCGCTCGCGGCTCCACCGGGCCCGGAAGAAGCTCCGCGAGGCGCTGGGCGGTTCGGATCCCACCCGACGTGACGACGATCTTGAGGAGCCCGGCCATGGATGAGGTCACCGCGCTGCGGGAGCTGGAGGACGACGTGCCCGCGCTCACCGGCGACGCACGCGCCGCCGCCCGTACCCGGCTGTCGGAGGCCATCGCGAAGGAGGGGCGGAGGAGAGCCGGGGTGCTGTCCAGGCGGCTGGTGCTGCGGGCCGGGTTCGCCGCTACGGCGGCCGCCGCGGTGACCGGGACGGTCGTCGTGGCCACGGACGGGGGCGGACCGCGGATGAGCGCGCTGTCCGCCGCCCAGGTGCTGGACCGGGCGGCGGACAGGTACCGCGCCGACGGCGCCGGGGCGCCGGTGCCGCGTGACGACCAGTACCTCTATGCCAAGGAGATCTACACGCGGACCATTTCGAAGAACGGGAAGCGGACGACGCACATGGACGAGTTCTGGATCTCCGTGGACGGTTCCCGGCCCTCCCGGTACGTCTACGACGGGCGGATCAAGGACGAGCCCCCGCTGTCGTCCCATGAGACGAGGTGGCCGCCCACCGAGTACGCGAAGCTGGCGGAGCTGCCGACCGATCCGGACGAGCTGCTCGAGCTCTTCACCAGGAGCAGCTCCGGGGGGATCCCGGCGTACATGGACTTCCTCATGCTGATGCGTGACCCGCGGGTCATGCCTCCGGGGCTGCAGGCCGCCGCGTTCGAAGCGCTCGCGAAGCTGCCCGGAATCGTGCTGGACGACGACGAGGTGGACGCGCTCGGGCGGCACGGGATCGGTGTCACGTATCCGGGGATGACGATCGGCCTCGTCTTCGAGCAGGGCACGTACGCCTACCTCGGGCTCCGCCTGGAGGGCGTGAGAGGGGCGCGCACGAAGGGGAAGGCACTGGTGGGTGGCGAGAAGTACATCGAGGTGAGAGGGCGCGTGGCGTCCGGCGTGGTGGACGAGATCGGGCGGCGGCCCCGGTAGGCATGTGCGGGCGGCCCCGGTAGGTGCGTGCGGGGCGGGCGCGGTAGGCACGTGCGGGCGGGCCCGGTCGGGGGGCCGGGCCCGCCCGCACGTTACCGAAGCGTAACTTACCGATGAGTTACTTCGGGTAACGCCTCGGTGCTAGCTTGCGCTCACCTTCATCGGAGCAGAACGAGGAGTGAGCCGTGAGTCCGCGCAAGACCACCCGTTCGAGCCCGGCCCTGAACACCCCCCACCTCCCGGAACCCCGGCGGCAGGGACGCCGTACGGGGCGCCTGCTGGCCGCGTCCGTGGCCGTCGCCGCCTGTCTCGGAGCGGCGGCCGTCCCCGCCTCCGCCTCCCCCGCCGCCGGGTCGGATCCGGTGGTCTCCCGGGGTGTGACCATCCCCGCCTTCTACAACCCGCCGACGCAGCTGCCCGCCGCCGACGGGTCCCTCGTCCGGACGGAGCCGCTGCCCCTCGGGGTCAGCCTTCCCGGCCTCGACGGCCGCCCGATGCCCGGCACCGCGACGCGGTTGATGTACAAGTCCACCGACGCGGGCGGCGGGCCCGTCGCCGTCACCGGCGCGTACATCGAGCCGTCCGCCGCATGGAAGGGCGGCGGCGCCCGCCCCCTGGTGGCGCTGGCCTCGGGGACCATGGGCCAGGGCGACCAGTGCGCCCCCTCGCTGTCGCTCCAGCACCCGCTGACCATCGGCGAGGGCACGGTGTCGATCGGGTACGACAACATCGCCGTCTACCGCTTCCTCGCCGCCGGTGCGGCCGTCGTCGTCACCGACTACGCCGGACTCGGCACGACCGACCGGCTCCACACCTACGTCAACCGCGTCGACGAGGGTCACGCCCTCCTGGACGCGGCCCGCGCGGCACGCTCCGTCGCGGGCGCCTCGGTCACCTCCGCCTCGAAGGTGGGCCTCTACGGTTACAGCCAGGGCGGCGGCGCCAGCGCGTCGGCGGCCGAACTGCAGTCCTCGTACGCCCCCGACGTCAATCTGGCGGGCACCTACGCGGGTGCCCCGCCCGCCGACCTCACCGAGGTCATGAAGGGCATCGACGGCAGCGCCCTGGCCGGCGCGCTGGGGTGGTCCATCAACGGCTTCGTCCAGTCGGACCCGTCGCTCAAGGCGATCGTGGACGCGCAGACGAACGACGTCGGCAAGGCCGCCCTGAAGGACACCTCCACCATGTGCGTGGGCGACTCGATCCTCGGCTACGGCTTCACGAACAGCAAGAAGTGGACCGCCAACGGCAAGCCCATCGCCGACATCATCGCGGCCGAACCGAAGCTGCAGGCGATCCTCGCCCAGCAGCGCATCGGCACCCTGAAGCCGACGGCCCCGGTCCGCCTGGCCACCGGCGTGCAGGACGACATCGTCGGACACAAGCAGGCCAGGCAGCTCGCGGTGGACTGGTGCCGCAAGGGGGGCGACGTGACGTACGAGGCCGTCCAGCTGCCCAACCTCGGCGACAAGCTCCTCACCAACCACCTCGCCCCGCTCCTCACCGACCAGGGCAGCGCCATCTCCTGGCTGACCGACCGGCTCTCCGGGAAGAGGACCGTCTCCAACTGCTGGTCCATGCCGCTCCAGCCCTGACGTCTCCCACCCCGTGACCCCCGAGGCCGCGGCGCGTCCGTTCCGCGGATGCCGCCGCGGTCTCGCGTATCTTCACGCATGCGTTCACGCGGGGAGCTGCGCCCGGGGTGGCTGACCCGTAGTCTGGTTATTGGACTAGACCTGTAGTCCGTAGCCGCTCCGAGGGAATGGAACACCATGAGCAACCGTGCAGTCCTGGAGGTGATCGCTCTCGACGCCGAGGACGCGGTCGCGGCGCAGGAGGGCGGTGCTGACCGCCTCGAACTGGTCACCGACATGGCGGCCGACGGCCTGACGCCCCCGCTCGCGGTCTTCGAGGAGATCCGGGCCGCCGTCGACATCCCGCTGAGGGTCATGCTCAGGGTCGCGGACGGATTCGCCGCGGGTGACATCGGTGTCCTCGTGGACAAGGCCCGCGCGCTGCGCGCCGCGGGCGCCGAGGAATTCGTCCTCGGCTTCCTCGACGAGGGCGGCCACGCCGACCTGGTGGCCGTCGAGCGCCTCGTCGCCGAGCTCGACGGCCGCCCCTGGACCTTCCACCGCGCCATCGACCGCGCCGCCGACCGTGACGTGCTGCGCAAGCACCTCGCCGACCTGCCGGGGCTGGACACCTACCTCACGGCGGGCTCGCCGCGCGGCGTCGACGACGGCATGGAGACGCTGCTCGCCGAAGCGGCGCACGCGGACCTGCCCGGCTACGAACCGCAGATCATGGTGGGCGGCGGCCTGCGCCTGGACCACCTGCCGCGTCTGCGCGACGCGGGCATCGAGGCCTTCCACATCGGAGGGGCGGCCCGCCCGGGCGGCTGGGACGGTCCGGTGGACGCCGGGGCGGTACGGGAGTGGCGTACGGCGCTCGACAGCTGACGGGTGGGCGCGGCCGACGCGTCACCCGTTCCCCCACTCCGGGGTGCCGCGGCGCCGGGACCGGCTTTGAATGCTGGTGTCCCAGGTGCCCGGCCCAGCCCCGGAGTCCGCATGTCGCATCCGCAGCCCGCACGCGATCCCGGCACCGCCGCGCGGCGGACGGGGACGCTGCACGCGACCGGTGCCTGGTGCGCGCGCCACTTCGTGATCGTCTTCGTGCTGTGGCTGGCCGCGCTCGCCGTGCTCCAGGTCCTGCACCACACCTGGGGCGGCGACTACTCCGACGACTTCTCGATCTCCGGGACCCAGTCGCAGGAGGGCCTCGACGTACTGGAGGCGCACGCCCCCTCGGCCGGCGGCTACAGCAGCCAGGTGGTCGTGCACGACGCCGACGCGTCGCTCACCGGACTGAGCAGCCAGATGTCCACGGTCGTGGACAGCCTCCAGAAGCTGCCCGACGTGCTCTCCGTCCAGAACCCCCTGACCGCCCAGAGCAGTACGAGCGGCCCGGATGTGGGACCGCTCTCCGGCGACGGGAGGACGGCGTACATCACCGTCCGGTTCAGTGAGCAGCCCTCCACCCTGGGGTCGGGGTACCTCGACGGGGTGGACTCGGCGGTGCAGCCGCTGCGGGCGGCGGGCGCCGAGGTGGAGTACGGAGGCTCGCTGGGCGAGCTGGCCCGGCCCGCCGCGAACGACCGCATCAGCGAGGCCATCGGTTTCGGGGTCGCCGTGGTGGTGCTGCTGATCGGCTTCGGCAGCCTCGTGGCCGCCCTGCTGCCGCTCGTCACCGCCCTCGTCTGCGTGGTCTGCGGGCTCGCCCTGCTGGGCCTGCTGGCCGCGGCGACGACCTTCGCGACGGTGTCGCCGACCCTGGCCACGATGATCGGGCTCGGCGTCGGCATCGACTACGCCCTCTTCCTGGTCACCCGGCACCGTCAGAACGTCATGGACGGCACGGACCCGGTGGCCGCTGCCGGGGCGGCCACCGCCACCAGCGGCCGGGCCGTGCTGCTGTCCGGGTGCACGGTGATCATCGCCCTCTGCGGGCTGTGGGTCTCCGGGATCGACTTCATCGGCAAGCTCGGGCTGGCGGCCGCCGTCACCGTCGTCACGGCCGTGCTCGGGGCGCTGACCCTGGTGCCGGCCGTGCTCGGGCTGATGGGGCGGCAGATCGACCGGATCCACGTCCGGAAGCCGATCGCCGAGGTGGAGACCGGCGGGGAGCCCCGTACCCCGAAGGCCGTGGAGCCCTCGGAGCCCGTGGAGCCCTCGGAGCCCGTGGGGCCCTCGGAGTCCGTGGATCCTCGTGGGGCGGCGGACGACCAGGAGCGGGCGGCGCACGGCACGTGGCACCGGTACGCGCAGCGGGTCGAGCGCCGGCCGTGGTGGTTCCTGGCCACCGGGGTGGTCGTGCTGGCCGTCCTCGCCTTCCCGCTCTTCTTCATCCAGCTCGGGCACATCGGGGACGGTGCCGACCCCCGATCCTTCACCGACCGGCGCGCCTACGACCTCATGTCCTCGGCTTTCGGGCCGGGCTCGAACGGCCCGCTGACACTCGTGATCGACCAGACCAAGGTCTCCCAGGACGACCGGTCCGCGCTGGAGAGCCAGGCGAAACAGGCGCTGGCCAAGGTGCCGGACGCGGCCCTCATCACCCCGCTCACCCCCACCTCGGACGGCGACGTCCTCACCGCCACCGCCTACTCCGTCGCCGCACCGCAGGACGCGCGGACCACCGGCCTGGTCAACCGCATGAAGCACGACGTGCTGCCCGACGCGGTGTCCGGGACGGCCGCGAGCGGCTACGTGACCGGCACGACGGCCGCCCAGGTCGACTTCCTGGACATCGTCTCCAGCAGGCTGCCCCTGATCATCGCCGTGGTGGTCGCCCTCGCCTTCCTCGTCATCCTGGCCGTGTTCCGCGGGCTGCTCGTCGCGGTCAAGGCGGCCGTGCTCAACGTGCTGTCGATCGCCGCCTCGTACGGGGTCGTGGTCGCCGTCTTCCAGTGGGGCTGGGGCGGACCCGCGCTCGGGGTCTCGGGAGACGTGCCGATCGAGAGCTACGTACCGATGATGATGTTCGCCATCGTCTTCGGTCTCAGCATGGACTACGAGATCTTCCTCCTGTCCCGGATCCACGAGGCGTGGGTGGCCACCAGGGACCCCAGGGCGAGCGTGGCGCACGCCCTGGAGATCACCGCGCGGGTCATCACCTGCGCCGCCCTGATCATGGTCAGCGTCTTCGCCGCCTTCATCATCAGCGACAACATCGTCGTGAAGATGCTGGGCCTCGGCCTCGCCGCCAGCGTCCTCATCGACGCCACCGTCGTACGGCTGCTGCTGGTGCCCGCCGTCATGACCCTGCTCGGCCGGGCCGCCTGGTGGACGCCGCGATGGCTGGACGGGATCCTGCCGCACCTCGACGCGGAAGGACCGGAGAACCGGGAACCACACACGCCCGCCGTTCGTCACTCAGAGTAGGCATACGAACGGGAGTGGACGATGTCGGTCACGCTGGGCGAAGAGATCATGCTGCTGTCCCTGGACGACGAGTCCGGGGCGGCCAAGGACCGGGAGGCCGCCGGCTGGGCGGTCGCGGGCGGGATCGTGCTCGAACTCGCCCTGGCGGGACGGCTCGCCGTCGCCGAGGGGCGGCTGGAGGTGGCCGACCGGACGCCCACGGGCACCGGCCTCCTCGACGAGCGGCTCGGCCTGATCGACGCCTGGGCGGCGAAGAAGAGCAGAGCTCCCAAGGTGACGGACTGGCTGACGAAGGACCACGGCAGAGCGGTCGGAGCCACGATCGAGAGCCTCCGCGCCCGAGGGCTCGTGAGCGAGGAGCAGCGCAAGGTGCTGGGCCTCTTCCCGGTGCGCCGCTACCCGGAGGCCGACGGCGCCCCCGAGCGCGAGCTGCGGGAGCGCCTGGCCTCGGTGGTGCTGCGTGGCGCGGATCCGGACGACCGCACGGCCGGTCTCATCGCCCTGATACACGCCGCCAAGCTGCACCGCCTCGCGTTCCCGGAGGTCCCGGCGCGGGAGGTGACGCCGCGCATGGAGAAGATCGCGGACGGCCGGTGGGCGGGCGACGAGGTCCGCACGGCGATCCGCACCATGCAGGCGGCGATGGTGGCGGTCACCGTGCTGACCACGGTGACGGTGATCGGCTGACCTGACGACGGGCCGGCCGGTCCGGTCGGTCGGCCGTCCGGGCGCCCGGACGGCCGACCGACCCCGCTACCCCAGCTGCTCCGGCAGCGGGGCCGCGTGCAGGACCACGAGCCCCGAGACCGCACGGGTCAGGGCCACGTACAGACGGCGCAGGCCGGTGCGCTCGTCGGGCTCGCCGTCGACCACGGCCGCGGGCTCGTCCAGGACGACGTAGTCGTACTCGAGTCCCTTCGCGAGCGAGGCCGGGACGAGCGTCAGCCGGGATTCCGCCGTCGTCTCCTCACCGGGGGAGAGGACGCTGTGGCCCGCCTCCGCGAGCGCCGCCGACAGCGCCGGGATGCGGGCGTCGGCGGCGATCAGGCCGATCGAGCCCTCGTGGCGCAGCGACTCCTCGCACGCCGCGACCACCGCGGCGTCCAGGTCGTCCGCCGCGACCTCGCGCACCGCCAGCGAGCCCGGCGTCTCACGCACCGACTCCACGGGGGCGAGGCCCGGGGAGATCGCGGGGAGGAGACGGGAGGCGTACGCGATCACTTCACGCGGCACACGGAAGCCGGCCGTCAGCTCCTCCACGACCGCGTCCGCCTTGCCGAGGTGGAACAGCGCCTGTTCCCAGCTCTGCGTCGACCACGGGGTCGTCCCCTGGGCCAGGTCGCCGAGCACCGTCGCCGAACCGGTCGAGCAGCGCCGGCCCACCGCGCGGTACTGCATCGGGGACAGGTCCTGGGCCTCGTCGATGACGACATGGCCCAGCGAGTGGGTGCGGGCCACGAGGTCGGCCGCCTCGTCGATCAGGACCGCGTCCGCCGCCGACCACTTCGCCGACTTCACACTGCGCGCGGGCCTGGCCATCAGGATCTGCTTCTGCTCGTCGCCCGTGAGGATCCCCTCCGCGTGCGCCGCCAGGAAGTCCGCGTCCGTGAGGAGCCGCAGCACCAGCTTCGCCGGCTCCACCGCGGGCCAGACCGCCTTCACGGCGGCCTTCACGGCCGGATTGCGCGCCACCGCGTTCTGCACCCGGTCGTCCGGTGCCTCGCCCGCCTCCTCCATCCGCACCAGGACCGCGTGCGCGATGCGCTGCGGGAGAGCCTCGTGGGCCGCCCCGTACCGCATGTCCCGGGCCAGCAACTCGTCGACCATATGGGCGACTTCATGGGCCGGGACCCTCCAGCGGCGGGAGCCGCGCACCACCACGACCGGCTCGGCCGGGGGCGTCACGTGCGAGCGGATCGCCCGCCGCAGGACCTCCGCCATCCGGGCGTCGCCCTTGATCACCGCCGCGGCCGCCTCGTCGGTGCCGCGCACCTCGACGCGCGCCGTCACCAGGTCCTCGACGGTCGCCTGCTGCACCTCCAGCTCGCCGAGCGCGGGCAGGACCTGCTCGATGTAGTGGAGGAACGACCGGTTCGGGCCGATGACGAGGGTGCCGGTGCGGGCGAGGCGGTCGCGGTGCGCGTACAGGAGGTAGGCGACACGGTGCAGGCCGACGGCCGTCTTCCCGGTGCCGGGGCCTCCCTGGACGCAGACCGACCCGCCCAGGCCGCTGCGGACGATCTCGTCCTGCTCGGGCTGGATCGTCGCGACGATGTCACGCATCGGCCCCACACGGGGCCGTTCGATCTCCGCCTGGAGGAGCTTGCTGGTCTGCTCGGTCTCCGCGGGGTCGGTGAGGTGCTCGTCCTCGTACGCGGTCAGCTCGCCCCCGGTGTAGCCGAAGCGGCGGCGCCGGTCGACGTCCAGCGGGTTGTTCCTGGAGGCCTGGTAGAAGGGCTGCGAGACCGGGGCGCGCCAGTCGATGACCATCGGGTCGCCGTGGGCGTCGTGGACGTGGCGCCGCCCGATGTAGAACCGCTCGCCCTCCGCGCCCTCCGCCTTCTCGGCGCCGACCACGTGGAGGTAGTCGAGGCGGCCGAAGAACAGCGGGGTGTGGGAGAGGTCGGCGAGCGCCTTGATGCGGTCGTCGATCTGAGCCTGCAGAACGGCGGCGTTGACCCAGTTCGCGGTGACATCGCGGATGTCGAGCGCCTGTACGTCCTCGCGCATGGCGCGCAGCGCGGCACGGGACGCGGCGAGGTGCGCCCGCTCCCTGACCAGTGGATTGCTTGACTCTTCGTGCGCGGGCACGGTGTTGCCTCCGGCTTTTCGACGCAGGACGGCGGACAGGGCACACCGCCCTGTCCGCTCGGGGACGTTCACACGCGGATGCGCACGCGCGTGGGCGCGTGCGGCGGTTGTCGGCCGGTTTCCGTCCGGTCGGCGGCGCTCCCCCGGCTGCCGGCCGCTCGAAGGGCTGGCCGGTACCACGGTGCGGGAGGCGGGCAGACCGGCGATTGTAGCGATCGCGGACCCCGGGGGCGAACGAATTGGCGCGGTGCCGTCTCCGTCCCGTACGCGGTGCCGTCTCCGTCCCGTAGGGGACGGCATGCGACCTGGGGCCTACCCGCGCCCGCCCGCGCTTCGGCCCGCAGACCGATGCCGGAGGGCACCCGGGCGGAGCACCATGGATACATGAGCAGCCTTTATCTGAACCCGGACAGGACCGGCCCCGCGCACGGCGCGACCGCGGCGACCGGTCACCCACGAAGCCACCGCATGGGAAACGCGGTGCGCGCCGTTTCCGTGTTCGCGCGCACCGCGTTCGGTGTGGCCGTGCTCGGTGAGTACGCGGAGGAGGCGGGCGTCGTCCGCCGCCACCGCTGATCCGCCGCCGCTCGTCCCTGCCGCCGCTGATCCCTCCCGGAGATTCCTGTCAGCTCTCCGTCAGCAGCTCGTCCGCGTCGACGATCCGGTAGGCGTACCCCTGCTCGGCGAGGAACCGCTGGCGGTGTGCCGCGAAGTCCTGGTCGATCGTGTCGCGGGCGACCACCGAGTAGAACCGGGCCTCGTGCCCGTCCGCCTTCGGCCGCAGCACCCGGCCGAGCCGCTGTGCCTCCTCCTGGCGCGAGCCGAACGTCCCCGACACCTGGATCGCGACCGTCGCCTCCGGCAGGTCGATCGAGAAGTTCGCGACCTTCGACACGACCAGCACGTTGATCTCGCCCTGCCGGAACGCCTCGAACAGCTTCTCGCGCTGCGCGTTGCTCGTCTCGCCCTTGATCACCGGGGCGTCCAGGTGCTCACCGAGCTCGTCCAGCTGGTCGATGTACTGGCCGATGACCAGGGTCTGCTCGCCCCGGTGCTTGCGGACCAGCGCCTCGGTGACCTTCCGCTTCGTCGCGGTCGTCGCGCAGAACCGGTACTTCTCCTCGGCCTCGGCCGTCGCGTAGGCGAGACGCTCCGAGTCCGTGAGATTCACGCGGACCTCGACGCAGTCGGCGGGCGCGATGTAGCCCTGTGCCTCGATCTCCTTCCACGGGGCGTCGAACCTCTTCGGCCCGATGAGCGAGAAGACGTCCGACTCACGGCCGTCCTCGCGCACCAGCGTCGCGGTGAGACCGAGGCGGCGACGGGCCTGGAGGTCGGCGGTGAACTTGAAGACGGGCGCGGGCAGCAGATGCACCTCGTCGTAGATCACGAGCCCCCAGTCGCGGGAGTCGAACAGCTCCAGGTGCGGGTAGATCCCCTTACGGCGGGTGGTCAGCACCTGGTACGTGGCGATGGTGACCGGCCGGATCTCCTTGCGCGTACCGCTGTACTCGCCGATCTCGTCCTCGGTCAGCGAGGTCCGCTTCACCAGCTCGTGCTTCCACTGGCGGGCGGAGACGGTGTTGGTGACCAGGATCAGCGTGGTCGCCTTGGCCTCGGCCATGGCACCGGCCCCGACCAGCGTCTTGCCCGCGCCGCAGGGGAGCACGACGACGCCCGAGCCGCCGTGCCAGAACCCGTCGACGGCCTGCTTCTGGTACGGGCGGAGCGCCCAGCCGTCCTGGTCGAGCTCGATCGGGTGCGCCTCGCCGTCGACGTAACCGGCGAGGTCCTCGGCCGGCCAGCCCAGCTTGAGCAGCGTCTGCTTGATCTGCCCGCGCTCGGACGGGTGCACGGCCACGGTGTCCGGGTCGAGGCGCGCACCGACCAGCGGCTGGACCTTCTTCGAGCGGAGGATCTCCTCCAGCACCGGCCGGTCGTTGGACGTCAGCACCAGACCGTGGACGGGGTGCTTGGACAGGGTGAGGCGGCCGTACCGCGCCATCGTCTCGGCGATGTCGACGAGGAGCGCGTGCGGCACGGGGTAGCGCGAGTACTCCACGAGCGCGTCGACGACCTGCTCGGCGTCGTGCCCCGCGGCGCGGGCGTTCCACAGGCCGAGCGGGGTCACGCGGTAGGTGTGGATGTGCTCGGGGGCACGCTCCAGCTCGGCGAAGGGCGCGATGACACGGCGGCAGGCTTCCGCCTGGTCGTGGTCGACCTCGAGGAGCAGCGTCTTGTCACTCTGGACGATGAGGGGTCCGGTCACGCGCGTCGGCCCTTTCCTGCGGGGGGTGGCCGTCCGGGTGCGAACGGCCAAACGTCCAGTGTGCCGCATCCGCCGCGAACGGGTGGCGCGCGTGCGTGACGGAGTGCGGTCCGGACCCGTCCGGGCCCGTAGCGTGGAGGGATGGACGGAGCCGGAGCGGCGGGGCCCGGGCCCGGGGACCCGGGGTTCCCGGCGTACCACGCGCCGCGGTGCGCCGGCCTCGGCGAGCTGGACGCGCGCGTCGCGGGGTGCCGGGCCTGCCCCCGGCTGGTGGCCTGGCGCGAGGAGGTCGCCGAGGTCAAGCGCGCGGCCTTCCAGGACGAGGACTACTGGGCGCGGCCCGTCCCCGGCTTCGGGCCGCCGGACGCCGCCGTGGCGGTCGTCGGGCTCGCACCCGCCGCGCACGGGGGCAACAGGACCGGCCGGATGTTCACCGGCGACGCCGCCGGCGACTTCCTCTTCGAGGCGCTGCACACGGTGGGGCTCGCCTCACAGCCGTCCTCCGTCCACGCCGGGGACGGCCTCACCCTGCGCGGGGTACGGCTCACGTCACCCGTGCACTGCGCACCCCCGGCGAACAAGCCCACCCCGGGGGAACGCGACACCTGCCGCGCCTGGCTGGCCGCGGAGCTGGACCTGCTGGGCCCGGGGTTGCGCGCGGTGGTGGTCCTCGGCGGTTTCGGCTGGCAGGCGCTGCTCCCCGTGCTCACGGAGGCGGGATGGCGGGTGCCGCGCCCGCGTCCCGCCTTCGGCCACGGCGCGCACGTCGTCCTCCCCGCGACGGAGCGGAGGCAGGAGCTGCGCCTGTTCGGCAGCTATCACCCCAGTCAGCGCAACACGTTCACGGGACGGCTCACCATGCCCATGCTCGTCGACGTGCTCCGTGAGGCCGCCGAGGCGGGCGGGCTGCCGGCTCCCTGACGGCCCACCAGGGGCGGGCGCGTCAGGTCGTCTGTTCGTCGGCGAGCTCCGCGACGCCCGTGATCCGGTGCAGCGGATACGTCCGGACCTCGTCGGCCGTGTGGTCGTACGCCGTCACGAAGCCGCCCTCGACCTTGACCGGGGCGATGACGCGCTGGCTGGCCGCGCCCTCCGCGTTGACGTAGCCGATCCAGACCGCCGAGCCGGTCATCGCGGCCGCCTGCACCGTGGCGAGGGTCTCGGCGGGGGTCGTGCGCGGGAGGGAGCCGCCGCCCGCTCCCGCCGTGTCCGGGGTGTCCTTGTGGACGGCCCTGGCGGCGGAGTCCCCTGCCCGGACGGCCCGTACGGCCGCGGCGAGCAGGGTGGCGTCCGGGACCGGGGGGCCCTCGGGGACGGGGACGGGCGGCGTACGGGGCGGAGTGCGGCGGGCGCCGGCCCGGGTGATCAGGACGTCGCCCTCGGCGGATTCGGCGGCCGGGGCGTACCCCATCTCGCGCAGCCCGTCGAGGAGCGACCCCGGGTCGGCCTGCGCGGCCAGGACGGTCGGGGCGAGGCGGCGGAGCCGCAGGGTGGCCGAGCGCTTGTCGGCCAGGATCTCGTTGAGCACGGCCTCGTCGTCGCAGCGTACGTAGGCGGAGGCGGCGCCGATCCGCAGGTGGCCGTGGCGGCGGGCCACGTCGTCGATGAGGTAGCTCAGCGGCTGCGGCACCGGCGTACGGCTGTGGGTGGCCAGGAAGGCGTGCAGGTCGGTCGCGGCCCGTCCGGCGTCGAGCGCGCGGCGTACGGAGCCCGGGGTGAAGCGGTAGACCGTGGCGCCGCCCTTGGACTCGACGTCGGCGAGCACCGACAGCATCTCGGCGAGCGGGCGTTCCAGCGGTCCGGGCGCGACCGCGGTCAGGTCGGCCTGGAGCAGGACGTGGTCCAGGGGTTCGGGGATCAGCGGGGCGAGGCGGGCGGCGGCGGCAGCGGGGCCCTCGTCGAGCAGCGCGCGGGCCTGGGAGGAGAGGGCGCCGCGGCCGGTGATGCCGAGCAGCTCCGCGTCGTTGACCGTCCACAGGGCGATCCGGGAGCGGAGGTCGGAGGCGTCGCCCGGCGCCGTGGGCCCGCCCGGTGCCGTCGAGCGCAGCGGACGTTCCCAGCGGAGCCGGGCGAGCAGGGTCTGCGGGTCGGGCGCGGTGCCCGGCGGGAGCGAGGCGAACAGGGCCAGGACCCGGTGGCGTACCTCGGGGGCGGCCGAGCGGTCCAGATCGGGGCCGAGGGCGGACAGCGCCCGGCCCTTGGCGTCCTGGCCGCCGATGAGGCCCGCGGTGCGGGTGGCGGCGAGCCAGGCGGTGGCGAGGTGGGTCCAGCGGTCCTGGGCGGGGAGGTCCAGCCACTCGTCGGAGGCCGGGGTCGGCGCGTACCGCTCGTCGGTCTCGCCGTCGGAGGCCAGCAGGCCCGCGGCGTAGGCGAGTTCGATCCAGAAGGCGGCGACGGGCTCGGACACGTCGAGCGCGCCGGCGGCGCGCTTCAGCTCGCGGACGCTCAGGCCGCCGGCGCGCAGGATGGCGGGGCCGCCGTTGTTCCAGAGCTTCAGCAGATCCTCGACGGTGGACAGCGCCATGAAGCCCTGGCCCGCCGCGGCTCTGTCCACAGCCTGGGGATCGCGCTCGGCCGCCGCCACGAGCACCGGCGCGACGGGCTCGGGCACACGGTGGGCGCGGCCGGCCCGCAGGTGCAGCGCCGCCTCCCGCGGCAGGACGACGGTGCGCGTCGACACGGGCAGCAGCAGGCCGCGGTCGCGCAGCCACTGCACGGGCGGGGTGGGATTCGGGGTGACCTCCCCGTAGGGCGGGCCCCAGACCAGCCGGTCGAGCACGGACAGCGCCTCGACCGGGGCGGTGTCCAGCAGCTCGGCCATCCTGGTCCGGTCCGTGAAGAGCCCGGCCAGCGCGGTGACGGCGGACACCGGGTCGTAGGTGGCCGGCAGTCCGGCGGCGGTCAGGATCTCCTGCAGCCTGCCGGGCGACATCCCGGCCGTGGCCTCGGAGACGGTCGGGCCGAGGCCCGTGGGGGAGGGGTGCTGCGGCGACGGGGCGAGCAGCTCGCGTGCGGTGCGCACGAGGTGCAGCCGGGCGTCCTCGCCCCAGACCAGGGCCTGTTCGCGCAGGGTCGCGAGGGCGTCCGGCAGGGCGGCGGTGATCGCCGCGCCCGCGTCGTCGCGCCCCTCGCCGTCGTCCTGCCCGTCGCCGGTGAGGAGCGCGAGCAGCGTGTCGTACGGGGCGGGGTCCGGCGCCACGGCCAGCGCCTCCGCGGTCTGCAGGGCGAACCGGTCGAGGTGCTCCAGCGCACGGACGACGGAGGCCCGGGTGCCGGCCCGCGTGGCCAGTTGCGTGATGTCGTTCGGCACGGGGCTGAGCAGGTCGGGGCGGGCACGCAGCAGCCCTGCCAGCGATTCGTCGCCCCGGGCGCGCAGGGCTTCGGCGAGCGTGCGCGGTGGTGTGGTCGTCCCCATCCGTCCCACGGTAGCCCCTGGAACGCTACCGTCGGGGCAGGGCGGGTGGAGGGAGAACCAGCGCGTGGGGATCGAGAGCGACCAGCTTGTCTACGACTACCTCAGCCGGGTCGGTGACCTGGCACAGCGGCAACAGCTGTCCTCGGGCGCCCGGATGAGACTCGTCGCGACCCTACGGGGCGAGATCGACCGGCAGCGCGGCACGGACGGATCCGACTCCCCGGCGGTGGTCCGGCGCATCATCGGCCGTCTCGGGGCGCCGGGTGAACTCGTCGCCGCGGCGGCCGAGTCGGGTGACGGGGAGGTGCTGCCGGCCCCGCCCCGGGCGGAAGCGGCCGAGGGCGCGGACGTCTCGCCCGGGATCCCCCGGGCCCGGCGGGGCCTGCTCAGGAAAGACGTGTCGCGCAAGGGCGCGTCGCCGGAGGCCGCGACGGCCGGGCACGCGGATCCGGGCGCCGGGGGGCCGGCTCCCGGGGGGCCTGCCCCGGACTGGCCGGCGGCGTCCGCGCCGCACATGACCGGGCTGGGCCAGGCGCCGCCCGGGGGTGAGCCGGAGTGGTGGCGGATCGAGCCCGGGCCGTTCGGCGAGACCGCGCAGAGCGGCCCCGGGGCGTTGGGTCCGGGCACGGCCGTGCCCGGGTTCGTGGGCGGGCTGGAGAGTCCGGAGCTGTTCGGCATGCCGGGCGCGCCGAGGACCCCGGCCCCGCGCGCGCCCTCGGGGACGGACGAGGCCGCACCGAAGACGGACGACGAGGAGGCCCCGGCCCCGGCCCCGCCGTCGGTGCCGGGGCCCCGGATGAGGCTGCGGCTGCGACGGCCCAGGAAGGCCGCCGAAGTGGACGCCGGAGCCGCCGCGCGGCCCCGCCTCTCCAACCCTCTGCTGCTGCTGGCCGCCGCGCTGCTGGTGGCCGGCGCCGTCCTCGGGTCGTGGCTGGCCCTCGCGGGTGGGTGGCTGCTGGCGTACAGCTCGCGCAAGTTCTCGCGGGCGGAGGCGAAGTGGGTCGCGCTGGGCCTGCCGGGCGTGGTCGTCGCCGGAGCCTTCGTCTGGCTGTGGGGCCGCATGGAGGGCCGCTGGGGTGAGCCGCTCGCCGAGGGGGCGATGGGTGACGCGATGACGGACGTCTGGCCGGTGGTGGTGCGCGTCGCGGCGGTGGCGTCGGCGCTCTATCTGGTGTGGCGCGCCCGCAGACTGACGGGCTGACAGGAGCCGAGGACCGAGAGGCCGGCCGGGGCGGGCGCGGCGGCCGACGGGAGTGCCCGTCGGTGGGGCGACGCCCCGGAGTGTACGACCGTACGCCTCAAGGTGTACGGTCGTACGCATGCCGATGCCGATGGACTACTTCGCCGACGATCCGCGCACCAACCTGGAGCGCATGCTCGCGGGTGACCTCTACATCGCCGACGATCCGGAGATCGCCCGGCGGCAGCAGCGGGCGATGCACCTGGCGGCCCGCTTCCAGGCCGCCTACACCGAGGACGCCGACGAGGCCAGGACGGTCCTCGCCGAGCTGCTGGAGTCCGTGGGCGAGGGTGTCGACCTGCGCCCGCCGCTCTACGTCGACTACGGCAGCAACATCTCCATCGGCGCCCGCACCTTCGTCAACTACCACCTCACCGCGCTGGACGTCGCACGCATCACCATCGGTGAGGACTGCCAGATCGGCCCCAACGTCCAGCTCCTCACCCCCACCCACCCCGTCGAGCCCGGGCCCCGCCGGGACAAGCTGGAAGCCGCGCTCCCCATCACCATCGGCGACAACGTCTGGCTCGGCGGCGGGGTCATCGTGTGCCCCGGGGTGACCATCGGCGACAACTCCGTGATCGGCGCCGGTGCCGTGGTCACGAAGGACATCCCCGCCGACGTCGTCGCCGTGGGCAACCCCGCCCGCGTCGTCCGCGGCGTCTGACCCGCCCGCCCCATGGCCACCGGACGTACGGACCCCCAGCGGCGCGAGCGGATCCTCGCCGCCACGCTCGACCACATCGCCGACGAGGGCGTCGCCGGCGTCTCGCACCGCAAGATCGCCGCGCGCGCCGATGTGCCGCTGGGCTCGATGACGTACCACTTCAGCGGCATCGACGAACTGCTGCGCGAGGCCTTCACCCGCTTCGCCGACCAGATCGTGGCGGTGTTCGAGCTGCACCTGGGCCGGGCCGGCACGCCGGAGGAGGCCCGTGAGGCGGTCACCGACCTCATCCACCTGCTCTCCGAGGGGCCGCGCCGCGAGCTCGTCCTCACCCAGGAGCTCTACACCCTGGCCGCCCGGCGCGACGAGTACCGCGAGCTCACCCACGCGTGGATGAACCGCAGCCGCCGGCTGCTGGAGCAGCACTTCGACCCGGACACCGCCCGTCAGCTCGACGCGCTGATCGAGGGGCTCGCCCTGCACCGGGCGCTCGACACCGAGCCGCAGGAGCGCGAGCTGACGCGGCTGGCGGTGCTGCGGATGACTTCCGCGGGCTGAGGCGGATGCCGCCACGCGGACGTCCCTGAACCACCTGTGGGGTGCGGACCTGACCCCGCACCCCACAGGTTTCTCCCTGGTCCCTCTGGTGGGAACCGGCGAGACGCCCGGCAAAGGCGACAGAAGATGTCCGGTTTCCAGGCAACCATGGTGTCCCCGCCGCCCGCACGGACAGCGGCGCGTCCCGGCGCGCGGATCGATCCAGGAGGACACACATGGCAGGCGCACTGGACGGAAAGGTCGCCCTCGTCGCGGGGGCGACGCGAGGAGCCGGCCGGGGGATCGCCGTCGAGCTCGGCGCCGCCGGGGCCACCGTCTACGTCACCGGACGCAGCACCCGGACCCAGCGGTCGGAGTACGACCGCCCCGAGACCATCGAGGACACGGCCGACCTGGTGACCGGGGCGGGCGGCCACGGCATCGCCGCCCCCACCGACCACCTGGTCCCCTCGCAGGTCCGCGCCCTGGTGGACCGCGTCGCGGCCGAACAGGGCCGGCTGGACGTGCTGGTCAACGACATCTGGGGCGGTGAGCACCTCTTCGCGTGGGACACCCCCGTGTGGGAACACGACCTGGAGAAGGGGCTGCGACTTCTGCGGCTGGCCGTGGAGACGCACGCGATCACCAGCCACCACGCGCTCCCCCTCCTGCTGCGTGGCACGGGCGGGCTGGTCGTCGAGATGACCGACGGGACCGCCGCGTACAACCGGGACACCTACCGGAACTCCTTCTTCTACGACCTCGCCAAGACGGCCGTGCTCCGCATGGGCTTCTCCCTGGGCCACGAACTGGGCCCGCGCGGCGCGACGGCGGTGGCGCTGACCCCGGGATGGATGCGCTCGGAGATCATGCTCGACGCCTTCGAGGTGACCGAGGAGACCTGGCATGACGCCCTCGACCGGGTGCCGCACTTCTGCATCTCCGAGACGCCGTCCTACACGGGGCGGGCCGTCGTCGCGCTGGCCACCGATCCCGGGGTGAGCCGGTGGAACGGGCAGTCGCTGTCCAGCGGCGGGCTGGCGCGGGAGTACGGGTTCACCGACCTCGACGGCAGCCGGCCGGACGCCTGGCGCTACCTCACCGAGGTCCAGGACGTCGGCGGCCCCGCCGACGCGACCGGCTACCGCTGAGCGGTCCGGTCCGGGGACATCGCGCCCGGCGAGCGCACCGGACGCTTCCGGACCGGGGGTGACCAGCACGTCCTGGATGCCGACGGACGCAGTCGCATTTCCGCCGAGGACGCCGCCGTCGCCCTGATCGACGAGGTCGAGCTGCCGCGTTTCGTCCAGCGCCGATTCACGATCGGCTATTGAGGGCCGCGGCCGACGCTCCCCCCAGGGAGTGCCGGACCGTCCAGCACTCCCCGGCCCTGACCTACGTCGCGTGGAAGATGGCATCCGCGTCCGCCTGGTCGGTCTTCTCGGGGCTGACGTCGAACGAGAAGCCGCCTGGCCAGGTCCGTGCGCGGGCTGTGAGGACGGGCAGAGAGCCTACGGCCTCCGTTCCCGGGCGAGGGCCCCGCGCATCTCCACCTCGGCGGCGGTCACCGGCGCCTGGATCCTGTACACGTCACCGACGGGCGGGTCTCCCGGGGTGCCGCCGGCGCCCCGGACGGCGACGAAGGAGACGGCCGTCCGCGAGCCGGGCTGCCAGAACGTGCGGTAGGAGGGCCCGTTGGCCGGACTCTCCGGGATCTCCACCAGGGGGACGCCGCGCCGGTCCAGGAGGCGCTGGAGCTTCTCGAACCGCAGCCGGGGTGCGAAGCGCCCGTAGCGGGCACGGAGCACCTCGCCCGGAAGTGCGCGGTCGCGGCGGGCGAGCCGGTGCACCTGGAGGCTGAAGTGGTGCCCCGACCAGGGGGCGCCGCCGCGGTCGCGGTGGAAGTGGAACTCGGCCAGGCCGTAGTCGCGCACCAGGGTCCGCCTGCCGAAGGCGTTCTCGGCGAAGTCCGTCCCCATGACGGCGGCGACCCGGTCGGGGGAGTCGGCCGGCCGGAGGCCCAGGACGGTGCCGGTGGTGACGGTGTGGACGTAGAAGGCCAGGGAGTACGGAGTCACTTCTCATTCCTCGGCAGGGGAGGGGCTGCTGCGGCGAGTCTGCCCGCCGGGCGGCGGCCCGGCCCCCGGGGGCGGCCGCGGCGCATCCGCCCGCCGGGACACTCGGCACAATGGACCCCATGCCCTCACCCACCCTGACGGTCGGATTCGACCTCGACATGACCCTCATCGACTCCCGGCCCGGTATCAAGGCCGTCTACGAGGCGCTGGCAGCCGAGACGGGTGTGTACATAGACACCGACCTGGTCGTCAGCCGGCTCGGCCCGCCGCTCGCGGAGGAGATGTCCCACTGGTTCCCCGCCGACGCGATCGCGGCGGCCGCCGACCGGTTCCGCGCGATCTACCCGGACCGGGCGATCGTGCCGACGACGGCGATGCCCGGCGCCCGGGAGGCCGTCGAGGCCGTCCAGGCGCTCGGCGGGCAGGCGATGGTCGTCACCGCCAAGTACGAGCCGAACGCCAAGCTGCACCTCACCCATCTCGGCATCCCCGCGGACACGGTGATCGGCGGACTCTGGGCCGAGGGCAAGGCGGAGGCGCTCCTGGAGCACGGGGCGCGGATCTACGTCGGCGACCACACCGGCGACGTACGGGGGGCGCGCGCGGCGGGTGCCCTGTCGGTCGGTGTCACGACCGGCCCGTGCGACGAGGAGGAGCTGCGGGCGGCGGGCGCCGACGTGATCCTGCCGGACCTCACCGCCTTCCCCGCCTGGCTGCGGAGCTTCACGGCGGTGTGACCCGCCGGACGGCACCCCCGGCGCCCGACCCCCGGCGCCCGACACCCGGCGCCCGACACCCGGCGCCCGACGCCCGGCACCCGGCGCCGTCGCGGGTGCCGTCCTTCAGCACTGCTGTTAATTTCACCCCTATGTCTCTTTACTGTCGTTATTGCCCGATCGGCGGGTGAGGCAGGGTGGGTGTTCTCCGCGACAATCCCGCCCTCTCGCTCTTCCTCTGCCTGGCCGCCGGTTACCTCGTCGGCAAACTCCGGGTGGGGCCCATCACGCTCGGCGGCATCTGCGGGACGCTGATCGTCTCGCTGCTCCTGGGCACCCAGCACATCAGCGTCGACGACGACGTCAAGACCGTCTTCTTCGCCCTGTTCATCTTCTCGCTGGGCTACATGGCCGGCCCCCAGTTCTTCGCCAACCTCAACCGCAGCAGTCTGCGCTTCTTCGCGCTCTGCCTGATCGAGCTGGTCTGCGTCCTCGGCATCGCCTACGGACTGGCCGAGGCCTTCGACCTGGACGTGGGGACCGCCGCCGGGATCCTGGCGGGGGCGGCCACCGAGTCCGCCGTCGTGGGCACGGCCACGGAGGCCATCGGCAAGCTCAGCGACCTGACGTCCGACCAGATCACCCAGTACCAGGGGCACGTGGCCACCGCGTACACGGTCTGCTACCTGTTCGGCCTGATCACCATCGTGCTCTACACCAGCCAGATCATGCCGATGCTGCTCCGCATCGACCTCGCGACCGCCTCGCGGCAGCTGTGGGAGAAGATGCGCGGCGGCGGGGGCGGCCTGGAGTCCGACGAGCGCGAGGCACTGCCCGGCATGGTCGGCCGCACCTACCTGGTGACCCTGGCCGACGGCCGGACCGTCGGTGATCTCGAGCGTGCGTTCGGCGGCCGGATCACGGTCGAGGGGGTCAAGCGCGGCAGCAGGCTGCTCTCCCCGGACGCGGGTCTGGAGCTGACGCTCAGCGACCTGGTCCAGGTCGTCGGCATCCGGTCGGCGATCATCGAGGCGGGCCGGGAGATCGGCCCCGAGACGCCCGCCGTACCGGGCCTCGACACCCCGCTGGCCACCAGTCAGGTCGCCGTCACCGACAAGGAGACGGTCGGCGCGAGCATCGAACGGCTGGAGAAGCGCCACCCGGAGTTCCGCAAGGACGGCGTCTACATCACCGACGTCCTGCGCAACGACCAGCACCTGCCCGCGAGCGCGGAGACGACGCTGGCCCGGGGCGACGTGCTCACCCTGGTCGGGGCCCGGGGCGGGCTGAACCGGCTGGTGGCGAAGCTCGGCGCGGTGGTGAAGAACGACTCCACCGACTTCATCTACCTGGGGTTCGGCATCGTCGCTGGCTCCCTGCTCGGCCAGATCGTGGTCAAGGCCGGGGACGTCCCGCTGTCGCTCGGCACCGGTGGCGGCTGTCTGATCTCCGGACTGGTCTTCGGCTGGTTCCGCTCCCGCAGCCAGACCTTCGGCGCGTTCCCGCCGCAGGCCGCGAGCACCTTGAAGGACATGGGCCTGGCCGTCTTCATCGCCTGCACCGGGCTGGCCGCCGGGCCCCAGGCCTGGCCGCTGCTCAAGGAGTACGGGGCGCTGCTGCCGGTCGCCGGCATCGCCATGGTCCTGATCCCGGCGACGATCTCACTGATCGTCGGGCGCAAGCTGCTGAAGATCGAGAAGCCGCTCCTGATCGGTGCCATCGCCGGGCAGCAGTGCTCCACCCCGGCGATCACCTCCATCACCCAGGTGGCCCAGAGCTCCGTACCGCTCCTCGGCTACACGATCACCTACACGCTCTCCAACTTCCTGCTGCCGCTGACCGGACCCATCCTCGTCGGAGTGCTGGGGGCCTGACACCACGGCGGCGAGCGGAGCCGGCCACGGGACCCCGGACGGTGCGGGGCGCCGTGACCGTCCTCCTCGACCACTGACCTGACACGACCTGCACGGGAGCGGACACCACCATGCCGAAGACGAGACTCAGCCGGGAAGAGATCCGGTCCTTCGCCCAGCTCTCCCCCTTCGAGCTGAAGGACAAGTTCATCCAGATCGCGACGGAGGCGCAGAGCGACAAGGCCGGTCAGAAGGGCATGGCCGCCCAGGCGATGCTCAACGCGGGCCGGGGCAATCCGAACTGGGTGGCCACCGGACCCCGTGAGGCGTACCACGCGCTCGGCTACTTCGCGATCAGCGAGTCCAGGCGGGTGTGGACGGCCGACAACCTGGGCGGCATGCCCGAGGAGTCGGGCTGCGCCGCGCGCTTCGAGCGCTTCGTCCGCGCGAACCCCGGTCTGCCCGGCATCGAGCTGCTCAAGGCGTGCGTCGACCTCGCGGTGAAGCGTTTCGGCTTCGTGCCCGACGCCTTCGTGCACGAGCTGGCCGACTCCTCCATCGGGGACAACTACCCGGTGCCGGACCGCATCCTGCGCCACACCGAGCAGATCGTGCGCGGTTATCTGGCGGACGAGATGTGCGACCACCGGCCGCCCGAGGGGCAGACGATGAGCCTGTTCGCCACCGAGGGCGGCACGGCGGCCATGTGCTACATCTTCGACTCCCTGATGAAGAACGGGATCCTGGAGAAGGGCGACCGGATCGCCCTGATGGTCCCGGTGTTCACCCCGTACCTGGAGATCCCGGAGCTGGACACCTACGGCTTCGACGTGGTGCTGGTGGAGGCCAGCCTCTTCACCGAGACCGGGGTGCGCCAGTGGCGCTACCCGCCGGAGGAGATCGAGAAGCTCGCCGACCCGTCGGTGAGGATGGTCTGCTGCGTCAACCCGAGCAACCCGCCCTCACTGGCCCTCTCCACCCGGGTCTCCGAGCAGATCGTCTCCCTGGTGGCCGAACGCAACCCGAATCTGATCATCGTCACCGACGACGTGTACGGGACCTTCGTGGAGGGGTTCCGCTCGCTCGCCGCCGACCTGCCGCGCAACACGCTGCTCGTCTACTCGTACTCCAAGCACTACGGCGCGACCGGCTGGCGGCTCGGGGTGATCGGGCTGCACGACGACAACGTGATCGACGGGATGCTGGCCGCGCAGTCCCCGGAGCAGAAGGCGCGGCTGGAGAAGCGGTACGGGACGCTGTCGCTGGAGCCGGGGAGGATCCGCTTCATCGACCGGCTCGTCGCGGACTCCCGGCAGGTGGCGCTGAACCACACCGCCGGGCTCTCGCTCCCGCAGCAGGTGATGATGGCGCTGTTCTCCCTCTTCGACATGCTGGACGAGGGCCAGGAGTACAAGCACCGGATTCGCGCCATTGTCCGGCAGCGGCTCGACCTCCTCCTGGAGGGCGTCCACATGAAGATCTCGGAGGACCCGAAGCGGGCCGCGTACTACATCGAGCTGGATCTGCTGGCGGAGGCCGAACGCGTCCACGGCAAGGAGTTCGCCGACTTCCTGGAGCAGAACTACGAGCCCGTCGACCCGCTCTTCCGGCTCGCCGAGCAGACCTCCGTGGTGCTGCTCAACGGCGGAGGCTTCGACGGCCCCGAGTGGTCGGTCCGGGTCTCGCTCGCCAATCTGGACGACCTCGACTACCTGAAGATCGGCCACCACCTGCGCGTCATCTTCGACGACTACGCGCAGGAGTGGCGTTCCGCGTAGCGGGCGGGGCGGGCCGCTACCTCGTCGCGGCCCGCTTCGGGGAGTTCTTCCACACGGACCGCACCACCCCGGCGGCCGCGATCAGGAAGCCCAGACCCATCAGCATGCACACCGCGTACGCGACGGACGGGAACGGGTCGGTGCCCAGGAACAGGGGGGCCACGGTGACCAGGGTGGCCAGCGCGCCGATGAAGAAGACGATCGCGCCGACCTGTACGAGCCGGTCGCCTGCGCCTGAAGGAGTAGTACTCACCCGGCCAGGGTAGTTCCCCGCTCGGCGGAACCGGTCGGTGACGTCTTGTGTCCGGCCCCTGGGCCATTAGCCTGGGACACGGCGGGTCACGGACCCGCTGTACTGCTATCCGGAGCCGTTTCGCGGCTCTTCCGCACACCGACGAGTACGAGGACGAGGACAGACGTGCCCACGGGTAAGGTCAAATGGTTCAATTCGGAAAAGGGCTTCGGCTTTCTTTCGCGCGACGACGGCGCCGACGTCTTCGTCCACTCCTCCGTACTCCCGGCCGGCGTCGAGGCCCTCAAGCCCGGTCAGCGCGTCGAATTCGGTGTGGTCGCGGGCCAGCGCGGTGACCAGGCCCTCTCCGTCGTGATCCTCGACCCCACCCCGTCGGTCGCCGCCGCCCAGCGGCGCAGCCCGGACGAGCTGGCCTCGATCGTGCAGGACCTGACGACGGTCCTGGAGAACATCACGCCGATGCTGGAGCGGGGCCGCTACCCCGACAAGGCAGCCGGTGCGAAGATCGCCGGTCTGCTGAGGGCGGTCGCGGACCAGCTCGACGTCTGACGGACGGCCGGGCCCGAGCGGCCCGGCCCTCCGCTGTCAGCGCGCGGTGACGGACAGGGCGTCGGGGGCCAGCGCCGGTACGAGGCCCTCGGCCGCGGCCCGGGTCAGCAGGCCGCGGATCGCCGCGTAGCCGCTCTCGCCGAGGTCGGCGGTGAACTCGTTCACGTAGAGACCGATGTGCTGGTCGGCCACGGCCGGGTCCATCTCCTGGGCGTGCTCCAGGACGTACGGACGCGACTGCTCCGGGTCGTCCCAGGCCATCCGCACCGAGGTGCGGACCGATGCCGCGAGCCGCTCCAGCGTCTCCTGGCCCAGCGAGCGCTTGGCGATGATCGCGCCGAGCGGGATAGGCAGACCGGTGGTCGACTCCCAGTGCTGCCCCATGTCGGCGAGGCTGTGCAGCCCGTAGTTCTGATAGGTGAAGCGGGCCTCGTGGATCACGAGCCCGGCGTCGACCCGGCCGTCGCGCACCGCGGGCATGATCTCGTCGAACGGCATGACGACGATCTCGCCCACGCCGCCCGGTACGACCTCGGCCGCCCACAGCCGGAACAGCAGATAGGCCGTGGAGCGCTCGCTCGGCACGGCGACGGTCTTCCCCGTCAGGTCCGTGCCCGGCTCCTTCGTGAGGACGAGCGGCCCGCAGCCACGCCCCAGGGCGCCCCCGCACGGCAGCAGGGCGTACTCGTCGAGCACCCATGGCAGGACGGCGTAGGACACCTTCAGGACGTCGAACTCGCCGCGCTCGGCCATGCCGTTGGTGAGGTCGATGTCGGCGAACGTGACATCGAGGGCGGGCGCGCCGGGGACACGGCCGTGGGCCCAGGCGTCGAAGACGAAGGTGTCGTTCGGGCACGGCGAGAAGGCGATCCGCAGCGCGGGGAGCGGTGCGCCGGCGGAATCGGTCGCGGTGTCAGTCACGGTGTCGGTCGAGTCGGTCATGCGGGGTCCAACTTTCCACTACGGGTGCGGTCTTCCCGAACGCCTCGGTGAGCGCCGCCAGGGCGTCGCCGATGCGCCAGGCCTCGCGGTCGCGCGGCCCCACGGCGTTCGAGACGGCCCGGAGCTCCAGGGCCGGCACGCCGAACCGGTCGGCGGCCTCGGCGACGCCGAAGCCCTCCATGGCCTCGGCGACGGCTCCGGGGTGCGCGGCCAGCAGTGCGGCGGTGCGGGCCGCGCTGCCGGTCACGGTGGAGACGGTGAGGACGGGGCCCGGCACCGCGCCGGTGGCCCCGGCCACGTCCCGCACGAGGGGGGCGGGCGGCTGGAAGGAGTCCCTGCCGAAGCCGAGACCGGTGACGGGCACGAAGCCGTCCGGGGTCTCGGCGCCCAGGTCCGCCGCGACGATGCCGGTGGCCACCACGAGGGAGCCGACGGGGGCGGCGGGCGCGAAGCCGCCGCCGATGCCCGCCGAGACCACGAGCGTGTACGGCTCGCCGGCGGGCGCGGCGGCGAGGGCGAAGGCGGTGGCGGCCGCCGCGGCGGCCGGACCCACGCCGCCCGCGAGGACGTCGAACGGGCCCGCCCGGTGCAGCTCGGCGCCCGGCACCCGGCGCACCGGCGGCTCACCCCCGAACGCGCGGGTGACCGCGTCCCTCTCGGCAGGGACGGCGGTCACGACAAGCACCCGCACGGCGGTGGTCCTCGGAGTCGGAGAGGTCAGGAGGTCTTCTTGAGCTGGAAGTGCCAGACGCCCGTGAGCTTCTGACCCTTGGTCTCGACGATGCTGACCTGCGTCTTGGAGGCCGTGGTCTCGCCGGTCTGGCTGGCGAAGAAGGCGCTGCCCGGGATGGTCCGGTAGGTCTTCTTGTACGGCTCCTGCTCGGCCTGCTGGCCGTTGATGAAGAGTGTCCAGCCGTGGTCCGCGACCTCGGGGTCGACCCCGAAGTGGACCTTGTCGTCCATCGCGACCCCGACGGACTTCTCCGCCTTCTTGTTGAGGCAGCCCTGGATCTCGGACTCCTTGAGGGCCTTGCCGTCGTTGTAGCAGGCGGCCTCGGTGCTCAACGAGTTGTCGCCGACCGTCACGGTGGCGAGCGGCGTCGGCTTGTCGCAGGCGGACAGGACAAGGAGTCCCGCGGACACGGCACCAAGAGCGACGCCGATTCGACGGCCCTTACCGGAGAAGAACGCAACGGTCATGCGCCGAAGGTTATCGGTCGGTGCCGCTCACGCCACGCGGGGGTGCGGTGAGCCGCGCCGTGCGGCCCCCAGGAGGCCCCGTACGGAGGCGGCCGCGCCGAGGGCGAGGAGCCCGGCGGCGACGGACATGCCGAGTACTCCGTTGAGGGGGAGCGCGATGCCGATCGCCCCGCCGACGACCCAGGACATCTGGAGCAGCGTCTCCGACCGGGCGAAGGCCGAGGTGCGCACCTCCTCCGGCACGTCGCGCTGGATCATCGCGTCCAGCGACAGTTTCGACAGGGCCTGGGTGAAACCGGCGACCGCGGCGAGGGCGGCCACCATCACCGTGCTGAAGAACACCGCCGCGAGGACGGCGACGCCCAGGGCGAGCCCCAGCACCGTCGCCACGATCACCTCGGGGCCGCGTGCCCTGAGCCAGGAGCCCACCGCCGTGCCGCAGGCGTTCCCCGCACCGGCCGCGACGCCGACGATGCCGAGGGAGACGGCGGCGCTCTGCCCGGCCAGGGGGTGCTCACGCAGCAGGAACGCCAGGAAGAAGATGAGGAAGCCGGAGAGCGCGCGGTGCGCGGCGTTCGCCTGGAGGCCGTGCAGGACGGACGGTCCGACGGACCGCAGCCCCGGCGGCTTCTCCCGTCCGTTCCTCCTGCCGGCTTTCGTGCTGCCGCTCCTGCCGCCCTTGGTGGTGCGGGGAGGGGGAGCCGGGGCCGCCTCCTCGTGGGGGAGGACGAGGCGGGCCTTGCGCTCACCCTTCGCGGAGTCGACCTTGTGCGGCAGCGTGAAGGCGAGGACGGTGCCGCCGAGGAAGATCACGCAGGCGCCGTAGAGGGGCCAGGGGGATCCGATGCTCTGCAGCCCCGCCCCGATCGGCGCCGCCACGCCCGTCGCCAGCAGACCGGCCAGGGTGACCCGCGAATTGGCCTTCACCAGGGAGAAGCGGGGCGGCAGGAGGCGGGGGACGACGGCGCTGCGCACCACGCCGTACGCCTTGGAGCAGACCAGGACGCCGAGGGCCGCCGGATAGAGCTCCAGGCCGCCCGTGGCCACCGCGCCCGACATGGTGATCGCGAGCACCGCCCGGGCGAACATCGCGCCGGCCATCGCGGCGCGGCGGCCGTGCGGCAGCCGGTCCAGGAGGGGGCCGATCACCGGGGCGAGCAGGGTGAAGGGGGCCATGGTGACCGCGAGGTAGAGGGCGACGCGTCCGCGTGCCTCGTCCGTCGGCACGGAGAAGAACACCGTGGAGGCGAGCGCCACGGTGATCATCACGTCACCCGCGCCGTTGACCGCGTGCAGTTCGATCAGCTTGCCGAGGCCGGACTCGCCCGCCCCGTGGGCGTGCGTCGCCCTGCGGATCCCCCGCGCGGTGCCCGTGAACGGGGCGCGCAGGGCACGGCCCATCGCCCGGACCGCCCTGCGGAGCGGACCGGATCCGTCGGACGACCTGGCGGCGGTCACGGAGTCATAGTGCCCCACCCCCCGCTGTCACGAACCGATGAGCGGACCGGGGCGTGGCGCCGGACGCTCTGTCGGGTGAGTCGTCCCCGACCGGGAAACGGCCGGGAAATGGCCGGGACGCACCGCCGGCCACCCGCCCGTCCCGGGCGGATCCGCCCCCGCCCGGCGGCGGATCCGAAAGCTTTCCGGAAGGGTTCCGGTCCTGTTTGGGACGGGCAGGTGGGCGCGGGGCGGCGGAGAGGGTAGCGTGCACTCACGCGCCACCGGCGGTTGTTCTTGGCCGCGCGCCTCTCCGCGATCCCGCAGAATGGGTGGCAGAAGGCGCGCCCGAGGCAGGCACAACGGGTGTGGACGTCGACGCGGCCCCCAGGTCCGCTCCGCTCACAACTGTCATGGCCGAAATCGGACATCGATGGAGCTGCTGGCGCGCTCGTGAGACGGCGTATGGAGAGAAGCGAGACCTGTGAGTGCTGCGACGACGCGAAGCCGTACGGCCCGTACCCCCGCCCCTGACCGTCTGTGCGCCGAGGCGGTAGACCTCGCACGCGCGGCCGCGGAAGAGGCTGCCGCGCCAGGAGTGGTGGGTGAGCACGTGGCCCTGGTCTCCGAGGGGGACCGGGTCGTCACGCACTACTTCGAGGCCAAGGAACCCGGCTACCGGGGCTGGCGCTGGGCGGTGACGGTCGCCAGGGCCTCCCGCGCCAAGAACGTCACCCTTGACGAAACGGTGCTGCTGCCCGGCTCCGACGCGCTCCTCGCCCCCGAGTGGGTCCCCTGGAGCGAACGGCTGCGCCCCGGCGACATGGGCCCCGGCGACCTCCTGCCCACCGAGGCGGAGGACCCGCGTCTGGAGCCCGGCTGGACGGGCGAGGACGAGCCCCTGCCGAACTCCGCGGTCTCCGAGGTGTCGCAGGAGCTGGCCGCCCTCGCCGACGTCGAGGACGCGGAGCTCACCACGCTCCCCACGACGAGCCGCGGCTCGATCGCCGCCGTCGCGGAGGAGCTCGGCACACGGCGGGCGCGGGTGCTGTCCCGGTACGGCCTGGGGCTGGCGGCGGACCGGTGGGACGAGGAGTTCGGCGCGAAGACCCCCATGGCGCAGGCGGCGCCCGCCTCCTGCGTCACGTGCGCCTTCCTGGTGCCGATGGCGGGCTCCCTGAAGCAGGCCTTCGGGGTCTGCGCGAACGAGTTCGCCCCGGCGGACGGCCGCGTGGTCTCGCTCTCCTACGGCTGCGGCGGCCACTCCGAGGCGGCGGTCATGCCGAAGCCCCCGAAGCCCACGCCGCACGCGCTGGACACGATGCGGGTGGACGACTACTCGCTGCGCCCCGCGGACGACTCCGGCTCGGTCCCCTCCCAGCCGGACGGTTCGACGGAGGACCTGGGCCACTCCTGACACCCCCGCCCGCCCGGAGCGCGGCCGTGCCCCGGTGCCGGGGCACGGGCGGCGTTCCCGCTCGCGGTACCTTCGGGCGCACACTGGGCGTCACGGGTCACCGGAAGAGCGGAGTACGAGCGTGGGCATGAATGCGACCGAGGGGGCCGATCCGTTCGGGACGGCGCGACTGCGGCGCGGCGTGCTCGACGCCTGGGGCGCGGGCCCCGCCCGCTTCCGGGAGGACGCCAACGCCGAGGAGGACCTCGCCCTCGGCGGCTACCGTGACCGCCTGGTCGTCGAGCTGGCCCAGAACGCCGCCGACGCCGCCGCCCGCGCCGGAGTCCCCGGCCGGCTCCGCCTCACCCTGCACGACGGGCCGGAGGGCACCGCCGTCCTGGCCGCCGCCAACACCGGCGCCCCCCTGGACGCGACCGGCGTCGAGTCGCTGAGCACCCTGCGGGCCTCCGCCAAGCGTGAGGGCCACGAGTCGTCCGTCGGCCGCTTCGGCGTCGGCTTCGCCGCGGTGCTGGCCGTCAGCGACGAGCCCGCCGTGATCGGGCGCCACGGCGGCGTCCGCTGGTCCCTCGCGGAGGCCCGCGACCTCGCGCGGCAGGCGTCCGTCGGCAGCCCCGGCCTCGGCGACGAGCTGCGCCGCCGCGACGGACACGTACCGCTGCTCCGGCTCCCGCTGCCCGCCGAGGGGACCGCGCCCGACGGCTACGACACCGTCGTCGTCCTGCCGCTGCGCGACGGAGTGGCCGAGGACCTCGTGGGCCGGCTGCTCGACGGTGTCGACGACGCCCTGCTCCTCACCCTGCCCGGCCTCGACGAGCTCGTGATCGAAACCCCCGGCGGCGTACGGACGTTGCGCCGCTCGCAGGACGGCCCGTACACGCACGTCGACGACTCCGCGCGCGGCCTCCACCGCTGGCGCACCGTCGCGGACCACGGCCCCCTGGAGCCCGCGCTGCTGGCCGACCGGCCCGTCGAGGAGCGGCTCCGGCCGCACTGGTCCGTGACGTGGGCCGTGCCGGTGGACGAGGACGGGGCGCCCCAGCACCCCCGTACGGCACCCGTCGTGCACGCCCCGACCCCCACCGACGAGCCCCTCGGCGTCCCCGCGCTGCTGATCGCCTCGCTGCCGCTGGACACCGCCCGCAGGCACCCCGCGCCGGGCCCGCTGACCGACTTCCTGGTGGAGCGCGCGGCGGACGCCTACGCGGAGCTGCTCGCCGGGTGGGAGCCCGTGTCCGTCGCGACGATCGCGCTGGTGCCGGGCCCGCTCGGCAAGGGGCAGCTCGACGGCGCCCTGCGGGCCGCGATCCTCCAGCGGCTGCCCCGGGTCGCCTTCCTGGAGCCCGCCGCGCCCCGGGACCCGGCGGAGGCGGCCGGCCAGTGGGACGACTGGGACGGTACCGGGGCCCCGCGCCGGGACACGACCGCGCTGCGGCCGGTCGAGGCCGAGGTGGTCGAGGGCGTGGGCGCGGAGACCGTACGGGTCCTCGCCGAGGTCCTGCCCTGCCTGCTGCCCGCCGGTCTGGAGCGCCGCGCCGAGCTGCGTACGCTCGGTGTCGCCCGGGTCCCGCTGACCGAGGCCGTCGACCGGCTGGCCGGTCTGGAACGTGACCCGGAGTGGTGGCGGCGGCTGTACGACAGCCTGGCCGGTGTCGACCCCGACCGGCTCTCCGGCCTCCCCGTGCCCCTCGCGGGCCCCGCGGACGTGCCCCGCACGACCATCGGTCCCCGCCAGGTCCTCCTGCCGCTGCCGGACGGGCTGACCTCGCCCGTCCTCGACAAGCTGGCCCGCCTCGGGCTGAAGGTGGCCCATCCGGACGCCGCCCATCCGCTGCTGGAGAAACTGGGCGCCCTGCCCGCCACCCCCCGGGCCGTCCTGACGACCCCGCAGGTCCGGGCCGCCGTCGCCGGTTCGCTGGACGCGGGTGAGATCTGGGACGAGGACGCCCTGGACGCGGACGAGCTCGCCGACACCGTCCTCACCCTCGTGCGCGACGCGGACCTCGCGCCGGGCGACGAGCCCTGGCTCGGCGCGCTCGCCCTGCCCGACGAGGACGGCGAGCCCGCTCCCGCCGGTGAACTCGTGCTGCCGGACAGCCCGTTCGCCCAGGTGATGCGCGAGGGCGAACTCGCCCTGTGCGACGCGGAACTGGCCGACCGCTGGGGCGAACAGCCTCTGACCGCCTGCGGGGTGCTGGCCACCTTCGCCCTCGTACGGGCCACCGACGTCGTCCTCGATCCGGACGAACTGGAGCCCCGCGACAGCGACTTCGCCGAACCCGACGACGCCGGGCTCCTCGACGCCGTCGACGTCTGGTGCGAGGACGTCCTGGACCAGCTCCCGGACACCCCCGTCCCGCCGGTCGCCACCGAGCTCGTCGCCGTACGCGACCTGGACCTCGTCGACGACGACGCCTGGCCGCAGGCCCTCGCGATGCTGGCCCGGCCGCCGCTGCGCGACGCGCTGACCCAGCCGGTCCGGGTGCTGCTCCCGGACGGCACGACGCAGTCGGTGCGCCCCTACACCGCGTGGTGGCTGCGCGACCACCCCGTGCTCGACGGCCGCCGCCCGGCCGGCCTGCGTGCGGCGGGCGGCGACCCGCGCCTGGAGGGCCTGTACGACTCCGCCGACGCGACGGGCTTCGACGACGCGCAGGTGCTGCGCGCCCTCGGTGTGCGGACCTCGGTGGCCGCGCTCCTGGACGAGCCGGGCGGGGCGGCCGAGCTGCTGGGCCGGCTCGCGGACGAGGAGCGTCCCGTCGGCCCCGTGCAGCTGCACTCGCTGTACACGGCGCTCGCCGAGCTCGACCCCGAACAGGTCACGCTGCCCGACGAGCTCCGGGCCGTGGTGGACGACGAGGTGCGGGTCGCCGACGCGGCCGACGTGGTGATCGCGGACGCCCCGGACCTGCTGCCGCTGACCGGCGGGCTCGCGCTGCTGCCGGTGGCCCCGGCGCGAGCGGCCGAGCTGGCGGACCTGCTCCAGGTGCGACGGCTCGGCGAGAGCGTCGAGGCCGTCGTCACGACGGAGGGCGAGGAGCACCGGGTGCCGGATTCCGTACGGATCCTGCTCGGCGCCGGGACCCCCGACACCTACGTCGAGCACGGCGAACTGCGCGCGGGCGGCGTCGAGCTGGACTGGCGCCGCACGCCGGACGGTGTGGTCCACGCGTCCACGGTCGAGGGCGTGGCCGCGGGTCTCGCCTGGGCGGCCGGCCAGTGGCCGCGCCGCTTCGAGGTGGCCGCGCTGCTGGAGGACCCGTCGCGTACGGAGGAGCTGGCGCGGGACCGCTGGTTCGACTGACCGGTCCGGCCCCGGCGAGGACGGCCGGCCCGAGCCCGTCCGGCCTCACCGGGGACGGGGTCGAACGGATATGCAGATCTTCACAAGAAATCCACCTCTTCGGCACAACCATTCACGCGGGTGGCCTGTCTGATCCTTCGAGTCATCAGACTCGTCGATCACACGGGCCCGCAGACCGTTCCACCGTCGCGGGTCCCATCTCCATCAGGGGACCACATGCGTATTCGTGCCACCGTTGCCGCTGTTTCCGGCGCCCTGGCTCTGTCCGCTCTCGCCGTTCCGGCCGCGCAGGCGGGTGACCAGGACGTTCCGAGCCTGGACAAGCCCTCCGCGGCCGAGGTGTTCGGCACCGGGGCGAAGGCTCCTCGCGCCGCCGCGCGTGCCGCCGTCACGACCCCCGTCATCTCGAAGGTCGTCATCAACGGCGGCAAGGACGTCGTCGTCGGCACCACCGCCGCGAAGACGTTCACCGTCTCCGTCACCGCCTCGCACCCGTCCGGCATAGCCGACGGCTACATCGACCTGTGGCACGGGACGAACGTGGACGAGGGCCTCGACGGGGTGCTGCTCCCGAACGAGGACGCGGCGACCTGCAAGAACGCCAGCGCCACGACCGCCACCTGCTCCCTGACGATCACGGCGTACCCCGGCTACGACCTGTACAAGAACCTGCTGGCCGGCACGTGGAAGGTCACCGCGGGCGCGCTCGCCGGCGACCAGAGCGACTTCGCGTGGAACGACTACCAGGCCACGGCCCGCGTCCAGCGTCTCTCCAAGCTGACCGTCAACGCCGCCCCGGAGCCGGTCAGGAAGGGCGCGACCATCACGGCCACCGGCAAGCTGTCGCGTGCCAACTGGGAGAACGGCACCTACATGGGCTACACCGTGCAGCCCGTCAAGCTGCAGTTCCGCAAGAAGGCCAGCAGCACCTACACCACCGTCAAGACCATCAACACGAACAGCACCGGTGCGCTGAAGACCACGGTCAAGGCCGTGGAGGACGGCTACTGGCGCTACAGCTACGCCGGCACCTCGACCACCCCGGCCGTCACGACCGCGGGTGACTTCGTCGACGTGAAGTAGACAGCTAGGAACGGAAGCGGCGGCCGACCATTCGCCAGGCGAATTCCAGGACGGCCGCCGCGACCACCGCGATCGCCACCGCGGCCCACGGCATCGTCGTGCCCACCAGCTTCAGCGCGAAGAAGTCCTGGAGCCACGGCACGGCGAGCACGACGAGGAAACACAGGCCCATCGTGGCCACCAGGGCGATCCGCCACCAGGTGTAGGGGCGGGCGATGATCGCCAGGACCCACATGGAGACCAGGAACAGCGTGAGGGTCGCCGCGCTCGTCTCCGCGTCCAGCGCGCCCGTACCGGCGTAGTGGTGCCGGGCCAGCAGATACGTGGCGAAGGTGGCGGCCGCCGCGATGGTCCCGGACGGGATCGCGTACCGCATGACGCGGCGCACGAAGTGCGGCCTGGCCCGCTCCTTGTTGGGGGCGAGCGCCAGGAAGAACGCGGGGACGCCGATCGTCAGCGTGGAGAGCAGCGTCAGGTGGCGCGGCAGGAACGGGTACTCCACCTGGAAGCACACCACCAGGATCGCCAGCAGCACCGAGTAGACCGTCTTCGTCAGGAAGAGGGTCGCGACCCGGGTGATGTTGCCGATGACCCGGCGCCCCTCGGCCACGACCGACGGCAGCGTCGCGAAGCTGTTGTTCAGCAGCACGATCTGGGCCACCGCGCGGGTCGCCTCGGAGCCCGAGCCCATCGAGACGCCGATGTCGGCGTCCTTCAGGGCGAGCACGTCGTTGACGCCGTCGCCGGTCATCGCGACCGTGTGCCCGCGTGACTGGAGAGCCGCGACCATGTCCCGCTTCTGCTGCGGGGAGACCCGGCCGAAGACCGCGTTCCGCTCGATCTCCGACGCCATGTCGTCCCGGTCCTCGGGCAGCCGGCGGGCGTCCAGGGCGTGCTCGGCGCCCGGCATCCCCAGCTTCTGGGCCACCGCGCCCACCGAGACGGCGTTGTCGCCCGAGATGACCTTCGCGGCGACGTTCTGGTCGTCGAAGTAGGCCAGCGTCTCCCCGGCGTCGGGCCGCAGCCGCTGCTCCAGGACGACGAGGGCGGCGGGTTCGGCCCCGGAGGCCGCGTCGGGGGCGTCCAGCGCGCCCCTCGCGCGGGCGAGGAGCAGGACGCGCAGCCCCTGCTCGTTGAGGTGGCCGGTCTCGGCGAGGGCGGGGTCGTCGGAGGACAGCAGGACGTCGGGGGCGCCCAGCAGCCAGGCGGAGGGGGAGCCGTCGCCCTCGGAGAAGGCGGCGCCGCTGTACTTGCGGGCCGAGGAGAACGGCAGGGTCTGCGTGACGCCCCAGCCCTCACCGTCCGGGTAGGCGTCGATGATGGCCTGGAGACTGGCGTTCGGCCGTGGGTCGGAGGAGCCGAGGGCGCCCAGCACGCGGCGGACGTACTCCTCGTCGGAGCCGTTCAGCGGGCGGACCTCGGTGACGTCCATGCCGCCCTCGGTGAGGGTGCCGGTCTTGTCCAGGCAGACGACGTCGACCCGGGCCAGGCCCTCGATGGCGGGCAGCTCCTGCACGAGGCACTGCTGCCGGCCGAGCCGGATGACGCCGATCGCGAAGGCGACCGAGGTGAGCAGGACCAGGCCCTCGGGGATCATCGGGACGATGCCGCCGACCGTGCGGGCGACCGAGTCCTTGAAGTTGTTGTCCTTCACGACCAGCTGGCTGATGATCAGCCCGATCGCCGTCGGCACCATCATCCACGTCACGTACTTGAGGATCGTGCTGATGCCGCTCCGCAGCTCCGACTGGACGAGGGTGAAGCGGGACGCCTCCTCGGCGAGCTGCGCGGCGTAGGCCTCCCGGCCGACCTTGGTGGCGGTGAAGGCCCCGCCGCCGGCGACGACGAAACTGCCCGACATCACCGGGTCGCCGGGCCGCTTGACGACGGGGTCGGCCTCGCCGGTCAGGAGCGACTCGTCGATCTCCAGGCTGTCGGCCTCGACGACCGTGCCGTCGACGACGGCCTTGTCCCCGGGGCCCAGCTCGACGAGGTCGCCGAGCACGATCTCGGCGACGGAGACCTCGGCGGAGGTGCCGTCGCGCCGCACGGTGGGTTTCGCCTCGCCGATGACCGCGAGGCTGTCCAGGGTCTTCTTGGCGCGCCACTCCTGGACGATGCCGATGCCCGTGTTGGCGATGATCACGAAGCCGAAGAGGCTGTCCTGGATCGGCGCGACGCACAGCATGATCACCCAGAGCACGCCGATGATCAGGTTGAACCGGGTGAGGACGTTCGCGCGGACGATCTCGGTGACCGAGCGGGACGAGCGGACCGGTACGTCGTTGACCTCGCCCCGCGCGACCCGTTCGGCGACCTCGGCGGTGGAGAGCCCGCCCGGTGGCGTGGGGGCGGGAGGGGTCCGTACGGGGTCCGGCTGCTCACCGGAGGAGTCGAGTGCCCGCTGCGTCATGATTCCGACCGTACGGGCGGAGGAGGCGATTCACCCGCCGGGCGCCGGAAGGTCCGACCGGGGGAGGACCGGAATGGTCCCACGGTCGTACGCCGGCTCCTTCGGCGGAGAGGGCCGGGGCGTCAGTGGTGCGCGCCGCCGGGGGTGGGCTCCTCGGCGGCCTTCGCCGCCGCCCGCTTGAGCGCGGCGTCCCGTCCCCGGACGTACCAGATGCCGATCAGGCCCAGCCCGGCCCCGGCCAGGCAGACCCAGATCCACCAGGCGTGGCCGCGGTCGTCGAACCAGCCGTAGAAGGGGACCTGCACGAGGAAGAGGACGAACCAGAGGATCGTGCCGCCGGTGATGGTGGCGACGACGGGACCCTCCAGGGGCTCGGGTGCCTCGTGCTTGGGTGTCCACTTCTCCATGGCCTCAGCTTAGTGCCGCGTCGGCCGGACCGGCGCAGGCCAGTCGGCCCAAGGATCTACGCGCGGAGATAGCGATCTTCCCCTTATGTATTCATACTGAATCTGCTTATGGATGACTCGATTCATTCGTGTGAACATCCAAATCTGACTGGTTTCATCCCCTCGATGCACGACTGAAGGTCACACATGTCCTCCTCGGCCACCGCTCCGGTCGATCAGCCTCCGATGCCGCAGCAGCCGCACGGTGTCCTCGACCGTTACTTCAAGATCTCCCAGCGGGGGTCGACGGTCGCACGCGAGGTCCGTGGTGGTTTCGCCACCTTCTTCGCCATGGCGTACATCATCGTGCTCAACCCGATCATCCTGGGCAGCGCGAAGGACATGTACGGGCACCAGCTCGACGGTGGCCAGCTCGTCACCGCCACGGTGCTGACGGCCGCGTTCTCCACGCTCCTGATGGGCGTCATCGGCAACGTGCCGATCGCGCTCGCCGCCGGTCTGGGCGTGAACACCGTCGTCGCCCTCCAGCTCGCTCCCCGGATGAGCTGGCCCGACGCGATGGGCATGGTCGTCCTCGCGGGCATCGTCGTGATGCTCCTGGTCGCGACCGGGCTGCGCGAGCGTGTGATGCACGCCGTGCCGCGCTCGCTCCGCAAGGGCATCGCGATGGGCATCGGCCTCTTCGTGCTCCTGGTCGGCCTGGTCGACTCCGGCTTCGTCTCCCGCATCCCGGACGCCGCGCACACCACGGTCCCGCTGCAGCTCGGCAACGACGGCCACCTCAACGGCTGGCCGGTCCTGGTCTTCATCCTCGGCACGCTGCTGACCCTCGCGCTGATCGTCCGCAAGGTGCCGGGCGCGATCCTGCTCTCCATCGTCGTCATGACGGTCGTCGCGCTGGGCATCGACGCCATCGCCGACCTGCCGGCGGGCGCCTGGGGACTGACCGTCCCGGAGTGGCCCGGCAATCCGGTGGCGTCCCCGGACTTCGGGCTGATCGGCCAGGTCAGCCTGTTCGGAGGCTTCGGGAAGGTCGGTCTCCTGACCGGCATCCTCTTCGTCTTCACCGTGCTGCTGTCGTGCTTCTTCGACGCGATGGGCACCATCCTCGGTGTCGGCGACGAGGCGAAGCTGATGGACAAGGACGGCAACTTCCCGGGCATCAACAAGGTGCTCCTCGTCGACGGTGTCGCCGTCGCCGCGGGCGGCATCAGCTCCTCCTCGGCGTCGACCTGCTTCGTGGAGTCCACGGCCGGAGTCGGCGAGGGCGCCCGTACCGGGCTCGCGAGCGTGGTGAGCGGGCTGCTCTTCACGGTGGCGCTGTTCCTGACGCCGCTGGCGACGATGGTCCCCTCGCAGGCGGCGACCCCGGCGCTGATCGCCGTCGGGTTCCTGATCCTCGCGGGCAACGTGCGGGACGTGGACTGGAGCGACTACACGCTCGCCATCCCGGCCTTCATGGCCATGCTGATGATGCCGCTCACGTACTCGATCACCAACGGCATCGGCATCGGCTGCATCGCCTTCAGCGCGATGCGCCTGGCGGCCGGCCGCGGCCGTGAGGTCCCGGTGGCCATGTACGTGGTGTCGGCGGTCTTCGTCTTCTACTACGCGATGCCGGCGCTCGGCCTCACGTAGGCGCGTACGCGCACGCGTACGGAGCCTTCACCCCTGCGGGGCGGATCCCCGTCATGTGACCCGGTCGGCCGGGTCCGCGTGACGGGGATCCGCCCCGTAGAACTTTTCCGTCTCGTCGACGGACGCGTGGAAGCGCTCGTCGAAATCGTCGCGGACGAGCGTCCGGACCACGTAGTCCTGGACGGTCATGCCGCGTCTGGCGGCGTGCCGGCGGAGCCGCTCGAGCAGCTCACCGTCTATGCGCAGGCTGAGCACTGTCGATCCCATGCCAAGCAGGGTCGCGGCACACGGAGCTCTTTCGCGGCGCTTTCCGCCCCTTACTCACTCGTTCGGGTGATCAGTTTCTCGCGCGTGTACCACCAGTTGGTATTTAGCATGGCTAATGAGTTACGCTAAGGAACATGCCTGACCTGATCCACGACGGCGACAGTGCCGCCGCCGTGAGCTCCCTTCGCTCCGCCGTGATGCTGCTGGGCCGGCGCCTGAAGCACCAGCGCGTCGACGAGTCGCTGAGCCCCACCGAGATGTCGGTGCTCGGCACACTCGCCCGTTGCGGTTCCGCCACTCCCGGTGAGCTGGCCCGCAAGGAGCACGTGCAGCCGCCGTCGATGACCCGCATCGTCGCGCTGCTGGAAGCCAAGGGCCTGGTCAGACTGGAACCGCACCCCGATGACCGTCGGCAGAAGATGGTCAGCCGGACCGAGCAGGCGGAAGCCATGCTCGCCGAGTCCCGCTCCAAGCGGAACGCCTGGCTGGCCGGCCTTGCCGAAGGCCTGGACGAGGACGAGTGGGAGAAGCTGCGGGCCGCCGCGCCCGTGCTGGAGAAGCTCGCCCACCTGTGATCCCGGCGGGCGCACAGGGCCACGGCCCTGTCGGCGCCCGCAGTCACGTCCCCGTCAGTCCGTACGTCGTATACGCCCGAGGAGGCGAACTCTTTTGAGTACGGGATCCGGAGCAGACTCCGCCCCCGCACCGACTTCCACCCACGAGAGCAAGACCGGCGGGACCTTCTCGTCGCTGAAGATCCGCAACTACCGCCTGTTCGCCACGGGCGCCGTGATCTCCAACACCGGTACCTGGATGTCCCGCATCACGCAGGACTGGCTCGTCCTGAGCCTCACCGGGTCCGCCGCCGCCGTCGGTATCACCACGGCCCTCCAGTTCCTCCCGATGCTGCTCTTCGGGCTCTACGGCGGCGTCATCGCCGACCGGCTCCCGAAGCGCCGTCTGCTCCTCATCAGCCAGGCAGCGCTCGGCCTGTGCGGCATCGCACTCGCCGCCCTGACCCTCTCCGGCGTCGTCGAGGTCTGGCACGTCTACCTGATCGCCTTCCTGCTCGGCATGGTGACCGTCGTCGACAACCCGGCCAGGCAGTCGTTCGTCTCCGAGATGGTCGGCCCGGCGCAGCTGCGCAACGCGGTCAGCCTGAACTCGGCGAACTTCCAGTCCGCCCGGCTCATCGGCCCCGCCGTCGCGGGCGTCCTGATCACGACGGTCGGCAGCGGCTGGGCCTTCCTGCTCAACGGGCTGTCGTTCATCGCCCCGCTCGTCGGACTGCTCATGATGCGCACGAGCGAGCTCCACGCGTCCGTGACCGTGAAGCGCGCGAAGGGCCAGCTGCGCGAAGGACTGCGCTACGTGTCGGGCAGACCCGACCTGATCTGGCCGATCGTCCTGGTCGGCTTCGTCGGCACCTTCGGGTTCAACTTCCCGATCTGGCTGACCGCCTTCGCGGACGAGATCTTCCACGGCGGCGCCGGGATGTACTCGTTCTTCAACATCCTGATGGCGGCCGGCTCCCTCGCCGGAGCGCTGCTCGCCGCCCGCCGCCGCTCCTCGCGGCTCCGGATGCTCGTGGCCGCGGGCACCCTGTTCGGTGCCCTGGAGATCGCGGCGTCGCTGTCGCCGTCCGTCTGGTTCTTCTCGCTGCTGCTCGTCCCGATCGGCATGATCGGCCTGACGACCAACATCAGCGCCAACACGAGCGTCCAGATGGCCGCGGACCCGGAGATGCGCGGCCGGGTGATGAGCCTCTACATGATGGTCTTCGCCGGGGGCACGCCCGTGGGCGCCCCGATCGTCGGCTGGATCAGCGACGTCTACGGCGCCCGGACCGGCATGGCGGCCGGCGGGGCGATCTCGATGGTGGCCGCGCTCGGCGTCGGCTTCATGCTGACCCGCGTCGGCGGCCTGCGCCTCAAGGTCGACCTGCGCCCGGGCCGCCCGCACGTGCGGTTCGTCCCACGCGAACAGCTGGCGACGGCGGCCTGAGCCGTCCCGCGCATGCCGCCCTGCCCCTCCGGGGGAGGGCGGCATCGTCGTTCGGGGCGCGGGGGCCCGGCCCCCGGACACGCCGGGACGCTGGGACACTCGCCGCATGAGCAGCCAGAGACTCTTCGCCGCCGTCCTGCCCCCCGTCGCTGCCGCGGACGAGCTGGCCGGGGCCGTCGCGGCCCTGCACGGTCTGCCCGGCGCGGTGAACCTGCGCTGGACCGCCCGCGCGGGGTGGCACTACACGCTGGCCTTCCTCGGGAACGTCGACGAGGAGCTGCTGCCCGAGCTGTACACGAGGCTGGAGCGGGCCGCGCACCGGACGCAGCCCCTCCCGCTCCGGATCCACGGCGGCGGACGGTTCGACGGGCGGGCCCTGTGGGCGGGGGCGGCGGGGGACCTCGACATGCTGAGGCTGCTCGCGGAACGCACCCATGCCGCCGCGCGCAGGGCCGGGGTGGCGATGGAGGAGCACCGCCGCTACACCCCGCACCTCACCCTCGCCCGGAGCCGGGTCCCCACGGACCTGACCCCGTACACGGCGGCGCTGGAGGGCTTCGAGGGCATGGGCTGGGAGGCGGCTGAGCTCAGCCTCGTACGCAGCAACCTTCCGGTGGACGGGGTACCGGGGGAGCAGCCGCGGTACGAGGTGGTGCGGGCCTGGCCGCTGGGCCGGTGAGCCGGGCGGTTACGCTCGTCGGGTGGATCCCAAGACCAGAAACCGCATCATGGCGGCCGTGCTCGTGCTGATGTTCGTCGTCGTGGCGGCGGCCTCCGCCCTCGGAGGCTGAGCCCCGGGGCGGAAGCCGCGTACCGCTTTCCTGCCAGGAGACGTGCCTACCAGGCGAAGTTCTCCGGCGAGGGGCCAGGGCCCGGGAAGATCTCGTCCAGGGCCGCCAGTACCTCGTCCGACAGCTCCAGCTCCACCGCGCGCAGCGCCGAGTCGAGCTGCTCCCGGGTGCGCGGGCCCGAGATCGGGCCCGTGACGCCCGGCCGGGTCAGCAGCCAGGCCAGACCGGCCTCACCGGGCTCCAGACCGTGCTTCTCCAGCAGGTCCTCGTACGCCTGGATCTGCGCCCGGACCTTCGGGTCCGCCAGCGCGTCGCCGGACCGGCCGGAGGTGGACCGGGAGCCGCTGCCGTCGCGCTCCTTGCGGATCGCCCCGCCGAGCAGCCCGCCGTGCAGCGGCGACCACGGGATGACGCCGAGGCCGTACTCCTGGGCGGCCGGGATGACCTCCATCTCCGCCCCGCGCTCCATCAGGTTGTAGATGCACTGCTCGCTTACGAGGCCGTAGCTGCCCCGCTGACGGGCCCGCTCGTTGGCTTGGGCGATCTTGTAGCCCGAGAAGTTGGACGAGCCCGCGTAGAGGATCTTGCCCTGCTGGATCAGTACGTCGATGGCCTGCCAGATCTCGTCGATCGGGGTGTCCCGGTCGACGTGGTGGAACTGGTACAGGTCGATGTGGTCCGTCTGCAGCCGCTTGAGGCTGGCGTCGACGGCGCGGCGGATGTTGAGGGCGGACAGCTTGTCGTGGTTGGGCCATGCCTCACCGTCCGCGCCCATGTTGCCGTAGACCTTGGTGGCGAGGACGACCTTGTCGCGGCGTTCGCCGCCCTGCGCGAACCAGGTGCCGAGGATCTCCTCGGTGCGGCCCTTGCTCTCGCCCCAGCCGTAGACGTTCGCCGTGTCGAAGAAGTTGACGCCCGCCTCCAGGGCGGCGTCCATGAGCGCGTGGCTTTCGCTCTCGTTGGTCTGGGGGCCGAAGTTCATCGTCCCCAGGACGAGGCGGCTGACCTTGAGTCCGGTGCGTCCGAGCTGCGTGTACTTCATGGTCCCCAAGCCAACTCCTTCGAGCGTGCTCGAAGCAAGGGCGACCCTCGCCTGCCGACGGTCACATCCAGAGGATGTCCTGCACCGTGGCGGGGGCCGGCCCGTCGACGTCGGCCGGGGCGGCGACGCCGGCCGGGGCTGCGAGGCCCAGGGCGATGACGGCGAGGGCGGTGACCGCGGCGGCCTTGGCGAGACGGAGAACGTTCATGAGGGCTGTTCCTTCCGGGTGTGCCGCAGGGCGGCACGTGGAGGCGGGAAGCTGCTGCCCGTTCGGTCCGGCGCCCCGCGGTGGCGTCGTTCCGTCCGGTGGTCACAGCTAAGCCGCAGCTCAGGCGCCCAGGAAGAGCGGACGGGTGGACTGAAACGGTCTTGGACGGTTGCGTCCAGGGAGACCTCCCGCCCGTGGGGACGAGTTGTCCGGTGGATGCGGACGACCAGCTGAACCTGTACCGGAACTCCGGGGGTGATTCGTTCTCGGGGTCGGTCGTGGGGGGTGGCTGGGGTTCGATGGTGCAGGTTGCGGCGGCGGATTTCGATGGTGACGGTGACGGTGATGTCGTTTCGACGTCGGGCATGGCTGGGGCAATGTGCGTGAGCTGGCGGCGGGTGATGTCACCGGTGACGGGAAGGCGGACATCGTGACGGTGGACAAGACGGATGCGCAGCTTCGTCTGTACACCGGGAGTGGTGGCGATGTGGATTACACGAAGGTGATCGGTACGGGGTGGGGTTCGATGACGAATCTCGCGGTGGGTGATGTGACGGGTGACCGTAAGGCGGATGTGGTGGCGAACCGTGCGGATTCGGGTGAGCTGAATCTGTATGTGAGTACGGGCGGTGATGTGAATTTCTCGAAGCAGATCGGTTCGAGTTTCCAGGTGATGAATCGTCTGACGCTGGCCGACATCAATGCCGACGGCAAGGCCGATGTGGTCGCGACGGGGCGTGCGACGGGTGATCTGAACCTGTACACGAGCAGTGGTGACGACATCACCGGCGCCGGCGTCATCGGCCACGGCTGGGCCACCGTCAAGCACCTCGTCTGACCGCGGTCTCCCGACCCCACGAGGTGCCGGTCGGCTGTCGACCGGCACCTCGTGCGTGCCACATAGTGCGTCCTACCGCCGCGCGAACCCGTCCAGCGCGGCCAGCACCGCGCGGGACGTCGCCGCGCCGCCCAGGTGTCCCGCGTCGTCGATCACCGTCAGTTCCGCGTCCGGCCAGGCCTTCGCCAGCTCCCAGGCGGTGGTCAGCGGGGAGCCCAGGTCGAAGCGGCCGTGCACCAGGACGCCCGGAATGCCCGCCAGGCGGCCGGCGTCGCGGATCAGCTGCCCCTCCTCCAGCCACGCGGCGTGGAAGAAGTAGTGCGCGCAGATGCGGACGAACGCCAGCTGATCGCGGCCGGGCCTGCCGCCGTAGGGGGCCGGCCCGGTGTACGCCTCCATGGAGAGCACCGCGTCCTCCCAGGCGCACCAGTCGGCCGTCGCCCTCGCCCGCACCTCCGGGTCGGGGCTCTCCGTCCTCCGGGCGTACGCGGCGACGAGGCCCGTCGGGCTCCCGGCCTCCGGGACGCCCGCCCGGAACAGGTCCCAGGCCTCGGGGAAGATCTGTCCGGCGCCCCGGTACAACCAGTCGATCTCGCTGCGCCGCGTCGTCGTCACCGCGGAGATGACGATCTCCGAGACCCGCTCCGGGTACTGCTCGGCGTACGCGAGGATCAGGGTCGAGCCCCACGATCCCCCGTACAGCAGCCACGTCTCGATGCCGAGGTGCGCGCGCAGGAGCTCCATGTCCGCGACCAGGTGCGCCGTCGTGTTGTGCCGCATGTCAGCGGCCGGATCGCTCGCGTGCGGGGTGGAGCGGCCGCAGTTGCGCTGGTCGAAGAGCACGACGCGGTAGAGGTCCGGGTCGAAGTACTGCCGGGGCCGTGCGCCGCATCCCGAGCCCGGGCCGCCGTGGACGACGAGGGCGGGCTTGCCCGCCGGGTTGCCGCAGACCTCCCAGTGGACGAGGTTGCCGTCGCCGACGTCCAGCATCCCCTGGTCGTACGGCTCGATCGGCGGGTACTTCCCGTCGGGCTGCCTGTCCACGGCGGCTCTCCTCGGTCGGTGGTGCTACTCGGTGTAGGTGAACGGGGTGTCGGCCGTGTTCTCCGAGTCGACGTCGTCCACGCTCCACACGCGGAACATGGGGGTGTCATGGCCCGAACCCACTTCGGCGGGCACGCGTATCTGCACGGCGAACCGGCCCTCGGGATCAGTGGTGACGTCCCGCACGTCGGTCTCCACGGATCCGCTGTCGCGGAGCGTGATGCGGACCTGTTCTCCCGGCGCGAAGCCGCCGGCCTCGATCGTCACCTTGTCGTTCACGGCTGCCGTGTAGGGGGTCACGGTCACCCGCGGCCCGGAGTCCGGGGTCGTGGGGTCGCTCGCCGGCAGCGTCTCCAGTGCGGGGCCCGACGGGTCGGCGGAGGGGGTGGACTCGGCGGTCGAGGCCGCTGCCGTCACCGATGTCAGGGCGGGCCCGGCCCCGAGGCCGCCCGGGGGACTGTCCCCGCCTGATGCCACGGCGGCGATGACCGCGGCGGCGATCGTCGCCACCGCCGTGATCACAGCCGCGATGACCGGCACCGGATGGCTTCCGCCCTGCGGGGCCGGGGGGTGCGGAGGCGGGACAGGAGGGCCGGTGGGCGGGGCCGGTACCGGGGGTCCGGCGGGCCGGGGCGGGACAGGAGGGCCGGGTGGCGGCGCTGGGCTGGGCTCGGACACGCGGAGATCCCCCTGCTGGTCGTGACGATCGGCGAAGCTGATCAGAATACAGACCGAGAGTGACCGGAGCCGTTCAATTTCCTTGCACCGCAGCGGAGTTGGCGGCCGTTGAGTGAGTGGGAACGGGCTTCCGTACGCCGTGGAGGGGCCGGAACCTTCCGCCCGGCGCACCGTGGTGCGCGCGGACGGGCACCGGTAGCGTGTCCGACCGGGCGGAGCCGTAGCGCAGAGGTCGTCGCGCCGGTCTCCAAAACCGTGAGGACGCCGGTTCGATTCCGGCCGGCTCCGCCCTTTCCGCCGGGCCGTGCGGGTCCGCTACGGCGCGATGGGCAGACGGCGCTTGTGGTCGGTCAGGCGGTAACGGGTGACGATCGTCTCGAAGGCATGCTCGTCCACCGGCTTGCCCTCCAGGAAGTCGTCGATGGTGTCGTAGGTGACGCCGAGCGCGTGCTCGTCGGCCTTGCCCGGGTCGAGCGTCTCCAGGTCGGCGGTCGGCACCTTCCCGACCAGCTCGGCGGGGGCGCCCAGCGTCTGTGCGACGGCGCGGACCCGGCGCTTGGTGAGTCCGGTCAGCGGGACCAGGTCGGCGGCGCCGTCCCCGAACTTGGTGAAGAAGCCGGAGACCGCCTCGGCCGCGTGGTCCGTGCCGACGACGAGGCCGTTGTGCGCTCCGGCCACCGCGTACTGGGCGATCATGCGCTGCCGGGCCTTCACGTTGCCGACCACGAAGTCCTGGTGGTGCGGGTCGCGGAAGGCCACGTCGCCGTCGAGCAGGGAGGCCTGCGTGGCGTCGGTCGCGGGCTTGATGTCCACGGTCAGCACCTGGTCGGCCCGGATGAAGGAGAGCGCGAGCTGGGCGTCGTGCTCGTCGGCCTGGACCCCGTAGGGCAGGCGCATCGCGTAGAACCGCGCCTCGTGGCCGGCGGCCCGGGCCCGCTCGACGGCGAGCTGGCACAGCCGGCCGGCGGTGGTGGAGTCGACGCCGCCGCTGATGCCGAGCACCAGGGAGCGCAGCCCGGTGGAGGTCAGCCGCTCGGTGAGGAAGGCGACCCGGCGCTCGATCTCCTTCTCGGCGTCGAAGGTCTCCGCGACCTCCAGCTCCCGGGCGATCTCCTGCTGCAGGGCGATGGACGCCGGCTCGCTCACGTCTGCTCCTCGTTCCGGTTCACGACGGTCTGTCGCGCCCACCCTACCCAGGGCCGGATTCCGGCCGGTCCGGTGTGCGCTCAGCCCCTGACGGCCACGTGGCAGGCGGAGGCCCACAGCGTCACCGCGGAGGCCAGGCCCACCACGGCGCGCACGCTTCCGTCCGAGAGGCCGGCCCCGACGAGGGCGAAGCCGACGACCGCGGCGGCGCTCAGCAGCGCGGCCGTCCCCTTGTACTGCCACTGGTCGTAGAGGCGCGCGAGGGGGATGAAGTGCAGGCCCACGACCAGCGCGATGGCCGGCGGGATGAACGAGGGCCGCCCCGAGGCGTTGGAGGCGGCGATCACCGCGAAGATCGCCGCGAGCTCGACGACGTTCACGATGCCGACCGAACGCGCCCAGTTCCGGGGCAGGTCGACCATGCGGGGCGACGGGGCGGCGCCCTCGCGGTAGGCGAGGAACACGGCCAGCGCGGTGACCGGTACGGCGATGATCTCGACGGCCAGGGCCGCGCCTCCCGACGTGAGCCCGGACGCCCCGGCGAAGGCCCAGACGAGGGCGAACACCGACAGGACGACGGTGCCACGGCGGCGCAGGGTCCGGGTGAGCGCGGCGCACTCGGCGTCCGGGGCGGCGGGTGTCGCGGGCGTCGGCTGGATCATGCGGCGAGGCTACAGCGGCCACCGGGCCCGGCCGGCGGTTTCGGGACGGAGGGGGAATGCCTCCACTTCCGGAGGCTCCACCTCCGCCCCGCGCGGTCCTGACCTGCGGGTTTCAGGGGATCAGGACGAGCCGGCCCCGTACGCCGCCCTCCGTGAGCCGGGTGTGTGCGCGGCCCGCCTCCTCCAAGGGGTACGTCCCGGCCACCCGGGGAGTCAGGACGCCCTGGTCGACCAGGGCGACCAGGGTGGCGAGGCGCTCGCCGTCGGCGGCCACCTCCACCACCTGGACGCGGATGTCCCGCACACTCGGCGGCCCCGCGTGCGGGATGACGCCCACGTAGTCGCCGCCGTCCCTCACGTACGCCAGCGCGTCCGCGCCGACCACGGCGGCGTCCAGGACGGCGTCGAACAGGCCGGCCTCCTCGCCGCGCCGCAGGAACCCGTCCGCGCCGAAGGACCGTACGAGCGCCTCGTCGGCGGGCCCGGCCACCCCGGTGACCTCGATGCCCGCCCGGTGGGCCAGCTGCACCGCGTATCCGCCGACCGCACCCGCCGCGCCCGTGACCAGCAGCGTGGACCCCGGGGCGAGAGCCGGCAGGTCCAGGGCCTGCGCGGCGGTGAGGCTGTTCAGCGGCACGGTCGACGCGTGGACCGCGTCCACGGAGGCGGGGGCGGGGGCGACCGCCGAGGCGTCCACCACCACGTACTCCGCCTGTGCCTTGACCGGCGCCGGGCCGTAGGCCAGCGCGACGACATCGGTTCCGACGGCGTACGGGGCCTCCGCGCCCACCGCGTCCACGGTGCCCGCCACGTCCCAGCCGAGCCCCAGGAGGCCGTCCTCGGGCAGCGGGACGAGTACTCCCGCACGGTACGCCACGTCCACCGGGTTGACCGCGGCCGCCGCCACCTTGATCCGGACCTGGCCCGGGCCGGGCTCGGGCACCGCGGTCTCCACGAGCTCCACCGTCTCGGGCCCGCCGAACTTCCTGATCACCACTGCACGCATGTCGACAACTCCTCGGTAAGGGGGGCGGGTTTCTCCCGCCGGTTTCTCCCGCCGGTTTTTCCCGCCCCACAAACCTAGGAAGAGTTACTCTCTTTCGGTAAGTACGTACTTCGAGGTGCGTAGGCCACCCCCAGGTAGGACCGGAGGCAGGACCCATGGCGACCCGCACCGCGGCCCAGCGCCGCGAGGACGCCCGATCCGCGTACGACGCCTTCCTCAGGGAGTGCCCGACCAACCAGCTGCTGGGCCGCCTCGGCGACAAGTGGGTCAGCCTCATCGTCAGCGCCCTGCGCGAGGGCCCGATGCGCTACAGCGACCTGGGCCGCAGGATCGCCGGGGTGAGCCAGAAGATGCTGACCCAGTCGCTGCGCACCCTGGAGCGCGACGGGCTCGTCACCCGCACGGTGACCCCGTCGGTGCCGGTGCGCGTGGACTACGAACTGACGGAGCTCGGGCACAGCCTGAGCGGACTGCTGTTCGCCGTGAAGACGTGGGCGGAGACCCATTTCGACCAGGTCCACGAGGCCCGCGAGCGGTACGACGAGGAGGCCGCGGCGTGAACGCCACCCCGAGGGTCCTGGCGGCGCTGGACGCGCTCCTCGCCTCCGCCGCCCCCGACGAGCGCGGAGCGCTGTGGCACCTGGCCGAGCAGGGGCGGGAGCTGGACGCCAACGTCGTACGCCTGCCGCCGGGTGCGGAGGTGGGCGAGCACCAGGAGGACGTGCTGGACGTGCTCCTCGTCGTCCTCGCGGGCGGCGGCCGCCTGCGCACGGGCGGCGGGGACGTGCTGGACCTCGCCCCCATGACGGTCACCTGGCTGCCCCGCACCTCGCGGCGCTCCCTGGAGGCGGGGCCCGACGGGCTGGTCTCCCTCACGGTGCACCGGCGACGCCCCGGGCTCATGATCAAGCCGGCCGTGCGGACTCCCGCGCACGAGGGCGGCGAGGCACCTTGCATGCGGGACCTGGTGTGCCCGGAGTGCGGGCGGCTGTCGGCGGACCGGGCGCCCGCCTTCTGCAGCGCGTGCGGGGAGCCGTTCCCGGAGCGGTAGCCGCGCACGGGGGCGGGCCGCCCCGCGCCCCCTGGACGGTTACGCCCCCTGGAGGATCTGGATCAGGTTGCCGCAGGTGTCGTCGAGGACCGCCGTGGTGACCGCGCCCATCTCCAGTGGCTCCTGGGTGAAGTGCACGCCGAGTCCGCGCAGTCGGTCGAACTCGCCGGGCACGTCGTCCACGGCGAAGGCGGCGAGCGGGATGCCGTCCTTGGCCAGGCCGTCCCGGTACGCCTTCACCACGGGGTGGCCGGAGGGCTCCAGCAGCAGTTCGGTCCCGTCGGGGGCCTCCGGCGAGACGACGGTCAGCCAGCGGTGCTCGCCCAGCGGGACGTCGTGCTTCTTCACGAAACCGAGCACCTCGGTGTAGAAGCGCAGGGCCTTCTCCTGGTCGTCGACGAAGACGCTGGTCCGTTGGATCTTCAAGGGGTGCTCTCCGGGGTGTCGGGCCTGAGCCAGCGGTTCGCGATGCGCTCAAGGGGTTCGGTGTTCAGGTCGTGGTACTTGTAGCGGCCCTCGCGCCGCGAGAGGACCAGACCCGCGGACTCCAGGACGGCCAGGTGCTGGCTGATCGCCTGGCGGGACAGCCCCAGGCCGTACTTGGTCACCAGCCGTGCGCATATCTCGAACAGGGTCTGCCCGTCGCGGTCCACCAGTTCGTCGAGGATGCGCCGGCGGGTGGGGTCGGCCAGTGCCTTGAAGACATCCTGCGTCATGACCCCACCATAGGCAAGCATCGACTTGCCTATCAAGGCGACCGGTCGCCCGTCCGGTGCCCCGTGCCGCCCTGCCGTGTCCGGTCGCGTCGTCGTGTCGTCACGCCAGGGAGAGGAACAGTTTCTCCAGGCGGGCGCGCATCCGGTCCTTGTCGGCCGGGGTCTGCCCCTCGTCGGCGAGGCACTGTTCGAGCCCCGTGGCGATGATCGAGAACCCCGCCCGGTCCAGGGCCCGGGACGCGGCGGCCAGTTGAGTGACGACGTCCTCACAGTCCCTGCCCTCCTCGATCATCCTGATGACCCCGGCGATCTGCCCCTGGGCCCGGCGCAGCCGGTTCAGGACCGACTTCAACTCATCTGCCGCCATGTCGAGTTGCATGGTTCCTCCCGTGTGCGATGCGTGCCGGTCGATGCGGGTTCGTATACCCCCAGGGGTATCGTACGAGATGTGTCCGGGGGCTCACCCCCGGACAGGGTTCAGTCAGCACCACCCCATGACCTGGGGGGCACACCCAATGTGCCCGCCCGCTCCCGTCCGTAGCGTCGACGACGTGGCGCAGAGGGCGTCCGACGGGCAGAGGGGGAGACCATGTTCGCTCGCGAGCGGCAGTCCAGGAGGCGGAGCGCGGAGGCTCTGCGGCTGGTGTCGGTGAGCAAGGCGTACGGGGCCGGGGACAGCGCGGTGACCGCCCTGGACAGGGTCACCCTGAGCCTGCCGGCGGGGAGCTTCACCGCCGTCATGGGCCCCTCGGGCTCGGGCAAGTCCACGCTGCTCCAGTGCGCGGCGGGCCTGGACCGGCCCGACCAGGGGCAGATCCTCGTGGACGGCGAGGAGATGAGCGGCGGCAGCGAGGCGGCGCTGACCAAGTTCCGGCGGGACCGGATCGGCTTCATCTTCCAGCAGTACAACCTGCTGCCCACCCTGACCGTCGAGGAGAACACCTCGCTGCCCCTGCGGCTCGCCGGCCGGAAGGCCGACCCGGAGCGCGTCCGCGCGATCCTCACGCAGGTGGGGCTCGGCGACCGCCTCGGCCACCTCCCCGACGAGCTCTCCGGGGGACAGCGCCAGCGCGTCGCGATCGCACGCGCCCTGGTCACCCGGCCGGGCGTGATCTTCGCCGACGAGCCCACCGGCGCCCTGGACACGCGCAGCGCACGCGACGTGCTGAGCCTGCTGCGGGAGGGCGTCCGCCTGCACGGAACCACCGTCGTCCTCGTCACGCACGACCCCGTCGCCGCCTCCTACGCCGACTCGGTGCTCTTCCTCGCCGACGGGCGGCTGGCGGGGCGCCTCTCCGCACCCACCGCCGAGGCCGTCGCCGCACGCATGGCCCACCTGGGCGACCAGGCGGCCGAGCAGTACGCGATGGAGGTGTGACCGATGCTGTTCCTGGCCGTCCGCTCGATCCGGAAGCGTCCGGGGCGCTTCCTCGCCACCCTGCTCTCGGCGTTCCTCGGTGCCGTGATCATCATGACGTTCAGCTCCCTGCACGACACGGCCGCGGCACCCGGGGTCGACGAGGTCAGCTCGGAGTCCATGACCATCTCCGCGAGCGTGGTCGGCGGATACGGCTCGCTCCTCGTCTTCTTCGCCATCGCCTCCACCCTCACCGTCGCCGTCCGCCAGCGCGCCGAGGAGATCCATCTGCTGCGCTGCACGGGGGCGACCCCCGCCCAGATCACCCGCATGGTCGTCGGCGAGTCCGCCGTGGTGGCGCTGGCCGGAGCGGTGCTCGCCATCGGGCCCGCGGTGCTCGGCGGGCGCCTCCTCCTGGACCTGTTCAAGGACAGCGGCCAGGTCGCCGCACACGTCGACCCGGCCTTCGGAGCGATGGCGCTCGGCTCCGGCTTCGCCATCGCCTTCCTCGCCTCGGTAGGCGCCGCGTTCCTCGCCGTACGCCGCGCCACCAGGGCGGGCGCCGCCTTCCGCCGCCCGTCGCGACGCAAGGGCCGCACCCTGGCCGGGTGTGCCGCGCTGGTGGCGGGGGCCGGGGGAGTCCTGACCACGTACGCCGTCGACAGCACCGAGGAGATGCTGATGGCGTTCCCCGCCTACGGGGCGATCCTGCTCTCCGTCGGCTTCGCCGTCCTCGCCCCGTCCCTGCTCGGACGCCTGCTGGGACTGCTGCGGGGGCCCCTGGCCGCGGTGGGCGGTGCGGGCGGCTACCTGAGCGTCCGTAACCTCCGCCGGCGCGGTGCCGAACTGGCCGGGGTGCTCATGCCGATGATCGTCTTCACCGGCATGGCCACCGCCACCCTGTACATGCAGGGAGTGGAGAGCGACTGGGTCGCCTCGTCCGGCTTGGACAAGACCGTCGAGGACAAGAACCTGGAGACCCTCAACCTCGTCGTCGTCGGCATCATCGTCGTCTTCTCCTGCATCATGCTCGTCAACAGCCTCTACGCGGCGACCACGTACCGCAGCCGTGAGTTCGGGCAGCAGCGCCTCGCGGGGGCCACGCCCGGCCAGGTCCTGGGGGTGGTCGGATGGGAAGCGGCCGTCCTGACGCTGACCGGCCTGGTCCTCGGCACCGTCGCGGGGATCGCGGGGGTCATCCCCTTCACCATGGTCCGCACCGACCAGGTCCTTCCCGACCAGGGGCCCGGCACCTGGCTGGCCATCATGGCCGTCGCCGCCGCGGCCACCCTCGGCACGAGCCTCGGGACCGCGCGCAGGACCCTCCGCACGCCGGCCATCGACGCCGTCACCGTGGCGGCGTGACGGCGGCCTCCGGCCTTGTCGCGCGCGTAGGGGCAGCACGGCCCGGTGTCAGTGGCTGCGCATACGGTCTGCTCATGGCTGAACAGTGGTGGGCGGGCGTACGCGAGCGGGTCGAGGCGGCGGGGACGGGGGCCGGGGGCGGCGACGTGTTCGGGGCGCTCGGGCACGCGTGGGCCCTGGAGGACCCGCTCACCCCGGATGAGCTCGCCGCTCTCGAAGCGCAGCTCGGCGTGCGACTGCCCGAGGAGTACCGGGCGTTCCTCCTGTACGTCGGCGCGGGCGGCGCCGGTCCCGCGTACGGCCTCTTCCCCGTGCGGCGTACGGAGGGCGGCTGGTGCTGGGAAGGCGACGGCGCGGACCTCGCCGACCTGTCGATGCTCGCCGAGCCCTTTCCCGACCAGGGCCCGGACCCGAAGCTGCTCGCCGAACTCCTCGCCCAACACCCCGACGAGGAGGAATTGGACGACATCGAGGACTTCGACGACGCCATGGAGGCGTGGGACGAGCGGTGGGGCTCCGTCATGTTCGCCCCGGAGCGCACCGCTGGAGCTCTCGTGATCTGCCACCTGGGCTGCGCGCAGAGGGAGTGGCTGATCGTCAGCGGCACCCACCGCGGCACGATCTGGTCCGACTGCCGGGCGGACGACATCGACCTCGCGCCCCTCCTCGACGAGGACGGTGCGCCGGTGACCTTCGCCCGCTGGTACACCGGCTGGCTGGAGAAGGCCGAACACACCGCGCTCCCGGCCTTGTAGGGCCGGCCGCCGTAGGGGTCAGCACTGCCAGTCGTGGCCGAGGAAGGCGGTCCAGGTGGCGGGGGAGAGCGTGAGGGGTGGGACCGTGCGGTCCTTGGAGTCGCGGACGTGGACGGCGTGGGGGCAGGTGGCCACCTCCACGCAGTTGCCCTGATCGCCGCTGTACGTGGACGCGGTCCAGGAGAAGGCGATCTCTACGCAGTCTCCGCCCTGGTTGCCGCTGTAACTGCTCGTGAACCAGCTGAGGCCGGTGCTCATGTTCTCGCTGCCACCTGTTCGATGAGCTGCGCGGACTCTTCGGGGCTCAGAGCCTGGGCGCGTGCGGGTGTAGGACTCGGTCTGGAGCAGGCCAGGAACCAGGTGCGCCTCGTACTCGTGGCGAGCGCAGGCAACGGCCTCCTCCTCCGCGAACTCGCGGAACCACGGGGCCAAATGGCTGAGGGACAGTTCTGTAGCAGTCGCGACCAGTGCACCTTGTGCACCCAGCACCTCGTCCGCGCGTGGGACGAAGTCGCCCTTCGGTGGTCTCGCGCCGCGTTCCACCATCGCCACCTGGGACTTGGAGAAACCGATCTTCGCGCCCAGCGCCTCCTGCGACAGTCCCGACCGTTCGCGGTGGAACCGCAGCAGTGCGCCGAACATCTCCGCGTTACCACTTCCAGGTTCACCGGAGTGCACAACTCCACTTCCTAAGTACACAACAGTGCACAGTCGGCCTGTGACGCTGGTCACGTTACGTGTTCACCGTCACGCTTGGCTCATGGATCAGAGAAGTTCACTGGACCCGGCGCCCTGCTGGGTTCCCGCGAGCGGGCATGCGCTCCGGCACGTCGGCGTCCACTTCGACGCCGTGCGTCTCATCGGGCTGGCGGGTGATCAGGTGGCGTACGAGCTGATGCAGTTCACGGACTTCCGGGCGGGCCCCATCGTGCGGTCGCGGGTCGGCGACCTGAGTACGTGCTTCCTGCTGCCGCCGCAGAGTGCCGCCGCGCACCGGTGGCCGGCCGGGGCGCGGCTGATAGGGCGGGACCTCCGGTGCGACGCGTTCGTCGGGATCCCCGCGCTGGAGGGGAGGACCTGGCCGCTGGACTGGCGGTCGCGGCCGACCGGGGAGGCGCCGTTCGTGGACGCGAAACTGCTGTACGAGGTGGCAGTGGAGGTGCTGGCGGGGCCAGTTGAGCCGTGATCGAGGCGTGGGGGCATATGCGAAAAAGCACCCCGTGTCGTGCGGTACCGTAATCGCGTCATCACGTTCCGTGCACGCGGTGTGTGCGGGCGGCCCCCGGGGGTGCTACCAACACCCGGCCGAGGGCCTTCACCCACGAGTGGATTAGAGGTCCACCGAGATGCTTCGGCATGCTATCGCGCCCTCTCGGCGCTTCACGAAGGCTTCGCACGACGTCGTACGCCATGCGCGACTGACCAGCGACGCGAAGATTCTGCTCCTGGCCGTCCAGGGGCTCCCCGACGATCAGGCCAGCCGGCCGCTCGGTGAGCACGCGCGGAGGCTCGGCATCACGGGGCGGGCCTACCAGAAGTCCAAGGAACTGCTGGTCACGCATGGGTACGTCCATGAGTGGCGCGAGCAGGGGGAGCGCGGGCGCTGGGTGACGGAGCAGCTGTTGTCCAACGTGCCCCTCTCGCCCGAGGAGGCGGCCGCACTGCGCGGGGTGCGGGCTGAGCGGCCTCCGACTGATCGGAAACCGACGGTCGGTGAACCAGCCGGTCGGGTGGTCGGTCCTCAAGTACCGGTAGACGAAGAACAAGAGAAGAACTATCCCCACCCACCCTCCGAAGCCGAGCCGAGCGCCGAACTGCCGGATCGTGGAGGGCCGGAGGCCGAACCCGAGCCCGAGCCCGAGCCCGAGCCCGAGCTCAGTCCGGAGGCGGTGGAGGGGGAGCGCGTCCTGCTGTCGCTGCGTCATGTGCGCCGGGAGCTGTACCTCGGGGTGAGGGAGGCCAGAGGGCTGGCGGAGCTCGCGGCCCGCTGGCTGCTGCGCGGGGTGTCGGCGGGTGAGCTGCGGCGCGTGCTGACCAGTGAACTGCCCCGTGACGGGGTGCGGTCGGCGGTGGGCTTCCTGCGGTTCAGGCTGCTGCACAAGATGCCGCCGGAGCTGCCCACGGAAGCTGTCCCGCAGGCTGCCGCGCCTCCTCGCGTGCCCGAGCTGCTGACCTGCGCGGCGGCCTCGGAGGGCGAGGAGCACGTCTTCCGGCCCGTCGCCGACGAGACCGAATGCCGCGACTGCCGTCGGCAGGCCGCGTGGGCGTACTGGGAGCGGCACCGGGCCCTGGCCGACCCGGAGGCCGACAGTCGGTCGTGGCGGCAGCGCTTCGCGAAACTGGGGGTGGCCACCGAGGGGGAGGGGGCGGCTCAGGCCGCCCCGTAACGCAGTCCGTCGACGAGCAGGGCGATCATCCGCCGGGTGTGGCCGCTGTCGTCCTCCTCGGCGGAGAGGGTCAGGTTGCGGGTGGCGGTCAGCAGGTCGTCGGGGCTGATGTCGGAGCGGATCTCACCGGCTTCGACGGCGGTGCCGACGAGCGTGGTGAGCACGGGCATCAGGCGCTGGTCGAAGTAGGACGGCAGGCTGTCGTAGGCCGTGTCCCCCGAGTGCAGGGCGGCGCTGAGCCCGCGCTTCGTGGCGAGGAAGAGGGCGAAGCGCTGGAGCCACTCGGCGAGCGCGTCGGCGGGTGCGTGCCGCGCGGCGAGGGCGGGTGCGGCGTCGGCACAGGCGTCGACCTCGTGGCGGAAGACGGCGGCGATGAGGTCCGAGCGCTGCGGGAAGTGGCGGTAGAGGGTGCCCGCCCCGACGCCCGCCTTCGCGGTGATCCGTCGTACGGGCGCGTCCACCCCCTCGACGAGGAACACCTCGGCCGCCGCCGTGAGCAGGGCGTCGGTGTTGCGGCGCACGTCTGCGCGCACGCGCTTGGGGGGCAGGTCGGTGGCCGCCGCGCCGCCCTCGGCTTCCCGGGCCGTGTCCTCGCTCACGATGAATCCCTTGCTAAACGGAACAGTGTTCCGTATTGTCGGTGCTGAACGTTGTTCCGTTTTTCAGCTTAGTGCCCGCACCGGGCGTGAGCCACAGCGCGAGGAGCTTCATGAAATACCGCACACTGGGCCGGACCGGCATCAAGGTCAGCCCGTACTGCCTGGGCGCGATGATGTTCGGCGCCATGGGGAATCCCGACCACGACGAGTCCGTCCGGATCATCCACAAGGCGCTCGACGCGGGCATCAACTTCGTGGACACCGCCGACGCCTACTCGCGGGGCGAGTCGGAGGAGATCGTCGGAAAGGCGCTCAAGGGGCGCCGGGACGAGGTCGTCCTGGCCACCAAGGCGCACCTCCCGATGGGGGACGACCCCAACATGCGGGGGAACTCCCGGCGTTGGCTCGTCCGCGCCCTGGAGGACTCCCTGCGCCGCCTGGGCACCGACCACGTCGACCTGTTCCAGGTCCACCGGCCCGACCCGGACACCGACGTCGAGGAGACGCTCTCCGCGCTCACCGACCTGGTGCGGGCGGGCAAGGTCCGGAACATCGGCGCTTCGACGTTCCCCGCCTCGGACATCGTCGAGGCCCAGTGGGTCTCCGAGCGGCGGGGCCTGGAGCGCTTCCGCACCGAGCAGCCGCCGTACTCGATCCTCAACCGGGCCGTCGAGCGCGAGGTGCTGCCCGCCTGCGAGCGCTACGGCATGGGCGCCCTGGTCTGGAGCCCTCTCGCGGGAGGCCTGCTCACCGGCCGCTACCGCAAGGGCCGCACGGCCGACACCCACCGGGCGGCGTACGGCTTCAAGCACCTGAGCGACGAGCGGCGGCTCGACGCCGTCGAGCAGCTCATCACCGTCGCGCAGGACGCCGGGATGCCGCTGACCCACATGGCGACCGCCTTCGCGATCGCCCACCCGGGCGTCACCTCCGCGATCATCGGCCCGCGCACCATGGAGCACCTCGACGACCTCCTCGCGGGTGCGGGGACCACGCTGGACGACGAGCTCCTCGACCGGATCGACGCCGTCGTGCCGCCCGGGACCGACATCGGAACGCTCGACATGGCCTACCAGCCCCCGGCCATCGCGCAGGCCCGCCTGCGCCGCCGTCTGCCCGACGAGCGCTCCGCCGTCTGAGCCGCCAGGGGCCGGGCTCCTCACGCCCCTGCGGAGGAGCGAGTGCCTGGCAGAATCGCCCGTATGGCGGACATCATCTCGCGCGACGGCACATGGGGCTTCGACGGGGACACCGTGCGGATCGTCCCCGGCAGCAAGGTGCACCCGGTGCGGCAGGCCCTCGGTGAATGCGCCGTCCCGCTCCAGGCGGTGGCGGGCGTCTCCTTCGAGCCGGACCGCAAGGGCGGCCGACTGCGGCTGAGGCTGCGCACCGGCGCGTGCCCCGTCCTGCGGGCGGCGGACGGACGGCTCAAGGACGCCTCCGACCCCTATCAGCTCCTGGTGGAGAAGGGCCGTACGGGCGTGGCCGAGTACCTCGTGGACGAGATACGCAACGCCCTGCTGATCGAGCAGGTGCCCGACGGGCCGGTGGACCGCTTCCTGCTGCCCGGGCCGTCGGTGCCGGTGTCGGGAGGAGGCGGGGACGGCACGGCGTCCTTCGACGGCGAGGCGGTCCGCCTCACCTGGAACTGGAAGGCCGAGGAGTCGAAGGAAGCGGGCGGCCCCGTCACCCTCCCGCTGGCTGAGGTGACCGGGGTGCGCTGGGTGCCCTCCATCGGGCTGGAGAACGGCTCCCTGCGCTTCGACCGGGGCGGCGCCGTGTCGTCCGCGCCGGCCAAGTTCGACCCGTACTCCCTGGAGTTGTGGGGGCTGTCGAAGCGGGAGTACACCGCTGTCCTGGTCGCCGCCGCCGTACTCGTACGCCTGCCGGGAACCGCCGCACCCGCTGTGACTGCCGCGCCGCAGGAGGCCGTAGCGGCGCTCACGCCGGCGTCCGCCCCGGCGGTCGCCCGGGACCCCGACGACCACGACGTGCTGCTGCGGCGACTGCGCGAGCTGGGGGAGCTGTACGAGGCCGGCATTCTCACGGACGAGGAGTTCGCCCTCGCCAAGCGGGCGGTGCTGAAGCGGCTCTGAACAAGCCTCCCGCCCTTGGTGGTTGCCACGGCTACGCGGCCACAGTCCGTCTGCTCCTGGCCTCCGGGACGAGTGCGAGGGCTGCCCCCAGCACCGCGCCGGTCACCACGCCGGCGCCATGGTTGTTCTCCGCCACGCACAGCACCACACCGGCGGCCGGCACGAGCAAGGACACCAGCCGCAGCGGCCGTCGCCGGCCGGTGAGCGCGCAGGACGCCGCGAGAGCACCGACGAGCCCGCAGATCCCTACGGAGTCACCCCCACCGTGCACGCTCCAGCCCGCCGTGCTCACCCCGTGGGCCACCACACCGGACAGGACGAGGACCACCGGCATCCACACCGTGCCCAGCCTGCGCTCGGCCGCCGGCGCGACGACCGCGAGGGCCGCCAGGTTGAGGGCGAGCTGGCCCCAGCCCGACGTCTGCACCAGCAGTGCGGTCACCACCCGCCACCAGGGCCCGTGGGGATCCCGCTCCAGGTGGGGCATGACACCCGGGACGGCGGTCTGCACCACGGCCATCGCCGCCATCAGGCCGACCAGCACAGCGGCGGCCCTCGGCACCGGCCGCCGCCACAGATCCGCGAGCAGCCCGCCAGGACCGGACCGACGTCCCTCCACCTGGTCCATGACGAGGCGCGTGCCCGGGACGACGACAGCGGCCGCGCAGCCGTACAGGACCACCGTGTGCAAGCTCATGCCGCCATATTGCCGCGCGCCCGGTGCCGGCCACCAGTGATCCCTGTGGTGGAAGCGCGATGACAAATGTCCTGCACAGAGCGGGCGTTGCCCTCGTATGTAGCGGCTCATGGGATGTCAGCGCTCCCGCGTAACGTGCACGCCCGACACATCTGTGCGCAGGGGAGGGCGGAGCGGGATGAGCGACCGTGCGAAGTGGCCGGCCGAGCGGGACAAGGACGCCGCGCTGATCATCAGGACCGACTACGACGACGAACCGGCGTGGGCGGCGGTGAGGGCGGCGCTGATGACGGCCTGGGGGGAGAACGGCGACATCGAGCCCTTCGTCCACATCGTCGACGATCCGGAGTGGGCCGGAACCACACCCGCCGAGGCGCTCCACGAGGCGTCGGCGCACGCGGAGCGGCACGAGGTCGTCCATCTCGCCGACCGGACCTCGATGCGCGAGGCTCCTGTCACCTTGCTCGCGCTGTCCCTCCTGACCAGGGACCGGTGTGAGGACGACGAGGAGTTCGAGGCGTACGGCGGCGCGTTCCGGGTGGTGCCGTACGGAATCCACGAGATGAACGCGAACCTGATGATCGCCGCCATGGACTTCGGTGACTTCGCGGAGGCGGCCAGGAGCGATCCCGAGGGAGTCTTCCGCGGCTTCTCCGAATCCCCGACGGCGTGAGCGCCAGGGGCAGCCCTAGCCGATGAGGGTCGTCTTCGGGCGGACGACGCAGAACTCGTTCCCCTCCGGATCGGCCAGCACCGTCCATGACTCGTCACCGGTCTGCCCGACGTCCACCAGGCGGGCGCCGAGCGCGAGGACACGCTCGATCTCGGCCTCCCGGTCCTCCGGCGCGGAGGTCAGGTCGAGGTGCAGGCGGTTCTTGTCCGCCTTGCGGTCCGTCACCGGCATGAAGCAGATGCCCACCTCGGCGGTCTCGTGCGGCCCGATCACGATCTCCCGCTCGCGCTCGGACAGGATCGGCCAGCGCAGGACCTCGGACCAGAACCGGGCCAGGGTGGGCAGGTCGTGGGTGTCGATGACGATGTGGTGCAGTGCGAGAGGCATGACGGCCAGTGTGCCCGTGCTGACCCCACGGAGCCCCGGATCAGGACCGGAGACCGGCACCGGTGGCAGGCTCCGGCGGCCTGGCTGTGAGGCCGCCGGAGCGCTCCCCTCGTGCAGGGCGTCCGCGTCCCCAGGCGGCCAAGGGCTGGAGCGCCTCGTTGAGGCGCGTGCCGTCCTCGCAGCAGGGGGTGAGCCCGGAACTGCTCGACCCGTACTTCGAGCTGATGCGCCGCCGCCTGGCCGAGGGCGGCGGCGAGGAGGACCTGACAGGGGTGATCGACCTGCTGGGGCGCTGACCTGCGGGCCGACCCGTACGGGCCGCTGCGACCCGTACGCACCCGCCACGGGTCAGTCGAGCGGGACGGGCTCCTTCGTCATCGGTCCGCCCGCGTCGCCGGTGTTGACCGTCCCCCCAGGTTCGAGGAGGAGCACGGAGGTCTCCTCCTCCGCCACGGGGCAGTGCTCGACGCCGCGCGGGACCACGAAGAGCTCGCCGGGGCCGAGCACGACGTCCCCGTCCCTGAGCTGGATCGTCAGACGGCCGGTGACGACCAGGAACAGTTCGTCCGTCTCCTCGTGCGTGTGCCAGACGAACTCGCCCTTCACCTTGACGAGTTTGACCTCGTAGTCGTTGACACCGGCCACGATCTTCGGCGACCACAGCTCGGAGAACCGGGAGAGCTTGTCGGCGAGACTGACGGGGACGGGAGGCTGAGTCATGGGAAGTCCTTCCGGATGCCGGTCGAGCCGGGGCGGCCCCCGCTCGCACGTACGAGTCTGCCGGGGCCGCTTCTTCCCGTCCTGTGTGTTTCCGACGGGGACCCGATCCGTGGACCTTCTGGGTACGCCTGTGCGAGCACTCACCGTTCCTGGCGTACTTCGGGCCGAATCACGCCGTGTGGGAGGAAAAGCGGCGGACGTACCGGGACAATGGCGCACGCGCCATCCCAGAGGCGCCCGAGCCCATTCCGGCCCTCGCGACGCGCTCGACGGCAGGCGCGCGCACCGGGCATGGGGCAGAACAAGGAGGACCCGTGGTGGATGTCCCGGTGGACCAACTGACCGGCGTGGTCGACGGTGCGCGTGCGCGGGCCCGTGGGCAGCTTCTCGAAGCCGGCCTGGAGCTGTTCGGGGTGTACGGCTACGCCCGGACGTCGGAGCAGGCCCTGTGCGACATGGCCGGGGTGCCGGAGGAGGTGCTCTGGGAGGAGTTCGGCTCCCGGGAGGGCCTGTTGACGGCGCTGCACAACCAGATCACCACCACCGGACTGCGAGCGGCGGAAGTGGCCCTGCTCTCCGAGGGGATGGACGACTGCCCGATGGAGCAGCGCTTCCGCAGGCTCTTCGACGCCTACGTGTCGGCGGTGACCCAGGACCTGCGCGCGGCACGGGTCACCTTCGTCGAAGTGCTGGGCGTGAGCCCGGCGGTGGACGCGCACTGCAAGGGGTGGCGTGATCTGTGGGCCGACTTCCTGACCGGTGAGGCCGAGCGTGCGGCGGTGCGGGGCGAGGCGGAGGAGCGTGACCACCGGGTCGTGGTGATGGTGATGGTCGGTACGGTCCACGAACTCATGGCCCACCACGCCCGCCGCCCGCGCAGGGCCCGGCCGAAGGAGGTCTCGGAGGAGCTGACCCGGCTCGGGCTGGAGATGCTGGGAGCCGCGCCCAAGACGGAGTAGGCCCCCGGCGGTCAGAGCGCGATGCGGGCCGCCACCGGCAGGTGGTCGCTGGATGTGGCCGGGAGTGTCCACAGGGCGGTGACCTGTGCGGACCGGGTCAGGATCTGGTCGATCCGGGCCAGGGGCAGAGTCGCCGGCCAGCTGAAGGCGAACGAGGGGTCCGGGCGGCTCATCAGCGAGGTGACGGGGGCCAGGCCGCGGTCGTCCAGCGTGCCGTTGAGGTCGCCGAGGAGGATCACCCGGTCCAGGGGTTCGGAGGTGAGGGCCTCGGCCAGGAGCGCCGCGCTCTCGTCCCGGCGTCCGGAGGTCAGCCCGGTCGTCGGACCCATGCGGACCGAGGGCAGGTGTGCGACGTACACGGCGGTCTCGCCCTGAGGGGTACGGACGGCGGCCCGCAGGCCACGGTCCCAGCCCTTCCCCACTCCCTCCGGCCTGATGTCCACCAGCCGTACGCCGGTGAGGGGGTGCTTCGACCAGAGCCCGACCGTGCCCCTCGTCGTGTGATGGGGGTAGTCCGCCGCCAGGGCCGCTGCGAAGGCGGGCAGGGCCGGGGCCGTCAGCTCCTCCACCGCGACGAGGTCGGCGTCCGTCCCGGCCAACGCCCGCGCGGTGGCCGCCGGATCGGGGTTCACATCGCTGATGTTGTGCTGGACCACCGTGAACGCGCCGCCCTCCGCCCCACCCGTGGACAGCCGGCCGCCGAAGAGGCTCAGCCAGGCGACGGCGGGCAGCAGCAGCGCGACGGCCGCCCCGCGTGAGCGGCACAGGAGCGCCACGAGCAGCAGGACGGGGAGGGCCAGGCCGAGCCAGGGGAGGAACGTCTCCAGCAGACTGCCCAGGTGGCCGGGGGTGTTGGGGACCAGGCCGGGGAAGACCAGCAGGACCGCCACCAGGACGCCGAGCGCGGCAACCACGCGGCCCCACGTCCGGGCCCGCCTCGGGGCCGGCGGCTGTGTGCCCAGCTTCCTCGCCACTCGCTCATGCTCCGGTCCGGACGTCTCTCATGCGGCCCTGTACGTCAGGAGGACGCGGAGCCGCTGGGGGCGGTTCCGGAGCACGGGCAGGTGCGGGCGAGGGCCCGGTGTCAGTGGTCGTCCTTACTGTGGAGGTGGTCGGCAAGGCCACGACGGACGACGTGCAACGGGGTGTCATGACGGGGACGTTCATCGCGGTGGCGGTACCGGAGGAGTCCATTCATCCGGAGATCACGCACGGAGCGACACGGCGGTCGCTCACCGCCGGCGTGCTGCCGGCCGCGCACGAGATCATGGCGTTTCCCTACCTCGCCGAGTCGCGCATGGTCACCGCCGTGCACCTGGTCGAGGAGACGTACGACCCGGGCGATCTGGATCCGCGCATCGCGGGCACCGTGGTCGTCGGCCATCTGATGATCGACGTGTACGCGTCGCAGGCGGTCGTCCTGGACGGGGAGGGGGGCCGGGTATTCAGCCTGGACATGCATGCCCCCGCACACGCGGAGCTCCATCCGCTCGCCCCTTCGCTGGACGCACTCGGCCGCTTCCTGGCGGCCGTCGACGAACTGCGCTCACTCAGCGGCCGGTTCGCGCACCTGCAAGGCCGGACGGGGCCCGCGGCCACCGAGGAGGCATCAGCACTTCTGCTCTCCGTCTTCACGGACGAGGACTGGGGCGAGGACGGCTGGGGGGACGTGGAGTGGGACGGCGGGGTGCCGCCGTTCTGGCGGATAGCCGCCCTGTTCCGGCCCATGACCCTGATCGGGGCACCGGGCAGGGGGCTGTGCCTCGATCTGCCACCGGACTTCATCGAGGCGGAGTTCGGGCCTGAGGAGGTCGTCCGGACCGCCCCGGCGGATCTGCCCGACGCGCTGGAGCACGAGCCGACCCGGCGGTTCCTGTCCGAGGTCGGGCTGCCCAGGCACGGGCTGATGTTCTGGCTGGACGAACCGGAGGACCTCCTCAAGACCGTGACCACCACCCGTGCGGAGAGCGAGGCGAACCCGGATCCGGCACACCTCCGTACCGCCGGGAAGCTGCCGGACGGCTCGGATCACCTGCTGGTCATCGGCGGTCTGATGCACGACTTCGACGTCATCGTGGACGGCCGCACGGGCGAGGTCCACTACGCGCCCATGGGCACCTCGACGGTGACCCCGGTCAACGCCGACGTGTCGACCCTGGCGTTCACCGTGTGGATGCACAGCCGGCAGCAGAAACTGGAGGAGGAGCACGGACTCATGGGCGATACGGGGGAGTTCTACCACGAGCTCGCGGAGACGATGATCGCCGTGCTCGCCACGGCCGACCCCGTCGCCTGCCTCCCCACTACCGGACCCGACGACTTCCGCTACTGGCCGGAGGTGTTCCACGACGCGGCGGGCGGAGTGCTGTGACAGGGCGGGCCCGTGGCCGAGGTCAGGCCGCTGCCAGCGCTCCCGCGTACGGGCCGCCCACGCCCCAGGCCTGGTGCATCGCGTCGGCGAAGGCCCCGGCCAGTTTGTGCTCGCCCGTGGGGCCGGGGTGGGTGCCGTCGTAGGTGTCCGTGTGGATGTCGTAGCCGGCGGGGTGCGGGGCCAGCAGGACCGGGGACGAGGGGGTGTCCAGGTCGGCCACCGCCTTCGCGAGCAGCGTGTTGAAGCGGTCGCACTCGGCGGCGAAGGGGGCGTCGGACTCCGCCCGGACGTTGGGTATGACGGGGAGCAGCACCAGCCTGATCCGCGGGTTCGCAGCGCGGGCCGCGGTGATGAACTCCCGTACGTTCACCGCCGTCTGACCGCTGTCGGTGTAGAAGCCGAGGTCTATCAGGCCGAGCGAGACCAGCAGGACGTCGGCGCGGGTCGCCGTCACCGTGTCCGCGATGACGGGCGCCATGTGGAGCCAGCCCTCGCCCCAGCCCGCCAGGTGACGGCGTGCGGGCGCGGGGAAGTCCGGGTCGCCGTAGGCGTGGGAGAGCGGGGCGCCGGCCTCGGTGTCGTACAACTCGGCACGCGGGCCCGTGATCGCGTAGCCGCCGTCGCCCAGGGTCGCCCGGAGGTGCTGCCACATGCGGTAGCGCCAGGTGAAGTCGCCGGAACGCCCGATGGTCATGGAGTCACCGACGAAGAGAAAACGCATGGCGACATCATGGCGGATCACCACTCCGGCCTGCGACGTGACAGTGGACACTTGTGGGATGAGATCGCTGCTGACCGTCTCCGCCGCCGCTGCCCTCCTGTTCCTGACGGGGGCGGTGCCCGCCGTCGCGGACGACGGGGACGGGGCGGACAGGACCTTCACGATCGAGGACCCCCGGATCACCGAGTCCAGCGGGCTCGCCGCCAGCCGCATCCACCCGGGCGTCTACTGGACGCACAACGACAGCGAGGACGGCCCGTACGTCTACGCCGTCGACTCCCGCACGGGGAAGACCGTGGCGACGATCACCATGAAGGGGGTGGGGGAGCCCCGGGACGTGGAGGCGATCTCCCTCGGCCCCGACGGGAACCTGTACGTCGGTGACATCGGCGACAACCTCGACGGCTCCTGGGACCACGTCTGGATCTACCGCTTCCCCGAACCGAAGCGCCTCGCGGACGCCACGGTGCGGGCGACGCAGTTCGACGTGACGTACGCGGACGGGGCGCGCAACGCCGAGGCGATGATGGTCCATCCGAAGTCCGGGCGGGTCTACATCGCCTCGAAGAACGAGGACGGCGGCGGTCTCTACGAGGGCCCCCAGAAGCTCACGACCGGCGGGAACAACGTGTTCCGGCGGGTCGGTGAGGTGCCGTGGGTGACGGACGGGGCGTTCTCGCCGGACGGCAGGAACGTGGTCTTCCGCTCGTACTTCAGCGCCCGGGGCTACGCCTTCGAAGGCGGCAGGCTCGGTGCCGACCACGCGGTGAGCGTGCCGCTCCAGGGGCAGTCCGAGTCGGTGACGTACACGGCGGACGGCTCCGCCATGATGTTCGGCTCCGAGGGGGAGAACAGCGAGGTCGTCCGCGTGGACGTGGAGGGCGGCGGCGACGGCGAGGGCGGCAGGACACCCTCCCCGAACGGCGGGGGCGGCGGGACGACGCCCGGGGGTGACGGGGACGAGGGCGGTCCCGGCAAGGGCACCGCGACCGGGGGTGTCGTGGCCGTCGTCGTCATCGTGCTGGCCCTGCTCGCGGCCAAGCGCCGCCGAGGCTAGGACGGTGCCCGCAGTGGCACAGTGGAAGTCCGACCCATCTGCCTCCCGGAGACCGATCCCCTCATGCGGCTGCTGCTCATACGCCACGGTCAGACCCCTTCCAACGTCAAGCGCGTCCTGGACACCGCCGAGCCCGGCGCGGCCCTGACCCCCCTGGGGCAGGAGCAGGCAGCCGCTCTCCCGGACGCCCTCGCGGGGGAGAGGATCGAGGCCCTCTACGCCTCGACGCTGCTCCGCACCCAGCTCACCGTGGCGCCCCTGGCGGCACGGACGGGGCTGGAGGTCCGGGTCCGAGACGGCATCAGGGAGCTGTCCGCCGGCGACCTCGAGAAGTGCGGGGACGACCAGGCCATCGAGACGTACATGACCACGGTCTTCGCCTGGGCGGCGGGGGACACCGCGCTCCGCATGCCGGGCGGGGAGAACGGCGTGGAGGCCTTGCGCCGCTTCGACGCCGTCGTCGAGGAGGCCGCGGGCACCGGGGCCGGGACCGTGGCGATGGTCAGCCACGGCGCCGCCATCCGCATGTGGTCGGCGGCCCGCGCCGAGAACGTCGACATCCCCTACGCGTCCGCTCGCGAGCTGCGGAACACCGGCGTCGTCATCCTCTCCGGCTCTCCGGACGAGGGCTGGAGCGTCCTCCACTGGGAGGGACGTGCGGTCGGCGCCGAGGACAGCGGGACCGGGTCGAGCGGACCCGCGGGGGAGGCGGTCGAGGGCGTCGAGGGCTAGGGCCCCTCGCCCGGACCGTGCGGGGCGCCATGGGGGCTCTGCGTGGCACTGCATGGCGTCATGTGGCACCGCGGAGCTCCATGTGGCGCCACAAGGTGCCACGAGGTGCCATTGGGGGTGTCTGGAACCTCGTGTTTCCGCGTGGCACCGCCTTGGCGCGCCGCGTAGTCGGCTCGTTTTCGCAGGTCAGGGCCGTTGAGTGCAGGTCGGTCCCCAGGTGGTCGTCGCGGGGGCTTGCGTGTGGCGCCATTGTGGTGCCATGATGGCGTCATGGACCTCACGCCGTATGTCGACACCCTCCGCCGTGAACTCGCGGTGGCCGCCGAAGCCGGCGGAGAAGAAGCCCGCGAGCTGGCCGAGCGGCTCACCGCTCCACTGGAGTCGGCGACCCGCCTGACGATGCTCAACGTGCTCTCCGCCGCGATGGACGAGATCACCCGCGAGCTCGCCCCCGGCTCCGTCGACGTCCGGCTGCGCGGGCTCGACCCCGACTTCGTGGTGACGCGGCCGGCCGGCGCCGAGGCGTACGAGGCGGCCGAGCGTCCGGCCGAGCCGCTCAAGGCGCCGACCCCGGCGCCGGCCGACAGTGACGACGGCGGCACCGCCCGCGTCAACCTGCGCCTTCCCGCCCACCTCAAGGCGCGCGCCGAGGAGGCCGCGAACAGCGAGGGCCTGTCGGTCAACGCGTGGCTGGTGCGGGCCGTGTCGGCCGCGGTCGACGGCGGCCACCCGTCGCGTACGGCGGAGAAGACCCGTGCCACCCGCACCGTCGGACAGAGCTTCACCGGCTGGGTGCGCTAGCCGGGCCGCGCCCACCCCGCACCACTTCACCCACACCACGTCCCGTAGGCAGGGACGCCGCGAAGACCCAAGAGGACGGGACAGCCATGCCTTCTTTCGACACCCCCGCAGCGATCTCGGTCACCGCCCACGTGGAGGCCGGATCCATCCGCCTCATCGCCACCGACCGTCTCGACACGCTCGTCGAGGTACGGCCCCGTGACCCGAAGAAGGACCAAGACGTGCGGGCCGCCGAGCAGACCGAAGTGCACTGCGCGAACGGCCTGCTGACCCTCAGGACCCCCAAGCAGCGCTATCTCGTCGGGCGTACCGGCACCGTCGACGTGGCGGTCGAGCTGCCCGCCGGGTCGAAGGTGGAGATGACCGGGGCCTGGGCCCAGGTGTACGGCGAGGGCCGGCTCGGCGACGTCCGAGTGAAGACCTCGTCGGGCGACGTCCGCCTCGACACCACCGGGCCGCTGCACCTGACCGCGTCCCACGGCAGCATCACCGTGGAGCACGTCGCGGGGTCCGCCGAGATCACCACCAGCTCCGGCAGCATGCGCGTCGGCACCATCGAGGGCACGGCCGTCCTGAAGAACTCGCACGGCACCACGATCATCGGCGAGGCCCTGGGGGACCTGCGCGTCCGTGGCGCCAACGGAGACATCCACATCGAGCGCGCCGAGGCCTCGGTCTCCGCCACCACCGCCCACGGCACCCTGCGCGTCGGTGACGTCGCCCGCGGAACCGTCCAGCTGGAGACCTCCTACGGGGCCATCGAGATCGGCATCCGTGAGGGCACGGCCGCCTGGATCGACGCCGGCTCGGGCTCCGGCCAGGTGCACAACGCGCTCACCGCTTCCGAGAGCCCGGAGTCGTCCGAGGACACCGTCGAGGTCAAGGCCCGTACCCGCTTCGGCAACATCGAGATCCGCCGCGCCAAGCCCTGAGCACCACCTCTCCGAAGACCAGCGCGCTCCCGCCCACCTCAGCCTTCAAACGGAGGACTCCATGCCTTTTTCTGTCATGCCCATGCCTAGTCAAGGTGATGTCCAGCCGTCGTCCGTCGCCGTCTCCGCGGTCGGGCTGCGGAAGTCCTACGGTGACAAGACGGTCCTGGACGGCGTCGATCTGCGGATTCCCGCGGGGTCGGTCTTCGCGCTGCTGGGGCCGAACGGTGCCGGTAAGACGACGGTCGTGAAGATCCTGTCCACGCTGATCTCCGGGAGCGGTGGTCAGGCCCAGGTCGGAGGCCACGACGTGGCCGCCTCGCCTGAGGCGGTGCGCAGTGTGATCGGTGTGACGGGTCAGTTCTCGGCGGTGGACGGGCTGATCACGGGTGAGGAGAACATGCTCCTCATGGCGGACCTGCACCACCTGTCGAAGGCGGAGGGGCGGCGGGTGACCGCGGAGCTCCTGGAGCGCTTCGATCTGGTGGAGGCGGCGAAGAAGCCGGCCGCGAGCTACTCCGGCGGTATGAAGCGGCGACTGGACATCGCGATGACGCTGGTGGGCGGCCCCCGGATCATCTTCCTCGACGAGCCCACCACCGGGCTCGACCCCCGGGCCCGTCACACCATGTGGGGCATCATCCGCGAGCTCGTCACCGACGGGGTCACCGTCTTCCTGACCACGCAGTACCTGGAGGAGGCCGACGAACTCGCCGACCACATCGCCGTCCTCCACGACGGCCGCATCGCCGCCGAAGGCAGTGCCGACCAGCTCAAGCGGCTCGTCCCCGGCGGACACGTCCGCCTCCGCTTCACCGACCCCGCCGCCTACCGCTCCGCCACCACCACGCTGAACGAGGCCACCGGCGACGACGAATCCCTCACCGTACGCATCCCCAGCGACGGCAGCCAGCGCGAACTGCGCTCCATCCTGGACTGGTTGGACAGCGCCGGCATCGAGGCCGACGAGCTGACCGTCCACACCCCCGACCTCGACGACGTCTTCTTCGCCCTCACCGGCACCACCGACGACCACAACCAGCCGAGCCAGCCGAACCAGCCGAAGGCGGATGTCCGATGAGCACCCTCTCCCTCGCCGTGCGTGACTCCACCACGATGCTGCGCCGCAACCTCCTGCACGCCCGCCGCTACCCGTCGATGACCCTGAACCTGCTGCTCACCCCGGTCATGCTCCTGCTGCTCTTCGTCTACATCTTCGGCGACGTCATGAGCGCCGGCATCGGCGGAGGCGGTGCGGACCGCTCCGACTACATCGCGTACATCGTCCCGGGCATCCTGCTGATGACCATCGGCAGCGCCGTCGTCGGGGCCGCGGTGTCCGTCTCGATGGACATGACGGAGGGGATCATCGCCCGCTTCCGGACGATGGCGATCCACCGCGGGTCGGTGCTCATCGGGCACGTCCTCGGCAGCGTCCTGCAGTCCATCGCCGCCGTCGTCCTCGTGGGAGCCGTCGGCGTGGCCATCGGCTTCCGCTCCGTGGACGCCACCGCTCTGGAGTGGCTGGCAGCCTTCGGGCTCCTCGCCCTCTTCGCCCTCGCCCTGACCTGGATCGCGGTCGGGATGGGCATGGCCAGTCCGAACGTGGAGGCGGCCGGCAACAGCGCGATGCCGCTGATCCTGCTGCCCCTCATCTCCAGCGCCTTCACCCCGGTCGACGCCATGCCCGGCTGGTTCCGGCCGATCGCCGAGTACCAGCCCTTCACCCCCGCCATCGAAACCCTCCGCGGCCTCCTCCTGGGCACCGAGATCGGCCACAACGGCTGGCTCGCCCTCGCCTGGACCGTCGCCCTGACCGGACTCGGCTACTACTGGTCGACCTCGATGTTCAAGCGCGACCCGAAGTAGGACGGAAGGCTCGTCCCGATCGAGGACGGCGTACCCCGGCACACCCGCCGGCGTACGCCGTCCCGTCCGTGTGCGAGGACGCCGGTCACCGGCCGGTGTGTGGTCCCGTACCGGCGGCCAGCTCCCGCGCCCCGGCCAGATAGGCGCGGACCAGCGGCCGTTCGTCGTCGCGGCGCGCCGCCACCGCCAGCTGCGACGGGCTGACCCCGCGGACCGGCAGGCAGACGACGTTGTCCCGGGCGATCAGCGGGGCGTTCCCGGAGGCCAGCAGTGCCACGCCCTCGCCGTTGGCCACGGCCTCGTGGGCCTCCTCCGCGCTGCCGACCACTCCGCCGATCCGCGGCTCCCGGCCGCCCCGGGCGTCCAGGGCCAGCCAGTAGTCCCGCATCGGTCCGGATTCCGGAGGCAGGGAGAGGAAGGGTTCGTCCAGGAAGTCCGCGAAGTCGGCCGTCCCCTCCGGGTCATCGGACGCCCGCGCCGCGAGCGGGTGGTCGTCCGGCAGCGCGATCAGTCTCGGCTCCTGCGCCACCACCACCCAGCGGTAGCGCTCGGCGTCGGGCAAGGGAAGCCAGACGAACGCCACATCGCACGAGCCGTCCGCCAACCCCGCGCTCCCGTCAGCCCAGTTGACCTGCCGCAGAACCGGGCGGGCCGACGGGAAGCGGGCGGTGAGACGGGCCCGCAGGGCGGGGAGCAGCCCACGCCCGGGACTGGTGGACATCCCCACCGTGAGGGTTCCCCGCTCGGAGTCCTTCGCGGCTTCCAGGGCCGCCTCCGCCGCCTCCCAGGCCGCCAGCACCGCCCGAGCGTGCGGCAGCAGCGCCTCTCCCACGGTGGTCAGCCGGACGGTGCGCCGGTCCCGGTCGAAGAGTTCGGCACCGACCTGCTTCTCCAGCATCCGTATCTGCTTGCTCAGCGCGGGCTGGGAGACGAAGAGCCGCTCGGCGGCCCGGGTGAAGCTCAACTCCTCGGCCACGGCTGTGAAGTAGCGGAGATCGCGCCCGTGGACGTCCATAACCCATGGCTATCACAGGAGGTCTTGGACGCGCCCCGGCTTCCGGGCGAAGGATGGGTCGTGCCGGCGGGGGGTTCCCGGGCGGCGGACGGCGAGGGAGACCATCATGAGCGTGAACGACGGCAAGGTGTGGCTGATCACCGGAGCGAACAGCGGCTTCGGGCGTGCCCTCGCGGAGGCGGCGATCGCCGCCGGTGACACCGTGGTCGCGGCGGTCCGGCGGACCTCGGCCCTCGACGATCTGGTCGCCGCCCACCCCGGCCAGGTCGAGGCGGTCGCCCTGGACATCACCGACGGCGAGCGGATCGACGAGGTCGCCGCCGATGTCCTGGCCCGCTACGGCAGGGTGGACGTCCTGGTGAACAACGCCGGGCGCACCCAGGTCGGTGCGTTCGAGGAGACCACCGAGCAGGAGCTGCGGGCCCTCTTCGACCTGCACGTCTTCGGGCCCGCCCGGCTGACCAGGGCGCTCCTTCCGAGCATGCGGGAGAGGCGCAGCGGGTCGGTCGTCATGATGAGCAGCATGGGCGGCCAGCTCTCGTTCGCCGGCTTCTCCGCGTACAGCGCCACCAAGGCTGCGCTGGAACAGCTCTCCGAGGGGCTGACCGACGAGGTCCGGCCCTACGGGATCAAGGTGCTGATCGTGGAGCCGGGGAGCTTCAGGACCAATCTCTTCGGCCAGGGCGCGGCGTACTTCAGCGAGGAGAACCCCGCGTACGCCGACACGGCGGGCCGGACCCGGCAGGTGGTGGGGGCCGGCGGCGGTGACGCCCCGGGCGACCCCGCGAAGGCGGCGGCTGCGATCCGCCAGGCCCTGGAGGCGGAGCGCACGCCCCTGCGACTGCCCCTCGGCGGGGACGCAGTCGACGCCCTCGTCGGGCACCTGGACTCGGTCCGGGCGGAACTCACGGAGTGGGAGAAGGTCTCCCGGGGCACGGACTTCGACAGCGAGTGACCCCGACAGCGAGCGACTCCGACGGCCGGGGTGTGTGGGCGCGCCGCACCCGCACGCCCCGCCCGATCGGCTCAGATCTCGTCGGTGACCGGCCGCAGTTCGTAGTGGAGCGTGTGGTCGCGCTTCAGCCGGTGGGCGAGCGGGACCGCCACGCCCTGGAGGGCCGGGTACTTCCTGGACATCGTCCGGGAGGCGTGGGTGTCCTCCTTCGATCCCTCCTGCAGGAGCCGCGCCCAGGCCTTCACGGGCGGTCCCGTCGGCGCACCCCGGACGGTGCACGGGGCGATCTCCACCACCGGGTGGTTCCGCATCCGGTCGACCTTCCAGGCCGAGGAGAACGTGCGGATGTAGGCGTGGTCGCCCTCCACGGCGATGCTGACCGGCGTACGGGCAGCTGATCCGTCCGGCCTGCGGCTGCTGAGCAGGACGGTGTACTGCTTCACGAAAGGCTCTAGCTCACGGATCGTCTCCATGTATTCCATGGTGCATGAAAACGGGATGATCCGGGCCTTTCGTTCTACACTCCCGCACGCTTCCGGACCAGGGCCTCCAGGCCGTCGACGATGCGGCCGAGGCCGAACGCGAAGTGGTCGAAGTCGCTCCCGAACGCGTCCTCCGACAGGGCGGCCATGCGCGGATAGCCACCGCTCAGCATGGCCCGCTCCAGGTAGGGGCGCTGGCCCTCCCAGAAGGCGGCGTCGCTGAGGCCCGTCTCCCTGGCGGCCTCCGCGGCGTGGGTCTCGGTGCGGGCGAGGCCCTCCACGAAGCTGTTCACCGTGATGATCACGCCGATCAGTTCCGGGTCGGTGAGGCCCATCCCCCGGAGCCCGGTCAGGGCCAGTTCGAGGCCGCGCAGGGCGCTCGGCCCGAGGACCGTGCGAGCCTGGTTGATCTTGAGGAGCCAGGGGTGGGCCCGGAGGGTGGCCCGGTAGGTGTGGGCCATGACGTCGACCGCCACCCGCCAGTCCCCGGGCACCTCCGAGGCGTCCACTGTGAGCGGCTCGCCCTGGACGCGGTCCAGCATCAGGTCGAGCAGCTCCGCCTTGCCGGGGACGTACCGGTAGAGCGTCATCGTGCCGGTGCCGAGCTCCGTGGACAGCCGGCGCATCGAGAGGGCGTCGAGGCCCTCCGCGTCGGCGACGCCGACGGCCGTGGTGATGATCCGGTCGAGCGTGAGGCCCGGCTTGGGGCCGCGGCTGGGGCGCTCGCCGGTGCCCCAGAGGAGCTCCAGACTGCGGGCGATGTCGCCACTCCCGGTGGTGGTGCCGTCTGCCGGTCCGCTCTTCGTCATGGCCTCAGGGTAAGCCTCCGCCATGAAACTGGGTACGGTGTACTCGTATTCGGGTACGGTGTACCCAGTTGCTGGGTGACCTGGAAGGGGAGTGGGTGCCATGTCCGCGTCCGGATATGCCGTGCTGGCCGAGAGAGTGGTGAAGAGGTACGGGGCGAGGAAGGGGGCCCCGGAGACGTACGCCCTCGACGAGTTCGACCTGGCCGTCCGGCCGGGGACCGTGCACGGGCTGCTCGGGCCGAACGGTGCGGGCAAGACCACCGCCGTACGGGTGCTCGCCACCCTGCTGCGGTTCGACGGGGGCAGGGCGGAGGTCGCCGGTCTGGACGTGGCGCGCGAACCGCACCGCGTACGGAGCCGGATCGGGCTCGCCGGGCAGTACGCCGCCGTGGACGAGGTGCTCACCGGCCGGCAGAACCTGGAGATGTTCGGCCGCCTCTTCCATCTGGGCGGCGGCGGGGCCCGGCGGCGGGCCGGTGAGCTGCTGGAGCGGTTCGACCTGGTGGACGCCGCGGGAAAGGGGGTCAGGGAGTACAGCGGAGGCATGCGGCGGCGGCTCGATCTTGCCGCCTCGATGATCCTCGCGCCCGCGGTGCTGTTCCTGGACGAGCCCACGACCGGGCTCGACCCCCGGAGCCGCGGTGAGGTCTGGGACGCCGTGCGGGCGCTCGTGGCCGGCGGCACGACGGTGCTGCTGACGACGCAGTACCTCGACGAGGCGGACAGGCTCGCCTCGCAGATCACGGTCATCGACCGGGGGAGGGCGATCGCGGACGACAGTCCGGACCGGCTCAAGGACCGGGTCGGCGGTGACCGGATCGAGGTCGTCGTCGTCGAGCCGGCCGATCTGCCGGCGGTGGCGGAGGCCGTGGGCCGGGTCGCCGGCGGCGGACCGGTGGTGACGGAGGCGCCGGACCGGCGCGTGCACGCCCAGGTCGCCGACCGCGTGGCCGCGCTGACCCAGGTGGCGCGGACCCTGCAGGACGAGGGGATCGCGGTCGAGGACATCGGACTGCGCAGGCCGAGCCTGGACGACGTGTTCCTGCGGCTGACGGGACACGGAGCGGAGACGGCGCAGGACACCGGGACCGGACAGGACGCCGGGACCATGAGGGACGCCGGGACCGGACAGGACGCCGGGACCGTGAAGGGCATGGAGGCCGCCGCATGACCACGCTCGGAGTGCACACCACCGTCGCCCGCGAGCGGAGTCGCGCCTACTGGGCGGTCGCCGACTGCTGGAACGTCACCCGTCGCAGCCTCACCCACTACCAGCGGCAGCCCCTCGCGATCGTCTGGCAGCTCGGCTTCCCGATCATCTCCGTCCTGCTGTACGGCTACATCTTCGGCAGCGCCATGAAGGTCCCCGGGGGCGGCGACTACCGGGCGTTCCTCATGCCAGGCATGTTCGCCACCACCATGACGATGGGCTTCATGAGCACCGCCATGGCCGTCGTCACCGACGCGGGCAAGGGCGTCATCGACCGCTTCCGGTCCATGCCCATGGCCCCGTCCGCCGTCGCCACCGGTCGGGGAGCCGCCGACCTCGTGGTGGCCTGTGCCGAGCTGACGATCCTGGCGGCCACGGCGCTCGCGATCGGCTGGCGGGCGGGCGGCACCCCGCTGGAGGCGGTGGGCGCGTTCGGGCTCCTGCTGCTCCTGCGGTTCAGCCTGATCTGGGTGGGCGTCTGGCTGGGGCTGGTCGTCCCGAACGCCGAGTCGGCCGGCGGTCTGTACGCCGTCGCCTTCCCGGTCACGATGATCTCCAGCGCCCTCGTCGCCCCCTCGCTCATGCCGGACTGGCTGGGCGCGGTCGCCGCCTGGAACCCGGTCTCCTCCACCGTCACCGCCGCCCGGCAGCTGTTCGGCAATCCGGTGGCGAACGGAGGTACCTGGGTCGAGGAGCACGCGCTGCTGATGGCGGTGGTGTGGCCGCTGGTCATCACCCTGCTCTTCCTGCCGCTCGCCGTACGCAGATTCCGGCGGCTCAGCCGCTGACCGGCGCGTAGGCTCCCGCCCATGCAGGCCGACGGTGCCCCCGAACCCTTCTCCACTCCCCGCCTCGACGCGATCCCGCTCGACGTCGGACACGCGGAGGAGATGGCCGCTGTCCTCTTCGACCCCGCCCTCCACACGTACACCGGAGGCGCCCCGGAGGACGCCGGCGCCCTGCGCGCCCGCTACCAGCGCCAGAGCGCCGGCTCGCCCGACCCCGCCGAGCTCTGGTGGAACTGGGTGCTGCGCCTGCGTACCGAGGGGTACCTGACCGGGTACGTGCAGGCCACCGTGCGCGGGGCACGGGCGGAGGTGGCCTGGGTGGTCGGGACCCGGTGGCAGGGCAACGGATACGCGAAGGAAGCCGCGGCGGGGCTGGTCCGGCACCTGCTGGACCAGGGTGCCGTCCGTACCGTCGTCGCCCACATCCACCCGGACCACGCCGCCTCCGCCGCCGTGGCCGCCGCCGCGGGGCTCCTGCCGACGGACGAGCGGGCGGACGGCGAGGTGCGGTGGCGGCGGGACGAGCCCGGGAGGACGGGGGCGGAACGCCCGATGGCCTCCGGTAACGGTTCCTGATCACGACATGGCAGGAATTGTCTTATACCTTCATTGGTAGGCGGTACACGAGGCCGCAGCCTGCCAAGCGATCGACGGAGGCCCTGGGGTGGGCGAACTGGGGAGGTTGGAAGCCCTGCGGCTCGCGGGGCTCACCGCGGCGGCCGATCCGGGCATGGACCGGTTCGCGAGGCTGGTCACCCGCTTCCTCCGCGTCCCCGTGTCCCTGGTCTCGCTGCTGGAGGCCGACCGGCAGGTCTTCCCCGGCATGGTCGGACTCGCCGAGCCCTGGGCCGGGCGGCGCGAGACCCCTCTGAGCCACTCCTTCTGCCAGCACGTCGTCGTGGACGGCCGCCCGCTGATCCTGGAGGACACGCGGGTGCACCCGCGCACCTGCGCCAGCCTGGCCATCCCGGACCTCCAGGTGATCGCCTACGCCGGGATGCCGCTGACCGACGCCGACGGGCACGTCCTCGGCTCCCTCTGCGCCATCGACCACAAGCCGCGGAAGTGGACCGAGGGCGAACTGCAGGACCTCGGGGACCTCACCGCCGCCTGCTCGGTGGAACTGCGCCTGCGGATCGCCTCGGAACAGATCCGGCAGGACCGCGACCACGCCGACCTCCTGCTGCGCGCCTCCGTGGAGCTGGGCCACTCCCGTGGCCTCACCGACCTCACCCGCCGCCTGCGCAGCCTCTTCCGCGGCCCCTCGGACCCGTCCTTCGTGGGCCTGCTGCTCGCGGACGGCCAGGGACTGCGGCGCGTGGTCGACCCCGACGACGTACGGCCGGTGGAGGTCGCCATCGACCGGCTGGACCTGGACGCCGGCTACCCCAGCACCCTGGCCATGCGCGAACAGCGCACCGTCTTCGTCCCGGACCACGAGACCCTTGAGGCCGGATACAGCGCCGAAGCCGTGGCGGGGTACGACTCGCTGGGGCTCCGCTCCGTGCTGTGCGTCCCGCTGGCGGGCAGCCGGGGCGTGCTGATGTGGTGCTGGCCCGAGCCCCATGTGCTGGCGGTGACGGAGGAGGCGGCCCTCACCGCCGTCGCGGGGTACGTGAGCCAGGCGGTGGAACGCACCCTGTTCGTCGAGAACCGGCTCAGCACCGCCGAACGGCTCCAGGCCGCGATGCTGACGGACCTTCCGGCCGTGCCCGGCCTGGACATGTCCGCCCTGTACCTGCCGGCCACCGACCAGGACATGGTGGGCGGCGACTGGTACGACGCCTACCTCCTGCCGGGGCTCCCGGACGCCACGGGGCACGCCCTGATGCTGTCCATCGGGGACATCATCGGCCACGACGTCCAGGCCGCGGCCGTGATGGGCCAGGTCCGCAGCATGCTCCGCCAGGCCACCCTCGGCCACCCCGCCCACTCACCCGCAGCCGCGCTGGCCTCGGTCGACGGGGCCTTCGACGCGCTGCCCCTCGGCCCCGGCGCCACCGCGGTCCACGCCCGCCTCGACCAGGACGGCGCCCGCTGGTGGCTGACCTGGTCCAACGCCGGTCATCCCCCGCCACTGCTGCGCACACCCGACGGCCGTGTCCGGGCCCTGCGCGCGCACGACCTCCTCCTTCTCGGCGCCGCCAGCAGCCTCGGCCGTCACGACCACACGGAGGAACTTCCCCCGGGCAGCGTGCTCCTGCTGTACACCGACGGGCTGGTCGAGCGCCGTGACAGCGACATCGACGTGAGCATCCAGCAGACGGCGGCCGTCCTGGCGGCACACGGCGACGAGCCGCTCCCGCAGCTCCTGGAGGCGCTCTCCCACGGGCTGGCGGACGTCCCGCAACGGGACGACGTGGCGGTCCTCGTCGTCCGGGTCGACGGAGATCCCGGGGCTCAGGACGTGGGGTGAGCACCCGTGGTCCCGTCGATGCGCGCGGACGACGTCCGGCACCCGGTGAAGGCACTGCCTCAGGCGCGGGGGCGGCCCGCCTTGACCAGCTCGGCGACGTCGAGGGCCATCTCCGCACCGATCGACGCGGGAAGCGCGGCCGACTGGCCCGGGGCGTAGACCTCGTGGCTGTCGTACGTGCAGCCGCTGGGCTCCGTCAGCACGTGGATGCGGCCATGGCGGCGGTCCAGGATCACGTACACCGGGATCTTGGCCTCGGCGTACGTCGCGACCTTGTTGCGCAGGTCGCTCTACCAGTTGCTGGAGGTGACCTCCAGCACGAGGCGGAAGACCGCCGGGTCGTAGAGTTGTTCCCGACCAGGTGCGCGTCGAAGTCGGCGTCGACGACGGCGAGGTCCGGGATGGCGTAGTCCTCGGGCCCGCCGGGCAGCCACAGACCGATGGCCTGGAGGACTGCCGTCTCCCCGTCGTCGAGCGGGCCCTCCTGGAACGGCTGGTGTCGAGGACATCATCGTAGGACGGGCTGCCCGGATTCGTCCCGCAGGCGATTCATCACCCGGCTGAGTGAAGCAGGAACGGCCCCGCACACCGAGGGTGTGCGGGGCCGTTCCGGACGGATGACCGTCAGAGCTTGTCGATCACGTAGTCGATGCAGGCCGTGAGCGCCTGGACGTCCGCCGGGTCGATCGCCGGGAACATCGCGACGCGCAGCTGGTTGCGGCCCAGCTTGCGGTACGGCTCGGTGTCGACGACGCCGTTGGCGCGGAGCACCTTGGCGACGGCCGCCGCGTCGATGCCGTCCTCGAAGTCGATCGTGCCGATGACCTGCGAGCGCTTCGCCGGGTCGGTGACGAACGGGGTGGCGTACTTGGACTCCTCGGCCCAGCCGTACAGGTGCTGCGAGGACGCGGCCGTGCGGCCGGTCGTGAAGTCCAGACCGCCCTGGGTGTTCATCCACTTCAGCTGCTCGTTCAGCAGGAAGAGGGTGGCCAGCGCCGGGGTGTTGTACGTCTGGTTCTTCAGGGAGTTGTCGATCGCCGTGGGCAGCGAGAAGAACTCCGGGACGTGCCGGCCCGAGGCGTGGACGCGCGCGGCGCGGTCCAGGGCCGCCGGGGAGAACACACCGATCCACAGGCCGCCGTCGGAGGCGAAGGACTTCTGCGGGGCGAAGTAGTAGACGTCCGTCTCGGTGATGTCGACCGGCAGGCCGCCCGCACCGGAGGTGGCGTCCACGAGGACGAGGGAGCCCTCGTCGGCGCCCGCGACCCGCTTGACGGGAGCCGCCACACCCGTCGAGGTCTCGTTGTGGGTGAAGGCGTAGACGTCGACGCCCGCCTCGGCCTCCGGGTCCGGGTGGGTGCCCGGGTCCGAGGCGATGACGGTCGGGTCGGCCAGCCACGGGGCGAGCTTGGCGGCCTTCGCGAACTTCGACGAGAACTCGCCGAAGTTCAGGTGCTGGGACTTGTTGTCGATCAGACCGTGCGTCGCGACGTCCCAGAAGGCGGTGGAGCCGCCGTTGCCCAGGATGACCTCGTACCCCTCGGGGAGGGAGAAGAGGCTGCGCACGCCGTCACGCACCTCGCCGACCAGGTTCTTGACCGGGGCCTGGCGGTGGGAGGTACCGAGAAGGGAGGTGCCGGTCGCGGCCAGTGCGTCGACCGCCTCCGTCCGCACCTTGGAGGGCCCGGCGCCGAAACGTCCGTCGGCGGGCTTGAGGTCAGCGGGAATCTGGATGTCAGCCACGACCCGGAGCGTAGTCCCTCCCGGAAGCGGTCGAGGACCGTGTCCGTCGGATGAGACACACGCTCCGGATCGTGGGCGGCCGTCGCGGGCCCGGCTCAGCCGAGATCGACCGGAAGCTCGTACAGGTCGTTCTGGGTCACGATCGGCTTGTTCCGCAGGTCGGAGGCCGGTACCGCGAGGTCCAGGTCGGGGAAGCGCTCGTACAGCGCGGGCAGGGCGACCCCCGCCTCCAGCCGGGACAGCGCGGCGCCCGGGCAGACGTGCGGACCGTGGCCGAAGGCGATGTGGCGGTTGGGGGAGCGGGTGATGTCGAACTCACCGGCGGTGGGCCCGTACTGCTTCTCGTCGCGGCCCAGCGCGCCGAAGGAGATGAGCAGGCCCTCGCCCTTCGGCAGGATCGTGTCGCCGACCTCGATGTCCTCGGTCGCGAAGCGGATCAGGACGTGCGAGGTCGGGGTGTTCCAGCGCAGCGTCTCCTCGATCACGTTCTCCCACGGGACCTCGCCGTTCAGCACGCGCTTGCGCTGCTCGGGGTGGGTCTGGAGGGCCTCGACGACGTTGACGACCAGGCTGATCGTCGTCTCGTGGCCGGCCGCGATGATCAGCTGGAGCGTGTTGACGATCTCCTCGTTGGTGAGGTGGTCGCCGTCCTCGGACGCCGCGATCAGGGCGCTGGTCAGGTCGTCGCCCGGGTTCGCCCGCTTGTCGTCGACGATCTTCGTGAAGAGGGTGCCGAGGTCCGCCATCATCTGCGGGACCTCCTCCGGCGGGGTCTGCGTCGAGAAGAACTTCTCGAACAGCTCCTTGAGCCGGGGGTGGTCGGCCGCGTCCACGCCCATCAGCTCGCTGATGACGTTCATCGGCAGCGGGTACGCGAACTCCGCCTTCAGGTCGACGGTCTCGCCCTTGGGCAGTGCCGCCAGCCGGTCCAGGGAAGCGTTCGTCAGCGCCTCGATGCTCGCCCGCAGCCGCTCCACCCGCTTCACCGTCAGCGCCTGCGCTACCAGGGTGCGCAGCCTGCGGTGGTCGGCCCCGTCGACGGTCAGCATGGAGCGGCCCGGGTTGACGAGACCGATCAGCGGCCAGTCCATGGGGATCTCGCCGCGCTGCCAGGCGTTCCAGACGCCGATGTCCTTCACCACGCGGCTGTCGGTGAGCAGCTGACGGGCCTCCGCGTGATGCGTCACCGCGTAGCAGTGCACCCCTCCGGGGAGCTCCACCTCGGCCAGCGGGCCCGCGGCGCGCAGGGTGGCGCTCTCGGCGTCGAGGTCGGCGACGAAGGGATCGAGGACGATCCGGGTCATTTCTGGCCTCCAAGGGCGGGAGTGGGCGTGAAGTGCACCGGCAGGTCCGTCAGTCCGCGCAGCCACGGGGACGGACGCCGGGTCAGCTTGTCCGCGGGGACGGCGAGGTCCACGTCCGGGAGCCGGTCCAGGAGCACCTCGATCCCCGTACGGGCGATGACCTCCGCGGTCTCCTGGGCCGGGAACGGGCAGCGGTGCTCGCCGTGGCCGAAGGAGAGGAACGCGTTGTTGCCGCCGGTCAGCGCGGAGCCGTCGGTGCGCACCTGCGGGTCGCCGTTGGCGGCGGCGATGCCGAGGAGCAGCAGGTCGCCGGCGCGGATGTGGCGTCCGCCGAGATGGGTGTCGCGGGAAGCCCAGCGGCCCGCCACGTTCTGGGTGGGCGTGTCCTCCCAGAGCACCTCGTTCATGGCCTCGCCGACGCTGTGCCGGCCGCCGGAGAGCGACGCGGCGAAACGGTCGTCGGTCAGCATCAGCCGCAGCGAGTTGCCGATCCAGTCGGCGGTCGGCTGGTGGCCCGCGGCCATCATCACCATGAGGTCCTGCGCGACCTCCTCGACGGTGAAGCCGCCCGGGTCCTGGAGCATCCGGCTCGCGACGTCGTCGTCGGGCCGGGCGTGCTTGTCGGCGAGGAGCTGCCCCATGGCGGCGCCCAGGTGCTGCTGCCCGGCCAGCGCGCGCTCACGGCCGTCGATCATGTCGTTGAGCGCGCCCACGAGGGGGCCGCCGACCTCGTCGCTGAAGCCGTAGAGCCTCGCGAGGACACGGGCCGGGAGCAGCATCGCGTACTCGGCGATGATGTCGGTCCGGCCCGTGGAGCAGAAGCGGTCGATGAGGTCGTCGGCGAACTCCTCCGCGTACTGCTTGAGCGCGAACGGGTCGACGGCCTCCAGCGCGTTGCTGATCATGGCCGCGCGGACGGTGTGCCGCTCACCGACCGTGTAGAGGATCGACGGCTGCCTGCGTCCGATCATCGGCAGCAGCGGCCAGGTGTCCGGGATGTTCTCCCACTGGTTCCACAGGTCCGAGTCCCGGCTGAAGAGCACCGGGTCGTTGGTCACCTGGTGCAGCTCGCGGTAGCCGAGGATCAGCCACGCGGGCACGTCGCCGTCGAGCACGACCGGGGCCACGGCGCCGTGGTCCCGGCGCATGTCCCGGTACAGCTGCACGGGGTCGGTCTGGAACCGCGGGCCGGACAGGGGTACGGAACCGTGGGACACGGGGCACTGGGTCACGGGGTGCGCTCCGGGGTCATCGCCGCGGTCCGGTCGCCGGCGAGCGCCGCTCCGGCGTCCTTCGCGCGGGCCAGGGAGAGTGCGTGGAGGTGCTCGACCAGCGTGATCAGGACGTACTTGCTGGACGAGCGGTCCCGGGCGTCGCACTCCACGAGCGGGACGTCGGGGGACAGGTCGAGGGCCTCGCGGATCTGCTGCTCCGTGTGGAGCGGGCCGCCGAAGTCGTTGCACGCGACGATGAACGGCGTGCCGTGGTGCTCCAGCCGGTCGATCGCGTACCAGGAGTCCGCGAGCCGCCGGGTGTCGACGAGCACGACGGCGCCCAGGGTGCCGGAGAAGAGGCGGTCCCACAGGAACCAGAAGCGTTCCTGTCCGGGCGCGCCGAAGAGGTAGAGGACCGATCGCGCGTCGAGCGTGATGCGGCCGAAGTCGAAGGCGACCGTGGTGGACGACTTGGAGTGCACGCCGTCGAGGTCGTCGACGGCCTCGCCCGCGCGGGTCATGGTCTCTTCCGTGTTGAGCGGACGGATCTCGCTCACGGATCGGACCATGGTGGTCTTGCCGACCCCGAAGCCGCCGACGACGACGATCTTCAGTCCGTTGTCGGCCGTCGCCTGCAGGGCGGCACGGTCAGAGGTTGCGGAGTCCAACGAGCACCTGTTCCAGGGTGTCGGTGTCGGGGAGCCGGTCCTCGACACGTGCAGTACGGGGGTGGCGGGCGCTGATCCGGCCGGTGTCGAGCAGGTCGCACAGCATGATGCGGACGATGCTGACGGGCAGATTCAGGGTGGCCGAGATCTCGACGACCGCGGTGGGGCTGTCGCACATCCGCAGGATCGCGACGTGCTCCGACTGCATCCCGGGGTTCGGTTCGCATTCGGCGACGACGAGTGTCACCAGGTCGAACGCTGCCGAGTCGGACCGGCTGCGGCCACCCGTGAGGGTGTACAGCCGGTCCGGGTCGTCGTCGCGTCCGGGGCGGGGGCGCGGGACCGGCGTCATACGTCCGCGGTTTCCGCGACCGAGGCCGCTGAGTCACCGGGCCCCGCGGGGTCGCGCGGAGGGGCGACGAGGTACTCGCCGAGCTGCTCGACGAGTTCGCTCATGTTGTGGCCGACGAGGCCGACGTCGGAGTCCTCGGCGGCCACGACCGCCAGGTGGGCGCCCGCGCCCGCCTCGACGATGAACAGCACGCCGCCGTAGAACTCGGTCATCGCGGACCGTACGCCGCCGCTGCCGTCACCGAACTCGATCGACGCGCCGTGCGAGAGGCTCTGGATGCCGGCGGAGATCGCGGCCAGCTGGTCGGCCTGGTCGACGGAGAGTTCGGGGGTACGGCACAGCTTCAGGCCGTCCCGGGACAGGACGAGGGCGTGCCGGGCGCCGGGCGTGCGGTCGAGCAGCCCCTCCAGCAGCCAGTTGAGCTTCTCGTCGGTGGTCGCGCTCATCGGGTGTTGCCTTCCGGGTGCGGGGAATTGGCTCGTACCGCCTGGCTGAAGGTGCTGAAGCGGGCAGCCTGCACCTTCGGGTCGGTGGCACGGGGCCTGGGGGAATCGGCTCCGCCGGGGGTGGCGTTGCCTGTACGGGCTTCGGCTGCGGCCAGGGTGCGGCCGCGGCGGCGCTTGGGCAGGCCGCTCTCACCGATCTGGGGGACGGTGCCGGTGGACTCGGACTCGGACTCCGGCCTCCGGGACGCCTCGTCCGCCCGCGAAGCGGGCCCGGGGGAGCCCGCCGTCGTGGTGGCCGTGGCCCGGTCCTCGGTGCCCGGCGTCGCGTGGTCCGGCTCCGGCTCGGGGTGCCGGGCGGGCTCCGGGGCGGCTGCGGGCGCGGGCGTGGGCGTACGGGAGATGAGCTCCTGCGGCAGCATCATCAGCGCGCCCGTGCCGCCGCGCGCCGACGGCCGGAAGGAGACGGTGAGGCCGTGCTTCCTGGCCAGCCGGCCGACGACGGCGAGGCCGAGGCGGGTGCCGGAGATGCCCGTGAGGTCCTGGTTGTCGGCGGACACGGCGCGCTCGGCGCGGCGCAGCTGCACGTCGCTCATCACCAGGCCGCTGTCCTCGACGGTGACGACGATGCCCGCCGGGACCTCCTCGACGTACACGTGGACCTCCGCCGTGGGCGGCGAGAAGTTGGCAGCGTTGTCAAGGAGTTCGGACAGGGCGTGCATGACGCCCTCGGCGGCGTGGCCGGCGATCGCCACGTCACTGGTCGAGTGGAGGCGGATGCGCTGGTAGCCGCCGATCCGGCCCATCGCGCCGCGCAGGATCGACTCCATGACGATCGGCTTCGCCCAGCGGCGCCCGGAGCGCGCACCGGTCAGTACGGCGATGGAGTCGGCGAGGCGGCCCGCCTGGGCCGTGCGGTGGTCGAGGTGCAGCAGGTCGCCGAGGACGTCCTCGGCGGTGTGCCGGTGCTCCATCTCGCGCAGGTCGGCCAGCATGCTCGTGGCCAGGGCCTGCATCCGTCCCGCGGCGTTGGCACACGCGGAGATCGCCGCGGAACGCTCGGTCTCGCTGCGCCGGGCGCGGGCGGTGAGGCGCGCGGTCTCGGCGGTGAGCCGCTCGTGCTGCTCGGCGGCCTCGGTGGTGGCCCGGGCGACCCGGTCGTCCGCCTCGGCGATGGCGCGGGCGGTCTCGGCGGAGGCGGCCGCTCTGATGCGCGCGGTCTCCGCGGTGAAGCGCTGCGCCTCGGCGGCGGAGGTCGAGACGAGGCGTGAGGTCTCCGCGGTGAAGCGTTCGGAGTCGGTGGCCCGCAGGGCGCGCAGGTTGCGGGCGGTGGCGAGCGTGTGGACCGTGACGGTCACCGCGACGCACAGCAGGACGGCGGCGGTGCCCGTCCCCCAGGCGAGGGCGGTCCGTACCGAGGCGGGAGCGGCGGCGACCGCCCACAGGCACAGAGCACCGGTAACGGCTGCCGATATCAGCAGGGCGAGTGCGGTCGGCCGGAGTGAAGGGCGCAATCGGAGTCCTCGGGGCGGACGGTGCGGAGGAAGGGGACAGGTGTGACGTATGGGGCGATCAGGATGTATCGGTGTGGTGATGGTGAAAGAGCCACAACTGGAGCTGATTGTTCCTGATCAAGTCACGGCAACTATAGGAGAATTGGCGACTTGTTTGGGGATTCCTTGTGGCCACTTCTGTATGAAATCTGGCTGGAACCGACTGCGGTCGCGTTCTGTGACGGGTGTTGCCCGGGTCAACCCCAGGTGTGGACGGGTAAGTAGTGCCGTATGTGGCGTTATGCCCCGTGTGCGGTGCTTGATTTGTCACGATCGTCGCTCGTGGGCCGGTGGCCAGCTAGGGTGAGCGCTCCGGTGCAGTCGATCTGCCAGGTCGGCACTGCCGTAAGACACACCGCGCGCCTTGAAGGGGGAGGCGCCGCGTGGCCCCGACGGAGGACGCAGGCAACCGTGGACGCGCAAGGCCGTGGGCGGGACGAGGGCATCGACCCCGCAGACCAGTGGGTACTCAACCCCGACACCGGTGATTACGAACTGCGACTGACCCCCTCCTCAGGGCGATCATCCGCGGCGGCCGGTACCTCCGACACCAGAACGGCGCCGGGACCGCGCCGCAGGACGAAGCCGGAGGCGGAGCCGTCCGGCGACCGGGCCGCCGTGCCCGGTCAGCGCGGCGGGCGCCGGGGTGCCGGCGGCGGACGCGGGGGCCGCGAGGAGTCGCGGAAGCAGGGCGGCCGGGCGGCCGCTCCGGCCACCGGGCGGCGCAAGGCGAAGCCCAGGAAGTCCGGGAAGAAGAAGGCCCTGGTGTGGACCGGCGGCGTGCTCGCCTTCCTGCTGGTGGGTGTCGGCACCACGGGCTACTTCGTGTACCAGCACTTCAACGGCAACATCACCTCCGTCTCCACCGACGGTGCCGGCACGGGCGGCTTCAGCAAGGACCGGGCGATCAACGTCCTGGTGATCGGGACCGACAAGCGGACCGGTGACGGCAACGAGGGCTACGGGGACGCGGGCAGCGTCGGCCACGCCGACACCAACATCCTCTTCCACGTCTCCAAGGACCGTACGAACGCCACCGCGCTGAGCATCCCGCGCGACCTGATAACGGACATCCCGAACTGTCCGACCACCATGGAGGACGGCTCCGAGAAGGACATCCCCGCGACCAGCGGCGGGCGTTTCAACACCAGCCTCGGGCAGTCGGACCGCACGCCCAGCTGCACCATGCGGACCGTCACCGAGCTCACCGGCATCACGCCCGACCACTTCATGGTGGCCGACTTCAACGCCGTCAAGTCCCTGACGACCGCCGTCGACGGTGTGGACGTCTGTCTCGCCAAGGACATCGACGACAAGGACTCGCACCTCAAGCTGTCCCAGGGCGAGCACACCCTCCAGGGCGAGCAGGCCCTCGCCTTCCTGCGCACCCGGCACTCCGTCGGCTTCGGCAGCGACCTGAGCCGCATCGAGATCCAGCAGCAGTTCCTGGGCTCGCTGATGCGCAAGCTGAAGTCCAACGACACCCTGACCAGCCCCACCAAGATGTGGTCGCTCGCGGAGGCCGCCACCAAGGCCCTCACCGTCGACGACAAGATCGACGACATCAACAAGCTGCGCAAACTGGGCATGGAGCTGGCCTCGGTCGACCCCAAGAACATCACCTTCACCACGGTCCCGGTGCTGGACAACCCGAACGACAAGGCCACCGTCATCCTCGACAAGTCCAAGGCCCAGCAGGTCTTCTCGATGATGCGCGAGGACGTGTCCTTCACCGAGGTGGAGAAGAAGGAGAAGGCCGCCGCCAAGGCCGCGGACGCCGCCAAGCTCAAGGGCGAGATGGCCGACGCGGCGGACGTCCGGGTCGACGTCTACAACGGCGGCGCGCCTCCCGGCTCCGCGCAGAACGCCCTGGACTGGCTGCAGAACGAAGAGGGCGTGCTGAAGTCCACGAACCAGGCGAACGCGCCGGAGGACGTGAAGAAGACCACCCTCGTCTACGCGCCCAACCAGGCCGACCAGGCCCGCAGGCTGGCCGACCTGATGGGCCTCTCGGCCTCGGCCCTCAAGCCGACGACGACGGACGCGGGCGAGATGGAACCGATGAAGCTGACCCTGGGGCCGGACTTCACGGAGGCGGGCAGCCCGCTCTCGGCCCCGAGCAAGGCGCCCGAGGACATCCAGCGCGTGGAGGCGGACAAGGCGGTCTGCGCCAAGTGACCGCCGGCCGGGCAGTTCCCGCTCTGCCCGGCCGTCCCGGCGTGTCCGGCTCCTGAGACCCCGCGCCTGTCCGGCGGCGCCCGCCCGGGGCGGCGCCTGCCTGGGCGCCCGTCCGATGCGTCTGCCTGGGGCGCCCGTCCGATGCACCCGTCCGCCCGGACAGGCGCAACCCGTCCGGCACGCCCGGCGGCTGAGGGCCACCCCCGGCCCCCGGGACCGGCATGCTGGGCCCATGCCCGCCACCGACCTCACCCGAGCCCTGGCCCAGGCCGTCCGCGGCGACGTGGAGACCGGCGCGGCCGCCCGCGCGCTGACGACCATGGACGCGTCCAACTACCGCCGCGTCCCGCACGCGGTCGTGGCACCCCGCGACGCCGCCGACGTCGCCGAGGCCCTCCGCGTCTGCCGGGAGCACCGCACGCCCGTCGTCCCCCGGGGCGGAGGCACCTCCATCGCCGGTCAGGCCACCGGCACCGGTGTCGTCCTCGACTTCACCCGCCACATGCGGCAGATCCTGGAGCTGGACCCCGCCTCCCGCACCGCCGTCGTCCAGCCCGGTGTCGTCCTCGACGACCTGCGGGCCGCCGTCGCCCCGCACGGGCTGACGTTCGGCCCCGACCCCTCCACCCACAGCCGCTGCACGCTCGGCGGAATGATCGGCAACAACTCCTGCGGCTCGCACTCCGTGGCGTGGGGCACCACCGCCGACAACGTCCGGAGCCTGCGCGTCGTGCGCTACGGGGGCGGCGACGCCCTGCACCTCGGCCGCGGACTGCCCGACGCGCCGCCCGGCCTCCACGCGTTCGCCGCCGGCCACCTGGCCCTCCTGCGCACCGGCTTCCCCGCACTCCCGCGCCGCATCTCCGGGTACGCCCTCGACGCGCTGCTCCCCGAGCACGGCCCGGACCCCGCCCGCGCCCTCTGCGGCAGCGAGGGCACGCTCGCCGTGATCACCGAGGCGACGGTCCGCCTGGTCGGGACGCCGCGCGCCCGCGCGCTCGCCGTCCTCGGGTACGCCGACGAGCCGGCCGCCGCCGAAGCCGCCCCCGGCCTCCTCCCGTACGGACCGCTCACCGTCGAGGGCATGGCCGCCGACCTCGTACGCGAACCGGCCGGGCTGCCGCGCGGCGCCGCCTGGCTGTTCGTCGAGACGGGCGGCGCCACCCCCGCCGAGGCCCAGGACCACGCGACCAGGATCGTGCGCGCCGCCGACGCCCTCGACGCCACCGTCGTCACCGATCCCGCCGCCATGCGGACCCTGTGGCGCATCCGTGAGGACGCCGCCGGCACCGCCACCCGGATGCCGGACGGCAGTGAGGCGTGGCCCGGCTGGGAGGACTGCGCCGTACCGCCCGCACGCCTCGGCCCGTACCTCCGCGACTTCCGGGCCCTGCTCGCCGAACACGGCCTGCGCGGCACCCCCTACGGGCACTTCGGCGACGGCTGCATCCACGTGCGCATCGACTTCGACCTGCTGAGCGAGGCGGGCGTGGCCCGCTTCCGCCGCTTCTCCGAGGACCAGGCGGACCTCGTCGTGGCGCACGGCGGCTCACTCAGCGGTGAACACGGCGACGGGCAGGCGCGGGCCGAACTCCTGCCCCGGATGTACGGCGACGAGATGGTCGGCCTGTTCACCCGCTTCAAGGACCTCTGGGACCCGGACGGCGGCCTCAACCCGGGCATCCTCGCCCGCCCCGCACGGCTCGACGAGAACCTCCGCTTCGCCGTCCTCCCCGGCCGCCCCGTGGACGTCGCCTTCGGCTACCCGAACGACGGGGGCGACTTCTCGGCCGCCGTACGCCGCTGCGTCGGCGTCGCCAAGTGCCGTACGGCGCAGCCCGGTCCGGACGTCATGTGCCCGTCCTTCCGGGCGACCGGCGAGGAGGCCCACTCCACCCGGGGCCGCGCCCGGCTGCTCCACGAAATGCTCGCCGGCGAGGTGATCACGGACGGCTGGCGGTCCACCGAGGTACGGGACGCGCTCGACCTCTGCCTGTCCTGCAAGGGCTGCCGCACCGACTGCCCGGTCGGCGTCGACATGGCCACGTACAAGGCGGAGTTCCTCCACCAGCACTACAAGGGCCGCCTGCGCCCGGCCGCGCACTACGCCATGGGCGGGCTCCCGCGCTGGCTGCGGATGGCGGCCCCCTTCGCGGGCGCGCTCAACGCCCTGGCACGGATGCGCCTGCCCGCCGCCCTCGCCAAGCGGCTCGCCGGGATCGACCCGCGGCGGACGCTCCCCGTCCTGGCACGTCGCACGTTCCGGGCGTCGGCCGGGACCCGCGGGGCACCGGAGGCCGGGCCGGCCGTCGTCCTCTGGCCCGACACCTTCACCGACCACCTCTCGCCCGAGGTCGGCCGGGCGGCGGTCCGGGTCCTGGAGGCGGCGGGCCGGACCCCGGTGCTGCCCGCCCCCGGTGTCTGCTGCGGCCTCACCTACGTGTCGACGGGCCGCCTCGACGCGGCCCGCTCCGTCATGCGGCGCACCCTGGACCGGATGGGCCCGCTCCTCGGCCGGCCGCTCGTCGTCCTGGAGCCGAGCTGCGCCGCCGCGCTCCGGACGGACCTGCCGGAGCTCCTCCCCGACGACCCGCGCGCCGCCGGACTCGCCGGTTCCGTCCGCACCCTGGCCCAGTACCTGGAGGAGTACGCCCCCGAGTGGACGCCGCCCCGCCTGGACCGGCGGGTCGCCGGCCAGACCCACTGCCACCAGCACGCCGTGCTCGGCGACGCGGCCGAGCGCAGGCTCCGCGAGCGGGCGGGGCTGACCGGTGAGCTGAGCGGAGGCTGCTGCGGGCTGGCCGGCAACTTCGGCTTCGAGAAGGGCCACTGGGACGTCTCCGTGGCCTGCGCGGAGGAACAGCTCCTGCCGTCCGTGCGGGCGGCGGAACCCGGCACCGAGCTGCTGGCCGACGGCTTCTCCTGCCGCACCCAGCTGGACCAGCTGGCGGGACGGCGGGCCCGGCACCTCGCCGAGGTGCTGGCCGAGGGGCTCCCCGCCGCTCCACCCGACGGCCCCGGTGCGCAGCGGCGGGCGTGACGCCCTGAGGGAGCCGGGGACGGGGCGGCGGGGCCGGCGTCAGAGCTTCGCGACGGCTTCGCTCACCGCCGCGGAGAGCCGCTCGTTCTCCGGGGCGGCGCCGCCGGGGAGGGCGAAGCGGCGCCGGGTGTAGCCGTAGGCCACCCCGTTGACGGGGTCGGCGTAGGCCTGCGATCCAGCTGCTCCCGAGTGGCCGAAGGCGCCCTCGCCCAGGGCCGGGTAGTCGGCACCCACCGTTTCGAAGCCGAGCGCGAAGTGGTCGGTCTGTCCGGTCACCAGGTCGGTGCCCCGGTACCGCACCCGGCCGGCCTCCGCCACCGTCGCGGGGGTCAGGAGGGGTGCCCGGCCGTCCAGCCCGTCGACCGCCGCGGCGTACATGCCCGCGAGCCCCCGTGCCGAGCCGACGCCACCGAACGAGGCGGGGCCCAGCGCCCGCACCGCACGGGTGTTGACGAGGGCGATCAGGTCGAGCGGCGGGTCCGCGGCGAAGCCGAACGCGCGCGCCCGCAGGCTGTCCGGGTCCAGTGGGTTCGCCGCCGCCTCGGCCGCCTGCGCGGGTGTGGCGACGGGAGGACGGATCGCCGTGTACCGGGGTTCGAGCGCCTCGGGCAGGCCCAGGTGGAGGTCCAGGCCGTGGGGTGCGCGCACCCGCTCCTCGAAGATCTCCTGGATCGAGCGCCCGGTGACCCGCCGGACCACCTCGCCGGTGAGGGCGCCGATCACCAGCGCGTGGTAGCCGTACCCCGTGCCGGGCGTCCAGTAGGGCCGCTGGCCGGCGAGCCGTGCGGCGACGCCCCGGTCGTCGGCCAGGTCCTCGATGCCCAGCCCGCCGTCCGCCCAGATCAGCCCGGAGCGGTGCGACACCAGCTCACGGAAGGTCAGTTGGCCCTTGCCCTCGGCGGCGAACTCCGGCCAGTACGACGCCACCGTGCGTTCCGGGTCGATGGCTCCGTCCTGGATGAGCAGGGCCACGACGAGGTGGGCGGCGCCCTTGGTGGAGGAGTACACGGCGGGGAGCGAGTCCCCGGTGATGCCCTCCCCGGCCCAGAGGTCCACGACCAGTCCGCCGCGGTGGTACACCGCGAGCTGGCTCCCGGGTTCCGTGTGGTCCGCGGCGAGTACGGCGGCGAACTCGTCCCGCACGCCCTCGAAGCCGGTCGTGACCGTGCCGTGCACGGTGACGGTGTCCCTGGTGTCCGTCATGAGCTCCCCCTGGAGTGATCGACCCGATCGGTACACGGCTCCCAACTCCCGCACCGCAGGGCTTCATTCCCCGTCACCGAGTGGAATTTCCGGGTGGCTCCCGCTGTTCCCGCGCCACGATCTCCCGGGCGAGCGACACCAGTTGGGGCAGTGCCGGATGGCCGGGGCCGTCCCGGCGGGCCAGCAGGACGGGCAGGGGCGGCGCGTCCGTCAGCGGCACGTAGACGACCCCCGCGTGCGGGTGCATCCCGGCGGTGGAGGCCCCCGAGACCCCGCTGCCGCGTCCGGCCGCGATGGCGGTCAGCCAGTCGTCGGTGTTGGCGACGGTGAGGGTGGCCGCCGGCCGGTCGTGCGGGGGCCAGAGGGCGAGCGTGGTGGCGCCCGAGACGGTGTTCAGGACGACGGCGTCGCCGGTCAGGTCGGCCAGGGAGAGCGAGGCGCGGGCGGCGAGCGGGCCGTCGGAGGCGACGGCGGCCACCCGGCCCTCCGTGAACAGCACCTCGGTGACGAGCCCCGGGGCGTCCACCGGCCCACGCAGCAGCGCCGCGTCCACCTCGCCCCGGGTGAGGCCGGCCGTGCGGTCGTCGATGCGGAGGAGTTCGAGCGGGGTCCCGGGATGGCGCCGCTGCCAGGTCCGCAGCAGCGGTGTGGTGTACGGGCCGAAGGCGGACCAGGCGTGTCCCAGCCGCAGCGGCCAGTCGTGCAGCCGGCCGGGGTCCAGGGCCTCGTCGAAGGCGCCGACCGCCGCGGCTGCCTTGTCGCGGAAGGCGACGCCCTCGGGGGTGAGGGCGAGGTGGTGGGTGGACCGGTCGACGAGCCGGACGCCCAGATGCCGTTCGAGGGCGGCGAGCGTACGGGAGACGACGGGCTGGGTGACCCGGAGGCGGGCGGCGGCGCGGGTGACGCTGCCCTCGTCGGCGACGGCGAGGAAGGCCCGCAGATGCCGGATCTCCATCCCGCGCCCGCCGTTCCCCATGCCCTGTCCAGTGCTCATGCCGCCGGAGCATAACGGGAGCACAGCAGGCATTTCACGGGAGGCGCGCGGGTCTCTACCGTGAGGGCGTGAGCGCCTCGCCGTCGGTGCCGTACTGTGGACCGGGTAGTGCACTCCAGTGAACTGTAGGAAAGGTGCCCGGTGAACGACCCCCGCGTTGCCACAGAGTCGGCCGCAGCCGTCGCCGTCCCCGAGGCGGTGTCCGCGCTCGACGAGCCGGGCCGCGGCCCGGTTCGCCGCGGCGCCGCGCTCGGTCCGGTCGCGCTGGTGGTCGCGGGCGGGCTCTCCGTCCAGTTCGGCGCGGCGGTCGCCGTCCTGCTGATGCCGAAGGCGGGCGCGCTCGGCGTCGTCACCCTGCGGCTCGCCGCCGCAGCCCTCATCCTGCTGGTCGTCTGCCGGCCGAAGCTGCGGGGGCACTCGCGGGCCGACTGGGGCACCGTGGCCGCCTTCGGCGTCGCGATGGGCGGCATGAACATGCTCTTCTACCAGGCCGTCGACCGCATTCCGCTGGGCGCGGCCGTCACCCTGGAGGTGCTGGGCCCGCTGGTCCTGTCCGTCGTCGCCTCCCGCCGGCTGGTCAGCCTCGTCTGGGCGGCCCTGGCGCTCGGTGGTGTCGTCCTGCTCGGCGGCGGGGGCTTCGACCGCCTGGACCCGGCCGGGGCGGCGTTCGCCCTGGGCGCGGGCGCCATGTGGGCGGTGTACATCCTCTTCAGCGCCCGGACGGGCCGCCGCTTCCCGCAGGCGGACGGACTGGCCCTGGCGATGGTGGTCGCGGCGGTCCTCTCGCTGCCGCTCGGCATCATGGAGTCCGGCTCCAAGCTCGTCGTCCCGTCCACGCTGGGCCTGGGTGTCGCCGTGGCGCTGCTGAGCTCGGTCCTGCCGTACACCCTCGAACTCATGGCCCTGCGACGGCTGCCCGCGCCCACCTTCGCGGTCCTGATGAGCCTCGAACCGGCCATCGCGGCCACGGCGGGCTTCCTCCTGCTCGACCAGGCCCTCTCCTCGACCGAGGCCCTGGCCATCGCCCTCGTCATCGGTGCGAGCATCGGCGCGGTGCGCAGCCAGGGGCGGGGCTCCCGGAAGCGGTGAGGCCGTCGGGCCGGGGTCCGTCCGTCCATGGGCCGGTCCTTCCGGGGGTCCGTCCGTTCTCCTGCGCGGCGGGGCGTCCGATCCTAGGGTGGTCGTGATGGCCGACCTGGAGGAACACATGCCGGAACGCGACGATCTGCTCGCGCTCGTGACCGATCAGCGCACCAACTTTCTCTACACCGTCGCGGAGCTCGACGACGCCGGGGCCCGCGCCCGGACGACGGTCAGCGAGCTGACCCTCGGCGGACTCCTGAAGCACCTCGGACTCGTGCAGCGCAGCTGGCTCGACGTCGTCGAGGGCACGGCCCCCGCCAAGGTCGACTGGGCGGACCTCGACCCCGACGGCAACCGGATGACCGACGGCGAGACGGTGCCCGGGCTGCTGGAGGCCTTCCACACCGCGGCTGCCGCCTTCGACCGTACGGTGCGCGAGGAGGCCGACCTCGACCGCGAGGTCACGCTGCCCTCGTATCCCTGGTCGCCCCCGGAGCCGGTTCGCTGGACCGTCCGCCGCGTGCTGTGGCACGTCTTCCGCGAGATCGCCCACCACAGCGGCCACGCGGACATCATCCGTGAGGCGCTGGACGGTGCCAGCACCACGGCGAAGATGGCCGAGGCGGCGTCGAAGGGGCAGTGACGAGGTCCCCGCGCGGAGGCGGGGCTCCCGGCGCGGCGTCACCGCGCCGGGAGCGGGCGCGAGGCGCACGATGGAGGGGAGCGAAGGAAGGAGGCCCGCGCATGGGATCCACCAAGGAGACCGACGAGTACGCCGGGCTGTACTCCCACACCCCCTCCCAGGCCGAGGGCGAACGCGACGAACCGGCCGTGCGCGGCACGGCCGCCGAGACCCACCCCGACGTCCCCCGGACCGAACCCTCGCAGGCCGAGGGCGACCGCGCGGAGTAGCGGTGGGGGTGTGGTTCAGCCGCCGACCGGAAGGATCCTGACCGCGGTCAGGCCGGGGGTGAGCGGGGTGATCGCCCGGAAGTCGCGCTGGTCCGGCGTGAAGATGCGGTCGGTCCTGCAGCGGTCAGCGAGGACGACGCCGACCGCGTCCGCGAGATCCAGCCGGAGCCCTGCGTACGTGTGACGCACCGCGTGCGCCGCTCTCAGGCCGGCGGGCTTCAGATCGGCGAGCCTGCACTGGCCGTCCGCCATGCGTGAGTTGAGTGCTTCCCTCACCTGCATGGTGGCCGGGAAGCCCAGATCCCGGTGGACGAGGTGGTCCAGTTCCGTGACGATCAACGGGGAGATGGCCAGTGTCTCGTCGGCGAGGATCTCTGCCGCGCCGGAGTGCTCCGGCTGTGCGGAGTCGAAGGCCGCGTGGAGGGCGGACGTGTCGGCGAAGATGATCGACGGCGCGCCGCTCGTTCCTTGATGTGCGCGTACACCGCGTCGTCCATGGCCTCGGCCGTGAGGGGGCGCCCGCTGTCGAAGACCGGGAGCTTGTCGCTCCGTTCGGGCCGCTCCGCGTGGTCGAGGATCAGGGCGATGCCCCGCCTGATGAGCTCCGCTTTGCTTGTCCCGGTGGCGGACGCTTCGGCGTCCAGTCGCACTTCCAGCTCCTCCGGGAGGTACACGGTCGTCTTTATCACGGTTTCACCGTACCGCCCTGCCCTACGTGGGGCAGGGCGGTAACAGAGGGTCGTCCGATGGTGTACGGACCTTGAGGCGTCGGTCGCCTGTTACGTTCCGGACCATGGGTGACGGTGTGTACGTGGGGCGCGCGGCGGCGGACGCGGCCCTGGATCACGGGTGGCTGCTGGGCCACTTCAAGGACCCCTCCGATCCGCGCCACAGCGAGGCCCTGGAGATCAAGTGGGGCGTCCATCCGCAGGGTGAGGAGCGGCCGGAGTGGGTGCGGGGCGAGGAGCGCACGGCGCTGCTCGTGCTCATCAGCGGGCGCTTCCGGATGCGGTTCCCCGAGCGGGACGTGCTGCTGGAGCGCCAGGGCGACTACGTCGTATGGGGCCGGGGCGTGGACCACTCCTGGTGCGCGGAGGAGGAGTCGGTGGTGCTGACCGTGCGCTGGCCCTCCGTCCCCGGCTACCGCGCCGGCTGACCCCCGCAGGTCCGGAGGGTGGGAGCGTGGGCCCTCGAATAAAATCATGCAAGCATGCTTGCTTGTTTTATGGGCCGCTGGCATGCTCCGGGGCACACCGCCACGCCCCGAGGGGAGCGCACCGTGCCCGACGCATCGGCCGTGACCGCCGCCGTGCTCGACGACCTGCGTGAGGAGAGCGACGAACTCGACCTGCTGGTAGCCGGGTTGAGCGCACACGAGTGGACCGTGCCGACGCCCGCCGAGGGATGGACCGTCGCCCACCAGATCGCCCACCTCAACTGGACCGACGAGGTGGCCCTGGTCGCCGCCGCCGAGCCCGACGCCTTCGCCGCCGAGGTCGACAGAGCCCTGGCCGCCCCCGAGACCTTCGTCGACGAGGCGGCCGACGAGGCCGTCACCGCCCTGACGCCCCAGGCGCTGCTCGTGGAGTGGCGGGCCGGACGGGCCCGGTTGCAGGAGGCCCTGCGCGCGGCGCCCGCGGGGACGAAACTGCCCTGGTACGGCCCGCCCATGAGCATCGCCTCGATGGCGACCGCCCGGCTCATGGAGACCTGGGCGCACGGCCAGGACATCGCCGACGCCCTCGGGGTCACCCGGAAGCCCACCGCCCGGCTGCGGCACGTCGCCAGGATCGGCGTACGGGCCCGGGACTACGCCTACGTCGTGCGGGGACTGCAACCGCCCGTCGAACAGTTCCGGGTGGAACTGCGCGGCGAGGACGGCGGGTTGAGCGTGTACGGGCCCGAGGACGCCGCCCAGCGGGTCACCGGGCCGCTCCTCGACTTCTGCCTGCTCGTCACCCAGCGAGCCCACCGCGACGACCTCGCCGTCGAGGCGGTGGGCCCGGACGCCGGGCAGTGGCTGGACATCGCGCAGGCCTTCGCCGGGCCCGCGGGATCCGGCCGCCCCCCGAAGGCGGACCGATGACCCGGCCGTTGCGCATCGGCAACGCGTCCGGCTTCTACGGCGACCGCTTCGACGCCGTGCGCGACATGCTCACCGACGGCCCGCTGGACGTCCTCACCGGGGACTACCTCGCCGAACTCACCATGCTGATCCTGGGCCGGAGCCGCCTCAAGGACCCGGCACGCGGCTACGCCACGACGTTCCTGCGGCAGCTGGAGGAGAGCCTCGGGCTCGCCCACGAGCGGGGCGTGAAGATCGTCGCCAACGCCGGCGGGCTGAATCCGGCCGGACTCGCCGACGCCGTGCGGGAGCTGGCGGACCGGACCGGCGTGCCCGTGCGCGTCGCGCACGTCGAGGGGGACAGCCGCCCGGTGCCCGACGGCTTCCTCACCGCCAACGCCTACCTGGGCGGCGGGGGCATCGCCGCCTGTCTGCGGGCGGGCGCCGACGTCGTCGTCACCGGCCGGGTCACCGACGCCGCCCTCGTCACCGGGCCCGCGGCCGCCCACTTCGGCTGGGGGCCGGACGCCCACGACGCCCTCGCGGGAGCCGTCGTCGCCGGGCACGTCCTGGAGTGCGGGACCCAGGCGACCGGCGGCAACTACGCCTTCTTCGGCGACCACGACGTCCGCCGCCCGGGGTTCCCGCTCGCCGAGATCCACGAGGACGGCAGCAGCGTCATCACCAAGCACGACGGCACCGGCGGGGTCGTCGACCTCGGCACCGTCACCGCGCAGCTGCTGTACGAGACCGGCGGCGCCCGCTACCCCGGACCCGACGTCACGGCCCGGCTCGACACCGTACGGCTCACGCAGGACGGACCCGGCCGGGTGCGGATCGACGGCGTACGCGGCGAGGCCCCGCCCCCCACGCTGAAGGTCGGGCTCAACCGGCTCGGCGGATGGCGCAACGAGGTCGTGTTCGTGCTGACGGGCCTCGACATCGAGGCCAAGTCCCGCCTCGTGCGGGACCAGTTCACCGACGCCCTCGACCGGGCGGGCTCGAAGCCGGAGGAGGTGCGGTGGGAGCTCGCCCGCACCGACCGGGCCGACGCCGCCACCGAGGAGACCGCGAGCGCCCTGCTCCGGCTCGTCGTGCGTGACCCCGATCCGGAGGCGGTCGGACGCGCCGTGTCCGGGGCCGCCGTCGAGCTGGCGCTCGGGAGCTACCCGGGCTTCCACGTGACCGCCCCGCCCGGGAAGGGCGCGCCGTACGGGGTCTTCGAGGCCGCGTACGTGCCGGCCGGCGAGGTCGAGCACGTCGCCGTGCTCCCCGACGGGTCCCGGGAGACCGTGCCGACGGCCGGCCCGTACCGGGAACTCGCCGAGGTCGCCGAACCGGCCCTGCCCGATCCGCTGCCCGCCGGACCCACCCGGACCGTGCCCCTCGGACACGTCGCCGGCGCCCGCAGCGGCGACAAGGGCGGGGACGCCAACGTCGGCGTATGGGCCCGCTCCGACGACGCCTGGCGGTGGCTGGCCCACGAGCTGACCGTCGCCCGCTTCGGGGAACTGCTGCCGGAGACCGCCGGACTCACCGTCGTACGCCACGTCCTGCCCCGGCTGCGGGCGCTCAACTTCGTCGTCCACGGCCTCCTCGGCGAAGGCGTCGCCGCACAGGCGCGCTTCGATCCGCAGGCCAAGGCGGTGGGGGAGTGGCTGAGGTCCCGACACGTCCCCGTCCCCGTACAGCTGCTGGACGCACCGGAGGTGAACGCATGACCGTCCTGCCCACCGCGCTCGACACCGCGGGGCCCGAGTACGCCGCCCACCGCGAGGCCATGCTCGCGAAGCTCGCCGAGCTGGACACCGAGCACGCCAAGGCTCTCGCGGGCGGCGGCGAGAAGTACACGGCCCGCCACCGGGGGCGCGGCAAGCTCCTCGCCCGCGAGCGGATCGAGCTGCTCGTCGACCCCGACACCCCCTTCCTCGAGCTGTCCCCGCTGGCCGCCTGGGGCAGCGACTACGCGACCGGCGCCTCACTGGTCACCGGGATCGGCGTCGTCGAGGGCGTCGAATGCCTGATCACCGCCAACGACCCGACCGTGCGCGGCGGCGCCTCCAACCCCTGGACCCTGAAGAAGGCCCTGCGCGCCAACGAGATCGCCTTCGCCAACCGGCTGCCCTGCGTCTCCCTGGTGGAGTCGGGAGGCGCCGACCTGCCCTCGCAGAAGGAGATCTTCATCCCCGGCGGCGCCCTCTTCCGCGACCTCACCCGGCTCTCCGCCGCCGGGATCCCCACCGTGGCCGTCGTGTTCGGGAACTCCACGGCCGGCGGGGCGTACGTCCCCGGGATGTCGGACCACACCGTCATGATCAAGGAGCGGTCCAAGGTCTTCCTCGGCGGTCCGCCCCTGGTGAAGATGGCCACCGGCGAGGAGAGCGACGACGAGTCGCTCGGCGGCGCCGAGATGCACGCCCGCACCTCCGGCCTCGCCGACCACTACGCCGTCGACGAGCACGACGCGCTGCGCCAGGCCCGCAGGATCGTCGCCCGGCTCAACTGGCGCAAGGCACACCCGGATCCGGGCCCCGCCGAGCCGCCGAAGTACGACGAGGACGAGCTGATCGGGATCGTGCCCGGTGACCTCAAGGTCCCCTTCGACCCGCGCGAGGTCATCGCCCGGCTCGTCGACGGCTCGGACTTCGACGCCTTCAAGCCGCTCTACGGGACGAGCCTGGTCACCGGCTGGGCACGCCTGCACGGCTATCCCGTCGGCATCCTCGCCAACGCGCAGGGCGTGCTGTTCAGCGAGGAGTCGCAGAAGGCCGCGCAGTTCATCCAGCTGGCCAACCAGCGCGACATCCCGCTCCTCTTCCTGCACAACACCACCGGCTATATGGTCGGCAAGGAGTACGAACAGGGCGGCATCATCAAGCACGGCGCGATGATGATCAACGCGGTGTCGAACAGCCGCGTCCCGCACCTGTCCGTGCTGATGGGCGCCTCCTACGGCGCCGGTCACTACGGCATGTGCGGCCGGGCCTACGATCCCCGCTTCCTCTTCGCCTGGCCCAGCAGCAAGTCCGCCGTCATGGGCCCCCAGCAGCTCGCGGGCGTCCTCTCGATCGTCGCCCGCGCCTCCTCCGCCGCGAAGGGGCTGCCCTACGACGACGAGGCCGACGCCGGGCTGCGCGCCATGGTGGAGCAGCAGATCGAGTCCGAGTCGCTGCCGATGTTCCTGTCGGGGCGGCTGTACGACGACGGGGTCATCGACCCGCGCGACACCAGGACCGTCCTCGGGATGTGCCTGTCCGCGATCCACACGGCACCGGTCGAAGGCGCGCGCGGCTTCGGCGTCTTCCGGATGTGAGGCAGAGATGATCACCGCACTGCTCGTCGCCAACCGGGGCGAGATCGCCTGCCGGATCTTCCGCACCTGCCGGGAGCTGGGCATCGCCACCGTCGCCGTGTACTCCGACGCGGACGCCGGCGCCCTGCACGTACGGGAGGCCGACACCGCCGTACGCCTGCCGGGGTCCGCCCCCGCCGACACCTATCTGCGCGGCGACCTCGTCGTCGCCGCCGCGCTCGCCGCCGGTGCCGACGCCGTGCACCCGGGGTACGGCTTCCTCTCCGAGAACGCCGGGTTCGCCCGGGCCGTGCAGGACGCGGGCCTCGTCTGGGTGGGCCCGCCGGTGAAGGCCGTCGAGCTGATGGCGTCCAAGACCCGGGCCAAGGAGCTGATGGCCGCCGCCGGGGTCCCCCTCCTCGCCCCGGTCGACCCGGGGAGCGCCACCGCGTCGGACCTCCCCCTGCTGCTGAAGGCGGCGGCGGGCGGGGGCGGGCGCGGGATGCGGATCGTCCGGGAGCTCTCCGCGCTGCCGGAGGAGCTGACCGCCGCCTCCGCCGAGGCCACCTCCGCCTTCGGGGACGGCGAGGTCTTCGCCGAGCCCTACGTGGAGCGGGGCCGTCATGTCGAGGTCCAGGTCATGGCGGACGGGCAGGGCACGGTGTGGGCGCTCGGCACCCGCGACTGCTCCCTCCAGCGCCGCCACCAGAAGGTGATCGAGGAGGCTCCCGCACCCGGCCTCGACGAGGAGCTGCGCGGCATGCTCCACGACGCGGCGGTCGCCGCCGCGCGGGCGGTCGGCTACCGGGGCGCGGGGACCGTCGAGTTCCTCGTGTCGGCCGAGGGGCGCCCGTACTTCCTGGAGATGAACACCCGCCTCCAGGTCGAGCACCCCGTCACGGAAGCGGTGTTCGGCCTCGATCTGGTCGCCCTCCAGCTGCGGGTCGCGGAGGGCGGGGCGCTGCCCGCCGCCACGCCCCCGGAGCCGGCCGGACACGCCGTCGAGGCCCGGCTCTACGCCGAGGACCCGGCCCGTGACTGGCAGCCGCAGACCGGAGCACTGCTCACGCTCGACGTGCCCCACGCACCCGGCATCCGCCTCGACACCGGATACACCGGCGGCGACACCGTCGGGATGCACTACGACCCGATGCTCGCCAAGGTCATCGCCCACGCCCCCACCCGCACCGAGGCCGTCCGCCTCCTCGCGCGGGCCCTCGAACGCGCCCGCGTCCACGGCCCGGTCACCAACCGGGAGCTGCTCGTACGCTCCCTGCGTCACCCCGACTTCGTCGCGGGGCACCTCGACACCGGCTTCTACGACCGGCACCTGGGCGTACTGACGGCGACCGGAGCCCCCGGTGACGACGACGCCCGCCGCGTCGCCGCCACGGCGGCGGCGCTGGCCGCGGCCTCGGCCGCGAGCAGCGGACCGGGCCCCGCGCGCTCCGGGGCCTGGCGCAACCTCGCCTCGCAGGCACAGACCAGGCGCTACCGCGCCGAGCCCGACGGGAGCGCGTACGAGATCGCCTACCGCACCGGCCGGGACGGCGTCCCCGCCCCCGTCACCGGCGAACGGGTCCTCTCGGCCCGCCCGGACGCCGTCACCCTCGAAACGGGCGGCGTGACACGGCACTTCGCCGTCACCGCGCACGGCGACCGCGTCCACGTGGACACGGCCGCCGGCGCCCACACCTTCACCGTCCTGCCCCGCTTCACCGACCCCGCCGAACGCACCGAACCCGGCTCCCTCCTCGCCCCGATGCCCGGCACCGTCGTGCGTCTCGCGGACGGACTGGCCCCGGGCGCGCCCGTCGAGGCGGGGCAGCCGCTGATCTGGCTGGAGGCGATGAAGATGGAACACCGCATCCTCGCCCCCGCCTCCGGCACCCTCACCGCGCTCCACGCCGCCCCCGGACTCCAGGTCGAGGTCGGCGCTCTGCTCGCCGTCGTACAGGACGCACCCGTGCACGCATCCGACGCACCCGTGCACGCATCCGACGCACCCACGCAGGCATCCGACGCAACCGCGCACCAGGAGGAGACGACTCCATGAGCACCGTCCTCGAAACCGAAGAGCACCAGGCCCTCCGCGCCGCGGTCGCCGCACTCGGCAAGCGGTTCGGCCGTGACTACACCACCGACCTGGCCCGCAGGGGCGAACACCCCCGCGAACTCTGGGACGCGGCGGGCGAGCTGGGCTACCTCGGTGTGAACCTCCCCGAGGAGTACGGCGGCGGGGGAGGCGGCATGGCCGAGCTCTCCATCGTCCTGGAGGAGCTCGGCGCGGCGGGCAGCCCCCTCCTCATGCTGGTCGTCTCCCCGGCGATCTGCGGCACCGTGATCGCCCGGTTCGGCACCGAGGCCCAGAAGCGGGCCTGGCTCCCCGGCCTCTCCGACGGCTCGCTGACCATGTCGTTCGGCATCACCGAGCCCGACGCCGGCTCCAACTCCCACCGCATCACCACCACCGCGCGCCGGGACGGCGACGACTGGATACTCAGCGGCCGCAAGGTCTTCATCTCCGGTGTCGACATCTCCGACGCCACCCTGATCGTCGGCCGCACCGAGGACGCGAGGTCCGGCAGCCTCAAGCCCTGTCTCTTCATCGTCCCGCGCGAGGCCCCCGGCTTCACACACACCCGCATCGACATGGAACTCCAGGCGGCGGAGAAGCAGTTCGAGCTGGTCCTCGACGACGTACGGCTGCCGGCCGACGCACTCGTGGGCGACGAGGACGCCGGTCTGCTCCAGCTCTTCGCCGGGCTGAATCCGGAACGCATCATGGGCGCCGCCTTCTCCATCGGCATGGGCCGCTACGCCGTCGAACGGGCCGTGGACTACGCGAAGACCCGCACCGTCTGGAAGGGCGCGCCCATCGGCTCCCACCAGGCCATCGCCCATCCGCTCGCCCAGGCGCACATAGAGCTGGAACTCTCCCGGCTGATGATGCAGAAGGCCGCGCGGCTCTACGACGAGGGCGACGACATCGGCGCGGGCGAGGCCGCCAACATGGCGAAGTACGCCGCCGCGGAGGCCTGCGTCAGGGCCGTCGACCAGGCCGTCCACACCCTCGGCGGCAACGGTCTGACCCGCGAGTACGGGCTCGCCTCCCTCATCACCGCCGCCCGCGTCTCCCGGATCGCCCCGGTCAGCCGGGAAATGATCCTGAACTACGTCTCCCACCAGACCCTGGGCCTGCCGAAGTCGTACTGACATGTTCGGTCATGTCCCAGGTCTCCCCATCCGCCCCCGCAGGGGCGATTCTGGCTCTCCCACCCGCGTCGAAGGGGACCGCCATGGTGTTCCACAGCGAGTACGCAGACGTCCCGCCCCTCGAAACACCCATCCACGAAGCCGTCCTCGGCAGGGCGGCGGACTTCGGTGACACCCCGGCCCTGATCGACGGGACCAACGGGATGACCCTCACCTACGGCCAGCTCGACGCCTTCCACCGGCGCATCGCCGCGTACCTCGCCGCCGCGGGGCTGCGGAAGGGCGACGTCCTCGCCCTGCACAGCCCCAACACGATCGCCTACCCGCCCGTCTTCTACGGGGCGACCCGCGCCGGCGCCACCGTCACCACCATCCACCCGCTCGCCACCCCCGAGGAGTTCGCCAAACAGCTCCAGGACTCGGCGGCCCGCTGGATCGTCACCGTCTCCCCGCTCCTCGACACGGCCCGCCGGGCTGCCGAACTCGCGGGCGGGATCCAGGAGATCTACGTCTGCGACCAGGCCGAGGGCCACACCTCCGTCCTCGACATGCTGGGCTCCACCGCCCCCGAACCCGAGATCGACTTCGACCCGGCCGAGGACATCGCCGTCCTCCCGTACTCCTCGGGCACCACCGGCACCCCCAAGGGCGTCATGCTCACCCACCGCTCCATCGCCACCAACCTGGAGCAGCTGCGGCCCTTCGTCCCCCTCGGCGAGCGCGACCGCATCCTGGCCGTGCTGCCCTTCTTCCACATCTACGGGCTCACCGCCCTCATGAACGGGCCGCTCCGCTACGGCGCCACGGTCGTCGTCCTGCCCCGCTTCGAGCTCGCCCAGTTCCTGGAGACGGTCCAGACCCACCGCATCACCGGCCTGTACGTCGCCCCGCCGATCGTGCTGGCCCTCGCCAAGCACCCGCTCGTCGGCGACTACGACCTCTCGTCGCTGGAGTACATCGTCAGCGCCGCGGCCCCTCTGGACGCCGAACTCGCCGCCGCGTGCTCCACCCGGCTCGGCGTCCCCGCCGTCCGGCAGGCCTACGGCATGACCGAGCTCTCGCCCGGCACCCACGTCGTGCCGCTCGACGCCGAGAACCCGCCGCCCGGCACCGTCGGCAAGCTGCTGCCCGGCACGGAGATGCGGATCGTCTCGCTCACCGACCCCGGCATCGACGTCGGCAGCGGCACCGACGGCGAGATCCTCATCCGCGGCCCCCAGGTGATGAAGGGCTACCTCGGCCGCCCCGACGCCACCGCCGCCATGATCGACGAGGACGGCTGGCTGCACACCGGGGACGTCGGCCGGGTCGACAGGAACGGCTGGCTGTACGTCGTCGACCGGGTCAAGGAGCTCATCAAGTACAAGGGGTACCAGGTCGCGCCCGCCGACCTGGAGGCCCTGCTCCTCACCCACCCGTCGATCGCCGACGCCGCCGTCATCGGGGTCTACGACGCCGACGGCAACGAGGTCCCCAAGGCCTTCCTCGTCCGCCGGCCCGGCGTCGAGGCCCTCACGGAGGAGGACGTCATCGCCTACGTCGCCGACCGCGTCTCGCCGTACAAGAAGGTCAGACGCGCCGAGTTCATCGAGGCCGTGCCCCGCGCGGTGTCCGGCAAGATCCTGCGGCGCGAGCTGCGTGACCGGGAGAAGCCGCGATGACCCTGGCACCCGCCGTCCACGAACGGGGCGTCACCACCCTGACCCTCGATTCCCCCGCCAACCGCAACGCGCTCTCGGCCCGGCTCGTCGGCGAACTCACCGAGGCCCTGGCCGGCTGCGCGGCCGACGACACCGTACGGGCCGTCGTCCTCACCCACACCGGCACCACCTTCTGCGCGGGCGCCGACCTGACCGCGCCACCCGACCCCGCGGCGTTCGTCGCCCTGATGCGGGCCGTCGTCGCCCTGCCCAAACCCGTCGTCGCCCGCGTCACCGGGCACGTCAGGGCGGGCGGCCTCGGGCTCCTCGGGGTCTGCGACATCTCGGCTGCCGGACCGGACGCCACCTTCGCCCTGACCGAGTCCCGCCTGGGCCTCGCCCCCGCGGTCATCTCCCTGCCCCTGCTGCCCCGCCTCGACCCCCGCGCCGCCGCCCGCTACTACCTCACCGGGGAGCGCTTCGACGCGGCGGAGGCGGCGCGCATCGGCCTCGTGACCCTCGCCGGTGAGGACGTGGACAAGGCGCTCGTACCGGTACTCGACGGACTACGCAGGGCCTCCCCCCAGGGGCTGGCCGCGTCGAAGGAGCTGGTCACGGCTACTGTGCTGCAGAGTTTCGACAGTCACGCCGAAGACCTCATCGCCCGCTCGGCAGCACTCTTCGCCTCCGACGCAGCACGGGAGGGGATGACGGCCTTCCTGGAACGACGGGATCCCTCATGGGTGCTGTGACACCCCCCAGAACCCCCGCCGCGAAGTCGCCCAAGCAGGACCGCAGCCGCGCCACCCGCCAGCGGCTGCTCGAAGCCGCGGTCGCCTGCCTCGCCGAACACGGCTGGGCGGGCTCCACGGTCTCCGTCGTCGCCGAGCGTGCCGGGGTCTCCCGGGGCGCCGCCCAGCACCACTTCCCGACCCGTGAGGACCTCTTCACCGGCGCCGTCGAATACGTCGCCGAGGAACGCTCCGCCGCCCTGCGCGCCCTGCCCGTCCAGGGCCGCACGGCGGTGGTCGCCGCCCTGGTCGACCTCTACACGGGGCCGCTCTTCCGCGCCGCGCTCCAGCTCTGGGTCGCCGCGTCCAACGAGGCCCAGCTGCGGCCCCGGGTCACCGAACTCGAAGCGCGCGTGGGCCGCGAGACCCACCGCATCGCCGTCGAACTCCTCGGCGCGGACGAGACCCGCCCCGGGGCACGCGAGACCGTGCAGGGCCTCCTGGACATGGCCCGCGGCCTGGGCCTCGCCAACGTGCTCACGGACGACACCGTGAGACGTGGCCGTGTCGTCGCGCAGTGGGCGGCGCTGCTGGACGAGGCTCTGGGCTGACCTTCGGCGGAGCCGTAGGCGCGACATGCGCGTGCGGTGGCCATCGGCTGCGGCGACGTGCGCCGCTCGTCCAGCAGCAGGCCCCCGTGAACACGTCCCGCCCCTCGCCCGTCGGTCGGCACGCGCGCCCGTCGGCCGGTACGCGCGCCCGTCGGCCGGTACGCGCGCCCGTCGGTCGGCACGCGCGCCCGTCGGCCGGTACGCGCCCCGAGCGAACCACCCCGCCGACTCCTCCCGTCGGCTCCGGCACGTGGCACGTTCATATACCCCCGTAGCGGAAAGAAACCACCAAGGTGATCACTTGCATGCCACGTGACAAAGGCCTACCAGCGCGACAGTCGACGGCGAGTCCACGCCGTATCCGCTCAACATATTTCCTCTGTCGATGAATGACACCGGTGCTACAGTCACGCGGTCGTTCGGTTTCGCTTTGAGGGGGGCCTCATCAACCGAACGGGCAGGGGGGTTTTCTGTGCTCGGAATACGCTTGCGCAACGCCTGAGTCGTGATGGCATCCGCTGCCGTGGTCACGCTCGCCGCCAGTCCGTCCGCTTGGGCCTGGGAGACGAATGCGACCACCATGTGGGGTGATAACGACACGTCGCAGGAATGGGTCGACGAGTCCTACAACGAGATCAATTTCAAGGACTTTCACACGGCGACGACCGAATGGATCCAGGTCGAGCGCTGGGAGTTGGTCACCTGGGGACAGGACACTCAGCGCGATAAATTCAGATTCACCAACTGCTTCAACGGCACGGACGCCGTCAGCACGGACACGCAGTCCGGCCTCCCGTACGGCACGTACTACTTCGAAACGGTGCTGCGTGCGTCAGTTGCGTGGTAAGTGTCAGGAAGATCGTCGTGGACACGACTCAGGCTGACTGATCCCGCCGCGCCGCTGCGCCTCCGCGCAGCGGCCCGCCTTGCATTTCTTCGAGGCTCCATGCGTTTCTTCACCGCACTACGCACCAATGCCGCCGTGCTGGCTCTGCCGGTGACCGGTCTCTTCTTCGCCTACGTCTTTTTCGCGACCAAGGGGAGAATGAGTCATTTCGCTTCTCTTCCCTGGCCGGCCGAGGCTGCCGCCTTCGCCATACACGCGCCAGTTCCTCTGGCTGCCGCCGCGGCCGCAGGACTGGCCGCGGTGGAGGCGACCCGGCTACGGGCGCTCGGAGTGTGGGAGACGGGTCCCGCACGCTCCGCCGTGCGCATCGCGGTCCAGCCGGTCTTCTTCGTCGTGCTCACCATGGCGACCCTGATGGCCTGCGTCACGGCGGGTGCGTTGTCGATCGCGGGAGCGGCTCCCGACATATACGTGCTGCAACTGTTCGGCATGGTCGTGGTCCTGCTCACCGCGCACGCGGTCATCGGGTTCCTCCTCGGGCAACGTTTCCATGCGCTGTACTCCGCACCGCTCGTGTCCATAGCCGTGTTCGTCGGAATCAGCTTCCCCTTGGGCACGAGCAACTGGTGGGCGCACCACGTGACCGGGGCCATCGGCCGGATAAGCTTCGGTGAGGCGTACTCCCTCCCCATGACGATCGCCGCCGTTGTGCCGACGGTCTGCCTGGCCCTCGCCCTCGTCGTGGCCATCGGCCCGCGACGGATCCGTGTGGGCGCCGTGGTGCTGTCCCTCGCCATCGCCGCCAGTGGTCTGCTGGGCGCCTACGCCATCACCCGGGAGTGGAGCTCGTTCGCTCCTGTGGCCGAGGGGCTGGCCCCGGTCACCTGCGAGGGCGGCGCACCGGAGGTGTGCATGCCCGCCGCAGGTTCGGAAGATCTCGGGGAGGTCCAGACCGAACTCGCCGGAATGACGACGAGGCTGCGGGCCAGGGGAATCATCTCGGAGATCCCCACCCGTGTCACCGACATCACCGTGTCCCGCACTCGGCAGTCGGACACCGCGGGGAAGGAGTGGACACTCGACCTCGCGGCCGGGAGCCCGGGCGGTGTCCCCTGGGACGGCGTGGCGATCGGCGTCGTGGGCATGCCCTGCAGAACGCCGGACTGGAACACCTTGCACTACAGCACTCTGTGGACCGCCCGGACCATGGGGGTGGCAGACGACTACCTCGCCTGGCTCTCCCGCGAATCGCGCTCGTTCCGGACCGGGGACGGCAAGGAACAACTCCTCGCGGAGATGGACAGGGTGAACGCCCTTCCGCCGGACGAGCAGAAGACCTGGTACGTCGAGCAGCTCCGGCTCTCCTGCCAGGGCGGCCGATCGGGATGATCTGGTGGTTGCGTCAACGCGGCGCCCTCGACCTGCTGCCCTGCGCTCTGGTCGTCTTCATCCTGAGCATCGCTCTCACCTCGGATCTCGTCCTCGTTCTTCCCGCGTTTCTCGGCAGCCACCCCGTACCGACCGAGCTGAGCGACTTCTTCTGCCTCGTGCCTTCCCTCGCCCTCGTCGCGTGCCTCGAAAGACGCCTGCCCGGCATGGAACGATCGGCTGTGCGCCGGCTCGACGCGAGGGACATCGCCCTGGTGACGGGCTTCTCGCTCCTTGCCGGCGTGGCTGCCGCGGCCCTGACTCCGTTGGACCCGGACGCCATGTGGACAGCCGCGCGCAACAGCCTGCTCTTCTGCGGTCTCGCCCTCGGGAGCTGGCCCCTCCTCGGACACCGGGCAGTCCTCGTCCCCGTGTTCTGGATGATCCTCGCCATGTTCACCGGGGGCAGACGGCCCGACGACCCCTATCCCTGGGTGATCGTCACAGAGAAGGCCGATGTCGTCCATGCCGCGACGGGCGCTGTCCTCGTCTTCCTGACGGGGCTCGTTCTCCTCACCTGCCTCGTGCCAAGGACCGACCGATGACTCTCCTGCTCGACCGCGTCACCTTCACCTACCGCCGCAGGCTGCGTCCTGTCCTCTCCCGCTTCACCTACGAGGTGCCCCGACAAGGCCTGACGATCCTGCTCGGCCCCAACGGGGCGGGAAAGTCCACGACGCTGGCACTTCTCGCCGGGACGGTCGAACCGGCCGCGGGCACCGTCCTGTTCACCGACTCGAAGATCACCTCCGCCACCCGCGAGTTCCGCCGTCACGTGGCCTGGCTCCCCCAACGGGTGCCTACGTCCCCGCAGCTGACCGCACGCGAGTACGTGGCATACATCGCCTGGCTCAAGGGCGAGAACCGCGCCCGCGCGTGGGAGCGAGCCGGCACCGCCCTCGAACAGGTAGGCCTCACCGAACAGTCCGGGCAGAAGACGGCCGGTCTCTCCGGGGGACAGGTCAGGCGTGTCGGTATCGCCTGCGCCCTCGCCCACGACGCCCGCGTCATCCTGCTGGACGAACCGACAGCTGGTCTCGACCCCCATCAGCGGTCCGTGTTCCGTGATGTGCTGAGGGAAGTCGCGGCGGCCACACCGGTGCTGATGTCGACCCACGACGTGATCGATCTCGCCGACGAGGCCGACACCGTCACCCTCATGGACTCCGGGAAGGTACGCCACCACGGCGGAACCCGGAGCTTCCTCGACCACGCCCGCCCTGAGGCCGCCCCGGGACGGCGGGCGGAGTCGGCGTACTCAGCCCTCATGCGTCTCGATGGTTCGCGGTGAGCGGACGGACGTGGCGCTGAGCGGGCAGCGGCATCCGGGCCGTGTCCGGCCCGGCAGCCCTCTGCCGCTGCCGCACGGTGTCCTGGGGTTCAACGGGCGCTGAGCGGGGGCGGAGAGGCCCGCTCAGCGCCCGGGCGTGAACTCGGGCTGGTCGAGCACGGCCCTCTCCTGGATCCGGGCCGTCACCTCAGTTCCCCAGGTCCGCCAGCTGGTCGTAGCCCGCGATCTCGCGGGGGTCGCGCGTGCCGGGGCCGACGTACGTCGCGGAGGGGCGCACCAGGCGGCCCGTCCGCTTCTGCTCCAGGATGTGCGCCGACCAGCCCGCCGTGCGGGCGCAGCTGAACATCGACGTGAACATGTGCGCCGGGACCTCGGCGAAGTCCAGCACGATCGCCGCCCAGAACTCGACGTTCGTCGCCAGGACACGGTCGGGACGGCGGGCGTGGAGCTCCTCCAGGGCCGCCTTCTCCAGGGCCTCCGCCACCTCGAAGCGCGGGGCCGCCAGCTCACGGGCCGTGCGGCGCAGGACGCGGGCGCGGGGGTCCTCGGCGCGGTACACGCGGTGGCCGAAGCCCATCAGGCGCTCGCCCTTGTCCAGTGCCTGCTTCACGTACGCCGTGGCGTCGCCCGTCCGCTCGATCTCCTCGATCATGCCGAGCACCCGGGACGGGGCACCACCGTGCAGGGGGCCCGACATGGCGCCCACCGCTCCGGAGAGGGCGGCCGAGACGTCCGCGCCGGTGGAGGCGATGACGCGGGCGGTGAACGTCGAGGCGTTCATGCCGTGTTCGGCGGCCGACGTCCAGTAGGCGTCGACGGCCTTGACGTGCTTCGGGTCCGGCTCGCCGCGCCAGCGGATCATGAACCGCTCCACGACGGACTCCGCCTTGTCGATCTCGCTCTGCGGCACCATCGGCAGCCCCTGGCCGCGGGCCGACTGGGCGACGTACGACAGGGCCATGACGGCGGCGCGCGCCAGGTCGTTGCGCGCGGTCTCCTCGTCGATGTCGAGCAGCGGCTTCAGGCCCCACACCGGCGCCAGCATGGCGAGCGCGGACTGCACGTCCACGCGGATGTCGCCCGAGTGCACGGGGATCGGGAACGGCTCGGCGGGCGGGAGGCCGGGGTTGAACGCCCCGTCCACCAGCAGACCCCAGACGTTGCCGAACGACACGTGGCCGACGAGGTCCTCGATGTCGACGCCGCGGTAACGGAGCGAGCCGCCTTCCTTGTCGGGCTCGGCGATCTCCGTCTCGAACGCGACGACTCCTTCAAGTCCGGGTACGAAGTCGGACATCGGGCGGCTCCCTCGGCTCGGCGGCTGCATGACGGCCACGAAGGCCTGACCACGATACTGGCGGGTTACCACGACGCGGGGAAGGGTGACGTCCGGCACAGCCCGTCGGCTCGCGGAACCGGCGATCGCACCCTTGCCGCAAGGGACACCGGCCCGCTGCGGCAGGATGGCCCCGTGCCCACAGCAGATGCCACTCCGTCTTCCGCTTCCGCCTCCTCTCGCACCCCGTCATCCGATTGCACCACCGATCCGGCCGCGATGCGCGAGCAGTACCGCTCCGAGGACTTCGTCGAGAAGGACCTGGCCGCGGATCCCATGGACCAGTTCGCCCGGTGGTTCCGCCAGGTCGCGGGCGGCGGAGCGCTCCACGAGCCGAACGCGATGGTCGTCTCCACGGCCGACTCCCGGGGGCGGCCGTCCTCCCGCACGGTGCTGCTGAAGCAGTACGACGCGCGCGGCTTCGTGTTCTTCACCAACTACGGCTCCCGCAAGGCCCGCGAGCTGGCGGAGAACCCGTACGTCTCGCTGCTCTTCCCCTGGCACCCGCTCGCCCGCCAGGTCTCCGTCACCGGCACCGCGGCGCGGGTGAGCAGGGAGGAAACCGTCGCGTACTTCCGCACCCGCCCGCACGGCTCCCAGCTCGGTGCCTGGGCCAGTGAGCAGTCGACGGTGATCGGCTCCCGGCAGGAGCTGGCCGAGCGCTACGAGGGGCTGGCCGCCCGCTACCCGGAGGGCGAGAAGGTCCCGGCGCCGCCGCAGTGGGGCGGCTTCCTGGTCGTGCCGGACGCGATCGAGTTCTGGCAGGGCCGCGAGAACCGTCTGCACGACCGGCTCCGGTACGTCCGGGACACCCCCGACGCCGCGTGGCGTGTGGAGCGGCTCTGCCCGTGAGGGCGCGGCCGGTGACCTGCCGGCCGGTGCCCCGAGAACGCAGGAACCCGCAGGCTCTGGTCCCTCCTGACGGAGGAGCCGGCCGGATCTACCGGCGAGCCTGCGGGTCGGTGACTGCTTGGGTTTCGGCAGACAGCCTGCCGAGGTGCACAGTGTGCGACGACGGGCTGTCAGCCCGCAGCCACCTCACGAATCCGATAAGACTGCACTTTTCGGATCACCTCCTTTCAACGTGTGGGCACAGCCTAGGAACCTCCCCCGCGACCGCACAACCGAATTAACGGGACCCCCGGTGGACACCGGATTTCCGGGAAGTGGCTGTGTGGTGGCTCACGTTCGAGTTCAATGGTCTGACGTGCGGCAATGCGGAACGCGAAGCGGAACACGCCCTGCGGGAGGTACGGAGTGAGTGCTTCCAGGAGCACCGGGACCACCGACGCGATCGGCCCCGACGAAGACCCGGAGCGGATGCCTACGGCGGTGATCCCCGGCTCCCGGCTCCTCGCCGCGCTGCTCGACGGTATGGACGCCGCGCTCTGCGCCTTCGACGCGCACGGCACCATCACCCACTGGAACCGTGAGGCCGAGCGGATCCTCGGCTGGACCGCCGCGGAGGCCGTCGGGCGGCGGGGCTTCGCGGGGTGGGCCGTACGGAGCGCGGACGCGGGGGACGTGCAGGGGCGGCTGCTGGCCGTCATGGACGCACCCGGACGCCAGGTCCACGAGTTCGCCCTGCTGCGCAAGGACGGCGGACGCGTCCTGGTGCGTACCCAGTCCTCGGGGGTCCGAGGCGAGGACGGGAAGCCCGCAGGGGTGTACTGCGCCTTCAGCGAGGTGCACGCGCAGATCGATCTGGAGCGGTCGATCGCGCTCAGCGAGGCCCTGTTCGAGGACGCCTCCTGGGGCGTGGTCGCCGTCGACGTCGACCTGCGGCCGACCGTGGTCAACGCGTACGCCGCCCGAGCGCTGGGCGGCGGGCGCACCACGCTGCTGGGGCGCCCGCTGGGCGAGCTGATCGTGCAGGGCGTCGAGGACCTGGAGGGCGCGCTGCAGCACGTCCTCGCCGAGGGCCCCCCGTCGGCCCCGGCCGAGCTGTGGGTGACCCTGCGGACCTCCGAGGGGGACCGGCGGCGCTGCTGGCGCAGCGGCTTCCTGCGGCTGGCCTCCCCGCTGGCCGAGGAACCGGTTCCGCTCGGGGTCGGGTGGCTGTTCCGGGACGTCACGGCGGCGAAGCTCGCGGAGCAGGACGCCGACCGGGTGCGTTTCCGTGCGAACCAGCTGCACCGGGCCGCCCGCCAGGCGGCGGAGTGCGAGGACCCGATGGAGGCGGCGACCACGTCGCTGGACTACGCCCTGGCGGGGTTCGCCGACCACGTGGTGGTGGACCTGATGGCGGACCTCGCGGCGGGGGAGCGGCTCGTACGGGCCGCGGCCACCCCGTCCGACGCCCCGGGCCCCTGCCTGCCGGTCTCCGGCGGCCCGCTCCCGGTCCGGTACGCCCCGGGGCACCCGGCCCTCCAGGCCGTGGAGCGCGCGGGGTCCGTCCGTGCCGCCGCGCCCGCCGGGTCCGGCGCGGCATGGGCGGTGGAGCACCAGTGGCCCGGTGACTCGGTCCACGCCCTGTGCGTGGTGCTGCGGAGCCGGGGGCGGACACTGGGCGTGGTGACGTTCCTGCGCGCGGCGAACCGCAGCGCGTTCGAACGGCCGGACGTGGTGTACGCGGAGAGCGTGGCGGTCCGGGTCGCCGCCGCGGTCGACCTGGCCCGGCTGACGGCCGAGCCGGGGCTCTGAGGGGCCGGAGGAGGAGGGGCCCGCAGGGTTCGGGGTCCGCAACTCCGCCGGGTCTCAGTGCCGGTAGAAGATGCGGTCGCCGTACTCCCGCATCACGCGCCCGTTCCACTCGTGCCCGCCGTCGACGTTGCCCGAGCGCAGCAGCGGCGGTTCGATCCCGCGGGCGACGAGCTCCTCCGCCGCAGTGGCCATCATGGCCTGCATCAGCGCGCTGGTGACGACCGTCGACGCGGGCGCGAACGGCGCCTCGACGCCCTCCGCCGTCAGCTCCGCGTCACCGATCGCGATCTTGCTGTCGAGCACGATGTCGCAGTGGTCCCGGAGGAATCCGCCGGAGGCGTGCCGGGACTTGGTGCCCGTCGTGTACGCGACCGAGGTGACCCCCACGACCGTCAGTCCGAGCGCCCGCGCGTTCTGCGCCATCTCCACCGGCAGCGCGTTGCGCCCGGACAGCGAGATGATCACCAGGAGGTCGCCCGAGCGGGCCGGGCTGGAGTCGAGCACGGCGCTCGCGAGACCGTCCACCCGCTCCAGCGCGGAGCCGAGGGTGGCCGGCATGACGTCGACGCCGACGGTTCCGGGCACGGCGAGCAGGTTCATCAAAGCGAGGCCGCCCGCCCGGTAGACGACGTCCTGCGCGGCGAGCGAGGAGTGCCCGGCGCCGAACGCGAAGAGGCGGCCGCCGGCGGCGACGGTGTCGGCGATGGCGGCCCCCGCGGCGGCCACGGCTTCGGACTCCTCGTCGCGCACCCGCTCCAGCAGACCGATCGCTGCGTCGAAGAACTGACCGGCGAGCTTGCTGTCGCTCATCGAGGAGGCCTTTCCGGCGGGGTCGCGGGCCCGTGCGGTGCCCGTGTCGCGGATCACGTTGCGGTCTGGACCAGTGGACTGTCAATAGGGCTCGGGACCGGCCCCGCGCACCGACTCCCGACTGCGGGGCACGGTTGTCCGTGCTATGCGTCAGAATTGGTGGAGGGCCATCGCACGACGACTTCATGTCACAGCATCGAGGGGCACGTATGTCCGGACTGATCGACACAACGGAGATGTATCTCCGCACCATCCTCGAGCTCGAAGAGGAAGGCGTGGTCCCCATGCGCGCCCGTATCGCCGAACGGCTGGACCAGAGTGGTCCGACCGTCAGCCAGACGGTGGCGCGCATGGAGCGGGACGGCCTGGTCCAGGTCGCGGGCGACCGCCATCTGGAGCTGACCGAGGAGGGGCGCCGCCTGGCGACCCGGGTGATGCGCAAGCACCGGCTCGCCGAGTGCCTGCTCGTCGACGTCATCGGGCTGGAGTGGGAGCAGGTCCACGCCGAGGCGTGTCGCTGGGAGCACGTGATGAGCGAGGCCGTGGAGCGCCGGGTGCTGGAGCTGCTGCGCCACCCGACGGAGTCTCCGTACGGCAACCCGATCCCGGGTCTGGAGGAGCTGGGCGAGAAGGCCGAGGCCGATCCGTTCCTGGACGAGGGCATGGTGAGCCTGGCCGAGCTCGATCCGGGCGCGGAGGGCAAGACCGTGGTGGTGCGCCGGATCGGTGAGCCGATCCAGACCGACGCACAGCTGATGTACACGCTGCGGCGGGCGGGCGTGCAGCCCGGTTCGGTCGTCAGCGTGACGGAGTCGGCCGGCGGGGTGCTGGTCGGTTCCAGCGGGGAAGCGGCCGAACTGGACTCCGAGGTCGCCTCCCACGTCTTCGTCGCGAAGCGCTGACCAGGCCTTTCGCAGGGACCGGTGGCCTGCCCGCACATGCAGGCGCCGGTGCCGATGCACGTGCAGATGTGAGCCGGTAAGCCCGCTTTCTGTTTTCCGCCCGGAATCGCAGCGCCCGGGCGAAACGCGTGCCAGGCTGTGGCCAGGCATATGACCTGAGGGTGCCGGCAGCGTATGCCGCGCGGTCCGGGGAGGGAGCAGGGAATGCGCCCGTCGCAGTGGCACGTGCACCGCGAGGTGACTGCCGGGCGCTTCCGCGCCCCCGCGCTTCCCTCCGCCTCCCCGGCCGTGCGGTCCGTTCCCCTCTCCGCGTCCGTCCGTCGCTCCGTCCCCGTGATCCGCGGAGCGGCCACGGCCGCCGTCCGCCGCCCCGCTCCGATGGGCCCCCGCGCCGCCCCGTCCGTCCGCCGCGCGATGCCGGAGAGCCGCCCCGGGCGCGGCCTCATCCGTTCCGGAACAGGGGACGGCCCCGGCGCCCGAAGGTGCCGGGGCCGGTCCTCCCCTGCGCTGACCTGGAGCCCCGAGCTCTCGAGGTCAGTCCCCGCGGACCCCTGTCCCCGAGTGGTCCGCTTCCCGGAGAAGGTCTCCCCTGGGGGGCCGTCATCAATCCTGAACCGCTGTCACTCAAACGTGGGATGTTGCGAGCCGGAAGCAGGTTTTCGAATAAGAGTTCGATAGTCTGGCGCGCACGAACGCACGGTGATCGAGGACCTGAAGGGGGTGCCAGAACCTATGGTGCGGCGCATCGATGTGACCGGGTCGGACGGCGTGAGCCTCGCGGCCTGGGAGTTCGCCGATCCGCCCAAAGGGCGTCCGGAGGCCGGGCAGGCGCCCGGGATCTTACTGCTCCACGGACTGATGGGCCGGGCCACGCACTGGGCCTCCACCGCCCGCTGGCTCTCCGAACGCCACCGGCCGGTCGGCCTCGACCAACGCGGCCACGGGCGCAGCGCCAAGCCGGCCGACGGCCCCTACACCCGTGACGCCTACGTCTCCGACGCCGAGACCGCGATCGAACAGCTCGGGCTCGGACCCGTCACGCTCATCGGGCACTCGATGGGCGCCCTCACCGCCTGGCAGCTCGCCGCGAAGCGTCCCGACCTCGTCAAGGCGCTGATCATCTGTGACATGCGGGCCTCCGCCCTCGGGGCGGCCTCCCAGCGCGAGTGGGAGGACTGGTTCAAGACCTGGCCGCTCCCCTTCGCGACCCTCGCCGCGGTGCGGAAGTGGTTCGGCGAGGACGACCCCTGGGTGGAGCGGCCCAACCCCTCCCGCGGTGAGTTCTTCGCCGAGGTGATGGCCGAGAGCTCCGACGGCTGGCGGCCCGTCTTCTCCCAGGAGCAGATGCTGACGTCCCGGGCCACCTGGGTCTACGACGCCCACTGGGAGGAGCTGGCACAGGTGCGCTGCCCCACCCTGGTCCTGCGCGGGATCGACGGGGAGCTGGGCAGGGCGGAGGCCCAGGAGATGGTCCGCGTCCTGCCGCGCGGGCAGTACGCGGAGGTGGAGGACGCCGGCCATCTCGTCCACTACGACCGGCCGGAGGGCTGGCGCAGGGCGGTGGAGCCGTTCCTGGAGCAGCTCGCCGAGGACGTCCGGGGCGACCGGGAACCCGTCAGACCCTGATCCCGGGCGCCCCGCCCCCTCGGCCCGGTTCCCTCAGCCCTTGCTCACCGCGGCCAGGATCTCCGGGAGCCGGTCCGCCACGCGCGGTGCCGCCAGCCGTACACCCAGCCACCCGATGAACGCCCCGTACACCGCTCCCACCGGCAGCAGCAGCCACAACAGGTCCTGACGGTCCGCCACGTGCAGCCAGACCGTCAGTCCGATCACCGGCCCGCTGAGCACCGCGGCCGCCACCATGCCGCCGAGGATGGAGATCCAGGCGAGCCCGGCCTGCCCCGGGACGACGTTCTTGAACGCCCCGTCCTGCGGGATCGAGTACGGGAACAGCGCCGACGCCAGCGCGCCCGTCGCCAGCATCGCGCCGAGCAGGGCGAACGACAGGCCCACGACCCCCGGCAGCGCCGCCCAGTCGCCGAGCACGGCCGCGGTCACCGCCGTCACCAGGACCGTGTACGGCAGGGTGATCAGCAGCAGGGAGAGCGCCCGCGCCCGCAGTTCGAGGTAGGCGTCCCGGGTCGAGGAGACCGACAGCGCCACCATCCAGAAGGCGGAGGTGTCCTGGCCGAACTGGTTGTACATCTGCATGCCGAGCATCCCGGCGGCGAAGCACGCGAAGTAGGCGGACCCGGTCCCCTGCGCCGCGTTGAGCACCGGCACGATCAGGCCGATCGCCAGCGCCGTCACCCAGGACGCCTTGGTCTTCGGATCCCGCACCACATACCGCAGGCTCCGCTGCATCACCGTGGCCGTACGCCCCTCGGGAAGCAGGGCGAAGAGCCCGGAGCGGTCCGCGCCGGACCGCTTGGCGGACGGTTCGGCGGCGGCGACCGTGGAGCCGTCCGGAGAGGTCATCAGCTTCGTCAGGCTCCGCTGCCACAGCCACATCAGGCCGGCCAGCGCGAGGACCGCGAGGAGCAGCTGCGCGAGCGCCGTCCCGTACGCACCCTCGGAGGCGGACGCCACCGCCCCGAGCGCCGAGGCCGGCGGCAGCCAGCGCACCACGTCCGCGACGGGTTCGAGCGAGGACAGCCCGCCCGCCCGGCCCAGGCTCTGGGCGGCGAAGTTGACGAACTGGATCCCCACCGCGATCACCAGACCGCTGAGCACCGCGAGGTCGCGGCCCTTGCGCGAGGTCAGCAGACGGATGTTGGCGGTGGCGACGGACCGCGCCAGCGCCACACAGACCAGCAGGGTCAGCGGCACGGCCGCCAGCCCGAACACCACCGCGGCGGCGCCGTGCGCCACCGCGATCACCGAGCCCAGGGCCAGGGCGAGCGTGAAGAGCGGCCCGATGCCGATCAGCGAGGCCACCAGCAGCGCCCCGATCAGCGGGCGGGGCCGCAGGGGCAGCATCACCAGCCGGCTCGGGTCGAGGGTCTCGTCGCCGCTCGGGAAGAACAGCGGCATGACCGCCCAGCCCAGCGCCACCACCGCGGTCATCAGCACCACCAGCGTGCCCGCCTGCGCGTGGCCGCGGAGCGCGACCAGACCGACGACCTGGCCCGCCGCGAGCAGCACGGTGACGACGAGCGACGCGACGTAGGCGGCCCGCCGCCCGGACGACTGGCGCAGACCGTTGCGCAGCAGCGTCAGCTTGAGCCGTACGAAGACGGGGACGAGGCCCTGACCGCGCACGGCCGGGACGGCGGTTCCCGCGGGGGCGTCCAGTACCGTCACCGGGCACCGCCCAGCCAGTCCAGGGACTCCCCGGTGTCCCGGACGCCCGCGCCGACCAGTTCGAGGAAGGCGTCCTGGAGGGAGGCCGCCTCGCCGCGCACCTCGGCCAGCGTGCCCTGGGCCCTGATCCGTCCCGCCGCCATCACGGCCACCCAGTCGCAGAGGGACTCGACGAGCTCCATCACATGACTGGAGAAGACCACGGTCGCGCCAGAGCGGGTGTAGCGCTCCAGCACCCCGCGGATGGTCTGCGCGGACACCGGGTCGACGCCCTCGAACGGCTCGTCGAGGAAGAGCACCTCGGGGTTGTGCAGCAGCGCGGACGCCAGTCCGATCTTCTTGCGCATCCCGGTCGAGTAGTCCACGACCAGCTTGTGCTGGGACCCCGCGAGATCCAGGACGTCGAGCAGCTGGGTGGCCCGCTTGTCCACCTCGGCGCCCGGCAGGCCGCGCAACCGTCCCGTGTAGCCGAGGAGTTCACGGCCGGAGAGGCGCTCGAAGAGCCGCAGCCCCTCCGGGAGCACCCCGATCCGGGACTTCACCTCGACCGGGTCCCGCCACACGTCGTGGCCGCCGACCTCGATGCGGCCCATGTCGGGCCTCAGCAGCCCGGTCACCATGGAGAGCGTGGTGGTCTTCCCCGCGCCGTTGGGGCCCACCAGGCCGATGAACCTGCCGGCGGGCAGCTCCAGGTCGATCCCTCCGACCGCGACCTGCTCGCCGAACCGCTTCCACAGTCCCTCCACCCGCACGGCCGGGGGTGGCGCCGGAACGGCCCCCGCCACGTCGGTCCCGCCCGCGCTGTCCGCCTGGTCCGGCATGGCACTGCCTTTCGATATCCCCGCCTGTGGGGACCACCCTACGAAAGACGGCTCCGGGCGTCGGCCGCTTCCCGTGCACAGGCGTACGCGAGCGGGCTGATCAGCTCGTCCGCGTCGGGCAGCCACAGGTTGGCGCGGGAGGGCCGGCGGGCCCACTGCACCGCGCCGCGTCCGGCCAGCCGGGTCGGAGGCCCGGCCACGTAGTCGCCCTCGCCGCGCCCCACCAGCCGGATCGCCCTGGCGTCCCAGCCCAGTTGCCGTACGAGGTCGGGCGCCTTGGCCGCGGCGCCCGGCTGGGCGAAGAACAGCATGCGCCGGTCGGGCGTCCGGGTCACCGGCCCCGGCGTGAGACCCATCCGCTCCATCCTGGCCAGGGCCAGGAACCCCGCCGACTCCGGTACGTCCAGGGCGTCGAAGGTCCGGCCGGCCGGCAGGAGGACCGAGGAGCCGGGCTGCCGGGACCACATCCGGCGAGCCGCGGCGGCGCTGCCGGTCGCCTGGCCGGCCCAGTCCGGCCGGGTGGGATGGGCCCCGGGGGCGCCGCAGGCGGCCTCACCGCACGAGCAGCGCTCCGTCCCCCCGACGGCCTCGAGCCAGGTGCCCGGGAACACGTCCCAGTGCCGCTCCTGGGCGTACCAGGCAGCGGCCTCGAGCAGCTGTTCGCCGCGCTGTTGGGGGACCTGGGGGGCTTCCGTCACTCCGATGGGCTCTTCCACGCCCCACTCAACTCCCGGCGTCACCTGGGGTTACGGGCGCGCGTGCGCCCTTCCGGAGGGATCGATCCTGCATATGGGGCGCACGGAGGCACGGGCGGGGGCGCGTGTGAGCGAGTGCACCGATGCGGGGGTAACCACTTGCTGGACTGTGCCAACTCACCACCGCTCGTACCAGATACAGATGAATATGCGCATTTCTCGTGCCGTGCCGGGCATTGATTGCTTCACTGAATCACTGCGGTCCCAGGGGGAAAAAAATGGCAGCCAGGCCTCTCGTCGCCCGCCAGCCGAACGAACGGCTCCAGACGCTCATCCAGGAGGCGGCGTGCTCCAACGCCGGCCTCGCACGCAGGGTCAACATGGTCGGGGCGGAGCGGGGGCTGGACCTCCGCTACGACAAGACGTCCGTGGCCCGCTGGCTCCGCGGGCAGCAACCACGCGGCAGGGCGCCGGGAATCATCGCCGAGGCGATCGGCCGCAAGCTCGGCCGCACGGTCACGATCGACGAGATCGGCATGGCCAACGGCAAGAGCCTGGCCTCCGGCGTCGGCCTGCAGTTCGCGCCCACCGTGCTCGGCGCCATCGAGCAGGTCTGCGAGTTGTGGCGCAGCGACGTGGGCCGTCGCGACCTGCTGTCCGGGTCGGCGGTGGCCGCCTCCGCCCTGGTCGAGCCCAGCCGTGACTGGCTGATCACGGGTGCGGACCCGCAGGTGGCGCGGACGGCCGGGAGCAGGGTCGGCATGCCGGACGTGGCGGCGGTCAGGGCGATGACGGCCGCGCTCGTCGACCTGGACCACCGTTTCGGCAGCGGGCACGTCCGGCCCGTCCTGGTGCACTACCTCAACAGCGTGGTGTCCGGCCTCCTTTCGGGGTCCTACCGCGACTCGGTCGGCCGCGAGCTGTTCGGCGCGGTGGCCAGACTCACCGAGCTCGCCGGGTACATGGCCGTCGACACGGGCCAGCCGGGGCTGGCGCAGCGGTACTACATCCAGGCGCTGCGCCTGGCCCAGGCGGCGGGGGACCGGGCGTACGGGGGCTATGTGCTGGCCGCGTCGATGAGCCACCTCGCGGCGCAGCTCGGCAACCCCCGCGAGATCGCCCAGCTGGCGCGGGCCGCGCAGGAGGGCGCGCGGGGCCGGGTGACCCCCCGGGCGGAGGCGATGTTCCACGCGGCGGAGGCCCGGGGCCACGCGCTGATGGGCGACGCCCGGACCTGCCAGGCGGCCGCGGGCCGGGCGCTCGCGGCACTGGACCAGGCCGACCCGGAGACGGGCGACGACCCCGCCTGGATCGCCCACTTCGACGCGGGCTACCTGGCCGACGAGCTGGCGCACTGCCACCGGGACCTGGGGCAGGCCGAGCCGGCGGCCCGGCGGGCGAAGGAGGCACTGGCGTCCCTCCCGGAGTCCCGGACGCGGCGCAGGGGCATCGGCCTCGTGCTGCTGGCCACCGCACAGGTGCAGCAGCGCGAGGTGGAGCAGGCGTGCCACACCGGGCTGCGGGCGATGGAGCTGCTGGGGACGGTGCGCTCCAGCCGGGGTGCCGAATATCTCGACGACCTCCAGCAGCGGTTCGAGCCGTACGCGAACGAGCCGTCCGTCCGGGAGTTCGGCGCGCGGCTGGAGCTCCAGGCCGCCTGACCGGCCCCTTCCGCGAGTTGACCATGAACAGCGCCGTGGCCGCCTCACGCGTCACCCGCGGTGTGAAGGGGTGGTGAGCGCCCTTGGGCGCTTGGCGCCGGGCCGTGGCCACCCGGTAGCGTGAGCCGACGATTCCATAGGTTCACACGTAGGAGTCCCGGTGACGCAGAGCGGAGAGGGCGACGAGCCGCAGCTTCCCGCTGTACGGCCCGCGCACGAAGGTGTCGTACTGCCCGCGGAGGGTGGCGCCCCCTGGCAGGCAGGTGGCACGGCGGGCGGGCAGCAGGGCCAGGCCGTCCCCGCGGGCGGGCAGCCGTGGGGCCGGCCCTGGGGGCCGCAGGACCCGCACCAGGACGGCCTGCCACCCGGTCAGCTGCCACCGGAGCAGCACCAGCAGGACCCGTACCAGCAGCAGCACGGGCAGTACCAGCCCCCGCAGCAGCAGTACGGGTACCCGCAGCAGCCGCATGACGCCTACCAGCAGCAGCAGCACCAGCAGCCGCAGCACCAGCAGCCGCAGGCGTACGCGCAGCCGCTGCCGCCCGAGGCCGGTTCCCCGGGGCCGGGCACGGGTCAGGGCGGGGACGCCGACGCGACGCAGTACATCGCGCCGGTCCCCGGCGGCGCCTTCCCCGGAGGGCTGCCGCCCGAGCGCCCGGCGGACGCCACGCAGTACATGGGGCGGAACGCCGCCCCCGGGCAGCCGTCCGACGCCGACGCGACCCAGTACATACCCCCGGTGCCCGGCGGCGCCCCGTACGGGATCCGGCCCGGAACCCCCGGCGACCGGCAGCCCCCCGCGGAGTTCGACAGTCTCTTCCGCAACGACGGGCCCGCGGGCTCCACGCAGCAGATGCCCCGCTTCGACCCAGGGCAGCAGCAGCACCCCCAGCAGCCGCAGGGCGGTCAGCCGTACGCGGGGGGTCCGCAGGGTCCCCACGACGGTTACGGAGGCCCTGGCGGGCAGGAGCCGGACCAGGACCCGGGCCCGGCGCGCAGACGGTCCCCGCACATCCCGCTGATCGCGGCCGTCGTCGTCGGCTGCGCCGTCATCGGGCTCGGCGCGGGCGCCCTCATGAGCGGGGGCGACGAGAGCCCCTCGGACGACAAGCAGCCGGTGGCCTCGCAGAGTTCGTCCGCGGGCGAACCCTCAGCGGAGGCGGCCGATCCCGCGAAGCCGCAGGCCGAGGCGCTCGACAAGCTGCTCGCGGACAGCAACAACAGCCGGTCTGCGGTGATTGGCGCCGTCGAGAAGATCAAGGCCTGCCAGGCGCTCGACCAGGCGGCGAGCGATCTGAAGGGCGCCGCCCAGCAGCGCCGCGGCCTGGTGACCCGGCTCGAGGCGCTGAGCGTCGACCAGCTCCCGGACAACGCCGAGCTGAAGGCATCCCTGACCAAGGCGTGGCAGGCGTCGGCCGAGGCCGACGACCACTACGCGGCGTGGGCCGGTCAGGCCAAGGGCAACAAGAAGGTCTGCAAGGGCGGCCGCGCCCGCTCCACCGACGCGACGGCCCGGGCCAACGCGTCCAGCGGCGAGGCCACCACGGCCAAGGGGAAGGCCTCCGGGCTGTGGAACTCCATCGCCCAGAAGTACGGGCTGACCGAGCGCGCCCCCACGCAGCTCTGACGCGGCTGCCTCCGGTCCCGGTGTCCTCACCGCGGACCGGAGGCGGACGGGCGGCCGTCGGCCGCCCTAGGGTGCGTTCACCAGGGCGTCCCTGACGTCCACGAAGCCCTTCCGCTCGGCGGTGAGGCGCCCGTTCCGGACCACCTGGAACGTCACCCGTCCGTTGACGATGCGCGCGTAGGGGGCCGTGCCGACCATGTCCTGGAAGCGCCAGCGCAGGACCGGGGTGAGGCCCCCGGTGTCCACCTCGGTACCGCGGTTGAGGCTGACGGACATCGCGCCCGCCGTGATGTCCGGCGCGTCCATCGCCTCGACGACCGCCTTGAGCACGGTGTAGGCGATCCAGGTGGTCTGCACGCCCGTGTCCGCGGGATCGATCCGGTTGTCCCCGAAGGCGTACCTGCGGATCACCTCGCGCATCTCGTTCCAGCGGGCATCGCCGGACTCCGGGTACCAACCGGTGACGAGGGCCCCCTCGAAGGGGCTGTGCGGCCCGCCCGTACGGTCGATGAGGCCCTGGCCGACACTGCCGAGCACGGACGAGATCCGCACCTCGCTGCCCTCCGGCTCCAGGCGCCGGAAGGAGTCGAAGAACGTCTCCGTCCCCTTGCCCAGCACCGCCGTCACACAGCCGCCGCCCGCGTGGGCGAGGGCCTTGGCCGCCTCGGCGTCGTACGACGTGGCCCCTTCGGCCGCGCTGATGTCGTAGGACGCGGCGCGGTCGCTCCGGCCCAGGCTCGCGTCCAGGAGCCCGGGCATGGTGTCGCCGACCAGGGTGTCGGGCCGCACCAGCGACACCCGCTCGCAACCGGCGGCCAGCTGCTCGCCGTTGCCCGCGACGAGCGCCGGCTGCCCGCCGTTGACCGGGTAGGAGAGATAGCTGGTGAACTCGTCGGCGGACGCGCCGTACCCTCCTATGTACGGGATCCCGGCCGCCTCCAGCGGAGCGAGGAAGGCCCGGCCGTACCGGCTGTACGAACCGACGACCGCGGCCACGTCCTCGTCGGCCGCCCGGCGCGCACACTTCGAGGCCCCGGCCGCGGTGTCCTGCTCGTTGCAGGTGAGCACCCGCAGCTCGTGGCCGTCGATGCCGCCCTTCTCGTTGATCCAGCGGGCGTAGGTCCTCGCCATGGCCGGCATGCCCGCCATGTTCACGGAGTCGGCGCCGGTGGTGTCGGGAGCCCACGTCATCACGGTGACGGGCTCCCTGGAGCCCCCCGGGACTCCAGGGATCACCCCGCAGCCGGACATCAGCAGCGCCCCGGCCGCCACAGATGTGAGGACTGTGCAGGGGCGGGGGGAGGAGGAGCGTCGCCATCCGGTCATGGGCATGAACTTTTGCGGTTCACGGGTAACGCCCCGGTGTGCCGTGGTCAACGCACGGTGACGCGGAGGTGAATTGCGGGGGCCCGTGCGCGGCCCCCGGGAGGGAACGTACGATCGGCAACCGTGCAGCAAGGTTCGGAGAACACTTCCCGTCGCGGCCGTCGCTCCTCCACCATGGGCGGCATGCCGCTCAACGACATGCCGTGGTGGCGCTGGCGCAGCAACGTGCGCTCGGCGCTGCACATGCTCTCCGACCCCGTCTTCCACCACGAGTGCTGGCTGGCCGGCCGGGAGGGGTACGGCGACGTCACCGACGCCGTGTACCGCCTGGTCGAGGACACCTGGCTGGACAACTGGTCCGCCGAGAAATACGTGGGAACGATCTTCCGCGACACGGCCGAGGCCGCCCTCGTGGACGTCGCCGCCCTGCGGGTGCTGCGCATCATGCACCAGATAGGCGCCGACGCCCCCGTCTCGGCCTACCTGGAGCACCCGGGCTGGCAGGAGGCGGTCGTGGCCGCCCGCGAGGCCCATGTGATGCTCGCCACCAACGACGGCGAGGACCCCGACACCCCGCCGCGGTCCCTGGACGTGCTCCGCATCATGACCAGATCGGCGTGACCCGCGGGCGGTGTGGCACCCTACGGGGATGACCGCGCAGCAGCCCGCCGAATCCGTACCCGCTGCCTCGGACGCCCCCGCCGAGCAGTACGTCCTCACGCTCTCCTGCCCCGACAAGCAGGGCATCGTGCACGCCGTGTCGAGCTACCTCTTCATGACCGGCTGCAACATCGAGGACAGCCAGCAGTTCGGCGACCACGACACCGGTCTCTTCTTCATGCGCGTCCACTTCTCGGCGGACTCCCCGGTCAGCGTGGAGAAGCTGCGGGCCAGCTTCGCCGCGATCGGGGACTCGTTCCGGATGGAGTGGCAGATCCACCGGGCGAGCGACCGGATGCGGATCGTCCTCATGGTGAGCAAGTTCGGGCACTGCCTCAACGACCTGCTGTTCCGCTCCCGCACGGGCGCGCTGCCCGTCGAGATCGTCGCGGTCGTCTCCAACCACACGGACTTCGCCGAGCTCGTCGCCTCGTACGGCGTCCCCTTCCGGCACATCCCCGTGAACAGGGAGAACAAGGCCGAGGCCGAGGCGCAGCTGCTGGAGCTGGTCCGCGGGGAGAACGTCGAACTCGTGGTCCTGGCGCGCTACATGCAGGTCCTCTCGGACGACCTCTGCAAGCAGCTGAGCGGCCGGATCATCAACATCCACCACTCCTTCCTGCCGAGCTTCAAGGGCGCGAAGCCCTACCACCAGGCCCATGCGCGCGGTGTGAAGCTGATCGGTGCCACGGCGCACTACGTGACAGCGGACCTCGACGAGGGGCCGATCATCGAGCAGGAGGTCGAGCGCGTCGGACACGGCGTCACGCCGGACCAGCTCGTGGCCGTCGGGCGCGACGTGGAGTGCCAGGCACTGGCCCGCGCCGTCAAGTGGCACGCGGAGCGCCGCATCCTGCTCAACGGCCGTCGTACGGTCGTCTTCGACTGATCCCGCGGCACCCGGGCCCGCCGCGGCCGGCGCCCGGCCGGTTCAGAGACGGCTGAGGGAGGCGGCGGCGAAGAGGACGTCGCGGATCGCCTCGCGGTCGCCCTCCTGGCCCGCCGCGGCCTCGACCGGCAGCACGTGGCCGGCGACGAGCCGGCAGAACTCCACCCCGTCGAGCGCGACCTGCGCGACCGTGTGGGCGGGGGAGCCGAGGGCGGCCGGCGAGTCCAGGGCGATGTACCAGTCGCCACCGCCACGGCCCTCGACCTCCAGGTGGAGGGAGCGGCCCGGGGATCCCGCGGTGACCAGGTGGCGGGCCGGTGACGCCAGCCCCGCGCGGCGGCGCCCGGCCAGGGTGGCGGGCAGCAGCCGGGCCGCCAGGTCGATCATCCCGTGCAGATGGGCGGCGGCCGGCGGCTCGTAGGGGTAGTCCACGGCGTCCGCGATGTCACCGCCGTGGATCCAGCACTCGAAGGCCCGCTCCAGGAGCGAGTCCTGCAGCGGGAGGGCGAAGCCCCCGTACGGGACGGAGAGCTCCGCGACGCCGCGGCCGGCGAACGACACCGTGCGGACGAGGGAGTGGCTCTGGTCGCGCCAGGGCTCCCGTACGGCCCGGGTGGGCGGGCGGAGAGCGGCCGACCAGTACGACTCGGTGCGCTCGGTCGGCGCCACAGGCCTGTCGCCCTTCCCGAGCGGGTCGTCCAGGCCGAGCGCCCTGGACGCCAGGCCGTCGACGGCCACGAGGTGGCCGATCACCCCGGCGACCGTCGTCCTGCGGTTCACCTGCCGGTCGTCCTCGAACCACTTCAGCCGGACCGGCGCGTGCCACTCCGCGTCACCGATGTCCCGCAGCAGCGCGTCGAGCCGTGCGGTCTCCGCGTCGTAGGGCGCGGCCCAGGAGGGGACGGGGATGCGCGCCGGGCGGCGGCCCAGACAGCCCTCCAGGACCCGGGACCGGAGCATCGGGTCCAGGTCCAGGGTGCCGTCGGTGTGCAGCAGCCCCACGGCGTCGCGCAGGCGCAGCGCCTCGTCGGCGCAGGGTGCGCACGCGGTGAGGTGGTCCTCGACGGCCGCGGTCTCCTGCGCGGAGCACGCGGCCAGGGCCCATGCGCCGAGGAGGGACTTGAGCACCCGGTGGGGGAGCGCCGGGGCGGGTGGATCCGGTGGCTCCGGCGGAAGGGGAGGATCCGGGGGCTCCGGCGGCTGCGAGCCCCCGGAGGGGACGGCCGGGGGAAGCCGCTCCTGGTCGTCCGCGGCGGCCCGGGGCCCCGGTATGCGCCGCTCGACCGGCCGCTCCCCGTCGCGGCCGTCGCCGCCGTGGCTCCCGCTCACGGTGTCGGCCCGTAGCCGGGAGGCGCCGAGTCCGCCGTGAGGCGGGTGTTCGCGGTGGAGAGCAGCTGGAGCCCGAGGCGGAGCCGGCGCCTGGCCTCGTCGCCGGTGACGCCGAGGTCGGCGGCCGCCTGCCGGTAGTCCCGGCGCTGGACGTACGCGAGCTCGAGCGCGGCGCGCAGCGGCGCGGGCATGGAGGCGACGATGTAGTCGGCGCGGGCGGCGGCGGTGGCCTTCCGTACCCGGTGCTCCATCTCCTCGGCCCGCCCGTCGCCGTCGGGGCCCTCGTCCTCGCCGTGCGTGTCCCGCAGCCGCCGCACCGACCGGCGGTGGGTGAGCCGCGCCACCCAGGAGCGCATCGAGCCGTGCTTGGGGTCGTAGGCGTCGGGGTTCTCCCAGACGTAGCCGAAGACCTCGCGCGTCACCTGGTCCGCCGCGTCCTCGTCGTCGAGCATGCGGTGGGCCTGGCTGTGCACGAGGGCGGCGAACCGGTCGTAGAGCTCACCGAGGGCCGCCGCCTCGCCACGCGCCAGCCGCTGCTGCATCCGGCGGTCCCAGCGCGGTGGTGCGTCCTTCGCCATCCAGCCCCCAGCCCTGTGCCTCTCGTCACGTCGAATGTAGTCGTCGGCACAGTCGGGGCATGCACCTTTCCGGCAAGTACGTCCCTCGAGTGGCGCCGAATGATAGGGAACGCTTCACCCCTTGCCTTTTCCTGATCGCGTAAACGATCCTGAAGTGATCATTTCTGTACGAATCCTGTGCCGGGCCCGGGTGTGGAAGGGTGTTTCGCAGGCGGGTACGCGGGCAGCCGCGAGGTGGAACGGAAACTTCCGGATCCTCCGGAGCCCCGGAACGAGAGGCCGAGTCGCGTGACGCTGAAGGTGTACGAGACCGAGCAGGACGCGTGGACCGTGCTGCGGATCCACGGCGAGCTCGACCTCGTGAGCTCACCCGTCGTGCGTCAGTCCGTCCACGGGGCGGTGGCCGCGGGGCAGCACGACGTCGTCCTCGACCTCTCGGGTGTCCTCTTCTGCGACTCCAGCGGCGTCGGCGTCCTGATCGCCTCCCGCCGCCTGATGAAGTCCTGCGGCGGACGGCTGCGGCTGATCCTCCCGGCCCGCGGCGCCGTCGACGGCTCGCACGTCAACAAGGTGCTGGGCGCGCTGGGTGTCCGCCGCCTCTTCGACGTCTACCCCGACGCCGACGCGGCGACCGACGACGAGTCCCGGCCGCTCACCGCGTGACGCGCCGGTTCGCGGCGAGGCCGTGACCTCGCTGAAGGGAGTCAGTGACACGTGACGCCGCCCGGCGTCGTACGCTCCCCGCATGGACAGCGCAGAGTACGAGCGCAAGATCGCGCACCGCTTCGCCGCCTTCGACCAGGACGGCAACGACTACATCGACCGCGCCGACTTCAACGCCGCCGCGGCCCGTCTGCTCACCGAGTTCGGAACGACGGCCCGCTGCGACCGGGGCCAGTCGCTCTACACGGGGGCCGAGGCCTTCTGGCAGGGCATGGCCGGCATCGCCGACGTGGACGGGGACCAGCGGGTCACCCGGGAGGAGTTCGTCGGCGGAGCCGTGAAACGGCTGCGTGACAACCCCGAACGCTTCGCGGAGATCGCACGCCCCTTCCTGCGCGCGGCGATCGCCGTGGCCGCCGGCACGGACTCCGAGGGCGGCGCACCCGTGGCCGCCCCGGTCGCCGCGGTGGAGCGCGCCCTGCGCGTCCTGGGAGCGGCGGACGACATCGCGGGCGTCGCGGCCCGGAGCCTGGACACCGACCAGGACGGCCGGATCGCGGAGGCGGAGGCGGTCGCCGCCTTCGCCGCGTACTTCACCGTGATCGAACCCGACGCGTAGTCGGGCCTGACCGGACAGAGGCGCGCGTCCGGCACCCGGCGGCGTGCGGGATGTGCGTCAACACGCCCAAGGGTGCAAGCAGTTCGTGCTCCGTCTCCGATCCGCCCCCGGGCGGGCCGGAGTGCCGACCGCCGGGCGGTCGTGGCTGACCGGAGACGTACGGACCGTGTGCCGTGCGTGACGCAACGCATCCGGGCGCGGGGCGTGCTCCCGGGGCGGTCTGTCACCGGGCGGAGTCGACGGCGCTCTCTCGGGTACGCTCCGTGGGATGCGAGTGGTACGGGAACCGAAGGATCCGGGTGCGCCCCACGGGGCGGCCCCGGGTGACGCACGGCGCCCTGCTCACTCCCCACGGAGCTGCGGCAGGCCGACCGGGGACGGGGTCCCCGGGATGCCGCTGCGCTTCTGTTCGACTCTCCGCAGCACGCGTCGCACAGTATGGACCACGCGTACTCCTTCGCGCTGGAATATGCCCGAAGCGCTTGTTGCGGTGACTGTACGTCAACCATGCTGTCTCGCAGGGGAGTCACGTTCCGTGACCCTGAGGAGGCGCGAGGCGATGTGTCCGCCGGTTCGGATGGTGTGAGCGGTGCAGGTGCTTCAGGTTCAGCTGGAGGTCGGGCCGGATCCCGCAGAGGTGGGACGGGCCCGCAGATGGGCGCGGTCGCGCCTGATCGGGTCCGGGTTGGGGGACGACGAGCCGCTCGCGGAGACGCTCATCCTGCTGATCTCGGAGCTCGTCACCAACGCGGTCGTCCACACGGGGTGTCCGGCCGTCCTCAGGATGCTGTTCGGCTCGTCGAACCCCGCGGGTTCCGCGGGCACGGTGCGGGTCGAGGTGGCCGACACCAGCTGCCGGCCGCCCCAGCCGCGTCACGCCGCGGGTGAGGACACCGGCGGCCGCGGCCTGGAGCTGGTGGACGGCCTGGCCGACCGCTGGGGCTGGCAGCCGGAGGGTGCCGGCAAGCGGATCTGGTGCGAGGTCGACCGCGGCGGGCCGGTGATGATCCCGGTGGTCCAGGAGCAGTCCGGGGACCGGGCCAGGCTCTGAGGCGATCCCTCAGCGGTCCGTGAGCGCCGACCGGAACGTCCGCCGGTAGACCGTGGGCGACACCCCCAGAGCGGCCTGCACATGCTGGCGCAGGGAGGTGGCCGTGCCGAATCCGGAGCCCCGCGCCACCTGGTCGACGGAGAGATCCGTGGACTCCAGCAGATGCCGCGCCCGCTCCACCCTCTGACGGGCGAGCCACTGACCCGGGCTGATGCCGACCTCCTCGCGGAAGCGGCGGGTGAAGGTGCGCACGCTCATCGAGTCCTGGCTCGCCATGTCGCGCAGCAGGATCGGCTGTTCCAGCCGCCCGAGTGCCCAGGCCCGCGCCGCCGTTGTCGTGGCGAGCCCCGGCTCGGGCATCGGGCGCCGGATGAACTGGGCCTGGCCGCCGTCGCGGTGAGGCGGTACGACGGTGCGGCGGGCGACGTCGTTGGCGACGGCCGTGCCGTGGTCGCGGCGCACGAGGTGCAGGCAGAGGTCGATCCCGGCGGCCACACCGGCCGAGGTGAGCACGTCACCGTCGTCGATGAAGAGGACGTCCGGGTCGACGCGGACCTTCGGGAAGAGCCGCTGGAAGTGATCGGCCGAGGACCAGTGCGTGGTGGCGGGACGCCCGTCGAGATATCCGGCCGCCGCGAGGACGTAGCCGCCGGTGCAGATGGAGACCATCCGGGTGCCCGGCCTGACGTGCGCGAGGGCGGCGGCCAGTTCGCCGGTGAGCCGGCCCTCCTCGTGGACGGGGCCGAGTTCGTACGACGCAGGGACGACGACCGTGTCGGCGGTGGCGAGTGCGGCGGGGCCGTGCTCGACCAGGATGCTGAAGTCCGCGTCGGTGCGGACCGGTCCCGGCGGCCGGACGGAGCAGGTCACGACGGAGTAGAGCTCCTCGGCGGCGGCGGGCACCTCCGAGCTCCGCGCCCGGCCGAAGATCCGCTGCGGAATGCCCAGTTCGAAGGGGATCACCTCGTCGAGCGCGAGGACGACCACGCGGTGGCGCATACGGACTCCCGTTCTCCCGCGGATTGAGTGCTACCGGCTACGGGCTGATAAACGTACCGGTCATGAACGAGAAGCCGACCGTGAGCGCGTCTGTTCCCCCCGGCCTGGCCGTCCGCGCGACGGCCGTGGCAGCGGCACTCGTGACCGTGGCGGCGGGCCTCGGCGTCCGGTCGACGGCGAGCGGGGACGTGGCGAAGTACGCGGGCGACGCCCTCTACACCGTACTGATCCACACCCTCGTGGTCCTCCTGGTGCCCCGGGTGCGGCCGCCCACGGCGGCGGGCGTCGCGCTGGCCGTCAGCTGGGCGGTCGAACTGGCCCAGCTCACGGGCGTACCGGCCGATCTGGCCCGGCGGAGCACGGTGGCACGGCTGGTGCTCGGCTCGACGTTCAACGCCCCGGACCTGCTCTGGTACGCGGCCGGCGCGGTCCTGGCCTGGGCCGTCCACAGCCGGCTGGTGCGCGGGCGCTCCCCCGCGCGCCCCTGAACCCCGGTGGCCCGATCCCTGCGAAGGGTGTCTCCCCAGCCACTCGTCCGGCAGCGGCACGTGGCCGGATGCTGGGCGGCGTGACCCAGACAACCGACGACGCACCGGTCGAGAGCGCTCCTCGAGGCCCCGCCCGCCCGCGGACACGCCGCCCGCGGATCCACCGCGCGTGGATCGTCGCCGCCGTCACCTTCGTGACGATCATCGGCGGCGCGGCCTTCAACTCCCTGCCCGGACTCCTCATCGAGCCCCTCAACGACGACTTCAAGTGGTCGTACGGCGAGATCGGTCTCGCCGTCTCCCTCGACATGGCGCTGTACGGGCTGACCGCGCCGTTCGCAGCGGCCCTGATGGACCGGTTCGGTATCCGCCGGGTCGTGGTCGTCGCACTCAGCGCGGTCGCGGCGGGCGCGCTCGCGAGTGTGTGGATGACGGCGTCCTGGCAGCTGATGCTCTACTGGGGCGTGCTCGTCGGCCTGGGCACGGGATCGATGGCGATGGCGTTCTCGGCGACCGTCACCAACCGCTGGTTCGTCGCCCGCCGCGGACTGGTGACCGGGATCCTGACCGCGGCCGGGGCCTCCGGCCAGCTGGTCTTCCTCCCGCTGTGCGCCTGGATCGTCGACCGGCACGGCTGGCAGCCGGCCTCGGTGACGGTCGCGCTGGCGGCGCTCGTCGTCGTCCCGTTCGTCTGGCTCCTGATGCGCGACCACCCGGCCGACGTGGGCCTCGCCCCGTACGGCGGCGCGTACGTGGAGAAGCCGGCCCCCGCGCGGGGCGCCGCGCGCCGCACCGTGCGCGTCCTGTTCGAGGCGGCCCGCACGGGGCCGTTCTGGCTGCTGGCGGGCTCGTTCGCGATCTGCGGGGCCTCCACCAACGGCCTGATCCGCACCCACTTCGTGCCCTCCGCCCACGACCACGGCATGGAGATCACCGCGGCGGCCTCGCTCCTGGCCGTCATCGGGGTCTTCGACATCATCGGCACGGTCTTCAGCGGCTGGCTCACGGACCGGTTCGACGCCCGGAGGCTGCTGGCCGTGTACTACGCGCTCCGCGGTGTCTCACTGCTGTTCCTGCCGATGCTGATGGCCCCGGCGGTGCATCCGCCGATGGTCTTCTTCATCGTCTTCTACGGCCTGGACTGGGTTGCCACGGTCCCGCCCACCATGGCCCTGTGCCGGGAGCAGTACGGCGAGGACAGCGCGATCGTCTTCGGCTGGGTCCTGGCCTCCCACCAGGTCGGCGCGGCCGCGGTGGCGTTCCTCGGCGGGGTGGTACGCGACGTGACCGGCTCGTACGACCTCGTCTGGTACGCCTCCGGGGCGCTGTGCGCGACGGCCGCCCTGATGGCGCTGATGATCCGCCGCGGACGGACGGGCGATCCGGTGCTCCCCGTCGCGGCCGCCTGACGGGCCGTCGGGTCTCCTGCCGTCCAGGGGGCGCGGACAAGGGGACGGCGCACAACCTCGGGCGTTCCTCACCGTCACGGACGGCCGCCTCACCGTGGACATCTCCGGCCTCGCCGGGGTGGCCGAGGTGACCTGGCCCGGGAACTGCGCGCCGAGCGGGACGACCGCCGTGTGCACCGTCCCCCAGGTGCCCGTGACCGGGTCACGGTGAATCCGGTTCCCGCCGCGTGACGGAGAGCCGGCGGGGGCGAGGCACCGAGGCGGGCCGCCCCCGGCGGCACCCTCAGAGCTTGGCCAGCTTCCCGGCTATCCTCCGTGCGTCCAGGGCGATTTCGCGGAGCATGCCGCTGATCGGGTTGGTGAAGCCGGTGAAGTAGAGGCCCGGGGCCCCCTCGGGTGTGCGGGCGCCGTGCACCGAGGGGCGGCCCCGGGCGTCCAGCACGCCGAGGTGGCCGACGAGGTCCTCCAGGGCGCGGTCGTAGCCGGTCGCCGCGACCACCGCGTCCGGGGTGATCCGGGTTCCGTCGGCCAGGACCACCGCGTCCCCGTCGAACGACTCCACGGCCGCCACCGGGACCACCCGGCCGCTCCGCACCGCGTCGATCAGCCCGACGTCCTGGACGGGGATCGCGCCTTCCTTCACCCGGGAGTACAGACCCGTGTCCGGGCGGGGAAGGCCCTGCTCCGCCAGGTCGGGGACGGAGATCCGGCACATCAGACGCCCGGCCCGGTCGACGAGCCGGACCGGCAGTCTGCGGACCAGGACGGCGGTCGCCTGCGCGGGCCAGCCCGCCGTGGAGCGGCGCACGATGTGCGGGACCGTGCGGACCGCGATCCGCACCCGGGACGCGCCGCCCTCGACCAGGTCCACGGCGATCTCGGCCCCGGTGTTGCCGATGCCCACGACGAGCACGTCCTTGCCCGCGTACGGGGCCGGGCCGCGGTACTCCGAGGCGTGCGTCAGCTCGCCCGCGAAGCCGTCACGGCCGGGCCAGCCGGGCACGCGGGGGGTGTGGTTGAAGCCGGTGGCCACCACCACCGCCCGTCCGGTGAGCACCCGGCCGCCGGTGGCGCTCAGCTGCCAGCCGGTGCCGTCGCCGGTCCGGTCGATCCGGGACACCTCGACGCCCGTCACGACGTCCAGCTCGTGGTGCTCGGCGTACTTCTCCAGGTAGCGCACCATGTCGTCACGCGACACCCAGCGCCCGAACCTCCGGGGCATCGCCAGCCCCGGCAGCGCGGACCAGCGCCGGATCGTGTGGAGGTGCAGCCGGTCGTAGTGGCGGCGCCAGGACGACCCGACGTGTCCGGACTTCTCCAGCACCACCGCCCGTACGCCGTGCTCCCGCAGGGCCGCGGCGACGGCGAGGCCGCCGGGGCCGCCGCCGATCACATAGACCGGCCTGTCGGCGCCGCGGTCGACGGAGGCGGAAAGGGCGTCATCGGTGGGGGAAGTGCGTTCGGGCATGGTTCGGAGCGTAATGGGACATGGACATGATGGGTTCCGGTCCGGACGGGAATCGGTTGCGAAATGATCACGGGTGGACGGATCGACCCGTTCAGAGACCGGGGGCGCCCCACACCGGGAACCAGCGGGAGAGGTCGCTCTCCACCCGGAGGTCGTCGCCGAGCACCGCCCGTACCTGGAGCTCCCGTTGGTTGTCGCGCCTCTCCCCGCCGCCCGGCGCCGGCGCGAACGGATAGAACGTGCCCCGCTTGTAGAGGTACACCAGCGCCAGCGCACGCCCCTCCGGATCGCGGAAGCCGATCAGCGAGCAGAGCAGATGCGGGCCGAAGCCGCCTTCCTGGAGAAGGGTGTTGACCGCGTGCAGGTCGTTGACCAGGGCGGCCGTGCCCTCGCCGCCGGCCTCCTGGCGGGCCAGCAGCCAGGTGTAGCCGTAGGCGTCCTGGCTGAACTCCACCGGGACACCGCCGCGCCCGGTGTCCGCGTCGAGCAACTCCCGTACGTCCTCCCGGACACGGGCGAACGCGCCGCCCTCCACCCCCGCGAAGCACACCGAACCCAGCCCGGTCGGCGTGAAGCCGGTGCCGGCCTGGAGGGTGAGCGCGGCGGACGGCACGGCGAAGAGCTGGTCCAGGTCGGGGCGGACCGGCCTGCTGCGCCCCAGGATGCTGTCGAGCAGTCCCACGGGAGCTCCTTACGGGCGGGAGAGGCCGGCCGAGATGCGGGCCAGCTGGTCCAGGCGCTGTTCGAGGGTCGGGTGGGAGGAGAGCAGCCGTCCCAGGCTCTCCTCGGCGGCGAAGGCGGGCACGAAGTAGAAGGCGTTGTACGGCTCCGCCTTCCGCAGGTCCTCCGTCGGGATCCGGGCCATCTGCCCGCTCACCTTGGTGAGGGCGGAGGCGAGGGCCGAGGGGCGGCCGGTGAGCAGGGCTGCCGTGCGGTCGGCGGAGAGCTCGCGGTAGCGGGAGAGCAGCCGGGTCAGCAGGAAGCTCAGGGCGTACACGACCGCGCTGATCAGCGGGATGAGCATGATGATGACGCCCGCGGGGTCGTTGCCCCGGCTGTTGCGGGCGAAGCCGCCCCACAGGGCGACACGGGTGACGACGCCGGCGAGGACACCGAGGAACGACGCGATCGTCATGACGGCCACGTCGCGGTGGGCGACGTGCGACATCTCGTGGGCGAGGACGCCCTCCAGTTCCTCGGGCTCCAGTCTGCGCAGCAGTCCGGTCGTGGCGCAGACCAGGGCGGTCCTCTCGCTGCGGCCGGTGGCGAAGGCGTTCGGCACGTCGCTCCGCGCCACGGCCACGCGGGGCTTGGGCATGTCGGCGAGGGCGCAGATCCTGTCGATCGCGCCGTGCAGCTCCGGCGCCTCCTCGGGGGTTACCTCGCGGGCGCCCATGCCGTACGCGGCGATGCGGTCGCTGAACCAGAACTGGGCGACGAACAGACCACCCGCGACGATCAGGACGACCGGCCAGGCGCCGCGCAGGACGGCGAGGAGCACGCCCACGAGGACCACGTACAGCAGACCGATGAAGAACATGGTGCTCACCATGCGGGTGGTCAGACCGCGGTCCGGGGCGTAACGGGAACGGGCTCGTGCCATGGGTGCCTCCAGCAGCTCACCTGACTCCCATAGTGCCCCTTTCCCGGAGAAACCGTGTGAAGGGGAGATCAGGGCCAGAGGAGCTCGCGGATCCAGCCCGCACCCTCCCGGCGGTACCGCAGCCGGACGTGCCGCCGGCGGTCGTCCCCCTGGAAGAACTCGACCTCCCGCGGCTCGACCACGTACCGCGTCCAGCTCTCCACCTCGGCGTCCGGTTCGGCCCGCGCCCGTTCCCAGGCGGCCTCGGAGGCCCGTTCGAGATCCTCGGGCGCGGGCAGCACCTCGCTCTGGGGCCCGGTCAGCGCGGAGGCCAGCGCGCCGGCGGACCTGGCCCGCAGGTCGGCCCGGCTCTCCTCGGGGCTCGTGGGGACGGCCGCGCCCCGGACGCGCACCTGGCGGCCCTGGGCGGGCCAGTAGAAGCCGAGGGCGGCGTGGGGGCGCTCGGCGAGCTGGCGGCCCTTCGCGCTGGTGGCGTGCGTCGCGAAGTGCCAGCCGCGCTCGTCCGCGTCGTGCAGCATCAGGGTGCGGACATCGGGCCGGCCCTCGGCGTCCGCGGTCGCCAGGGTCATGGTGTGCGGTTCGGTCTGCCCGGCCGCCACCGCCTCGGCGAACCAGGCGTGGAAGAGCGGGAGGGGCGCGGCGGGCACGGCCGACGGATCGAAGCGGGGGAGGGTGACGTCCCAGACGCGCTGCGCGTGGAGCAGGTCGCGGAAGTCCTTCTGTGCATCGCTCATGGGTCCATTCCACCGCCTCGCGGCCCGGTGCGGAAACGCCGACGGCGGACCACGGGTGTGGTCCGCCGTCGGCGCGACAGGACGGGGGGAGCCGCGGAGGTGCGCGGCGCCCGGCGTGTGCGGGGGAGTCGGGGGCTGCCGGGGCCTACCTGACCGGCTTCTTGCCGGTGATGCCCAGATGGACCAGAAGGGCGAGGTTCGGCCGGAGTTCGGCCTGCTTCACACCCCAGGTGGTGAAGCCCTTCTGGTGCGAGGCGACCCCCGCCAGCATGACGACCAGGGAGCCCGCCACCGCCGCGGGGCTGACGTCCTTGTCGACCTTGCCCTTGGACTGGAGCTCCTTGACCGCGTCCGTCAGGGAGTTGGTGACCGAGTTCAGGACCTTCATGCGGATCTTGTAGAACCGCTTGTCGCCCTCGGCGGCGCCGAGATCGACGACGCGGAGGATCGCGTCGTGACGGCGCCAGAAGTCGAGGAATCCCTCGACGAGTTCTTCGGAGGCCTGCCAGCCGGCCTTGCCGACCCAGGAGCGGCCGCCGACCAGTTCGGTCAGTCCGGCACCTTCCTTGGCCATTTCCTCGGCGAGTTCGAGAACGGCGCCCTCGACGTCGGGGAAATACTGGTAGAAAGTCGCGGGTGAAGTCCCCGCCTTCCGGGCCACGTCGATGACTTTGACGTCCCGGTACGGCGAGGAGCTGAGCATCTCGCTGAGGCAGTCGAGCAGCTTCTGCCGCGTCGCCTGACCTCGCCGACCAGCCACGCGGCCGTCGACGGTGCGTACTTGTCCTGTCATGCCGTCAGCTTACCGAGGGGTGATCCGAGCGCGATCTGACCGACTGCAAATGGGGAACGGCCCAGTGCGGACGGGGTGAACAGCGCAATTCCCGGTGCGGTGCGAGGCGATTTCCGCGCGGTTCACAGCCGGGAACAAGGGACCCGCGGGGCTTTATCGAATTACTCGTACGTCCGCGTGGGCCGTGCCCCGATGGGATCTTGTTATCAACAGCCTGTGGATAACTTCGGTGGACAACTCGTGTCCACGCAGGTCGCAGAAGCTTCACGATTCGGGCAAAGGTTCTATTCGGGTCGCCCGGGGCGCGCCGCGGGCCCCTCGACGTTACGTTGAGTGTGACGGGCGTCACGGCTGCCCCGCCGCGGCCCACGGTGATCCACAGCGGCACCGCCGCGGGCCGTCGCGACCTCACTGCCACGGAAGGACCCGGGTCATGGCCGTATTCGCGCAGTCCGCGCCGTGCTGGGTGGATGTGCAGCTCTCCGACCTGGAGGCCGGCAAGCGCTTCTACGGCGGGCTCTTCGGCTGGACCTTCCACGCGGGTGACGGCATGCCCTTCGCCGACGCGTACAGCGACGGCCGGCTCGTCGCCGCGCTCGCTGCCAAGCAGGACGGCCGCATGCCCACGACCTGGGGCGTCTACTTCTCCACCGACGACATCCGCGCCACCGTCGCCCTGGTCCGCGAGGCCGGCGGGCAGGTGATCACCGATCCGGTGCGGGCCGGCGCCGCCGGGGTCCTCGCCCAGGCGGTCGACCCCGGCGGCGCGGTCTTCGGCCTCTGGCAGGCGGGCGGGCGCGCGGGCTTCGAGAAGCAGAACGAGCCCGCCGCCTTCTGCTGGACCGAGGTCTACACCCGGCAGCCGGAGCGCGTGGACGCCTTCTACGAGGAGGTCTTCGGCTTCCTCGGGACCGACATCGCACTGCCGGGCCAGGCCGGGGCGACGGAGGACTTCCGGGTCTGGTCGCCCGCCGGGACCGAGCCCGGTGAGGACACCGCGGTCGGCGGGCGCGCGCTCCTCACGGACGCCTTCCCCGCGATGCTCCCCAGCTACTTCCTCACCTACTTCGCCGTCGCCGACTGCGACCGCGCGGTCGAGACCGCCGCGCGCCTCGGTGGCCGGATCACGGCCCCGCCCCTGGACATCCCGTACGGGCGGATGGCGGTCCTCCAGGACGATCAGGGTGCGGCTTTCGCCGTGCTCCAGCCGACCGAGCTGCTGCCGTAGCCGTCCTGGGGCCGTCCCGGCGCTGTCCTGAAAGGGGTGGAGTGCCACAAGACACCCCGATCCGCCCCCGGGTTCGCAACCGGGGCCCGAGCCAGGAAGAATCAGGGTGCGCACCGCCAAGTGGTGCCCAGTGGTGAGACGCTGCACAGGGCGGGATTTCGCGGACTTCTGTTCCTGAGGTCCGTACGGGGAGGTGGCAGGCAAGTGGAGCAGCTGACGCAGCATGACCCGAGGCGGATCGGCCCGTTCGAGGTGCTGGGACGGCTCGGGGCCGGCGGCATGGGGCTGGTCTATCTGGCGCGGTCGGCGTCGGGCCGGCGCGTGGCGATCAAGACGGTCCGCACGGAACTGGCCGAGGACCAGCTGTTCCGGGTCCGCTTCACGCGTGAGGTGGAGGCCGCTCGCGCGGTCAGCGGTTTCTACACGGCCGCCGTGGTCGACGCCGACCCGAGGGCCGCGGTGCCGTGGCTGGCCACCGCGTACGTCCCCGCCCCCTCCCTCGAGGAGATAGTGAGTGAGTGCGGGCCGATGCCGACGCAGGCCGTGCGCTGGCTGGCGGCCGGGATCGCCGAGGCCCTCCAGTCGATCCACGGGGCCGGCCTCGTCCACCGGGACATGAAGCCGTCCAACGTCCTCGTGGTCGAGGACGGGCCGCGGGTCATCGATTTCGGGATCGCGTCCGGCGTCTCCAACACCCGCCTGACCATGACGAACGTCGCGGTGGGCACGCCCGCCTACATGTCCCCGGAGCAGGCCCGCGACTCGCGCAGCGTGACCGGCGCGAGCGACATCTTCTCGCTGGGCTCGACCCTCGTCTTCGCGGCGACGGGCCACGCGCCCTTCCACGGGGCGAATCCGGTCGAGACCGTGTTCATGCTGCTGCGGGAGGGCCCCGACACGGAAGGGCTGCCCGACGACCTGCGCCCCCTCATCGAGTCCTGCATGCAGATGGACCCGACGCGGCGGCCCAGCCCGGCGGACCTCCAGTCCCAGCTGGCCCCGCACCTGTTCGCCTCGGGCAGCGACGACAGCGGAACGGCGTCGGCCTGGCTGCCGACCGTCGCGACCGCGATGATCGAGCAGCGCCGCGGCGGCGGCCGCGCCGTCACCGTCGCGCCGGCCCCCGTGGTCGTGCCCCCGCCCCCGCAGCAGCCCCCGCCCGGTGCGGACGGTGCCTGGCGCGGCGGCGGTGACCTGCGGACCGCTCCCGCCCCCGCGCCGGTCTCCTCGCACGACGGCGGTCCTGTCCGGCTGGCCGGCGCCCAGGTCCCGATCGGGCCCGGCCCGCGCCCCGTGGACGTACGCGGACCCGCCGCCGCGCACGCCGACCCGGCCACCGGCTGGGTGCGCGCGCCCGGTGGGCAGAGCGTCGTCACACCTCCGACGGCTCCGGTGCCCGCCCCCGCGCAGGCTCCGGACACCGCGCCCGCCGCGCCGGAGCGCTGGCGGCCGTGGCGGTTCCGCATGTCGAACGACGTGTGGGGCACGCCCGTCGTGGTGGGCGATCTGCTCTACGTGACGTCGTTCGAGGTCCACGCCCTGGACGTCGGCAACGGGCGCCGCCAGTTCAAGACCCGTGACGTGGCCTGGTCGATGGCCGTCGACGGCGGCCGGATCCACGCCTCGGACGGACCGTCCCTGTACGCGCTGGACGCGGCGACCGGCGCCGAGCGGTGGCGGCTCTCCACCGACGCCTGGGTGTACTCCCTCCAGGCCGACCGGGGCACCGTCCTGACCGGCACGCGGGGCGGTGGCGTACAGGCGTGGGAGGCGTCCGGCGGCGAGAAGCTGTGGGAGACCTCCGGCGTCCAGACGGACTTCGAGACGGCGGAGGCCGGACCCGTCATCCACGACGGCACGGTCTACCTGTGGCAGGACGCCCGGCTGCGGGCCGTCGACGCGCGCACCGGCAGCGAGCGGTGGTCGTACCCGGTCGGCGACGCCGCCTCCTGCGGCGGTGTGCCGGTCCGGGTGACCCCCGCGCCCGACGGCTTCGTGTACGTCGCGGCGGGGACCCGCGTGCTGGCCGTGGACGCGGTCTCCGGCCGGGTGCGCTGGCACTTCGAGTCGCCCGCCGTCTTCCTCTCCCCGCCGGCCTTCGCGCCGGGACCGGCCGTCACGGGCGGCGGGGTGTACCTCGCCGACTACCTGGGCACCGTGTACGCGCTGGACGCCTCGACCGGCAAGGACCGCTGGCGGATCGCCACGGAGTCCCGGAAGTCCGTCGAGCCCGTGCTGGTCACGGGCGGCAACGTGCACGTCGGGAGCGGCAGCGCGCTGTACACCCTGGACGCGGTGACCGGCACGCCCAAGTGGCGTTTCGCCGCGGGCGGCGACGTCGTCGGCGCACCGGTGGTCGCGGACGGCCGGGTCCACTTCGGTTCGGCGGACCACGTGCTCTACACGCTGGACGCGGCGGGCGGCCAGCTCCGCTGGAAGCTGGCCACGGGCGGCGAGATCACGGGCTCCCCCGTGGCGCAGGCGGGCGTCGTGTACGCGTGCAGCAAGGACCGCTGCGTGTACGCCCTGGACGCGCTGAAGGGCACGGGGACGGGGAACAGGGCGCGGGCCTGAGTCCTCACGGATGGGGCGGGTGGTACCGGTCCCCGCCCTGCCCTTCCCCCTCGTCGGGTTGCTGCACGGGGTACTGGGCGGTGTCCTCGTCGGCGGGCGGCGACGCCCGGTGCCGGCCCGGCCCGGTGTACGGATCCGCCTCCGGCTCGGGGGCGGGGGACGTGTACGCCGACGGCCCCGGCTCCTGCGTCGGCGGCCAGGTATCCGGGTGGTCGTCCGGCGGTACGGGATAGGGCTCGGCGGCGTCCCCCGGCCGCGTGGTCCGGCGGCGCCCCGACATGAGCAGGGCGCCCAGCAGGAGCAGGACACCGCCGGCCAGGGCCTGCGCCACGCCCCAGCGGAGACCGGACCCGTCGCCGTCGACCGTCAGGCTGCCCGCCGCCTGCCCCTGCCGCACCATCCAGAGCACGGTGAAGCCGAGCACGATCAGGCCCGCGAGGGCCACCACCCAGCGTGAGCGGAGCACGACCCCTGCAAGGGTCACCAGCGCGGCGAAGAGGAACGGCAGCAGGATCGAGGCCATCACGGACGACGAGACGCCGGTGATGCCGTCGAACAGGTCCTGGATGCGGTAGTCCCGCCCCAGGCGGTCCTGGTACCAGCGCTGGAAAGGGCTCTGGACGGCCGCCGCGGCTCCCACGAGTGCGACGACGGAGCCGATGACATTGCGGATCATCGTCAGCCTCCCGGGCCTTGGCGCACGGCTGTGCGCACCGCTCCCCGCGATCGACGCTACGCCCGGCCGATCCCCGCTGCCATCCGAGACCATGACCAGACCGTGACAGGGTCATGACGGGATCAAGGGTGAGCGCCGGGAATGCTGTGCGTTACGGTGTCGCGCGGCCGTGCGACGGCCGAAGAAGCCGACTACAGCTAGGGGGGCTGCATCGATGATGCGGCGACAGATGAGGTTCGCGGCCGTACTGGTCGTGGTGGTGCTCGCGCTCACCGGATTCTCCACATCCAGCCACGGCGGCAAGAGCGGGAAGAGCCGCAGCAGTGGCTCCGGGGGAGGTGGCTGCTCCAACTCCAAGAAGAGCAACGGCGGTTACCGCGACTACGACGACGATGACGACTACGACAGCTCGTCCAGCTCGTCGGGCGGCTCCACGTACGAGTCGGCCACGCCCAGCCCCACCGCCTCGGACGCCCCCGTGGTCCGCGTCATCCGCTGCGCCCAGCCCAAGAGGGGCAAGCGCAGGGCGGTGACCTCCTCGACGGTCGAGATCCGCTCGACGGCGACGACCGAGCACACCTACGAGGTCGACGTGACGTTCGTCGACGCCAAGGGTCTGACCGTCGACACGGGAGAGGCGACGGTCGACCTCGCGCACGGCGACTCCGCGACCGTGACGGTGAAGATGGACAGCCCCCGCCTGGTCTCCCGGGTGAAGCGCTGCATGGTCTCGGCGGAGCTGCGGTACTGACCCCAGGCGGTATGGTCACCAAGAAGTACACGGTCACGCTGCCGGAGGAACCGGCGGAGGAGATCCGGAGCGAGGTCGGCCCCGGTGCGTTCAGCGCGTATGTCACGCATGCCGTGGAGCGCCGGCGTGAGCAGGACCGGCTGGGCGAGCTGGTGGCGTGGCTGGAGGAGAAGCACGGACCGGTGACGGAGGCCGAGTTGGCGGCGGCGGAAGCCGAGCGGCGTGAGATCGAGCGATGGTTCGATGAGGACCGGGCGCACGGCGAGGGTCGAGAGGCTGCTTGATGACCGATGTCTGCTTCGTGCTCGACTGTGAGGCGCTTTCGCGCGCGGCACCCGGGGACTCACCGATGAAGGCACGGCTCAAGGACGCTCATCGGGCCAGAATCCGTGTGGTGACCAGCAGCATGACCCTCATCGAGGCATGCCACAGCAGAATCAGGCGTGGCGAGTGGAACCGGGTGATGTCCCGCATCGCCGTGGAGCCGGTCACCAAGGACATCGCCGACGAGGCGATCGGCCTGCTGAGCGAGACCGGCCTGCACGGCCATGAGGACGCCGTCGACGCGGCGCCCGCGGTCATCGCCGGGCGGCAGCGGGGGCGGGTCGCGGTCTTCACCTCGGACGAGGACGACATGCGGAAGCTGTGCCGGCCGGAGGTCCAGGTCCGGGCGTTGTGACCGTACGTGTGACAGGGCCCGAGCCGGTCGGCTCGGGCCCTTCGGCGTGCTGGTCCTGGGTGGTGACGGGCGGTCGGCGCGATCAGGCGTGCAGGGCACGGACACGCAGCGGCCGCGGCGGCTCCCCCTCCGCGCCGCCGCGGCCGTTCCCCCGTGCGGTTGAGGTCTACTTGGGCGTCGGAGCCGACGCGTGGTTGTCCAGCGTGGTGATCTCCTCGCCCGACGCGTGGTTGTCCAGGGTGGTGATGCCGCCCCCCGACGCGTGGTTGTCCAGCGTGGTGATCTCTTCGCCGGACGCGTGGTTGTCCTGCGGCTTGAGGAGGTCGTCCTTGGCCTTCTTCGCTTCGCTCATGGTCAGCTCCCGTTCGTCATTCCATGCAGAGGTCGGCGATGCCCGCCCGGCAATTCCCCCGTGGATCGCCGGGCGGGCATCTCAGGGCCGCTCACCATACTGGGACGGCCGCACCCTCGATCCGTCTGCCCCCCGACGCGACGGCTCGATGAACTACAGACTGGCGACCGGCGATAAACGAACGATGAACGCCGTGGCTACGCCGCGGCCACAGGCGCCAGCAGGAGACGTGTCTCCTCCGCCTCCGGAGCGTCCAACTGCTCGTAGATGGCCAGGGCTTCGCGCCAGCAGGCCCTTGCGCGGTCCGGTTGTCCGATGCTGTCGAGCGCCTTGCCGAGCACGGTCAGCACCGTGCCGCGGCGCCACTCGCCGCCGATGCCCCGGAGTGCGATCGCCTGCTCCGCGTGGGCGGCCGCCAAGGTGGGGCGGTGCGCCGCGAGATGAGCCTCTGCCAGCCGGAAGTGCGTGACGCCTTCCCACAGCGGCTGCCGGTTGTCATGGAAGAGGGCCAGTGCTTCGGTGAGCTGGTTCAGGGCCTCGGGCAGCCGGCCGGCCCGGGTCAGGGCGATACCCAGGGCGTACCGGCCGTTGGCCAGACGGAGGCTGAGGCCCATCCGGTCGTAGATGTCGATGCCCTGTTGCGCCAGCTCTATGGCGCTGTGGATGCGGCCGAGGGACACATGGATCCGGGAGAGGTTGCACAGGGCGCTCGCCTGGCCGACGTCGTTGCTGTCGGCGCGGAAGTTCTCGATGGCCTGAAGCAGGTGCCGCTCGCCCTCCTCGTGCCGCCCCTGGTAGATGGCGATCACTCCCCGGTCGTTGGGAGCCCAGCAATTGGGAACCGGGTCGTCGGCCGAACGCGCCAGCTGCATGGCCCGCTGGGCCTCGTCGTCGGCCTCGTCGAACCGGCCCGCCACGATGTGGACATTGGTGATCGTGGTCCGGGCGCGGCCCTCGGCGTGTGCGTCGCCGTAGGACTGGGCGGCGTCCCGCGTCGTCAGGGCAGCCGACTCGTACTGCTTCGAGTTCGCTCCCGACTCGGCCAGGTCCTTCGCGGCCCAGAGCAGGTCGACGGCTCTGCGGAGCATGCCGCGCCCCGTCGACTGCTGTGCGCAGGCCAGGAGGCAGTTCGCCTCGGAGTAGAGCCAGTCCAGGGCTGAATGGCGGTCCTCGAAGGTGATCCCCGGGTGCTCCGTCTGCTCCAGGTGAGCGATCAGCCGGTCCCCCGGCCGCTCCAGCGCGTACACCCCCGCCGCCGTGGCCAGGTAGAAGTCCAGCAGCCGCGAGAGCGCCAGCGCCCTCTCCGCCGGCGGCTGTTCGTCCCGCTCCGCGCACGCACGCGCGTAGAGACGGACCAGGTCGTGATAGCGGTAGCGGCCCGGGGCGGCGGACTCCAGGAGGCTCGTGTCGACCAGGGTCTCCAGGAGGTCCTCCGCCGTGTGGAGGTCCAGGTTCAGCAGGGCGGCCGCCGCGGCGAGGGAGATGTCCGGGCCGTCCGCCAGGCCCAGGAGGCGGAAGGCGCGGGCCTGGGCCGGCTCCAGCTGGCCGTAGCCGAGCTCGAAGGTGGCCTTCACCGCGAGGTCGCCCGCCTGGAGTTCGTCGAGGCGGCGGCGCTCGTCGGCGAGCTTCGCGGCCAGCACCGAGACCGTCCAGGTGCGGCGGGCGGCCAGCCGCGAGGCGGCGATGCGGATGGCCAGGGGGAGGAAGCCGCACGCGGCCACCACGTCCAGGGCGGCCTCGCGCTCCGAGCGGACGCGCTCGTCGCCGACGATGCGGGTGAAGAGCTGCAGGGCCTCCTCGGGGGACATCACGTCGAGGTCCACGAGGTGCGCGCCGGCCAGGTCGACCATGCGGACGCGGCTGGTGACCAGGGCCGCGCAGCCCTCCGTACCGGGGAGCAGAGGTCGGATCTGGGCCGCGTCATGGGCGTTGTCGAGCAGGACGAGGATGCGGCGGCCGTCGAGGGTGGAGCGGTAGAGGGCGGCCCGCTCGTCCAGGGAGTCCGGGATCGCGGAGTCGGTGGTGCCCAGGGCGCGCAGGAACGCCCCGAGGACGGTCTCGGGTTCCGCGGCCCGGGCGCCCGCGCCCTGGAGGTCGACGTACAGCTGGCCGTCCGGGAAGTGCCGGCGTGCCTGGTGGGCGACGTGCACGGCGAGGGTCGTCTTGCCGACGCCGCCGATGCCGGCCAGCGCGGAGACGGCCATGACGGAGCCCTCCGTGCCGGCGAGCCGGTCGCTCAGCTCGCGCACGAACGCGGCGCGGCCCGTGAAGTCCGGGACGGTGGCGGGGAGCTGAGCCGGCCGGAGCGGTGCGGGCGCGGCCGCCGGCTCGTCGGCGGGGCGGGCCAGTTCCTCGTCCGCCCGGAGGATCCGCTGCTGGAGCTGGGCGAGCTCGGGGCGCGGGTCCACGCCCAGCTCCTCGGCGAGCAGCCGGCGGGTGTCGGCGTACACCGCGAGTGCCTCGGCCTGCCGGCCGCTGCGGTACAGCGCGACCATCAGCAGTTCGCGCAGCCGCTCGCGCAGGGGGTGCGCCGCGGTGAGCGCGGTCAGTTCGGAGACGGCCTCCGCGTGGCAGCCGACCTCCAGGTCCAGGTCGAGGCGGGTCTCGGTGAGCTGGAGCCGCCACTCCTCCAGGCTGCTGCGCTGGTTCTCCGCGTACGGGCCGGGGAGGGAGGCGAGCGCCTCGCCGTCCCAGAGGCCCAGCAGCTTGTTGATCAGGGTCCGGGCCTGGCAGCGGTCCCCGCCGCCACGGACCTTCTCCGCCTCGGACGCCAGGTCCTGAGCGAGCGTCAGGTCCAGTGATTCGCGGGGGATCCGGACCGCGTAGCCGCCGGACTCGCTGACGAGGGTGTCCTGGCCCAGGGTCTTGCGGAGCCTGGACGCGTACGTCCGTACCGTGGCCAGTGCCTGGGACGGGGGGTCGTCCCCCCACAGGGCGTCTATGAGCTCGGCGGCGGTGGCCGTGCGGCCGTCGCGCAGCAGCAGGGCGGCCAGCAGGGCGCGTTGCTGCGGGGATCCCGAGGGCAGGGCCTCGCCACCCCGCCAGGCGCGTACGGGGCCGAGCACGGTGAAGCGGAGCCGATCCCCGGCCGCCTGTTCCCGAGGCGCGCGTTGCTCCGGAACGCGCACGTCCGGTCCCTTTTCGCGGTCCATGATGCCCCCTGTCCTGCTCGCCCCGCCGGTCCTGCCGGTCCGCCGCACCGTACCGCTGGTATCAGGCTCAACAGTCTGCCTTGTCACGGGCGGGCTCGTCAGCATCGGGTGACGCTCTGCACAGGCCCTGAACATGTCCGTCCGGCCGCGAGCCGTGTGACCAGCGGGGCCCGGACAAGGCAGGAGCCCCGTTCCTCCGCCGGGGCGGGGGAGCGGGGCTCCTTGGGTACTGCTCACTCGGCCGCGATCGGCCGACCCGGGCAACTAGGCCGGGGTGACGTTCTCAGCCTGCGGACCCTTGGGACCCTGAGTGACGTCGAAGTTCACGACCTGGTTCTCCTCGAGGGAGCGGAACCCGGACGCGTTGATCGCGGAGTAGTGGACGAAGACATCCGGGCCGCCGCCGTCCTGGGCGATGAAGCCGAAGCCCTTTTCAGCGTTGAACCACTTGACGGTTCCGGTAGCCATAAAGCCCTCCTTGGGCCAAAGGGTTGCCCTGCTCCAGAACCTGCAAACAAGTCTGAAAACTACAAAAGCCTGCGGGTTACATGCTCCGCAGGCTCTGTACTGCAAGGGAAACCAAACTGCAACTTGCGGGCGAGCCTAGCACGCAGTGTGCGGGGAGCGGTAGAGGGAAAGATCACTTCACCCGGATGTTTGATCGGCCCGTCGGAGAGGTGACGGACAAGGCCTCCGGCGCCCTCTCGGGACGCCCCGATGAAGCGGGCCGGCGGAGGCAGGTCTAGCCTCGCGATGTGGACAATTCAACCGTCTCTCCCGCAGAAGGCGACGACCGTCGCAGCAGGCCGCGCGTCGGCCACATCCAGTTCCTGAACTGCCTCCCCCTCTACTGGGGACTGGCACGGACCGGGACCCTGCTCGATCTTGAGCTCTCGAAGGACACCCCGGAGAGACTCAGTGAGCAGCTGGTCGCGGGTGACCTCGACATCGGTCCCGTGACCCTGGTCGAGTACCTGCGCAACGCCGACGACCTGGTGGCCCTCCCCGACATCGCCGTCGGCTGCGACGGCCCCGTCATGTCGTGCGTGATCGTGTCCCAGCTCCCCCTGGAGCAGCTGGACGGGGCCCGGGTGGCCCTCGGCTCGACCTCGCGCACCTCCGTACGGCTGGCCCAGCTGCTGCTCTCCGAGCGGTACGGCGTCGCCCCCGACTACTACACCTGCCCGCCGGACCTCGGCCTGATGATGCAGGAGGCCGACGCGGCCGTCCTCATCGGCGACGCGGCGCTGCGGGCCAACCTGCACGACGCCCCCAGGCTCGGACTCCAGGTCCACGACCTGGGTGAGATGTGGAAGGAGTGGACGGGGCTGCCGTTCGTCTTCGCGGTCTGGGCGGCGCGCAAGGACTACCTGGCCTCGCACCCCGAATACGTGGAGAAGGTGCACGAGGCGTTCCTCGCCTCCCGCGACGTCTCGCTGGAGGAGGTCACCAAGGTGGCCGAGCAGGCGGCGCGCTGGGAGGCCTTCGACGCCGAGGTGCTGGAGCGCTACTTCACCACCCTGGACTTCCGCTTCGGCCCGGACCAGCTGGCCGGGGTGCGCGAGTTCGCCCGGCGGACCGGACCGACGACCGGATACCCGGCGGACGTCAAGGTCGAACTGCTCGGCGGCTGACAGCGGCGGCCCCGGGAATGGTGCGGGAGAGAACAGGAATCCCGCGCCTTCCCGGACCTTCCCGCCCGGGTGTCCTTTCCCCTGACGCGTCGCTCCGGCATTCCGTTCCCAGGAAAGGGCGCGAATGTCCGGAGTTCCGTGGCGGGACCTCTCCCACACACCCGCGAAGGAATAGCGGACGGCGCACGGAAGCCCTTCCGGTTTCTCTCCGGTGAACCCCGGACGACGCGGACGAACGGCGTATTCGCGCCTTTCCGAGTGGCGAAATCCCTGCTTCGTGCCCATAGGGGCGATATCGGCTCACGGGGTCTCCGTGACCCCGTGAGCCGGGCGCCCTAGGCTGCGGTCCGAGTCCCGGGGACCACAGGGGGAGACCGTATGCAGCCGCTGGAAGCCGGCGAACCGCACACCATCGGCGCCTACCGGCTGCTCGGCAGGCTCGGTGCCGGCGGGATGGGCCGCGTCTACCTGGGCCGCAGCGCCGGCGGCCGTACCGTCGCGGTCAAGGTCGTGCACCCCCACTTCGCCCTCGACGAGCAGTTCCGCGCGCGATTCCGCCGCGAGGTGGACGCCGCGCGGCGCCTCGGAGCGCAGTGGACGGCACCCGTCCTGGACGCCGACCCCGACGCGGCCGTGCCGTGGGTGGCCACCGGGTACGTCGCCGGGCCCCCGCTCTCCGACGCGGTCACCCGCCACGGCCCGCTGCCCGAGTACGCGGTACGGACCCTGGGGGCCGGCCTCGGCGAGGCGCTCGACGCCGTGCACGCGCACGGCCTCATCCACCGGGACGTCAAGCCGTCCAACGTCCTGCTCGCCCTCGACGGCCCCCGGCTGATCGACTTCGGTATCGCCCGGGCCCTCGGGGCCACGGTCTCCCTCACCTCCACCGGCGTCTCCGTCGGTTCGCCCGGCTACATGGCGCCGGAGCAGATCCGGGGGCTGGACCTCTCCGGCGCGGCCGATGTCTTCTCGCTCGGCGCGGTCCTCGCCTACGCGGCCACCGGCACCGCGCCCTTCCCCGGCGACTCCTCCGCCGTGCTCCTCTACAAGGTGGTCCACGAGGAACCCGAACTCGGCGACCTGGAGGGCGAACTGAGGGAGCTGGTGGCCGGCTGCCTCGCCAAGGACCCCGCCGACCGGCCCGCCCCCGCCGAGCTCGCCCGCAGGCTCGCGCCCGGCGGGGCCGCCGCGCTGGTGGCCCCCGGCTGGCTGCCGGGCCCGCTGGTGCGCGAGGTCAGCAGATCGGCGGTGGCCCTGCTGGACCTGGAGCCGCAGGACGCGCCCGTGCAGTCGGGCCCGGTGCCGTTCAGCAACGCGTCGCTGGGGGCCGCGCCGCTCGGCGCCTTCGGCCCGCCGCTGCCGCCCCCGCCCGCCGGGCCGCCGGGCACCTCGGGGGAGCGGGGCCCCGGGGCCCGGGTCGCCGTCACCATGGACTCCCGCCCGGAGCCCGGCGGGCGCCGGGGGCGGCGGGTCAGCTGCACCGTCGCGCTGGCCGTCGCCGGCGCGCTGGCCGTCGTGACGGTCGGCACGGGGATGCTGGGGGACCTGTTCGGGTCCGACGACGACCGGGGCGACGACGCCGCGCAGCACCCGTCGGCGAGCCGGTCGCAGAATCCGCCCGATGCCGCGGAACCCCAGCCGTCCGCGAGCTCCTCGGCCTCCGCGCCCGTCGGCGCGGTGCCCAAGACGTTCGCCGGCACCTGGAAGGGCCCCACGACCGAGCGCAGCGGCCTGTCGCACGGCACGGTCACCGCCGTCTTCGTCGAGGGGAAGAAGGGCGAGGAGGTCGTCCGGCTGTCGTACCGCTTCGACGCGCTCGGAACGACCGTCGTCTGCAAGGCCGTCGGCACCCTCGTCTCCGGCACGGCCACCGAGCTGAAGGTCCGCGAACGCGCGGACCCCGACGCCCGCGGCGGCGCCCTCTGCACCGGGGGAGAGGCCGACCTCGTCTTCACCCTCGGCCCGGGCGACACCCTGCTCTACGCGTCGCACGAGGAGGCCGCGGGCACGCCGAAGGGCACGCTCGCCCGGTCCGACGGCTGACCCCGGCAGGGGCTGGCGTAGGCTGGATCGGTCCGTGGATCCGTAGAAAAACCGCCGAAAGGTGACAGCCCGGTGACCGAGAAGGCCGACCTTCAGCCCGTCCTCGACCGCGCCGCCGGAGGCGGGCGGATCACTCCGGAGGAGGCGCTCGACCTCTACAGGTCGGCACCGCTGCATGCGCTGGGGGCCGCGGCCGACGCCGTGCGCCGCCGCCGCTACGCCGGCACGGAGCACATCGCGACGTACATCATCGAGCGCAACATCAACTACACCAACGTCTGCGTCACGGCCTGCAAGTTCTGCGCGTTCTACGCGCCGCCCAAGGACACCGCCAAGGGCTGGTCCCGCGACCTCGACGACATCCTGCGCCGCTGCGCGGAGACCGTCGAGCTGGGCGGCACGCAGATCATGTTCCAGGGCGGCCACCACCCGGACTACGGCGTCGAGTACTACGAGGAGCACTTCTCCGCGATCAAGAAGGCGTTCCCGCAGCTGGTCATCCACTCGCTCGGTGCCTCCGAGATCGAGCACATGGCCCGCATCTCGGGTGTCTCCGCGAAGGAGGCGATCGAGCGCATCCACGCCGCCGGTCTCGACTCCTTCGCCGGCGCCGGCGCCGAACTGCTGCCCGCCCGGCCGCGTACGGCGATCGCCCCGCTCAAGGAGTCCGGCGAGCGCTGGCTGGAGATCATGGAGATCGCCCACGGCCTCGGCGTCGAGTCCACCTCCACCATGCTGATGGGCACCGGCGAGACCAACGCCGAACGCATCGAGCACCTGCGGATGATCCGCGACGTCCAGGACCGCACGGGCGGCTTCCGCGCCTTCATCCCGTACACCTACCAGCCGGAGAACAACAAGCTGAAGGGACAGACGCAGGCCACCCTCTTCGAGTACCTGCGGATGATCGCCATCGCCCGGCTCTTCCTCGACAACGTCGCCCACATCCAGGGTTCCTGGCTGACCACCGGCAAGGAGGTCGGCCAGCTGTCCCTGCACTACGGGGCGGACGACCTCGGCTCGATCATGCTGGAGGAGAACGTCGTCTCGTCCGCCGGTGCCAAGCACCGCTCGAACCGGCTCGAGATCATCGACCTCATCCGCAAGGCGGGCCGCGTCCCCGCCCAGCGCGCCACGACCTACGAGCACCTGGTCGTCCACGACGACCCGGCGAACGACCCGGTCGACGAGCGCGTCGTCTCGCACATCTCCTCCACCGCGATCGCGGGCGGCACGGCGCACCCGGAGCTGAAGCTCCTCGACGCCCGCTGAGACACGCGTGCTGACCGTGCACGCCGCGCCCCTGGTCCTGCCGGTCGGCGCGGCGCCCGTCGAGGAGGGTGCGGTGGCCGTGGACGGCGACCGGATCGTGGCCCTCGGGCCGCTGGACGCGGTCGTGGCCGCGCACCCGGCGGCCCGGGTCCGGCGGTGGCCCGGCGTCCTCACACCGGGCCTGCGCCAGTGGGACGGCGTCCCGCTGCTGACCCGGTGCTACCACCCCGACCCGCGCGAGGCCGACGAGCTCGGTGAACAGCCCCTGTCCGGGGCGGAGTTCGAGCGGCTGGACGGGCGGATGGACGAGCCCCGCCGGGCCGGCAGCGTGCGCCGCGGGCTGCAGCGGATGCTGCGCCACGGCACCACCCATGTCGCGGGAGGCTACGCCGAACCCGCCGTACGCACCGCCGTGGCCCGCGCCGGTCTGACCGTGGTCCCGCCGGGCGGGGCCCCGGCCGGCGGACCGGACCTGGACCCCTTCGCGCGGGGACGCGACCTGGCGGGCACCGCGCACGGTCCGCTCGCCGTCGGCGGCCGCGCCGATCTCGCGGTCTTCGACGTGCCGGACGAAGCGGCGCTGTGCGCGGCGGGCGCGGAGACCTGCGTGGCCACGGTCCTCGGCGGGCGGCTGGTGTACCGGCGGCGGTGACGGGGCCGGCGCACGTACGCCCCGGCCTCACAGCACGTACGGCGCCGGCCCCGCCGCACGTACGGCGCCGGCCCCCGGCCTCACGGCACGGAGGGCCCGCCCAGGTAGCGCCCCTTCGCGTCGTACGGCCAGGCGTTGGACACGCAGCCCTTGAGCCCCTTGATCTGCTGCATCATCGCGGGCGCGGGCCTCCCGGTGCCGGGACAGGTCTCGTGGCCGTGGCCCAGCCAGTGGCCGACCTCGTGATTGATGATCAGCGCGCGGTACTCGGACGCGGACCCGTCGAACGTCGGTGAACCCAGCTGCCAGCGGGCGAGGTTGACCATGACGTTCTTCCCGCCGCGGCAGTTCACCTCGCCCCTGGTGTTCAGCCCGTACCGCCCGCAGAGCCGGTCGGTGGTGCTCGGCGTCCCTATGCGGATCACCAGCCCGGCGCTGTTGTCGTCGACCTGACGGAAGGCGCGGCTCGCGCCCTCGGTCCAGCCCCGCGGGTCGGCGAGTATCGCCGCCACGTCCTCGGCGGCCCTGTCCGGGTCCACGCCGATGCCGTCCTCCACCTCGACGCGGTAGCGGCTGCCGCCGCCTCCGGAGGTGGCCCCCCCGTGCGCCACCGTGAAGGTGCCGGGGCCCGAGGACGGCACGGAGCGCGGGTCCACGGGCTCCTCGGGGCCAGGCGATCCCTCGGGCGGCTCGGAGGACTTCGAGGGCGTGGGACGCACCGACGCCTCCCGCGAGGCCGGCGCCTCCGGAGCGGTGGCCGTCGGCGAGGTGCTCCGGTCCGGCTCCCGGCCCGCCGCCACCGCGGCGCCGTCGTCCCGCCACGGCGGGGTGACGAGGAGGAAGGCGGCGACGGCCGATGCCGCGACCACCGCCCCGGCGAAGACGGCGCGCCGTCTTCGCATCCGTCTTCGGCGGTCCTTGGACCGCCTCCGGGCCTGGGTGCGCGAAGGCCGTACCCCCGGAGCGGATGCTCCGGCCCCCCGGCGGGCGCCCGAGGCGCTCCGTATGTGATGTGTGTCGTCGTCGTGCATCGTCTGGTGGCTGTCCGTGGTCTCGGAACGTCCGTCCAGGAAGGGTGGATTCACCCGCCCTGCACGCTGGCCTGCTTCTGGAGCACCGGGTGCTCGTCCGCGTACCGCACGACGTCCAGCAGCCCGCTTCCCCTGACCCCGTCCAGGAGCTGCTCGACGGTCACCGGCGCGGAAACCCCTTTCCCCTCGTCCGGGGAGACGTTGATCAGGACCGTGCTGTTCCCGAATTCGAAGGCGATCGATGTGGACTCCGTCGCAAGGGAGTTGACGGCGGCGCGCCGGAGCCGCGCCTCGACCCCCTCGGTGAGCTCCGCCTTCACGCAGCTCATCCGCTTCTCCGGGACGTCCCGGCAGGCCTCGGCCGCCCGGCCGTCGGCCGGCCGGACCGTGAAGGTCACGGTGAAGACGTTCCCGTCGGCCTCCCCCTGGTAGCGCGCCACGGTGGAGTCGACCGGGCGGACCGTGCCGACGGTGTCCGGCAGCGCCTCGTCCAGCGCCACGGCCGCGCGCTGCTGGAAGTCCTCCAGGCGCTGTCTCTCCCCGGCGGGCAGACCGGTGAGGCCGCCCTCCACCTTCTCCCCGGGGGAGGGCTCCACATGGACCGGGGTGCGGTACGGCGCCGGGGCCGCGGCCACCCCCGTACCGGACGCGGGGGCCCGGCCGGAGCCGCCGCCCGACAGCGCGGCCACGCCGAGCACGCCGAGGGCGACCGCCCCGAAGGCGCCCGCCGTGAGCGCGAGCCGGGTCCTCGCCCGGCGGCGCCCGCCCCGGGCGACGGCCCCGGGCACCAGGTCGGGAAGCGGGCCCAGAGCGTCGGCCGCGCGCTTCATGACGTCTTTGACGAGCAGGGCGTCCTGGTCCGTCATCCGGGCTCCTCAGTTCGGGGTGATGTAGACATGGGCCGGCCCCAGCCGCTCCCGCAGCCGGGCCAGGGAACGCGAGCACTGGCTCTTGACGGTGGACTCGCTGCATCTGAGCAGCTCGGCGACCGACCCCACGCTGAGGTCCTCCCAGTAGCGCAGGACCACCATCGCCCGGGCCCGTGGCGGCAGTTCCGCGAGTGCGGCCAGCAGGGTCACGGTCAGATCGGGGCCGACGGCGGCCCGGGGCACCTCGATGGGGGTGTGGGCCAGGAGGTCGCGCAGCCGGCGTCGGCGCTCGGCGAGATACGTCCGCGTCAGCACCGTGCGCGCGTAGGCCTCGGGGCGGTCGGCCGCGCTCACCCGCCGCCAGTGCTGGAAGATCTTCGCCAGGGCCGTCTGGGTCAGGTCGCGGGCACTCTCCCGGTCACCGCAGAGCAGGTACGCCGTGCGGTACAGACGCTGCTGGTTCGCCCGGGCGAAATCCTCGAACGTGTCCTCGAAGGCGCCCGGGCCGGTGGAGCCCCTGTCGCGCAGGACGGGCATCCGGCCTCCTCTCACAGTCTCCGGTGGGTCTCACCCCTGTACGAGCGCCGTCGGCCCCGAAAGGTTGAAGCCGTTCCACGCCGCCGCGAGGGAGCGGGGGCGGGGCTGCTTGAATGGGAGGGTGACCCGAGCATCCCTGGACAAGCAGCCGCACGAAGTCGCCTCGATGTTCGACGACGTGGCGGCGAACTACGACCTCACCAACGACGTGCTGTCGCTCGGACAGGCGCGGCTCTGGCGCAAGGAGGTCGCCCGCGCCGTCGACGCCCGGCCCGCCCAGAAGATCCTCGACCTGGCGGCCGGTACGGCCACCTCCTCGCAGCCGTTCGCGCAGGCCGGTGCCTATGTGGTGCCCTGCGACTTCTCCATCGGCATGCTCCGGGTCGGCAAGGAGCGCCACCCGTGGATGCCCTTCACCGCGGGCGACGGCACGAAGCTCCCGTTCAAGGACGAGACCTTCGACGCGGTCACGATCTCCTTCGGTCTGCGCAACATCCAGGACACCGGCGCCGCGCTCGCCGAGCTGTACCGCGTGACCCGGCGGGGCGGCCGGGTGGTGATCTGCGAGTTCTCCCAGCCGACCTGGACGCCCTTCCGGACCGTCTACACCGAGTACCTGATGCGCGCGCTGCCGCCGGTCGCGCGGGCCGTCTCGTCCAACCCCGACGCCTACGTCTACCTCGCCGAGTCGATCCGCGCCTGGCCCGACCAGTCCGGCCTCGCGACGCTGATGCAGAAGGCCGGCTGGTCGAAGGTGGCCTGGCGCAATCTCACCGGCGGAGTGGTGGCCCTGCACCGGGGCGTGCGCGACTGACTCCCCCCCGGCGGCCGGAGCTCGGAGCTCCGGCCCCCGGCCGGCCACCCGGTGGCCGGAGCGCCGGCCGGCCACCCGGCGGCGGGGCTCAGAGCTCCAGCCGGAAGCAGTACGCCTCCTGCTGCGACACCGGGCTGACGTACGTCTCGGCCTGCCGCATGCCGAGGCGTACGGCGACGGCCACCGAGCGCGCGTTGCGTGTGTTGATCATCGCCACGACCTCCCGCACCCCGAGCGCCCTCACGCGCTCCAGCGTCGCCCGCGCGGCGGAGGTCGCGTACCCGTGCCCCCATGCCGCACGGCCCAGCCGCCAGCCGATCTCGATCTCGCCGACCGGGCCGAACGACTCGTGGGGCCACGGCTGGGCGCCCGTGAAGCCGAGCACCTCTCCCGCGTCGTCGAGGACCGTCCACAGGCAGTGGCCGAGCTCCGCGTCGTGGCGGCGCTGGCGGGCGGTCAACTCCTCGTACACGGAGTACTCCGCCGGGCGGCCGCCGTGGAACTCCATCACCTCCGGGTCGGCGAACACCCGGTGCCAGGCCAGGGCGTCCTCGTCGGTGGGGACACGCAGATGGACGGACGGGATCGGGTCAGTTGCGTGCGGCATCGGGGAGCCCTTCTGGAGGTTGATCAGCAGGCACCCATAGACTGCACGCGACCTGTGCCGCGCGGCACGCGAATTCGAGTCTTCGGGAGATCCGCCGTGACCGAGCCCCTCTCCGAACACAGCGCGGACGTGATCGTCGTCGGAGCGGGCCCAGCCGGCTCCACCACCGCGTACCACCTCGCCAAGGCCGGACTCGACGTGCTCCTCCTCGAGAAGACGGCCTTCCCGCGGGAGAAGGTCTGCGGCGACGGCCTCACCCCGCGTGCCACCAAGCAGCTCGTCTCCATGGGCATCGACGTCTCCGAAGAGGCCGGCTGGCTGCGCAACAAGGGCCTGCGCATCATCGGCGGCGGCGTCCGCCTCCAGCTGGACTGGCCGGAGCTCGCCTCGTACCCGGACTACGGTCTCGTCCGCAAGCGCGACGACTTCGACGAGCAGCTGGCCCGCCAGGCCCAGAAGGCGGGCGCGCGGCTCCACGAGCGCTGCAACGTCGGCGAGCCGATCAAGGACGAGCGCACCGGCCGCATCACCGGCGTCCACGCCAAGCTCGGCGAGGAGAAGATCCCGGCCACCTTCCACGCCCCGCTCGTCGTCGCCGCCGACGGCAACTCCACCCGGCTCTCCCTCAACATGGGCCTGCACCGTCGCGAGGACCGTCCGATGGGCGTCGCGGTCCGCACGTACTTCACCTCGCCCCGCCACGACGACGACTACCTGGAGTCCTGGCTGGAGCTGTGGGACCGCCGCGGCGCCGAGGACCGCCTGCTGCCCGGCTACGGCTGGATCTTCGGCATGGGCGACGGCACGTCCAACGTCGGCCTCGGCATCCTCAACTCCTCGTCGGCCTTCAGGGAGCTCGACTGGCGCGAGGTGCTCAAGGCCTGGTGCGCCTCCATGCCGGAGGACTGGGGCTACACGCCCGAGAACATGACGATGCCGATCCGCGGCGCCGCGCTCCCGATGGCCTTCAACCGCCAGCCGCACTACACCAAGGGGCTGCTGCTCGTCGGTGACGCGGGCGGCCTCGTCAACCCCTTCAACGGCGAGGGCATCGCGTACGCCATGGAGTCGGGCCAGATCGCCGCGGACGTCATCGTCCAGGCGCACGCCCGCTCGACCCCGGCGCAGCGGGAACTGGCGCTGCAGCACTACCCGAAGGTCCTCAAGGACACCTACGGCGGCTACTACACGCTGGGCCGCGCCTTCGTGAAGATGATCGGGAACCCGCACGTCATGAAGATCGCGACGCAGCGCGGTCTGACCCACCCCCTGCTGATGAAGTTCACGCTGAAGATGCTCGCCAACCTCACCGACCCGACGGGCGGCGACGCCATGGACCGCATCATCAACGGCCTCTCGAAGGTCGCGCCGAAGGCCTGACCCCGGGGCCCGGGTGACCCCCGGGCCCACGCCCCGGCGCGCGGCCCTGCGATAGGTTCGGGCCATGGGGGCATCGAGGGCATGGACCAGCCGGGGCTGCCGGTGGCTCGGCGCGGGCGGATCGCTGGGCGTCGCGCTGGGCGGCTGGGCCGTCGGCACACTGCCCGCCCACGACCCGTGGGGCCTCTGGGTCCCCCACGGGACCGCCGTCACCGCCGCCGGCCACGCACTGGCGTACGGCGGGCTGACCGTGCTCGTCGTCGCCTGGTGGCTGTACGGGCGGACGGGGGCCTCCGTACGCGACACGCTCACCACCCTCGCGTGGTGGACCGTGCCGCTCGTGGTGGCACCACCCCTCTACAGCGCCGACGTCTACAGCTACATCGCGCAGGGCGCGATGGTCCTCGAAGGCCACGACGTCTACAGCGTGGGGCCGTCCGTGCTCGACCCCGGAGGACCGGGCGGCGACGCGGCCGCGAGCGTCGGCGGTCACTGGACCGACACCCCGGCCCCGTACGGTCCGTTCTTCCTCCTCCTGGCCCGGGGCGTGACCTGGGCGACGGGCGGCACGCTCGTGCCCGCCGTCCTCGGGATGCGTCTCATCGCCCTGGGATCGCTGGTGCTGATCGTGTGGGCCCTGCGGAACCTCGCCCGCGAGCACGGCCGCGGCGAGAGCGCCGCCCTGTGGCTGGGCGCGCTGAACCCGCTGCTGCTCATCCATGTCGTCGGCGGTGTCCACAACGACGGTCTGATGACCGGTCTCATGCTGGCGGGCGTGCTGCTCGCGCTGCGCGGGAGGTGGATCACCGGCTCGGCGCTCATCGGTCTCGCCGTGATGGTCAAGTCCCCGGCGGCGGTGGCACTGCTGTTCGTGGGCGTCGTGGTGGGCCGGGCGGCGGGCGGATCCGCCGTGCGCCGGGTGGCGAAGGGGCTGCTGCTGCCCGGGCTGGTCGCCGGGGCGGTCGCGGCCGGGGTGAGCCTCGTCCCCGGTACGGGCTTCGGCTGGCTGGGGACCCAGAGCGTCGCGGGGCGCATCCACACCGCGCTGTCCCTCAGCAGCGACCTCGGCCTCGGACTCGGCGAGCTCCTGCGGCTGCTGGCCGGGACGGACCCGGATCCGGTGAAGTCCGCCGTGCAGAACCTGGGCCTGCTGGTGGCGCTGGTCCTGATCGCCCGCCTCGCGTGGCACGCGGCGACCGGGCGCACGGAACCCGTCCGCGCCCTGGGCCCGGCGCTGCTGGCCCTCGTCGTGCTCTCGCCGATGGTGCAGCCGTGGTACCTGCTGTGGGCCACGGCGGTGATCGCCGCCACCGCGAACGGCGGCCGGGCCCTGGGCGTGGTGACGGTCCTGTCGGCCGCGCTCGTCTACGAGACGCAGCCCTCGGGCTCGACCCCGCCGTACGGCTTCGTGCTGGCCGCTCTCGCCTGTGCGGCGGGTGTGGTGCTCCTGCGCCGGGAGCGGGCCCAGGAGGGGCGGGGCCACGTGCCGGGCCCGCGTCTGCCGACGGATAGCGACGCGGAGGCCGCCGCGGAGGCCGACGCGCCCACGGCACGATGACGGGCCGTCACTCCGGACGGTGGAGTGACGGCCCGCGATCGTGCCGTGGCGTGCCGAGCTTGTGAATCAGAGAACGCGGACCGCGCCCGACGGCGGGTCGTAGTCCAGGGACTTCTGCACGACGCCGGTGCTGGAGTTCTGCGCGCCGACGAACTGGCCGCCGCCCACGTAGATCCCGACGTGGTACGCGCTGCCCGCGCCACCCCAGTACAGGATGTCGCCGGGCTGGAGGTTGTCGAGCGAGACCTGGGTGCCGGCCGTCGACTGGTCCTGCGAGACGCGCGGCAGGTCGATGCCGACCGTGCCGTAGGCGGCCTGGACCAGACCCGAGCAGTCCCACGAGTTCGGGCCGGTGCCGCCGGAGACGTACGCGTCACCGATCTGGGACTGCGCGAACGCGATGACGGACGCGGCGGACCCGGTGGCGGTCGAGGACGACGACGAGGAGGAGGAGCCGGAGGAAGAAGCGGTGGACGCGCTGAGCGTGGTGCGCTCGGCCGAGCGGGAGGCGCGCTCGGCGGCCTCCGCCTTGGCCTCTGCGGCCGCCTCGGCCTTCTTCTTGGCCTCTGCCTTGCGCACCGCCTCGGCCTTGGCCTTCTTGGCGGTCTTCGCCGCGGTGGCGGCTGCGGCGTCCTCGTGAGCCTGGGTCTCGAGGTCGAGGGCGACCGCCTGGGTCGCCTGCGCGGACGCGGCGACGGAGGTGGAGAGCCCGGCGGTGATCGTGGGCATCTCGATGGTCTGGGTCACCGGCTCGGCCTGAGCCGGCCCGGCGGCACCCGCGACCGCGATGGTGCTGAGGACGCCACCGGCAACTCCTGCCCGCAGTGCCGTCTTCGAGGCACTCTGGCGGGGCTTCCGGTGGCTGGGTATGTGAGCGGTGTGGGACATGGGTACTAGCGCTATCAGGGCTGTAGGGGTCCCATCAAGAAACGTGTGTTGCGACACAGTTACGTTCGGAATCTGTGAATCCGCTTGTTAGGGGCCTTTATTGACGCCCTAACGGGCAAAACGGGCACGCGTGTGCACCCCTGTGATCACGGCGTTCTTTCAATACGCCCGAATTGCCCGTCGCTTACCATCCGTTCACACGGTTGGCCAAGCCCGCTTTTCTTGAAGCCTGGGTGGAGTGACGCAGGTCACAGCATGGCTCTTCTGTGAGAGGCAACCGCGCGACCGCGCGCCGCGTACGGAGCGGGGCCGGCGGGCTCCGAGCGGCGGTGCGACCCATTGGTGCGTCATGTCCGTTTTTCCGGCCACCCGTCGGAGGCCGTCGGCGGTCCGTCGGCGGTCCGTCCGTGAGGTCTCCCGATCGTCGCGGAGGAGTGCGTCCGGTAGTTCGTGAATGCGTGCGCATTGTCCACATCGGTACCGGAAGCCCCTCGTCCGAGTGGAGGGGTCATGTGGCGGATTCCTATATCACCCACGCGGTGTCCATCGCCAATTTGCCTGTACGGGCCGTCCATTGATAGAGCTCCGCGCCTTTGACCAGCGGTAACGCCGCAAGATGTCACGTCTCGTAACCGCCCGGCCGCTTCGCGTACGAAGATCACCGCTCATCCGACTTCATGATCGTTCGTCAGGTGGTGGAGATCACAAAGACGTTGCTGTACCCCGTGTCGCAGATCACAGGACAGCAGGCATAAGATGCGGGGCAGTCGGGCTTGTGAACTGCCTCACATGTGCACGATCTTGATGAGGCGGCGAGCCGAATCGCCCGATGCGGTCCAACGGTCAAGGACGACTGGAAGGAGCGAGGAGCGTGAATGCCTACGCGCCCATCCTCGTGCTCGGCGCCCTCGGGGCAGGGTTTGCGATCTTCTCCGTGGTCATGGCCACGCTTATCGGCCCTAAGCGGTACAACCGAGCAAAGCTCGAAGCGTACGAGTGCGGCATCGAACCCACCCCCACTCCAGCCGGAGGCGGCCGTTTCCCCATCAAGTACTACCTGACGGCGATGCTGTTCATCGTCTTCGACATCGAGATCGTCTTCCTCTATCCCTGGGCGGTCACCTTCGACGCCCTGGGGATCTTCGGGCTCGTGGAGATGCTGCTCTTCGTGCTCACCGTCTTCGTCGCCTACGCGTATGTGTGGCGCCGGGGCGGCCTGGAATGGGACTGAGGGGCTGAGGGGCACACCATGGGACTCGAAGAGAAGCTGCCGAGCGGCTTCGTGCTGACCACTGTCGAGCAGGCCGCCGGCTGGGTACGGAAGTCCTCCGTCTTCCCCGCCACCTTCGGCCTCGCCTGCTGCGCCATCGAGATGATGACGACCGGCGCCGGGCGGTACGACCTGGCCCGGTTCGGGATGGAGGTCTTCCGCGGTTCGCCGCGGCAGGCGGACCTGATGATCGTCGCGGGGCGGGTCAGCCAGAAGATGGCACCCGTCCTCCGGCAGGTCTACGACCAGATGCCGAGCCCCAAGTGGGTCATCTCCATGGGGGTGTGCGCGTCATCGGGTGGAATGTTCAATAATTACGCGATTGTTCAGGGTGTTGATCATATTGTCCCGGTCGACATCTATCTGCCGGGATGCCCGCCGCGTCCCGAGATGCTGATCGACGCCATCCTCAAGCTCCACCAGAAGATCCAGGGCACCAAGCTCGGGGTCAACGCGGAGGAGGCCGCCCGCGAGGCGGAGGAGGCGGCCCTCAAGGCGCTCCCCCTGATCGAGATGAAGGGGCTGCTGCGGTGAGCGAGGAACAGAACGGCACGGCGGTACCCACCCCCCGCGACGACTCCGGTGAGGTCGTCGGCGTACGCAAGGGGATGTTCGGCGCCAACAACGGCGGGGACACCTCCGGCTACGGCGGGCTGGTCCGCACGGTGACCCTTCCGGGAGCCACCTCCCGGCCGTACGGCGGCTGGTTCGACGAGGTGGCGGACGAGCTGGAAGGGGCCCTGGAGGAACAGGACCTGCTCCCCGGCGACGTCATCGAGAAGACGGTCGTCGACCGGGGCGAACTCACCTTCTTCATCGCCCGCGAGCACCTGGTCCAGGTCGCCCGCACCCTGCGGGACGACCCGGCCCTGCGCTTCGAGCTCTGCACGGGCGTCAACGGTGTCCACTACCTGCGGGACAAGGGGCGCGAGCTGCACGCGGTCTACCACCTGCGCTCGCTCACCCACGGGCGGCTGATCCGCCTGGAGGTGTCCGCCCCCGACAGCGACCCGCACGTCCCGTCGCTCGTCGGGGTCTACCCGGCCAACGACTGGCACGAGCGCGAGACCTACGACTTCTTCGGCCTGATCTTCGACGGGCACCCCGCCCTGACCCGGATCATGATGCCGGACGACTGGCAGGGCTTCCCGCAGCGCAAGGACTACCCGCTCGGCGGCATCGCCGTCGAGTACAAGGGCGCCCAGATCCCGGCTCCGGACCAGCGGAGGTCGTACAGCTGATGACTACTCCCCACGCAACGCCCAGGGCCACGACCGAGGGGACTGTATATACAGTCACCGGCGGCGACTGGGACGAGGTCGTCGAGTCCGCCGCGAAGTCGGACGACGAGCGCATCATCGTCAACATGGGTCCCCAGCACCCGTCCACGCACGGCGTGCTGAGGCTGATCCTGGAGATCGACGGCGAGACCGTCACCGAGGCCCGCTGCGGCATCGGCTACCTCCACACCGGCATCGAGAAGAACCTCGAATTCCGGAACTGGACCCAGGGCACCACCTTCGTGACCCGCATGGACTACCTGACCCCGTTCTTCAACGAGGCGGCCTACTGCCTCGGGGTCGAGAAGCTCCTCGGCATCGAGGACCAGATCCCCGACCGGGCCACCGTCCTGCGCGTGCTCCTCATGGAGCTCAACCGGATCTCCTCGCACCTGGTGTGCATCGCCACCGGCGGCATGGAGCTCGGCGCCACGACGATCATGATCTACGGTTTCCGCGACCGTGAACTGGTCCTCGACATCTTCGAGCTCATCACCGGCCTCCGGATGAACCACGCGTTCATCCGTCCCGGCGGCCTCGCCCAGGACCTGCCCATGGGCGCGGTCGACCGGCTGCGCGAGTTCATCAGGACCATGAAGAAGAACCTGCCGGAGTACGACAAGCTCGCGACCGGCAACCCCATCTTCAAGGCACGCATGCAGGACGTCGGCTACCTCGACCTGACCGGCTGCGTGGCGCTCGGCGCCACCGGCCCGCTCCTCAGGTCCGCCGGGCTCCCGCACGACCTGCGCAAGACCGATCCGTACTGCGGCTACGAGACCTACGAGTTCGACGTGCCCACCACGGACACCTGCGACGCCTACGGCCGCTTCCTCATCCGTCTCGAGGAGATGCGCCAGTCGCTCAGGATCGTCGAGCAGTGCCTGGACCGGCTGGAGCCGGGCCCGGTCATGGTCGCCGACAAGAAGATCGCCTGGCCCGCGCAGCTCGCGCTGGGACCCGACGGACTCGGCAACTCGCTCGACCACATCAAGAAGATCATGGGCACCTCCATGGAGGCCCTGATCCACCACTTCAAGCTGGTGACCGAGGGCTTCCGGGTCCCGGCCGGGCAGGCGTACACCGCCATCGAGTCGCCCAAGGGCGAACTCGGCGTGCACGTGGTCTCGGACGGCGGCACGCGCCCCTACCGGGTCCATTTCCGCGACCCGTCCTTCACCAACCTGCAAGCCATGGCGGCGATGTGCGAGGGCGGCCAGGTCGCCGACGTCATCGTCGCCGTCGCGTCCATCGACCCCGTGATGGGAGGCGTCGACCGGTGACCGCGTCCAACCAAGAAGTCAGCCTGGGGATGCCGCAGCTCCCCGCCCCGCCCTACCCGGCCGACGTGCTGAACCGGCTCGAAGCGGACGCGAAGGAGGTGATCGCCCGCTATCCCGGCAGCCGCTCCGCGCTGCTGCCGCTGCTGCACCTGGTGCAGTCCGAGGAGGGGTTCGTCTCCCGCACGGGCGTCGCGTTCTGCGCGGACCAGCTCGGCCTCACCACCGCCGAGGTCACCGCGGTCTCCACCTTCTACTCGATGTACCGGCGCCGGCAGAGCGGTGAGTACCAGGTCGGCGTCTGCACCAACACCCTGTGCGCGGTCATGGGCGGCGACGCCATCTTCGACCAGCTCAAGGAGCACCTGGGCGTCGGCAACCACGAGACGACCGAGGACGGCAAGGTCACCCTCGAACACATCGAGTGCAACGCGGCCTGCGACTTCGCACCCGTCGTGATGGTGAACTGGGAGTTCTTCGACAACCAGACGCCCGAGAGCGCGACACGGCTCGTCGACGACCTGCTCGCCGGCCGCACCGTGGAGCCCACCCGGGGCGCGCCGCTCTGCACCTACAAGGAGACGTCCCGGATCCTGGCCGGCTTCCCCGACGGGCGCCCCGGCGCCGTCGAGGCGAGCGGCGGAGCCGGCGCCGCCTCCCTGATCGGGCTGAAGCTCGCCAGGGGCGAGGCCGCGCCGCATGCGCGCGTGGTCGGGCAGCGGGGCGGGACACCGCAGGACGCCGCACCCCAGGACGCCCAGCCCCACGACCCGTCGCCGACCGAGCACCTCAGCTCGCACGACGCGCCGCAGCAGACGTCGGCCTCCGACCCGGAGCACCCGGCCGGGCCCACCGCCGAGGAGGGGGAGTGATGACCTTGGCAGCCGAGATCGACAAGAACGGGACCAGCCCGGAGAAGCTCCTCTCCCCGGTCCTCTCCTCCTTCTGGGACGAACCCGAGTCCTGGACGCTGGACACCTACCGCCGCCACGACGGCTACGAGGGACTGCGCAAGGCCCTGGCCATGGCGCCCGACGACCTCATCGCGTACGTCAAGGACTCCGGTCTGCGCGGACGTGGGGGCGCGGGCTTCCCCACCGGCATGAAGTGGCAGTTCATCCCGCAGGGTGACGGCAAGCCGCACTACCTCGTCGTCAATGCCGACGAGTCGGAGCCCGGGACCTGCAAGGACATCCCGCTCCTCTTCGCGAACCCGCACAGCCTCATCGAGGGCATCGTGATCGCCTGTTACGCGATCCGCTCCTCGCACGCCTTCATCTATCTGCGCGGTGAGGTAGTCCCGGTGCTGCGCCGGCTGCACGAGGCCGTGCGCGAGGCGTACGAGGCGGGTTATCTGGGGGCGAACATCCTGGGTTCGGGGCTCGACCTGGAACTCACGGTGCACGCGGGTGCCGGTGCGTACATCTGCGGAGAGGAAACCGCGCTGCTCGACTCGCTCGAAGGACGGCGCGGCCAGCCCCGGCTGCGTCCCCCCTTCCCCGCGGTCGCCGGTCTGTACGCCTGTCCCACCGTCGTGAACAACGTCGAGTCCATCGCCTCGGTTCCCGCGATCCTGCACAGGGGCAAGGACTGGTTCAAGTCGATGGGCAGCGAGAAGTCCCCGGGCTTCACGCTCTACTCGCTCAGCGGGCACGTCACCAGTCCCGGCCAGTACGAGGCGCCGCTCGGCATCACCCTGCGCCAGCTGCTCGACATGAGCGGCGGCATCCGGGAAGGGCACCGCCTGAAGTTCTGGACACCCGGCGGCTCCTCCACCCCCATGTTCACCGAGGAACACCTCGACGTCCCCCTGGACTACGAGGGAGTCGGCGCCGCCGGGTCCATGCTCGGCACCAAGGCGCTGCAGTGCTTCGACGAGACCACCTGCGTGGTCCGCGCCGTCACCCGCTGGACCGAGTTCTACGCCCACGAGTCCTGCGGCAAGTGCACGCCGTGCCGTGAGGGCACCTACTGGCTCGTCCAGCTGCTCCGCGACATCGAGGCCGGCAAGGGACAGATGGCCGACCTCGACAAGCTGAACGACATCGCCGACACCATCAACGGCAAGTCGTTCTGCGCCCTCGGCGACGGCGCCGCCGCACCGATCTTCTCCTCGCTGAAGTACTTCCGCGAGGAGTACGAGCAGCACATCACCGGCAAGGGCTGCCCCTTCGACCCGGCCCGGTCGACCCTCTGGGCCGACGACAAGGACGACAAGAACGCTCACCGGGGGGTGAACGCATGACAGTCACCACGAGTGCGCCCTCCGGGGGCGGCGAGGCGGCGGTTCCGCCCGAGGACCTCGTCACGCTCACGATCGACGGCATCGAGATCAGCGTGCCCAAGGGCACCCTCGTCATCCGCGCCGCCGAGCTCCTGGGCATCGAGATCCCGCGCTTCTGCGACCACCCGCTCCTCGACCCGGTCGGCGCCTGCCGGCAGTGCATCGTCGAGGTCGAGGGCCAGCGCAAGCCGATGGCCTCCTGCACGATCACCTGCACCGACGGCATGGTCGTGAAGTCCCAGATCAGCTCGCCCGTCGCGGAGAAGGCCCAGAAGGGGGTGATGGAGCTCCTGCTCATCAACCACCCGCTGGACTGCCCGGTCTGCGACAAGGGCGGCGAGTGCCCCCTGCAGAACCAGGCGATGTCGCACGGCGGCGCCGACTCCCGCTTCGACGGGAAGAAGCGCACGTTCGAGAAGCCCGTCCCCATCTCCACCCAGGTGCTGCTGGACCGCGAGCGGTGCGTGCTCTGCGCGCGGTGCACCCGCTTCTCCAACCAGGTGGCGGGCGACCCGATGATCGAGCTCCTGGAGCGCGGCGCGCTCCAGCAGGTCGGTACCGGCCAGGGCGACCCCTTCGAGTCGTACTTCTCGGGCAACACCATCCAGATCTGCCCCGTCGGGGCGCTGACCTCGGCGGCGTACCGCTTCCGCTCGCGCCCCTTCGACCTGGTGTCGACGCCCTCCGTGTGCGAGCACTGCGCCGGCGGCTGCGCGACCCGGACCGACCACCGGCGCGGCAAGGTCATGCGGCGGCTCGCCGCCGACGACCCCGAGGTCAACGAGGAGTGGCTCTGCGACAAGGGCCGCTTCGGCTTCCGCTACGCCCAGCAGCGCGACCGGCTCACCAGGCCGCTCGTGCGCAACGCGGACGGTGTGCTGGAGCCCGCGAGCTGGCCCGAGGCGCTGGAGGCCGCGGCGGCCGGTCTCTCGGCGGCGCGCGGCAGGACCGGGGTCCTCACCGGGGGCCGGCTGACCGTCGAGGACGCCTACGCGTACAGCAAGTTCGCGCGGATCGCCCTCGACACCAACGACATCGACTTCCGGGCCCGTGTCCACAGCGGTGAGGAGGCCGACTTCCTCGCCGCGCGGGTGGCGGGGCGCGGACGCGACCTGGACGGCAGCGGCGTCACGTACACCGCGCTGGAGAAGGCCCCGGCCGTCCTGCTGGCCGGCTTCGAGTCCGAGGAGGAGGCGCCCGGCGTCTTCCTCCGGCTCCGCAAGGCCCACCGCAAGCACGGGCAGCGGACGTTCGCGCTCGCCTCGCACGCGAGCCGGGGCCTGGTGAAGACGGGCGGGACGCTCCTCCCCGCCGCACCCGGCACCGAGACCGAATGGCTGGACGCCCTCGCGGGCGGCGTCGGCCTGGAGGCCGAGGGCGCCGCGGCGGCCGAGGCGCTGCGCGCCGAGGGCGCCGTGATCGTGGTGGGCGAACGGCTCGCCGGGGTGCCCGGCGGGCTCACCGCCGCCCTGCGCACCGCCGCCGCGACCGGCGCCGCACTGGTGTGGATCCCCCGCCGGGCCGGCGAACGCGGCGCGCTGGAGGCGGGCGCGCTCCCGTCGCTGCTGCCCGGCGGCCGCCCCGCGACGGACCCGCGGGCCAGGGAGGAGGTGGCCTCCGTCTGGGGCGTCGCCGAACTCCCCTCCCGGTTCGGCCGCGACACCGGCCAGATCGTGGAGGCCGCGGCCACCGGTGAGCTCGGCGCGCTGCTGGTCGCCGGGGTCGACCCCGAGGACCTGCCCGATCCGGCGGGGGCGCTGCGCGCGCTGGACGAGGTCGGGTTCCTGGTCTCGCTGGAGATCCGGCCCGGCGCGGTCACCGAGCGCGCCGACGTGATCCTTCCCGTCGCGGCGGTCGCGGAGAAGCCCGGGACCTTCCTCAACTGGGAAGGCAGGGCGCGGATGTTCGAGGCCGCGCTGAAGCCCGAGCAGCTGCCGCGGACGCTCTGCCCGACCGACGCGCGCGTGCTGCACATGCTGGCCGACGCGCTCGACGTCCACCTCGCGCTGCCCGACCTGCGGGCGGCCCGCCGTGAGCTCGACCGCCTCGGCGGCTGGCAGGGCGGCCACGCCGAGGACCCGCGGGCCACGTCCCGCCCGGTTCCCCGGCCCGGCGACGGCGAGGCGGTCCTCGCGGGCCACCGGATGCTGCTCGACCGGGGCAGGCTCCAGGAGGGCGACGAGGCGCTGGCCGGAACGCGGCACGCGGCCGTCGCCCGGCTCTCGCCGGCCACCGCGGCCGAGTCCGGGGTGAAGGACGGCGACCTGCTGGCCGTCACCGGCCCCGCCGGCACCACCGAACTCCCGCTGGCCGTCACCGAGATGCCGGACCGGGTCGTGTGGGTGCCGCTGGACTCCGTCGGCCGGGGCGTCCCCGCCGACACCGGCGCCCAGCCGGGCGGACTGGTCCGGATCGGTCCGGCCGCCCCGGGTTCCCACGTCGTGACAACGGAGGTAGGAGAGTGACCGGCCTCGCCCAACTCGCCGCGGCACCGCGGGGGACCGTCCTCGCGGCCGAGGACCTCTCGATGTTCGGCACGGACCCCTGGTGGCTCGTCGTCGTCAAGGCGGTGTTCTGCTTCGCGTTCCTGATGGTGACCGTGCTCTTCTCCATCGTGTGGGAGCGCAAGGTCGTCGCCTGGATGCAGCTGCGCATCGGGCCCAACCGGCACGGCCCCTGGGGCATGCTCCAGTCGCTCGCCGACGGCATCAAGCTGATGCTCAAGGAAGACGTCGTCGTCAAGCGCGCCGACAAGGTCGTCTACATCCTGGCCCCGATCGTGGCCGCCGCACCCGCGTTCATGGCGATCGCGGTGATCCCGTTCGGCCCGTCCGGCAACGAGGTCTCGATCTTCGGCCACCGCACGACGATGCAGCTGACCGACCTGCCGATCGCGATGCTGTACATCCTCGCGGTCGCCTCCGTCGGCATCTACGGCATCGTGCTGGCCGGCTGGTCCTCCGGATCGACGTATCCGCTGCTCGGCGGTCTGCGCTCCTGCGCCCAGATGATCAGCTACGAGATCGCGATGGGCGCCGCGTTCGCCTCGGTGTTCCTCTACTCGGGGTCGATGTCGACCTCGGAGATCGTGGCGGCACAGGAGGACCGCTGGTTCGTCCTCCTGCTGCCGGTCTCCTTCATCATCTACATCATCACGATGGTCGGCGAGACCAACCGCGCCCCGTTCGACATGCCCGAGTCCGAGGGCGACCTGGTCGGCGGCTTCAACACCGAGTACTCCTCGATCAAGTTCGCGATGTTCATGCTCGCCGAGTACGTCAACATGGTCACCGTCTCCGCGGTCTCCGTGACCCTGTTCCTGGGCGGCTGGCGGGCTCCGTACCCGGTCAGCACCTTCTGGGAGGGAGCGAACCACGGCTGGTGGCCGATGCTCTGGTTCGTCATCAAGGTGCAGCTGCTCCTCTTCTTCTTCATCTGGCTGCGCGGCACCCTTCCCCGCGTCCGCTACGACCAGCTGATGAAGCTCGGCTGGAAGGTCCTGATCCCGGTCTCCGTCGTCTGGCTGATGCTGGTCGCCACCGTCAGGGCGATGAACAACGAGGGCTACGACTACTCCAAGATCCTGCTCTACGTCGCCGGAGCCGTGATCGGGGTCCTGCTGATCTCCTTCGTCGCCGACATCTTCCGCGACCGGAGGACCAAGGCCGCCGAGGAGGCGGCCGGACCCGAGCCGGCGTTCGACCCGATGGCGGGCGGATATCCGGTGCCCCCGCTGCCGGGCCAGTCCCTGCCGCCGGTGCCGCGCCGTACGCCCCGACGGGAGCGGGAGCTCGTCGTCAGCGGCGGGCCGGACACCCGGAGCGACGACCTGGCGAGTGACGGAAGTGCGAGTGACGGAAGGGAGGCCGACGGTGTCTGAGTCATCGGACCCCTCAGGGGAGAAGTTCCAGAATCCTGTGGCCGGCTTCGGCGTGACCTTCAAGGCCATGTTCAAGAAGCGGCTGACGGAGCAGTACCCGGAGACGCAGAAGGTGACGGCGCCGCGCTTCCACGGGCGGCACCAGCTCAACCGCCACCCGGACGGGCTGGAGAAGTGCGTCGGCTGCGAGCTCTGCGCCTGGGCGTGTCCGGCGGACGCGATCTACGTGGAGGGCGCGGACAACACCGACGAGGAGCGCTACTCCCCGGGGGAGCGCTACGGCCGCGTCTACCAGATCAACTACGCGCGCTGCATCCTGTGCGGGCTCTGCATCGAGGCGTGCCCCACCCGGGCACTGACCATGACGAACGAGTTCGAGCTCGCCAACACCACCCGCGAGAGCCTCATCTACACCAAGGACGAGCTGCTCGCGGGGCTGGAGGAAGGCATGGTCGACAGCCCCCACGCGATCTTCCCCGGCATGGACGAACAGGACTACTACCGCGGTCTGGTGACCGAGGCGGCTTCCGGTACGGAGCGCCAGGTCGCCGTCTCCAAGGGAGAAGCGGACAAGGAGGTGGACGCATGACCGCCGCCCTGGCCGCTGCCACCGCCACCTCGACCGGCGAGGCCGTCCAGTTCTGGATCCTCGGCACCGTCGCCGTCATCGGCGCGCTCGCGACCGTCCTCATGAAGAAGGCGGTGCACAGCGCGCTGTCGCTCGCCGGCACCATGATCGTGCTGGCGGTCTTCTACCTCGCCAACGGTGCCTACTTCCTGGGCATCGTCCAGGTCGTCGTCTACACCGGCGCGATCATGATGCTGTTCCTCTTCGTGGTCATGCTCGTCGGTGTCACGGCGGCGGACTCGCTGAAGGAGACCCTCAAGGGACAGCGGTGGCTGGCCGCCGCCTGCGGGCTCGGCTTCGGCATCCTGCTGATCGCCGGCATCGGGCAGGCGTCCCTGTCCACCTTCAACGGCCTGGGGACGGCGAACGCCCGGCACGGCGGCAACGTCGAGGGCCTCGCCAACCTCATCTTCACCAAGTACGTCTTCGCGTTCGAGATCACCGGCGCCCTGCTGATCACGGCGACCGTCGGGGCGATGCTGCTCACCCACCGCGAGCGCACCGAGCGCGCGAAGACGCAGCGGGAGCTCTCCCACGAGCGGGTGCGCAGCAGCCACCTCCCGCCCCTGCCCGCCCCCGGTGTCTACGCCCGGCACAACGCCGTGGACATCGCGGGACTGCTGCCGGACGGCACCCCGTCCGAGCTCACCGTCATGCAGACGCTGCGGCAACGCGGCCAGATCCGCGACGTGTCCAGCGAAGCGCTCGCCGACCTCAAGGCGCTGGAACAGCGCTCGGGGGAGCGGCTCGGACGTGACCGCGGGCCGGCCCGTGACCACGCGGAAGAAGAGGAGGAGGTCGCCAAGTGAATCCGGTCAACTACCTCTACCTCGCGGCCCTTTTGTTCACGATCGGCGCCTCCGGCGTCCTGATCAGGCGGAACGCGATCGTGGTGTTCATGTGCATCGAGCTGATGCTCAACGCCTGCAACCTCACGCTCGTCGCGTTCTCCCGGATGCACGGCAACCTCGACGGCCAGATCATCGCCTTCTTCACGATGGTCGTCGCCGCCGCGGAGGTCGTCATCGGGCTCGCGATCATCGTGTCGCTGTTCCGCTCCCGCCACTCGGCCTCGGTCGACGACGCCAGCCTGATGAAGCTGTAAGGGGTCGGAATCGTGGAAAACCTGATTGCGCTGCTCGTCGCGGCGCCCCTGCTCGGAGCGGCGGTCCTGCTCTGCGGAGGCCGCCGGCTCGACCGGGCCGGACACTGGATCGGCACGGTGCTCGCCGCCGCGTCGTTCGTCATCGGCGCCGTGCTGTTCACCGACATGCTGGGCAGGGGCGCCGAGGACCGCGCCCTGCACCAGCACCTGTACAGCTGGATCCCCGTCGAGGGGTTCCAGGCCGACGTGGCCTTCCAGCTCGACCAGCTGTCGATGACGTTCGTCCTGCTGATCACCGGTGTGGGCACGCTGATCCACATCTACTCCATCGGCTACATGGAGCACGACGAGCGGCGACGCCGCTTCTTCGGCTACCTGAACCTCTTCCTCGCGGCGATGCTGATCCTGGTCATCGCCGACAACTACCTGCTGCTGTACGTCGGGTGGGAGGGCGTCGGTCTGGCGTCGTACCTGCTCATCGGCTTCTGGCAGCACAAGCCCAGCGCGGCCACCGCCGCCAAGAAGGCCTTCCTGGTCAACCGGGTCGGCGACATGGGCCTGTCGATCGCGATCATGCTGATGTTCACCACCTTCGGCACCTTCGCCTTCGGGCCGGTGCTGGAGGCGACCGGGGACACGAGCGAGGGCAAGCTCACCGCGATCGGCCTGATGCTGCTCCTCGCGGCCTGCGGAAAGTCGGCCCAGGTGCCGCTGCAGTCCTGGCTCGGTGACGCGATGGAGGGCCCGACCCCGGTCTCGGCCCTCATCCACGCCGCCACCATGGTGACCGCGGGCGTCTACCTGATCGTCCGCTCCGGAGCGATCTTCAACGGGGCCCCCGACGCCCAGCTGGTCGTCGTGGTCGTCGGCGCGGTCACGCTGATCTTCGGTGCGGTCGTCGGTTGCGCCAAGGACGACATCAAGAAGGCCCTCGCCGGGTCGACGATGTCGCAGATCGGCTACATGATCCTCGCCGCGGGCCTCGGCCCGATCGGCTACGTCTTCGCGATCATGCACCTCGTGACGCACGGCTTCTTCAAGGCCGGTCTCTTCCTCGGCGCCGGCTCGGTCATGCACGGCATGAACGACGAGGTCGACATGCGGAAGTACGGCGGCCTGCGGACGTACATGCCGGTCACCTTCGTCACCTTCGGCCTCGGCTACCTCGCGATCATCGGCTTCCCCGGCCTGTCCGGCTTCTTCTCCAAGGACATGATCATCGAGGCGGCCTTCGCCAAGGGCGGCACCGAGGGCTGGATCCTCGGCTCCGTCACCCTGCTGGGCGCCGCGATCACCGCGTTCTACATGACGCGCGTGATGCTGCTGACGTTCTTCGGCGAGAAGCGCTGGCAGCCGGACGCGGAGGGCCACGAGCCCCACCCGCACGAGTCACCGAAGTCCATGACGATCCCGATGATCGTGCTGGCCTTCGGGTCGGTCTTCGCCGGAGGCTTCTTCTCCATCGGCGACCGCTTCCTGCACTGGCTGGAGCCCGTCACCGGGCACGACCACGGACACGCCCCGGTCAGCGCGACCACCGTCACCGCCGCCACCATGGTGGTGCTCGTCATCGGTGTCGCCGTCGCCTGGGCCATGTACGGGCGCAGGCCCGTCCCGGCCGTCGCCCCGCGCGGCTCGCTGCTCACCAGGGCGGCCCGCCGGGACCTCCTCCAGGACGACTTCAACCACGTGGTCCTGGTCCGCGGCGGCGAGCACCTCACCCGCTCCCTGGTCTACGTCGACCACACCCTGGTCGACGGCGTCGTCAACGGCACGGCCGCCTCGATGGGCGGGCTCTCCGGCCGGCTGCGCAAGCTGCAGAACGGCTACGCCCGCTCCTACGCGGTCTCGATGTTCGGCGGTGCGGCGGTCCTCATCGCCGCGACCCTGCTGATGAGGGCGGTCTGATCCCATGTCCTTTCCCCTCCTGACAGCGACGGCGGCCCTCCCGGCGATCGGCGCGATCGCCACCGCCGCCGTGCCGGCCGCCCGGCGCACCGCGGCCAAGTGGCTCGCCCTGGTCGTCTCGCTGGCCACACTCGTCCTGGCCGGTGTCGTCTTCGCCCGCTTCGAACCGGGCGGCGACCGCTACCAGCTCACCGAATCGCACGCCTGGATCAAGGACTTCGGCGTCCGCTACGAACTGGGCGTCGACGGCATCGGGGTGGCGCTCCTCGCGCTCACCGCGCTGCTGATCCCCTTCGTGATCCTGGCGGGCTGGCACGACGCCGACCCCCTGGAGACCAACTCCAGCCGGTGGCGCCCGACCCAGGGCTTCTTCGCCCTGATCCTCATGGTCGAGGCGATGGTGATCCTGTCCTTCGTGGCCACCGACGTCTTCCTCTTCTACATCCTCTTCGAAGCCATGCTCATCCCGATGTACTTCCTCATCGGCGGGTTCGGGGACCGGGCCCACTCGGGCAGCGACGAGAACGCCGCGGCGCAGCGCAGCTACGCCGCCGTGAAGTTCCTCCTCTACAACCTGGCCGGCGGGCTCATCATGCTGGCCGCCGTCATCGGGCTCTACGTCGTCGCGGGGAGCTTCTCGCTCTCCGAGATCGCCGAGGCCCGGGCCAACGGCTCGCTGGACATGGCGACCTCCACCGAGCGGTGGCTGTTCCTCGGGTTCTTCTTCGCCTTCGCGGTGAAGGCCCCGCTCTGGCCGCTGCACACGTGGCTGCCCAACGCGATGGGTGAGGCGACCACTCCGGTGGCCGTCCTCATCACGGCGGTCGTCGACAAGGTCGGCACCTTCGCGATGCTGCGCTTCTGCCTCCAGCTGTTCCCGGAGGCCAGCAAGTGGGCGACGCCGGTGATCCTCGTCCTGGCCCTGATCTCCATCGTCTACGGCGCGCTGCTCGCCGTGGGCCAGCGCGACATCAAGCGGCTCATCGCCTACGCGTCGATCTCGCACTTCGGTTTCATCGTGCTCGGGATCTTCGCCATGACCAGTCAGGGCCAGTCGGGCGCCACGCTCTACATGGTCAACCACGGCATCTCGACGGCCGCGCTGATGCTGGTCGCCGGCTTCCTGATCACCCGGCGGGGCTCGCGGCTCATCGCGGACTACGGCGGGGTGCAGAAGGTGGCGCCCGTCCTGGCGGGGACCTTCCTCATCGGCGGTCTGGCCACCCTCTCGCTGCCCGGTCTCGCCCCGTTCGTCAGTGAGTTCCTGGTCCTGGTCGGCACGTTCAGCGCGTACCCGGCGGCGGGCATCATCGCCACCGTCGGCATCGTGCTCGCCGCGCTGTACGTCCTCGTCCTCTACCAGCGGACGATGACGGGGCCGGTCAGGGAGGGGATCGGGGGCATGCCCGACCTCAAGGTCCGCGAGCTGGCGGTGGCCCTTCCGCTGATCGCCCTGCTGATCTTCCTCGGCGTCTTCCCGAAGCCGCTCACGGAGGTCGTCGACCCGGCGGTGCAGCACACCATGCACGACGTACAGAAGAAGGACCCCCAGCCCGAGGTGGAGGCCGCCAAGTGAGCGCAACAGCTGTCCACAGCCTGTGGACGACGGCGGGCGGGGTGACGACGGCCGCCCCGGGCGACAAGTTCACCGCTCCGACCATCGAGTACGCCCAACTGGCGCCCGTCCTCATCGTGATCGGGGCCGCCGTCCTCGGGATCCTGGTGGAGGCCTTCGTCCCGCGACGGGCCCGCTACACCGTCCAGGTGTTCCTGACGGTCGTCGCCATCGCCGCCGCGTTCGCCGCGGTGGTGGGGCTCGCCGCCGACGGGTACGCCACGAAGAACGCGCACATCGCCGCGATGGGCGCGGTCGCCGTCGACGGACCCGCCCTGTTCCTGCAGGGCACCATCCTGCTCGTCTCGATGGTCTCCGTCTTCACGTTCGCCGAGCGGCGCCTCGACCCGGCCGCACACGGCAACCGTGTGGACTCCTTCGCCGCCCAGGCCGGTTCGGTGCCCGGCAGCGAGGGCGAGAAGGCCGCGGTCAAGGCCGGGTTCACCACGACCGAGGTCTTCCCGCTGGCCCTCTTCTCCGTGGCGGGCATGCTGGTCTTCCCCGCGGCCAACGACCTCCTGACGCTCTTCGTCGCCCTGGAGGTCTTCTCCCTCCCGCTCTACCTCCTCTGCGCCGTCGCCCGCCGCAAGCGGCTGATGTCGCAGGAGGCCGCCGTGAAGTACTTCCTGCTCGGCGCCTTCTCCTCGGCCTTCCTGCTCTTCGGGATCGCCCTGCTCTACGGATACGCGGGCACCGTCTCGTACGCCGGCATCGCGAACGTCGTCGACGGCAGCGTCCAGCAGATCGACCCAGCGCTCGCCGACACCATGGGCAACGACGCGCTGCTGCTCATCGGCGGCGCGATGATCCTCATGGGCCTGCTCTTCAAGGTCGGCGCCGTCCCGTTCCACATGTGGACCCCGGACGTCTACCAGGGCGCCCCGACCCCGGTCACCGGCTTCATGGCCGCGGCCACGAAGGTCGCCGCGTTCGGCGCCCTGCTGCGCCTGCTGTACGTGGTGCTGCCCGGCCTCACCTGGGACCTGCGCCCCGTCATGTGGGGCGTCGCGATCGTCACGATGCTGGGCGGGGCGATCGTCGCGATCACCCAGACCGACATCAAGCGGCTCCTGGCCTACTCCTCGATCGCCCACGCGGGCTTCATCCTCGCCGGTGTCATCGCGGCCAGCCCGGAGGGTGTCTCCTCGGTCCTCTTCTACCTCGGGGTGTACTCCTTCGTGACCGTCGGCGCCTTCGCCGTCGTCACCCTGGTGCGCGACGCGGGCGGCGAGGCGACCCACCTGTCGAAGTGGGCCGGTCTCGGACGGCGCTCACCGCTGACCGCGGCGGTCTTCGCCGTGTTCCTGCTCTCCTTCGCCGGCATCCCGCTCACCTCCGGCTTCTCCGGCAAGTTCGCCGTCTTCAAGGCGGCGGCGGACGGTGGTGCGAGCGGTCTCGTCGTGGTGGGTGTGATCTCGTCGGCCATCGCCGCCTTCTTCTACATCCGGGTCATCGTCCTGATGTTCTTCAGCGAGCCGAAGGCGGACGGCCCGACGGTCGCCGTCCCGTCCCCGCTGACGATGACCACCATCGCGGTCGGGGTCGCCGTGACCCTGGTGCTGGGCCTGGCCCCGCAGTACTTCCTCGACCTGGCGAGCCAGGCGGGAGTCTTCGTGCGGTGACGCACCGCAGTACCACGACGACGCCGGACGGGCCTGGAAAGTCAAGCCCGTCCGGCGTTGTCGTAGGCGGCGCCTATGGTTGCTGTGGACGGGTGAAGACGGACGGACGGGCGCGACCATGAGTGTGACGACCGAGAGCGCTGCGCAGCAGACGCTGCACCGGGTGTTCGGGTACGAGGCGTTCCGCGGCGAGCAGGGCGCCGTGATCGAGCATGTCGTCGAGGGCGGCGACGCGGTCGTGCTCATGCCCACCGGCGGTGGCAAGTCCCTCTGCTACCAGATCCCCGCCCTGGTCAGGCGGGGGACCGGCATCGTGATCTCCCCGCTGATCGCGCTCATGCAGGACCAGGTCGACGCCCTGCGGGCGCTCGGCGTCCGCGCGGGCTTCATGAACTCCACGCAGGACTTCGACGAGCGCCGCTCGATGGAGGCCCAGTTCGTCGCCGGTGAGCTCGACGTGCTGTACCTGGCCCCCGAGCGGCTGCGCCTCGACTCGACGCTCGCCCTCCTGGCCCGCGGTGAGATCTCCGTCTTCGCCATCGACGAGGCGCACTGCGTCGCCCAGTGGGGCCACGACTTCCGCCCGGACTACCTGGCGCTGTCCGTGCTGGGGGAGCGCTGGCCCGGCGTGCCCCGCATCGCGCTGACGGCCACGGCGACCGATGCCACGCACCAGGAGATCACCCAGCGCCTGGGCATGCCCGACGCCAGGCACTTCGTGGCCAGCTTCGACCGGCCCAACATCCAGTACCGCATCGTGGGGAAGTCCGACCCGAAGAAGCAGCTGCTCACCTTCCTCAAGGAGGAGCACGCGGGGGACGCCGGCATCGTCTACTGCCTCTCGCGCAATTCGACGGAGAAGACCGCCGAGTACCTCAGCCGCAACGGCATCGAGGCCGTGCCCTACCACGCGGGGCTGGACGCGGGGACGCGCGCCGCCCACCAGTCGCGCTTCCTGCGCGAGGAGGGCCTGGTCGTCGTCGCGACCATCGCGTTCGGCATGGGCATCGACAAGCCCGACGTGCGCTTCGTCGCCCACCTCGACCTGCCCAAGTCCGTCGAGGGCTACTACCAGGAGACGGGCCGCGCGGGGCGTGACGGAGCACCGTCCACGGCCTGGATGGCGTACGGCCTCCAGGACGTCGTGCAGCAGCGCAAGCTGATCCAGGGCGGCGAGGGCGACGAGGCGTTCCGGCGCCGTGCGGCCTCGCACCTCGACTCGATGCTGGCGCTCTGCGAGACCGTCCAGTGCCGCCGCGCCCAGCTCCTGACGTACTTCGGCCAGGAGCCCGGCGAGCAGGCCTGCGGCAACTGCGACACCTGCCTCACCCCGCCCGAGACCTGGGACGGCACGGTGGTCGCCCAGAAGCTGCTGTCGACCGTGGTCCGGCTGAAGCGGGAGCGGAACCAGAAGTTCGGGGCCGGCCAGATCATCGACATCCTGCTGGGCCGCAAGACCGCGAAGACCATCCAGTTCGACCACGACCAGCTCTCGGTCTTCGGCATCGGCGAGGAGCTGGCCGAGGCGGAGTGGCGGGGCGTCGTGCGCCAGCTGCTGGCCCAGGGCCTGCTGGCCGTCGAGGGCGAGTACGGCACGCTGGTGCTGACGGAGGAGAGCGGCTCCGTGCTCGGGCGGGAGCGCGAGGTCCTGCTCCGCAAGGAGCCGAAGAAGCCCACGACGCGGTCCGGCGGCTCGGGCGAGCGCAAGGCCAAGTCCGCGGCGGCCGTGGCCGACCTCCCCGCCGAGGCCGTCCCGGTCTTCGAGGCGCTGCGCGCCTGGCGCGGGGCGACGGCGAAGGAGCTGGGCCTCCCGGCGTACGTGATCTTCCACGACGCGACGCTGCGGGAGATCGCGGCCCTGCGTCCGGGCTCCCTCGCGGAGCTCGGCGGGGTCAGCGGCCTCGGCGAGAAGAAGCTCGCGACGTACGGTGAGGGAGTGCTGGAGGTGCTGGCGGGGCTGGGAGACACGGCCCCCGCCGCCGCTCCGGAAGCGCCCCCCGCACCGGCGGCCGGGACCTCCGTGCCGACTGCCCGGCCCGCCGTCCAGGACGCGGACCCGGAGTTCGGCTGGGACGAGGAGCCGCCGGAGTTCGAGTGAGCCGGGGCCGGGTCTACTCCGGCTTCGCCGCCCGGCGGCGCGAGACGATCGCGGTCAGATCCAGGTCCACGGTGAAGGGCGTCGAGACCTTCATCCGGTCGTGGAAGATCCCCGTGGACGTGTAGGCGCCGGTCGCGGGCTCCAGCTCGAAGACGTAGACCACCGCCGCGCCGTCCTGGTTCTCCACCCGCCAGTAGTGCGGGATCCTCGCCCGCGCGTACTTCACGGGCTTGGTCTCCCGGTCACGGGTGACGGACTCGTCGGACACCACCTCGATCGCGAGCAGCACACTGCTCGCGGGGAACCGTGTCTGCCGCAGGCTCTCGACCGCGTCGGCGCGCACGACGACGACATCGGGTTCCGGCCGGTTCTGGAAGTCGACGTCGATGGTGAATTCGCGAAAGACCTCGAGGTCGAGCGGTGCGAGTGACTGCAACTGCCACTTCAGGTAGTCGATCGCGCGCTCGTGGAAAACGGTCTGCGGACTCACGAAAACCAGGCTCCCGTCGATCAGCTCCGTGTGCGGAGGCAGATTCGGGAGTGTGTCCAGGTCATCGGCGGTCCAGCCGCCCACGGGCGGAACCGCCCACCTCGGCTCAGGTGCCTCGGGTCCGACGCTCATCAGTGCTCCCATGGGACGAAGTCTCGCGGGTCCGTTCAGCGTATCCGGCGAGAACAGACCAGGGCCGCCCACACGTGTGAGCGACTTACGCGTCGTTGACCAACGCCCCTCTGGCCGCATACGCGCGCACGTCCGCGTCCGGGTCCGTGAGCACCCCGGCCAGAGCCTCCCGGGCCGCGTCGTGGGACGTGTGGTTCAGCAGCGCCAGCACCGCCGCCTTCCGGACGTCGGCGTTCGGGTCGGCCAGTGCCCCGGTCAGCGGGGCGAGTGCGTGGACCGGTTCGGCCGAGGAGAGCGCCGTCGCCGCCCCCGCCCTGACCTGCCAGGCCGGATCGGCGAGGGCTGTGACCGCCCTGGTGGCGAAGGGCTCCGGGCACCCCGTCGCCGCCAGCGCCCCCAGGGCGGCCGCCCGCACCAGCAGGTCCGGGTCGGACAGCAGCGGAGCCAGCGGTTCCGGGCCGGGGGAGCGGGTGGCCGCCAGCCCCTTCGCGACGGCCACCCGGACCTCGCGGGACGGGTCCGTCACGGCCCCGGCCAGCAGGTCCGTGGCGTCCACCGAGACCAGGGCGCTCACCGTGTGGACGCGTACGTCGATGTCGGCGTCGCCGAGCGTGCCCGCGAACAGCTCCGCGTCCCCCAGCCGCAGTGCCCGAAGGGTGTCCAGCGCCGTGGCCCGTACGACCGGGTCCTCCGAGCCCAGCGCCTCCACCAGCGGTTCGCGCAGGGCCGGTTCGGCCGGCAGCACCTCGACCAGCTCCCGCAGGGAGGCCGCCGCCGCCGCCCGCACGGACGGCACCGGGTCCGCGAGCCTCGCCGCCAGCGCCGGTCCCGCGCCCCGGGGCGTCGACTCGGTCAGCGCGGCCACCGCGGCCCGCCGGACCGCCGGGTCGGAGTCGCCCAGATACGGGGCGAGATCCGACAGCTCCGGCTGGTCCTCCGCCAGCGCGAGGAGTCCGAGGATGCGGGGGGAGGGCCCGGCCGACGGGGCGGCGGCGGCCCCGGCGCGGACGGTCACCGGGGAACCGGACGGGGCGGACTCCTTCGCCCCGGCCGTCGCCACCTGCTCCGCCTCGACCTCGCCGAGCTCCCTGGAGGCCCCGCCGACAGGGTCGAACCCGTCCACCGGCACCAGGTACGGCGCCACCGGCCTGGCCGTGAACTCCATCGCACCCGACGCCGACCTGCGCAGGTCGAGGTGGTGGAACCACTCGGTGTCGTCGCGCTCCGGATGGTCCGTACGCTCGTGGTACAGGCCCCAGCGGGACTCCGTCCGGGCCAGCGAGGAGCGCGCCGCCATCTCCGCGCAGTCCCGGATGAAGCTCACCTCCGCGCACCGCATCAGCTCGTGCGCGGTGGTCGCCCCCATCTCCGCGATGTCCGTGCGCATCCGCTCGAAGTGCTCCAGCGCGAGCGAGAGCCGGGCCCCCGACTTCGGCGGGGCCACGTAGTCGTTCACGAAGCGGCGCAGCTTGTACTCGACCTGGGTCTGCGGGGGCCCCTCCGGATTCCGCAGAGGCCGGTAGACCAGCTCGTGGGCCTCCCGCAGCTGCTCCGCGGGCAGCTCGCCCTCGTACGCCGTGTACCGCGAGGCGTCGGCGCCCGCGAGGTCGCCGTAGACGAACGCGCCGATCATGTAGTTGTGCGGGACGCAGGCCAGGTCCCCGGCCGCGTAGAGGCGGGGCACCGTCGTGCGGGCGTGGTCGTCGACGCGGACCCCGGAGGCCGAGTGGCCGCCGCACAGACCGATCTCGGAGATGTGCATCTCGATGTCGTGGGTGCGGTAGTCGTGGCCCCGGTTCGCGTGGAACGTGCCCCGGGTCGGCCGCTCCGTGGAGTGCAGGATGCCCTCCAGCGCGCTGACGGACTCCTCGGGCAGGTGGCTCAGCTTCAGGTACACCGGCCCGCGGTCCGAAGCGACCTCCGCCGCGAACTCGGACATCATCTGCCCCGACCAGTAGTCGGAGTCGACGAACCGCTCGCCGTGCCGGTTCACCTGGTAGCCGCCGAAGGGATTGGCGACGTAGGCGCAGGCCGGCCCGTTGTAGTCCTTGATCAGCGGATTGATCTGGAAGCACTCGATGCCGGTCAGTTCGGCGCCCGCGTGGTAGGCCATGGCATAGCCGTCGCCCGCGTTGGTGGGGTTCTCGTACGTCCCGTAGAGGTACCCCGAGGCGGGCAGACCGAGCCGCCCGCAGGGGCCGGTGGCCAGGACGACGGCCCCGGCGCGCACGGTGACGAACGCGCCGGTACGGGTGTTGAAGGCCGCCGCGCCGATCGCCCGGCCGTCGTCGCCCGTGAGGATCCGGACCGGCATCACCCGGTTCTCGATGCGGATCCTCTCCCGCATCTCCCGGCGCCGCAGCTGCCGGTAGAGGACCTTCTTGACGTCCTTGCCCTCGGGCATCGGCAGCACGTACGAGCCGGAGCGGTGCACCTGGCGCACGGCGTACTCCCCGTGCTCGTCCTTCTCGAACTTCACCCCGTACGACTCCAGCCGCCGCACCATCCCGTACCCCCGCACCGCCGTCTGCCGGACGGTGGACTGGTCGACGATGCCGTCGTTGGCCCGGGTGATCTCGGCGACGTAGTCGTCGGGTTCGGCCCGGCCCGGGATCACCGCGTTGTTCACCCCGTCCATGCCCATGGCGAGGGCGCCCGAGTGGCGGACGTGCGCCTTCTCCAGCAGCAGGACGGAGGAGCCGTGCTCGGCGGCGGTGAGCGCGGCCATCGTGCCGGCCGTGCCGCCCCCCACGACCAGTACGTCGCAGGAGAGTTCCTCGGCGTCGGCGAGGGCGGGGATCTGCACGGTCAGGCCTTTCCATGGGCGGAAGTGAGCGATTCGAGGACCTCGCGGCGCAGCGCGACGGTCGCCGGATCGGTGTGCGCGGCGCGTTCCCGCGGGCGGGGCACGTCCAGGACGCGTCCGGTGGGCAGCAGCGCCACCCGGTCGCCCAGGAACAGGGCCTCGTCCACGTCGTGCGTGACGAAGACGACCGTGGCGCCCGTGCCCCGCAGGACGTCGACGAGCAACTGCTGCATCCCGGCCCTGGTCTGGGCGTCCAGCGCGCCGAACGGTTCGTCCATCAGGACCGCGCGCGGCTCGGCCGCCAGCGCGCGGGCCAGCTGGACGCGCTGGCGCTGGCCGCCCGAGATCCGGTGGGGGAGCTTCGTGCCGTGGCCGTCCAGGCCTACCCGGGCCAGCCAGGACTCGGCGCGTGCCCTGCGGGCGCCGCGCGGGACGCCCCTGATGGCCAGCGGGAGTTCGACGTTGGCCCGCACCGTGCGCCACGGCAGCAGCGCGTCGTCCTGGAAGACGAGGGCGCGCTCGGCCCGGGGCGCGGTGATCGCCTCGCCGTCCTGGGCGACCTCGCCGCCGAGGGCGGGCAGCAGCCCCGCCAGGGTGCGCAGGAGCGTGGACTTGCCGCAGCCGGACGGCCCGACGACGGCCAGGATCTCGCCGGGCACGACGTCGAGGTCGACGCCGTCCAGCACCGGGGCCCCGGCCCGGCCGAGCACGGCGCCGCGCAGCGTCAGCCGGACTCCCGGGGGAGTGGTCGTGGTCATGGGTGCACCCGCTCCTTCGCCAGGGGTACCGGTGCCGCCACCGGGGGTTCCGGCCGCGTCCGGTGCCGTACGGGGGGCGGAGGGCGGCTGCCCTCCGTGCGCGGCAGCCACCGGGTGAGCCGGCGGCCCAGCAGCTCCACCGCGGTCGAGGTGATCCACCCCAGCAGGCCGATCGTGACCATGCCGACGAAGACCCCCGGGTAGTCGACGACCGTGTAGTCCTGCCAGGTGCGGTAGCCGACCCCGTACTCCCCGGAGATCATCTCGGCGGAGATCACGCAGATCCACGACACCCCGATGCCGACGGAGAGCCCGCCGAGGATGCCGGGGAGCGCGCCGGGCAGGACGACCGAGCCGAGGATCCGCCACCGGCCGCCGCCCATCGTCAGGACGGCCTCCTCCCACACCGGGGTGAGCGCACGCACCGCGTGCCGGGTGGAGACCATGACGGGGAAGAACGCCGCGGTGCAGGTGATGAAGACGATGCCCTGCTCGTTGCTGGGGAAGAGCAGGATCGCCACGGGCACCAGGGCGATCGCCGGGACGGGGCGCACCACCTCCAGGACGGGGCCCAGCAGGTCCGAGACCAGCCGCGAGCGGGCGATCGCCGTGCCGGCCGTGATGCCGAGGACGGCGGCCAGGGCGAAGCCGGTGACGATCCGGGTCAGACTGTCGGTGAGGTCCTGCCAGTACGCGTCACCGCCCAGCCGGTCACCGAACGCACGGGCCACGTCGGTCACCGTGGGGAACTGCTCGAAGCGCAGCCACAGAGTGACGTCGTAGGAGGTCAGCGCCTGCCAGATGCCCAGGGCGGCCACCAGCGACAGCGCCCGCCGCACGAGCGACCACCGTCGCCCCCTCATGAGGCGCGGGCCAGACCGAGCGCGGTGGCGTACGGGACGGTCCGGGAGCCGGGGTGCGCCGCGACGTCCGCGCGGGCGGCCGACTCCGTGACGTACGGCCTCAGCTCCCCGGCGTCCTCCACCCAGACCGCACGGTCCGCGAACCACAGGGTCCCGGTGCCCGCGTCGGGGACGTACGCGGCGCGGACCCTTCCCTCGTGCCCGGCGGCGTACCGCAGGACCTCGGTGGGAGTGGCGAACGCCGACGTGGTGTCCTCGCCCTTCAGCCAGACCTCGCCGCCGCGTGCGGCCGGCGGTCCGGCGGCCCGGGCCTTCGCGTAGGCGGAGCCGTACACACGCTTCACGTACTGCTCGTCGACGAAGGAGTCGACGTCCACGTCCCCGACGAGCTTCGCCGAACGCAGCACGGGGACGTCCTTCTCGAGCGCGGCCACCAGTGCGGGCTTCACCGTCGTGTCGAACGTCGCGATGCCCTGGGCGCCGTTGTAGAGGTGGACGACCTCGGCCGGCAGGCCCGTCGCCTTCGCCACCGACTCGGAGGCCGCCACCGGGTGCGCGTGCAGGTACTCCGTCGCCCGGCCCTGCGCCCGGAGGAAGTCCTCCAGCACGGCGGGCCGCTTCTTGGCGAAGTCCTCGACGACGGTGACCCCGTGGAACGTCGGAAGATTCAGCTCCGCCCCGTCGTAGAGCGCCTTCGCCCGGCCCTGGAACGCCAGCAGTCCGGGCCAGGCCACGAACTGGGACAGGGCGTCCGCGCTGCCGGCCTGGAGGGCCGACGCGCCCACCGCGGGCTGCTGGTTGAGCTTGCGGATGTCCTTCTCCGGGTCGAGCCCGGCCTGCTGGAGCGCGCGGACGAGCGTCCCGTCCGCGGCCGAACCGACGCTCGTGGAGACCTTCCTGCCGCGCAGGTCCTTCAGGGAGCGGAGCTTCGAATCAGCCGCGGTCACCACGGTGTTGAGGCCGCCGCGCAGGTTGTAGCCGGTGACCGAGACCAGCTTGGTCGGGCGGCCCAGCTGTGTGCCACGGGCGGCGTTGATCAGCAGGGGGAAGTCGCCCATCGAGCCGATGTCGATCTTTCCCGCCGTCATCTGGGCGGTGATCGGGGCGCCGGTCGCGTAGTCCTGCCACTTCACCTCGTACGTGACGCCGTCCCGCTCGCCGCGGGCCCGCAGCTCGTCCTCGAAGTAGCCCAGCGAGCGCAGCAGCGTGCCCGCCGTGACGGTGTTGATGGTCCTGGACTGATAGCCGACGGTCACCGTGACCGTGCCGTCGTCACCCGCGCTCGCCTCGCCTCCGCAGCCCGCCGTGAGCGGGACGAGCAGCGCGGGGGCCAGCAGGGCGCCGGCCGTACGGATTGCCGTGCGTCGCATGGGAGGAGGGGCCTTTCACCGGAGGAGGTAGGGCATGTTGACCGTGACCGCGTCGGTGGGACACCTGGCCGCGCACGGGCCGCAGTACCAGCACTCGTCGACGTGCATGAACGCCTTGCCGCTGTCCGGGTGGATGGCCAGGGAGTCGAGCGGACACATGTCGACGCAGAGGGTGCAGCCGTCGATGCACTTGGACTCGTCGATGGTCACGGGCACGTCGGCCCGCTGGGGCGCCAGAGGCATGGCGGTCTCCAGGAAAGAGGGGATACGTCCGGGAAAGGGGAAAGGAAGGACAGAAGGGAGGGGGCTCAGTCGGACCGGTGCAGCAGTCCGCTCATGCTGATGCGGTCGCCGCGGAAGCGGATGAACTCCAGGTCCACGGGGCGGCCGTCACGGAGGTGGGTGAGCCGTTCCAGCATCAGGACGGCGGAGCCCTGCGGGGTCTCCAGGACGGCGGCGGAGTGCGCGTCGGCGTTGACGGCCTCCATGGTGATCTCGGCGGTGCCGAGCGGCTGCCCGGTGAGGCTCTCCAGCAGCCGGAAGACGTCGGTGTTCTCCAGGTCGCAGCCGAGGAGACCGGCCCCGATGTCCATGGGCACGTAGGTGAGGTCGAGGGAGAGCGGCAGCCCGTTCAGCAGCCTCCGCCGCTCGATGTAGAGCACGTCGGTGTGGACCGCGATCCGCAGCCGCCGTGCGACGGGGCCCGGCGCGGGCACCGGGCCGACGGTACGGACCTCGTTGGTGACCCGGCCGTGCTCGCGGAGGGTCTCGGCCAGGCCCTGGAGCCGGTCGAGGCGGTGCGGGTACCTCTCGCTGACGACGACGGTGCCGACGCCCGGCTGCCGTTCCACGAGGCCCTCGGCGCGCAGCAGGTCCAGGGCCTGGCGGACGGTGTTGCGCGAGACGCGGTAGTCGCTGCCGATCGCGTCCTCGAAGGGCAGCACCCCGCCCGGGAAGCCGCCGGTCCGCACCTGGTGGCGCAGCAGGTCGGCGAGCAGCCGCGCATGGTCCGCGCGCAGCCGGCGCCGACGGGCGGCGGCGACGGGCACGGTGTGCTCACGGGTGCGTTCGGCTGGCATGCGCTGGACCATACCGACGGGGTCCACACGGTGGTGTTGCGACAGTGTTGCGCCACCTGAGGGCGCCGGGCCCACCGCTGTGACCAGCGGTGTTCCGCCCGTCCCGGCAAGATCTGCCACCCGGGCGACCACCCCTCGGACACCCGGGGCACCGGAGCGTCAGTCGCCGTCGCCGCTTCCGCCGCCGCCCCCGCCGGCCCCACCGCCGGCCTGGGATGCCTTGTCCTGGCGCACGTTGCGGTGCACCGCGAGCGGCGGCCCCTCCTCTCGGGCCAGCGCCCGCGCCGCCGCGCGTGTGCGGTGGTCGCCCTGCCGCACCACCGACGGCAGCTCGACCGCCGCGGCCAGGCCCGCGAGCAGCCGGCCCCTGCGGTCCGGGTATCCGGCCGCGCGGGACGCCTCGAAGCGCTGCCGCACCTGCTCCGCCGGGGAGGCGGAGCCGGAGGGATGCCGGTGGTAGGGGAACAGGCCGAGGAAGCGGCGCGTCTCCCTGCGCAGGACGCCCCGCTCCACCAGGGCGTCCAGGTACAGCCCTTCGGCCCGCCGTCCCACCTGCCGCACCCAGCCCCTCGCGGACACCCCCGAACCGAACCGGCTCTTGCCGGGCGGCGGGAGGCTCCGCAGGAACACCGCGAGCAGCGCGTCCGGCGGGTCCAGCGGATTCACGACCACCACCCGTCCGCGCTCCTGCGCCGTCCGGCCCTGCAGCTCCAGCTCCGCCAGGACGGCGCCGGCGATCCCGTACGCGAGGAACCGGCCGCGGCAGTACGGCCTTCCGTGTACGGGGTCCAGGGCGAGCAGCAGCAGCTCCTCGGGGAGCGTGGGCGTGACGTCGTCGCTCACGCCGAGGCCGTGATCCGTCCGGTGACCTCACCGAGCCCGACCCGCGTGCCGTGCGGTCCCGGCGCCCAGGCGGTCAGGGTGACGGTGTCGCCGTCCTCCAGGAACGTCCGCTTCCCCTCGGCGAGATCCAGCGGATCGCGCCCGTTCCACGTGAGTTCGAGCAGGGAGCCGCGCTGCCCGGGCTCCGCGCCGCTGACGGTGCCGGAACCGTAGAGGTCGCCCGTGCGCAGCGAGGCGCCGTTCACCGTCATCTGGGCCAGCTGCTGCGCCGCCGTCCAGTACATGGTCGAGAACGGGGGCTCGGAGACGGTCTGCCCGTTGATCTCCACCGAGATCCGGATGTCGAAGCCGCCCGGCTCCTCGTCGTCCGCGTCCTCCAGGTAGGGGAGCAGCGCGACGTCACGGGCGGGGGCCGTGCGGGCCGCGTCCAGGGCCTCCAGCGGGGTGACCCAGGCCGACACGGACGTGGCGAAGGACTTGCCGAGGAAGGGGCCCAGCGGCACGTACTCCCAGGCCTGGATGTCCCGCGCGGACCAGTCGTTGAGCAGGGAGAGCCCGAAGACGTGCTCGCGGAAGTCGGAGAGCGGCACCGGGGAGCCCTGCGTGGAGGGGACACCCACCACGAAGCCGACCTCGGCCTCGATGTCCAGCTTCACCGAGGGGCCGAAGACGGGGGCGGGGTCGGACGGCGCCTTGCGCTGCCCGGAGGGGCGCACCACGTCCGTGCCGGAGACGACGACCGTGCCGGCCCGCCCGTGGTAACCGATCGGCAGGTGCTTCCAGTTGGGGGTGAGCGCCGCCCCGTCGGGACGGAAGATCCTCCCCACGTTGGTGGCGTGGTGCTCGCTGGCGTAGAAGTCGACGTAGTCCGCGACCTCGTACGGCAGATGGAGGGTCACCGAGTCGAGCGGGTGCAGCAGCGGCTCCAGCTGCGGGCGGTGCGACGGCACCGTCACCCACGCCGTCAGCGCCCTGCGCACATCCCGCCAGGCGGTGCGCCCCGCCGCCAGCAGCGGCATCAGGCTCGGCTGCGCCAGCAGTCTGGCGTACGGCGAACCGAGGGCGTGCGCCGCCGCTCCGGCGTCCAGCACATGTCCGCCGACGCGGACTCCGACCCTTCGGTCCTCGGGGTGCCCGGGGGTGGAGAACACGCCGTACGGAAGGTTGTGCGGACCGAAGGGATCGCCCTCGGCCAGGTCGAGCGGGCTGCTCTGCTCGGGCATCTGTCGCTGCCCCTTTCCAGTCGCTTGAGGAACACGGTACGTCGGCGTCGCCGGTCGGCGGCAGTGCCTCAAGTAGGCGTAATGCCCGGAAAGTTACGTGATAACCCTGCTCGACCCGCCGTGCGGGCCGGGTCAGCCCGCCGTACGCGGGATGCGCTTCTCCCAGGTCCGGTGGAAGACGACCTCGTCGCCGTCCTTGCAGACGACCTCGTTCGACGTGATGAAGTCGTCCGCGTCCGCACTCGTCTCCGAACGCGTCTCGATCCGCACGTCCCAGGACATCTCCGGCCGGTGCAGCCGGATCGTCCAGTCGGACCGGGCCCTGGCCGACAGCGGGTCGTCCTGCTGGATCGTGTACGTCTCCAGCGCGTCCTCGGTGAACTCCAGCCCGTCCGGGTAGACCCGCGTGCCGCCGTAGCGCGGATCGACCTCCAGCCGCCATTCGCCCTTGGCGACGTCACGGACCACGAGACGTTCCGGACGCTGTTCGTCGAGCGTGGCCGGGAAGACGACGCCGAGCGGCTCCGCCTGCTCCGGCTCGCCGAAGGTGATCGCCGGGTCCTCGGTGTGCCGGCGCACCGGCAGCTCCACGAGGCTGCCGTCCGCTTCGAGCGTGAAGCCGTCCGAACCCGCCTGCGGCCAGATCCACGGCCAGTACGAGGAGGAGACGGCCAGCCTGATCCGGTGGCCGGGCGGGAAGGTGTGCCCGATGCCGTTGAGCTCGAAGGTCACGTCCTCGGTCTCCCCGACGGGCCAGTCGTCGGACCGGTCGCGCCCGTGGCGGGTGGCCAGGTTGAGGGCGCCCCGGGTCACCAGGGTGGAGGCGCCGTCCGGGGCCACGTCGCAGAGCCGGGCGATCGCCTGGCCGCGCGGTACGTCCATCCGGATGCGGAGCCGTACCCGGGGGCGGCCCAGGATCTCGATGGGGGCCTCCTCGACGGGGAACTCGAAGCACACCGACTTGGCGTCCTCGTCCCGCTGGTCGGGTGGCAGGTCGGCGTCGTTGCCGAACGGGAAGAAGCGTCCGGCGTCCATCCCGGTCTGCTGCGGCGAGCGGACGGCCTGCGCCCCGCCGGCCAGGGCGTACGCCACCGGGGAGACGTTCTCGGACGGCCAGCTCGCGTCGCCGACCCAGCGGCCGGGCAGCGTCTCGTAGACCGTGGCGGGGCGGTGCGAGCCGCTGATCCAGGACCGCAGCAGGGGCTCGCTCATCACCCCTGTGTCCTGGTCCTTGAGGTGCTGGTCCCACCAGCGCAGCGTCTCCTGGAGGAAGCCGATCGCGGGGCCCGGGGGGAGCCCGCGGTCCGGGTACTGGTGCGACCAGGGTCCGATCAGCCCGCGCACCTGCCCGGGGTCCAGGTGCTCGACGAGCCGCAGGACGGTGTCGCGGTACGGGTCGTGCCAGCCGCCCACCGCCATGACCTTCGCCGTGATCGCGCCGTAGTCCTCGCAGACGCTGCCGTGCTTCCAGTAGTCGTCGCGGGTCTGGTGGGCCAGCCAGGTGTGGATGAACGGCTCCACCTTCTCCAGGCGCCGCAGCCACATGTCCCGCCAGTCGTCGCCCACGTCCGCCGGGTCCGGGGGGCGCGAGACGAAGGCCAGCATGGTGGAGGCCCATGCGTGCATGTCCACGCCGAGGACGGAGCCGCCCATGTAGTGGACGTCGTTGTCGTAGCGGTCGTCCGCCGAACAGACGGTCACGATCGCCTTCAGGGGCTCCGGTGCGAGCGCCGCGATCTGGAGCGAGTTGAAGCCGCCCCAGGAGATGCCGAACATGCCGACCCGCCCGGAGCACCACTCCTGCCGCGCGAGCCAGTGCACGACGGCGACCCCGTCGGCGAGCTCCGTCGCGTCGTACTCGTCACCCGGCATGCCCTCGCTGTTGCCGTGCCCGCGGACGTCGACGCGTACGGAGGCGTAGCCGTGGCCCGCGTACCAGGGGTGGCGCTGCCAGTCGCGCGGGGCCGTCCAGTCGCTGAGCCGGTAGGGCAGGTACTCCAGCAGCGCGGGCACCGGTTCGTCGGTGACCGGCCGCCAGATCCGGGCGTACAGCTCGGTGCCGTCCGCCAGCGGGATGTAGAGGTCCTCGTGGGTGGTCTCGTACGGGAAATCGGTGCGGATGTGCATGGCGGTACCTCAGTGGACGGGGTGCATGGTGCGCTTGAGCCAGGGAGCGGCGGCGATGACGGCCACACCGGCCGCCACCGCGATAGCGCCATTGACACCGAAGTAGGCAGGGTTGGACACCTCGCCGTACAGCTTCACGATCTGTGACTGGATGCCGTTGGCGAGGGCCAGCGACAGGAACCACAGGGCCATCGTCTGGCTGGCGAACGCCTTGGGCGCGAGTTTCGTGGTGGCGGACATGCCGGACGTCTCCACGAGGATGTCGCCGAGCCCGAGCAGCAGGTACGAGCCGACGATCCACCAGGCGGCCATCTTGTAGGTGTCGTCGGCGTGGCCGGAGGTCGGCAGGACCATCAGGATGAACGACAGGCCGCCGAGGATCACCCCGATCGCGATCTTGTTCGAGGCGTGCGGCTGGCGCGGGCCCATCCGGGCCCACACGGCGGCCACGACGGGGGCCAGTGCCACCTCGAACGCGCCCAGGGCCGACGCGTACCAGCTCGCCGGGAAGTGGAAGCCGAAGATCTCCGTCCGCGCGTTCGTCGAGGCGAGCAGGATCATCGTCGAGTAGGCCTGGAAGAGGATGAAGTTGAAGACCACGGACGCCAGGAACAGCACGACGTACGGGCGCAGCCGCCCGCGCTCCTCCGCGGTCACCCGGGGGGAGCGGAACATGACCACGAAGTAGACGACCGGCGCGATCACCGAGATCACGGTGAGCACGTCGACGAAACGGTCCATCGTGAGCCAGCCGGCCAGGGCCAGAACCGTCGCCACGGCCGCGACCACGACGGTGCCCGCCACGATCAGCAGCACCGCCCGGCGCATCGGGCCGGGGGCCAGCGCGTACTCGGCACTGTGCTTTCGCCCGGCCAGGTGACGCCGGCCCAGGACGTACTGGATCAGGCCGAGCGTCATGCCGAAGGCGGCGGCCGAGAAGCCCCAGTGCCAGCTCGCGTGCTCGCCGAGCCAGCCGGTGATCAGCGGGCCGGCGAAGGCGCCGATGTTGATGCCCATGTAGTAGAGGGCGAAGCCGGCGTCGCGGCGCTGGTCCTCGGTGCCGTAGAGCTTGCCGACCATGGAGGCCACATTGGGCTTGAGCAGGCCCGTTCCGGCGCTGATAAGCCCGAGGCCCACCCAGGTCATCGTGGCGGTCGGGACCGCCATGGCGTAGTGGCCGCAGGCGATGAGGATGCCGCCGTACAGGACCGCGCGGTAGGAACCGAGGATGCGGTCGGCCAGCCAGCCGCCGGCGACCGAGACGAGGTAGACCAGCGTGCCGTAGGCGGCCGAGACCGAGGCTGCGGTGCCGGGGTCCATGCCCAGGCCCCCGTCGGAGACCTTGTCCGCGAAGTAGAGGACCAGGATGGCCTGCATCCCGAGGAACGAGAAGCGCTCCCAGACCTCCAGTCCGGACAGGGTCATCAGACCCCGCGGCTGGCCGAAGAACGCGGTGTCGTCTCCGGGGGGCGGCTGGGTCGGTTCGGTACCGGCCGTGGTGTGGGACAAAGCGATAACTCCTGATCGTATGAGCTGATCCCGAACATACCGGCGGTGGCGGGAAGGCGCCCACGGTGATCCAAACGGGACCGGATACGCTGAGTTGAGTGAGGACAGCGACACATCGACATTCCGTGTGATCGTCAGCAGACAGGAGATCCCCTCGTGACCGTCGTCGGGCCGTTCGGACTGAGCGTGCGGGACCAGGCACTTGAGGCCGATGTCCAGGCCGGTTTGGCCGCTGTCGAGGCGGGGCTGCTGGATGCCACCAAGAGCGAGGTCCCGTTCATCACGGAGGCCGCGCAGCACCTCGTCAGCGCGGGGGGCAAGCGTTTCCGGCCGCTGCTGGTGATGCTCGCGTCCCAGTTCGGCGACCCGGACGCCCCGGGTGTCGTCCCCTCGGCCGTCGTCGTCGAGCTGACGCACCTGGCGACGCTGTACCACGACGACGTGATGGACGAGGCGGACGTGCGCCGCGGGGTGGACAGCGCCAACACCCGCTGGGGCAATTCCGTCGCCGTCCTGACGGGCGACTTCCTCTTCGCCCGCGCGTCGCACATCCTGGCCGACCTCGGCCCCGAGGCCGTCCGCATCCAGGCGGAGGCCTTCGAACGCCTGGTCACCGGTCAGATCCTGGAGACCGCCGGCCCGCGCGACGGACGCGACCCCGTCGACCACTACATGGACGTGCTCAGCGGCAAGACCGGCTCGCTGGTCGCCGTGTCCGGCCGGTTCGGCGCCCTGATGGCGGGGGCCGACGAGTCGGTCGTCGACATCCTCACCCAGTACGGCGAACGCCTCGGCATCGCCTTCCAGCTCGCCGACGACGTCCTGGACATCGCCTCCGACTCCCACGAGTCGGGCAAGACACCCGGCACCGACCTGCGCGAGGGCATCCCCACCCTCCCGGTCCTCCTCCTGCGCGCGCGGGCCGAGGCCGAGGGCCGTCCGGAGGACAAGGAGCTCGTGGCGCTGCTGGAGGGCGACCTCGGGGACGACGCCCTGCTCGCCGAGGCGCTGCGCAGGCTCCGCGCCCACCCGGCGCTCGAACAGGCGCGGCGCGACACCGTCCGCTACGCCCAGGAGGCGCGGGCGACGCTGGCTCCGCTGCCCGAGTGCTACGCGAAGGCCGCGCTCGAAGAGCTGTGCGACGCCGTGGTGCACCGCGCGGGCTGACCCGCCCGTGGCCCGCCCGACCCCTAAGGGCTCGGCGGACGGCACGCCCCGCGTGTCATCCCGGAGAGGTACGCCCAGTTGCTCCCGGGGGCTGACGCTTGTCCTCGCCCGATTTGGTCAGATGGATAACAACCACTCCTGACCACATCGGGTGAGAATGGCGGCGGGGAGTGGACACGCTCAACGGGATGGCAGCCGCCGACCACGGAGGTAGAGCACACATGGCACCGAACGACAGCGCGGAGACCAACGGCGAGGCCACGGGCACTGTCGTGGGCCGCCGGAAGGCGGCGCGCTACATCGTCCCGTTCGCGGTGGCGGGAGTGGCGGCGGCGACGATCGGGCTCGTCCCGGCGCTGGCGGACTCCGGCGACCCGGATCTGCCGGACATCACCGCCCAGGAACTCATCGAGAAGATCGCCGCGTCGGACGAGGAGCAGCTCTCCGGCACGGTGAAGGTCAGCACCGACCTCGGCATCCCCTCGCTCGGAGGGCTCGCGGGCTCCTTCGCGCCGGGCTCCGGATCCGGCGGGTCGAGCGCGTCCCCCGACGCCAAGTTGATGGAGCTCGCCTCCGGGACGCACACGCTCCGGGTCGCGGCCGACGGTCCCGACAAGCAGCGCCTCTCCATCCTCGGCGAGGGCTCCGAGTACAGCCTCGTCCACCACGGGGACGACGTCTGGGGCTACGACAGCGAGAGCAACGAGGTCTACCACGCGGACTCCGGCGAGCGCGCGGGCGGCAAGGCCGAGGAGCACAAGGCGCCGAAGGGTGTGCCGGCCACGCCCGAGGAGCTCGCCGAGGAGGCGCTCGCCGCCGCCGACGACACCACGTCCGTCACCGTCGACGGCACCGCGCAGGTCGCGGGGCGCGACGCCTACAAGCTCCTGATCAAGCCCAAGCAGTCCGGCTCGACGATCGGCTCCGTCACGGTCGCCGTCGACGCCTCGACCGGCGTACCCCTGAAGTTCACGCTGGCCCCCAGCGGCGGCGGCAAGGCCGTGGTCGACGCGGGCTTCACCCAGGTCGACTTCGCGAAGCCCGCCGCCTCCTCCTTCTCCTTCACCCCGCCCAAGGGCGCGAAGGTGACCGAGGCCGACGAGCTGAAGGCCGGGGCCGAGGAGAAGGGCGCCGCGGAGAAGGCACGGAAGGACCTGGGCGCGCTGGAGGGCTTCCAGGGCCTGAACGTCATCGGCGAGGGCTGGAACGCCGTCGCGGAGATCGAGGTCCCGGGCGGGGCGGGCCTGCCCGCGCAGGGCTCCGGCGACGTACCGGCACAGGCGCAGCAGTTCCTCGACGCCCTCGGCGACAAGGTCACCGGGGACTTCGGCTCGGGCACGGTCTTCAAGACGCGCCTGGTCAACGCCCTGCTGACGGACGACGGCAAGGTCTACGTCGGCGCGGTCACCAAGGACGCGCTGGTGAAGGCGGCCGACACCGCCAAGTAGGACGCACAGTACGCCCCGCCCCGTCGTACGCTCCGTACGGCGGGGCGGCTCGTGCGACAGGGCGGTCCGCGCAGGGGGCCGGCTCGTGCGACGGGGCGGTCCGCACGGCGGGGCGGACGGACACGGCGGGACGGGACCGGGAGTGCGTATGACCGAGACAGCTGCCGCGACGGCGGGCCCGGGCACGTGGCCGGGGACCGGCACCGTGATCGAGACGCACGGGCTCACCAAGCGCTACCGGGGCGGACCGCCGGCCGTCGACGGGCTCGACCTCGCGGTCCCCGCCGGCAGCGTCTTCGGCTTCCTGGGGCCCAACGGCTCGGGGAAGACCACCACCATCCGGATGCTCATGGGGCTCATCACCCCGACCTCCGGGACCGCCCACGTCCTGGGCCGCCCCATGCCGGCCGCCGCGCGCACGGTGCTCCCGCAGGTCGGCGCGCTCATCGAAGGGCCCGCGCTGTACGGGTTCCTGACAGGCCGGGGCAATCTCGTACGGTTCGACTCGGCCGACCCGGCTGCCGATCCGCGCACCCGGCGCGCGCGGGTGGAGAGCGCCCTGGAGCGGGTCGGTCTCGCCGCCGCGGCCGGCAGGAAGGCCAAGGCGTACTCGCTCGGCATGAAGCAGCGCCTCGGGCTCGCCGCCGCCCTGCTCCAGCCGCGCGGACTGCTCGTCCTGGACGAACCGACCAACGGCCTCGACCCGCAGGGCATGCGCGAGATCCGTTCCCTGGTCCGGGAGCTGGCGGCCGAGGGCACCACGGTCTTCCTCTCCTCCCATCTGCTCGACGAGATCGAACAGGTCTGCACCCACGCGGCGGTGATGGCCCGCGGCCGGCTCCTCGTCCAGGGACCGGTCGCCGAGCTCGCCGCGGGCGCCCGGGGACGGCTCGCCGTCACCACCCCCGACCCCGGTGACGCGGCCCGGATCCTCGCGGCGCACGGGGCGACGGGCCTGGTGAGCGACGGGGACCGGGTGAGCGCGGACGCGCCCCCGGGCGACGTGGAACTCGCGGACATCAACGCCGCCCTCGTGGGCGCCGGGGTCCGCGTACGCGCCTTCGGCGTCGAGCGGGCCTCGCTGGAGGACGCCTTCGTCGCACTCACCGGAGAGGGATTCGATGTCGCAGGCTGACCTCATGGCCGTCGCCGTGCCCCGTGCCCCGCGCCGGGCGCTGTGGACCTTCGGGATCCTCCGCTCCGAGCTGGCCACCATGCTCCGGCGGTGGCGCACCCTGGCCCTGCTCGGGGTGCTGGCCGCCGTGCCCGTCCTCATCGGGGTCGCCGTCCGGATCGAGACGGGCGACGGACCGGGGGGCGGGCCGGGTGGCGGAGGCGGCGGGCCGGCCTTCCTCGCCCAGGTCACCAACAACGGTCTCTTCCTGGTCTTCGCGGCGCTCTCCGCGACGCTGCCCGTCTTCCTCCCGATGGCCGTCGGCGTCGTGGCGGGGGACTCCGTGGCGGGCGAGGCGAGCGGCGGCACACTGCGCTACCTGCTGGTCGCCCCGGCGGGCCGCACCCGTCTGCTGCTCGCGAAGTACGCCTCCGTGCTGGTCTTCTGCCTGGCCGCCACCCTGGTCGTCGCGGCATCGGCGCTCGCGACCGGTGCGCTGCTCTTCCCCGTCGGCGAGGTCACGACGATCTCGGGGACCCGGATCGGCTTCGGCGAAGGGCTCCTGCGGGCCGGACTGATCGCGGTCGTGGTGGCGGCGTCCCTCATCGGGTTCGCGGCCCTGGGCCTCTTCGTCTCGACCCTCACCAACAGCGGGATCGCGGCGATGGCGGCCACGGTGGGAGTGCTCATCACCGTGCAGATCCTGGACACGATGCCGCAGCTGGACGGGATCCACCCGTATCTCTTCCCGCACTACTGGCTGTCCTTCACGGACCTGCTGCGCGAGCCGGTCTACTGGGACGAGATCGTCAGGAACCTGGGTCTGCAGGGGCTGTACGCGGCGGTGTTCGGCTCGGCGGCCTGGGCGCGGTTCTCGGCGAAGGACATCAGCGTCTGAGGGGCCCGCAGGGGATCCGCCCGCGCCGTCGGCCGGTCGAGCCGTCCCCCGATCGGCTCGTCGCGGCACGAACGGCACGAACGGTCTGCTGCACGGAACGTCACGACACGGTACGTTCCGTTTCCAGCCTGGTCATTGTTCGACTTTTGGCGACGGCCTGTCAATAAGCGGTGGGCGGAATCCCCCTATGCTCACCGAATGATCACATCGCCGAGTTCCCTGCGCCGCAGCGAGAGGTCGCGGCGGGCGACGCTGGACGCCGCTCTGGAGCTGTGTACGGAGAAGGGGTACGGGCGGGTCACCGTCGAGGCCATCGCGGCACGCGCCGGGGTGAGCAAGAAGACGATCTACCGCTGGTGGCCGTCGAAGGGCGCGGTGGTGCTGGAGGCGTTCGCCGGCATGCTCGTCGGCGCCACACCGTTCATCGACACCGGGGACATCGAGGCGGACCTGCGGACCCACCTCACCAGTCTGGTGAGGCTGATCTCCACTCCGCCCTACGGGCCGGCCTACGCCGGGATCCTGTCGGAGCTCCACCACGACGAGGACCTGGCGCGAGCCGTCCGCGAGCAGCTCGTCGGCCCCCGGGTCGACGCCGCCGTGGGACGACTGCGCCGCGCCCAGGAGCAGGGGCAGATCCCGGCCGGCGCGGACCTCCCCCTCGCGGTCGAGATGCTCTACGGCCCCGTCTACTACCGCCACGTGCTGCGGAAGCCGGCCCAGGACGAGGCGACGATCGCCGCCCTCGTCTCCCACGTCCTGCGGTCCCTGGGCTCCGGAGGTGTCCGGGGGCCGGGGTGCCTCAGCTGAAGAAGGTCTTCGCCCGGGTGGTGGCGGCGGTGTCCGACAGCACGTCGCCGGGCTTGCTGCCGGTGCCCAGCAGCACCCCGCCCCACCGCATCCCCAGGTACTCCGCCGAGATCCGCAGGGTGCCCGCCAGCGGCTCGGCGACCGCGGGGTCGCTGTCCGCGAGGGCCGTGACCCCCCAGAGGGTCTTGCCCGCCATCCTCCGCCTGAAGTCGGCCCCGGGCGTCCTCAGCCAGTGCGACCAGTGGTCCAGGTACCGCTTGGTGGACGAGGAGACCGAGTACCAGTAGAGCGGCGACGCGATCACCACGTCGGTGGCGTCCAGCGTGGCCCGGAGCAGGGTCCCGGCGTTGCCGCCGGGAGGGGCGTGACGGCGTTCGGGGTGGCGCACGTCCTCGAACTCGGGCAGCGGGAGCTCCCGCAGGCTCAGCCAATGCTGCCCGGTGTCCGTGGGGAGCTGTTCGGCGGCGATCCGCGTGAGCGTCTCGGTGTTGCCGTCGGGCCGGCTGCTGCCGAGTACGAAGAGGAAAGAGCGTGCTGCCATGATCACTCCATTTGCCCGCGTGCGGCGATTACATGCGTGCGCAGCATATCGGCGCACGACGGGTCGGCGGGAGTGGTTTTCAGCCGAACAGGCGCTCCAGCACCGAGGCCACCCCGTCCTCCTCGTTGGACCCGGTGATCTCGTCCGCCTCGGCCCGGAGCGCGGGGTGGGCGTTGCCCATCGCCACGCCGTGGCCGCAGAGCCGGAACATCGGCAGGTCGTTGGGCATGTCGCCGAAGGCCACCGCCCCGGCCGGGTCGAGGTCCAGCATCCCCGCGGCCAGGGAGATGCCGGTGCCCTTGTCCACGCCGTACGGCGCCAGCTCCACCGTTCCCGGGCCCGCCATCGTCACGGACGCCAGATCGCCGACCGCGCCGCGGGCGGACGCGGCCAGTTCGTCGTCCGTCAGCTCCGGGTGGCGTATCAGGACCTTGATGACCGGGGCGGCCCACAGCTCCGAGCGGAGCCCGGCCCGCTGTGCGGGGAGTGAGGGGTGCGGCATGAGGTAACCCGGCTCGGTCAGGGTCCGGCCGTCGGTGCCGTCCTGGTCCACCGCGGCGGACACCGGCCCCACCTCGGCCTCGATCTTGCCGAGCGCGGTGTCGGCCAGTTCCCGGTCCAGCGTCACCGAGCGCAGCAGGCGGCCCGAGCCCGCGTCGTACAGCTGGGCGCCTTGGCCGCAGACCACGAGGCCGTCGTAGCCGAGGTCCGCGAGCAGGGCGCGTATCCCGGGCACCGGGCGGCCCGTGACGATCAGATGCCGCGCGCCGGCCGACGTGGCGCGGGCGAGGGCGGCGCGGGAGCGGGGGCTCACGGTGTCGTCGGAACGCAGCAGCGTGCCGTCCAGATCCGTGGCGACGAGGGTGTGTGCGGCGGGTGGCGTGACCATGGGGTCAGCCTAGAGAGACCGCTTTCCCGCCGTACGCCTCCGACCTGCGGGGACGGTCGGTCCCGTCACTGGACGCAGAATTCGTTGCCCTCCGGGTCCAGGAGCACCTGCCACGTCCCCCCGGGCTCCTCGACGAGCCGCAGCACGCTCGCGCCCAGCCCCACCAGTCGTTCCGTCTCGGCCTCGCGCCGGCCGGGGGCCGCGTGGACGTCGATGTGGAGGCGGTTCTTGACCGTCTTGGCCTCCGGTACGCGCTGGAAGAGCAGCCGGCGGCCGAGCCCCGCGCCGCTCTTCTCGTCGTACGGGTCGTCGGGATGCCGTGCCGCGGCGAGGTCGCGCCAGGCGTGGCGGCCGTGCGGCTCGACCGTGTCGGCCTCGGTCACGACACCGGCCTGCAGCAGCTCGTCGATCAGGACGCTGTTGTCCTCCACGAGGTAGCCGAGGGCCTCGGCCCAGAAGTCGGCCTGGGTGTGCGGGTCGGTGGCATCGATGACGAGCTTCCAGTGCAGTGTCATGGAAACCGTTTATACTGGTTACATGAATGGTGCGGCAACGGGCACGCCGGAACCGGGGCTGATTCTTCGTACACCCCGAGGCCGCGTCTTCCGCTTCGATCCGGGCGCCCTCTGCCTGGAGTTGCTGCTCACCAGCGATCCGGGCGGCCTGCCCTGGCACTACGAGACCCTGGGCGAACCCGCCGACCTGGTGCGCTGGGCGCAGGAGAGCCGGCTGCCGGACGGACTGCGGCTCGCCGTCGACGCGGCCGAGCTCGACCGCGCCCGTGAACTACGGGGCGCGCTCTGGCGGATGACCATGTCCCGGGCCCGGGGTGACGGCCTCGCCCCGGCCGACACGGACCTGGTGAACACCGTGGCGGCCCGTTCGCCGCTGGTGGCCGCCATGACGCCCGGCGGCGAGCGGAGGTGGGCGCCGGAGGCGAGCGGCACGGCGCTGCTGTCGACGGTCGCCCGTGACGCCGTGGACCTGTTCACCGGCCCGTACGCCCACCGGATCCGTGTGTGCGAGGCCCATGACTGCGCCCTGCACTTCGTCGACACCTCCCGGCCCGGCAGGCGGCGCTGGTGCGCGATGGGCCGGTGCGGGAACCTCAACAAGGTGCGGGCGCACCGCGCCCGCCACACCGCACCCGGCGACGCCGGGGAGTGAAGGGAGAGCCGCGATGCCGACCGGACTCACACAGGACGCGGGATGGGAGATCGGTGTCTCCCGGACCCTGCCCCTGCCCGCGGACGCGCTCTGGGACTTCGTCGCGGGGGAGGAGGGGGTGGCCCTCTGGCTCGGGCCCGGGGTGACGCTGCCCACCGAGAAGGGCGCCGCCTACCGCACGGCCGAGGGGGTCGAGGGCGAGATCCGCAGCTACCGCCCCGGAGACCGCGTCCGCCTCACCCACGGGCCGACGACCGTGCAGGTCGCCGTGGCGCCCGGCGTCCGGGACGGCAGGTCCGTCCTCCGCTTCCACCAGGAGCACCTGACGAGCGCGGAGGAACGCGAGGAGCGGCGCGCCCACTGGAAGGGCGTGATGGACCGGGTCGAGGCCGCGCTCGGCTGACCCGCGGACCTCAGCGCCGCGGGCAGGTCCCGCAGACGTGCACGCCGAGGGCCGCCAGCAGCTCCCCGGCCGCCGCGCTCACCGCCGGGTCGCCGTCGGCGGCCAGCAGCTCGGCCGTCGGGCGGCCGGCCAGCACCGCCAGGTGCGCGTCCCTGGTCCACTCGGGGTGGTGCGCGTGGCCGTGGGCGAGGATCGTCCCCAGCAGCCCGAGCACCCCGGCGCGGTCCTTCACGGTCTCCATGGCGGCCAGCTCCCAGAGGAACGGCACCGCGGCGACCGTCGCGTCGAAGACGGCCATGGCGCCGATCCACCGCCCCAGGTCGCTCAGCGCGTCCTCGGCCGACTCGCTGTCGCCCCAGGCGATGCGCGACAGCATCCCGGGGACCTGGGAGGCGGAGCCCTGGGCATGGCGCAGCTCATGCCACTGAACGTGCCTCATGTCCTTCAGGATCGTCGCCATCCGGGCACTCAATCAGCCTTTGCGGGTGCCGTCCACCATGCCTGCCACACTCATCGGATCGGGCTTCCGCACGCCGTCCAGCGCCTCCAGATACCGGTGCACCGCGTCGAAGCCGTCCGTGTCCGAGATCAGCCCCACGTGGTTGTCCGGCCGGATCACGACGACGGTGTCCCGGCCGACGCCGTACGCCGTGCGGGCGAGCCCCTCCCGGTCGTGCAGGGCGTCCGGACCGGCCGCCTCCGTCCCGGGTTCCGGGGCGTCGGCGCCGTACACCCGCACGGCGCGCACCGCGTCACCGTGGGCCGAGGCCGCGGCCCGCAGCACCCCCTCGGTGCCGGCGCCGAAGCCCAGGACGGTGAGGTGCGGCCCGGCGAAGGAGCGGAAGAGGCGGGTGGGCGCGCCGGTCGCCGCCACGGCGCAGGGCGCGTCCGGGGCGCGGTCGCCGGACCGCAGGGCGTCGCCGTCGCCGCCGGGGTGGGCGAGCGAGCTCCACCGGTAGCCGCGGTCGAGCCCGCTCGTCGAGGGTGTGATCGCGCTGTCGAGCCCGCCGCCCGGCTTCCTGATCGCCTCCAGCGTGGCCCGCAGTCGCTCCGACGTGAGGTCCAGCGTCCAGGCGGCGACCGGGAGCCGCTCCTCCTCGTAGGTGTCCAGCAGCTCCGTGCCCGACCGTCCCCGCAGCACCTGGGCGAGCTTCCAGCCGAGGTTGAACGCGTCCTGGATGCCGGTGTTCATGCCCAGCCCGCCCGCGATCGCGTGCACATGGGCGGCGTCCCCGGCCAGGAAAACCCTGCCGACCCGGTAGCGGTCCGCCATGCGCACGTTGACGCGGTACGTCGAGAGCAGGGTGGCCTCGGTGAGGTGGGCGGCCGGAAGCCGGGTGTGCCGGGCGAAGAGCCGCCGGAAGCCGTCGGCCGAGGGGGCGAGGGGCCGGCCGTCGGCGTCCCGCTCGGGGCCCGACTGGAACCACCAGGCCGCCCGGGTCCCGGGAACGGGGCAGAGCATGACCGCGCCGTCCTCGTCGAACCACTGGTGCCAGATGCCCCGGTCCAGCACACCCGGATCGATCTCGACGTCGCCGCAGACCATCACCTGGTCCTCGGCCGTCTCCCCCTCGAAGGGGACGCCGAGCAGTTTCCGTACGCGGCTGTGTGCCCCGTCGCAGCCCGCCACGTAACGGGCCGAGGTGCTGGAGCCGTCGGCGAGGGCGACGGTCACGGAGGTGCCGTCGTCGGTGAGGCCCACGACCTCGGTGCCCGTCTCCACGGCCACGCCGTACCCGGCGAGGCGGTCGCGCAGGATCTCCTCCAGCCGCCACTGCGCGATCAGCCGGCCCCGGTCGTAGGGCGCGTCCGGCGTCGGCGCGGAGCCGGCGTACGGGTCGGTGTCGGCGACGGGGACGCCGTCGCGGTACTTGCGCATCGGGAGCGGCGCCGAGCCCGCCGCCAGCACCGCCTCGACGACGCCCAGGTCCTCCAGCACCTCCAGGGAGCGGGCGTTGGGCCCCTTGGCCCGCGAACTGCGCGGGTGGCCGGGCGACTTGTCCACGATCCGGATGGTGAGGCCGCGCCTGGCGAGATCGCACGCCAGAGTCAGTCCGGTCGGGCCCGCGCCCACGATCAGTACGTCGGTCATGCCTGCTCCTCGGTTCGCTCGTCCCGGAGGACAGAAAACCGCAACCAGGTCAAAAAAGCAACCGAGTAACTATTTCATGGCGGGGGTGTCCGTGTCCGGCGCCGAGGCGGACGCCGTCCCGACCGGACCGGCGGCTTCCGCGGCCCGCACGGCCAGGCGCAGTGCCTCCGCCCTCGTGCGCCGTGACGTCCGCAGCGCGTCCCAGGTCAGCAGCATCAGGGCCACCCAGACCAGCGCGAAACCGGCCCACCGCTCGGGCGGCATCTCCTCGTGGAAGTACAGGATGCCGAGCGCGAACTGGAACACCGGCGCCAGATACTGCAACAGGCCCAGCACCGACAGCGGCACCCGGATCGCCGCGGCGCCGAACGAGACGAGCGGGATCGCGGTCACGAGTCCCGTCGCGGCGAGGAGGGCGCCGTGCCCCGCACCCCCGGAGAGGAACGTCGCGTCGCCGCTCGCCCCGAGCCACAGCAGGAAGCCGAGCGCGGGCAGGAAGAGCACAGCGGTCTCGGCGGCGAGGGACTCCAGGCCGCCCATGCCGACCTTCTTCTTGATCAGGCCGTACGTCGCGAACGAGAACGCCAGCACCAGCGAGATCCACGGCGGCTGCCCGTAGCCGATCGCCAGGACGAGCACCGCCGCGAAGCCGGTCGCCACCGCGGTCCACTGGACCGGGCGCAGCCGCTCGCCGAGCAGCAGGACGCCCATGGCGATCGTGACCAGCGGATTGATGAAGTAGCCCAGCGACGCCTCGACGACGTGGCCGTTGTTGACGGACCAGATGTACAGGCCCCAGTTGACGGAGATCACGGACGCGGCGAGCGTGATGAGCCCCACCCGCCGGGGCTGCCGTATCAGCTCGCCGATCCACGCCCAGCGGCGCAGGACCAGCAGGGCCACGCCGACGACGCCCAGCGACCAGACCATCCGGTGGGCGAGGATCTCCACCGCCCCCGACGGTTCGAGCAGCGGCCAGAAGAGGGGGACGAGCCCCCACATCCCGTACGCAGCGACTCCGTACAGCAGGCCTGCCCGCTGCTCGTTCTTCCCCTTCACGGGCCCTCCCGGCACTCCTGTGTCGGCGATCGGCCGACTGCACGACGGTAGCGCCGGAAGAGCCCTCTGTCATTGCCGTCTCACGGAAACGGTCGTGACCGGTGCGAGGGTGCTCAGGCGGCCAGTGCCGCGGCGACCGTCTCGGCCAGCGGGGTGGTCGGCCGGCCGATCAGGCGGGCCAGGTCACCGCTCGTCCCGGCGAGCAGGCCGCGCGCGATGGCCTCGTCCACATCGACGAGGATCGCGGCGAAGGGCTCGGGCAGTCCGGCCTTGACGAGGATCTCCTGGTGCACCTCCGCCGGCACCTCGGTGTACACGATCTCCTTGCCGGACGCGGCGGCCACCACGGCGGCGTACTCGGACAGCGACCAGGCGACGTCGCCGCTCAGCTCGTACGCCGCGCCGATGTGCCCCTCGCCGGTCAGTACGGCGGCGGCGGCGTCCGCGTAGTCGGCCCGGGTGGCGGAGGCGACACGGCCCTCGCCGGCGTTGGCGACGACGGCGCCGTGCTCCAGGACGGGTCCGAGGTTCGCCGTGTAGTTCTCGGTGTACCAGCCGTTGCGCAGGAAGGTGTACGGGACTCCGGAGTCCAGGATCAGCTGCTCGGTCACCTTGTGCTCGGCCGCCAGCAGGAAGTCCGCGTCGGGGCCGCCCAGCACCCCGGTGTAGGCCAGCTGCGCGACGCCTGCCGCCTTCGCGGCGTCGATGACGGCCGTGTGCTGAGGTACGCGCCTGCCGGCCTCGCTGCCGGAGACGAACAGCACGCGGTCGCCCGCCCGGAACGCGTCGGCGAGGGTCTCGGGCCGGTCGTAGTCGGCGACGCGGATCTCGACACCTCGGGCGGCGAGCGATGCGGCCTTCTCCCGGTCGCGGACGACCGCGGCGACCGACTCCGCCGGGACGGTGGCGAGCAGCCGCTCGACGACGAGACGGCCGAGCTGTCCGGTTGCTCCGGTGACGACGATGCTCATGAGGTTCCTCCTGGATGCGCTGATCCTCGTATGTGTGCTTTCTCCTTACTCACCATAAGGCTGGCACTAACCAAGAGAAAGTACCCACTTTGAAGTAAGGTACTGATATGAACGTAAGCCCGGTGAGGTCCTCCGACGTCAACCAGCCGATGTGTCCCTCCCGGCTGGTGCTGGAGCACGTCACCAGCCGCTGGGGGGTGCTGGTGCTGGCCGAGCTGCTGGAGCGTTCGTACCGCTTCAGCGAGCTGCGCCGCGCCGTCGGGGGCGTGAGCGAGAAGATGCTGGCCCAGACCCTGCAGACACTGGAGCGCGACGGGTTCGTGCACCGGGACGCCAAGCCCGTGATCCCGCCGAGGGTGGACTACTCGCTCACCCCGCTCGGCAGGGAGGCCGCGGAGCAGGTCTGGGGACTGGCCCGGTGGGCGGAGCGCCGGCTGGGCGCGGTGGAGACGGCCCGCGAGGCGTACGACGAAGCCCGGCCCTGATCGTCCGGGGCCGGGCTTCGGGCGTGCGGGGACGGGTCAGCCGACGACGGTCCAGGTGTCGCTGCCGGCCAGCAGGGCGTTCAGGTCGCCCTTGCCGTGCAGGTCGATCGAGGCGTCGAGCTGGTCGGACATGAGCACGTCGTAGACCGGGCGCTCCACACTGCGCAGGACGCCGATCGGCGTGTGGTGCAGGGTGTCGGCGTCGGCCAGCCGGGACAGCGCGAACGCGGTCGTGGGGCTGGGGTTGTGGGCGTCGTGCACCAGGATCTGCGACTGGTTGTCCTCGGTGACCGCGACCACGCTCAGGTCACCCGTCAGGGGGTCGCGTACGACACCCTTGGAGCCTTCCGAGCCGAAGAGGATCGGCTTGCCGTGTTCGAGGCGGATGACCGCCTCCTCGGCCCTCTCCCTGTCCTTGAGGACCTCGAAGGCGCCGTCGTTGTAGATGTTGCAGTTCTGGTAGATCTCCACGAGCGCGGTGCCCGGGTGGTCGGCGGCGGCGCGGAGCACGCTCGTGAGGTGCTTGCGGTCGGAGTCGACGGTGCGGGCGACGAAGGAGGCCTCGGCGCCCAGGGCGAGGGAGACCGGGTTGAAGGGCGCGTCGAGCGAGCCCATCGGCGTCGACTTGGTGATCTTGCCGACCTCGGAGGTCGGGCTGTACTGGCCCTTGGTCAGTCCGTAGATCCGGTTGTTGAACAGCAGGATCTTGAGGTTGACGTTGCGGCGCAGGGCGTGGATGAGGTGGTTCCCGCCGATGGACAGCGCGTCGCCGTCGCCGGTGACGACCCAGACGGACAGGTCACGGCGGGAGGTGGCCAGGCCCGTGGCGATGGAGGGGGCGCGGCCGTGGATGGAGTGCATCCCGTAGGTGTTCATGTAGTACGGGAAGCGGGAGGAGCAGCCGATGCCGGAGACGAACGTGATGTTCTCCTTGGCCAGCCCCAGCTCGGGCATGAAGCCCTGCACGGCCGCGAGGACCGCGTAGTCACCGCAGCCCGGGCACCAGCGCACCTCCTGGTCGGACTTGAAGTCCTTCATGGACTGCGCGCCCTCGGCCTTGGGGACCAGCTGGAGGAGCTCGTTGGTGTCAGGCATCAATGGCCTCCTTGAGTACGGTGGCGAGCTGCTCGGCCTTGAAGGGCATTCCGTTGACCTGGTTGAACGACTGCGCGTCGACCAGGTACTTCGCGCGGATGAGCAGGGCCAGCTGACCGAGGTTCATCTCCGGGACGACGACCTTGTCGTAGCGCCTCAGCACCTCGCCGAGGTTCCTGGGGAAGGGGTTGAGGTGGCGCAGATGGGCCTGTGCGATGGTCTCGCCGGCCGCGCGCAGCCGCCGGACGGCCGCGGTGATCGGCCCGTACGTCGAACCCCAGCCCAGGACGAGGGTCTTCGCGCCCGCCGGGTCGTCGACCTCCAGGTCGGGGACCTCGATGCCGTCGACCTTCGCCTGACGGGTGCGGACCATGAACTCGTGGTTGGCCGGGTCGTAGGAGATGTTCCCCGAACCGTCCTGCTTCTCGATCCCCCCGATCCGGTGCTCGAGACCCGGCGTGCCGGGCACCGCCCAGGGACGGGCGAGGGTCTCCGGATCCCGCTTGTACGGCCAGAACACCTCCGTACCGTCCGCGAGTTCGTGGTTCGGCCCGGTCGCGAACCGGGTCCGCAGGTCCGGGAGGCTGTCGGCCTCGGGGATCCGCCACGGCTCGGAGCCGTTCGCCAGGTAGCCGTCGGACAGCAGGAAGACCGGGGTCCGGTAGGTCAGCGCGATCCGGGCGGCGTCCAGGGCCGCGTCGAAGCAGTCCGCCGGGGTCCTCGGCGCCACGATCGGGACCGGCGCCTCACCGTTGCGCCCGTACATGGCCTGGAGCAGGTCGGCCTGCTCCGTCTTGGTCGGCAGGCCGGTCGAGGGGCCGCCGCGCTGGATGTCGATGATCAGCAGCGGCAGCTCCAGCGACACCGCCAGACCGATCGTCTCCGACTTGAGCGCCACACCCGGACCGGAGGTCGTGGTCACGCCGAGCGAACCGCCGAACGCGGCCCCGAGCGCCGCCCCGATCCCGGCGATCTCGTCCTCCGCCTGGAACGTCCGTACGCCGAAGTTCTTGTGCTTGCTGAGCTCGTGCAGGATGTCGGACGCCGGGGTGATCGGGTACGAGCCCAGATACACCGGCAGATCCGCCTGCCGGCCCGCCGCGATCAGCCCGTACGACAGGGCCAGGTTCCCCGAGATGTTGCGGTACGTGCCGGTCGGGAAAGCCTTCGACGCGGGGGCGACCTCGTAGGAGACCGCGAAATCCTCCGTCGTCTCACCGAAATTCCAGCCCGCGCGGAACGCCGCCACATTCGCCTCGGCGATGACCGGCTTCCTGGCGAACTTGGACCGGAGGAATGTCTCCGTCCCCTCGGTCGGACGGTTGTACATCCAGGACAACAGCCCGAGCGCGAACATGTTCTTCGACCGCTCGGCCTCCTTACGGGAAAGCCCGAACTCTTTCAGAGCCTCGATCGTCAAGGTCGTCAAGGGAACCGGATGGACGTTGTACGCCTCGAGTGACCCGTCCTCGAGCGGGGACTCGGCATATCCGACTTTCGCCATCGGACGTTTGGTGAACTCATCCGTGTTCACAATGATGTCGGCACCGCGCGGCACGTCGGCGATATTCGCCTTCAGTGCGGCCGGATTCATGGCGACCAGTACATTCGGCGCGTCACCCGGTGTGAGGATGTCGTGGTCCGCGAAATGCAGCTGGAACGACGACACACCCGGCAGGGTGCCGGCAGGCGCCCGGATCTCGGCCGGGAAGTTGGGCAGCGTCGACAGGTCGTTCCCGAAGGACGCCGTCTCCGACGTGAACCGGTCACCCGTCAGCTGCATGCCGTCGCCGGAGTCACCCGCGAAACGGATGATCACCCGGTCCAGGCGGCGGATTTCCTTCTCGGTGGTGCTCGGACGATCACCGTGCGGGGCGCGCTGCTCCCCGACGACGGCCTCGCCGGCCTCGTCGGACATTCCGGCTGGGCTACTGACCTGACTGGTCACTGAACTGGACCTCCCTCTGGGCGGCGGCTCGGGACCGGCCGGCCCCCCGGCGGTCCAGGCACCACCCTACTTCTGTAAGGGTCACCTTCCTCGGACCGGTCATATGGTGGACGCGTTTCCGGCGCTTGAATGCGTCACGCTCCGCCATATTTCCCGGAATCCCCAGGTGAGGGGACGAGCTTCCCCCGGTGCCCATCCTTTCGTCGGGGGTGAGGTATCGGTTCACCGCGGGTGGATCACCCGCGGTGATCGCGGATGGATCATCGTTCTGTCACGAGTTCAGATACGTAAGAACGGCGAGAACTCGCCGGTGATCGCCGTCGCTGGGTGACAGGCCAAGTTTCAGGAAGATGTTGCTGACGTGCTTCTCCACGGCTCCGTCGCTGACCACCAACTGGCGGGCGACGGCTGAATTCGTACGCCCCTCCGCCATCAGGCCCAGGACCTCCCGCTCACGGGGAGTGAGACCCGCCAGGACGTCCTGCTTGCGGCTCCGGCCCAGCAGCTGGGCCACCACCTCCGGGTCCAGCGCGGTCCCGCCCTTCGCCACCCGCACGACGGCGTCCACGAACTCCCTGACCTCGGCCACCCGGTCCTTCAGCAGGTAGCCCACCCCGCGGCTGCTGCCGGCCAGCAGCTCGGTGGCGTACTGCTCCTCGACGTACTGCGAGAGCACCAGCACCCCGATGTCCGGGTACTCCTTGCGCAGCTTCACCGCCGCCCGCACCCCTTCGTCGGTGTGGGTCGGCGGCATGCGCACATCGGCGACCACCACGTCCGGCAGCGCGTCCTGTCCCGCGAGGTCGGCCACCGTCTTGAGCAGTGCCTCGGCGTCCCCCACCCCCGCGACGACGTCGTGCCCGAGATCGGTCAGCAGCCGGGTGAGCCCTTCCCGGAGCAGCACCGAATCCTCGGCGATGACGACCCGCACTCTTTCCTCCACGACGATGTGTCCCCCACTGTCTGTCTTCCGTGTGTACGCCGCTGCACGCGCCGCCCTGGACGCCCAGCATTCCAGCATCGGCGCCCCGAAGGGGGCGGACCAGCGGTTCCGGTCCGTGCCGGGCACGCCGTGGTGCCCCGGACGCCGTCACGGCGTCCGGGGCACCACGGGCAGCGGCTCAGGGCTCAGCCCCTCCAGGGCAGCTCCGCCGTGACCGTCGTCGGGCCCCCGGCCGGGGAGTCGACGACGAGGATGCCGTCCACCGCGTCCAACCGCTCCGTCAGCCCGGCCAGACCGCTGCCCGTCGCCACATCGGCGCCGCCCCGTCCGTTGTCGGTGACCTGGAGCATCAGCCGGTCGGCGGTGCGCCAGACGTCGACGGTGGCGCGGGTGGCGCGGGCGTGTTTGCTGACGTTCTGGAGGAGTTCGGAGACGGTGAAGTAGGCGATGCCCTCGATGGCCTGGGCGGGTCGTGAGTCCAGGTCGACGGTGACGGTGACGGGGACGGTGCAGCGGGAGGCGATGGCGGAGAGTGCGGCGTCGAGGCCGCGGTCGGTGAGGACGGCGGGGTGGATGCCGCGAGCGAGATCGCGGAGTTCCTGGAGGGCGACCTTGACCTCTCCGTGCGCTTCGTCGACCATGCGGGCGGCGGCTTCGGGATCGTCGGTGAGTTTCTCCTTCGCCAGCCCGAGATCCATGGCGAGGGCGACGAGGCGGGCCTGTGCGCCGTCGTGGAGGTCGCGTTCGATGCGGCGCAGGTCCGCGGCGGCCGTGTCCACGACCACACCCCGGTCCGACTCCAGCTCCGAGACCCGGGTGGCCAGCCGGGAGGGACCGAGCAGACCCGCCACCATCAGCCGGTCCACGGACACCAGACCACGGATGATCCACGGTGTGACCAGGACGAGCGCCAGACCGAGCGCGCTGGTCACCGCCATCTCGAAGGGCGAGTCGAGGTAGACCTGGTGCGTCGCGTCGCCGTACAGCTGGATGCCGTCGACACCCGCGTACGCCGGGAAGACCCAGCGCCACAGCGGATACGTGAACGCGGCCCAGCCGTACGCCCAGAACGTCACCGCGACGGTGAACGCGAACGTCGCCCACGGCATGTGCAGCACCGCGTAGAGCAGGTGCCGCCAGGACACCCCGCTCTTCAGCACCGCGCCGACCCAGGACATCAGGCCGCCCCTGCCGCGCACCGGCGCGGGATCGGCGACGTCCAGCCTCAGCAGCCCGCGCGCCCTGCCCCGCTCCACTGCGCCGAAGCCGCGGCACATGACCAGGCCGGCGGCGAGTATCGGGATGCCGAGGAAGGTGATCAGCATGCCCAGGCCCAGCGACACCATGGTGACCGCCAAGCTGAACGTCACGACACCGATCGGCAGGCTCAGGATCACGTAGGCCAGCTCGCGCCAGGTACGCGCCTCGACTGGCGCGCGCAGTGCCGCGGGGAGGAAGTGCTTCGCCGGGGGGCGGCCCCCCGACCCGGTGGCGGGCCTGTAGCGGTCCCGCGTGTCCGGTCCGTATGCCGTGGCCATCAGTGGCGTCCGTCCGTTTCTTCTGGGCGGGAGTTCCCCGCGGGTTCTTCCGGGCGGGATTTCCCCGCGAGCCGATACGTCGGCTGATACCTCAAGACTGCTGTGCCCGGGGACTCCGCACCATGAGGGCGGTCTCCGTATCGGGCAGGGGGTTTTCCCCACCATGGGGACGGGCGGCGGCCGCGGCGGGCTGCCGTGCTCGTGCCGTCGCGGTGCGGGGGCGTGCGGTCCCGTCCCGCGGTCGAGCCGTCGCGTCGCGGGGGTGTGCGGTCCCGCCTCGCGGTCATGCCGCACCGACCCGTTCGGCTCCGGAGTCCGCACGGTCGCGCCAGGGCAGCTCCGCGGTGACCGTGGTGGGGCCGCCCTCGGGGGAGTCCACGACGAACAGCCCGTCGACCGCGCCCAGCCGCTCCGCCAGACCCGACATGCCCGTACCGCCGTCGAGCCGGGCACCGCCCCTCCCGTCGTCCCGCACCTGGAGCATCAGCCGGTCGGCGGCGCGCCAGACGTCGACGGTGGCGCGGGTGGCGCGGGCGTGCTTGCTGACGTTCTGGAGGAGTTCGGAGACGGTGAAGTAGGCGATGCCCTCGATGGCCTCCGCCGGCCGGGACTCCAGGTCCACCGACACCGTGACGGGGACGGTGCAGCGGGAGGCGATGGCGGAGAGTGCGGCGTCGAGGCCGCGGTCGGTGAGGACGGCGGGGTGGATGCCGCGGGCGAGGTCACGGAGTTCCTGGAGGGCGACCTTGACCTCTCCGTGGGCTTCGTCGACCATGCGGGCGGCTGCTTCGGGGTCGTCGGTGAGTTTCTCCTTCGCCAGCCCCAGGCCCATGGCGAGGGCGACGAGGCGGGCCTGTGCGCCGTCGTGGAGGTCGCGTTCGATGCGGCGCAGGTCCGCGGCGGCCGTGTCCACGACCACACCCCGGTCCGACTCCAGCTCGGCGATCCTGCGTTCCAGCTCGTCGGAGGGCGAGAGCAGCGCCCGCGCCATCGCCCGGTCCGCGTTCGTCAGTCCCCGCGCGATGAACGGGAGCACCGGCCAGAGCACGAACAGGCCCACCAGCGTCACGACGAACGTCGCCACCCCCCACGGCAGCCGCATGAACGCGTACAGCAACGCCCGCCATCCCACCGGGTCCTTCAGCCCCGACCACAGCCAGGAGAAGAAGCCCTGCTCCCGTCGGCCGCGCGCCATCGGGCTCGGCTCGTCGATCCGCACGCCGAGCATCCCCCGCGCCCGGGCGCGCTCGGCCCGGCCCAGCCCGCGCGCACCCTGCAGCCCCAGCGCGAGGAGCGGCAGTCCGATCACGGTGACCGAGAGCCCGGCGCCCACCCCGACCAGGAACACGGCGTACACGAACCCGGCGATCGCCATCGGCAGATTGGCCAGGAGATGGGCGATCTCCTTCCACGTCCGCCGGTCGAAGGCGAAGCGCGCGGGCGGCGGCCGGTCGTTGTCCGGCAGTGAGGGGCTCATGGTCATAGGACCAGCGTGCCGGGCCGGGCCCGGCCACGCCATGGGGTTCGTGGGTGGGAGCCGGGTAGGGGTAACCCCACCTCGCACCGGGCCCCCTGTCACCTCCCGTCCCACCCGTTGTGCGACGGGGCTGCTTACCGTCTCTTTAACAGGGCCTAGACTCCCGTGCGTACAGACCGTCGAACAGGTTGAGGGAGCGAGGGGCGGACGTGGCGGACGTGCCGGGACCGACCGTTCTCGCGTCGGACTACTTCCAGAGCTACTCAGTGGTCGGACTGCTCGCCCTGGTGGGCGTGCTGTTCGTCGCCGTCGCCTTCGGGGCCGGCCGGCTGCTGAGGCCCGTGGTCCCGACGCCGGAGAAACTCCTCACGTACGAGTGCGGCGTGGACCCCGTGGGGGAGGGCTGGGCCCACACCCAGGTTCGCTATTACGTGTACGCCTTCCTGTACGTGATCTTCGCCGTCGACTCGATCTTCCTCTTCCCCTGGGCGACGGTGTTCGCGGCTCCCGGATACGGGGCGACGACGCTGGTGGAGATGTTCATCTTCCTCGGTTTCCTGGCCGTGGGACTGCTCTACGCATGGAAGAAGGGCGTCCTCGCATGGGCGTGACGAGCCGGCCGAACCCCGAACCCCCCGTGTCGCTGCCCGATCCGACGACGCTCCCCGGGCCGAAGAAGCTCGGGGTGCTGTCCCGGCTCGCGCCCGAACCGATGAAGGTGGTCCTCAACTGGGGCCGCCGCTACAGCCTCTGGGTCTTCAACTTCGGACTCGCCTGCTGTGCGATCGAGTTCATCGCCGCCTCCATGGCACGGCACGACTTCATCCGGCTCGGCGTCATCCCGTTCGCTCCCGGCCCCCGGCAGGCCGACCTGATGATCGTGTCCGGCACGGTGACGGACAAGATGGCGCCGGCCGTGAAACGCCTGTACGAGCAGATGCCCGAGCCGAAGTACGTCATCTCCTTCGGTGCCTGCTCCAACTGCGGCGGACCGTACTGGGATTCGTACTCCGTGACGAAGGGCGTCGACCAGATCATCCCCGTCGACGTCTATGTACCCGGGTGCCCGCCCCGGCCCGAGGCGCTCCTGCAGGGCATCCTCAAGCTCCAGGAGAAGATCGCCCGCGAATCGCTCGCCGAGCGGTACGCGACCGAGGACACGGCGCGGCCCTCGTCCGCCGCCCTGCGCAGCGGTCTCGTCGCCGCCCCGAGGACGCCGGGGGAGGAGGACAGGTGAACCCCTCGGACGCCACCCCGGGTGCCGCATCGGACACCGCCTCGGACGCCACCCCGGGTGCCGCATCGGACGCCTACGACCGGCTGCCCGACGCCGTCACCGACGTCTTCGGCGAGGGCGCCACCGCCGCGCACGCGTACGACCTGCTCACCGTGGACGTCCCTGCCGCGTCCTGGACCGGGGCCCTGGAAACGGCCCGCGACGCGCTGGGCTGCACCTACTTCGACTGGCTGAGCGCCGTCGACGAACCGGGCACCGGCTTCCGCGTCTGCGCCCACGTCGCCGCGCTCGGCGACGGCACGGTCCGGCGCCTGCTGATCCGTACGACCGTCCCGCACGACGCGGCCACCCTGCCCACCGCCGTCGGCGTGTACGCGGGCGCGGCATGGCACGAGCGCGAGACGCACGAGATGTTCGGCATCGCCTTCGAGGACCACCCGCACCTGGTCCCCCTGCTGCTGCCCGAGAGCTTCGAGGGCCACCCGCTGCGCAAGGACTTCGTCCTGGCGGCCCGGGTCGCCAAGGCATGGCCGGGGGCGAAGGAGCCGGGCGAATCCGAGCACGGCGGGCCCAAGCGGCGCACGATGCTGCCGCCCGGGGTGCCCGATCCCAACGAATGGGGCCCGCTCAAGGGACAGCTCCCGCCCGCTCCCGCCCGCCCGGCCCGAGGGGCGCGCGCGGCGGGCGACCGCCCGGTGCGCCGGGCCCGGAGCGTGACCGAGGGGTCGGCGGCGCAGCGGCCCGACGCGGCGGAGACACCGCAGGCGTCGCCTCCGCGCCGCAGCCGCAGCGTCTCCCAGGGCTCGGCGAGCCAGGCCGCGGGGCCGGCGGCGACGCCTCCGGCAGGGACGCCTGCGCCAGAGACGCCTCCGGCAGCTACACCTCCGCCCTCCGTACCTCCGCCCGCCACGACGGAGACCGGCACCACCCAGAGCGGCGGCGACACGGCACGGGCGAGGGGCGCGGCGAGCAGTGCCGACGCACCCTGGCACGACGCGCGCCCCGCGTTCGACGAGGCCGCCCCGGAGCAGCCGACGGGGGAGCGACGGTCCGCGCCTGCGCCCGAACAGTCCTCCGAGCCCGAGTCGTCCTCCGAGCCCGAGTCCTCCGGGCCTGCTCGGACGGAGCCCGAACCGTCGGACTCTGCGTCGGCGGAGTCCGCGTCGGCCGAACCCGCGCCCGAGCAGTCTGCCGAGTCCGCACCGTCGGAACCGGCAGCCGAGCCCACACCCGAGTCCGAGCAGCCGACGGAGCCCGAACCCTCGGACACCGCCGCGCAGGACGATGACGTCCGCGAACCGGACCGTGGCCCGGACAGCGGTCCGGACGGCCAGGGGTCCGGCACCGACCCGGACCGTTCCACCCCTGACCCGGACCCCGACTCCTCGTCCCGACCCGACCGTTCCGCCGGTCCCGACCGACCTGCCGGAGGCGATACCGCGTGAACGACGTACTCGACGTCGCCCTCCGCCTCGTCATCGTCTTTGCCGTGTTCATGGTGGTCCCGCTCGTCGTGGGACAGGCCGAGCACAAGGTGATGGCCCACATGCAGGGCCGCCTCGGCCCCATGTACGCGGGCGGCTTCCACGGCTGGGCCCAGCTCGTCGCGGACGGGGTGAAGTTCGCGCAGAAGGAAGACGTCGTACCGGCCGCCGCGGACCGCCGCGTCTTCCAGATGGCCCCCGCCGTCGCCCTGCTCCCGTACCTCCTCGTGATCGTCGCCATCCCGATCGGCCCCGGTGAGGGAGCGGTCGGTCAGGTCGTCGACGCGGGCATCTTCTTCGTGCTGGCCGTCATGGGCGTGGGCGTGCTCGGCTCGCTGATGGCGGGCTGGGCCTCGGCCAACAAGTTCTCCCTCCTCGGCGGTCTCCGCACGGCCGCACAGCTCCTCGCCTACGAACTGCCGATGCTGCTCGCCGCGGCGTCCGTGGCCATGGCGGCCGGCACCGTCTCCCTCCCCGGCATCCTCAACGCCTTCGAGTGGTGGTGGCTGCCCTGGCAGATCGTCGGCGCCCTGGTCTTCTTCGTGGCGGGCCTCGCCGAACTCCAGCGCCCGCCCTTCGACATGCCGGTCGCGGACTCGGAGATCATCTTCGGTGCCTACACCGAGTACACGGGACTTCGCTTCGCCCTCTTCCTGCTCGCCGAGTACGCCGGGATCGTCGTCCTGTGCGGCCTGACGACCGTCCTCTTCCTCGGCGGGTGGCACGGACCGCTCGGCGCCGACGGGCTCGGCTGGGTCTGGACCCTGCTCAAGACCGCGGTCCTCGCGTTCGTCGTCATCTGGCTCCGGGTCACCTACCCCCGCCTGCGTGAGGACCAGCTGCAGAAGCTCGCCTGGACCACGCTCATCCCCCTCGCCCTCGCGCAGATCGCGCTCACCGGCATCGTGAAGGTGGCGATCAACTAGTGCCCCCGATCCCCGGCTCAGGCCTGGCCAAGGGTCTCGCCGTCACCCTGCGGACCATGACGAAGCGCACGGTCACCGCGCAGTACCCGGACGTCCAGCCCGAACTGCCGCCCCGCACCCGGGGAGTCATCGGACTGTTCGAGGAGAACTGCACGGTCTGCATGCTCTGCGCCCGCGAGTGCCCCGACTGGTGCATCTACATCGACTCCCACAAGGAGACGATGCCCGCCGCCGCACCCGGCGGCCGGGAGCGCAGCCGCAACGTCCTGGACCGCTTCGCGATCGACTTCGCCCTGTGCATGTACTGCGGTATCTGCATCGAGGTGTGCCCCTTCGACGCGCTGTTCTGGTCGCCCGAGTTCGAGTACGCGGAGACGGACATCCACGAGCTCACCCACGAGCGCGACAAGCTCCGTGAGTGGATGTGGACCGTTCCCGAGCCGCCCGCGCTCGACCCGGGGGCCGAGGAGCCCAAGGAGATCGCCGCCGCCCGCAAGACGGCCGACAAGCTCCAGGCCCAGGAGGCCCAGGAGGCCCAAGAGGCCCTCCAGGCACAGGAAGCCCAGCGGTCGGGCCAGGAAGCGGAACAGGAGGGGCAGGAGTGACCCTCGCGGCCGCCGCCGGCCATCCCGGCTTCCTCTCCCCGACCGGTGTCGAGATCGCCTTCGTCCTCGTCGGCCTCGCCACCCTCGGCGCAGCCCTGATCACCGTCACGACCAAGCAGCTCGTGCACGCGGCCCTCTGGCTCGTCGTGGCACTCGGCGGCATCGCGGTGGAGTACCTGCTGCTCACCGCTGAGTTCATCGCCTGGGTGCAGGTCCTGATCTACGTCGGCTCCGTCGTCGTCCTCCTCCTCTTCGGGCTGATGCTCACCAGAGCCCCCATCGGCCGCTCCCCGGACGCCGACTCGGGCAACCGGTGGATCGCGCTCGGCGCCTCGGCCGCCGCCGCGGGCACCCTGGTCTGGGTCGTCGTGGACGCCTTCCGTACGACCTGGATCGATCTGGACGGTCCCGCCCAGGGCTCGACCAAGGCCTCCGGGGAATTCCTCTTCAGGCACTGGGTGCTGCCCTTCGAAGCACTCTCCGTCCTGCTGCTCGCCGCCCTCGTGGGCGCGATCGTCGTGTCCCGCAAGGACGGCACGGACGGCACGGACCGCCAGGACGGCAAGGACCGCCAGGACGGCAACGGCGGCAAGGGCGGCAAGGGCAGCGACGACCGCCGGACCGGCCGGAACCTTCGGGCCGAGAGGGAGGAACAGAGCTGATGCACCTCGCCTATCCCGCCGTCCTCGCCGTCCTCCTCTTCTGCACCGGGCTGTACGGAGTGCTGGCCCGCCGCAACGTGATCCTCGTCCTGATGTCCGTCGAGCTCATGCTCAACGCCGTCAACCTCAACCTGGTCGCCTTCGACGTCTGGCTCCGCGACGCGCTCCACGCCGGCCAGGCCCTCACCCTCTTCACGATCGCCATCGCCGCGGCCGAGATCGGTATCGGGCTCGCGATCGTCCTGGCCGTCTACCGCAACCGCGGCAGCTCGGACATCGACCGTCTCCGCGACACCGCGGAGACCGACGACGCCGAATCGCTCCCGGACGACGCCGACGACGGCTCCCAGGACACCACCGCAGACCAGGCCACTGCTCCGGCAGGGAAGGCAAAGAAGGCAGAGGCCACCGCGTGACCACCACGACCCTCGCCGTCCTCGTCCCCCTCCTTCCCTTCCTGGGTGCCGCCGCAGGGCTGCTCCTGGGCCGGAGCGCACCCGGCTTCGTCCGCCCCCTCGCCGTCCTGCCGACCCTGACCGCCGCCGTGCTCGCCGTCGTCGTCGCCGCGCGCCAGGGCGGCGGCCGCCCCATCGACGCCGCGACGCAGCTGACCCCCACCGGCTCCGTCCCGATCGACCTCGCCCTGCACCTCGACGGCTTCGCCGTCCTCGTCGCCGTCCTCGTCGGGCTCGTCGCCACCTGCGTGCAGATCTACTCGACGGCGTATCTCAAGGACGACGTCCGCTACCCCTCGTACGCGGCCCTCGTCTCCCTCTTCACCTCCGCGATGCTGCTCGTCGTCTACTCCGGCGACCTGATGGTGCTCCTGGTCGGCTGGGAGATCATGGGCATCTGCTCGTACTTCCTCGTCGGCCACTACTGGGAGACCCCCGAGGCGCGCGCCGCCTCCCTCAAGGCCTTCCTCGTCACCAAGCTCGGCGACGTGCCGTTCCTCATCGGCCTGTTCGCGCTCGCCGCGGACACCGGGACCTTCCGCATCACCGGCATCCTGGCCGCGGTCACCAACGGCGGACTCGACCACCCCACGATCGTCGCCCTGCTGCTCCTCGCCGGTGTCGCGGGCAAGTCCGCGCAGTTCCCCCTGCACACCTGGCTGCCCGACGCGATGGCCGGCCCCACCCCCGTCTCCGCGCTGATCCACGCCGCGACGATGGTCGCCGCCGGCATCTACTTCGTGGCCCGGCTCCTGCCCGTCTTCGCCGCCTCGGGCGCCGCCCTCGTCGTCCTCGCCGTGATGGCGGCCGTCACCATGGTCGGTTCTGGACTCGCCGCACTCGCCCAGGACGACATCAAGCGCGTCCTCGCCTACTCGACGATCGGCCAGCTCGGCTACATGTCCGGCGCCCTCGCCGTCGGCGACCGCGGGGCCGCCGTCTTCCACCTCCTGTCCCACGGCGCCTTCAAAGCAGTCCTCTTCCTTGCCGCGGGCGTCGTCATCCACGCGGCCGGCACCAACTCACTCGCCGCGATGTCCCGCATGGGAGGCCTGACCAAGCGGATCCCGGACGCCTACTGGACGATGACCGTCGCCCTTCTCGCGCTCGCCGCCATCCCCCCGTTCGCCGGCTTCTTCTCGAAGGAAGCCGTTCTCGTCGCCGCCGAGCACACCGCCTTCGGGGACCGCGACGTCGCACCGGCCGCGGCGGGCTGGACGATCCTCGTCGCCGGACTCGCGGCGGCGGTCCTCACCGCCGCCTATGCCACCCGGCTGTGGCTCCTGGCCTTCCGCGGACGCGGCCCCGAGGCCCCCGACCACGGCAGGCAGCCCGTCGCGATGACCTCCGTGCTCTGGGTCCTCGCCGTCCCGACGATCGCCTTCGGCCTCACCGTCGGCACCCTCACCGACTGGTTCGACGGACACAGCCTCACCCCCTCCCTCACGACCGCCGTCCTCTCCACCGGCGTCGGGCTCGTCGGCGGACTCGTCACCTACGGGGCCTGGCGCCACACCACGGCGCTCGCCGACCGCCCCCCGGTCGGCGCCGTCGCCGCCCACCCCGACGCCGAACCCGCCCTCGTGGAGGCCGAGGCGATGACCTCGCACACCGCCGCGTACGGCACCATCGCGGACGCCCAGGACCCCTCGGACCCCGGCCGTCTCCTGCTGGGCCCGCTCCACCGCCACGCGGTGACCGGCTTCCACCTGGACGCCCTCTACACGGCGGTGTTCGTCCGCCCCGTCGCCGCCGCCGCCCGGCTCGTCCGCTTCCTGGACCGCGAGGTCGTCGAGACCTACGTACGCGGCTCGGGCAGCATCGCCCGCGGACTCGGCACCGCGGTCCGCCGCGCCCAGACGGGCAACGTGCAGACCTACCTCGGCGCGCTGCTCGCCGGAACCCTTGTCCTGGCGATCGCCGCCGTCGTCTTTGCCAACGTCTACGCCGGGGCGTGAGCCGTGTTCGATATCAGCGCATCCGTGATGCAGTTCCTTCTGGCGTTCGTCGTCGTCGCCCCGCTCCTCGGCGCGGTCGCGGCCCTCCTGCCCGCCCCGCCCGGGCTCAAGGGCAGCAGCCCCGACCAGGCCGTGCTCCGCCACGGCGTGACCGTCACCGGCGCCGTACTCCTGGCCACGCTCGTCCTGGCCGCCGGCTTCGACCACGACCACCCGTCGAGGATGCAGGCCACCACGGACATCAGCTGGATCCCGGCACTCGACGTCCGGATCCATCTCGGCACAGACGGCATCTCGCTCCCCCTTCTCGTGCTGACCGCGCTGCTGACCTTCCTCTGCGCGCTCTACAGCTACTTCAAGCTCCCCGCGGGACCCTCCCCGAAGGCCTTCGTCGCTCTCGTCCTCGTCCTCGAGGCCGGCACCCTCGCGACCTTCGCCGTCCTCGACCTGATGCTGTTCTTCCTGGCCTTCGAGATGGTCCTCATCCCGATGTACTTCCTCATCGCCCGCTGGGGCGGCGACCGGAAGCAGCCCGCCGCCTGGAAGTTCATCCTCTACACCCTGCTCGGTTCCGTGATCATGCTGCTGGGGCTGCTCCTCATCGGACTGAAGAGCGGCACCTTCGACATGGTGGCACTCGCCACTGACAACGGCCGTGGCCTGACCACGTCCGTGCAGGTCATCGCCGTACTCGCCGTCGGGATCGGGCTCGCCGTGAAGACCCCGATGTGGCCCCTGCACAGCTGGCTGCCGGACGCCCACACCGCGGCCCCCACCGTCGGCTCCGTCCTCCTCGCCGGCGTGCTGCTGAAGATGGGCACCTACGGCTTCGTCCGGATCCTGCTCCCCGTCGCCCCCGACGGGATGCGGACCTTCGCGCCGTACCTCGCCGCCTTCGCCGTCGTCGGGATCATCTACGGATCCCTCGCCTGCCTCGCCCTCGCCCGCCCCGGCGCCAAGGGCGACCTCAAGCGCCTGATCGCCTACTCCTCCGTGGGCCACATGGGCTTCGTGCTCCTCGGCATCGCGACGATGACCCCGACCGGCGTCAACGGCGCGCTCTTCGCGAACATCGCCCACGGCCTCATCACCGGCCTGCTGTTCTTCCTGGTCGGCGCCGTCAAGGACCGCTACGGCACCGCCGACCTCGACACCCTGTCGGGTGCCACCGGAGCCGCCCTCTACGGCCGCGCCCCCCGGCTCGGCGGACTCCTCGCCTTCGCCGCGGTCGCGTCGCTCGGACTCCCCGGCCTCGCCGGATTCTGGGGCGAGATGCTCACGCTGTTCGGCGCCTTCGACCCCGCCGCGGGACTCAGCCGCCCCGCCTTCCTCACCTTCATGGCGATCGGCGCCTTCGGCACCCTGCTCACCGCCGCGTACATGCTGATCGTCGTACGCCGCGTCTGCATGGGCGAGCACCGCGAGCAGCCCCACCCGGTCGCCGACATCCAGCGCTACGAATTCGCCGCCTGGACCCCGCTCGCCGCCCTGACCGTCCTTGCCGGCCTCTGGCCCGCCGTCCTCCTCGGCCTCACCGACCCGGCCGTGCAGAAGCTCCTCGCAGGAGGCAAGTCGTGACCGTGGCAGCCGGCAGCGCAACCGGGGCGGAAAGCCTCGTCCAGTCCGTCGACTGGCTCGCCATCGCACCCCCCGTCATCGCGGCGTCCGCAGCCCTGCTGATCCTCGTCGCGGACCTCTTCGTCGGCGAACGGCACAAGCCGCTCCTCGGCTACGGGGCGGTGGCCGGGCTCGTCGCCGCGCTCGCCGTGCTCGTCCCGCTGCGCGCCGGTGACCGCTCCACCTTCTGCCTCACCGGCGCCACCCAGGCCTGCAGCTACACCGCCGACCACTTCGCGCTCGTCATCCAGGCGCTCGTGCTCGGCGGAGCACTGCTCACCGCGCTGCTCTCGATCGGCGACACCCGCAAGCTCCCCGCCGGCGAGTTCTGGTTCCTGCTGCTCTCCTCCGCGGCGGGCGCGGCGCTCCTGCCGGCGGCCCGGGACCTGGCCACCCTCGTCGTCGCGCTCGAAGTCGCCTCGCTCCCCGCGTTCGCCCTCGTCGGCATCAAGCGCGGCGACCGGCGCTCCTCCGAGGCCGCCCTGAAGTTCTTCCTCTCCTCGGTCGTCGCCACCGCCGTCATGCTCCTCGGCGTCAGCTTCGTCTACGCCACCACCGGCACCATGCACCTCACGGAGATCGCCGCCCGGCTCGACGACGTACCGGGCAGGTTCACCACCCTCGCCGAGGCGGGCGTCGTCCTCACCCTGGTCGGCTTCGCCTTCAAGACGGCCGTCGCCCCGTTCCACTTCTGGGTCCCCGACACCTACGTGGGGGCGCCGCTCCCCATCGCCGCGTACCTCTCGGTCGTCGGCAAGGCGGTCGGTTTCTCCGGCCTCATCCTCGTCACCGTCATCGGCTTCCCGTCGTACGCCGACGTCTGGGGCCCGGCCCTGGCCGTCCTCGCCGCGCTGACCATGACCACGGGCAACCTCGCCGCGCTCCGCCAGAACGCCACCCGCGCCCGGAGCGCCGTGCGCCTCCTCGCCTGGTCGTCCGTCGGCCAGGCCGGCTACCTCCTCGTACCGATCGCGGCAGCCGCCTACGCCGGGGACACACAGATCGGCTCGACCGTCGCCTACGCGCTCATGTACGCCGTGGTGAACCTCGGAGCCTTCGCGGTCGCCGCCCTGGTCGCCCGCAGCCACCCCGGCAACCGCCTCAGCGACTACCGCGGCCTTTACGCAACCCGGCCCCTGGCCGCGCTCGCCCTGGGCTTCTTCCTGCTCTGCCTCGCGGGCCTGCCGCCCGGCATCGTGGGCCTCTTCGCCAAGGTCACGGTCTTCTCCACGGCCGTCGACGCGGGACTCGGCTGGCTCGCCGTCGTCATGGCCGTCAACGTCGTGATCGCGCTGTACTACTACCTCCGGTGGACCGCCGCGCTCTTCAGGAGCCCGGCGAAGGACACGGCCGCCGAAGACGTCCCCGCCGCGCCCACGCACCGGGTCCCCGCGCCGCTCACCGTGGCGATCGTCCTGACCGCCGTAGCCGGAATCACACTCTCCGGGGCACCGCAGCTCATCCTCCGCTTCGCCGCCGTCAGCCTCTTCTGAGCCGCTCCGACCGGCTTGCCCGCGGAGCCGCGGACAGGGCATGGTCATGCGTGCAGGCGTCACGAAAAGGGACGCAGGACGACCACACAGAAGAGCACAGAGGAGCCAGAGCGGTGCTGAACGGGTTCAAGGACTTCATCCTCCGCGGGAACGTCATCTCCATGGCCATCGGCCTCGCCGTGGGAGCCGCCTTCACCGCTGTCGTCACCGCCTTCAGCAACGCCTTCATCCTGCCGCTGATCGGCCTCTTCACCCGCGGCACCGGAGACTTCAGCAAGGCCTCCTACTCCGTCGACGGCGTGACGTTCCCCTACGGCCTCTTCATCAGCGCCGCCATCGCCTTCCTCATCACCGCCGCGGTCCTCTACTTCCTGGTCGTCCTCCCCATGGCCAAGGTCCAGAACCGCTTCACGGCCAAGGCGGAGGAGAAGGCGGCCGACATCAAGGCCGCCCTGCGCGACTGCCCCCAGTGCTTCAGCGAGATCCCCTCGGTCGCCAGCCGGTGCGCGCACTGCACCTGTGAGGTCGAGCCGGACGCCGAGGCGCGCGCTCTCGCGGGGCTCCCCGCCCAGCGCTGACCCCTCCACCGCGCGGAGCCACCCGCCCGCGGCGGCACTTCCACCCGTACGGCCCAGGGGCGGATCCACCAGGATCCGCCCCTGCTGCCTGTGCCCCCGGCCACCTCGCACAAGGGAACTAGCTCCCTTCGCCTCGCGTTGACCAGTACAGGACGTTCCACTGGGGAGTGGAGCACCACCGAGCAAGGGTTCCCCTGCTGCACCATTTGGAGGGCGTACCGTGCACCGCCGGCACAACGGGCTGAAAACCGCTGTACTCCTCGGGGGCCTCTCGGCCCTCATCATCGTCATCGGCAGCTTCTTCGGACGGACCGGCCTGATCGTGGCCCTCCTCGTCGCGCTCGCCACCAACGCCTACGCGTACTGGAACAGCGACAAGCTCGCCCTGCGCGCCATGAGGGCCCGCCCGGTCAGCGAATTCGAGGCACCGCAGCTCTACCGCACGGTCCGCGAGCTCTCGACTGCGGCGCGCCAGCCCATGCCCCGGCTCTACATCTCCCCGACGCAGGCACCGAACGCCTTCGCCACCGGCCGCAACCCGCGCAACGCCGCCGTGTGCTGCACCGAGGGCATCCTCCAGATCCTCGACGAGCGCGAACTGCGCGGCGTGCTCGGCCATGAGCTGAGCCACGTCTACAACCGCGACATCCTCATCTCCTCCGTCGCGGGAGCCCTCGCCTCCGTCGTCATGTTCCTGGTCAACTTCGC